>NZ_CP156681.1:1270000-3123939 GCF_052474395.1 Niveispirillum fermenti | reverse complement strand
AACGTTGCCGGACATAAAGCCGGAGAAGCCCGCCCGATGTCTGCCGCCACCGCCCTGCCCGAAGGCATGCGCCACCGCGATGTGTTCTTCGCGCTGGGGCTGGTCTTCATCCTTACCGTCCTGATCCTGCCGGTTCCGACCTGGATGCTGGATGGGGGGCTGGCGCTGTCCATGGCGATCAGCGTTCTGATCCTGATGGTGGCGCTGTGGATCAACAAGCCGCTGGATTTCTCCAGCTTCCCGACCGTGCTGCTGGTCGCCACCATGCTGCGGCTGGCGCTCAACATGGCTTCGACCCGGCTGATCCTGTCGGGAGGCCATACGGGCACCGATGCGGCCGGCCATGTTATCATGGGTTTCGCCGATTTCGTGATGGGCGGCAATTTCATCATCGGCCTGATCGTCTTCTGCATCCTGATGCTGGTGAATTTCATCGTCATCACGAAGGGCGCCAGCCGCATCGCGGAGGTGGGCGCGCGCTTCGCGCTGGATGCGATGCCCGGCAAGCAGATGGCCATTGATGCCGACCTGTCGTCGGGCCTGATCGACGAGACGGAGGCGCGGCGGCGGCGCTCGGAACTGGAACAGGAAAGCCAGTTCTTCGGCGCCATGGACGGCGCTTCCAAATTCGTGCGGGGCGATGCCATTGCCGGCCTGATCATCACGGCCATCAATGTGCTGGGCGGCCTGATCATCGGTGTCGCCCAGCATGACATGGCGTTCGGGGATGCGGCCCACAATTACACCGTCCTGACCATCGGCGACGGTCTGGTGACCCAGATCCCGGCGCTGATCGTGTCGCTGGCCGCCGGCCTGCTGGTGTCCAAGGGCGGCAACCAGGGGTCCATCGATCAGGCGCTGCTGAACCAGTTGGGTGGCTATCCCAAGGCGCTGGGCGTGGCCGGCGGGCTGCTGCTGTTCCTGGGGCTGGCGCCGGGCCTGCCGTTCCTGCCCTTCTTCGTGCTGGCGGCGCTGGCCGGGGGGCTGGCCTGGTATCTGCCGCGCAATGCCGCGCGCCTGGCCGAACAGAAGCGCCATGACGAGCTGCTGGCCGCCAAGGCGCCGACGGCAGAGGAGCCGGTGGCCGACATGCTGCGCGTGGATGATATCCGCGTGGAACTGGGCAGCGGCCTGATCTCCCTGATTCTGGATCCGGCCATCGGGCTGTCGGCCAAGGTGCGAAGGCTGCGCAAGCGCTTCGCCACCGAATTCGGCTTCCTGCTGCCGTCGGTGCGCCTGCGTGACAGCGCGGCCGTGGCCATGAACATCTACGAGATTTCCATTCAGGGCGTGGTGGTGGCCAAGGGAGAGGTGCAGGTGCGCAAGATGCTGGCCATCGACCCGCGCAACCAGGGCATCGACATTCCCGGCACCGACACGCGCGAACCCACTTTCGGCCTGCCGGCCCGCTGGATCGAGCCGGTGCAGGCGGAGGAGGCGGAGTTGAAGGGCTTCACCGTCGTCGATCCCGACAGCGTCATCACCACCCACCTGGCCGAAGTGATCAAGGAGCATATGCCCACCCTGCTGGGCTATGCCGCCACGCGGCGGCTGCTGGACGAGATGGACCGTGAGCATCAGAAGCTGGTGGCCGACCTGATCCCCGGTCAGGTCAGCCTGTCGGTCGTGCAGCGTGTGCTGCAGGCGCTGCTGGCCGAGCGGGTATCCATCCGCAACCTGCCCCTGATCCTGGAAGGCATTTCCGAGGCGGCGGCCTGGACCCGCAACGTCACGCTGATGACCGAGCATGTCCGCTCCCGCCTTTCGCTGCAGATATGCCAGGCCCTGGCCATGCCGGACGGGTCGATCCCCGTCATCACCGTCGGCCCGGAATGGGAACAGGCCTTCCTGGACAACATCATCGAACAGGGGGAGGACCGGCAGTTCGTGATGCCGCCTTCCACCGTGCAGGATTTCCTGCTGGCGGCGCGCACGCGCATCCAGGCCCATGCCACGTCGGATTACTGGCCGGCCGTGCTGGTCACGCCGGCGGCGCGGCCCTTCGTGCGGTCGCTGCTGGAACGGGTCAGCCCGTCCACGCCCGTGATCTGCCATTCCGAACTGCACCGCAAGGCCCCCGTCACCACCATCGACCAGATATGACCCTGCCCCTTGTCCAATTGCTGACGGCCGAGATCTACGGCCTGTTGCTGGTGCTGGTCCGGGTGGGGGCGGCGCTGTCCATGCTGCCCGGATTCGGGGAGATGGCGGTGCCCGTGCAGACGCGGCTGGCGGCGGCGCTGGGCCTGTCGCTGGCGCTGGCCGCCATCGTGCCGGGCCTGCCGGCCGCCGCACCCGACGCCGTTACCGACCTGCTGCGCCATGTCTTCGCCGAACTGATCGCCGGGGCCGTGCTGGGCGTCTGCGCCCGCATCCTGTTCGCCTGCCTGCAGATGGCGGGTCAGGTCATCTCCCAGTCCATGGGCCTGTCCAACATCTTCGCCCTGCCCGGCACGGGGTTCGAGGGCGGGTCGGTGGCCGGCTCCTACCTGATGCTGGGCGGGCTGGTGCTGATCTTCGTCACCGACCTGCATCATGCCGTCATCCGCGCGCTGGTCGACAGCTACCGCCTGATGCCGGCCGCCACGCTGCCCGACATGGGCATGCTGGCCCGGATGACGTCGGAGGCGGTGGCCCTGTCCTTCAGGATGGCGGCCCAGTTCGCGGGGCCCTTCCTGGTGCTGGGCTTCGTCTATAATGCCGGGCTGGGGCTGATCAACCGGGCCATGCCGCAATTCGCGGTGTTCTTCATCGGCCTGCCCATTTCCATCCTGGGCGGGCTGTTCATCCTGGCTGTCACCATCGCCGCCATCCTGACGGGCTTCCTGGACGGCTTCGCGGGCTGGCTGCTGCGGTTCGGCGGGTGAGATGAGCGAACAGACCGATGACAGCCAGAAGACGGAGGAACCCACCCAGCGCAAGCTGGACGAGGCGCGCCGGCGCGGCGACCTGCCGGTCAGCCGGGAGGCGGGAGCCGCCATGGTGGTGCTGGCCGCGCTGATCATGGTGGGGGGGCTGGGCCCGTCCATCGGTGCGGGCCTGGCGGCGGCGTTCCTGCCCCTGGTGGAAAATCCCGGCGATATCGTGCTGGCCAGCCCGCCCGATGCCTTTGCCCTGATGGCGGAGGTGGCGGCCGGGGTCGGGCTTGTCCTGCTGCCGGTCGCCGGCCTGCTGCTGGCGGCCGGCTTCCTGGGGGCGGTGGGGCAGGGGAGCGTCGTCATCGCCGCCGAGCGCATCCAGCCCAAGCTCAACCGGCTGTCGCCGCTGGGCGGCCTGAAACGCCTGTTCTCCTTGCGCAACCTGGTGGAGTTCCTGAAGGGGCTGGGCAAGGTGGCCGCCGTCACCCTGGCCTTCCTGCTGGTCGTCGCCCCGATGCTGGACCAGGCCGAGGCCATGGCCCTGGGGCCGCCGGCGGCGCTGCCGCTGCTGCTGGTCGATGTGACGGTGCAATTGCTGCTGGCTGTGCTGGCGGCCAGCATCATCATCGCCGTGCTGGACCTTCTGTGGCAGCGCCTGTCCTGGCGCCGGCAGCAGCGGATGAGCATGCAGGAACTGAAGGAGGAGTTCCGTCAGGCGGAGGGTGATCCGCACCTGAAGGCGAAGATCAAGCAATTGCGCCGCGACCGGGCGCGCAACCGCATGTTCGCCGAACTGCCCAATGCCACCGTGGTCATCACCAACCCCACCCATTATGCCGTGGCGCTGCGCTATGATCTGGACAAGGCGCCGGCGCCCGTCTGCGTGGCCAAGGGCCGCGACCTTGTTGCGCTTCGCATCCGGGAGGTCGCCGCCACGCATGCGGTTCCCGTGGTGGAAAATCCGCCGCTGGCCCGTGCGCTGCACGCGGGTGTGGAGATCGGCGACGAGGTGCAGCCCGAGCATTATGTCGCTGTGGCCGAACTGATCGCCTATGTCCTGAACCTGAAGGCCCGCAATACGGTGGTCTGACAGGCCCGCCCGCCCGGCGGCGGCCGACCTTGCGGATCAGCAGCGGCCGGCGGCCGTGGCGGTCAGCAGGCTCTGGGTCAGCAGGGTGCGCTGCAGGGCCGGCACATGGCCCAGCCCGTCCGGCACGTCCAGTTCGTAGCTGACCAGACTTGCCCCCTCGGCCAGGCAGGTCAGCATCTGATGCAGGCGGGCCAGTCCCTGCTCGTCGCCAAGCTGGGCGGCCCGGTCGAGCAGGTGGTGCAGTTCGATTTCAAGCGAAGCGGCGGTGGACATCGGTTCCTCCATGGCGGGACGAAGGCGGAAGGCGCTCTCTCTTCCGGTCTGGATTTTTCTAAAATTTGATACGAACCGGTTTAAAGCCACGTTAAAAGTCACGCGCGCGCATCGCATGTCACAGCAGCCCCGTCGGGCATCAGGTCGGCCATGAAGGGGGATCGTCCCCAATGCAGGCGCAGGCTGGCCGGGACCGCCAGCCCGGCCAGCGCCTCGTCCACCACCCGCTGGAAATGGGCGCGCTGGTCCGGGTCGGGCAGGCTGGCGACCGACAGGTCCATGACCAGCCGGCCCGGCAGGCACAGCCCGCGAAGCTGCACCGGGCCCAGGGTGCTCAGATCCAGCCCCAGGGTGAAGAGCGTGGCGGTGGGCTCCTCCGTTCCCGGCTCCGGCTGTTGCGTTTCCGGGTCGCGGGGCAGGGTGACATCCGGCATGGTGGCCAGCAGCAGGACGGATGGGCGGTCGCCATCCATGAAGGGAACCAGCAGGGTGGACCAGACCGACCCGTCGGACGCCAGACGCGGGGCGGGGGTCATCGCCTCCTCGATCCCGGCCAGGGCCTTGGCCTCGCTGCGGGTCAGGTGGCGCACCTGCTCCTCCCCCAGCCAGGCCCGCACCCCCCCATTGCGGGCGCCGAACAGATAGAGGAGCAGGGCCACGCCCCCCAGCCGGTCGGGACGCGGCAGGAAGGCGGCCATGCGGGCCACCATCCCCGGATGGGCCAGGGACTGGGCCAGGATCAGGTCCGGCCGCGCGGCCTGGGCGCCGGCCATCGCGGGCAGGTCGGGCAGCGGCGGGGACGCCAGTGGTGCGGCGGGCCGGCGGGGGCCGGTCGCATCGTTCTGCGGCTGCAGGGCCGCCTGCTGCTGAAGGTCTTGTGTCCCCGCGCGGGCGCCCTTGCCGATATCGGCTACGGCCTGCGCGCTCTGGGCCGCGGCGGCGGCACGCGGCGCATCGGGCGCGGCCGTTGCCGCCGCGGCGATGACCGGCCCGACCCGGGGCGGCAGCACGGCCCCGGCACTGGCCACCAGTTGCGGATTGCTGGCCGGGGCCGCGGCGACCTGCGCAGGCGCCGCGACGGGGGTGGCGCCTGCGGCAGCGGTGCCGGCGGCGGCGGGCCGCGCCGCGGCACCCGTGCGGATGATGGCATCCCCACCGGCCGCCAGCAGACCGCGCAACGCCTGTTCGGCACCGATGGCGGGGGGACGGGCGCCGGGGCTGGCGGCCTGTCCTGTGCGTTCGGGCGCGGCCATGGCCTGCGCCTGCACATTGCCGGCCCGCGCGCCGGGGCCGACGGTGACGGACAGCGTGCTGCCCGCCGGCAGGTCCGACGGCCAGGCCCCCTGCACGGGCCGCAACAGCAGGGTGCCGCTGCTGGTGGTCAGGGGCAGGTCGCCATCGGGTGTGGCGGCCCCCAGCACCCCCGTCACGGTGACGGCATTGTGAAGCGGCATATCGGGCGGGCGGGCCAGGACACCGGCCTGCATGGCCATGGCGGCAGGCGGGCGCGGGGTTGCCCCCAACCCGGCCTGGGCCGCCTGCTGGCCGGCACCCGCCGCCTTGATGGCGGCGATGGAAGAAGGGCCGCCGAACCTGTCCGTGCTCATCCTCGCCTTCCCCGCCGGCCGGTCAGTAGATCAGGGAATTGTTCGGGTCGCTGCGGTCGGTGATCAGGATTTCCCCTTCCTCCGCCAGTTGCTTTGCGGTGCGCAGGATGGACAGCCGGGCCTGCTCCACGTCGGCGATGCGGACGGCACCCATCAGGTCGATCTCGTCGCGGATCAGGTTGCCGGCGCGTTCGGACATGTTGGTCAGGAAACGCATCTGAAGGGGCTCGTCCAGCCCCTTCAGCGCCAGGGCCAGTTCGCCGGTGTCGCAATTTCGGATCAGCACCTGGATGGCCTGCGGCTCCAGCATGGTCAGATCCTCGAAGGTGAACATCAGTTGCTTGATGCGCTGGGCGCTTTCCGGCAGGCGGCGCTCCAGCGGTTCCATGATCGTGTCGAACAGGGTCTTGTCGGTGCGGTTCAGGATTTCCGCCATGATGGCATGGCTGTCATGGCCCAGCGTGCGGACATAGTTGGCCATGAACTCGCTGCGCAGGGTCTTTTCCACATCCTCCAGCACATCGCGGGACACGGCTTCCATCTTGATGATGCGCGATACGATCATCTGCACCAGGCTGGGCGGCAGCAGGCCCAGCACCTTGGCCGCATGTTCCGGCCGGATCTTGGTCAGGACCACGGCGATGGTCTGCGGGTGCTCGTTGCGCAGATATGTTGCCAGCACCTGTTCGTTCACATTGCTCATCTTCTCCCACATGGTCCGGCCCGCGGGACCGCGGATGTCGGCCATGATCTCCTGCACCCGGTCGCCCGTCAGGAACTTGGACAGGAACCGTTCGGTGGTGTCAAAGGTGCCGGCCAGTTCGCCCGTGCCGGCGAACCGTTCGGTGAAATCCCGGATCAGCCGTTCCACCACCTTGCCCGACACGGTGCCCAGGCCGGCCATGGCATAGGAGACCTCGCGGATCTCGTCATCCTCCAGCCGTTCCATGAGGCGCGATCCGCGCTCCTCGCCAAGCGCCAGCAGGATGATGGCCGCCTTCTCCAGCCCGTTCAGGCCCTTGTGGTCGGTGCGCACTTTCAGCATCGGATGATCTCCCGCAGGGGCGTGAAGAAGGTCAGGGGGCAGGAGGGAAGGGGCCGGCGGGTTTTATCGTCTCCCCGCCCAGCCGGTTGTTCAGGCGATAGATGTGGCTCAGCACCTCGGCCACGGCCAGAACCGCCTCCATGGGAATGTCGCTGCCGGGTTCCACGGCGGCCAGCAGGGTGGCCAGGTCGCTATCCTCGCGCACGGGGATGCCATGCGCGAAGGCCAGGGCCACGATCCGTTCCGCCACCGCACCCCGCCCGCCCGCCGTCAGGCGGGGCAGCGTGTCGTCGCCGCGGCGCCAGGTCAGGGCTGCGGCGCGGGCATTGGGATCGGGCGGCGGGCGGCGGGGATGGTCGTTCATCCCGTCCCCCCATAGGAACGGATCAGGCTCTGCGCCACCAGCAGCCAGCCATCGACCAGCACGAAGAAGATGATCTTGAAGGGCAGGGAGATGATCACGGGCGGCAGCATCATCATGCCCATGGCCATCAGCACCGCCGCGACGATCATGTCGACCACCAGGAAGGGCAGGAACAGCATGAACCCGATCTCGAACGCCCGCCGCAGTTCGGAAATGACGAAGGCGGCGATCAGCGTGCGCAGGTCGGGCTCGGACGGTGCTGCCTGTGCCGGCGGTGGTGCCTGTCCCGGCGGAACACCGGCGATGCCGGCCAGCGACTGGAAGGCGGCCAGATCCTTGGGCCGCACATGCGCCTTCATGAAGGCGCGGAACGGTTCCACCGTGCGCTCAAGGGCCTGTTCCTCGGTGATCTGGCCATCGACCAGCGGCTGGACCCCGTCACGCCAGGCCTGATCCATGGTCGGTCCCATGATATAGGCGGTCAGCAGCAGGCCAAGCCCCACCAGCACCATGTTGGGCGGTGTCTGCTGCAGGCCCAGGGCGGACCGCAGCAGCGACAGCACGACCACGATGCGCGTGAAGCTGGTCACCATCACCAGCAGGCCGGGCGCCACCGACAGCACGGTGACCAGCGCCATGATCTGCACCAGCCGCCCGGAAAAGGAGGCACCGCCCTGGCCCGCGTCCAGCGTGATGGATTGCGCCAGGGCCGGCGTGGCGGCCAGCAGCAGGGCCGCCAGGACGGGCAGGAACAGACGGAGCAGGCGGGCCGCGAAGGGGGATTGCATCCGGGACCGTCCTTCTGAACGGGTGGCCATGGCTCACACCAGCCGGAGTTCGCTTTTGACGATCTCGGTCATGGTCACGCCGAGATGACCCTTGTCGACGATCACCACCTCGCCGCGGGCGATCAGCCGGTCGTTGACATAGACATCCACCGCCTCGCCGACCTTGCGGTTCAGCTCCACCACGGCACCGCGTCCCAGTTTCAGCAACTGGCTGACGGGCATGGTGGTGCAGCCCAGCACGACCTGGACATTGACCGGCACGTTGAAGATGGCCTTCAACTCCTCCCGCTCCTGCGGGGCGGCGCTTTCCTCCTCCGACGTCGCGGGGGCGGGGCTGGCGCCGGGGAAGGTGGCCTGCTGCGTTGCCATGGGCTTGGTATCCTTGCGAAATGGGGCGTGAAGGTTTCGGGAAGGGTCAGCGCGCGGTACGGCCGGCCAGGGTCAGCCGGCTGACGGCGATGGCGATGGCATCGCCCAGGGCCCGTTCAAGCGTGCGGGGATCGTGTTCGGCCCCGCCCGTCTCCCAGTCGGCGGCGGCGGCACCGGCCGGCAGGGCGGCGTCGGGGACAAGATGGATGTCGCCGCGGAAACCGGCCTGGGCGGCCATGGCGTCGATGTCCGGCCGCATCCGCTCCACCGCGGCGGGGGTCAGCCGGATATCCAGGCGGGGCCTGCCGATGGCGGCGTGCAGGATGTCCTTCACCAGCACGTCCAGTTCGGCATCGGCGGCGGCGTCCAGCAGGGGCGGGGCCAGCCGTGCGACCAGGGCCGTCACGACGCGCACCGCGTCGCGCTCCACCTGCTGCCGGAAGGCCGACAGCTCGCCCAGCGCCTCCGTCACGGCCTTGTCGATGGCGGCCAGGGATTGGGCGCGCTGGGCTTCCACCGACTGGCGGGCCGCCTGCTGGCCCCGCTCGAAGCCGTCGCGCTCGCCGATCTCCATGCCCTGCCGGTAGGCGCGATCGCGGACGGCGGCCAGATCCTCCTCGGAGAACCCGCCGGTCTGGAAGGCGGGTTCGGGCGGCGGGGCCGGCTCGCCGGCGCTGTCGTTGGGGAAATGGGTGTCGAAAAGGAAAGGGCGCATGGGTCAGTTCGTCCCTTCATAGATCCAGGCCCGCAGCACATTGATGCTGTCCTCGGGGTGGGTATCGACCATGGCCGCCAGACGCCGCAGCGCCGCGGCGCTGACGCCGCCCTCCACCGACCGCAGGTCGACCAGTTCGTCGAAGGCCTCGCCGGGACCCTCGTCGATATCGGCCGATGCGGAACCGGCAGCCAGTTCGGTGCCCGGCACGGCATCGTGGCCGAGAAGGGGGGCCTGTGTGGTGTCCGGATCGGCTGGCAGTTGCGGTGCGCCGGGCCCGGCACCGGCCAGCGCCGGTTCGGGGACAAGCCCCGGGAAGGCCCGGCCCAGCATGGGGCGCAGGGCCAGCACGACCAGCAGGGTGGCCGCGATGGCCGCGATGGTCCAGGGCAGCCAGGCAGGCCAGGCCGTGCCCGTTCCCGCCAGGACCATGCCATCCCCCGGCGGGGGCGGTTCGGCCAGGAATTGCAGGTTCTCCACCGTCACCTGATCGCCGCGCGCCTGGGAAAAGCCGATCGCCGTGCGCACGACATTCTCCACCTGGCGCAGTTCGGCGTCGCTGCGCGGCTGGTACTGGCTGGTGCCATCGGCCGCCGCGGCATAGGTGCCGTTGACCACCACCGCGACGGCCAGCCGGCGGATGTCGCCGGCATCCTGCACCCGCTCGCGCTGGCGGCTGCTGATCTCGTAGTTGGTGGTTTCCTCGTCCCTGGCCGTCTCGCTGCGCGAACCGGCAGCCGTGCCCTGGTTCACATCCTCCAGCGGCAGGTTCTGCTCCACGGTCGTCGGCGTGTCCCGGTCGCGGTCGCTGCTGCTTTCCCGCTCGTTCACGGACTGGATGGAACGTTCGACGCGGCCGTTGGGGTCGTAGATCTGCTCGCGCAGCGTCTCCCGGCCCAGGTCGATCTCGGCAGCCACCCGCACCCGGACATTGCCAGGTCCGAATTTCGGTACCAGGATCTCCTCCACGGCGCGGGCCAGCCTTTGTTCCGTGGCGGCGCGCAGTTCCTCGGCCCGCACCAGGGCCAGGCCGTCGGCGGCCTCCCCCTCGGCGGCCAGCACCACCCCGTTGGCATCCATCACGGTCACGGCGCCCGGCCGCATGCCCGGCACGGCCGCGGCCACCAGATGGCGGACGGCCAGCGCCTGGGAGCGTTCCAGCCCTGCCGTCACGGTACGCACCACGACGGAGGCGGCCGGCGGTGCCGTCTGCGCCTGGAAACTGTCGCCATCGGGCACGGACAGGTGAACCCGTGCCGACCTGACGCCGTTCAGGGTCTGGATGGTGCGGACCAGTTCACCCTCCGTCGCGCGCAGCCGGTTCACCTTCTGCATGAAGGAGGTGAGGCCCAGCGCACCCTGGCTGTCGAACAGCTCGTACCCCACGCCGCCGGCGCTGGGCAGGCCCTGCTGCGCCAGTTGCATGCGCACGCGGGGGATGCTGTCGGCGGCTACACGGATCGCCCCGCCATCGCCCCCCACCTCATGCGGGATTTTCATGGCCTGGAGCTGGGCCAGGATGCGCCCGGCCTCCGCGTCGTCCAGCCCGGCATAGAGGATGCCCATGGCCGGCCGGGAAACGGTGTAGGCGAGGATGCCCACCGATGCCAAGACCGCCATCGCGACCGCGCCCAGCATGACCAGCCGCCGCGGTCCAAGCGCCATCAGGTTCTGAAGGAGGTTCGCCACCCTGGTGCCTCGGCTCTTTAACGTTTCTGGAAACCAGCCCCGGTATGTTTCACCCGTGGACCGGAAGCCACCTTAGCCGACGCACTTTTAACGGGCGTAAAAACGGCGATGCAGTTCGGATGGTAAAAGACAGGGAAAAATACTTCCGTTCTTGAAGCATGTCCTGCGGCGGGGGATGGGATGACTGAAAGTACATTTGACCGGCTGGAGAAGAGATTGCCGCCACCGGGTCTCAATATCCGCAAACATCTATTTGTGGTTGTCGGCGTCTTTCTGTTGGGGGCGGTCGGCGGCCTGCTGGCCGGGCGCATGAACACCGTGCCCGCCCCGCCGGCAGCGGCCGGCCCCGCCACGCCTGCCGACCGTTTCGTCATGCTGCCGGAACTGACGGTCAACCTGCGGTCAACGGCGTCGGTGAAGCTGATGAAGATCGGCGTCACCCTGACCACTGCCCCGGACCAGAACCGCAAATTGTCGGAACTGGAGCCGCTGTTGCTGGACGAGATGCAGCAATATCTGCGCGCACTGGACGAGAACGATCTGGAAGGCCGCATCGGCGTGGAAACGCTGCGAGCCGAACTGCTGCGCCGCCTGCGGGCGGTCGCCGATCCGGTGCCGGTTGAATTGGTGCTGTTGCGCACCCTGATCCTGCAATAGGAGGCCAGCGATGAGCGACCCGGAAATGGGGGGCGTGGATGGTGAGGATGTCCATGCCGTATGGGAAAGCATGCTGGCGGCGGAAGCCGACAAGACCCTGAACCAGTCAGAGATCGACCAGCTTCTTCAGTTCGAGGAGGGTGAGGGCCGGCAGCCACGCAGCGTCATCGACCAGATCGTCAACTCATCCTTCGTGAATTACGACCGGTTGCCCATGCTGGACGTGATCTTCGACCGGCTGG
This sequence comes from Niveispirillum fermenti, assembly GCF_052474395.1. Lineage (NCBI taxonomy): Bacteria > Pseudomonadati > Pseudomonadota > Alphaproteobacteria > Rhodospirillales > Azospirillaceae > Niveispirillum > Niveispirillum fermenti. The sequence goes on along the minus strand of NZ_CP156681.1, from coordinate 3,112,242 downwards.
TGCGGATGATGAGTTCCAGCTTCCGCAACCTGACCTCGGGCAATGTGGAGGTGACGGGCGTGGTCCCGGCCGCCGTGCGCTTTGGCGATTTCCTGTCCAGCATCCCGCTGCCCTCGCTGATCACCGTCGTGAAGGCCGAGGAATGGGACAGTACCCTGCTGCTGACGGTGGATAGCGAGCTGATCTATTCCGTCGTCGATATCCTGCTGGGGGGGCGGCGCAGCGAGCCGGCGCCCATCGACGGGCGCCCCTATACGGTGATCGAGCGGGCGCTGGCCGAACGGATCATCAAGATGGTGCTGCGCGACTTGGGCACGGCCTTCGCGCCGCTGACCGACGTGCATTTCACGGCGGAGCGGATCGAGACCAATCCCCAGTTCGCCACCGTCACCCGGTCCAACAATGCCGCCATCGCCGTCACCTTCAACGCCCAGCTCGACGGGCGTGGCGGTTCCATCAGCCTGCTGGTGCCCTATGCGGCGCTGGAACCGGTGCGCAACGTGCTGTTGCAGCAGTTCATGGGCGAAAAGTTCGGCCGCGACAGCATGTGGGAGAACCACCTGAAAAGCGAGTTGCGCCGTACCAATGTCGATCTGTCGGCCGTGCTGGCACAGACCACGGTCGACCTGGCCGACATCCTGGCCTGGAAGCCGGGCACGCAATTGACGCTGGATGTGCGCGCCGATGCGCGGGCCACGCTGAATTGCGGCCATGTGGCGATGTTCCAGGGGGAGATGGGCCAGCGCAACGGCCGGGTCGCCATCCGTATCGAAAGCGACCTGGGCACCCAGGACGAGGTGATCCATGGTCTCCTTCAGCGTTGAGACGCTGGCCCCGCTGGTCAGCCTGAGCCTGGCGGTGCTGTTCGCGGGAACCCTGTTCTTCCTGGCGCGCCTGCATGGACGGGTGGCGGCCATGCGGGGTGCGCAGTCGGAACTGCGCGGCCTGTTGCGGGCCTGCTCCGACGCGGTGGACGGGGCTGAACGGTCGATCACCGGCCTGCGCCAGGCGGCCCATGACATGGCCGGCGAGCTGGACCGCAGCATGGAAGAGGCCGAAAGGCTGCGGGTGGAGATAGACCGCACCTGCGATGCCGCGCGCCGCGCGCTGGAACGGCTTGGCCCGCTGACGGCCGGCAATGCCGGTGCCACCCCGCCAATTCCTGCCGCCGCGCCCGGCTTTTCCCCGCTGCCGGCGGGTTCACCCACGCCAACCGGCGGCGGGGGGGAGCGTGCGGCGATGCGCCTGTTCCGGGAGACCATCCGTGGCCTTTGATCTTGCCAAACTGAAGCAGATGCTGACCCAGGGGCCCCGTCTGCTGCCGCTGGCCGCCACGGCCGCCGCGCTGGCCATCCCGCTCTATGCCGCCACCATCATGGTGCGCATCGGCGATGCCGCCGCGGAAGTGGCCGAGCCGGCGCAGGCCATGCCCGCCGCACCGGCCCCGCCCGAGGCGGCGGGCATGGCCCGGGGCTATACCGACCTGCTGGCCGGTCCCGTCGCCTCGGCACCCGAAGCGCCGGCCACGGCCCGCTGCGATCCGGCATTGGCAGACCTGCTGGCAGCCGAACGGCAGGCCCTGGCGGACCGGGAGGCCGAACTGGAACTGCGCGCGCAGATGATGGCCGCGGCTGAAATGAAGGCCGCGGCGCAGATTGCCCGCCTTGAACAGGCGCGGCGCGACGTCGCTGGCCTGCTGGACCGCCGTGCCTCCATGGCACGTGCCGATCTGACGCGGCTGGTTTCCATTTATGAAAACATGAAGCCGAAGGATGCAGCCCGCCTTCTGAACGAAACCGATCCGGAAATCCTTGTCGACCTGCTGGACCTGATGCAGGAGCGCCGGTCCGCGCCCATCCTGGCGGAGATGGATGCCGCGAAGGTCAACAGGCTGACACGCACGCTGGCCCTGCGGCGGGTCCTGCCGGCCGACCATCCCGCATCCCGGACGGCCAGCCTGCCGTCGCCTTGATGGCGTGGTGCCGTGCCGTCTTCTCCAGGTTGCTTCTTGATCATCGTGGCCGCGTGCTGTGATGCACACTTCACTTCCGCCCCTCTCCCAAGCGGCTTAGCCGAATGGTGTGGTGCGCGCGCTCTGCGGGTCCGGCATGCGATGCGGGCGGGGGTGGGCATCGTGACGAGTGGCTATCTCGACTTTGCCCAAGAAGGAAAGATCGGGAATAATGAACCTGCCTAAACCCGCATGCATTGACCTGGGGACTGCCGTGATTGTGGGGATGTTTCGCAGGTATGGGAAGTCTGATTCGATATTTATTCAAATAATTATCTGAAGATGTGAGAAGAAATCGAGACAGTTTTTTAAATAAAATCAGATAAATATAAGATTTTATTCATATTCCGTATCTTTTTATTTTACATTTCATTGTATTTTTCTTTGTCACATTCCATTAATGTGATGTTAATGGCGCATAATGGCCGGTACATGAGCCAAAGGAGGTCAGCTTTTTATTGATCCTTCCTTTGCGGGCCCATAGAATGAGAAGGGCATATCCGGGTATGATTCTTGCTCGGACATGTTAACAAATTAACATGGTCGATTTATGGGCCGGTTTGATTTGGGTTTCTCTAAGCCAGGGGCGGGGTATGGTTTCTTCATTCAATGGTAGTGCCAATCATTATTCCCGCCCGCCTTTCCACGACAGGGGCGCCCTTCGCAAGGGCGCGCTTCTGGGGGTCGCTACCCTGGCTTTCGGCCTATGCCTGGGCTCGGCCCAGGCGCAACAGGTCCAGCCAACCCTGCCATCGGGGGTGGAGCCGGGGCGTGAGTTGCCCCGCCCGGTGATGCCCACCCCGTCCGCCCCGGGGCAGGCCATCACCGTTCCTCAGGGCTCTGCCGCCGAGGCGCCCGACGGGGCCGAGAATTTCCGCCTGACCCTCAATGCCGTGACGGTGGAGGGCAATACGGCCTTCGACACCGCCTCGCTGCGCCCCCTCTATGCCGACATGATCGGCAGGGAGGTGACGGTGCGCGACCTGTTCGGCGTGGCCAACGCGATCGAACTGCGTTATCGCGGTGAAGGATATGTCACCAGCCGCGTCATCGTGCCCGAACAGACGATCGAGGACGGGACTTTCCGTATCATCGTCGTTGAGGGTTCGGTTTCCGATATCGTCTATGATCTGGATATCGGGCCGGCGCGGGCCACCGTGGAGCGTCTGCTGGAGCCGCTGCGCGGTGTGAAGCCGATCAGCATCGCCGCCATCGAGCGCCGGCTGCTGCTGGCCAACGACCTGCCGGGCCTGACCGTGCGGGGCAGTCTGGAGCCTTCCGCCGATGTCGTGGGCGGATCGGTGATCCGTGTCACGGCCGACCGCAAGCTGGTCGATGCGTCACTGACTTTCGACAACCGCAATTCACCTTATCTGGGCAGTTCGGAACTGATCGCGTCCGTCACGGCCAATTCCATTGCCGGGAACGCGGACCGGCTGGGGCTGATGGGCAAGATGTCGACACCGGCCAAGCGCTCCTGGATGGTGGCGGGCAACTATCAGGCCAACCTGGGTAGCAACGGGCTGACGGTGGGCCTTTCGTCTTCCTATTCACAGTCGGAGCCCGGCCGGGAACTGGCCACACTGAATATCGCCAGCGAGGTCGTGTCGGAAGTGGCGACCGTCGCCTATCCGCTGATCCGGTCGCGGCTGGAGAATTTGCGGCTGGTGGGCGAGTTCGAATACCGCAACGTGAAGACCGACCTGACCGACCTGCCATTCAGCAAGGACCGGCTGCGCATCCTGCGCGCGGGCTTCTCCTATGACCGGTCCGATAATTGGCAGGGCATCACGGCGGCCCGCGTCACGCTTCACCAGGGGTTGGATATTTTCGGCGCCACGGACCATGGCTATCCGCTGGCGACCCGCATCGCGGGCCATGCCGAGTATCTGAAGGTCACGGCCGACCTGACCCGCGTGCAGCAGATTTCTGACAATTTCAGCCTGCTGGCGACGTTCACCAGCCAGTTCACGAAGACGCCGCTGCTGGCGTCGGAGGAGATCGCGCTGGGCGGGCCGAATTTCGGCCGCGGTTACAATGATGGCGAGATTTCCGGTGACAATGGCTGGGCCGGTTCCATCGAGCTGCGATATTCGCCGCAACTGGCGCTGTTGCCGCGCGGTGTGCAGTTCTACGCCTTCTATGATGGCGGTCAGGTCTGGAGCCTGTCGAACACCAGGCCGTCCGGCCATGTGACGCTGGCCTCCGCCGGCGGTGGCGTCCGGGCCAATCTGCATGAAAACCTGTTTGCGACCTTCGAGGTCAACAAACCGCTGAATCTGGACGTGGCGACCGAGAACGGCAAGCCGACACGCGCCTTCTTCAGCCTGACGATGCATTATTGATGAGCGGTGGGGATTTGATCATGGACAAGCGTCGCGGCACTCACTCCACCCCCTCCGTTTCGGTCGGCCTGCCCGGTTCCCGTCGGCAGCGGCACAATCTGCGGGACAATCTGATGGCATCGGCCGCCGCCCTGCTGGGCCCCGGCGGACGTGGCGGGCCGAAGGGCACCCGTCGCCAGCGCCGGGCCGGCGTGGCCGTGGCCGTGGGCGGCTTCGCCTATGCCCTGTCATCACTGTTCACCCAGGCGGCCTGGGCGAACCCGACGGGCGGCACCGTCGTGGCCGGCCAGGCCAGCATCGTGGCGGCCACGCCGCAGACGCTGAACATCATCCAGGGCACCGACAAGGCCATCATCAACTGGCAGGGCTTCTCCATCGCCGCCGGCGAGACGGTGAATTTCCTGCAGCCCGGGGCGCAGTCGGTCACGCTCAACCGTGTCGTCGGCAACGACCCCTCGGCCATTTTCGGCTCGATCACCGCCAATGGCACGGTGATGCTGGTCAATCCCAATGGTGTGGTGTTCGGCAAGGGCTCGCGCGTCGATGTCGGCGGGCTGGTCGCCACCACGGCCAACATCACCGACGCGGATTTCCTGGCCGGCAACTATGCCTTCAACCAGGCTTCCGCCAACCTGAATGCCGGCATCGTCAATGAAGGGCTGATCTCCATCAAGGATAGCGGCCTGGCCGCGCTGGTGGCGCCCTCGGTCCGCAATTCCGGTATCATCCAGGCCCGGCTGGGCAAGGTGGCGCTGGGCGGTGCCAAGCGCTTCACGCTGGATTTCCAGGGCGACGGGCTGCTCAGCTTCGATGCCGGTTCCATCGTTACCGATCTGCCGCAGGGTGCCGATGGCAAGGCCCAGGCGCTGGTCGTCAATTCCGGCCAGATCACGGCGGAGGGCGGCACCGTCGTGCTGTCGGCCCGTGCTGTCAAGGGTGTGATCGACAATGTCGTCAACACCGACGGCATCATCACGGCCACCAGCATTTCCGGCAGCAATGGCCGCATCGTCCTGTCGGGCGGTGATGGCAAGATCGCCGTGGCCGGCACCGTGGATGCCAGCGGGCGCCAGGACGGCCAGTCGGGCGGTACGGTGATCGTGGATGCCGCCGATATCGCCGTGGCGGCCGGCACCCGCATCGACGCTTCCGGTGACCTGGGCGGCGGCACCATCGCCGTCGGCAGTGCTGGCGACCGCGACGGTGCCTGGGCTGCCGGTCAGGTGACGGTCGGCGCCGGCGCCGTGCTGGCTGCCGATGCCGTCACGCGCGGCGATGGCGGCACCGTGACGGTCCTGTCCGACATGCGCACGGCGTTCGCCGGCTCCATCACGGCCAGGGGCGGGGCGGAAGGCGGCGATGGCGGCTTTGCCGAGGTGTCCAGCCGTGACCGCATCTCCCTGACCGGCGGGGTCGACCTGACGGCGGCGAAGGGCAAGACCGGCACCTTCCTGCTGGACCCGTCCACCCTTAAGATTGTGGCGGGCAGCACCGGCAGCCTGAACGGCAATGCCGGTGACGGCACGATTGCGGCCGGCGACGCGGATTCCGGCGACAATACGGTCGCCGCCGCCACGCTGGAGGCCATCAACGCCACCACCAACATCGTGCTGGAGGCCACCGGCCTGATCACGGTGGATACCAGTTTGGACCTGCAGACCGGCACCGGGAACAGCTTCACGCTGCGCTCCACGGCTGTCAATGGCGGCATCACCTTCACCAGCGCCACGCACGAGATCAAGACCGCCGGGGGCAGCATCACACTGGACGCCTCGCTGGCGGGTTCCAGCCTGACCAATATCGGCCGGCTGACCAGCAATGGCGGCAACATCACCCTGATCTCCGGCGACAGGGTCAGCCTTGCCGGTGCCATCGATGCCGGTGCCGGCGCTGTCAAGATCGACGCTTCGGCCGGTAATATCACAAACGTGGCCGGCAGCCCCGTCCTGACGGGCGGCAGCGTGTCCCTGTCGGCGCTGGGCGGCCATGTCGGTGCCTCGGGTGCCGCCATTTCCACCAGCACGGGCGTGCTGTCGGTCGCCACGGGCGGCAATATCCATGTCAGCAACGCCACAGCCCTGTCCGGCCTGTCCATCACGGCCAACCATGTGGCCAGCAGTGATGCGAACATCTACAGCATCAGCGCCACGGGCCTGGCCTTCACCGTCACCGACGGGGCGAATGGCCAGACGCTGACCAACATCTCCTCGCCCGGCAACCTGAATTTCAGCTTCACGTCCGACAAGGGACTGGCCATCGGCATCCTGAATGCCGGGTCCGGCGATGTGGCCCTGACCGCCAATGGCGGTGACATCACCAGCACGGGCGCCAGCCCGTTGATCACCGGCAACGCGCTGACCCTGGTCGCACGGGGAACGACGGGGACCAACGGTGCCATCGGCGCCACCGGCTCGCCGCTCTCCACCGCGGTCACCAGCCTGACCAGCACGTCGGGTTCCGGTATTATCAATATCGACAATACCGGCGCCCTCTCGCTGAACAGCGTCACCACCGGTTCCACCGTTCTGTCCACGATCAAGGCGACCGGCACGATCACCGTTGGCGCGATAACGAATCAGGCTTTCAGCCCGGGCAATTTCAGCCTGCAAAGCACCACCGGCTCCATCATCGACGATGGTGACAGCGCCACTCTGATCAGGAGCAGCGGCGGTCTGGTTCTGCAGGCGGGCGGCGCCATCGGTTCCCCCACCGACGCCATCACGGCCGTCGGTGCGACCAGCCTGCTGGCCAATGCCGGCAATGGCGGGGTATATTTCACGAACGCCGGGTCGTCGGACAGCGCCAACACCATATTCTCCGAAGTCAGAGCCAATAATGGCGACATCGTCCTGAAGGTGACCCGGGGCAGCGCCAATCTCCATGACATCGCCATAGCGTCAGGTGCCGGCAATATCGATGTCAGCGTTGCCAACAACCTGAGCTACGGCACCATCAATGCCGGTAGCGGCAACGTCACCCTGACAGTTGACGGCACCACCACCAGCCAAAGCGGCGGCACGGGCATCACGGGCGACAAGCTGAAGGTCGTCGCGACCAACGCCACCCATACGATGACCCTGCTGACCCAGGTCAATGAGATCGACGCGGTCAGCGCCTCATCGCTGACCTTGACGCAGACGGGTTCGGTGACGCTGAAGCGTCTGGCCTCTGCAACCATCAATGCTACCGTCGAAGGCGACGGGGCGGAAACCACCGTCGGCACCCTGGGTACGGCCACATTTTCGGGAACGGTTTCGCTGACCACATCGGGAAAGATCATTGCCGCGGCCGGCAACAAGGTGGGCGGTACGGGCGTCACGATCACTGCGGGCGGCGATGTCGGTGCCGATGCCGCACGCCTGGACACCCGGACGGGGGTGCTGAGTGTCACAAACACGGGCAGCTTCTTTATTGATAATGATTCGCACCTGACCAGGCTGACCATCAACAACAAGCATACGGGCTCCACCCCTAACAGCTTCGTGCTGACCGCGCTGAGCCAGACATTCGACGTTACCGACAATGGCACCACGGTGACGATCAGCGATATTTCCAACAGCTTCCTGACCAGCTTCAGCTTTACCAGCGACAAGAACCTGGTTCTGGGCCGGTTGCGCATAGCGGACTCGACAACCGGCAACGCCGCGCCTCCCTCGGCATCCATCACGACGACCGAAGGGTCGATCCTGGACGATGGCAACCGCAACACCTTCCTTTCGGCCAGTGTGCTCAAGCTGTCGGCGACGGAAGGTGTGGGGGCCAACGGGGCGGCGTTGGGTATCAGTACCCAAGACCTGGAAGTGACCACGGCCGGCGATCTGGTCATCGCCAATGAAAGCTATTTCAACCGGCTGGTGATCGCCAGCACCCACAAGGACGCCGACGCGGACTACATGTTCGGCATCACGGGTCAGAGCCTGGATGTGTCCCTGACCGACGGGCCGGACGGTTACCTCTTCACGCGACTGATCAGCAACGGCGGTTGGGATGAAAGTCGGGGCCTGAACATCTTCAGCTTCACCGGCGACCGCGACATCACCCTGGGCGAAGTGAATATCGGCAGTCTTGAGTTCAGCATGCCGTCCCCGATGGGGGGGGCGTCGACGAAGACCCTCAACACCGTCCTGTTCAAGTCCACCACGGGTGCCATCAAGGATGATGGCAGTGACAGCACCCGCGTCCTGGCGGGGGCTGTCAACCTGCAGGCAGCCAAGAGTGTCGGTGCGTCCGATGCTGGTATGGACATTGATATCGTGGCCCGCGCGATCGCCGTCTATGCCGGTACGGGCAGCGGGCTTGCGGACGGAGAGGCCGGCATCTACGTCACGGCCAGTTCGATTGTCAATCCGACCAACGCCGATAGTGCTCTCCTGGTCGGCAAAGGCGGCGCCTTCACCGATAATTTCCGTACCAGCAATGGCGATATCGTGCTGAGGCTGCTTGCGGGCGACATCGAGATTTCTTCCAGTACTGTCGGCACGACCAAGGGTGCGCTCACGATGGAGGCCCTTTCGGGCTCCATCCTCTCCTCCACGAGCAGCAACACCATCCGTTCCACCGGCAAGATGGAATTGAAGGCGTCGCAGAACATCGGCACCAGTGCCACTTTGCTCCAGGTGGATGCTGGCGAACTTGTTGCGGAAGCAACGGCCGGTATCATCAATGTCCGGGCCAACGCCTTCACTGGCGGCGACACGCTGACCCTGACCAAGGTGGTGGCCGGTGGCGACAGCCTCACGCTGAGCAGCAGCGGCGCGCTGGACCTGGGAGAGATCAAGGCCGGCGGCGGCACCGGGGCGATCAGTATCACCGCCAGCGGTGCCATCAACGATGACAGCGAAACCGATGCGCGGGTCGAAGGCGGTTCCATCAGCCTGCGGGCCAGCAGCAGCAACAGCATCGGCAGCAGCCGGCAGCTCAAGCTGAAGACCGGGAAACTCACGGTCGAGGGTAAGAGCACCATCGACATCGATAATGACCAGGCCCTTACCAGCCTGGATATCATCCGCGACAGCGGCAGCGGCAGCGTGTCGATCAGTGGCACTGGTCAGACGGTCAGCATCAGCGGTGCCGGCAGCCTTGCGACATTGACCAGCGCCACCGATCTGGATTTCTCGCTGACGGTCAAGGGTGGGACCGTCGGTCTGGGGGCGGCCAATGTGGGGGCCGGCAAGTTCGTGGTCGTCGGCGATGGCGCCATCACCAAGACCGGCGGGGGCAGTGACCGCATCGTCGCCGGATCGGTCAGCCTGACGGCCGGGACCAGTTCGTCCATCGGATCGTCCAGCAGCCCCATCCTGATCAGCAGTACCAAGCTGGACGTGTCGGCCGGCCGCGACATCTATGTTGGCAGCGATGTGGGACTGACCCATCTGACCATCGCCAGCACCAACAGCACGACCGCGAGCAACACGGCAAGCCTTTTCGGCATCACGGGCCCGGCAGGGGAAGTGGTTGCCCTGACGGATAACGGGACGACGCTGACCGTCGATGTGGTTGGCAGCGCCGGGCTGACTGATTTCGGCCTGAGCGCGAGCAAGAACATCGCCGTCAGCGAAATCGTCGTCTCCGGCGCGGTCACACTGAAGACGGAAGGCGGTGGGGCCAATTCCAGCCTGTCGCTTTCGGGCGGGGGTACGGTCATTGCCAGCAGCGTCACGTTGGTTGCCACCGGCACCGGCAGCGATGGCGGTGCCATCGGCTCCTCCAGCCGGGCCTTCAAGACCAGCGCGGCGTCGCTGAGCGTCACCAATAACGGCAATATCTATATCAACAACAGCAATACGGCCCTGACCACACTGGCGGTCACCAATACGCACAAGACCACGTCTCTCACAGACATCAATACCATCAGCTTCATCAATGTCGGCTCGGGGCGGAGTGTTACCGTCACCGAAGCGGGTGGCGTGACCACGGTGGGTGCCAATAGCGGCGCCGGCATCATGGATTTCAGCTACAGCGTCGATCGGGCGATCCGTGTCTCTTCGATCGATGCCGGGACGTCCACCACTGGCAAGGTGACTTTGAAGAGCACGGGGAGCGCCGGGTCCGGCGGCTCCACCGTTTACAGCTTCATCACTGGCAACAATCAAGACGGTACCATTACCGCTGGTGAGGTTTCGCTGACGGCCACGGGATCGAACACGGGCGGTATCGGCAACAACGATGCAATGTTCTTCGTGGATACGAAGAAACTTTACATCAAGTCTGGTGGCAGTGTCCGTTGGGACAACGCAACAACCCTGACCGATCTGACGCTGGATCTTTCTTTTGAGACGACCGGTTCGGTTAATAGCGGATCCTATACATATGAAGTGTATGGTAGCAATAACCCTTCGCTCAGTCTGAATGTTGCTGTTTTAAACAATAGTGTATCGGGCCTGAATATTCAGAATATCTCGCAGACCTCGTCCCCCCTCAATCTGACTGTTCTTTCAACCAAGCAGATCAATGTTTCGGGAATCAATGTCGGCACCGGAACGGTGAAGCTGCAGGCCGGCACGACGTCCGGTGATACCTTCAGCGGTGCCACCGTTAACGCCAGTCGGTCAACCAGTGTGATCACCGCTGGCCGCCTGGAAATCATGGCCAGCTCCGTTGGCAATTCACAGAGCGGACAATCGACGTTCTTCGGTACAGTCGGCACGTTGAAAATCAATGCTACGGGTGACGTGAATTACCAGAATGCGGGTGACCTTGTACTGGATGGTGTAAGCAATCGCACCACCTCCGACGGACGTTCAATCACATTGGCTGTCACCAACGGGAACCTGACCCAGGCCGTCGGTAGTACGGGGGGGCTGTTCACCAATGATCTGACATTGAAGGTCGAGAACGGCAGTATCGGCACTAGTGAAACATCGCTGCTGATCGAGGCGGAAAGCCTGACGCTGACAAGCGGCCTGAATGTCTATTTGAATAATCTGGCCGATCTGGACAAGTTCGATTGGACATTGAGGCATTCCAGTGCGATCAACCAATATAGCATTACCGGCGTGAACCTTACGGTGAACATGCCTGCCAGCCTTGCGTCGGGCAGCACCACGATCAATACGTTCACCGACACGTCGGGTCTTGATCTCAGCATCAGCACCGATACATCCCTGGTCGTGGGTAACATCGACGTCCAGAAGGGGCGGTCACTCAGCCTGACGACGACGGGCACCGCCAAGAGCATTTCCACGCTGGGTGGTGGGATGACCATGCGGGCCGGCAGGATCAACCTGACGGCAACCGGATCGGCCGGTACGAGTGCCAGTACGCTGAGGACCCATACCGAGGCGTTGTTCATCAACACCGTGGACGATGTTTATATCAATAACAGCGCTGCCGACCTGCAGACCCTGTCCATCAAGAACAGCCGGACATCGGGCGATGGCGCCGCCGCCTACAGCCTGCTGTCCGGTAATGCGACCATTTCGATCTCGGGCTCCAGCTCCTATGCGCTCGCCGTGACCGACACGACCGGCCTCGACTTCACCTTCGAAACCAAGATCTCGCAGATTGTCGGCATTGTCGACCTGACCAAGGCCGGGACTCTGACGCTTAAATCCGAAGCGTCGCTTTTCGGCGGCGCCAACAGCAGCCTCTCCCGCATCACGGCGGGTTCGCTGTCCCTGGATGCCATGCTTCTCGGGTCGACTGGCGCCAGGTTCTATATCGACGCCCCTGTGGTGACGCTGAAGGCGCAGGGTGACGTTTATGTCACGTCCAGCACCCATATCGACAAATTGTCGCTGACCAACTCCAGTTCTAGCAGCACCGCGGACCGCACGTTCGACATTGTCAGCGCGGGGCTGGATGGAACGGCGGGGACCGTGCAGGTCCAGGCGACCCACACCAATACCGGCGGCACAGTGTTCAGCCAGATCACCGACACATCCGGGATGGATTTCAGCTTTACCGGTGACCGTTTGGTCACTGTGGACAGTGTCGAAATCGGTGCTGCCAACAGACTGACACTGTCAGGCAATTCCGGTATTCAGGAACTTGACGATGCATCATACATCAAGGCGGGTGTCGTTCATTTGATCGCTTCCTCTGGTGCGGTTGGTCAGACGGCGGGCACCGGCGGCGGCTTGCTGGATATCACCACCGGCTATCTGAAGATTTCTGCCAACAACGGCGCCCTTGTCGACCTGAAGCAGAAGGCCAAGGTCGCGGGAATCACCGTGGCCGGCACCAGCGTTTTCCAGATCAGCAGCGGCGATCTGGATATCGGTTCGCCCGATGATACCGATGGAGGCTGGTCGTTGAACGGTGCCGCCGTGACGGTCAATGTGGTCAATGGCTCCATCCTGGGCGGTGGCTTCATTTCCGGTTCCGGCGACCTGACCCTGACGGCATCCGGTGCCATCGGTGCGGATGGCAAGGCATTGGGCATCAGTGCCGCCAGCAACGGCACGACGACCCTGACGGCGACGGCAGCCGGGGGCGGCATCTATCTCACTGAATCCCAAGCCCTGACCATCAGCAGCATGAATGCGGCCGGTGATGTGGTGGTGGCTGCCGGTAATGGTCAGCAGCAGAAGGACCTGACCATTGCCGGCGCCATCACGGCAACGGGCCACAAGGTGACGCTGACAGCCGCCAACGCGGCGATCAAGTCCGACACCAGTTCCGTTATCGACGCGGCCGAACTGGTGCTGACGGCGATGGGCGGCGCCAATGCCGGCGCCGGCGCCATCGGCGCCAGCACGAACGCCAATACCAGGGTCAAGACCACCGCCACGAAGCTGACCATCAATACCGGCGGCAACATCGTTGTGGGCAGCAACAGCGACCTGACCGACCTGACCATCGACCGCAAGACATCGCAGAACAACACGAGCAGCAGCGGTACATTGTCGGTCACCGCAACCAATCTGACCTTTACGGCCAGTGACAATGGCACAACCACGACCCTGACCAACATCTCCGACACGACGGGCCTCAACCTGACCATCTCGGCCAAGGGGAACATCGCGGTCGGCACCATCTCGGTCGGCAGCGGCAGCGTGGACCTGAACACGGCGGCCTTCACGACAACGAATGCCGCCACCAGCATCACGGCCATCAATGGCAGCAGCCTGATCACGGCCGGCAGCCTGTCGCTGGCCACCAACAGCTATACGGGTGCCGGCATCGGCACCAGCAGCCAGGCAGTGCTGACCAGCGTTTCCCGCCTCACGCTGAATACCGCTTCCGGTGGCGCCTATGTCTCCAATGCCGGCGCGCTGACCACGGGTGCATTGACCAGCAACGGTGCATTGTCCGTCAAGACCGGTTCGGGCGATCTCACTCTGGACGGGGCGGTAAGCTGGGGTTCCAGTGCCGCATTGACACTGGAGGCTGGTGGTCACCTGCGCTCCAACGGGATCGGCCTGACCGCCGGCGGCACCAGCGCCAGCATCAATCTGAAGGCCGGCAGCGGCATCGGCACCGCCAGTGACGTGTTCCGGATCACGGCATCTAACGCCGGTGGCACTGGTTCACTCGTCTCGGCCACGGTGACGGGTGATGGTTCGGCCTATCTCGCCTTCACCGGTGGTGTGAACGGCGGGCTCAGCACCTCCGTCAAGAATGGCAGCACGATCGTCACGGCCGGCGGGACGGTGGTGATCGGCACCATGACCATCACGGACGATGCCGCGGGCAATGATATCCGCGTCACGGCCAATGGCAGCATCACCATCGGCAGCACGGGGACGGCCGGCAGCGTCAGTACCGGCATGGGCGAGGGTCAGGTGGTGCTGACCGCGCTGTCCGGCGGGATTCAGCAGGGCAATAACGGCAGCAGCATCAGCGGCGGCACCGTCACGCTGAATGCGACCGCCGGTTACGGTTCCAGCAGCGCGGCCCTGGGCGTCAACAGCCGCGACCTGACGGCCGTATCGTCCACCGCCGGGCTCGGCACCTATCTGAAGGCCACGGGCACGGAACTGGGCCTGTCCAACATCGTCACCAATGGCGGCGTGATCAGTGTTACCGGTGCCAACACGGCCATTTCACTGGGCCGCCTCGTCTCCGGTGGCAGCGACATCAATGTCGAAGCCACGGGCATTTCCAACCTGCAGGTGGGCATCGTCGATGCCAGCGGCGGCGGTACCGGCAATGTGACCCTGTCCGCGGGTTCGGGCAGCATCACGGATGATGAACTGTCCAGCACCGGGATCACGGGCAACACCGTGACGCTGACGGCCGGCACCGGTATCGGGACCAGCACACATGCCGTCAATACGCATGCTGTCACCCTGCTGGGCGGCACCAGCGGCACCGGTTCTGTCCATCTCGCCGATGGCAACAGCGCGGGCGTCAGCCTGGGCAACAGCAGCACGGGCCTGACCGTCAATGACGGCTCGCTCACCGTGACGGCGGCGGGACCGCTGGCCGTGGTCAATGTCGTGCAATCGACCGATGGCGCGGGCAAGGACGTCACCCTGTCCACCACCAGCGGCGATGTCACCATCACCAAGCTGTATGCCGGCGCCAGCGTTTCCACCGGTGCCCCCAGCAGCAGCCAGGCCAGCGTCACGGCCGCCGGGGGCATCACCACCGTCGGCAACGATACCCATATCATCGCAGGCAAGCTGTCGCTGACCGCCAATGACGGAAATATCGGCGCGGTCACCAATATGGCCACCGGTGACGGCACGCCCGTGCTGGTGAAGGTGTCCAGCATCACGGGCCTGTCGGCGGCCAAGGCGGCGGCCGTCGTTTCCATCTCCAACAGCGGCACCGGCACGTCCACGCTGGGCAGCGGCGCGCTGACGCTGGGGACGGGGGCTTCGGCCTATATCAAGACGGCGGGCGATCTGTCGGTCGAAGGACTGTCGCTTTCCAGCGGCAACCTGCTGCTGGAAAGCGGCGGCACCCTGACGCTGCCATCCTCGGGCAGCTTCAGCACCACCGGCGCTGTGACGCTGAAGGGCACGACCGACATCGTGAGCAGCGGCGGCGGCCGCACCGTGTCGGTGACGGCCTCGGCGCTGACCTTCGTCAGCGGTTCGGCCGGCGGTGACACCACGCTGACCACCACGGTCGACACGCTGGATGCCAGCCTGACCGGCAACGACAAGAACCTGATCGTCACCAACACCGGCGAGGTTTCCTCCCTCACGCTGGCGGCGAATGGTGATGTCACCTTCACCAACAGTGTCGGCTTCACGGCTACCGACATATCGGCCACGGGTGCCAACCGCACCATCACCCTGACGGCGACGACCGGTGATCTGACGCTGGATACCATCAATGCCGGTGCCACGGGCACGCTGACATTGCTGGCGGCCACCGGCAGCGTCCTGTCGGCGGATGGCGGCGCCACCTTGACGGGCGAGACGCTGAATCTGACCACCTTCACGGGCGTGGGCTCGGCGGATGCGGCTTTCGATACCACCTTCACGAAAATCTCGGCCAATGTGACGGGTGTCGGCGGGATCTACCTGTCGGGCACCAGCTTCCAGCTTGGCGACCTGACCACCACCAATGGTGACATCGTCGTCACGACGACGGGCAACATCACCGACACCAACATGGTCAACGGTTTCTCGGCCGGGACCAGCGGCAATGTCACGCTGAAATCCACCGGCGGCTCGGTCACCCTGACCAAGGACTTCAACTCCACCGGCAGCGATGCGACCAAGGCCGGCCTGGCGATCGAAGCCAACAGCATCACCGTGGCCGCTGTCGGTACGGCCGGTGCGCAGGAGTATAAGGGCAATACGACGCTGACCGGCGACCTGACCGGCAAGTCCGTCACCATCACGGGCAATGCCACGCTGGGCGGCAGCAACAGCGCCGTCACCATCAACACCAGCCCGTTCAACGGCGATATCGGCATCAGCGGCACGATCACCGGTGGCGGCAAGGGCCTGACCCTGACGGCCGGCACCGGCACCGCCACGCTGGGGGGAGCCGCGACGGGCCTGGCCAGCCTGGCCGCCACGGCCGGCACCATCAGTGCGGCCGGTGCGAGCAGCACCGGCGCCCAGGCCTATACCGGTGCCACCACATTGTCGGGGACCTATGCCATCACCGGCACAGGCAATTTCGGCGTGACCGGGGCCCTGACCCTGGGCGGCGACACGACCATCGGGGCGGGCGCCAACCAGATCAACCTGTCCAGCACCGTCAATGGTGCATACGCGCTGGCGCTGAACGGCACGGGCGCCGTGACGGTCGGCGGGGCGGTCGGCGGCACGACGGCGCTGGCCAGCCTGACCACGGATACCGGCGGCACCGGCTCCTTCAAGTCGGTGCGGACAACGGGCACGCAATCCTATGGCAGCGGCGTTACCCTGGACGGCACCTATGCGACCACCAACAGCGCCGTCACCTTCTCCGGTGCCGTGACGCTGGGCGGGAACACCACGGTCAGCACCGGCAGCGGCAATGCCACCTTCTCCGGCGCGGTCGACGGGGCCCGTACCCTGACGGTCAACAGCACCGGGGCCACCAGCTTTGCCGCGGCGGTCGGCGGCACCACGGCGCTCAGCAGCCTGACCACCGATGCCGGCGGCACGGTGTCCCTGCAGGCTGTCACCACGACCCTGTCGCAATCCTATGGCGAAAACGCCACGCTGAACGGCAACCTGACCACCACGGCCAATGGCGCCGTCACCCTGGCCGGCGCGGTCCAGCTTGGCGGAGCCACGACGATTGCCACCGGCAGCGGTGCCATCCAGGTGACGGGCACCATCGACGGGGCGCACGCCCTGACCCTGAACAGCGCTGGCACCACGGCCCTCAGCGGCGCCGTGGGTGGCACGACGGCGCTGGCCAGCCTGACGACCAATGCCGGCGGCACGCTCACCCTGAAGTCGGTATCGACGACGGGTGCGCAGACCTATGGTGAGACCAGCGTCACGCTGGACGGTATCTATACGGTCGGAACCGTGGATTTCACGGCAAGCAACAACTTCATCCTGGCCGGCGACACCACGATCAACGCCGGCGCCAATGCCATCAACCTGACGGGCACCATCAACGGTGCCCATGCCCTGGCGCTGAACAGCACGGGGGCGACGACGCTGACCGGCGCCGTGGGCGGCACGACGGCGCTGGCCAGCCTGACGACCAATGCCGGCGGCACCAGCAGCCTGCGGTCGGTCACGACGGCCGGTGGCCAGACCTATAATGACGCGGTCACACTGAATGGCACCTACACCACGGGCAATGGCGACTTCCTGACCGCACAGGCCCTGACACTGGGCGGCAATGTCACGGTCAGTGCGGGCACCGGTGGCGTCACCTTCCAGGGGACCGTCGACGGCACCCACGCCCTGACCGTCAACAGCCAGGGGGCGACGTTGTTCAGCGGTGTCGTGGGTGGCACGACGGCGCTGGCCAGCCTGATCACCGATGCCGGCGGCACGACGACGCTGGGCAATGTCACCACCAACGGTGTCATCACCATCGGTGATGCCGCCACCATCGGCGGCACCTATACGTCCAACAACAATTGGACGATCAGCTTCGCCGGGCCGGTCACCCTGACGGCCGATACCACGGTTGCGGCCGGCAGCGGCGCCATCACCTTTGGCGGCACAATCGACGGGGCGCATGCCCTGGTGCTGAACAGCACGGGCGTGACGACGCTGTCCGGTGTGGCCGGCGGCACGACGGCGCTGACCAGCATCACCACCAATGCCGGGGGCAGCGCCATCCTGACGGGTGTGATCACGACGGGTGAACAGACCTACAATGACGATGTGACGCTGAGCGGGCTGTTCCAGACCAGCGACGCGACCTTCGACGCCAAGGGTAATGTGACCCTGGCCGGGGCCACGACAGTGGAAACCGGAACCGCCGGCCTGGAATTCGCCGGCACGGTGAACGGCGGCCATGCGCTGACCATCACCACCAGCGGTGACACGAAGTTCAACGCGGTCGTCGGCGGCACGACGGCGCTGGCCAGCCTGACCACCACCGGTTCGGGCAATGTCACGGCGATATCCGTCTATACCAGCGGCGACCAGACCTATGCCGGCAACGCCACCCTGAACGGCACCTACAGCCTGGCCGGTGGCGCGTTCCTGACCAGCGGCGGGCTGACCCTGGCGGGCGATGTCACCATTACGGGTGGCAACGTGACGTTCAGCAGCAATGTCGATGGCGCCCATGCCCTGACCATCAGCAGCACCGGTGCCACGACGGCCAATGCCGCGATCGGCGAGGGTACGGCGCTGGCCAGCCTGACGACCAGCGGTGGGGCGATCAACCTCCAGTCGGTCACCACGACCGGAGCGCAGTCCCTGGGCGGCTCCGGCGGGTCGCTGAACGGCACCTACGGCGCCGGCAGCTTCACGCTGACCAGTGCGGTGTCGCTGGCGGGCAACACGACCGTTTCGGCCGGGTCCATCACCATCAGCGCCACGATCGATGGCGGCAGCGACCTGACGCTGAACAGCAGCGGCGCCACCAATGTCAGCGCGGCTCTGGGGGGCTCGCAGGCTCTTGGCAGCCTGACCACCGACAGTGGCGGCACCAGCAGCTTCGTCGGCGTCAGCACCAGCGGGGCCCAGACCTTCAACGACGCGGTCACGCTGTCCGGCAGCTTTGCCGCCGGCGGGCTGGTGGCCAATGCGGGGGCGACGCTGGCTGGTGCCACCACCATCGACAGCGGCGCGACGTTCAATGGTGGCATCGGCGGCGGCTTCGACCTGACGGTCAATGCCGGTTCCAGCGATGTGAGCTTCAACGGCGCGGTGAACGGGCTCGGGGCGCTGGCGGTCAATTCCGGCGGGTTGACGAAATTCTCCTCCGCGGGGGTCAGCGCCTTCTCCATCGTGACGGATGGTGCCGGCTCGCTTGATCTTGGCGGCGCCACCACGGTCACCACCACGGGCGCGCAAAGCTATGGCGAGGTGCTGAACCTTACCGGCGACACGGTGCTGACGGCCAGTGCGGTCACCCTGTCGCAGGGGGCGCAGGGTTCCCATGCGCTGACGGTCAACAGCGACCTGACGCTGGGCGCCGGGGCCAGCATCAACAGCCTGACGGTCAGTGGCCTGACCAGCATCAACGGCGGCGTCAACACCTCCGGCAAGCAGGATTACAAGGGCGGCGCCCTGATCACGGGTGATCTGGAACTGAATGCTGGCGGCGGCGTCGATTTCGGCGGTTCGGTCGATGGTGACGGTGCGCTGACCGTCAACAGCGCCGATACCACGCGCTTCGGCGGCACGGTGCGGCTGGGGTCGCTGACGACCGATGCCGGCGGCACCGTGGTGTTGAGCGGCGCGGTCACCACCAGCGGCGCCCAGACCTATGGCGAGCAGCTCCGGATCGACGATGAGACCGTGCTGACGGGTTCCACCGTCACCCTGTCCGCCGGGGCGGAGGGCAGTTCCAGCCTGACCATCAACGGCGATGCCGACATTGCCGGCGATGTCGGTGCCCAGACGGCGCTGGCATCGCTCTCGGTGAGCGGCGGCACGCGGCTGGGCGGTGGCACGGTGCGGACCAGCGGCGACCAGCAATATGGCGGTCTGCTGACCCTGTCCGGCGACACGACCCTGTCCGGCACCAGCGTCACGCTGGGCGACGGCGCCACGGGCGGCGGCTTGACCATCCAGGGCAATGCGGTGCTGCAGGGCGGCCAGGGTGTGACCCTGGACAGCCTGTCCGTCACTGGTGCCACGCTGCTGGATGGCGGCACCATGGCTACGACCGGGTCGCAGACCTATGGCGGGGCCGTGACCTTGACGGGCGACCAGATCCTGACGACCAGCAGCGGCCATATCGATTTCGGCGGCACCATCGATGGCGCGGCCGATCTCACCATCAATGCCGGCGCCTCCGATGTCATCTTCACCGGGGCGGTCGGCAGCACGACGCGGTTGGGCACGCTGACCATCAACAGCGCGGGGCTGACCAGCTTCGCGGCGGCCGGCATGAACATGACGTCCGTGGTCACCGATGCGGCGGGCACGCTGAACCTTAATGGCGGCGCCATCACGACCGTCGGCGCCCAGTCCTATGGCGAGGCGGTGACGCTGACCATCGATACCGTCCTGACCGGTTCCAGCGTCACGCTGGGGCAGGGGGCCACGGGTGGTCGTGTGCTGACCATCAATGGTGATGCGGATCTGGCAGGCAGCATCGATGTCGCCGCCCTGGCGATCAGCGGCAACACGCTGCTGCGCAGCGGGGCGGTGAAGACAAGCGGCACCCAGACCTATGGCGGTGGCCTGACCCTGGCCAGCGACACGGTGCTGGAGGGCGCGCTGATCACGGTTGATCAGGGGGTCGATGGTGCCTTCGCGCTGACTATCCGGGGCAATGCCGCCTTCGGCGGCGCGCCGGGTGCCGGCACTCCGCTGGCAAGCCTCGATATTGCGGGTGACACGCTGCTGAATGGCGGCAGCATCACCACCAGCGGCGCGCAAAGCTTCACCGGCACGGTCACGCTGGGCGGCGACGCCACGCTGACCGGCGGGTCGGTCGATTTCCAGGGTGCGGTCGAAGGACCGGCGGGCCTGACCGTCAACAGCCCCGGCCTGACCCGGTTCGGCGGCACCATCAATGTCGGGTCCCTGACCACGGATGGGGCCGGCAGCCTCTCGCTCGCCAGCAGCGCCATCACGACCACCGGCGCCCAGAATTACGGCGAGCGTCTGACCCTGGTCGCCGACACGGTCCTGACGGGCAGCTCGGTGACCCTGAACCAGGGGGCTGACGGTGCCTTTGCGCTGACCATCCGGGGCGATGCCGGGTTCGGCGGCGCGCTGGGTGCCGAACAGGCCCTGACCCGCGTGGATGTCAGCGGGGGGACCGTCCTGTCCGGCGGCAGCATCACCACCAGCGGCAGCCAGGCCTATGGCGGGGCTGTGACATTGAACGGCTCCACCGTCCTGACCGGCGGCTCGGTCGATTTCCAGGGCGCGGTCACCGGCCCCGCCGGCCTGACGGTCAACAGCGACGGGCTGACCCGCTTCGGTGGTACGGTCACGCTGGGCTCGCTGACCACCGATGCCGGTGGCAGCCTGTCCATGGCCGCCAACAGCGTCACCACCACCGGGGCCCAGAATTACGGGGAGCGTCTGCTCCTGACGGCGGATACCGTCCTGACCGGCTCCAGCGTGACGCTGGCCCAGGGGGCGGAAGGCGATCATGGCCTGTCCGTGGAGGGTGATGCCGTGTTCGGCGGCACCGTTTCCCTGGGTTCCGTCGCTGTCAGCGGCACGGCCGACCTGAATGGCGGCGCGGTGACCACAACGGGTGACCAATCCTATGGCGCCGCCCGTCTGGGCTCTGCCGCCGTCCTGGCGGCGGGGGGCGATGTCCTGTTCGCCGGCACGGTCACCGGGGCCCATGCCCTGACGGTCGATGCGGCCGGCCTGACCCGCTTCGGCGGGGCGGTCGATCTGGCATCGCTGGCCACGGATGCGGCGGGCTCGCTGCTGCTGGGCGGTTCCGTCACGACGACGGGCGCGCAGACCTATGGCGAGCGGGCGCTGATCGGCGGCAATATCGTCCTGACCGGCAGCACCATCACCCTGTCGCAGGGCGCGGATGGCAGCGATGCCGCCGCGGCCGCACCGGCGGGTGCCCTGGCGGCGCCCGGCCGCTATGCCCTTGTCGTCACCGGCGATCTGGTCACTGGCGGCGCTGTCGGCGGCGTGACCGCGCTGGAAAGCCTTGCTGTGTCGGGCAGCACCGTGCTGGGCGGCGATGTCACCACGACGGGCGACCAGACCTATGGTGGCGCGCTGACCCTGGCCGGCGACACGCGACTGACCGGTGGGTTGGTCACCATCAACGGTGCCGGCAGCGGCCATGGCCTGACCATCGCCGGCGATGCGGCCATCAATGGCATCGTGTCGCTGGCCGGTCTGAATGTCAGCGGCACCACGCTGCTGAACAGCGACGTTGCGACCCTTGGCGGGCAGACCTATGCCGGTCTGGTCACCCTGGGCCGTGATGCGGTGCTGACGGGCAGCCTGGTCAGCCTGAATGGTGCCGATGGTGCCCATGCCCTTGCCATCACGGGTGATGCCGTGATCGCCGGGGCGGTCGGTGCCGGCACGGCGCTGGCGGGCCTGTCGGTCGGCGGCACCACACTGTTGTCGGCCAATGTAACCAGCACCGGGGCCCAGACCTATGCCGGTGCCGTCACGCTGGGTGACGACGTGGCCCTGTCGGGCGGCACTGTCGCCTTCAACGGCACCATCGACGGGGCGCATGCCCTGTCCGTCACCGGTCCGGTCGGCTTTGCCGGCGTGGTCGGCGGGCAGCAGGCGCTGTCCGGTCTCGTCGTGCGGGGGGCTGCCCGCGTCGATGGCGGTGCCATCGACACCACGGGCACCCAGCATTGGGAAGGGGCGGTGACGCTGGGCCGGGACACCCGGTTCGGTACGGCCGGCGGTGACGCCCTGTTCGATGGCACGATCGATGGTGCCTTTGCCCTGTCGATCGACAGCAGCGGCCTGACCCGCCTTGGCGGGGCGGTGTCCGTTGCCAGCATCGTGACCGATGCCGCCGGCTCGCTCACGCTGACGGGGGGCAGCATCACCACCAGCGGCAACCAGACCTTCGGCGAGCGCGCCGTGCTGGGGTCCGACATGCTGCTGACCGGCGGTCTCGTCACGCTTGCCGGCGGGGTGGACGGTGCGCATGCCCTGTCCATCACGGGTGACGGCGTGATCAACGGTGCCGTCGGTGGCACGGCCGCCCTGACCTCGTTCAGTGTCGGCGGCCGCACGCAACTGAATGGTTCCGTCGCCACCACCGGGGCGCAATCCTATACCGGGCCGGTCACCCTGCTCGCCAATGCCGGTCTCACCAGCAGCGGCGGGTCCATGACCTTCGGCGGCACGGTGGACAGCAATGGCGGCGCCAGCCTGACGATCACCGCCGGTGGCGCGGTTGCCTTCAATGGTGCTGTCAACACCGGCGCGCTGGCGGTCACGGGGCAGGACACCACCTTCGGCGGTACGGTCACCACCGGAAATCTGGTGGTGACCGGGCACAATGTGACCTTCAGCGGTGCCATCACCGCCGCGGACATGACGGTCACGGGCCGCGACATGACCTTCAACGGGGCGGTCACCAGCAGCGGCCGCATCAGCCTCACCAGCAACAATGCCAGCGGCACGATCACATTCGCCGGATCGGCGCATGTGCAGGCGGCTAGCGGCTTCACGCAGGCCGGTGGCGCCCGCGTGCTGCTGCCGACCACGGTAACGGTGACGCTGGGCGACATTACGCTGGAGGCACCGGCCGAACTGCCGGCCGGTGCCGCATCGATCAGCACCAGCGGCAACATCACGATGGCAGGCCTGGTTGGTCCCGGCACCAACCTGACGCTGTCGGCGGGAACCGGTGCCCTGAAGATCGGCGTCAGCGGGGGTGCGGCGGCGCAGACCCTGCAGGTCCTGACGCTGACCGTTCCCACGGCGGGGTCGGCCAGCATGTTCGGCACCATCGGCACCAACGCAGGTGCCGCGGCGGCCAAGGCGGTGGACAGCTCCTATCGCGGGGCGCCCTACTTCCTGAACAATGTCGCCTGGGGTCCGGTGGAGGATGTGACGCAGGTCGTGTCCACCATCGTGCCGCGCAATCCGGTGCCCAGCACGCCGACCGTCGCGTCGCTGTTCACGGGCACCGTGACCAGCAGCGGTGTGACCCCGAACGCGCTGTCCGCCTATCAGGCTCCGCAGGTCCTGACCAATGTCGGCTTGCTGGAGACCGGCGGGTCGGTGTCGGTCCTGCAAACCTCACCGGCTGCCGGTGCGGCGGGTGGCGTCGGCAGTGGTGCGGCGGGCAGCAGCAGCCCGTCGGTCCTGGCTGCGCCGGATGGGACGGCCCCCGCCGGGGCCGGCAGCCAGCCCTCGTCCGAAGCCACGTCCGATGGCCAGGGCACTGCAAATAGCGAGGAGGAAGAGGGGCGTCCCCGCAATTGATCGGTTTTCCTTGAAATCGCCCCGATACCTTGTGCGAAACTGGCCGGGCCCGGCCCATTTTCTTGCCGGCCCGGCATTCACACCATCTCAGAAAGTCCCGGAAGATGAGCGAGCCCACCCTTCCCGTCCTGTACAAGACGCCCCGCCCCGTTCTGGCGGGCCGTGATGCCGATACGTCCCTGGTCAGCAGCAATGATTTCAGCTTCGCCGCTCAGACCAATTCCGTGCCGGTGATCGGCACGGAGTTCACGCTGGCCTGCAAGCATTTCCCCATCCTGTTCACCGAAGGGGAGGCCGCCCAGCCTGTGGTGCTGCTGGGTCTCCGGGATGGAGAGAACCTGTTTGTGGGGGCTGATGGTCAGTGGGAGCAGGATTTCTATGTCCCGGCCTATATCCGTCGCTATCCCTTCATCTTCCTGGAGGACAAGGACCGGGGCGAGTTCGTTCTGTGCCTGGATGAGGCGAGCCCGGCCATCGTCAAGGATGACAGCAATCCGCTGTTCAAGGATGGCAAGCCGACGGAACTGGCTCAGCGCGCCCTGGATTTCTGCCAGCAGTTCCAGGCCCAGCACGCCGCCACGGTTGAATTTGCCAAGGCCCTGGCCGAGCATGATCTTCTGGTCGACAATCGTGCCGACATCACGCTGGTGAATGGCGGCAAGTTGAGCCTGAACGGCTTCAAGGTGATCGACGAGGCCAAGTTCAATGCCCTGCCGGCCGAGGAATTCCTGCGCTGGCGCGAGCGCGGCTGGCTGCACCTGGTCTATTGCCACTTCATCTCGTTCAGCAACTGGGCCGGTCTGATCGATCGCGTGGCCAAGCGCGCGTAAATGGCATAACCGGTTATCGGCCTGCCGTCCCGCCGGGGTGATGGGCTGGCCCGGACGGTGCGGGGATCACCGCCAGAACAAAGGGCCGGGGATGCGGATGCATCCCCGGCCCTTTTCCCGTGAGCGTTCCACCGGCGGCAGTGTCGCTGGTGCTACCGGTGCTATCCCATACTGCGCACGAAGCGGGCGTTGATCCACCGGGCGAGGATTTCCACCTCGCCGGGTTGGAACCCGCTCTGGGCGGCGGCGCTGACCGTGCGGCCCATCGCCTTGTCGTCCGGCGCCAGCGATTTGCCCGACCAGGCCGATTTGAAGCTGGCCTGGGCCGCGGTAAAGCCGGCCGCCCATTCGCGCTGCGCCTGTCCCGTCCGTACCGACAAAGCCTTTTCCATTCTGGTGCCGTCATCGGCCAGTTCCGCGCTCATGTTGAAGCGCAGAAGGATGATGTCCAGGAAGCGCTGGAGACTGGCCGGGTCCAGGACGTTGACCACCTTCTCCATTATCGGGGCGATCCAGCGGTTCGGTGGCACGCCCTTCGGTGCGATCACGATGCCCACGAGATACCCGTCGATCCAGTCACCGGAAACGCCTTTCCCCTTCAGCAGTCGCGAAAGCTCCCCCTCGCGTTCCGGCTTTGGGTCCGACATATCCATGTTGGCGGACGTCAGCGGGTCTTCGTCGATATCGCCGTCGTCCGGACCGTCATGCAGCCAGGCCTGCACCGTCTGCTCATGTATATAGGACATTACGGGAATGTCCTTCAGCTTCTGGCCACCCTGCAGGGCCAGCGCCGTGGCGGTGAAGCTGTTGGCGTCCGGATGGCCCGCCGCATCCAGCACCATGGCGGCCTGCGCGATGATCCGCGTCCACCAGACGCGCCGCAATTCCAGCCATTTCCAGAGCGCGCTGTTCCTGGCCCGCGCGGTCTTGGCGCCCTCCAGCGCCGCATGCGCCTCGTCATTCTCCTCGAACCAGCTCTGGGCGATTGGATGGCGTTGCCACCATTGACCGCTGGCGCTGACCAGTTGGTCGCGCAGGGCCGCCGGCAGGGTGGGGATGGTGGCAGCCGGACCCAGGGCCGCGATCATGGCCTCTGTTTCCAGCGGCTCGGGGCGCAGGTTTGTCAGGCCGCAGAGGGCCGCCACCTCGATCAGGCCGGGGGCGGGGGGAAGGTTCCGGGCAAGCCCGTCCGCCAGCGCCTGCGACAATAGTCGCGCCAGCACGGGCGGGGGAATATCCTGGGCGCCCGTATCCTCTGCCATCTGCCGGGTCATGCGCTTCTGTTCGCTGGCCGAGGTGCAGGGAAGGACGAAGGCGTCCTTGATCCCGAAGCCCTGCTTCAGCAGCACCATGCCCATCTTGCGTTCCCGGCCGAGCTGCAGCGCCACGGCGATGCTTTGGGCGCCGCCGCCATCGGGCAGGGTTGCCTGAATGCGGTGGCATGTCCAGGTGGCCGGGGTGGCGGCGGGGGTGGCGATACCGGCCCGCATGGCGTCGCGCAGCAGCCGGTCGACGGCGGCCCGCGCCGCATCCTCCGGCATCCAGCTCCGCAGGATCACCAGCGTGGGCATGATGTCGCCGGGCAACTCGCCGCGGGCCAGACGGGCCGCCAGCCCTTCCGCGGCGTCGAGGCGCAGGTCCGCCGCTGCGTCGAGCAGCCAGAAGCAGGCCAGCCGCAGATTGATGGCACCCGGGCGTGTCAGGATATAGGCGACCAGATGTTCCCGCATCCCCGGCGGCATGGCGGGAAAGCTTTCCTGCAGCGCGGCGTGCAGTTCCCCGACATCACCGTCGGCCTGTTCGATCAGGCTGTCGAACAGGCTGCCGACAATGGCATCGCCGTCCTGCCCCAGCGATGCCTGCGACAGGAGTTCCGCCATCTCTTCATCCGTGTCATTGATCGCCAGCACGTCCGGGGCCGGCAATCCGTTGCGGGCCCAGAGACCGGCCAGCATGAGCCGGTGCGTCGACCCCAACCGGCCCTGGCCGTCGGCCAGGATGATCGCGTCGTCCACGGCCCGCAGGAAATCCCGGCCGCGCTTCAGTCCCCCTTCCTGGGCCATCCGCGCGTTTTCCAGCGCATGGTCGAGAAGGTCGCCCAGATCCTGCATGGCTGGCGCGTCCTGCGGCGCCGCGCAGAAACGGGCCACGAGCTGCCCGCCCAGCGCCGGACGGCGCAGCAGGGCGGCGCCGATGGCGGTCAGCGCCTCGTGCCGCTGGGTCGGATCGGCCGACAGGCCGGCAAGTTCCACCAGGGCGGTATCAATGAAGTCGTTTGCCAATCCGGCCCCCTTCCGGCTGTGCCGTCCATCGTATCCAGGGCCGCAGGTCGCTGGCCCCAGGCTGGTGAGAATGACTGTTACTGGTATAGGCGGGGTGGGGGGCGCCAGCAATCCCGGATCAGGGGGAGGGTCCCTGGACAATAAATACTGACTGACACATCAGTCAGTATTGACGGCTGCGCCAGGTCATGCCACTGTTTGCCTGCATGCGAAACAGCGTCACCCAAGACGCGGGCGCATAAGGGAGGACAAATTGAGATATCTAGCTTGGACGGCGTCGGTCGCGGCGCTGCTGACCGGCGTGCCCGCGTCCATTGCGCAGACGACCCCGTCGAACGAGGGGTTCGCGCTTGAGGAGATCGTGGTGACGGCCACCCGCCGCGCCGAACGCCTGCAGGATGTACCCCTTTCCATCACGGCGTTCACGCAGGCCGACCTGACCCAGAAGGGCATCGTCAGTGTAGAGGGGATCACGCGGGAAACGCCCGGCGTGGTCATGGACCATCGCAGCAGCAACAATCTCAGCATCACCACCCGCGGTATTTCCGTAAACGGCTATGATGCCGGGCTGCAAAGCACCACAACCATCTATCTCGACGACCTGCCGCTGACCACCATCGGCAATTCGGTGACGCTCGACCCCACATTGTTCGATGTGGAGCGCGTGGAATTCCTGCGCGGTCCCCAGGGCACGCTGTTCGGATCGGGTTCGCTCTCCGGCGCCTTGCGCATCCTGACCAAGAATCCCGACCTGACGCGCACCGACACGGCCCTGTCCGTGGATGGCGGCTATACGCCCGCGTCGGAGGGCATCCGCCAGCGCTATAACGGCATGGTGAACGTGCCGCTGGTGGAGGACAAGCTGGGCCTGCGCATGGTCGGCTTCTATCGTCACGAGGACGGCTATGTCGACAATGTCGGCACGGGTGTGAAGAATGCCAATACGCTGGAAAGCTGGGGTGGCCGGGCGACCCTGCTGTGGAAGCCGACCGACCGGCTCAGCCTGCGCCTGATGGGTCTTTACGAGGACAGCCAGCCGCAGGATGCCTCGCTGGTGACGCCATCGCTGGGCAAGCGCAAGCGCTACACCACGATGCCCGATCTCTATACGTCGGAAACGCAGCTCTACAACCTGACCCTGGATTATGATTTCGACTGGGCGCACCTGACCAGTTCGAGCAGCTATGGGCACCAGAAGGGGCATTTCGACGTCGATCTGTCCGGCACCTTCAACCTCGCCATTCCCTACAACCTGTTCAATACGGGGACCTGGAAGAATTTCGTCCAGGAAACGCGGCTGGTCTCCAACACGGGTGGCAGGCTGGACTGGACGGTGGGTGCCTATTATCTGCACCGTGACCAGTTCCTGGATGCGCGCCAGGCATCAACGCCGGAATTCCTGGCTGCGCGCGGGATCACGGGTTTGCGGGCCGATGGCACCTTCATGTCCAACGTGACCGATGCCAGTTCCTATGAACTGGCTGGTTTCGGGGAACTGACCTATCGCATCACCGACAAGCTGTCCGCCATCGGCGGCCTGCGGTATGGCAAGTACAAGACCAAGGTGGATGTGCTGTCGGGCTTCAATTCGGCCTATTTCACCTATGCCCTGGGCGGTTTCAGCGGGCCGCTGGCCGTGGTGCCCACCACCCCGGTCACCCGGGAGAACCCGTCGGCGGAAAAGGGGTCCTGGAAGGCCAGCCTGAGCTATGAGCCGTCGCGCGACCTGACCCTTTATGCGACGGTATCCACTGGCTATCGCACGCCCGTCTACAATGTGCGTGCCGGCAGTGTCAGCACCCTCAACCCCAACGACCTCGTCATTCCCTCCGGCGCCAGTTCCGACGACCTGACCAATTATGAGGCCGGCGTGAAGGGTTATTGGCTGGGTGGCAAGCTGACCGCCAATCTGGCCGCCTACTACATCGACTGGAAGAACCTTCAGGTGCAGGCCAACCGTGTGTCGGACAGTGTCCAGTTCGCCACCAATATCGGCGGCGCGGTCAGCAAGGGGCTGGAGGCGGAGGTGACGTTGCGGCCGATCCCCCGGCTGACCCTGGGGCTGAACGCCGCGTTGAATGATGCGAAGGTGACAAAGCTGTCCCCGCAGGAGGCCCAGATTTCCGGTGCGGTGAAGGGTGTCCGGCTGGCCTCGCCGCATGTCCAGGGGTCGTTCTTCGGCAGCTATGGCTACACCCTGTTCGCCGACACGCCGGCCTTCACCAGTTTCCAGATCCAGCATGTCGGGTCCTTCCCCGTCGGTTTCCCCAACACCCCCGGCTCGGCGGGCGTGCCCCGGCCGACCTATGCGCGCACCGACGCCTACACGCTTTTCAACCTGCAGACGGGCGCCACCTTCGGCGACGTCACCATGACGCTCTATGGCGAGAACCTGACCAACCGCCGGGCCGTCACCTATGTTCATCCGGAAGCCTTCGTCTATAGCCGCCACACCATCACACGGCCCCTGACGGTCGGTGTCCGGCTGGGGTACAGCCTGTGGTAAGGGCGGCGGTGAAGGATACGCTGCGCCGGGGATGGCTGGCGGCGGCCGGTCTCTGTCTGGTCATCGCCGCCGGGACCGTCACGGTCCCGGCCCGGGGAGAGCTGGCGGCGCAGGTGCGCGTGGCCGGAGGCGTGCTGCAGGGCACGGCACTGGCGGATGCTGCCATCCTGTCCTACAAGGGCATTCCCTATGCCGAGCCGCCGACCGGGGACCGCCGCTGGCGGCCGCCGGTGCCGGCCGGGTCCTGGCAGGGCGTGCGCGATGCAACGGCGTTCGGAAAATCCTGCCTGCAGCCGCCACCGGTGCCCACCAGCATCTATTATGGCGGCATGACCCCGTCGGGGGAGGATTGCCTGACCCTGAATGTCTGGGCTCCGGCCGGGGCCAGGGAATTGCCGGTCATGGTCTGGATCCATGGCGGCGCCCTGATGGGCGGCGGCAGCTCGGAGCCGCTTTATGATGGGACGAAGATCGCGCAGCAGGGCGTGGTCTTCGTCTCCATCAATTACCGGGTGGGATTGCTGGGCTTCCTGGCCCATCCGGCGCTGAGCGCGGAAGCCCCGGATGGGCTTTCCGGCAATTACGGACTTCTCGACCAGATCGAGGCGTTGCGCTGGGTTCGCGATAATATCGCCGCCTTCGGCGGGGATCCGGCCAAGGTCACCATCGCCGGGGAATCCGCCGGTGGTCTCAGCACCATCGCCCTGATGGCCAGCCCGCAGGCCCATGGCCTGTTCCGCGCGGCGATCACGCAGAGCGGCTACATGCCGGCCTATCGTGCCCTGCGGGAGGAGGTGCTGGGCCTGGCCTCCGCCGAGGCGATGGGCGCGGCGCTGGGCGCGGCGGCGGGTGCCACCGATGTCGCGTCCCTGCGCGCCGCCGATCTGGTGGGCCTGTTCCGGGCTGGCATGGCAACGGGCTGGGCGCCGGAGCCGGTGATCGACGGCGTCACGCTGAAGCGGCAACTGGCCGACACCTTCGCGCTGGGGGAACAGGCCAGGGTTCCCGTCCTGGCGGGCTTCAACGAGGGGGAGATCCGGTCGCTTCCCTTCCTGATGCCGAAGAATGTGCCCGACACCAAGGCGGCCTATCAGGCGGACGTGCGGCGGCGCTTCGGCGATGGGGCGGCGGCTTTCCTGTCCCTTTATCCCGGTGACGATCCCAGGGAGGATGCCGCGGCCTCCATCCGTGACGGGCTGTATGGCTGGGCCGCGCAATATGTGGCTCGCCAGCAGGCGGCAGTGGGGCAGGCGGCCTATCTCTATTATTTCCGGCACAGCACGCCGGCACAGCGGGAACGGGGTCTGGCGGCCTTTCATGCCAGTGAGATCCCCTACATCTTTGGTCAGGTCGGACCGGAGGCCGCCCTGGGCCCCAACTGGCCCCGGCCTCCCCTGACGGCGGACGAGACCCGGTTGTCGGCCGCCATGATGGGATATTGGCTGTCCTTCGTGCGTGACGGCGTCCCCCGCGCGCCGGGGGAGGCCGCCTGGCCCCGCTATGCCGCACGGGAGGCCCCCTATCTGGATATCGCGGGGCGTCCCGTGGCGGGAAGCGGCCTGCAGGCCGGTCCCTTCGCTTATGCAGATGCGCTGGTCGCCAGCCGGCGTCAGCAGGGGCGCGGTTGGCGTCTCGACATCGGGTTCTCAGCCTTTTAACCGTATCTGGCGAAGCAGGGCGGATGGCGTGGCAGCCCTCCGCCCCGCGACCCCAGTTCGGGAGTTTGGAATTCATGAGCGACATTGAACAACCTGTCCGTGGCAGAAACCATAAAGCCCGTGTCCGCGAGGCATCGATCGAACGCATCCTGGATGCGGCCGAGCAGCTTTTTGCCGAATTCGGCTATCACGGTTTCACCTTGAAGGATGTCGCTGCCCGTGTCGGCGTCAGTTCCACGCTGATCCATTACCATTTCAGCGGCAAGGACAGCATCTGCGAGGCGGTCTGGGCCCGCAAGGCCCCCATCTCCGCCCGCAACCGCCTGGAATCGATGCGCCGCTATGCCGAGGAGGCGGGTGACAGGATCACGGTGGAGGGGGCCCTGGCCGCCTGGATAGATGCCGACCTGGATGTGCAGATCGAGGAAACGGACCAGTGGCGGGCCTTTGGCAAGATCGCGGCCCAGGCCAACAGCGCCGCGGGCTGGGGTGCCG
The DNA here is from genome assembly GCF_052474395.1 of Niveispirillum fermenti. NCBI lineage: Bacteria > Pseudomonadati > Pseudomonadota > Alphaproteobacteria > Rhodospirillales > Azospirillaceae > Niveispirillum > Niveispirillum fermenti. The sequence goes on along the minus strand of NZ_CP156681.1, from coordinate 3,080,232 downwards.
AGAAAATGACCAAATATTTCAACCCCGTCGTCCTGGCCCTGATCGATCTGCTGAAGAAGGCGATGCCGGATTGCGACGAGGAGACGATCTTCTGGGGCTATCATTTCGTCTCCGGTGCCATGACGCACAACATGGCGCGCACGGGCCGTCTGGACGAACTGTCCCACGGACTCTGCTCCTCCGACGATTTCGTCTCCATCCGCCGGCACATGGCGAAGTTCATGGCCGCCGGTTTCGAGGCGATCTGCCGTGAGGCGAAGGCCACTAGGCAGAAGGAAATCACATAGTGTCCTGCGGGAGTGACGCAACAACATGACCATGCCTTTGCCGGCCGGCGCCATGCAGCCCTATGCGCTGACGCTGGACCGTTTCATCGACCATGCAGCCAAATGGCACGGCACCACCGAGGTGGTGACGGCCGGCAGCGGCGGGGTCACCGGCCGGATCGGCTATGCGGACCTGCGCGACCGTGCCCGTCTTCTGTCCGGCGCCCTGCAGGCGCTGGGCCTGCGGGCGGGTGACAATCTGGGCCTGCTCGCCTGGAACAGCCAGACGCACATGGAATGCTGGTACGGGGCCGTCGGCGTCGGGATCGTCTGCCACACGCTGAACCCCCGCCTGTCGCCGGACCATCTGGCCGCGATGATCCGTCAGGCCGGCAACCGGGTGCTGGCCGTCAGTCCCGATCTGGTGGGGGTGGCGCGGACCCTGGTGGCTGCCTGTCCCGGCATCGGGCATGTCGTGGTGCTGGACGAGCCGGGCCACGCACCGGACCTTTCCGACTGCGGTCCGGCCCGCGTCTGGCGGTACGGGGATCTTCTGGCCAGCCATGGCCGGGCAGCCGGCTGGGGCGGGTTCGACGAGAATGCACCCGCCGGCCTCTGTTTCACCTCGGGCACCACGGGCGCCCCCAAGGGGGTCACCTATACCCACCGGTCCAATTATCTGCATACTGTCCATCAATTGCAGGCCGATGCCTGCGGCCTGACATCCGCCGACCGCGTCCTGGTCGCCGTGCCCATGTTCCATGCCAATGGCTGGGGCTTTCCCTTTTCCGCGCCGGCGGCGGGGGCGGCACTGGTGCTGCCCGGCCGCTACCAGGACGGGGCCAGCCTGGCCCACCTGATCAACCGGGAGGGCGTGACCGTGGCGGCCGGCGTGGCGACGGTCTGGCTGGGGCTGGCCGACCATCTCGACCGGACGGGTGGTGAGACGCCATCGCTGCGGCGGGTGATGATCGGCGGCGCGTCGGTGCCGCAGGCGCTGATGGAGCGGCTGGAACGGCGGCTGGGCGTCATTATCCAGACCAGTTGGGGCATGACGGAACTGTCGCCGCTGGGCACCGCCTCTCCCCCGACGGCGGCGGTGCGCAGGGCCTCTCAATCCGGCCGCCCGCCCATCGGCGTCGACCTGCTTCTGACCGATGCCGACGGGGTGCCGCTGCCCGAACAGCGGGACCGGGAAGGAAGGCTGCGGGTGCGGGGCGCCGCCGTCGTCCAGCGTTATTTCGGGCGGGAGGAACCGGCCGTGGATGCCGATGGCTGGTTCGATACGGGCGACCTGGCCAGCATCGACGCCCAGGGCAACATCACCATCACGGGCCGTGCCAAGGACCTGATCAAATCGGGTGGCGAGTGGATCAATCCCGGCGAGATCGAAGCCATCGTGGGCGCCCTGCCGCAGGTGGCCCAGGTGGCCGTCGTGGGCCGGGCCGATCCCAAATGGGGTGAGCGGCCCATTCTGATCATCGAGGCCAGCATGGGGGCGGATATCGCCGACGCGGCCTTGCTGGATACGCTGCGTGCCCGTGTCCCCTCCTGGTGGCTGCCCGACGCCGTGGTGCGGGTGCCCGCCATGCCCGTGGCGGCCACGGGCAAGATCGACAAGGCGCGGCTGCACGCGGAGTACGGCGGCGTTGCAGAGGTCCCGGTGCGAGCAGATATCGGCACCGGCGCCGCTCCGTCCCGCTGACCATCGGCGCCGTTCCTCTCCCGTCCCGACGGGAGAGGAACGGCGATTGCCCGTCGGCACCATCGGCCGTAACGACAAGAACGAGGGAGGATGACATGACTGGATTGTGGAAAGGGGGGCTGCTGGCGGCCGCACTCTGGCTTCCGCTGCCGGTACAGGCCCAGGAGGCGGTGCCGGCGGCCGATTACAGCATCGATGCCAACTGGCTGTGCCGTCCCGGCCGCGATGATGCCTGCGCCCACGACCTGACCAGCACTTCCATTGCCGCCGACGGGACGGTGACGCGGGAAGCCTTCGTCCCGGCCACCGACCCGGCCGTGGACTGCTTCTATGTCTATCCCACCGTATCGACCGATCCCGGCGGCAACAGCGATCTGGTGGCGGGGCGCGAGGAAACATTCGTGGCGCAGGTGCAGTTCGCCCGTTTCGGGGCGCAGTGCCGGACCTTCGCACCGCTCTACCGGCAGGCGACGCTGACCTCGCTGCATGCCCGCATGGGCGGCAGGGCCGGACCCGTGGCCGACCGTGACCTGGCCTATGGCGATGTCCTGGCGGCCTGGCGCCACTACATGGCGCATGACAATAAGGGCCGCGGCGTCGTGCTGATCGGCCACAGCCAGGGGGCGGCCGTGCTGCTGGCCCTGATCCAGGCGGAAATCGATGGCAAGCCGGTGCAGAAGCAGCTTGTGTCGGCCATCCTGCCGGGCACCAACATCGTCGTGCCGAAAGGGGCCGATGTCGGCGCTTCGCTGAAGCATATTCCGGCCTGCCGCGCAGCGGACCAGACGGGCTGCGTCATCTCCTATGCGGCGTTCCGGGACACGGCCCCGCCGTCGGACAGCAGCCTGTTCGGCCGGGGGGTGGAGCCGACGACGATGCGCGCCTTCCCCGATGCCCGTGGCCTCTGCACCAATCCCGCCAGCCTGGCCGGTGGCCCGGCGCCGCTGGACAGCTATTTCCAGACCGATCTCGGGCCCTGGGCGGATGCCGGCTTTGCCTGGACACGCAACGGGCAGCATATCGACACGCCTTTCGTGTCCATGCCCGGCATGCTCAGCGCCCAATGCGTGACGACGGCGGATGGCAGCTACCTTGCCGTGCATATACACGCGGCACCGGATGATGTGCGCACGCACGACATTCCCGGCGACGTGGTCGTGAACGGGCGCCGGTTTTCCGATTGGGGCCTGCATCGCATCGACATGCACCTGGCCATCGGTGACCTGGTCGGGATCGTCGGCCGCCAGGGTGCGGCCTACGTCGCCGCGCAGCGTTGAGCCTTTGCCGCGGATGCGGAAGAATTGAAGGGGACCAGCCATGACGGCGGGGAAAAAAACGGCGTCCACCACCAAGGTGGCGACCACGGCAGGGGCCGCGGCGGCCATAGAGTGGTATGATTTCTTCATCTACGGTACGGCTGCGGCACTGGTGTTCCCGGCCAAGTTCTTCCCGGCAGACCTGCCGCCCCTCATGGCGCAGATCGCGGCCTTCAGCACCTTTGCTGTCGGCTTCATCGTCCGGCCGCTGGGTGGCATCCTGTTCGGCCATCTGGGTGACATGTTCGGCCGCAAGCGGGCCCTGTCGACCGCGCTGCTGATCATGGGGATATCCACGACCTGTATCGGCCTGTTGCCGACCTATGATCAGGCGGGGCTGCTGGCGCCGCTGGCCCTGGTGCTGCTGCGCTTCGCCCAGGGGCTGGCCGTGGGCGGGCAGTGGGGTGGGGCCGCGCTGATGGCCATCGAAAGTGCGCCCGCAAACAGGCGCGGCTATTACGGCAGCTTCGTCCAGATCGGCGTGCCGGTCGGCCTTGTCCTGGCCAATACCGTCTTCCTGCTGGTCAGCGAGGCGGTTTCGCCGGCGGCATTCCAATCCTGGGGCTGGCGGGTTCCCTTCCTGCTTTCCGTGGTCCTGGTCCTGATCGGCTCCTATGTGCATCGCCGCCTGGAAGAACCGGAAGAGTTCAGGAAGGTGCGGCCCGAGGCGTTCGGGCCCAAGCCGGAGGCGGTGGGGGCCAAGCCGGAGGCGGTGGGGCCCAAGCCGGGGGCGGTGGGGGCCAAGCCGGAGGCGGCTGGCAAGGCCAGGGAGTTGCCGCTGACCAAGGTCCTGCGGGAGCATTGGGCGGATGTGCTGCTGGCCGGTGGCGCCTTCGTCGCCAACAATACCTGCTTTTACATCGCCATCACCTATATCGTCGCCTATGGCACGGCCACGCTGGGCATCGCGCAGGAAACGATGCTGATGGCAGTGATGACTGCCAGTGGCATGATGCTGCCGGTTCTGATCATCTGCGGCGGCATTTCCGACCGGTACGGCCGGCGGGGCATCTTCATGATCGGCGCCGTGTTGAGCGGGCTGTGGGCCTTCGCGCTGTTCCCGTTGGTGGAGACCGGGTCGCCGCTGCTCATCACCCTGGCCATCGCCGTCAAGATGCTGTTCATCAGCATGATGTACGGGCCGCAGGCGGCGCTGTTCGCCGAGCTTTTCCCGGCGGATGTCCGCTATTCCGGGGCATCGCTGGGCTATCAGGTCGGCTCCGTGGTTGGTGGCGGTTTCGCCCCCATCATCGCCACGGCGCTTTATGCGCACTATCAGTCGACTCTGTCGATCTCCTGGTATCTGTTCGCCATGTGCGCCGTTTCCTTCTTCAGCATCGTGGCCTTGAGCCGGCGATCCCGGCATATGCCGGTGGAGCACGGGGCATGAGAGGGCCGACGAGACGGGGCCTCATGCTGGGTCTGGGTGCCGCCGCCCTTCCGGTCTTTCCCGCCGGAGCCGGTGCCGGTGCTGTCGCCGGGCTGGACCGGGTCAGGCGGGACTGGATCGTTTCGGAAGCCGAAGCCACCCGCTGGCACCGGATCAAGGATGAGCCGGGACCGGCCCTGACCGGCAACGCCTCCTGGCACCATTTCATGGGCTTTCTGGAAACGGCGCTGGAAGGGCTTGGCTGTGTCGATATCCATCGCTCTTCCTGGCACTTCGCGCGGCGGGAGAGCGGGATCTGGCCGGATACCTCCAAATGGGGACTGGTCCTGGACGGCCGGCCCGTGCCGGTGGCCAGTGTCGGTGCCAGTTGTGCCCTCACCGGGCCGCAGGGTGTCACGGCTCCGCTGGTCCTGTGGGACCCCGTGGCCCGGCCGGACGTGACGGGCCGGATCGTGGTTTTCCGCCCCGTGCCGCGGGCGGAATTGCGATCCGCCTTCGTCGATAGCGATTACGAATGCGCGACCCCCTTTGACAGCCACCCGGTCGAAGGGCAGCCGGTACCGCAGGCCCAGGATGGAACCGGGTCCATCTCCGCCGCTGTATGGGATGAGATGACCGCGACCTCGGCCTTCATCGCCGAGATCGCCACCGGCCGGCCGGCCGGTGTGGTCTTCGCCATGAACCTGAACCGGGCGGCGACGGCCGGCCTGCACACCTTTCCCGTGCCCGACCATTATGATTTCCCGGCGATCTATCTGGATCGCGCCAACGGCGACGCGCTTGTCGCTGCGGCGCGGGCGAACCGGGCGGCGACGGTCCGGGTGGAAGGCGTGGAGCAGCAATCGGAGGCCTATCAGCTCGTCGCCTTCCTGCCGGGCCGGGATTATGGCACCGGCCGGGACCAGCAAATCCAGTTCCGCACCCATACCGACGGCCCGTCGATCAGCCAGGATGACGGGGCGCTGGGGTTGCTGGGCGTTGTCGGCTATATGGCGAACATTCCCCGGCAGGACCGGCCCCGGACGCTTTTCCTGGAGCTTGACTGCCGGCACTTCATGCCGGGGGCGGAAAAGCGCTGGGAACAGCAGGATTATTTCGTGAAGAATCCCGGTGCCCGCGACAAGGTCATGGCACTGGTCGCCATGGAGCATATGGGCCAGATCGAATATGTGGCCGACGGGGAGGAGATCCGGCCCAGCGGCCGGTCGCTGCCCACCTGGATCTATGCCAGCGCCAACCGGACCATGATCGATCAGGCTTGCCGGGCCGCGGCGGAAAACCAGGTGCGCTCGGCCGTGATCCGCTCGCCCGGCCGGCCTGGCCGGCGCGGCGCCTCGCAGGGGCGATGGTACGGCATGTCCAAGGAGGGGCCGGCATTGGGCCTGCCGACATACGGCGTGCAGGGCGACCTGGGTGCCTATTGGGCCTTTTCCGGACGGCTGGACCGGTTCGATGCCCGATCGTTCTGCCGGCAGGTGGCCATGTTCGTCCAGTTGACCGCCTTCCTGATGACGGCCGACCCGGCCGCGCTGGCCACGGGGCGGGGATGACCGGACGCCGCTGGAACGGGGTGTTGCTTCATTCCAGCGGCAGGCTTTCGGCCTCGTCCAGCTTGTCGACGCATTTCGGGCGCATGACCAGATACAGCACGACGATACCGGCCAGCAGCCCGATGGCAAGCGCCGGGGCCTGCCAGTCGCCGGTGAAAAGCCGGTTGCAGAACAGCAGCGCGCAGATGGCGGCACCAGCCGCCGGCACGAAGGACGGCACCTCGAAGGCGCCCTTGACCTCCGCCGTGCGTCGCTGCAGCACCAGCAGCGCCACATTGACGATGGTGAAGACGGCCAGCAGCAGCAGCACGGTGGCCGACGCCAACTGGGCGATGTCACCCGACAGCATCAGCGCCGTCACGATGGCCAACAGGACCGCGATGGCCACGTGCGGCGTGCGCCGCCGGGCATGCACCCGGCCCAGCGCGCGGGGCAGCAGGTCCAGCCGCGCCATGCCATAGGCCAGGCGCGAGGCCATGATGTAATTCAGCAGGGCCGTATTGGACACTGCGAAGACGGTGATGACGACGAAGACGGCACCCGGTATCCACGGGGCGGCGCGATGCGCCACTTCCACCAGTGGTGCCGACGCCGTTGCCAGTTCCTGCCAGGGCACCACGGACACGGCAGTGACGGCCACGGCCAGATAGATGACGGTGGCGCAGGCCATGGCGATGATGATGGCCCAGGGCAGGGTGCGCTGCGGGTCCTTCACCTCCTCGGCCACATTGTACGTATCCTCGAACCCGATGAAGCTGAAGAAGGTCAGCACGGCACCCTGCAGAAGCAGGGTGGGGCCGATGCCGCCCGACGCGGGCGGCACCTCCAGCAGGTTCACCCCGCCCCAATAGGGCAGGCCGACGGCAATGACGATCAGCAGGCCGCCCGCCTCCATCACCGTACACAGAATGTTGACCCACATGCTCTCCCTGATGCCGCGATAGACGATGCCGGCAATCAGCAGCAGGAAGCCAAGCGCCAGGGGCAGCACGGGCGTGCCGTCGAACAGCGGCAGCCGGGTCAGGGCTTCCGCCACCACCCGGCTTTGCGTGGCCACGGAGGTCAGGCCCGATGCCATCACCGTCAACCCCACCAGATATGTGAGCAGCGGCAGCCCATAGGCCCGCTGGGTGACATAGGCCGCCCCGCCGGCCCGCGGATAGCGTGATCCCAGCGAGGCATAGGACAGGCCGGTCAGCAGGGCCGCGACCATGGAGACCAGGAAGGCCAGCCAGACCGCATTGCCCATCTCCCCCGCGGCCTTGCCGATCAGCCCGTAAATGCCCGCACCCAGCATGCTGCCCAGGCCATAGAGCGCCAGCTGCGGCAGGTTGACGGTGCGTGCCAGGGTGGGGCCGCGCTGGCTCTGGTCTGTCATGCCTGTGCTCCTGCACTACGGGAAGAAGGGAAGAATAGGAAGAGATAGGGGAACACTGCCATCCATCTCCATGGGACCGGACCGGCAACGGACAGCGCCGGCCACCGGTTCCACGGGCATGATCAACACAAACAGGCCGGGTCCTATCCGGCCTGTTGCTTGCGATGCCTGTACAACGCCTCGAACCCGCCCGCCATGAAGGTCACGAACCGTTGGCGCGCCGCCTCGAAATCATCGGACGAGCACAGGTTGTCCGACAGCCGGTCGATGCGGCCCGTGCGGGACAGGATCAGTGTATAAGCGCCTGACGTGAACTGGAAACACCAGAAGAGATCCTCCTGCGTCGCGTCGGGCAACGCCTTGTTCAGGATCTTCAGCAGGCGCAGGACCAGTGGGTCGAAATAGGTGTCCATCTTCTCCGCGCCATAGCCGGGCGCGTTGTTCACCTGTGCGAAGATGCGGCCGAAATTGCGCCAGCCGTCACCACCATTGATGTAGATGTCGAACGCCCCCTCGTAAAAGGCGCGCAGCACCCCCTCGACCGTCGGGTGATCCCCGACCGCCGCCTCATATTCATCCAGGGCCGCGGTCCGGGTGGTGACCGCATATTCGACGCGGCGTTCGAAGACGGCATCGAACAGCGCCTGCTTGCCGTCGAAATAATAATGGATCAGGGCAGGGTGGATGCCCATCTTGTCGGCGACGTCCTTGATCGTCACCCCGAAATAACCGAGCTGCGAGAACAGGTCTTCGCTCGTGTCGAGGATCAGTTTCACGGTTGCCGCCCGCTGCTCCGCGCGCGTGCGGCGCCCCTCGATTTTCGGCTTCGCTGCCATAACCTCCGGCCTTCCCGATCGAAAGCGTCCGGGCAGGACGCCCCATCCGATCATTCAGCAGGGACGATGGGGCGTCGGCCCCGTCCGGTCAAGTGAGGAGGTTCCGTGTGCAGAATTTTCATTTACTGCTAAATGAATGAACTTGACGGGCGGTCCGACCCGCGGTATCGCTTTGAGAAAGCCAGAAATAAACCCCAGGGAGGAAGTTGAATGCTGAAGACCTTGCAGACCGCGAGGCGGCTCGCGCTGTCCGGAACGTCGCTTGTGGCGGTGATGCTCGCCGTGGCCGGGCCGGCATCGGCGCAGGTGCAGGCGCCGGTGGCATCGGGCGAGCTGCTGGAAGAAATCATCGTGACGGGGTCGAGAATCCGGGGCGTGCCGCCGACGGGTTCGAATCTCATCAATGTCTCGCGGGCCGATATCGACGCCGTCGGTGCGGCCACCACACCGGACCTGCTGGCCAGCGTGCCGCAACTGAACAGCTTCAACACGGCACCGCGGGCCAGCAGTGCCGGCTTCGGCCCCTTCGCGCCGGGCCTGCGCGCCCTGCCGGCAAGCGCGACCCTGGTACTGATGAACGGGCACCGGCTGGTCGGCGCCGCCGCCAATGACACCAACCCCGATTATCCCCATATTCCGGGCCTGGCGATCGAGCGTGTGGAGGTTGTGGCCGACGGGGCGTCGTCGGTCTATGGCTCCGACGCCATCGCGGGCGTGGTCAACTTCGTCACCCGTCAACGCTTTTCCGGTGCGGAAGCCGATGTGCGCTATGGTGTGGGCGATGGCTACCATTCCACGTATGCCGGCGGCCTGATCGGGGAGGATTGGGGCAGCGGGTCCATCCTGGCAGCCTATCAATATACTCAGAACGACAACATCACCGGCAGTGACCGGGACTACCGGGTCCAGGATTTCCGGCCCTTCGGCGGCGTCGACAGCAGGCTGATCAATTGCCCGTCGCCCAATCTGGTGATCCCGCAGACCGGTGCCGTCACCTATGCCGCGCCGGGCTTCGCGCCGAACACCACGAATTATTGCGACAATGGGGCGACGGTCGACCTGTTCCCCAGGACCCGCATGCATAGCGGCTTCGTGACCGGCCGGCAAAGGCTGGGCGAACTGGTCACGGTATGGGGCGAACTGCTCTATTCGGACCGCAAGGACAAGATCCAGGCCGCGCCGGCCATCCAGGCGGTGACGATCAACAATACCAATCCGTTCTTCGTGGCGCCGGCCGGCACGGGTGCGACCCAGGCGACGGTTCTGTTCCGCACCGACAATCTCTATGGCAGCGACCATGTGATCAACCGCGACCGGGCGAAGGTGGGCAATTCGTCGATCGGCGCCGATGTGGAACTGCCGCGGGGGCTCAATCTGAGCGCTTATGGCACGTTCGGCTGGACGACCAATACCGCCTTCATACCCGACATCAACCCTGTGGCGTTGGCCATTGCGGCGGCCGGGACCACGCCGGCCACGGCGCTCGATCCGTTCGGTACGCGCACGGCACCGGCGGTCGCCGCGGCCATCACCGATTATTCGACCAGCGTCACGGTCAAGCAGCGGACATCGCTGGGGGCGCTGAAGATCGACGGGCCGCTGTTCGACCTGCCGGGCGGTGAACTGAAATTCGCGGTCGGTGCGGAATATCGCCGGGAGACGTTCGAACAGCAGGGCTTTGTCGGATCGTTCCCTGTGCCCGAGGATCTGGGCCGCAATATCCAGTCGGTGTTCGGCGAGATCTTCGCGCCGATCGTCGGACCGGAGAACGAGGCGCCCTTGCTGCATCGCCTGTCGCTGTCCCTGTCCGGGCGCTATGACCATTACAGTGATTTCGGGTCCACGACCAATCCGAAGGTCGGCTTCAACTGGGACCCGGTTGCGGGGCTGACCATCCGCGGCACCTATGGCCGTTCGTTCCGGGCGCCGGGCATGCGTCAGGTCGGGGCGACCGTTGGCGCCTACTATCTCGACGCGGCGTCGGCGGCCGTGGTCGCCCGCGATCCGACGCGCGGTGCCGGCCAGGTGAACACCATCTATTTCCGGGGCGGCAATCGCGGCCTGCAGCCTGAAAAGGCCCGGACATACTCGGTCGGCGTGGACTGGCTGCCCGATTTCCTGCCGGATATGCGTGCCAGCGCCACCTTCTATGACATCCGTTTCACCGACGCGATCGGGGTTCCCGCCGCCGATCTCATGTTCACCGATCCGACGCTCGCCTCGATCGTCTATCGCAATCCGTCCGCGGCGCAGCTTGCCGCCCTGCTGGCGCAGGCGACGCCGGTCAACCTGCCCACGCCACTGCCGTCGATCGGCAACGTGCTGGATCAGCGCCTGGGCAATTTCGGCATCCGTGAGACCAATGGCCTGGATTTCGATCTCGGCTGGCGGCGGGCGACCGATTTCGGTGCGGTGTTCGCGGGTCTGGCCGGCAATTACATCCTGAAGTTCGACACGCAATTGTCGCCGGGCGCACCCGTGGCGGACAGCCTGCATCTGGGCCTGCCGCGCTACACGGCGCGGGCATCGCTGGGCGCTTCGGCCGGGCCGGTCGGTGTGATCGGCTTCGTCAATCACCGCGCCGGTGTCCGAAGCACCTACAATACCCCCACGGGCTTCGGCGAATACAAGGCCGATCCCTATACCACGGTCGATCTGCGGGTGTCCTGGACCTTGCCGGACGACGGCATGACCGCGGGCACGCAGTTGACCTTGCAGGTGAACGATCTTTTCGACAAGAAGCCACCCTTCTTCCCCGCCACCGACGGGATCGGCGGCACCTATAATCCCATCGGCCGGTTCGTGGCCCTCAACCTGCGCAAATCCTTCTGACCGGATTTCTGGTCTTATGTCGGGGACACCGGCTGCTACCCGTCTTTCCGCATGGGGGATGGGAAGCGGCCGGGACCCCGGATCTCCGCAGCAGCCAAGAGCGTCAAGCCATGACCACCGTCTCCCCGACCTCGCCGCCGTCCGCCACGGCCCCGCCCCCTGATGCCCGCGCCTGGTATGTTCTGGGCATGCTGTGTTTCGTCTATGTGCTGAACTTCCTGGACCGGCAGTTGCTGTCGATCCTGGCCAAGCCCATCCAGGACGATCTGGGCGTCACGGATGGTCAGCTGGGCCTGATCAGCGGGCTTTATTTCGCGCTGTTCTACTGCACCATCTCCATCCCGGTGGCCTGGCTGGCCGACCGGACCAACCGGGTGAAGGTGCTGTCGATCGCCTGCGCGCTGTGGAGTGCGGCGACGGTGGCCTGCGGCATGGCCTCCACCTATCCCCAGCTTGTCCTGGCGCGCATGGCGGTGGGTGTGGGGGAGGCGGGGGGCGTTCCCCCCTCCTATGCCATCATCACCGATTATTTCGCGCCCGGCCGGCGGGGCACGGCGCTGGGCCTGTTCAACCTGGGCCCGCCGCTGGGACAAGCGCTGGGCGTGGCCTTCGGCGCCTCCATCGCCGCGGCCTATAGCTGGCGCAGCGCCTTCGTCGTGCTGGGCCTGATCGGCGTCGCCGCCGCCGCCGCCGTCTGGCTGACCATCCGCGAGCCAAAGCGCGGCGGCCTGGACCGGCCCGCGCCTGCCGCGGTGCCGCATCAGCCGATGGCCAGGGCCGGCTTTGGTGAGACGGTGTCCATGTTCTTCAGGCGGCCCACGCTGCTGGTGCTGTCCCTGGCCGGTGGGGCGACGCAGTTCGTGACCTATGCCGTCATGAACTTCACCGTCCTGTTCCTGATGCGGGAAAAGGGCATGACGCTGGGCGAGGTGGCCATCTATTACGCGCTGCTGATCGGCATCGGCATTTCCATCGGCATGTTCGCGTCGGGCCGGCTGATCGACCGGTTCGCCGCCCGGTACAGACAGGCCTATGCCATCATTCCCGCTGTGGGCCTGGCCTTGTCCGTGCCCTTCTTCGTCGGCTTCGTCTGGGCGCCGGGCTGGGAACTGGCGCTGCTGTTCCTGGCCGGCCCCACCGTTCTCAACTATTTCTTCCTCTCGCCTGCTGTGACGCTGGTTCAGGAAGAGGTGCGGCCCAATCAGCGGGTATTGTCCGGCGCGCTGCTGCTGCTGGTCATGAACCTGATCGGGCTGGGGCTGGGGCCGACATATCTGGGGGCCGCCAGCGACTATTTCCGGGCCACCAACCCCGACAATTCCCTGCAACTCGCCTTCTACACGCTCATCCCCTTCTATTTCCTGGCCATTGCCCTCTATCTGGTGCTGGCGCGGGTGTTGAAGCGGGAGGCCAGCCGCAACGGAGCCTTCTGATGCGTCTTTCCCGTCATCTTGGCGCCTGTGCCGCCGCCGGCCTGCTGGCCTTTGGCGCCGCGGCCCAGGACCATCCCAGGGTGCAGGCCCCGGCCGGCATCCTGGAAGGCCGCGTCAGCGGCGACACACATGTCTTCAACGGCATCCCCTATGCGCAGCCGCCGGTCGGGCCCCGACGCTGGAAGGCGCCGGAACCCCTGCCCCCCTGGCAGGGTGTCCGTGACGCCGGATCACCCGGCCTGGCCTGCGTCCAGCCCAGGGCGACCACCACCAGCGTCTATACCAATCCGCCCCCGGCGACGGGAGAGGATTGCCTGACCCTGAACATCACGGTACCCACGGGGGCCGGGCAGAACGGGGCGAAGGCTGCGCCGGTGCTGATCTGGATCCATGGCGGCACCCTGATCAATGGCCGCGGCTACAATGCCATGTATGACGGGACCGCCATGGCTGGGCGCGGGGTGATCGTCGTCTCCATCAATTACCGGCTGGGTGTGCTGGGCTACATGGCGCATCCGGGCCTGAGTGCCGAGAACCCGGACGGGATTTCCGGCAATTACGGTCTGCTGGACCAAATCGAGGCCTTGCGCTGGGTACGCGACAATATCGCGGCCTTCGGCGGCGACCCGGGCAATGTCACCATTTCGGGTAAGTCCGCCGGTGCGCTGTCGGTCATGTACCTGATGGCATCGCCCCTGGCCAAGGGGCTGTTCGCCAAGGCCATCGTGCAGAGCGGCTACATGATTTCCGGCCCCGAACTGAAACAGCCGAACCATGGCGAGTTTGCGGCCGAGGCGATCGGCGCCTATATCGTCGCGCAGGCCGGTGCGACGGACGTGGCGTCCATGCGGGCCATGGATGCACAGGCCCTGGCGGATGTCGGCGCCCGGCTCAACTATTTCCCGCTGGGCACCGTGGATGGCAAGGTGCTGACCGGACAGTTGGTGGACGTGTTCGACCGGGGCGAACAGGCGCCCGTTCCCATCCTGACCGGCTTCAATGGCGGGGAAATCCGGTCCCTGCGCCACCTGCTGCCCCCCAAGCCCGCCGATGCCAAGGCCTATGAGACGGTGATCGCGGAGAAATACGGCGATCTGGCGGGCTCGTTCCTGCGGCTCTACCCCTCCGACGATCTGGAGGAGAGCATGCTGGCCGTGACGCGCGACGCGCTTTACGCCTGGACGTCGGAACGGCTGGTCCGCGACCAGACGGCGCTGGGCCGTGACGCCTATTATTATTTCTTCGACCATGCCTATCCGGCTGCGGCGGAGAAGGGGTTGAACGCCTTCCATGCCGCGGAAATCCCCTATGTCTTCGGCACGATGAAGCACACGCCGGCCTATTGGCCCAAGGCGCCGGACAGCCCGGCCGAGCGTGCCCTGTCATCGGCCATGACCGATTACTGGGCCAGCTTCGCCCGTGACGGCAGACCCGTGGCGACGGGACAGCCGGACTGGCCCGCTTACGGACAGGACCGCGGCTTTATGGCGTTCGCCGACACCCCCCGGCCGGGTCACCGGCTGATGGAAGGGATGTTCGACCTGCACGAGACGGCCATGTGCCGCCGCCGGGCAGCGGGCACCCTGCAATGGAACTGGAACACGGGCGTCATATCCCCGGTATTGCCGCAGAATGGCGGAGAGTGCTGATGCTGGACGGAACCATGCAGGATTTTCCCCTGACGCTGGATCAGTTCCTGCGCCACGCCGCGAAATGGCATCCCGATGCCGAAATCGTGACGGCGCGTGAAGGGGCCGAGCCTTCCCGCATCGGCTATGCGGCCCTGATGGACCGCTGCCTGGCCGTATCCTCCATCCTGGCGGGATATGGCATGCGGCAGGGCGACCGGGTTGCCACGCTGGCCTGGAACAGTCAGGCGCATGTGGAGGTATGGTATGCCGTCATGGGGATGGGTGCCGTCTGCCACACGCTGAACCCCCGCCTGACGGCCGAGCAACTGGCAGCGATGCTGGGCCAGTCCGAAGCCCGCATCCTGGTGGCCAGCGCCGATCAGGTGGGTCTGGCGCGGCGGGTCGCGGCGCTGGCACCGGGCATCGCCCATGTCCTTGTCATCGACGGGTCGGCACCCGACGACTGGGCCATGGCCACATCCCTGGAGCCGCTGATCGAAACGGCACCGCGTGATGCGCAATGGGGCGGCTTTCCCGAAACGGCGCCGGCCGGCCTGTGCTTCACCTCCGGCACCACGGGATCACCCAAGGGCGTCACCTATACCCACCGTTCCAACTTCCTGCATGCGGCCAAGCTCTTGCAGACCGATGTCATGGCCCTGTCGGGACGCGATCGTGTGCTGGTGGCAGTTCCCATGTTCCATGCCAGCGCCTGGGGCATGCCGTTCGCCATGCCGGCCGTGGGCGGCGGGCTGATCCTGCCCGGCCGGCACACGGACGGCGCCAGCCTGGCCCGCTTGATCGCATCCGAAGGGGTGACCATAGGGGCGGGGGTGCCCACGGTCTGGCTGGGGCTGGTGGACCATATGGAAGCGGTGGGCGGGGAACTGCCCAGTCTGAAAAGGGTCATCGTCGGTGGCAGCCCCCTGCCGCCGGCCCTGATGGAACGGATCGAGCGCCGGCTGGGCGTCATCGTGCAGACCACCTGGGGCATGACGGAACTGTCCCCGGCCGGCACCGTGGCCCCCATCGGCGACCCGGTCCGCAACGCCGCCCTGTCCGGCCGGCCGGCGGTGGGCGTCGACCTGCTGCTGACCGATGGGGATGGGGTGCCACTGCCCGAACAGCGGGGGGTGGAAGGCCATCTGCGCGTGCGCGGGGTTGCCGTGATCGACCGTTATTTCGGGCAGGACCGGCCGGCGACAGACGCGGCCGGCTGGTTCCCGACAGGTGATCTGGCCCGTATCGACACGGCCGGCAACCTGATGATCACGGGCCGTGCCAAGGACCTGATCAAGTCGGGCGGGGAATGGATCAATCCCGTGGAGATCGAGGCCCTGGTCGGGAGCCTGCCGGAAGTGTCGCTGGTTGCCGTCATCGGGCGCACCCATCCGAAATGGGGTGAGCGGCCCGTGCTGCTGGTGGAAACGCGCACACCGGTCAGTGACGAGGCGCTGCTGGCGCCGTTGAAGGGCAAGGTGGCGTCCTGGTGGCTGCCGGATGAGATCATCCGGCTGGACAACATGCCGCTGGCCGGGACGGGCAAGATCGACAAGACCCGTCTGCGGGCCCTGCACGGCGCCGGTTGACCGGTGGGGGAGCCGGGGGCGGGCTGAGCATCCCTCCCGGCTCCCTCCCGGATCAGCCATGCTTGCCGATTTCCCAGCCATGCGGCGTCAGGTGTTTTTCGGCGAACAGGCGGGGGGAGGTCTCCAGCGTGGTGCCGACCGTGTCGTTCCAGCGGTTGAAGAAGCCGTAGAGCGCAATGACGGATACGATTTCGACTTGCTGTTCCCGGCTGAAATGCCGGGCCAGTTCGGCAAAATCATCATCGCTGACGGCGTTCGGCACCTGGCCTGCGCCAATGGCGACGCGCAGAACCGCCCGTTCGGCATCGCTGAACAGCGGGCTGCGCTCGAAATCCCAGATGGCCGCCAGCTTTTCGGCCGGAACGCCATTGCCTGCCGTCGCGGTGCCGGTATGGGCGGAGCAATAGCGGCAGCCGGCGGCCATGCTGGCCATGTATCCCGCCATCCATTTCAGGCCGGGATCGACCGTGCCCGACAGCATGATGGCGGCCCACAGGGCGCCGCTGGCCTTCAGGATGTCGGGCCGCCAGGCCAGCGTGGGCACAGAGTTGGGCAGTTCGTGGAAATCGTCGCCGATGAAGGACAGGTCGATGCCGCGTGCCGCCATGTCATCGGCGGTCAGCGGGGGGATGCGGGCCATGGCCGGTTCCTTTCTGATGACACGTCCCGGTGATCGAAACCGATCACCGGCCTCAATTGCCGGTGCCGCCATCCGGCGGCCTGGCGACGCGCCACGGGGCGTCATTCCCATTCGACATTGCCGTCGACGGCGATCAGCTGCCCCGTGACATGCTTGGCCGCGTCAGATGACAGGAAGACGGCCATGTCGCCGATCTCTTCCGGCTGGATCTTGGCGCGCAGCGAGATATAGCGCAGGAACTCCGCCTCCACCGTCGCGGCATCGGTGCCGCGCCCGGCGGCGATGCCGGCCATGATGCCGCGCATGCGTTCGCTGTCCACGAAGCCGGGCCGGATGGCGTTGACCCGGATATTGTCGGGTCCCAACTCCCGTGCTGCCGCCCGCGTCAGCCCCTCCAGCGCCCATTTCGACGCGATATAGGGGGAGCGGTTGACGGGCAGCGTCGTGACGGAACCGGTGGAGATATTGACGATGGACCCGCCGCCTTGCGCCTTCATCAGCGGGGTGACGGCCCGCATCATGAAAAAGGCGCCATGCACATTCACCTCGAAGCAGGTGCGCCAGCCCTGGTCGCAGATATCGGTCAGGGGACCGATCTGCCCGGCGATGCCGGCATTGTTGACCAGGGTATCGACCCCGCCCCATCGCTCGCCGACCAGGCGGACGAACCGGTCCACCGCATCGGCATCCGACACGTCCAATGCCATGGCGATCAGGCCGGGATGGGCCTGGACCGCCTTGTCCAGCCGGCCCTGATCGGCGTCGCAGATGGCGACGTCGGCGCCGGCGGCCAGGAACCGTTCGACAATGGCCAGGCCGATGCCGGCGGCACCGGCCGTAACGATGACACGCTGCTTCATGATGCGGCCCTCAATGCCTGCGTGGCGGAAAGATCGGGATGGCCGGTCGTATCCAGGGCCACGCGATAGATGTCGCGGGCACGTTCCGGCGACAGATAGCCTTCGCGCACGGCGTCGGCCACGCTCTCCGGTATCCGCGACCGGGGATCGCCGTAACCGCCTCCACCGGCGGACACGGCCGTGATCATGTCACCCGCCCGGACATTGACCAGGGCGCAGGCGGGCAGCGCCTCGCGCTCGCCATCGGCCCGGTCCAGCCACTGATCGGCCCGGCCACCCGTCCCGCCGCCGCGCACGCCCAGCGGCGCATTCACATGCCCGTCGGAGCCATAGCCAATGTCGAAGGCACCGACCAGCGGCCCGAATTCCACGATGGTGGAGGGCGCACCCGTGAAGCGGCCCGGCCCCTCGCTGTCGGGCAGGAACCCGCGCCGCTTCACCAGCAGCGGCTGGTAAAGCTCGTCCAGTTCCACCCCGTCGATGCAGCACATGCCGGCATTGCCGACATGGGCCGTGGTCCACCAGGCGTCGGCCTGCGGGCTGGCCGCCCCGCCGGAGAAGGCCAGGAAGATCTGATTGACGAAGGCTTTGCCGGTGCGGGCATCGATGCCGGAAATCACCCCGGCGGACGGTGCGATCACGGCCCCCACCTCCGCCATGCCGAACCCGTCGCCCAGGTCGGCAACGGCTACCTGCACCGCATTGGCCACGCGGTCGGCGATGTTGGTGGTGGCGGTGGAACAGCTATAGGGATGTTCGGTGATGCCGGCGATGCAGCCCCGCCGCAGTACGACGTCGATGCGGCGGAAGGCGCCGGCATTCTTGGGCACGCGGTGGTCCAGGGAATTGAACACGCCGATCATGGCCGCGGTCCGGGCGCAGGCCTCGCTGAGATTCATGCCGCAGGGCAGGCTGTCGGGATTATCTGTCAGGTCGACCCGGATACGCCGGGCGGCACTGTCCACCGCCACCTTGGCGGTAATGGTGACGCCGGTTTCCGGCATGCCGGGGAAGGCGTCATGGGTGCTGCTGGCCTGGGCCTGTCCGTCCGGCAGGTTGGCCAGCGCCTCCACCATGGCGGCCTCTGAATAGTCGAACCACTGGCCGGAGAAGGTTTCCAGCCGGTCCCAGCCGACCTCCCGCCCCATGGCGAGCAGTTCCTTCTCCCCGATGCGGACGGCGCCGACCATGGCCAGATAATCACCGCGCCATTGCTCGGGCACGCGGATACGCATCTCGCACATGCGGATGATGTCGGCGATATCCTGATAGTCCCGCTGAACCTGCACCGCCGGGAAGATCAGCGCGCCCTCATGATACAGGTCGCGGGCATTGCCCATATAGGTGGTGGGTTCGGAATTGCCGATATCGGCCTGATGCGCCTTGGCCAGCACCGTGAACCGGTGGGTGCCGTCATCATCGATGACGGGGACCAGCAGGGTCAGGTCGGCCGGATGCGAGCAGCCGTGATAGGGCGAATTATGCAGGAAGGCGTCGCCGCGTTTCAGCACCGGGTGGAACTGCTTCATGGTGCGGGCCATCATGTCCGGCCCGGCCAGCACATGGATGGGCAGGCTTTCCGCCGCGGCCAGCAGGTCGCCCGCATCGGTGACGATGCAGCAGGAAAAATCCCGTGCGCGGTTCAGCACGCCCGACCGTCCGGTGCGCAGCAGCGTGTTGGCCATCTTGCGCACCACGCCCTCGAACCGGCTGTTCAGGATGGCAAGATCGGCGCCGTTCAGTTTCATGTCGCTCATGCTTGTTCCCCCTTCACGCCCGCCCGGCCGGCCGGATGGATCAGGATGCTGCCCGCCGCCGACCGCTGCGCCGTGGCACCGGGATCGACGACGATGGTGGTGAAGGCGCTTTCGATGATGCAGGGACCCGCCATCACCCGGTCCGCTTCCATCGCTTCCAGCCGGTGGATGGCGGTATCGACCCAGCCGGTTTCCTTGAACCAGGCCGACCGGCTGCGCTCCTGTCCCGCCGCTGCCGCAGCGGCGCCCAGCCGGAATTCGGTAAAGGGCCGGACCTGACAGCGGATGGTGGCCCGCAACCCCACGATCTCCACGGCCGAGGTGGGATCGTCGATGGTGAAGATCTGCTGGTGGGCCGCATCGAAGGTGCGGCGGAAATGCTCCACATCCTCAGCGCCGGCGAACTGATGCAGGGGCAGGGTGACATCGATGTCCCAGACCTGGTTCTCATACCGGGCTTCCGCCACGATGACGGGCTCGGCAGGGCGCGAAGGGTCGCCGGACCGGGCGGCAAAGGCGGCACATTGGGCCGTCAGGTCGGCCAGCGCCGCGTTCACCCTGGCGAAATCGAACCGTGCCGTGCTGGTGAACAGGCTGGTGGCAAATTCGCCCGTCACTTCCGACATCATGGCGCCGGCCGCACTCAGCGCCGCCCCCGTTTCCGGGATGATCAGCCGTTCGCAGCCCAGACGGCGCGCGATGAAGGTGGAATTCAGCCCCGCCGCCCCGCCGCCGCCGATCAGCACGGACCGGGCCGGGTCGATGCCCTGTGCCACCGTGATGTCGGCGATGGCCTGCACCATGTTTTCCGTCGACAGGTGGATGATGCTCCAGGCCGCTTCCTCCACACTGATGCCCAGCGGGGTGGCGACGTGATGGCCGATGGCGTCGCGTGCGCCGGCCAGGTCCAGCTTCATGGAACCGCCCAGGAAGAAGTCGGGGTCCAGGAAGCCAAGGGCCAGGGAGGCGTCGGTGACCGTGGGGCGGGTGCCGCCCCGGCCATAGCAGACGGGACCCGGCACGGCACCGGCACTTTCCGGCCCGACATGCAGCAAGCCGCCGGCATCGACCCGCGCGATGGAGCCGCCGCCGGCACCGACACTTTTCACCTCCACCGACGGATAGCCCACCAGATGGCCGCGCGTCGGCTGCCCGATCCACAATTCCCGCGTCATCGGCACCCGACCGCCGCGCACCAGGGAGATGTCGTAGGTGGTGCCGCCCGTATCGGCCACGATGACGCTGTCGCCGTTGCCTTCCAGGTCGGCATAATGCTGACCGGCGATGGGGGCCATGGAGGGGCCGGAATTGATGATGCGGATGGGGTTTGCCGCCACCTCTGCCGCCGGCATCATGCCGCCGGAACTGGTCAGCACCATCACCTTGCCCTTGAATCCCGCCTCGCGCATCCGCGCTTCCAGTCCGCCCAGATAGCGGCCCATCAGGGGTTTCAGGGCGGCGTCGATGGCGGTGGACGACGCCCGGCGGAATTCGCGCAGGCTTGGGTTCACCTGATGCGACAGGCTGACCGGCACACCCGGCAGTGCCGCCGCCAGCGCCTCGCCCACCCGCACCTCATGCGCGGGATTGATGGTGGACCAGAGAAGGCAGACGGCCACCGCCTCCACCTTCTCCGCCCGCAGCCGGTCGATGATGGCGGCCAGCGCCACCTCATCCAGCGACTGGTGGACCGACCCGTCATGGATCAGCCGCTCCGGCACCTCGAAGGTCAGCGCACGGGGCACGAAGGGCTTGGGGTAGGGGACAGAGTGGTTGAACGGCTCGATCCGCCCGCCCTCGCGCAGGGTCAGGATATCGCGGTGCCCCTCCGTCACCAGCAGGGCGGTGCGCGCCGTGCGGCCGGTGATGATGGCGTTGATGGCGTGGGTCGTGCCATGGATGAAGGTATCGCCACGGTCCAGCAAGGTCGGCAGGTCCAGCCCGCGATCCGTCGCCGCCAGGGTCAGGGCTGCCAGAACCCCCTGTACCGGATCGCCCGGCACGGTGGAGGCCTTGTACATGCTGATCCGGCCATCATCCTCTTCCACCACAAGATCAGTGAAGGTGCCGCCGGTATCGGTTGCAAAGCGCATGATCTGTTCCCACCCTTAAAATGCAACGCGATCCGGACCCTTCAGCGCCAGCATGGCGCGGGCCTCGTCCGGGGTGGCGATGTCCATGCCCAGTTCCGTCAGGATGGTCCTGATCTTGCGCACCTGTTCGGCGTTGCTCCTGGCCAGTTGGCCGCGTCCGATCATCAGGCTGTCTTCCAGGCCGACGCGGACATTGCCGCCCAGCATGGCCGACATGGTCAGGAACCGCATCTGCATGCGGCCGATGCCGAAGGCCGACAGGTAATAATCATTGCCGAACAGGCGGTCGGCCGTCTGCTTCATCGCCGTGAGGTTTTCCAGATCGGCCCCGATGCCGCCCAGCACGCCGAAGATGCCCTGGATCAGGAAGGGCGGCTTGATCAGGCCGCGTTCGGCGAAATGCGCTACATTGTAGAGATGGCCCAGGTCATAGCATTCATATTCGAACTTGGTGCCATGGCCTTCACCCAGTTCGCGGATGATGCGTTCGATCAGCGCGAAATTATGGTTGGCGGCGAAACGCTTGCTGGCCTCCAGGAACGGCTTCTCCCAGGTATGCTTCCATTCCGGGTATTTGTCGGCCAGGCCGAACACGCCGAAATTCATCGACCCCATGTTCAGCGAGGTCATTTCCGGCAGGGCGCGCAAGGGGGCGGCCAGCCGGTCATCTTCGCTGAAACCCGGCGCGCCGCCCGTGGTGATGTTGATGATGGCGTCGGTCTGCTGCTTGATCTGCGGCAGGAACTGCATGAACAGGTCGGGATCCGGGGACGGGCGTCCATCGATCGGGTCGCGGGCATGCAGGTGCAGGATGGCCGCACCAGCCTCTGCCGCTTCCACCGACTGCTCGATGATCTGCTGCGGGGTGATGGGCAGATAGGGTGACATGGTCGGCGTATGCAGCGACCCTGTGATGGCACAGGTGATGATGACCTTGTCGGATTTGCGCATGGGTCTTCTCCGGATCTCGGGGCAAATCTCGCCCCTTCGGCGCCTTCAGGGCCGCCGTTTGTCGTGGCTTCGATGGATGATGGGGATCAGGTTTCGGCCAGCGTGGCGGCCCGTGCCGGCGCCCGGCTGAACCAGGCGAACAGGGCGCCCAGGATGCCGAAGATGAAGGTTGCCAGCAGCAGCGAGGACCCCAGCGCCTTTTCATCCTGAAAGACCTGATCGGTGAAGATGCCGATGCTGGCCGGTCCCAGGCCGATGGCGGTGAAGGTGATGGCCGCCATGAAGCAGGCGCTGGTGATGCCGCGCAGCCGTTCCGGGGTCAGCAACTGGATGCCCGACAGGCCCGGCGGGGCCGCAGCCGTGATGGTGACGTTCAACAGGGCGTAGCTGGCCAGGGACAAGGCCTTATTGTCCGTCGTGCAGAAGATGACGGCCAGCGGTATCGACAGGACCAGCATGGTGCCGATGACCAGCCCCGGTGCGCCGCCGACGCCCTTGGCCTGCAGGCGGTCGGTCAGGAAGCCACCGGTCAGGTGGCCGGCCGGCCCCGCCACCAGCACCACCATGCCCACCAGATATCCCGCTTCCGCCGGCGTCATGCCGAAATTGCGGATATAGAAGGTGGGCGACCACGCGGCATAGGATTGCACCAGCAGGATGGCCGATGCCGCCGCCGCCGTATGAAGCAGATAGGCGGCCCGGTGCCGTCCGATATGGGTGAACACATCCCGCAGCCCCGGCTTGGCCGTGTCGGCGCCGGTCACGGGCCGGGGCGGTTCCTTTACCGTCAGCAGCAGCAGGGCCACCACCAGACCGGGCAGGGCCGCGGCCATGAACAATCCCTGCCAGGGCGACAGGTGTCCCAGGCCCGGCAGCATGGCTCCGCCGCGCGCCGTCAGCCAGGCCAGGATCAGGCCGCCGACGATCAGGGCCACCGACTTGCCCAGCGAGGCGCCCATGGTAAAGGTGCTGACGGCGCGCGACAGTTTCGCCCGGGTGAAATAGGCCGCGATCAGCGACATGGCGGCCGGCACCAGCGCCGCTTCCCCGAAGCCCACGGCGACCCGCGCCAGGAACAGACTGTTGAACGAGGTGGCGAGCCCGCAGGCCGCTGTGGCCAGGCTCCACACCAGGATGCCGGCCACGATGATGTTGCGGCGATTGGCGCGGTCGGCCATCCAGCCCAGCGGGATGGCGGCAACGGTATAGAGGATGACGAAGCCCGTGCCGTGCAGCAGCCCCAACTGCGTATCGCTCAGCAGCAGTTCGGTCTTGATCGGCACCAGGACCAGGCTCATCACGAACCGGTCCACGAAGGAGATCAGGTGGGCGACGGACAGCAGCACCGCCACGTACCAGGCATAGGTACTGTCCTTGCGAATAATGTCCGTCATTCCCGATCCCCCTGTTTTACTTTCGTGTTCCCTCAAGCGCCGGGCGCCGATGGTTTCAGCCGATGGCGGCCGAAATGCCTTCATCGATGACCAGCGTCGTGCCGAAGACGGGCCGGGCGGCATCGGACAGCAGGTAGAGGGCGGCCCCTGCGATCTCCTCCGGCTTGGAGAAGGTGATGCCGCTGGGTGTCATGCGGCGCATGCCGTCCAGCACTTCGGCCATTTCCGGCGCGGTGCGCAGGGCCTCGTTCATCGGGGTTTCGGTGTTGCCGGGGGCCACCGCGTTGACATTGATGCCGAACGGCGCCAGTTCGGCCCCCGCCACCCGCGTCATCATGACGATGGCGGCCTTGGACGCGCAATAGACGGCGAACCCCTTGACACCGATGGTTCCGGCCACCGACGCGAAATTCAGGACCTTGCCACGGCCGCGCGCCTTCAGATGCGGCACGGCGGCCTGCAGGCAGTTCCAGGTGCCCTTCAGATTGATGTCGACCATGCGGTTCATCGTGTCGGATGCCGTGTCGCCGATGGGGCTGGGTTCGAACACGCCAGCCGCATTGACCAGGATGTCCAGTCCCCCGAAATCCGCCACCACCTGGTCCAGCAGGGCGGTGACCGCCACCTCGTCCCGGACATCGGCGGCATAGGCGCGGGCGGTGCCGCCGGTTGCGTTCACCGCATCCACCACGGGGGCGGCCTTGGCGACCGAACTGCTGGCCACGATGGCGACATGGGCGCCCCGGGCGCCCAGCGCCTTGGCCACCGTGGCGCCGATGCCGGAACTGCCGCCGGTCACCAGGGCCACTTTTCCTTTGAAATCGGACATTTTTCCCCTCCCTGGGGGTCATTGATCAGATGATGGCTTGCTTGCCGAGGGCGGCCTGCACCAGGGCCTCGCACCGCTCGCCCATGCCGGCGCCCGCGCACATCAGGTTCGGGCTGTAGCTGAAGGAGAGGCCGGCTTCCGGATCGGCGATGCCGACGGCCCCACCGGCACCGGGATGGCCGAAGGCGCGCGGATTGGCACCGAAGCACAACATGGGGGCATAGTTCAGGAACAGGCCGACCCCATAGCGGAAGGGCCGGTCCGTCATGCCGCAGATGCCGCGCCAGCTTTCGGTGCGCATCTCCTCCACCAGGGCGGGGGAGATCAGATGCACCCCGTCCAGCGACCCGCCATTGGCCAGTGCGGCATAGACGCGGGCGATGGCGCGGGCATTGCCGTGACCGTTGGAAGACGGGAACACGGCCCGGCGATAGGCCGGTTCATTGTAGGGGTTGGCCGAACTGGGCCGCACGCGCCAGGCGCGGCCCAGCTTGGTCGTCTTGTCCTTGGCCTGTACGAAGGTGACGCTGCCGGGATTGGGGAGGATGTCGGACACGCGGTGCATGTCCTTTTCCGCCACCCCGAACCCGTAATCGACGTCCAGGGGGCGGGCGACTTCCTCGCGGAAGAAGACATCGATCATGCGGCCATCCACCCGCCGCACCATTTCCCCCAACAGATAGCCGGCGGTCACGGAATGATAGGCGCCCCGGGTGCCCGGTTCCCATTCCGGTTGCTGTGCGGCCAGTGCCCGGCACATCACATCCCAGTCATAGGCCGAGCCATCCGGGGCCGCATCGGCATAAAGAACACCGGTAAGGGCCGACAGCAGCATGCGGACGGTGGTCTTTTCCTTGCCGGCCTGGCCGAATTCCGGCCAGTAGTCGGTGACGAGGGCTTCCAGGTCGACCTTGCCCCTGTCGATCAGCATCAACAGGCACAAGGCCGCCATGGACTTGCCCACGGACATCATGCAGCAGATCGTATCCTGCTGCCAAAGGGCACCGGTGGCGACATCCGCCACCCCGCCCCACAGGTCGACGACCTTTTTCCCGTCGCGATAGACGCAGACGGCGGCACCGATTTCGCCCCGGCTGCGGAAATTCTCGGCGAACACCTCCCGCATATGCGCGAAATCGGGATCGCAGGTGCCGTCGATATGAAGCGGGGATGCAGAAGACATTTCCAGACCCTGTTTGCTGGCGGTCAGTAGGTGTAGGTCAGGCGCAGGCCATAGGTGCGCGGATCGCCCGGCGTGCCGGCCGGCACCGCCGTGAAGCTGCCCGTGGAGACCAGATATTGCGTATCGGACAGGTTGCGGCCGTACAGCACCACCTGCCAGTTGCCGCCATCCGGGGCGAAGCCGATGCTGGCATTCAGCAGGTCATAGCTGCCCATGGTCTGCACCGCGTCATTCACGACCGTGAAATATTGCCGGTCCTTCCAGCCATATTCACCGCGCACGAACGCCGTGCCGCCCCCCAGATCGAAACTGTACTGGCCATAGAGCGTATAGGCCCATTTGGGCGAGGAGTTCAGGTAATTGCCCGACGCATCGATGGTCACGGCCGGGCTGGTTCCCGGGATCGGCGCCTGGGGGTAGTTTTTATAGCGCGCGTTCAGATAGGTCAGCGTGCCGCCGATATCCAGCCCGGTCACGGGTCGCGTGGTCAGTTCCAGCTCAACCCCATCCACCTTCGCGTCGGAGGCGTTGGTGATGTCGGTGACGCCGGGGACCAGGAAGGATTGCACCTGCAAATCCTTGTAATCATAGGTGAAGGCCGAACCGTTCAGCCGGATGCGCCTGTCCGCGAATTCCGTCTTGAAGCCCGCCTCGTAACTCCACAGCGTTTCCGGCGCGAAGCCCTGAGCCGTGTTGCCGGAGGAGAAGTTGAAGCCGCCCGACTTGAACCCGCGCGTCGCCGAGGCGTACAGCATGACATCGGGCGTCACCTTGTATTCCGCGCCGAATTTCGGGGTCCAGGCCGTGTAGTGGCCCTTGTTCAGGTACCGGCGCGGGTATGTCGCCAACGGCGCGCCGGTCGACAGGGTGTAGATGTTCAGATACTGGTCGAAATCCTTCTTTTCATCCGTATAGCGGATGCCGGCGGTCAGGGTGAACTGATCGGTCACGTCGAAGGAACCCTGGCCATAACCGGACCAGGCCTTGGTATCCACGGTGGGGGCCGGGTTGGTGACGCGGTTCAGATTGAAGGCCGTGACCGTGGAATCCGTGTCGATATGCTCGTCGAAATAATAAAGGCCCAGCACATATTTGAACCGATCGATCCGGCCCGACAGGTTCAGTTCCTGGGAGAACTGGTCCTGATATTCCTGCTGCCGCGTTTCCTGGCGGTGCAGGTTGGTGGCGTCGGTGTCGTTGACATAGTCCAGGTCGCTCTTGCGATACGCGGTCAGCGACTTCAGGACGGCCATATCGGAGAAGGTGTAGGTGATATCCGCCGACACGCCCTTGATCTTGCGGTTGGTGTCGCTGGGGCTGTCGAGCGCCACCTTGTGCCAGTCGCCGCGGATGGCTTCGGTCACCGGGTCCACGGGGCCGCCGGCCACGGGGCGGAACGGCTGCAACAGCGCCTGATTGCCGACAAAATGACCGTAATCGGCCAGATAGTCGGCGCGGAACACCATGTCCAGCGCCTCGTTCGGGGTGGCGCGCAGGATGGCGCGCGCGCCCCAGGTATCCTCGCTGGCGCGGTCATTGCCCGACGCGACGACATTCTTGAAATAGCCGTCATGCTTGCTGCCCATCAGCGACACGCTGCCATAGAGCCTGTCCTCGATCAGGGGCGCGCTGATATAGGCTTCGCCGCGGAACAGGTCGTAATTGCCGATGGTAGCCTGGGCCTTGGCCCGGACCTGATTGTCGGGCAGGCGGGAGATGATGTTGATGGTGCCGCCCACCGAATTGCGGCCATAGAGTGTGCCCTGCGGCCCGCGCAGCACCTCGATCCGCTCGACATCCAGGAAATTGTTGAAGACGGCGGCGGGGCGGGCCAGATAGACACCGTCCATATGGACCGTCGTGCTGGGGTCGGACCCGGCGAAGACATTGTTCGACCCGATGCCGCGGATATAAAGCTGTGCGAAGGCGCCGTTCTGGGCGACGACCAGGTTCGGCGTCGATCCGGCCAGGTCGCGGACATCCTTGATGCCCGTGCGTTCCAGCGCGTCCGATGTGAAGGCCGTGATGGCGATGGGCGTTTCCTGCAACCGCGTGTCGCCCATCTTCGTCGCCGTGACGATGATTTCTTCAAGCAGGCCGCTGTCCGCCGCCTGTGCCAGTGCCGGCAAGGGAGCCAGCGCCATTACCGTGGCGCCGCTCAACAACAGGGTGTGAAGCCTCGAACTGGTCATGTCCCCGTCCTCCATTTGTATTCTTATATGAAAGATGCGTAGGCGTAACGGTACATCCGGCAATCATCATGGATTGCCGTTCAGGATAAACCATGCGCCCGTCGGATCAGATGTCGAAGTGAAGCCCCTTCGACTGGAAGTACGCCAGATACTCTTCACCGTGACCGGCGATTTCCCTGGCTGTTCTGGCTGGAAAGGTGATGTCGTCCACGTCGTGCCGGCCGCCGGTGATGATCACCTGCAGCAAGCCTTCGCCCGCGCTGACATTGCGGAAGGCGCGGGCGACGCCCGGCGGTACGGAAATGACGTCGAACGGGTCCAGCACGGCCGTGCCTTCCCCGTCATCGCCCAGGGTGAACTGGAATCGCCCCTTCAGGACCGTGAAGGTCTCAAAGGTTCGGCGATGGGTGTGCAGCGATGGTCCCGTGCCGGCCGGGCAGACGGCATAGGTGATGGACATATCCCCGGCGCCTTTGATCGGCGCTCTGGTCCCGAAGGGGCTTGGTGCCTCGTCCGCCCGCGTCACCACGGGCAGCAGACGGCGTGACCAGATCAGGTCCGCTACATGCTGTGGAAGATCGTGTCCGCGCTGTGGCTCGATCTCCGTCAACTGACCAAGCCGGGCGATGCGACTGCCGAGGCCGGTGCCGACGGGGTCGGTGTCGGTCATATGGTTTTCCATGGCGTCAGTCCCCGATGAACATAAACCGCCTGTGCGCCCGGCCTCCCGTTTCATTTCCCCACCACCTTGGCAAGGTCGCCGTGCGCCCCTTTAATCCGCCATAAAGTGTCGGCACTTTCAAGAAGGAATTGCCAGAATCATTGATTTTTTTGTCTCTCAAGGGGCTCCTGAAATAAATAACAAGCAAAATCAATATGATACAAATTGGCACATCGTTCCATCAGAAACGAAATAGGGTGACGCCAATAATCTGTCGACACTATTGGCCTTTGCGCTATGCTGTGCGCCGGGCTTCTATGCAGGGGGATGGTGGTTGTCGTAGCATCTGCGACGATGGGCCGTCCGTCCCGCCGGCATGAGGGACAGGCCCATGATAAACGGGGGGCTTTGGGGTGATGACAAAGGCAAGGACCGGCATGCGGGCGGGTGAGGAAGCCAGGGTGCGTGCCCATGTTCCGCCCCCGCCCGATGATGGGGATGATGACATGGACGAAATGTCATCGGATGCGGCCACGGCACCATCACCGTTCGGTGCGCCCAAGCTGATGGCCGACGGCAGCACGAAAACGACGCTGGTGCAGCGTGTACACGAGATGCTGATGCAGAGCCTGGATGAGGGCGTTCTGCGGCCCGGGCAGCGCATCAAGGCGGCGGAACTGGCCAAGCGCCTGGGTGTCAGCCGCGCGCCCGTGCGCGAGGCGCTGCATATCCTGGCGGGTCAGGGGCTGGTGGAATTGCTGCCCGACAAGGGCGCCATCATGCGCGAACTGTCCCTGGCCGACCTGATCCAGATCTATGAGGTGACGGGCCCCATCGCCAAGGTTGGTGTTGTCGCCGCCGCGCGGCGTATCGGCGAGGGGGATAACCGCACACGGGTGGAAGCGGCCATCGATCGTATTCGCGCCAGCCGCGACGACCCGCCCTCCTACAGGTTCTATCTGGTCCTGAACGATTTCCACTATCTGCTGAACGAGATCGGGCAGAAGCCCTATGTGGATTATCTGCTGGGACTGCTCAACCTGGAATACTGGAACCGGTTCCTGGCCGGCACCATCGATCTGCCCCGGCACATACCCGGCTACATCGCCAATTACAATCGTCTGGCCGATGCGGTGCTGGCCGGTGACGCTCGCACGGCGGCGGCCGTCATGGACAGCCATGTCGAATGGTCGATCGGGCTGCTGGAACGGGCGGTGGCCGGGGCCTGATATTTCAGGCCGGGATGGCGGCCGGGGCCATGGCGCGGAAATCGTCCAGGCTCCGGCGCACGGCCTGTTGCGGCACCTCCACCCAGCCGCCGATCAGGTCGCCGGACAGGAAGCTGATCTGTGCCTCCTCGCACAGGGCCTCCATGGCGAAATCCTCCACCCCCTCCACGGAAGTGTGCAGCCGGTGCTTCTGTGCGGCCAGGCCGAACCGCAGCAATTCGGCCCGGTGCCGCTGCACGCTGGCGCCGGGTGGCAGCAGCAGGCAGGCCACCTTGGCGCCCGCCGCGGCGACAACGGAAAGGTCGGCGGAGACGGGGTCGACGACGACCATCGTGGTCCGGCCATAAGGGCGCAGCGTGCTGATCATCTCCGCCAGCCGGCTGACCGGCACGCCCGCCGGCGCCCCACGGAGATGATAGGTCATCAGGCTGCGCATATGCGGCGGGATCGCCTGCAGGCAGCCGATCAGGGCGCGCCGCCGGCTCTGCACGGCCAGGCTTTCGAAATGGATGGGCACGGACAGGAAGAAGCGGAACCGGTTGTCGAACAGTTCCAGCGCCACGGACACGGCCTCGCGCAGGACGAACAGGTCAAGCTCCAGGATCTGGGCCGGGTCCTCCGGATCGTCCAGGCAGTCCAGGCCCCAGAGCAGGCTGCCGCCGCGTCGCTGGCGGCAGGGGCGGACCGTGAAGACGGACAGGACCTGTTGCTTGACGTCCCAGATCGGCCGGTACCGGACCTCCAGCGGCCCGGCAGCCTCGCCCTGGGACCCCGTGAACCCGTCCGTCGCCGTTCCCGTGCCTGCTGCGCCGGTGCGGGCGGCGTCCAGGGTGCGGCGCAGCTTGGCCGGATCGAACATGGTCTCCGACCCGATGGCATGCACGACGGCGCGGGCCTTGATGCTGCCGGTTTCCGCCGTGCCCCATAGCAGGGCCTGCAATTCCTCCACCAGATGGGAGCAGATTTCCCCCGCCTGCGCCGGTCCCAACTGGGCGAAGACCACGACATAGGTTTCCCCGTCCGGGCGGAACCAGGTATCCAGCGGTGACAGATACTGGTTCAGCAGCCGGATGGTCAGCAGATGGACACGATCGGCCACGGCAGGCCAGCGGTCACCCATCCGCGCCCGCAGGCTCTCCAGCCCCATCAGTTGGATGCTGCCCGCCTGTGACGGGTCGCGCCGGCCCAGGATGCGCCGCAGGGCATCCACGACATTGTCGTCCGCCCGGGGGATCGCCGAGTTGGCCGGGTTCATGGCGCGAGCCGGGCCGTTCCCCGACGCCGGAACGTCCTGGGCCGGGCCGTCAGTGCCCAGCAGGTTCGCGATCAGCGATTCCATCATCTTCAGCATGGCGTGGTGCCTTTCGGGAAACATCTGGCCCGATCCTATGCCTGTTATCCGCAGGCGGCGGCGCGCGAAAGGCTATATGACCCAATGCGCAAAGACAGTCTGTGCATGGCTTGCCGCCATCGCTGCTGCCGCCATGCCAATGCGTTGATCGGCCTGTTTCTTTTGGAAATCATGGCCATCCGCGCCAGCAAGGGCCGCTGCCTCATGCGCGGGCGGACCGTTCCATTGTCCGATTTTGGGGAAGCAGCATGTCCGAAAACGGACACTGTTCGAAAACGTACAAACGGGATGGCCTGAAAATCCGAGCATTTCCGCCAGATTCCGCTTGGCACGACCCTTGCCTATGAAAGGGGGGAACATCACGGCTGAACACCGGTGGGGCCGGCAGACAAGGTGGACATCATGCGCAAGACGACGGAACAGACGACCGATGCCCTGGACCAGAACGGCCTTCTCGACCGGATCGAGGATGCCGTGCTGCGCGTCCATCCGGACATCTGGCTGGGTGGGCTGGTGCTGGTGGCGCTGGCCCATTTCCTGGGCCGTCTGGTCTGACGCGAAAGATAGTGACGGGGTAGGGGGCTAATCATGGCGATGGACCGCCGGATCGAGAAGACGGGCATCAAGAAGCACAAGAAGGCCATCATGGCCGCCGGCGTGGCCTTGCTGGTGGGGGCGGGTGGACTTTACCTCGCCCTGGGCAGCACGGGCGGACAGACGGTGCGCGTGGCGGAGGAACGGCTGGTGGTCTCCACTGTCAGCCAGGGCCCGTTTGAGGATTTCATCCCTGTTCGTGGCTCCGTGGAACCCTTGACCAGCATCTTCCTGGACAGCATGGAAGGCGGCCGGGTGGAGCGGCGCTTTGCGGAGGCCGGCCAGTTCGTGACGGCGGGCCAGCCGCTGCTGGAACTGACCAATACCGACCTGCAGCTTGAAGTCATCAGCCGTGAGGCGCAGGTGATCGAACAGTTGAACCAGCTTCGCACCGTGGAACTGAACCTGGAGGTCTCGCGGCTCACCAACCGGCAGAACCTGGTGGAGGTCGAATACCGGCTGGTGCAGTTGAAGCGCACGCTGGACCGCCGGGCAGAACTGATCAAGAGCAAGGCCATCAGTCAGGCGCAGTATGACGAGGCGCGGGACGAATACGAATATCTGCTGCGCCGCCGCGAGGTCCTGCGCGAGACGCAGCAGGTGACCGACCGGCTGCGGTCCGAACAGTTTGGCCAGTTGCGCGAAAGCACCGCGAAATTGCAGGAGAATCTGGAATTCGCCCGCCGCAACCTGGACAATCTGATCGTCAAGGCGCCCGTCGACGGCCAGCTCACCTCGCTGGAGGCGGAGGTCGGCCAGAACAAGACGCGCGGCGAGCGGCTGGGCCGCATCGACCGGATGGACGGCTTCAAGGTCGTGGCGCAGGTCGATGAATTCTATCTGCCGCGCCTGACCACGGGCCAGACGGCGGAGGTGGCCATCGGCGCGGGTACCCATGTGCTGCGCGTCGCCAAGATTTTCCCGCAGGTGCGGGACGGACAGTTCCGCGTGGAGCTTGAGTTCGCCGATGCCGCACCCAGGGATATCCGGCCGGGCCAGACCCTGCAGCTTCGCCTGAAGCTTGGGGATACGTCGACGGCGCTGCTGATCCCCAATGGCGCCTTTTACCAGGACACCGGCGGCGCCTGGCTGTTTGTGGTCGGACCGGACGGCAAGTATGCCACGAAGCGCGGGGTACAGCTCGGCCGCCGCAACGCGCAGGTGATCGAGGTGAAGAGCGGTCTGGAACCGGGTGAGCGTGTGGTCACGTCTGCCTATGGCGACATGACCCGCATGGACCGCATCCAGTTGAACTGAGAAGACGACCCATCACGAAGCACATAGCAGGAAGGAACAAGGGAATGTTGAAGCTGGTCGATCTGGTCAAGGCCTACCGCACCGAGGAAGTGGAAACCACGGCACTGAATTCCGTGAACATCCATGTCCGCGACGGCGAATTCGTCGCCATCATGGGCCCGTCGGGCTGCGGCAAGTCCTCGCTGCTGAACATCATCGGCATGCTGGATACGCCCAGCGGCGGGCAGTACTGGTTCAACGGCGAGGAAGTGTCGAAATACGGGGAGCGCAAGCTGGCCGATATCCGCAAGAAGAATATCGGCTTCATCTTCCAGAGCTTCAACCTGATCGACGAACTGACCGTGTTCGAGAATGTCGAGCTGGCCCTGCTCTATCACGATATCCCGGCGCGCGAACGCAAGGAACGGGTGAAGGCCGCGCTGGAAAAGGTGAATATCGGGCATCGTGAAAGCCACCTGCCGCAGCAGCTCTCGGGCGGTCAGCAGCAGCGTGTCGCCATCGCCCGCGCCGTGGTCGCCAAGCCCAAGATGCTGCTGGCGGACGAACCGACCGGCAACCTGGACAGCGCCAATGGTGACGAGGTCATGCGCATGCTGACCGACCTGAATGCCGAGGGCACGACCATCGTCATGGTCACCCACTCCATGCCGCATGCCCAGTACGCCACGCGGATCATCAACCTGTTCGATGGACAGGTCGTGGCGGAGAACCTGCGCGCCGCATAACGGCGCAAGGGGGAGGGCCAAGGGAAGGGGGGAAACGGGCGATGTGGAAGAACTATCTGATGGTTGCGATACGCAACCTGCTGAAACATAAGCTTTATTCTGCGATCAACATCTGCGGCCTGGCCATCGGCCTGGCCACTTGCGTGCTGATCCTGCTGTTCGTGCGCAACGAGACCACCTATGACCGTTTCTTCTCCGACAGCGACCGCCTCTATCAGGTAGCCATCCGGGCGCAGTTGCCGGGCCGGCAGGCGGACAATGTCGCCGTCGCGATGCTGCCGCTGGCTGCGGCCCTGAAGGAAGGCTTCCCGGAGGTTGAAATGACGGCCCGGGTGGTGCAGGACACCACCATCTTCCGGCGCGGGGACGAATTGTTCACGGAGACCACGCGCGCGGTCGATCCCGACTTCTTCCGCATGTTCGACTTTCCCTTCCTGCAGGGCGACCGCATGACGGCGCTGGACGAACCCAATGGCATCGTCCTGACCGAAAGCGCGGCGCGGAAATTCTTCAAGGATGCGGACGTGCTGGGCCGGACGCTGGAGGTAGAGGACGGGGACCCCGTCAAGGTGACCGGCATCATCCCGGACATGCCGTCCAACACCCATTTCAACCTGGAGATCATCCGGCCCTATGCCTCGCTGAGCCAGACGACCCGCAACCAGGAGCGGAACTGGGGCAGCATCTGCTGCGAGACCTACCTGCTGTTGAAGCCGGGTTCCGATGTCGATGCCATCAATACCCGTCTGGCGACCTGGATCAAGACGGCCGCGCCGACCATCCATTCCGTCACGGGCAGCTTCAATCTGGGTGAGATATTCACGCCCCGCATCCGCAATGTGAAGGATATCCACACCGAGCCTTTGCAGACCTCCATGCGGCCTGCCACCTCCTATACGGAAATCGTCACCTTCGCGGCCGTGGCGGTCCTGGTGCTGGCTATCGCATCGATCAATTTCATGAACCTGGCCACGGCGCGCGCCACCCAGCGGGCGCGGGAGGTCAGCGTGCGCAAGGTGGTCGGCGCCAGCCGCGGTCAGATCATCATCCAGTTCATCGGTGAATCGCTGCTGCTGACCCTGATCGGCCTGCTGCTGTCGGTGGCCCTGGTCGAACTGGCCCTGCCGGCCTATTCCGCCTTCCTGGACAAGGAACTGAGCTTCAACCTGTTCACCGACCCGTTGCTGGCGCCGGTGCTGCTGGGGCTGGCCCTGGTCGTCGGCGTGGCAGGGGGGGCCTACCCGGCCTTCTTCCTGTCCGGCTTCAACCCGGCCCGCGTGCTGAAAGGGTCGTCCAGCGGGGTGGGCGGCGGTTCCGGCCGGTTGCGCATGGCCCTGGTCGTCGTGCAGTTCGCCATTTCCATCGCGCTGATGGTGGCCACGGCCGTCGTCTATGGGCAGCTTCTCTACGCCCAGAACAAGAATCTGGGCTTCGACAAGGAAAATACGATCGTCCTGAACGGCTTTCCCGGCGGCAGCGACCGGGAGCGCCAGCAGACGCTGACCAACGTCCTGGCCGCCCTGGAAGGCGTGGTCAGCGTGGCCGGCACCGATGCCACCCCCAGCAGCGGCAGCGAAAACAATACCAATGTCCGCGTGCCCGGTGCCGACCCCAACCAGTTGCTGGTACTGCGCCAGGGTGCGGTCGATTGGGACTATGTCAGGACCCTGGGATTGCGCATGGTGGCCGGCCGTGATTTCGACCGCAACCGGCCGTCTGACCAGGTGATCTTTCCGCCCCCGGCCGGCAGCGCCGCCGCCACCACTCCCGCCGCTGAAGAGGAGAAGAAGGTCTTCACCGGCGCCGTCATCCTGAACGAAGCCGCCGTCAAGCGTCTGGGCTTTGCCGGCAACCAGGAAGCATTGGGCCAGGAGTTCGAGGCGGGTGCCGGCCAGGGCGGCACCCTGCGGCTGACCGTCATCGGCATCGTGGATGATTTCCACTTCCGCTCGGTCCATGATCCGATCGCGCCGGCCATGTTCATGGTGGATAACGGCACCTATTCCGACCTGATCATCCGGATCCGGGGCGGGAATGTGGAAGGCACCCTGGCGGCCATCGACCGCGCCTGGCGCGACCTTTACCCCAACCGGCCCGTGCAGCGCGAATTCCTGGATACCCGCATCCAGAACCTTTATGTCCGCGAGGCCAAGACCTCGCAGATGTTCGCCGCTTTCTCCGGTCTGGCCATCATGATCGCCTGCCTGGGCCTGTTCGGCCTGGCCAGTTTCACGGCGGAGCGCCGGACCAAGGAGATCGGGCTGCGCAAGGTGCTGGGCGCCAGCGTCATGGACATCGTCCGCCTGCTGGTCTGGCAGTTCAGCAAGCCCGTGCTGATCGCCAACCTGATCGCCTGGCCCGCCGCCTGGTATTTCATGGACCGGTGGCTCAGCGCCTTTTCCTTCCGTATCGACCTGAACCCGTTGCTGTTCGTGGCGGCCGGCGCCCTGGCGCTGGCCATCGCCTGGCTCACGGTCGGTCTGCACGCCGCCCGGGTGGCTCAGGCCAAGCCGGTGACGGCCCTGCGCTACGAATGACGCCAAGCCAAAGGACAGGGAGGCCATAGGGATGCTGAGGAACTGGGTCACGGTTGCCCTGCGCAACCTGCTGCGGCACAAGCTTTATACGGCCATCAATATTCTGGGCCTGGCGGTGGGGCTGGCCAGTTGCCTGCTCATCCTGCTGCATGTGCGTGACGAGCTGTCTTATGACGCCTGGGTGCCCGACGCCGACCGCATCGTGCGGGTCCATACCAGCTACGAGATGCCGGGCCGCGGTCCCCTGAACACCGTGCGTTCCGCGGGCCGCATGATGGATGCCTTCACCCAGGCCTATCCGGCCGAGGTGGAGACGGCGGGCCGGCTGCTGCCCTTCCGGCAGTCGGTGCTGCGGGACGGGACGGCCATTGAGCAGGTCGTCACCTATGCCGACCCGTCCATTCTGTCCCTGTTCGGCTTCACCTTCATCGCCGGCGACCCGGCCACCGCCCTGTCCGACCCGTCGTCGCTGGTGCTGACGGAAAGTGCGGCCCGCAAATATTTCGGCGATGCCGATCCCATGGGCCGCACCCTGACCCTGTGCTGCATCGGCGCGGACCGGTACGACCACAAGGTGACAGGCGTCATCCGCGACCTGCCGCGCGCCACGCATCTGGAAGTGGAGATGCTGGCCCCGCCGGTGCCGCAGCGGCTGGCCCCGTTTCCCAACCTGCTGGACACCTGGAGCTCGGTCAACGTCTACACCTATCTGAAGCTGCGCAAGGTGGGGGATGTGGCCCGGCTTGCGGCGGACAATAAGGGGTTTCTGGACCGGGTCGTGCCCCATAATGGCGAGGGCATGCTCGCGTCGGACTTTGCCAGCCAGTTCTTCATGCCCATCCGGGATATCCGGCTGCAAGCCCGTGCCCAGGCCGGCGACATGGGGGACATGAAGCCGATCGGTGATGCGGGGCTGGTGGCGGCCCTGTCGCTGGTGGCGGTGCTGA
This sequence comes from Niveispirillum fermenti, assembly GCF_052474395.1. NCBI lineage: Bacteria > Pseudomonadati > Pseudomonadota > Alphaproteobacteria > Rhodospirillales > Azospirillaceae > Niveispirillum > Niveispirillum fermenti. The sequence goes on along the minus strand of NZ_CP156681.1, from coordinate 3,043,106 downwards.
TCCTGGCCCTGGGCTGCGTCAATTTCACCAACATGGCGGTGGCCCGTTCTTCCCTGCGCGGCCGGGAAGTGGCAGTCCGCAAGGTGCTGGGGGCCCGCCGCCGGTCCCTGGTCGCCCAGTTCCTGATCGAGGGGGCGTTGCTGGTGGCCGGGGCCGTGCTGGCGTCGCTTGTCCTGATGGAAGTGGGGTTGCCGGCCTTCAATGGCGTCACGGGCAAGGATCTTTCGCTGCCGCTGCTGGACCCGCTGTTCCTGGGCGCGCTGGGCGGGCTGGCGCTGGTGGTGACGCTGCTGGGCGGGGCCTATCCGGCGTTCTACCTGTCGCGCTTCCAGCCGGCCCGCATCCTGAAGGGGGAGAATGCCGCCGATGGCGGCGGGGCGCGGCTGCGCGGCCTGCTGGTCGTGCTTCAGTTCGCCGTCGCCATCGGACTGTCCATCGTGACGCTGGTCGTTTACCGTCAGACCTTGTTCGTCACCAGCGCCGACCTGGGCTTTGCCCGGGAACATGTGCTGGCCGTGCGCAATCTGGGGGGCCAGAGCTTCGAGGGCACCCGTCAGGCGCTGCTGGAAGAGGTGCGCCGCCTGCCAGGCGTGCGGGCGGTGGCCTTGTCCTCCGACGTGCCGACCGACAATTCGGAGAACAATAACGGCTTCACCCTGGCCGGGTCGGGCGAGCAGTCCAAGGCCATGAGCTATCAGAGCCTGGGCGACGGGTTCCTGGAACTCTACCATGTGAAGCCGCTGGCCGGGCGCCTGTTCGATCCGGCCTTCGGCGCCGACATGATCCGCCGGCCGGCAGACGGTGAAACGGGGCGGGCTGCTGCCATCATCAACGAGACGGCGGCCCGCCTGCTGGGCCTGTCCGATCCGTCGGCTGCCGTCGGCCGTGTTCTGCGCACGGGCTTCTACAACCATGTGCCGTTCGATCTGACCATCATCGGGGTCATTCCCGACGTTCGTTTCCGGTCGCTGAAATATGGCGTGCAGCCCACCGTGATGTACCAGCAGGAGGCACAGTACCGCGTGCTGTCGGTCCGCTTCGACGGAAAGGACCCGGCCGCCCTGCTGTCGCAGGTGGAGGATATCTGGGGCCGGATGGTCACGGACCGGCCGTTCAAGGCCGCCTTCGTGGAGGACCTGATCACCGCCCAGTACAATGACGAGCGGGTGCAGGCCACCGTCTTCGCCGCCTTTTCGGGGCTGGCCATCCTGGTCGCCTGCCTGGGGCTTTACGGTCTGACCGGTTTTGCCGCGCGGCGGCGCACCAAGGAGATCGGGCTGCGCAAGGTCTTCGGTGCGACGGTCGCCCAGATTGTCGCGCTGCTGGTCTGGCAGTTCTCGCGTCCCGTCATGATCGCCAACCTGATCGCCTGGCCCGTTGCCTGGTGGCTGCTGCGCGACTGGCTGGACGGGTTCGATCAGCGGGTGGCGCTGTCGCCGGCCTATTTCCTGGCGGCGGGTGTGGCAGCCCTGCTGATCGCCTGGGCAACCGTGGCCGGACATGCGGCCGTGACAGCCATGGCCCCGCCCGTCCGGGCGCTGCGGCACGAATGAACAATGGCGGGCGGCCCCGCCTGTCCCCTCGTGGGAACCGGAAGGCCCGCCCGTCGATTTGAAGTGATTATTTTGGGGGAGAGGGTGGATGCTGCGGAACTGGATCATGGTGGCGGTGCGCAACCTGCTGCGCCACAAGCTCTATACGGCCATCAACGTGTTCGGCCTGGCGGCCGGCCTGGCGGCCGCCCTGCTGATCACTGTGTTCGTCCGGCATGAACTGTCCTTCAACGGGCTGTTCAGTCAGGCGCCAGAGATATGGCGCGTGGTGCGCACCGAATATATGCCGGGCCGGGAGCCGGAGGCGACCGCCTCCCAATCAATGCCCGTCGCTGCCGCGCTGAAGCAGGAATTTGCGGAGATCGTCACCATTGCCCGGTCGGGCCGGGTCAGGGAAATCGTGCGGCAGGGGGATGAAAGCCTGTACGTCACCTTCCATGCCGCGGATGTGGATTATTTCCGGATCTTCGACTGGCCGTTCCTGTCGGGGGACCGGGAAACAGCCCTGTCACAGCCCAACAGCACGGTGCTGACCCTTTCGATGGCGACCAAGCTGTTCGGCGACCAGCCGGCGCTGGGGCGCACGTTGACGCTGGCGAGCGGACAGGTGCTGACCGTGACCGGGGTCATGATCGACCCCCCGGCCAACGCCACGGAGCAGGTGGAAGCGCTACTGTCCATCGCCACGCCGCTGCCCTTCATCGAACGCCAGCGGGAGAGTTGGAACAACAATTGGATACCCACATATCTGATCCTGGCGCCCGGCACGGACGCCGCACGCCTGCAATCCGATATGAAGGGGTTCGTCCAGCGCAACCGTCCGGGTGCCGAGGAAGACAGTGCGACCGGCTATCGGGCCGAACTGACCTTGCAGCGCGTACTGGACATCCGGACCCATCCGCTGCCGGGTGAGCGCGGGACCAGCATGGGGGTGATTTCGGGGCTGGTCGCGCTGGCGGCGCTGATCATGGGCATCGCGGCCATCAATTTCGTCAATCTGGCCACGGCGCGGGCCACGCTGCGTGCGCGGGAGGTGGCCCTGCGCAAGGTGCTGGGTGCGCGTCGCCGGCTGATCGTGGTGCAGTTCCTGGCGGAATCCCTGATCCTGACCCTGCTGGCCGGGCTTTTGGCCCTTGCGGTGGTGGAACTGGCCCTGGCACCGTTCCAGCAGGCGCTGGACATCAGGCTGGACCCGTCCTTCCACACATCCACCCTGCTGGGCGGCACGGTGCTTTGCCTGTCGCTGCTGCTGGGTCTGCTGGGTGGGCTTTATCCCGCTTTCGTGCTGTCGGGCTTCCGTCCCGCACAGGTGCTGCGCGCCAACAAGTCCGCGGGTGTCGGCGGGGGACGGCTGCGTGCCGCCCTGGTGGTGGCACAGTTTGCCGTGGCCATCGGTCTGTCCGTGGGGACCCTGGTCGTGCTGGAGCAGACGCGCTATGCCAGCAGCCAGGAACTGGGTTTCGACAAGGAGAATGTCGTGCTGCTGCGCGGGCTTGAGACGCCGTCGGTGCGCGACAAGGCGGAAACCCTGAAACAGCGTCTCCTGGCCGATCCGGGAGTGGTCGCGGTGGCGGCCGCCCCCTGGGCGCCGTCCGACCCGTCGGAGCGCACCTCCACCTACCAGCTCACCGATGACGGGCAGGGGGCACTGATGACCGTGCGGACCGAACCGGTGGATTACGGGTATTTCGAGGTGCTGGGCGCCCATCTGCTGGCTGGCCGCACCTTCGACAAGGCGTTCGGCACGGACGAGCTCAAGCCGCCGCCGGAGGGCACGACGGGTCCGGTGGAAGGCCGCACGGGTGCCGTCCTGGTTTCCGCGACCGCCGTGCGCCAGTTCGGCTGGGGCACGCCTGAGGCCGCCATCGGCCGCACGCTCGGCTATCCCCATGATGAAGGGGACGCGCTGATGCATGTCGTGGGCGTCGTGTCCGATCTTCAGTACAAATCGGCGCGGACCAGCACGGTCGCCACCGTCTATCATGCCGAACCGCAGGAAGCGCGCGTCATGATGGTGCGCATCCGCCCGGGCTCCATCCCCGGCGTGCTGAACCGTATCGACGCGCTGTGGAAGGAGATGGCGCCCGGGGTGCCGTTGCGCCGGCAGTTCCTGGATGAACGGGTCGATACGCTTTATGCCGATGACGTGCGCCAGGCCAAGCTGTTCGCGGCGTTTGCGGGTCTGGCGGTGGTGATCGCCTGTCTTGGCCTGTTCGGGCTGGCCAGCTTCACGGCTGAGCGCCGGACCAAGGAGATCGGCATCCGCAAGGTGCTGGGCGCCAGCGTACCGGAACTGGTCCGCCTGCTGGTCTGGCAATTCTCCCGGCCCGTGCTGCTGGCCAATCTGATCGCCTGGCCCTTGGCCTGGCTGCTGTTGTCGCGCTGGCTGGAAGGGTTCGCCTACCGGATCAGCCTGGACCCGTTGCTGTTCCTGATGGCCGGCGGTGGTGCCCTGCTGATCGCCTGGGTGACCGTGGCCGGACACGCGGCCCGCGTCGCGGTGGCCAAGCCGGTCAAGGCCCTGCGTTACGAGTGAGCTTCTCCCGCAGGGGTGCTTGCAGACCCGACAGCCCCGGTCAGATCGCCGGGGCTGTTGACGTTCAGGAACGGGTCACGCCCGCCGGGACCGGGGGGAAACCGCACCAGGGTTACGCCATGGCGGGCGGCGAAGGCCCCGACCTTGCGCAGGCCCTCCACGACCAGTGCGTTCCGCAGGGCCCGGCGCAGGGCGACGGGCCAGAGGCCGACCGTCGGATGCCGTTGCCAGCCCCCCGCGCCGTCGGGGCCCGCGGCCAGGGCGATGGCCGCCCCCGCCGCCTGCCGCCCGGCCGCCAGCCGGGGCAAAAGGTCGGCCGGCAGGAAGGGTGTGTCACACGGCACGCACAGGATGTCGGCATGGTCCGGCGCATGGGCGGCGGCCCATTCCATGGCAGCCAGGATACCAGCCAGCGGGCCGGGCCTGTCCGGAACCGTGTCGGGCAGGACCGGCGCATCCCCCATCCACTCCAAGCCCGCGAACCGTGCAGCCGGTCCATTGGCACTTATCAGGATGCGGTCGGCCCAGGGGTGCAAGGCCGCCATGGCGTGCTGCATCAGGGGCCGCCCGTCCAGCATGACAAGCCCCTTGTCCCCGCCACCCATGCGTGTGGCCAGGCCGCCGGCAAGGATCACGCCCAAGGGCGGGCGGCCCCGTTCATCCTCCATGCCGCCGGCCTTTCATTGCTGTCCACGCGATAGGGCCGGACGTCATGCAAGCATGCCGGTCCGGTCCATGGGTGGACAAACCAGGGATGTAATGCAAAATCACTCTCTCTAATTATACGACATGCATTCATGCCTCGAATGCGTTAGGGTCATGCCGCCGAAGGCTTAGTCCTTTCGCGCCATATTCTACCGTCAGCGCACTCAAGGGGGAAACAGGACGATGCCTAATTCCATTGATGTGTCAAAGCCCATTGTCGCCGGGCAGACCCACGGCAGCTTGACCGTGGTCGGCACCGGCATCCGGTCCATATCACATTTCACGCAGGAAGCTGTCGGCCACATCCGTGACGCCGATACCGTGTTTTTCGCCGTCCCCGATGGCGTGACCGCCAATTTCATCCGTGAACTCAATCCCAACGCCTATAATCTCGCCCTGCATTATGGCGAGGACAAGCGTCGGCTCGTCACCTATGTGCAGATGGCCGAATTGATCCTGCGGGCCGTGCGCGAGGGCAAGCGCGTGACGGCCGTTTTCTACGGGCATCCGGGTTTCTTTGTTTCCCCTGCGCGCCGCGCGCTGAACATCGCGCGCAAGGAAGGGCATCGTACCGAACTGCTGCCGGGCATTTCCTCCACCGACTATCTGTTCGCCGACCTGCGCATCGATCCCTCCATCCATGGCTGTCAGATCGTGGATGCCAGCGACATGTTGCTGCGCAACAGGCCGCTGCTGACTTCCAGCCATGTCGTGCTTTTGCAGGTGGGCTCGGTCGGCGACAGTTATTTTTCCGCCAGGGGTTTCAAGAACAACAAGCGCGCCATCCTGTTCGAACGCCTGATCGAAATCTATGGCGAGAACCATCCGTCATACCATTATGTCGGCGCCACTTTCCCCGGGCTGGACAGTCAGATCATCCGCCGGCCGCTGAAGGCGTACCGCGACCCGGCTGTCCGGGCCTCCGTTCATCAGGCCTGTTCCTTCTATCTGCCGCCCAAGGATGTCCTGCCGCTGGACCCGGACATGATGGAGAAGTTCGGGATGCGCTCGCCGGGGGGCGCGGCGGCCGCGGCCGGTGATACGGTGGTTGCATCTCCGGCGGGCGATTACGGCCCGTTCGAGATGGATGCCGTGGCGCGGCTGGAGAAGGAGCCGCTGGGCGGAAGGGAACGTCGCACGTCCAAGACTTTGTGCCGCATCCTGGCGCAGTTGGCTGCCAATCCCGTTTCCGCAGAGGCATTCCGCCGTGATCCCGACACTTATGTCGGTCTGTTCTCCGGCCTGACGGCTCAGGAGAAATCGGCCTTGATCGGGCGCAGCGCAACCGCTCTGCATTCCGTCTCCCTGCAGATCGTGCGGCCGATCCCGACCGCCGTGAAGGCGGATGCCACGGAGCAAAGCGACGGCGGCGAGCTTCACGACGGGAAGGAACTGCACGACGGCGGCGAGCTTCACGACGGGAAGGAGCTGCACGACGGCGGCGAGCTTCACGACGGGAAGGAGCTGCACGACGGCGGCGAGCTTCACGACGGGAAGGAGCTGCACGACGGCGGCGAGCTTCACGACGGGAAGGAGCTGCATGACGGCGGCGAGCTTCACGATGCGAAGGAGCTGCATGATGGTGGCGAGCTTCACGACGCGAAGGAGCTGCATGATGGCGGCGAGCTTCACGATGCGAAGGAGCTGCATGACGGCGGCGAGCTTCACGACGCGAAGGAACTGCATGACGGTGGCGAGCTTCACGACGCGAAGGAGCTGCATGATGGCGGCGAGCTTCACGATGCGAAGGAGCTGCATGATGGCGGCGAGCTTCACGACGCGAAGGAGCTGCATGATGGCGGCGAGCTTCACGATGCGAAGGAGCTGCATGACGGTGGCGAGCTTCACGATGCCAACGAGCTGCACGACGCAGAGGAACTCCACGATGCGGCGGAGTTGCACGAGCCGGGGGGTGACAGCAAGTAACGCTCTCTGAACGAAAAGGGGGAGGTAGACACCTCCCCCTACTCAAGTCATTCTTGCAACAGAATATTCTATCGGTATTACTTGTGCGGAATGATCTGATGAGCGGCGGCGTGCGATGCAGGACAGTGTGACCGATTTCTTCGGTTTGCCTGATGACATCGCCAGGCTCCTGTCGGGGCGGGAGCTTGCAGGGGAACATGCCGTCCGCATAAAGGTTCTTCTCGCCTGGTACCTGCGTCAGCGCGATACCGCGAAATCACTCCGCCTGCTGACCGAACTGGCGGGCACGATCCTTGATACCGATGGCCGGCCGGATCTGGTGTTGCATGCGCGCGCCTTGCTGGCCGAGGCGGAGTGCATGCGGCTTGTGGCCGACCTCCCGCGCACTGCACTTCTGCTGGATCAGGCGACACGGCTGTTCGCCGATGCGGACGACCGGCTGGGCCTGGGGGACTGCGCCTTCAGCCGGGGGGAAACCCTGCTCCTGCAAGGCGATCTCGACAATGGCTTCACGGCCCTTCGTGAGGCGGTCGGCCATTACCGGGCAGGCGACGACGCGGTCCGGGTGCTGATCGCGGAGGCATGGCTTGCCAACCAGGAACAATATAACAGCCCCGACGAGGCGCGTGGACGCTGGGATCCGCAGTTCCTGGAACATCAGCATCCCACGCACCCTGCGGCCTGCGCCTTCCTGCTGACCTACAAGGGCAGTGTGGCGTTCCAGGACGGTGATTTCCCCCAGGCCATCCGTCTTTGGGAACAGGGATTCGAGCATTCGATCGTGGCCGGTGCCGTTTCCCTGTCCATCCATCTGGCGATGGTGACGGGCTCGGCCTATGCCAATCTGTTCGATCTGCCCATGGCGCTGGAATGGAAGGAGAAGGCCCATGCTATCGCCAAGCCCACGGGCTGGCCGGAGGCGCTGGGGGCCACCCTGTCTTCCATGGCGGAGACGACGACCAGCCTGGGCCAATATGAAAGGGCCCTGGCCCTGTTCGAGGAATCCCTGCCCTATCTGGGCAGGTTGCCGGGGTCGCGCCGCCATTCCATCGCCTATTGCGCCTATGGGAATTTGTGCATTGCCATGAACGAGCCGCAGGCGGCGCTGGAATGGTATCAGAGGGCCGATGCCATCGCCCAGCGCCTGGGTCACCCGGATGTGGAACTGTACCTGCAATCCGCCCTGACCACCGCCCTGCTGAAACTGGGACGGCTGGAAGAGGCGGAGGCCAGGATCACCCGTCCCCGCGCCATCGCCCGCACCCAGGGTAATCCCTATTACGAGATCGAGGCGCTGCGTGCCCTGGCATCGGTGCGCCGGGCGCAGGACCATGACCCCTCCCGCGCCGTTGCCCTGCTGGAACAGGCAATCGCCGTGGGTGCGGCTTTGCAGGGCATGACGATCAAGAGCGAGATGTACGAGGAGCTTGCCCGCGATTATGAAGCGCTGGGCAATCACCGGCAGGCCCTGTTCTATGAAAGGCGGGCCCGCGACAGCTGGCAGCGCAATTTCGACAGGCAGAATGGCGCGCGCATCCTGGCCATGCAGGTGAGGTTCGATACGGCCCGTGCCCGGTCGGAGGCGGAACATCACCGCAAGCTGGCCGAGGCGGAGGCCACGCGCGCCGCCGAACTGGACCGCGCCAACCAGACACTGGAAAAGCTGGGCTCCATCGGGCAGGAGATCACGGCCCGGCTGGACAGCGAGGCCGTGTTCACGACCCTGTCCGAACATCTCCAGGACCTGATGCATGTGAACACCCTGTTCCTGGGTCTGAAAGACGAGACGAACCAGATCATCGACATCCGCTATCGCATGGAGGACAGCCGGCGGCTGCCGCCGCGTCAGGTGCAACTGGCCTCTGATACGCTGTCGGCACGCTGTGTCCGCGACAATGAAGAAATCCTGATGGTCTGGGACAGGCGTAGCCCGGCCACGCTGGCGGGGACGCGCCATATGCGTACGGTCCTGTACCGGCCGCTGACCATTGGTGACCGCGTGCTGGGTGTGGTGTCGGTGCAAAGCGACCGGGCCAGCGCCTATGGGCCGCGGGAATTGCTGATCTTCCGGACCATCTGCGCCTATGGTGCCATCGCCATGGCGAATGCCGTGGCTTATCAGCAACTGGACCGCGCCGTGGCCGAACTGCGCGAGGCGCTCCAGCGTCTGGTGCAGCAGGAAAAGATGGCGGCCCTGGGCCAGCTGGTGGCCGGGGTGGCGCATGAGGTCAACACGCCGCTGGGTGTCACCCTGTCCGCCGTCTCGCAACTGAACGACACGATCCGCCAGACGCGCGATCACATGGCCCATGGGACCCTGACACGCACGGCGCTGGCGGAGACATTGCAGAACGGGCAGGATCTGGCGGCCCTGGCCCAGCGCAACGTGGTGCGGGCGGCTGATATGGTTCGCACCTTCAAGAGCGTGGCCGTCGACCATGGCAGCGATGAAAGGCGGCGTTTCGACCTGGGGGATTACCTGAAGGAAATCGTCACCCTGATGCGCGCGCGCGTATCGGCCAACGGTAGCAGGGTGGAAATGGACGTGCCGTCCATTCAGATGGACACCTATCCCGGTGCCTTGGCGCAGGCCATGACGAACCTGATCGCCAATGTCGCCGATCATGCCTATGGCGCCGATGCGCCGGGCACGATCCGTATCCAGGCCCGCAGGCTGGATCAGCGTCTGGTGGAAATCGCCGTGGCGGATGATGGCAGGGGGATCGCTCCCGATATTCTGCCCAAGGTCTTCGACCCGTTCTTCACCACGCGCCGCGCGGCGGGCAGCATGGGATTGGGCCTGCATGTCACGTTCAATCAGGTCACGCAGCGATTGAACGGGACGATCCTGATCGACAGTGTGCCCGGTCAGGGCACGGTGGCCACGATACGCATTCCGTGCGAGGTGCCGGGTGGACCGCCGGTCGCCCTCGCCACTCCCGCCCATTGAACGCCCCTTATTGTCCAGGGCGCCGCTTCGGGGGCGGGAATGGATCAGAGCAGGCTGTTCAGCAGGCCGGTCATCAGGGCGGCGGCGGACAGGACGATCGTGGCTTCAATCAGGTCCGACAGGGTCGGCAGGGCGGCGCGAAAGCCGGACAGGATTTCGTTGGCGTCGTTGGCGGCGGCGTTGATGTAGGCGGACATTTCAGTTCTCCGGGATTGAGCGGTTAAGCGGGGTAGGGATCAGAGCAGGCTGTTCAGCAGGCCGGTCATCAGGGCGGCGGCGGACAGGACGATCGTGGCTTCGATCAGGTCCGACAGGGTCGGCAGGGCGGCGCGAAAGCCGGACAGGATTTCGTTGGCGTCGTTGGCGGCGGCGTTGATGTAGGCGGACATTTCAGTTCTCCGGGATTGAGCGGTTAAGCGGGGTAGGGGTCAGAGCAGGCTGTTCAGCAGGCCGGTCATCAGAGCGGCGGCGGACAGGACGATCGTGGCTTCGATCAGGTCCGACAGGGTCGGCAGGGCGGCGCGGAAGCCGGACAGGATTTCGTTGGCGTCGCTGGCGGCGGCATTGATGTAGGCGGACATTTCATTTCTCCTGGTATGCGGTCGGGTTGAAGGCGGGGGTCAGAGCATCAGGTTCAGGCTGACCGTCAGCAGCAGGGCCGTCGCCAGCGCTGCGGCGGCTTCGATCACGTCGCCGGCCGTCGGCAGGGAAGCCAGGAAGCCGCTGATCAGATTGTCGTCGGCGGGCTTGTGGGCGACCGTTTCATTCAGGTTCGTCATCTTCGTCTCCGTTGGTGCGGTGTGCTTCGATGACCCCATATGAGCAAAGGCCGTGCCAAGTGGCTTTTTGCCATATTCTGGAAAATAAGACGGGGGGCAGATAGCGAAGACGGCAAGAAAATGCCGTTCAAGGCAGATTGTGGCAAAAACGGCGACTTCCAGCCCTGTCATTTTGTCCGTTTATGGACAGTTGGGCCGCGGCTCTGTCCGAATTCGAACGATTGGCTGGTGCGGCCGGGCGAATTCCGAATATCATTCTTGCAATGCATGGCAGGGTCGCTTTTGTGGATGGCGCCGCCGCGCCATGATTGGCCAAGTGACCCGCGGACGCGCGCTTCATGGGCCGGCCGGCCTGACCATCCGCCTTTCCACCATGGCTATAATGTCGGCGCCCATGACAAAAAACCCCTGCCGGGCCGTCCGGCAGGGGTGCGGTTGGGGGACGGGGGTTATCGCCAGCCCGTCAATGGCGTTCGCTGATCACCTGCTGGCGCAGCACATCGATGGGGGACAGGCTGCCATCTTGCTGGAAATGCCAGAAGGTCCAGCCATTGCAGGCCGGCAGGCCCTGCATCGCCGCCCCGACCTTGTGGATGGAACCCTTATGTTCGCCCAAATGGTTCTGGGCAACCAGGGTGCCGTCGGCACGCACCTTGGCGATATGCCGGCGGCGCTGGTCGAACAGCATGGTGCCGGGCTTCAGATAACCGCGCTCGATCAGGTTGCCGAAGGGAACGCGCGGCTGGGTACGCTTGGATGTGACCTCCAGCAATTCCGGTTCGGCCACCTCCTCCACCTGCGCGATGCGCTCATTGGCCAGCCGGGCATAGGTGTGCTCCCGCTCGATCCCGATCCAGCGGCGGCGCAGCCGCTTGGCCACGGCCCCCGTCGTGCCGGTGCCGAAAAACGGATCCAGCACCACGTCATCCACCTTCGTGGAGGACATCAGCACGCGGAACAGCAGGCTTTCCGGCTTCTGGGTGGGGTGCGCCTTCTGCCCCGTCTCGTCCCGCAGCCGTTCCCCGCCTGTGCAAAGCGGCAGGGTCCAGTCCGAACGCATCTGCAAATCCTCGTTCAGCGCCTTCATCGCCTCATAGGCGAAGTAATATTTGCTGTCCTTGGATTTGGAGGCCCAGATCAGTGTCTCATGCGCATTGGCGAACCGGCGGCCCTTGAAATTGGGCATGGGGTTGGATTTGCGCCAGATGATGTCGTTCAGCACCCAATAGCCCAGATCCTGCAGGATGGCGCCGACCCGGAAGATGTTGTGATAGCTGCCGATGACCCACAGCGTGCCATCATCCTTCAACGTGTGGCGGGCGGCATCCAGCCAGTCGCGGGTGAACCGGTCATAGGTCTGGAAATCCTGGAAACGGTCCCAATCCTCGTCAACGCCGTCGACGCGGGTATGGTTGGGACGCATCAGGTCGCCGGAAAGCTGCAGGTTGTAGGGCGGGTCGGCAAAGACCACATCGACCGATCCGGCCGGCATGTCCCGCATCAACTGGACGCAATCACCGACGAGAATCCGGTTGGTTGCAAGCTTGTCGCGCATGTTTTCGGCTGCCGAATTGGAGGTGGGTTTTTGCCGACAATGAGTTGGCCCCGAGTTGCCGTCAACAAGAATTTTTAGGAAGAATCAAAAGAGTCAGAGAGTTAGGGAGAGTTGCTCGGAAACTGGTGCAAAAGAGCGGCGGTGATGGGGTGTCACGCCCAGTTTCAGGATGGCGGCGCGATGCGTGGCCGTGCCATAGCCCTGGTTGGTTTCCCAACCATATCCGGGGTGTGTCAGGGCCAATTGCCCCATGATCTTGTCCCGCGTGACCTTGGCCAGGATCGATGCGGCGGCGATGGACAGCGACAGCGCGTCCCCGTCCACCAGGGTTTCCACCCGGCAACGCAGCTTCGGTCCGCGATTGCCGTCGATCAGCGCCAGCGCCGGCATGCGTCCCATCTGTGCCGCCAACTGGTCGACGGCGCGGGTCATGGCCAGGAAGGTGGCCTGCAGGATATTGACCGCATCGATCTCTTCCACGCTGGCGATGCCGATGCCATGGGGGGCGTTGGCGACGATGCGCTCGAACATCGTCTGGCGCAGCGCCTGCCGGACCTGCTTGCTGTCGTTGATGCCCGCGCACCAGTCGGCCACGGGGCCGGCGGGCAGCAGCACGGCAGCGGCCACCACGGGACCGGCCAACGGGCCGCGCCCCGCCTCGTCCACACCGCAGACGGGGAAATCGGGCCCATGGCCCAGGCGGATTTCGTGTGAAAGATCGGGCATGGGGCTGTCCTGCCAAATCCAGGCGATTTGTGCAAGGCCGGCCTGCGGCGGGCGCCCGGCGGCATTGCGCTGGATCAAGGCGCCATCGATGCGGCGGGCGCAATGTTTGGCCTTGTCAGCGATCCATACCATCCGCGGTCCAGAGGACATTCCATGCGTCCCGAGCTTGTCGCCAAATACCGCCACCAGCGCGTGCCCCGTTACACCTCCTATCCGGCATCGCCGCATTTCACCGATGCGGTGACGGAGACGACCTACCGTCACTGGCTGGCGGCGGCCGATCCGTGCTCCAGCCTGTCACTCTATCTTCATCTGCCCTTCTGCCGGTCCATGTGCTGGTACTGTGGATGCCATACGACGGTCGTCCGGCATGAGGAGCCCATCTGGGCCTATCTGGCGGCCTTGTCGCGTGAGCTGCGGACGGTGGCCGGGCTGCTGCCGCAGGGGCCTGTCGTGCGGCATGTGCATTTCGGTGGCGGGACGCCCACGCTGCTGCCGGTGGAGGGCCTGCGCTCCCTGATGGCGGAACTGCGCACGCGGTTCACGATCGCCCAGGATGCGGAAATCGCCGTGGAGATCGATCCCCGCACCCTGACCCCGGCCATGACAGAGGCGCTGGGCGATGTCGGCGTCACCCGCGCCTCGCTGGGGGTGCAAAGCTTCGATCCGCTGGTGCAGGCGGCCATCAACCGCATCCAGCCCTTTGCGATGACGCGGGATGCGGTGAACGGGCTGCGTGCGGCCGGCATCGCGGGTGTCAACCTGGATCTCATCTATGGGCTGCCGCGCCAGACGGTGGCAAGTTGCGTGGAAACCGTGCGCCAGGCCGTCAGCCTGGAGCCGGATCGTCTGTCCATCTTCGGCTATGCCCACATGCCGGGCTTCAAGGCGCACCAGGGCCGTATCGATGCCGCGACCCTGCCCGATGCCGACGAGCGGGTGGCCCAGTTGCGTGCCATGGAGGTGGCTGTGCTGGCCGCCGGCTATGTCCGGATCGGCATGGACCATTTCGCCCGTCCCGACGACCCCATCGCCGTGGCAGCGGCATCCGGCACGCTGCGCCGGAACTTCCAGGGCTATACGACGGACGGTGCCGACATGCTGCTGGGGTTCGGTGCGTCGGCCATCGGGAAGCTGCCGCAGGGCTATGTCGCCAACATCCTGGCCCTGCCGGCCTATCTGAAGGCCGTGGAGCAGACAGGGCTGGCGACGGCACGCGGTTACCGGCTCAGCCTGGACGACCGGTTGCGGGCTGCGGTGATCGAGGCGCTGATGTGCCGTTTCGATGTGGATCTGGCCAAGGTGGCGGCGGCGTTCGACCGCCCGCCCGAGGAGATCATGCCCGACATGCGGGCCATGGCCGACCTTATGGTGGATGGGGTCGCCCATCTGGAAGGCACGCGGCTGACGGTCCCGCCCGCCGCCCGGCCGCTGGTCCGATCCGTGGCCGCCCTGTTCGACCAGCACCTCGACCCCGAAGGGGGACGGCACAGCCGTGCCATCTGATGGCGGCAGGGCTGGACAGGGGGGGGCTTTGGCAGCCATTGTCCGTCCAGGACATGACCTGGAACTGTAACGAACGACCATGCGATCCATCAAAGCCCTGCTGCTGGCCGCCTCCTTCCTGGCACTGACCGGGTGCGCCGTGAATGTCGGCGGTTCCGCCCGCCGCGCCGACGTGCCCCCGCCGCCTGCCGCCGTCCCCGCCCCGCCGGCCGTGGTGCCGGGTCCGGCCGACGACCCCCGCCTGAACGCCACGCTCTACATGCAGCAGGCCGAGGAATTGCGCCGGTTGTCGAGGCAGGCCTTCGCCCTGGCGACCATCCGCCTGCCGGCTGCCCTGCGGCAACCGGGTTCGGCCGCGCTGGAACAGGCTGACGGGGGGGCGGGCAAGCCGCCCGCCGTGATTTTCGACGTGGATGAAACGGTGCTGGACAACAGCCCGCACCAAGCCCGCGCCATCCTGGGCGGGGTGCGCCATTTCGACCTGGGCCTGTGGGATGAATGGCTGTCCGAGCGCGCCGCCACCCCCATGCCGGGTGCCGTCGATTTCGTGAAGGAACTGCGCCGCAACAATGTCCGCGTGGTCTATATCACCAACCGCGAATGCCGGCCCCGCCCGGCCAGTCCCGGCCAGGATTGCCCGCAGCATGCCGATACCATCGCCAACCTGAATGCCGTGGGCCTGGGGCCTGTGGCGCCGGAAGACCTGATGTTGAAGGGGCAGGGCGGCTGGCCCAGCGACAAGGCGCCGCGCCGTATCAAGGTGGCCGAAACCCACCGGATCATCATGTCCCTGGGTGATCAGTTCAGCGACATGATGAGCGTGACACGCCGGGACGACAGCACGGCGCGTGCCCGCATCGCGGCTGATCATGAGGCCCTTTGGGACACGCGCTGGGTGGTGATCCCCAACCCGACCTATGGCCAGTGGCTGGATGTGCTGCCGGCCCCGACCACGGACATGCTGCGGCCGGAGATCAGGCAGCCCTGAGGCATGTGGCAGGGGGCCAGGGCGGTCAGCCCTGGCCGACCTGCAGGGACCGCACGAAGTCCGACAGGCCGACCTGCCGGCGGCGTTTCAGCCGTTCGGCCTTCAGGATGGCCTGCACGGCCGCCACGGACTGCTCGACGTCATGGTTGACGATCACGTAATCATATTCTGACCAGTGGCTCATCTCGTCATTCGCCTTGGACATGCGCATGGCGATGACCTCCGCGCTGTCCTGCGCGCGCATGGTCAGGCGGCGTTCCAGTTCCGCTGCGCTGGGCGGCAGGATGAATACCCGGACCAGATCGTCGGCCGCGGACTCGGTCAGTTGCTGCGTGCCCTGCCAGTCGATGTCGAACAGCACGTCGCGCCCGGCCCGCAGCGCATCCTCCACGGGGCCGCGCGGTGTGCCGTAGCGGTTGCCGAAGACATGCGCATGTTCCAGCAATTCCCGCTGGCCCACCCGCGCCTCGAACGCCGCATGGTCCACGAAATAATAATGGACACCTTCCACCTCGCCGGGCCGCATGGGGCGGGTGGTCAGCGATACGGACATGGACAGGTTGCCGTCGCGTTCCAGCAGGGCGCGGGAAATGGTGGATTTGCCGGCGCCCGATGGGGAGGACAGGACCAGCATCAGGCCGCGGCGATGGATCAGGGACATGGGATATCAACTACCGGATAGGGTGGGTTTCGGGTCGGGAAGGGGCGGCCGTAGCCGTCCTATTCGATATTCTGAACCTGTTCGCGGAACTGTTCGATTACGGCCTTCAGATCCATGCCGATGCGGGTCAATTCGACATCGGCCGACTTGCTGCACAGGGTATTGGCTTCGCGGTTGAACTCCTGGCACAGGAAGTCCAGCCGGCGGCCGACGGAACCGCCGTCGCGCAGCATGGTGCGGGCCTGGGATATGTGGGCGCGCAGCCGGTCCAGTTCTTCCCGCACATCCGCCTTGGTGATCAGCAGGGCCGCCTCCTGCGCCAGCCTGTCCTCCCCCACCGGGGGCACGGCATCCAGCAGCGCCTGGATCTGGGCGCGCAGCTTGGCGCGCAGCGCCTCGGGCTGCAGGGAGGATGTGGCGGCGGCTGCATCGGTCAGCCGCCCGATCTCGCCCAGATGGTCCAGCAGCACGGCAGACAGATGCGAGCCCTCGCCGATGCGCGCTTCCACCAGCCGGTCGATGGCCAAGGCGATCGTGACGGCCATGGCCTGTTCCAGGGCTTGGCGATCCTCCTCCGTCTCGCGCGGTTCGGTGCTGTCGATGATGCCGCGCACCGACAGCAACGTGTCGATCGAAGGCGGCGGCGCGTCTGGTCCCGCGATCTCCCGTGCCAGCCCCAGCACCTGGTCCAGCAATTCACGATTGATGCGCAGGGTGCCGGCGGCATCCGTGCGGGTCAGCGATATGGTGACATTGATGTTGCCGCGCGCCAGCCGCGCCTCCACCGCCGTGCGGACCACGGGTTCCAGCCCGTCCAGGCCGGGCGGCAGGCGACAGCGCATGTCGCGGCCCTTGCCGTTGACGCTGCGCACCTCCACAACCCACTGGGCCTTGTCATTGCCGCCGTCGGCTCGTGCGAAACCGGTCATGGATATGACGACGCCCTTGGCGCCGGCGGGCTTGCGGACGGATGGATTTTGGGTCACATCAGGCTCGATGGTTGGGGCCGGGAAACGCGGTTTATATCGCTACCGGCCCCCGCCAACAAGATTTGCCCGGATAAGGACTGACCGATGCGTGATCCCCGCTGCATATTCATCACGGGTGCATCCAGCGGCATCGGGGAGGCACTGGCGCTTTCCTATGCGGCGCCCGGCGTCCGCCTGCTGCTGACCGGGCGGGATGGGGGGCGGCTGGATGGTGTGGCGGTCCGCTGCCGCGAACGCGGTGCCGATGTCGCAACCACCCTGATCGATGTGACGGACCGCACGGCGCTGGCCGCCTGGATATCGGCACGTGACGGGGAAATTCCCATCGACCTCGTCATCGCCAACGCCGGCATCTCGGCGGGCACAGGCGGCGGGGTGGAGACGGAGGCGCAGGCCCGCGCCATCTTCGCCACCAATCTGGATGGTGTGCTGAACAGCATCCATCCGCTGATCCCGGCCATGGTGGCCCGCCGGCGGGGGCAGGTCGCGCTCATGTCGTCGCTGGCGTCGTTCCGCGGCCTGCCGGGTGCTGCGGCCTATAGTGGGTCCAAGGCGGCCGTTCGCGTTTATGGCGAGGCACTGCGCGGCGATCTGGCGCCGCACAAGGTGACGGTCAGCGTCATCTGTCCCGGCTTCGTCGTCAGCCGGATGACGGCGGTGAACAGGTTTCCCATGCCCTTCCTCATGGATGCGGAGAAGGCAGCAGCGATCATTCGGACCGGTCTGGCGGCGGGAAAGGGCAGGGTGGCCTTTCCCTTTCCCACCTATGCCGTATCCTGGCTGCTGGGGATGCTGCCCACGGCCCTGGTCGACGCCCTGTTGGCCAGGGCGCCGCGCAAGGGCGGGTGATCAGCGGATGCGCAGCAGCGCGAACTGCGCCTTGGCCGCCTGTCCCGACAATTCGCCAAGCTCGACGGGCAGCTTCCCGGGCCGCAGGGCCGTGGGATAGGCCTTCAGCAGCAGATCGATGGCCGCCTTCACCTCGGCCGGCAACTTCACCCCGGCCTTCTCCAGACCCTTGGCGCGTTCCTGCGCGGTGATGGCAAAGCCATAGCCGTCCAGATAGGGCTCGAACGCCGAGTTCTCGGTGGCGGACCGGTATTGCAGCGCGCCGCGCTCGATCATGCCGGACAGCAGGCGGGCCTGGACGGCGCGCGGCGTGTCGGCGGATTTCGGCGCCTTGGCGGCGGTGGCCTCCAGGGCGGCCAGGACAGCCTTTACGGCCTTCTCGACCTCTGCGACGGGCGCCTGATTCAGGGCCAGTTCGGATGCCCTGGCCATCTCGTCCTGGAAGGGCTTGGCCCCCTGCGCCGCGAAGACCGGCTCCAGATCGATATAGATCTCGGAAATCGGGTGGGCGAACATTTCGCCCGCCGCCTGATGCTCCCCGGCGCGGTAGGCGGCCAGGCCCGCATGATAATGCGCTGCCGTCACATCCAGTGCGCTGATGAAGGCGACGGGGTCCTTGGCGGCCTCTTCCGGTGCGACGCCGCCTTCCCCGCCTTCCCCTCCCTCACCGCCTTCTCCACCCTCGCCGCCTTGGGCGACCTGCAGGGGGATCTCGGCGCCATGCCAGGCCGTGGCATTTTCGGTGGCGCCGGCCGTGGTGGCCGTGGTGGCGGCGCCGGCTGTGGAAACCACCATGCCGCCGGCCACGACCGACAGGCCGATGCCAAGCCAGAGGCGGGGACGAAGCTGCATCATGAACCCATGCTCCTGATTGTGGAGATTTGTGGCGTTAACCGGCCGGACCGTGCCATGAT
Source organism: Niveispirillum fermenti (assembly GCF_052474395.1). Taxonomy (NCBI): domain Bacteria; kingdom Pseudomonadati; phylum Pseudomonadota; class Alphaproteobacteria; order Rhodospirillales; family Azospirillaceae; genus Niveispirillum; species Niveispirillum fermenti. The sequence goes on along the minus strand of NZ_CP156681.1, from coordinate 3,024,469 downwards.
GCAAACTCAATTGCAAGTAATTCGCAATCTTAAACAATCTGCCTGATCATGTGGAGTGTGCGATCATGATCCTGCCCGTTGCGAACGTTCTGACCCAAGAAGAAGTGGCTGTTATGGCCGGCCGGCTGGAAGCCGGCCGCTTCCAGCCGGGCACGGCGACGGCCGGCTGGCATGCGCGCCTTGTGAAGGACAATGAACAATTGCGGGCCGACGATCCCGCCCATGCCGACCTGCGGGCGCAGGTGGAAGCGGCTGTATGCCGGCATCCCGTCGCCGCCATGGCGACGCGGCCGAAACGGTTCGGTCCCATCCTGTTCAGCCGGACAACGGGCGGTGGACAATATGGCAGCCATGTCGACGATGCGCTGATGGGGGGGGTGCGGACTGATGTCTCCTTCACCCTGTTCCTGTCCGACCCCGACAGCTATGAAGGAGGGGAACTGGTGATGGAGACGACGGCGGGGGAGGCCGGTTTCAAGCTGCCGGCGGGCGCAGGGCTTTTCTATCCCTCGACGACCCTGCATCGGGTGGCGCCCGTCACGGCGGGTTGCCGGCTGGTGGCGGCCGGCTGGATACGCTCTTTCGTCCGCGATCCGGGCGAACGCGAGCTGCTGTTCGATCTCGATACCGCCCGGCAGGGAATTTTCCGGCGCGACGGGAAAACGGCCGAATTCGACCTTCTGTCCAAGTGCCTGTCCAACCTTGTCCGCCGCTGGGCGGAAGATTGACCGCCATGCCGGGCCGGTCCGGCGGGCCGCAGCAGCGGGTGTGACGAAGGCGCTTGTCATCCGCCGTTGTTCGCGGCAATGTCCGCGGCATTTTGCGGGGACGGGCAGGTGCCTGCCTGCTGCCCCCGAGTCCCGATCTCCGGAGCCCATGTCGCTGTGAAAGCCATCATCCTCAGTGCCGGCCAGGGCAAGCGTCTGATGCCCCTGACGGAAGACCGGCCGAAATGCCTGATCGAGCTGTCGGGCCGTTCCCTGCTGGAATGGCAGATCCGTGGGCTGGCCGCCGCCGGTGTCACGGATGCCGTGATCGTGACGGGCTTCCGCGCCGACCGGGTGGAAGCGGCGCTGGCGGCCATGGACGTGCCCGGCATCCGCACCCGCACCCTTTACAACCCCTTCTATGCGCTGGCCGACAATACGGCCAGTTGCTGGGTTGCCAGGGCAGAGATGGACGGACCTTTCCTGATCCTGAACGGGGATACGCTGTTCGAGCCGGAGATCGCCCGCCGCCTGCTGTCGGCCGGCGGGGCTGCCATCACGGTGACCATCGATGCCAAGGATGGCTACGACGCTGACGATATGAAGGTGTGCGTGGGGGCCGATGGCCGGCTTTCGCAGATCGGCAAGACCCTGCCGCTGGAGATCGTCAATGGTGAATCCATCGGTTTCCTGCGCTTTACAGCCGAAGGCGGACAGCGTTTCGCGGCAGAGGTGGAGCGGACGCTGCGCACGCCGGAAGGCTTGCGCCGCTGGTACCTGTCGGTGATCGATGCGATTGCCAAGGCAGATGGCAGCGTCGGCACCTGTTCCATCCAGGGGCTGGAATGGGGAGAAATGGATTTCCCCGACGATGTCGCCCGGAACCGGGAACTGACGGCCGGCTGGCTGGCGCGCGGCTCCGGCTGAGGGGAGGGGACGGGGCCGTTCCGGATGACCGTCGCCTGTCTTACTGATTGGACGGCGCAATCTTTCCTTTATTGATCCGCATCAATGCGGTGGTACGCGGCGACGGTCAGGATGCAGCATCCATTGACCAGAAACCGGACCCTTTGCCATGACCAACAATCCGTTCCGTTTCCGCGCCGAAGACGCCATCGCCCTCAACCTGATGGATCTGTCCAACATCATCGGACACCAGTGCGAGGACATGCTGGCCGAAGCCGGCCTGACAGCGCCGCAATGGACCGTGCTGATGAATGTGGCCGGTGACGCCAATTTCCAGGATGGTGCCCGCAATCATGACGGCATCTTCTCGTCGGAGATCGCGTCCGCACGCGGCCTGTCCCGCCCCCACATCTCGGCCACGGTGACGGAACTGATCCGCAAGGGGCTGATCAGCCAGCAGGATGATCCGCAGGACCGCCGGCGCAAGCTGCTGCGCGTGACGCCGGAAGGGCTGGAGATGCTGCGCCGCCTGCAGCCGCGGCGGCAGGGCATCAACGACATGCTGTTGCGCGACCTGTCACCCGACCAGCGCCAGCGCATGCTGGACCTGCTGGTCACCATCCGCCGCCGGGCCCGCGGCTTTGGCGACGGTGCCGTTTCCCCCTTGCGCATCGCCGGATAATGCCCAGATAGGTGCCATGCAAGCCATTCGGCTGGACCTGGGTTGCAGAAGCGCATGTTGCGATGCAGCACGGCCGACCCCATTTATGTCGCGTCGCCACATGTCGGGTCGGCGTCGCGACGCGCCGGGTCGGTCGGTGACTTCAAGGTCTGGTCGTTCGATCCTTTCATGGAACTTAAATCTGTGGGTGCATCATGACACTGGATATCCGTCCGCTGGTCGATGGTCTGTCGGTTGCCCCCCAGGTGACGGAAGAGGATATCCGTGCCGCCCACGCGGCCGGGTTCCGTTCCATTGTCAACAATCGCCCCGACGGGGAGGAGCCCGGTCAGCTCCCCTCCGCCGAGGCTGCGCGCATCGCCGCCGGGCTGGGCATGGCCTATGTCTATATGCCGGCCATCGGTCCAACTCTGGACGCCGTTTCCGACGATTTCGGGAAGGCGCTGGCGGCTCTTCCGGGCCCCGTCCTTGCTCATTGCCGGAGCGGGACGCGCTGCACGATTCTCTGGGCGCTCGCTGAAGCGAAAGCCGGAACCAGCTCCGGTGAAGAAATATTTCGTACTGCCGCCGCCGCGGGTTACGATCTTTCGTCGTATGCAGCCTTAATCGATCGGTACGCTCAATCGCGCGTATAATCGTATGCCAAACATGCTTAAGGCCATTGTGTTGGCGTCAACGCTGTGAGAGTGTCGCTTCCGGTTCGGCCAGAGGGCCGGTAGACGGAGGCGACAGACGACATGACGCGCGGATGGGCCCATGGGCTCCTCGCACTTCTGTTCATTGTCACGGTGACTCAAGGGGTGTTTCCCGGGGTCGCCTATCTGTCGTCTGTGTTCACTTCCGGTTCCTTTCCGAAATCGTTCATGACGGCGGCCCAGGTGCCGCCGGCCAATCGTCTTCCCGAAAAGGGTGTGGAGCCGGTGACGACGTCCCGGCCCGTCGCCCACGGCAAGCGCGCGCACGAAGAGGCGGGCAATGGCCCGTCGCCCGTGCCGACCCTGCTTGTCGTGGCCATTGCCCTTTTCTATGCGCTGCCCCTGCGTGGCAGCGACGTCGTCCGCGCCCTCCATATTGGCCTGACGCCGGAAGAAGCGCATCGGGAGGCCGGGCGCTGCCCGACCGGGCCGCCGGCCTTCGCCTGATGTGAAATCGGCGGTCTGTCCACGGCGCATATTGCGTGCACGCAGCCGCCCGTCAATAACCCCAACGGGCTATGGCACGGTCGCCTTGCAATCAAGGTCCGTCCAGAGCCTTCGCCTCCGACGCCGGTGCTCCGGCCATGGCGTTCCCGTTGTCGCAAGGCATCGCGGACGCCCTGTCCGGAACGTCGGCACATGACCCACGGCGCGCGGCAAAGCATAAAATCCGGCTTTTAACCAAGACCGGCGGGTGCCTTGCCCTTCGTTGTGTGTTATGGCGGAAGCCCCATCCCCCTGTGGATCGAGTGACCGACCGATGTCCTACCTGTCGCAATCGCCTTACCGGCGGCCACAGCCGCAAAGTTCAGGGCGGTTGGTTGGCATCGTGGTGGTTATCCTTCTGCATGTCGGGGTGATCTACGCGCTGGTTACCGGCTTGGCCCGTGAGGTGGTCCATGTGATCACTGATCCGATCAAGACGGAAATCATCGAGGAAATCACGCCGGAGCAGCCGGAAACACCGCCGCCGCCGCCGCCGCCTAAGTTCGATACGCCGCCCCCGCCGTTCATTCCGCCGCCGGAGATCCAGATCTCCCAGCCGCCTCCGCCGACGACCACGGCGATCCAGGCGACGACGGCAGAACGTCCGCCGGTGGTCCAGCCGCCGACGCGCGTCGTGGCTCCGCCCGCGCCGCCGACGGGTGGCAAGATCGATGTGAGGAGCCTGCAAAGGAACCGCGCGGAATATCCGTCTCAATCCATCCGCCTGGAAGAGGAAGGCACGACCGTGTTGCGTTTGTTCTGCAACGCCGACGGCCGCATCTCCGACGCCACGGTGGAGAGGTCGAGCGGGCATGACCGCCTGGATAATGCCTGGCTGAGGGAAGCCAAACGTGGCCGCTGGCGCTGCGAGCCGCCCACGGCTGATGGCAAGCCCCAGGGCGCCTGGCTCCCGAGCCTGGTTCCGCTCACCTTCCGCCTTGAAGATGCGCGCTGATCCTCGCCGCATTGATCTTTATCGAAACACGTAAGTCTGAAAGCAGAGCTACGATGAACAAGCTGTTCACCCTGTCTGGCGTCAGCCGCATTGCCGCCACCGCCGCCCTGGTTGCCACGCTGTCGGCGCCAGTTTTCGCCCAGACCACTGAACCGGCCGCCCCGCCGGCCGAAGCGCCGGCCACCGAGGCTGTCGATCCGGCGGCCCCCGTCGATCCGCTGGCCCCGCCGGCCGCTGAAGTTCCCGCCGCTGATCCGCTGGCCGCCCCGGCCGCCGAGGAAGCCCCGGCCGAGGCCACCGAGCCCGAGGTCAACCCCTACGGTCTGTCGGCCATCATCAGCCACGGTGATTTCGTTGCGAAGTCCACTCTGGTCCTGATGCTGATCATGTCGGCCGGCACCTGGTACATCCTGGTGGTCAAGCTGATCGAGCAGTCCCGTCTGATGAGCCAGGCCAGCGCCGCAGAGCGTGACTTCTGGACCGCGGCTTCGGTTGCCGAGGGTGCGACCCGCCTGAAGGAGAATTCGGCTTTCCGCGGCGTCGTCGAAGACGGCCTGCGTGCGACCGAGCATCATGACGGCGCCCTGACCGACCATATCGACCTGCACACCTGGGTGACCATGTCGCTGCAGCGTTCGGTCGATGCCATCAATTCCCGTCTGCAGGGCGGCTTGGCCTTCCTGGCTTCCGTGGGCTCCACCGCTCCCTTCATCGGTCTGTTCGGTACGGTGTGGGGCATTCTGAACGCTCTGGTGGCCATCGGTCTGTCCGGTCAGGCTTCGATCGACAAGGTCGCCGGCCCCGTCGGTGAAGCGCTGATCATGACCGCCATCGGTCTGGCCGTCGCCGTGCCCGCCGTGCTGGCCTACAACTGGCTGACCCGCCGTAACAAGCTGGTCATGGATCGTCTGCGCAACTTCTCCTCCGATCTGCATGCCCTGCTGATCGCTGGCCAGAGTGCCAAGCCCGCCCGGAGCGCCTGATCATGGGGATGAGCGTCGGGCCCGCCAATGATGGCGAAGATTCGGTGGTGTCGGAGATCAATACGACGCCGCTCGTGGACGTGATGCTCGTTCTGCTGATCATCTTCCTGCTGACCATTCCGGTTGCTATTCAGACGATCCCCGTTGAGCTTCCCACCGAAGCCAACGTGCCGACTGTGACCAAGCCGGAAAATGTGACGATCGGTGTCGATGAAGACGGCAACATCTACTGGAATGCCACCCAGTTGCCGGACTACAACGCCCTGTTCGAGCGCATGAAGGAAGTGGCGGTGCTGGTGCCGCAGCCTGAGATCCACATCCGTGGTGATAAGGAAGGGCGGTACGAGTTCGTTGGCAAGGTCGTCGTGACTTGCCAGCGGGCTGGCATCCTGAAGATCGGCTTTATCACGGAGCCTCCCGCCGGGTTGATCGCTGGCCGTCGTTGACGGTCAGCCTTCTCCGCGGGACTGAAGGATAGGAGGCCCCCATGGGCATGAGTGTTGGGCCGGGTGCGACCGAGGAAGGCGCCACCGTCCCAGAAATGAACACGACACCACTCATCGACGTGATGTTGGTGTTGCTGGTCATGCTGATCATTACCATTCCGGTGCAGACCCATGCCGTGAAGCTCGACATGCCGGCGGGCCCGCCCCCGCCGCAGCAGAATGTCGTCGAGCCCGAGATCATCACCATCGAGGTGGATTTCGACGGCACGGTGATCTGGAGCGGTCAGGTTCTGCACAGCCGTGACGAGATGGAGCAGTTGATGACGGCGTATGCGGGCAAGGAACCGCAGCCGGAAGTTCATCTGCGTCCAAACAAGCTGGTGAAGTACAAGTACGTCGCGGCTGTTCTGGCATCTGCCCAGCGGCTCGGCCTGAACAAGATCGGCATGGTTGGTAACGAACAGTTCATGGACTGATCGTTATGGACGGGTTTAAGGCGCGTTTCTTTGAAGCCGCCTTAAACCTGCCGTCTTGACATGTTTGGATGATGCCAAGCGGCCAGATGGTTGGCTTTGTTTTCACCTGTCCAATGGGACCCGGCGCGAAGAGACAAGCGCCCCATTGGCCGATACCGAGATAGAGACATGATCCGCACCCGTCTTTTTACCGCCGCCCTGTTGGGGTCGGCCCTGGCATTTGGCTCCTTCGCCGCAGTGATGGCCCCGTCCGAGGCCTTTGCGCAGAAGTCCGGCGGTGAGAAGGGGGACACCGTGCGTCCCGCGGTCGGCACGCCGCTGCAGGCCGCGCAGGAACTGATGAAGGCCAAGAAGTTCAAGGAAGCCGTCACCAAGATCAAGGAAGCCGACGCGGTCACCGACAAGACCCCGTTCGAGAATTTCATGGTCGAGCAGATGCGCGCCATCGCCTCCTATCAGGCCGGCGATCTGGCCACGGCGGAGAAGTCGTTCGAGCAGGTCTTCGCGTCCGGCCGCATGCCGGCCGCACAGCAGCTCACCTTCACGCAGGCCCTGGCGCAGCAGTTCTATCAGCAGAAGAACTATACCAAGGCCATCGCCTGGACCCAGAAGTACTTCGCCGGCGGCGGTAACGATCAGAACATGCGGACCCTTCTGCTTCAGGCCTATTACCTGAACAAGGATTTCCCGAACGCGATCAAGGAAGTGTCCGCCAAGATCACCGCTGCCGAGCGCGCGGGGCAGACCCCGTCGGAACAGGACCTACAGCTCCTGGCGTCCGCCAACAATGAGAGCAAGAACGAAGCCGGCTATGTCCAGGCCCTGGAGAAGCTCGTTCGTTATCATCCCAAGCGTGACTACTGGCTGGATCTGCTGATGCGCACCCAGCGCAAGCAGGGCTTCGCCCGTGACCGTCTGGCGCTGGACAGCTATCGCCTGATGAACACGGTCGGCCTTCTGGACACGACCAACGATTATATGGAAATGGCCCAGCTTTCTTTGCAGGCCGGTAATCCGGGTGAGGCCAAGGGCCTGATCGACAAGGGTTATGCCGCCGGTCTGCTCGGCAAGGGTGCCGAGGCCGAGCGTCATAAGCGCCTGAAGGATCTGGCCGACCGTCAGGTGGCGGAAGACCAGAAGTCGCTGGCGCAGACCGAGAGGGAAGCTGTTGCCGGCGCCAATGGCGGCCCCATCCTGCGCGTGGCGGAAGCCTATGCGGGCTATGGCAACTATGAAAAGGCCGCCACGCTGGCCGAGGCCGCGATTGCCAAGGGCAACCTGCGCAACCCCGATGATGCCCGTCTGCGGCTGGTGACCTACTATCTGGCCCTGGGTCAGAAGGCAAAGGCCGAGACAACGCTGAAGGCCATCAAGTCCACCGATGGGCCGGCCGATCTGGGTCGTCTCTATATGTTGCACGCCGCCAAGACGAAGTAAGAAACAGGGCGGACGGCATCGCCGTCCGCCCTTTTCCCATCCGTTCTTTTTCTGATCAGGCGCGAAAGACACTTGGCTTTCGCGGCGCCCCGGTTTTTGCCTGCCGGGTACCGTCGGATCCACCATGTCGGATTTGGAACCCTTCTTCCGTCCCCGACTTCAGTATCCTGAACGCGCCCTGCGGTTGCGGCGCGAAGGCCGCGTGATTGTCGAATTCTGTATCGGCCAGGACGGTGCGCCCCAGGATGTCCGGGTTGTCGAAGCCGTGCCACCGGGCCTGTTCGAACAATCGGCCCTGCGCTATGCGGCTGGTCTGCGGTATCATCCCGGGGAAGGAAAGCGCCCGCACCCGGTGGAGTCCATGGGGCAGGCCATCGGGCAGGCCATGGGGCAGGGGCGTCAGCGCCTTGAAGTCCGGTTCGAGATGCGCGGTCAGGCCTGATTGATGATGCCGGCGGCTGACCGAACAGTGGCGACGTGGCGGATTGCTTCTTCCCAAAACACCCCTTAATCCCTATCTATATCGCGTTGCCGGGTGATCGCAGCCCGCCTTGAGATTGGAGATTACCCATGGGCGCCATGAGCCTCTGGCATTGGATCATCGTTCTGGTTGTTGTGCTGCTGGTGTTTGGTGCCGGCAAGCTGCCCAATGTCATGGGCGACATGGCCAAGGGCGTGAAGGCCTTCAAGAAGGGCATGCGGGACGAGGATGCAGCACCGGAATCCGACCCTAAGCTGACGGATGCGAAGCCGGGCGACAACAAGGGCGCCTGACGGCGTCGCCATATCCCGCTGATATGTTGATACAGGTTCCGCAGAAAGGGGCCGGGCCCATTGCCCGGCCCCTTTTTCGTGCATCGGCGGCTTCTTGAGCGGCCATTCGCCGGTTTTCCGCCAAGGTCGGGGGAAATCCCTTCTCCCGCCCCCGATCCCGGTTCATCATGGCGTGAAAGACCGTCGGGGAGGGGAACCTTGAGTGGCGAGCAGGGGGAATTGACCCTGGCCGATGTCCAGTATCTGGCAGCCGACCGCACGCCGGAGGCGCGGGCGGCTATGGTGGCCAAGCTCGTCCGCACCGCGGAGGTCGGATTGCTGGCTGGAACCGGCCAGGCATTGCTGGGCGATCTGCTGATGCGTCTGGCGCGTGACACCGCCGTTCAGGTGCGCGAGGCGGTGGCCTGGCAAATCTATAACAGCCCGCTTCTGACCGATGAACTGGCCCATGCGCTGGCCATGGATATCACGACAGTGGCATTTCCGCTGCTGCGCCACGGGCAGGAACTGGCGGACGACCTGTTGCTGGGGGTGATCCGGCAAGGCAGGGCGGACAAGCAGATGGCCATCGCCGCCCGCGACCATCTGTCGGCTGCGGTCAGCGAGGCGCTCGCCGCCCTGGGCAATCTGGCGGTGATTGCCACCCTGGCCGGGAACGAGGGCGCCGATCTGGGTGAGGCGGCGCTGCTGTCCCTGGCCGATCGTTTCGCCCATGTGCCGATGGTGGCCGAGCCGCTGGCCGGCCGTGCCATCCTGCCATCCAGCGTGGTGGAACGGCTGGTGGCGGGGATGTCGGCGCGTGTGCGCGATCTGCTGGTGCAGCGCCACCGCCTGTCCCCGGCGGTCGCCGAGGAGGTGACGGCGCGGGGGCGGGATTCCGTTACATTGGCCCTGTTGCGTCCATTGCCGCGCGACGGGATGGATGCCGAAGCGCTGGCGGTCCATCTTCACCAGCATGGCCGGCTGTCCGTGTCCCTGCTGCTGCGTACATTATGTGCCGGAGATTTCGCCTTCTTTGCCGCTGGCATCGCCGCCAAATCGAGGGTTGCGCCCGACAATGCCCTGGGGCTGATGCGGGAAGGCAAATGGGAGGGCATGCGCGCCCTGCTCGACCACGCCCATGTGCCCCGGCATCTGCACCTGCCCTTCCAGGTGGCACTGCGTGTGGCCCGCCAGCTTGACTATGCCGGCGGCAATGACGGGCGGGAGGCATTCCAGACGGATGTGCTGGGCCGCCTTTATCTGGAATGCGGTCAGTCCGAGGAACGTGCCATGGATGAATTGCTGCTGCAGCTTTTCGATCAGAAAAGCGATGCGATGATCGATGAGGCCATGGAAAAGGCGGGCCTGATGTTCCTGCCGCTGCGCGGGGCAGTTCCCCGTTAACGGGAGTGGTTTGCCGGCAGCAGCCCCCATCCCGGTTCAGAACAGGTTGCCCTGGGGCGGTTCGCCGCGGCGCGGGCGGGCTGGCCGTGCAGGACGGGGTGGCGGCGGGGCAGGGGCGGCCGGTGCATCCCCGATGACGGCGCCGGTGCTGCCATCCTGGAAGCCAATGGTCACCGCCTGTCCTTCGATCAGGCCCGCGGCCCTGGTCACGGGCGCCCCGTCGGTATCGGTGACCAGGGCGAAGCCGCGCGACAGCACCCCTCGATAGGACACGCTTTCCAGAAGGCGGCCCAGTTGGGCCAGCCTTTCCGTCTGTGCCGAGAGGGCGGCGCGGTGCGCCCTTTCCATGCGGGCCGGCAAATCGGCCAGCCGGTCCGTGCCGCCCCCGATGGCCCCGCGGATGGCCCGGTCGGACAGCCGGTCGGCGATGCGGTGATAATGTCCCTGTGACAGGCGGATGGACCCTTCCAGTCCCGTGCGCAGGGCACGGCCGGCCCCGTCAAGCCGCGCACCGGCAACCTGCAGCAATTCTCGCGGGTGGCGCAGCTTCAGCCCCAGCTGACGGACCACGGTGACCCGCCGCTCGATGCCGGCGCGGATGCACAGGGTCAGCCGTTCGCCCCGGTCATCCAGGCGCTGCACCAGCCCCTCCAGCAGGCTGCGCGGATCGCCCAGGCCGCGCGACAATCCCTGGACATAGGTCCGGCGCTGATCCAGCGCGCGGCTGATGGCATTGTGCAGCCGTCTTTCATCGTCCAGCACCTGGCCCAACAGTTCGGACCGGACGGGCACGGCCATTTCGGCTGCGGCCGTCGGGGTCGGTGCGCGGCGGTCGGCGGCGAAATCGATCAGGGTCGTGTCGGTTTCGTGACCCACAGCGGAGATCAGGGGGATGCGGCTGTCGGCCGCCGCGCGCACCACGACCTCTTCATTGAAGGCCATCAGGTCTTCCAGGCTGCCGCCGCCACGGGCCACGATCAGCAGGTCGGGCCGGGGCACCCGCCCGCCGGGGGGCAGGCTGTTGAAGCCCTGGATGGCGCGTGCGACCTGCTGGGCCGCCCCTTCCCCCTGTACGGCGACGGGCCACAACAGGACGTGGCGGGGAAAACGGTCGGCCAGCCGGTGCAGGATATCGCGGATGACGGCACCGGTCGGACTGGTCACCACGCCGATGGTCCCGGGCAGGAAGGGCAAAGGCTGCTTGCGCTCCGCATTGAACAGCCCCTCGGCAGCCAGCCGGCGCTTGCGCTCCTCCAGCATCTTCAGCAGCGCGCCTTCGCCCGCCAGTTCCATATTGTCGATGACAAGCTGATACTGGCTGCGGCCGGCATAGGTGGTCAGCTTGCCTGTGCAGACCACTTCCATCCCGTCTTCCGGCCGGATGGCCAGCCGTGCGGCAGTGCCCTTCCAGCATACCGCCTCGATCACGGCGCCATCATCCTTGAGCCGCAGATAGAGGTGGCCGGATGAATGGCGCTTGGGCTGGCTGATCTCCCCGCGCACCCGGACATAGCCGAAGGCATCCTCCACGGTGCGCTTGACGGCGCGGGCCAGGTCGCTGACCGATTGTTCGGGCAGGTTGCTACCGGGGCGGGCGGGCGGGGTGTCGGTGAGGAAATCGCTCATGATGGCCTGATCATACGGGCTCCCGGCGGGTGATGCCAGTGGCAGAGGCGCCTCTGCCAAGGGGGCCATCCAGCCCCCGGTAGCAGGTCCGGCGGAACATTGCCGTAACAGGTTTGTTTCCGCACTGGCCGAACGGCCTCGCCACCGGTTACTCTGGCCGTCTTCGGTCTCATTCGGAATGGATCATGCGCATCATCCTGCGGGTATTTGCCATCATCGGCTTCCTGTCGGTCGTCCTGGTTGCCGGCCTCATCGCTCTGGGCATCCATTTTGCCAACCGCAAGCCGACATTGCCCGACAATATCGTGCTGGAACTGGATCTGGAGCAGCCATTGGTGGAGGCGGCGGCCACGGACCCGGTGGCCGGCCTGCTGATGGGCCAGAACACGCGGACCGTGCAGGAGGTGGTGCGCGCCCTGGGCCGCGCGGCCGCGGACCCGCGCGTGAAGGGCATCGTCGCCCGCACCGGCGACAGCGTGCATTCCCTTGCCGTCACGCAGGAACTGCGCGAAAGCATCATCGCCCTGCGCAAGGAGGGGCGCTTTGCCATCGTCCATGCCGAAAGTTTCGGCGAAACAGGCAATGGCATGCAACCCTACCTGCTGGCTACGGCCTTCGATCAGGTCTGGATGCAGCCGTTGGGCGACCTGGCCATCACTGGCATCCGGGCCGAACTGGCATTCCTGCGCGGCACGCTGGACAAGCTGAAGGTGGAGCCGCAGTTCCGCAAGCGGGAGGAATACAAGACCTTCGCCGAGCAATACACGGAAACCGGCCCCACCCCGGCCAATCGTGAGGCTACCGAAGCCCTGGTGGGCGATATTTTCGACCAATGGGTGGCCAGCGTGGCCCAGGGCCGTGGCCTGGACGAGGCCGTCGTGCGTGCTGCCGTGGACCGGGCACCGCTGATGGATGGCGAAGCGGTGGATGCCAAGCTGATCGACAAGCTGGGCTATTGGGACGAGGCCGTGGAATGGGCCCTGGGGCGTGCCGCCCTGGCCGGCGGGCCTGCGGAACTGGTCAGCCTGCATGATTATTTCCTGGCTGCGGCCGGCGATGCCACCGACCTGGGCGGCACGCAGGCCCCGCTGATCGCCATCATCGTCGGCGAGGGCGCCATCATGCGGGGCGACAGCCGGTCCGATCCCCTGTCGGGGGAAGAGACGTTCGGTGCCGCCACCATCGCCGCGGCCTTCGACGAGGCCATCGGGAACGATCAGGTGAAGGCCATCCTGTTCCGCGTCGACAGCCCCGGCGGCAGCGCCGTGGCATCGGAGGTGGTGCGGCGTAAGGTGGTGAAGGCCCGGGAAGTCGGCAAGCCGGTGATCATCTCGATGGGCGCCGTGGCCGCCTCGGGTGGCTATTGGGTGTCCATGGGCGCCGATCGCATCGTGGCCCAGCCCGGCACCATCACCGGGTCCATCGGGGTGCTGGCAGGCAAGCTGGTCACCCGGGGGCTGACCGATTGGGCCGGCGTGAATTTCGAACCTGTCAGCCGGGGCGCCAATGCCGGCATGTGGTCGTCCAACGAGCCCTTCACCCCGGCACAGGAGGAACGGCTGGGCGCCTTCCTGGACAATACCTATCAGGCCTTTGTCCGTGGCGTCGCCGAAGGCCGCGGCATGGCACCGGAACGGGTGGCGGAACTGGCAAAGGGCCGCGTCTATACCGGCCGCCAAGCGCTGGAACTGGGGCTGGTCGATGCGCTGGGCGGCTATACGACGGCCCTGGCGGAACTGCGGACAGCCCTGAAGCTGGAGCCGGGCACCCCGCTGAGTGCCATCAGCCTGCCGCACAAGCGTTCGCAGTTCGACCTGCTGATGGACATGCTGTCGGGCAACAGCCGCGTTGCCCTGGGTGATGCGCTGACGGCGCATGTGGCGGGGCGGTCGCTGGGGCCGCTGCGCCCGGTCATGTCCGAACTGGCGCCACACCTGTCGGCTGATCAGGACATGGTTGCCCTGATGCCCGCCATGGTTCGCCAGGGCTTCTGATACCGGGGGCTGCCGGCCCGGCGCCCGTGCGCCGCAAGCCCAAGCCGCCGGATGGCGCCGCCCGGCGCTTGAGGTGCCGAAAACCTTGACCATCGGTCAAGGTTTTCGGCCGATGGTATGATTGCCGCGGCGGTGAGCCCTCCTGGAGCCGTGACAAGGGGGTATCACGCTCCGGGCGGCTGCAGGCAGCGTGCAGGTTTCCGATCGGCCGTTCCGGCGGGACAGGCCCGGGATGCTTCAGGCGGCGACGACCCGGTTGCGACCTTCAATCTTGGCTGTATTCAGAGCACGCTCGGCGCGCAGCAGCCAATGATCGAGCGTATCGGTCTCGGCCAGGGCCGCCACGCCGATACTGACCGTCAGGCGTCGGCGGTCGGTACCGCCATTGCCGCTATGTTCCACGGCGAGCCGTACCTGTTCGGCCATGGCCAGGCCATTGGCGATATCGGTTTCCGGCAACAGCACCGCGAAATGATCCCCGTCCAGCCGGCCCAGCCGGTCCCCGGGGCGCAGCGCGTCCTGGCAGGCGGCGCGGAACACGACCAGGCTGCTGTCGCCGGCGGCTTGGCCGAAGCGCTCGTTGATCGTCCTCAGACCATCGACATCCAGCAGCAGCAGGCTGACGGGCCGGCCCTGGGCACGGGCCTGTTCCAGTCCGGCCAGCACCGTTTCCAGCATGACACGGCGGTGCGGCACGCCGGTCAGCGGGTCCAGGCGCGCCATGTCGCGGTAATGCTCCTCCAGACGCACGCGGTTGGCCCTTTCTTCGTTCAGGCGAAGCCGTTGCCGGCGCAGGCAGCACAGGATGGTGGCCGCAGCCAGCATCAACACCGCAGCGCCCGCCGCGATCAGCCAGTTTTGCGGCGTGCCAGGGCCGGCTGGCAACGCGGGCGCATAAAGGAAGCTTGTCGGATCGAACCGGCGTGGTATCAGCCCGGCCGCCGCGAACCCTTCGGCGATGTGACGCCAACGGCCTGGATGCATATAGCCGATCTCCACCATGTCGGCGATCATCAGCCGGCTGATCTCCTCCGCTTCGAACGCCAGACGCGGCCGGTCCAGGTGCGGGGCATACCGCGCCAGGATCAGGTCGATGGCGGCCGCCGGGTCGGCCAGGGCGTCGCGCCAGCCGCGCAGGCTGGCCTGCCGGAAGGCCTCCACCGTCCGTGGAGACTGGCGCAGCATGGCCTCGCTGGTGAAAAGCGTGTCGCCGTAGAAATCGATGCCGGCTGATCGGGGGGAGAAAACCTGATAGGGTACCCCGGCCACCCGCATGTCATAAGGTTCGCTGGTGGTATAGGCGGTGATCGCCTCCGCCTCGCCCCGGATCAGAGGGGCCACCGACCCCGGATGGGGCAGGATGGTCAGCCTTTCCAGTGGCACGCGCTCCACGGCCAGATAGGCCAGAAGTTCCTCCGCGTGGGTTTCCAGCAAGAGCCGGTGACCGGGCAGGGCGTGGACATGGTCGGGGCCACCGGCCTGCCGGGCCAGCAGCACGAAGGGGGAATGCTGCATCAGCACCGCCAGCGCCACGACGGGGCGCCCCCGGGCCCAATCCACGATCAGGCCGGCGCTGCCCACGCCGAAATCGGCCTCCCCATCCACCACCCGGGCGGCAGCGTCGATGGTGGGTCCCCCTTCGATGATGCGGACATCGAGGCCGGCTTCCCGGTAATAACCGCGTTCCAGCGCCAGATAGAAGCCGGCCCCCTGGAACTGATGCAACCATTTCAATTGCAGCCGGACAGGCACGGGCGGGCCGGCGGGCACCTGCGCCCGGCCCGGCAGCGCCGAGGACAGCAGCAACAGGAGCAGCAGCCCCAGCAGCAGCCCCAGCAGTGGGCGGACGGTCTGGTCTGGTCCGGTCATTGCCGGCTTATGGCGGCCATTTCCCGTGGCGGGCAGCCTGTCATTCTCAACCATGCGGGATATCGGCATCGTGGGGCACCATCTGGGGATGGAAAGGGACCATCCGGCCAGCTTTCATGGGCTTGAAGGCGCAGAGCGCGGGTGATCCCGCATCATTCCGGCTCCTCCTTCACTTCCTCCTCCATCAGGCCCATGGGTTCCGCCTTGTCCTCGTCGGGCTTGCCCATCACGTCGGTTCCCCAGTCGGCGACCAGGACGCTGCGCCGTTCCTCCAGTTCCCGGATGCGGGACTGGGCGCGCAGGGTGACAATGGCGGCCACGATCTGGGGGATGAAGAAATACATCAGCCAGCCGATGGCCGCCGCACCGAACATGACCAGCCAGGTTCCGGGTTCGGCCAGCAGGCGCAGGGTGACACCCATCTCGTGTCCCTGTTGCCAGAGCTGGACGGCGAAGGGTGCGATCCCGCACAGGTTCATCGCCCCGACGGTCAGCGCCGCCGATTTCTCCGGATCGCGGTCGATCATATAGGCGACGATCGTGGGGGCCAGCCCGGCCAGCAGCAGCACGCTGGTCGGCATCATCATCAGGCCCGCCGGCATCAGCAGCAAGAGCAGCAGCAAGGCGCTGCCGCTGCGGCGTGGAGGCTTGCGTCCCGCCCGCGCGCTCATGACAGCCTCAACATGTAGATCACGGTGCTGACCATGGTCAGGCCGGCGATGATGGAGGTGACGACGGCGGCCACCTGCCGGCCCATGCCGTCGGCGGCACCGGTGCGGTCGGCGCCCTGCTGGCGCAGACGCTCGATCTGGCGTGTCAGGCCTTCATACTGGCGCATGGCCGTCAGGAAACCCTTGTCGTCGGCGCGGATGGCATCGATGTTGTCGACGATGCGCACCAGCCCGTCCAGCACGCCATCCCGCGCCACCTGCGTCACTTCCGCCTTGATCTTCTCGCGTGTCTCCCGGTTCTTGAACCGCTTGAACACCGGTTCCATCAGGCTGACCAGCCAGCCGCAGAGGTTGGGCAGGCGGGCTGGCCCGAAACGGTTCTGCACATCGGCCAGGATGGTCAGCATGGCGATCATGCGCCGTGCGGGGTCGTGCGGGTTGGACAGCGGAGCCAGCAGCCGGTCGTTCAGCTTCTTGTGATGCGTCGTGATGAAACCGATGACATGGCGATCCACGGGGTCGCGCCCGCGATTGGGCTTTTGCGCGATCTGGTCCAGGGCCGACAGAAGCTCCGCCGGGGTCAGTACATAATGGTCGCGCAACTGTGGCGACAGGCAGGGGCAGGCGGGGCACAATTCATAGACGATGCGCTCCACCCCGAACCCCAGCCCGATATGTTCCAGCAGGGCGCGGTAGCCGTCGAAGGCCTGCACCATGGGCACATATTCCGGTTTGAAATCGGGCTGGCAATTGACCCAGAAATGCGGGAATTGCGCGATCACGAATTCCGCGAACGGCTGCACACTGGCATTCTGCCAGATGGCCTCCGCCAGTGCCGGCCCCAGCCCGTCGGGCAGGACGGAAATCCCGCGGTAGCGGATGGGGGCCGGCGGGTCCAGCGCGATGGAGACACGGGTGACCAGCTTGTCTTCCTGGCTGGCGCCACGGCCGCCGGCGCTCGCCGACGATATGGCGCTCTGCATGGCTTCCGCGCGTGTTTCGTCGCCAACGGAACGGCGAACCCATTTTTCCACATCCCCGCGTTCGATCAGCGCGGCGGCGGCCGCGCTGTGCCGGGCCAGGCCCCGCGCCAGGGCCCGGCAATGCATCAGTTCCTCGCCCTGGAACTCGAACGGCCGGGCGCCGCGCCGCGGGATCTGCGGCTGTTTGGGCGACAGGCGCCGGCCCTGCAGCCACAGGTCCAGGTCCGACAGCGACCAGCGCTGGCGCGGATCATCGGTCATCAGGCCGCGCAGCGGTTCCACCAGGCTTTGCGGCAGACGGACCTGGCTGGTCAGGGCCGGATAGGTGCCCCGGTCCATCTTCAGCTTCAGCACCGCCTCGTCATCCAGATCCGCCAGCGGATTGCGGCCCAGATACAGGGTCAGCAGCGTGACGCCCAGCGCATAGAGATCGTCGCCGATCGTGCCCGGCCCGCGGCCGGAGGGCTGGGCCATGCCCCGTTCGATGGTTTCCACCAGGACGGGCTGGCCATAGCCGACGGGGGTGGACAGGCAGTCGCCGATGGTCAGCGCGGACGAGGCGGGGTCCTTCAGGAACAGGTTGGTCGGCCGGATGGCGCCACAGGTGAAGCCGCGGGCATTCATCTCCCGCAAGGCAAACAGCAGCGAGGGCATGATCGTCCGGATGATCTGGTCGTCCGGCAGGGGTTCGCGCGTTTCGCTCAGGTCCTGCATGGCGCGGCGGCCGCCCGGCCGCTCGAAGACCAGCACGAATTGGCGCCGGCCGTCGGGCGTCCAATCCACCGTTCCCCAGTCCATCAGGCGCATGATGTTGGGGTTCTCCACCGTGCGGAAAACGCTCATCACCTCGATGCGGGCCGGCACGGGCCGGTCGGTGACGATGGCGAAGGTTTCCGTCTTGCGGTCGCGGCTCAGCCGGGCGGCATAGGCAGCCCCCCCGGCCGAATCCAGCGCGGGCAGGGGGGTTCCGGGCATGATCTCGCAACGCCCGCCCAGATCGACGGGGCCGGCCGGAACAAGCTCCGCCTTGCCGCGCCGGTCAGGGCCGACGGGCGGTTCATCGGGAGCGGCGCTGCGGGCCATGACGGGCATCGGTCTCCGGCTGGATGATCTCGGCAGGCCGGGACGCCGGCCGGTGCGATCATCGCAAACCCCATGCGAATGCACAATGCCAGCCAAAAGAGACAGATGGTGTTGCCGGCCGGGCCTCATACGTATCTGCATTGATCAGAACCTATGGCCCTGATCAATGCATCCCTCATACGTCGGGCGCCGCCATCCGGCGGCTTTTGGCTCACGCGCGCATGGGCGCGCGAACGCTCAACGCGCCAACCGAGGTGCGATGAGTTCGACTAACCGCACCTCGGTATCAGTTCTGATGGCGCAGGTCCAGAATCTGCGCACCGCTGAGCGGCCGGTAGTAGAAATAGCCCTGCCCATAGTCGCAACCGGCATCGGCCAGCATGACGAGTTGCTGAAGATGTTCGATCCCCTCCACCACGGTCTGCATGCCCAGCCGCCGGGCCAGGGCGACGATGAACTGCACGATTGCCAGTTGGCGTTCATTCTCCACGACATTGTCGACGAAGCTCTTGTCGATCTTCAGGGTGTGCGCTGGACAGTCGGCCAGGAGCGACAGGGTCGAATGCTCACGCCCGAAATCGTCGATGGCAACGCGGAAGCCGGCCCGGATGATCCGCAGCATTTCCTGCATGATGACAGGGTCGGTCAAGACACCTTCGGTCAGTTCCAGCTCGATCTTGCCGCGTTCCAGGCCCAGGCGGTCGCATTCCTCGATCAGCACCTCCAGCACGCTGGGCGCGCAATTGTTGGGCTGTAGCTGCAAGGGCGAGACGTTCAGCGACAGGCAGATATCCTGGCCTGCTTGCCGCCATGCGCATTTCTGTCGCAAGGCTTCACGCAATGTCCATTCGCCAATGGGCACGATGGTCCGCGTGCTTTCGGCCAGCGGGATGAATTCTGCGGGGGAGAGGGCCCCCAGCTCGGGATGCTGCCAGCGCAACAGCGCCTCCACCCCGAACACACGGCCGGCCCGGATGTCGATCTTGGGCTGATAGAGCAGCGACATGCCACTGCCGCCGCGGCAGAACCACAACCCGTCCTCGATGGCGCGCTGACGGGCCAGACGCTGCCGCAACGCCTGTGCGAAATGGCCGACCCGTTGACCGGCACGCAGCGCCTCACGCCGGGCCGTGCGGGCCGCCATCACCAGCATGTCCATGTTGTCCGCGGCTTCGGGATAACTGGCCACACCGCAGGTCAACGACAGATGCACCGTGCCGGCGTGCAGATTCAACGGCACCTCCAGCACATGCAGCAAGGCCTCCACATCCTTGCAGGCATCAGGCAGCAGAGCCGCGAACCGCTCGCTGTCGAAGCGGGCCAGAAGCACGTCCGACCCGAAAGCCATTTCCAGCCGCCGGCGAACCACCTGCAGAAGGTCTATGGATTCTTCGAAGCCCAGGCGGGAGATCAGGCCCTCGTAATCGTTGAGTTCGATATAGATTACCGTGGGATGAAGACCACCGGCCGCCATCAGGGGCAATCGTCGGCTGCCCAGCGCGATGAACCCGTGCTTATTATAAAGGCCCGTTAGGGGATCATGCAACAACTCCACATTATTGTAGAGATTGTCGGGCGGATAGGATGGAGGTGCTAACCTGATATCGTCGATGCTCAGCATATGGCACCTGTGATGCGGATGCCTTGAATGTTAATGAATTCAAATAAAATCCATAGGTATGCAGACGGTTAGGTTTCCAATATTCCAAAGAGACTTTGAGGTAAATTGTCGAGGCATATGATTTTGTGAAGGTCCCAGGGGAAGGGGCATAGCCGCACCCTTCCCCTGGGACCGCGCCGGGATCAGGCCGGCTCCACATGCAAGGTGGCGCCGTCCACGCGGGTGACGCGCACCCGCGTGCCGACGGGCAATTCCTCATTGCCGGCCACCCGCCAGACGCTGTCACCGATGCGGGCGCGGCCATACCCGTTGCTCAGTGCTTCCTCCAGCACCAGCACGCGGCCGACATACTGGTCGGCGCGGCGGTTCAGGGTCGTGGCGGTATTGTCCAACGGTTCCCGACCGGCATAGCGGCGGGACAGCAGCCAGGCGGCCACGGCCAGGGCGCCGAACAGCGCCACCTGGACGGGTTCCGGCAGGTCGACAGCCAGGACGACCAGCCCTGTCAGGCCAGCGGCACCGGCCACCCACAGAAACGCCGCCCCTGGAATGAACATTTCCAGCGCTGCCAGCGCCAACGCTAGGCACCACCAGTACCAGAACAGGATGCGCAATCCGTCCATGCTCTTTCCCTCCCCCTTGCCGATGCCGTCAGGTGGTCGGGTTGTCGCCCCAGGGCGACGGCGGGCGGGACGCGGGGGGCGGGGTGGTGGCGGGCGGGCGGGCGGGGGAGCGGCTTGCTGCGGATGCCGGGCCCGGCGTGCTGCCATTGCCACCCGCGAACGTCTCCCGCGCCAGTTCGGCCAGGCCCCCCAGCGATCCGATGACGCTGGTGGCCTCGATGGGCATGAACAGCACCTTCTGGTTCGGGCTGTGAGCGAACTCCTTGAAAGTGGTCAGATATTGCTGGGCCACGAAATAGTTGATGGCCTGCACATTGCCCGATGCGATGGCCTCCGACACCATGCGCGTCGCCTCCGCTTCGGCCTGGGCTTCGCGTTCGCGCGCCTCGGCATCGCGGAACGCGGCCTCGCGCCGGCCCTCGGCCTCCAGGATGGCGGCCTGTTTCTGGCCTTCGGCCTTCAGGATGGCCGATTGCCGGGCGCCTTCAGCCTCCAGGATCAGGGCGCGGCGATCACGTTCCGCCTTCATCTGGCGGGCCATGCTGTCCACCAGGTCGCGCGGCGGCTGGATGTCGCGGATCTCGATGCGCGTGACCTTGATGCCCCAGGGCTGGGTTGCATCGTCGACGACATGCAGAAGCTGTGCGTTGATGCGGTCGCGCTGGGACAGCAACTCGTCCAGGTCCATGGAGCCCATGACGGTGCGGACATTGGTCATGGTCAGGTTCAGGATGGCGAGCCGCAGGCTGTTCACCTCATAGGCCGCCCGGGCCGCGTCCAGAACCTGGAAGAACACCACGCCATCCACGGTCACCATAGCGTTGTCCTTGGTGATCACCTCCTGGCTGGGCACGTCCAGCACGGTTTCCATCATGCTCAGCTTCGAGCCGATCCGGTCGACGAAAGGTACGATGAAATGCAGGCCCGGACGCAGCGTATGGGTATAACGGCCGAACCGCTCCACCGTATATTCCTGCCCCTGTGGCACGGTCTTGATGCCGGCGAAGGCCAGCAGGATGCCGAAGACGGCCAGGACGCCGGCAAAGATGCTGATTTCCATCCAAGTCCCCCAAAACACAAAGGCTGTCGCCCGCCATGTGGCGGGGCGCCGCTGGCAACCATCGCATGGACCGCGCCCGAAGGCGAGCGCCGGCGAAGGAAATGCAACCGCCCTGTGTGTTCTCCCTGTGCGTTCGGCACGGGGACCAATTCCGCCGGACCAATTCCCGATGGGTCCAACGCATCGGGAATTGCTATGATCACGCGGTCTGCCCGTTCGCGGGTTCCCATGGTGAAGGATGTGTCCCATGTTCCGCCGTCTCGTCCCGCTTGCCCTGTCATTCGCGCTGTGCCTGCCGGCCGCCGCCCAGGAACTGGTCGGGGAGTTCAGCAACGACTGGACGGGCAACGAACTGGACATCACGGCCTTTCCCGATCCGGGTGTGAAGGGCATCACCTGTCATATCGTGGATTTCGACCGCTCGGTCTGGGATCGGCTCTCCAAGGGCAACTGGTTTGAGGACCCGTCCAACGCCTCCATTGCCTGCCGGCAGACGGGGCCGGTGGTCATCGGCGACATCAACCTGTCCAAGCGGGGGGAGGAGGTCTTCTCCGAACGCAAGAGCCTGGTATTCAAATCCATCGCCGTGCGCCGGATCTATGACAAGTCCAACGACACACTGGTTTATGTCGTCTATAGCCGGCAGGTGAAGGACGCCTCGGCCAAGATGTCGATTTCCACCGTTCCCCTGTTCGCGGCGGACCCGGTGTGGGAGAAAGGCAAACCCCGATAATGTTTCGAGATTGCCGGTTGTTTCGACATTTTCTGCACCGAAAGATTAAAGCGGCATTTATTTCCCTATCCGTTCGGATATAATTGCGGAAGCCCCAAAGGGGTTTGCATTCTCCAAAAGGGGGGCTGAGGGGAATATGTGGATGTCCAGCCTGACCGGTGGCGGCAGGGGCGCCCCCATTGGGCGCCGGTTGAATTTCGAGGTACAGACCTTCAAGGTTGACCATTGGGTCATTGAGGATTCACTGGCAACCGAGGAGGAAGCAAGGGCGCTGGCCACCAAGCTGCTGCCCAACCGCGAGGGCGTGCGCGTCGTCCGCGATTTCGCCGGTGTGCCCGGCAAGCCCGCCACCCAGACCATCCTGTTTTCGGAAATGCGGGAACAGCGCGGCAGGGTGATCCAGGTCCAGCCCGTGGATACCAGCCCCGTCTGCACGGAAACCCATGATTACCTGCAGGCAGAAAGCCGGCAGACCATCTCCAAGCTGCTGCGTCAGTATCTTGAGGAAAGGTCCCTGACCGCGTCGGAGCTGCTGTACAACGCGGCGGAGATGAAGCGCGCCGTCAATTTCGAGAATATGGTGCCGACCGCTGTGGGGCGTGTGGCCAGCATCCAGGGCAAGGTCACAGGCCAGGATGTGCGCGAACGGCGGGACCTGATCTATACCGGCCTGTCGGATTTGCGTGTCCGGGCCGAAGCGGGGCAGAAAAAGGCCGCGTTCAGCGCGCGGCAGGATGGTTTCCGCACCGCGATGGACAAGGTGGAGGCCCTGTGCGGCAGCGATGCGGCACAGGTCGATTACCTGTCCAAGATCGTCCTGTGTCGCGACATGGTGCAGATACGCACCCTGCTGGGCAAAGTCGAATGGCTGTTGGAAACGGCGGGGGAGGCCGGGGCCAACAAGCCGGCCCATATCAACATCATCGATACGCTGGTCGCCGACGCCGTCAGCTTTCCGTCGGTGCTGCAGGACCTGCTGGGACGGCAGCCCGACCTGGGGACGGCGCTGATGCGGATGCTGGATCTGCTGGAAGGCGGGTTCGAAGGCACCGACAGGGAGCAGGCTCCCCCCATCTCCAGCGTCCTCAGCCGATGGCTGGGCCTGGGCCACGCGCCGCAAAGCTGGCAGATGGTGCTGGAAGGGTTCCTGCGCAGCCTGCGCGGCACGGCGCCGCTGGCGCGCGATCCGGAACGCAACCGCCTGCATATGACGGCCATCATGGGCCGCGTCTTCTCGCCCGCCGGCCTGTTCGGTGGCAGCCGCATGGCGGACGCGCTGTCCCAGGGCTATCTGCGCTTCATCGAACAGGGCGGCGGGGAAGGGCGGCGTCTGTCCATCGACGGCATCCTGGCCATGCTGCCCACGATGCGCGACCGGGCGCTGTATCTGGCCGAACTGGCCGGCAGCGACATTGGCCAGCGGGAGATGGAAACCGTGGTGGCCCGCCTGCGGCCGCTGCTGTCCGGCGACCGCGACGTCAATCAGCTTGTGGGCGCGCAGGTGCCGCTGAAGCCCAAGATGCAGGCCATGGCCTCGCTTTACCGGACTATCGTGGAATTGGAACTGCCCGACGATGCCCGCTCCGGCGCGGCCGACCGGGTGGATGAGATGGTGGCCGGCTACATCGTCTCCGCCCGCGTGATCGAGCGGCTGGACGACCCATCCGCCATTTTGCGCATCCGTGCCATCCGGCTGATGCAGTTCGCAGCCAACGATGTGCTGTCGAGCCCCAAGGCCCGCAAGATCGTGCGCGACCAGATCGTAGGACACCTGCGCCAGCCCAATTTCGACGGCAAGTTCGTGGAGGGGCTGGACACCCCGCAGGAACAGGCCAGCGCCCTGCGCCAGTTCTATAGCCTGCTGCGCCAAGCCCAATTCATGTAACAAACGGCGATCGGCGCACCCGTCGACACTTGTTGTGCCGGTTTCAGCCGCCGATGTCCGGCGGGGTGGTCCGGCCCCGTCGTTGGGCCCAGCGTCGCCATAAATGATAGGCGGCGGGCGCGAACAGGACGATCAGGACGATGCGCACGATATGGTGGGTGGCCACGAAGGCGGCGTCCACGTGCAGCGACAGGGCCACCAGGCTCATCTCCGCCAGTCCGCCCGGCGCATAGGCCAGGATCAGCGCCGGCAGGCTGAGCCCCGTCAGCAGATGCACCCCCAATGCCATGGCCACCGTCACCGCCAGCAATGCCAGCGTCAGCCCGGCCGCCACCAGGGCGATATGGGCCACGCGGGTGATGGGGATGTTGGCGAAGCGCGCACCGATGGCCGAGCCGATCACGACCTGCGCCACCGCGACCAGCAGGCCGGGCGGCTTGGCGGCCGTCAGGCCCAGCAGATGGATCAGCGCCGACAGCAGCATGGGTCCCACCAGGATGCCGGCCGGCACGCGCAGGCGCAGCGCCACCGGCGCCCCCACGCAGCATAGCGCCATCAGCGCATAATCGCGCCAGGCCACATCCAGAACGTCGGGGCCAAGGCCCCGAAGGCTCCAGTCGCGGCCGGCCGGATCATAGCCGGGCAGGGCCTGGAAGGCGAAGGGCAGGGTCATCACCACCAGCATGATGCGCAGGCTGTGACCCAGGGCGATGGTGCGGTCATCCCCGCCCAGCGACCCGCCCATCATCACCATCTCGTTGAAGCCCCCGGGCATCGCCGTGAAATAGGCCGTCACCGGATCGTACCGCGCCACCTTCTGCAGGTAGAGGATGCCGACGCCGGCCGCCACGACGATATAGGCGAGCAGCCCCGTCAGGCTGACGGTCCATTCCCGCAGATGGCCCAGCAGAGCTGGCGAGAAGGCGCTGCCCAGCATGATGCCCAGCACCATCACCATGCCGTTGCGCAACAGGGGCGGAACACTGGTCCGCAGGCCCGCCATGGTTGCCACCGTCGTGGTCAGCATGGCGCCGATCATGAATGCCAGCGGCACATGCAGCCGGAAACAGAGATAACCGCCGGCTGTGCCCAGCAGGATGGCGGCAGCGAAGCCGCCGGGGTCCGCGTCACGCCACAGGGTCCGCAGCGTCATGACCGGAACCGTCCCAGCCGGACAGCGGTCTGTCCACGCATGGGTACGCGCGCCGGCATGATCATGACGCAGTCGTCATGGGGCGTGCGCAGCAGCCTGCCGGCATCCACGGCAAAGCCTGTCCCGGCCCGGGGAATGATGTCCATGCCCTTGAAGTCCTGAAGGAAACGGAATTGCTCGCTGCATACCGTAACGGTTTCCGTCACCTCGACAAACCGCGGAGGCGGCGGTTCGGCGGATGGCAGCCATGGGCTGAGCGCGGTGGTGGCCACCGCGCCCGTCACGGCCAGGAACCGGGCCGTGACGGCCAGGGCCGTGCGCGCGCTGGACCGGTCCTGGTGCCGGCCGCATTCGGCCAGCAGCGCCACGGGCCCGTCGGCGCCGTCGGTGAAGCGGGGATGGTCGATCAGGCGCAGGCCCCCCGCATGGCCCCCGTCCATGACGACGAAGCCGGGCATCCCGAGACGGCCGGCCAGCGCACGGCCGCGCGCGCTGCGGCCGGCCAGCATGAGGGGAATTGTGTCATGCTGCATGGAATGCAGGTCCAGCAGGAAGTCGGCCTCGGCGAACAGGGGCCAGAGCGACCGGGCGCGGCGCCGCTCGATGCTGTCTCCGCTGCCGGCCAGGATGTCCGGTGCCCAGACCCGGTTCATGTCCTCATCCATATAGCGGGACAGAACAGGGAACTGCGGGTCGAGATGGTTGAACGCCTCCACATTGGCGAAGCTGAAGGTCAGGCTGCCGCGGCATGGTCGGATGCCGGCCCGTAGCAGGGTTGCCACCGCCACGGCGCCGCACACCTCGTTGCCATGCATCAGGGCATTGACCAGCACATGCGGGCCGGGCACCGCCGCATCGAAGCGATAAACATGGTCGGTGCAATCATTGCCCGGTACCAGACCGGTGATGTCCGGCGGCCACAGGTCGCCCGGGGCCAGGGGTTCGATCCGCGCCATGCCTGTCCTTCCACCCTTCCGGTCCATGTTGCATCGCACCCAGGCCGGGGGCTGGCATGCCAATGGTGCTATCGACGCGCAGGTGCCATAAATGTATAGGTTCCAATGCAATTCGATGAAAGGGCGGTGACAGGACGGGCTCGTCCCCCCGCCCGCTTCCTGGCCGCAAGACAGGGGCTTGCCGATGAGTTTGGTGATCGACGATGTGGTCGTCCGGCATGATCCGGCCAGCCCGGTCGTACCCCTGCTGTTCGACAGCCCGCATAGCGGCACGCGCTATCCGGCCGATTTCAATTTCATATGCCCCTTTCCCCTGCTGCGGCAGGCAGAGGATACGCATGTCGATGAACTGTTCAGTCCCGTCCCGGACATGGGGGCGACGCTGCTATGTGCGCTGTTCCCCCGCAGCTATATCGATGTCAACCGCGCCCCCGACGATATCGATCCAGGCATGCTGGAGGGGACATGGCCCGGCCCCCTGAACCCGTCGGGGAAAAGTGTGGCCGGTATGGGCCTGGTCCGGCACCTGTGCCGGCCGGGCGTGCCCATGTATGATGGCCGCCTGCCCGCAACCGTGGTGCAGGACCGCCTGGAGAATTACTGGCGCCCCTATCATGAACTGCTGGCGGAATCGCTGGATGCGATCCATGCGCGTTTTGGCGCCGTCTATCATGTGAACTGCCATTCCATGCCATCCTTCGTGATCGGCCCGGACCGGCAGTCGCCCGATTTCGTGATCGGCGACCGGGATGGCACCACGTCCGAACCGGGCTTTACGCGGCTGGTCGTCGATACGTTGCGGCGGATGGGCTATGTCGTGCGGGTGAACGATCCCTATAAGGGCGTGGAACTGGTTCGCCGCTATGCTGACCCGGCGCGGGGCCGGCATTCCCTGCAGCTTGAGATCGACCGGCGCCTCTACATGAACGAAGAGACGCTGGAACCGCACGAAGGGTTCCATACGCTTCGCGCCAACCTGATGACCCTGGTCCGCGTCATGCGCGATTATGCCCTGGACCGCACGGCCCGCATCGCGGCGGAGTGATACCAGGGGCATGAATTTATGACTGATGCTCCTGGTATAGGCCGGCGACTGCCGGCCCGGCGCTTGAGGTGCCGAAAACCTTGACCATCGGTCAAGGTTTTCGGCCGCTTGTTTGAGACGGGCGGACCCGCTCAATCATCCGCCGG
Source organism: Niveispirillum fermenti (assembly GCF_052474395.1). NCBI lineage: Bacteria > Pseudomonadati > Pseudomonadota > Alphaproteobacteria > Rhodospirillales > Azospirillaceae > Niveispirillum > Niveispirillum fermenti. Next base: position 2,997,088 of record NZ_CP156681.1, on the reverse strand, counting down.
GGATGGTCACGGGGAGAATTGTTCCTTCAGGATACGTTCCTCCAGCGCCAGTTCGGGGTCGAACAGCAGGGTGCTGGCCACCTTGCGGTCTTCACGGATTTCCACCCGCACGACGTCGCGCACTTCCGTGAAATCCGCCACGGCGCTGACGGGGCGCTTGGACTGCTCCAGCACGTCGAACTGGATGCGTGCGGTGTGGGGCAGCAAGGCCCCGCGCCAGCGGCGCGGGCGGAAGGCGCTGATCGGTGTCAGGGCCAGGATGTCGGCGCCGAGCGGCAGGATGGGGCCGTGGGCGGACAGGTTGTAGGCCGTGCTGCCGGCCGGCGTCGATACCAGCGCACCGTCGCAGGTCAGTTCGGGCATGCGCTCGCGCCCGTCGACGCTGATGCGCAGCTTGGCCGCCTGCCGCGTTTCGCGCAGCAATGACACCTCGTTGAAGGCCAGGCCCTCCAACTCCTCCCCGGTGGTCGTCACGGCCGTCATGCGCAGCGGGTGCAGCACCACGCGCTGGGCCCGCATCAGCCGGCGGGTCAACCCATCCTCGCTGTAGGCGTTCAGCAGGAACCCGACCGAGCCGCGGTTCATGCCATAGACGGGCACGCCGCGGATCAGGTAGCGGTGCAATGTCTCCAGCAGGAAGCCGTCACCGCCCAGGGCGACAATGATCCCGGCCTCCTCCGGCGGTACGCCGCCATAGCGGACGGCCAGCCTGTCGCGGGCGGCACGGGACTCCGGCGTGTCGGCGGCAACGAAGGCAAGCGGCACGGGGGTCTGGTGCAAAGCATTGTTCCCGGTATCAGGTGGCGGCGGGACGGCACCTTACCCGAAGCGGCGGTGCGGGGCAAAGACGCACGCAATCAACCGCCCGTCACGCTCATATGGCGGCCCACGGCAGGGGCGTGCCCGCGCCCGATGATGAAATCATGGCCCTTGGGCTTGGCGCGGATGGCATCGCGGATGGCATCGTGCAGCAGCCCGTCATCGGGACTGGCGCGCAGCGGCGCCCGCAGGTCGGCCGCATCCTCCTGCCCCAGGCACATATAGAGGGTGCCTGTGCAGGTGACGCGGACACGATTGCAGCTTTCGCAGAAATTATGGGACAGCGGCGTGATGAAACCCAGCCGCCGCCCCGTTTCCCCCACCGTGACATAACGGGCGGGGCCGCCCGTGCGGTAGGTGCTGTCGATCAGGGTCCAGCGCTGTTCCAGGTCGGCGCGCAGCGCGCGCAGCGACATGAACTGTTCCTCCCGCACGGCACCGCCGCCATTGCCGTCCATGTCGCCCAGCGGCATGACCTCGATCAGGGTCAGATCGAACCCCTGCTCGCCGCACCAGGCCAGCATATGGTCGATCTCGCCGTCATTCACGCCCTTCAGTGCCACGGCATTGATCTTCACCTCCAGCCCCGCGCGCTTGGCGGCGTCCAGCCCGTCCAGCACCTGGGCTAGCCGGCCCCAGCGGGTGATGGTGGCGAAGCGGTCCGGGTCCAGCGTATCGACCGATACGTTGATGCGCCGCACGCCGGCCGCGCGCAGCCCGTCGGCGTGCCGGGCGAGCTGGCTGCCATTGGTGGTCAGCGTCAGTTCGTCCAGCGCGCCGGTGCGCAGATGCCGGCCCAGGCTGCGGATCAGTTCCATGATGTTGCGCCTGACCAGCGGCTCCCCGCCGGTCAGGCGCAGCTTGCGCGTGCCCATGGCGACAAAGGCGGAACAGAGCCGGTCCAGTTCCTCCAGCGACAGGATGTCCGCCTTGGGCAGGAAAGTCATATCCTCCGACATGCAATAGACGCAGCGGAAGTCGCACCGGTCGGTGACCGAGACGCGAACATAGGTGATCGCACGGCCGAACGGGTCGATCAGGGGGGCGGTCTGCGGTGGATCGGTCAAGGTCATAGTGCGCAGGATATAGCGGCTTTGCGCCCTTCCTCCAACCCCGACCCACACGAAAGATGCCATGTTCGGCCTTGTTTTGGGCAAGGTGGGCTGAAACACTCGATGGTAACGAGACCGAACCGTTCGCAACAAGCCGGACCCAGCATGCGCAAATTCGCCGTCACCCTTTCCGTGCTGCTGCTTCTGCTCATGGCGGCTGCCGTGGCGTTACCGTTCCTGGTGCCGGTGGGTGCCATCGTGGCACAGGTGGAACGGGAAGTGGAGGTGGCGACGGGCCGGGAGCTGACCATCGGCGGGCGTGTCGATCTCTCCTACTTCCCCTCCATCGCCGTTACGGCCGACGATGTGCAGTTCGCTGGCATCCGCCAGGGTGAGGACCTGCTGCGGGTGAAGCGGCTGGCCGTGCGCCTGCGGCTGATCCCCCTGTTGCGCGGACGCGCGGAGGTGGAGAGGTTCGTGCTGACGGAACCCTTCATCGACCTGACCGTCGATCGTCAGGGACGGCCGAACTGGAACGTCTCATTCACACGCGGCCCGTCGCCCGCTGCGGGCGACGGCACCCCCCCGGCCAATGCCGGCGGGACCGATCTGGTGGCGGATCTGTCGCTGTCGGATGTGGAAGTGGTGGATGGCCGCCTGCGCTATACCGACGCGCGCACGGGCATGGTGCGGGAGGCGACGGACGTCAACATCACCTTGTCCATGCCGGCCCTGGACGAGGCGCTGGAACTGGAAGCCGAGATGAAGCTGAACGGCACGCCGCTGGCGCTGGACGTGGTCATCGATCCGGTGCGGCCGCTGCTGGCCGGCGGCACGGCGGGTCTGGACCTGCGCCTGTCGGGTGCCGGCAGCAATCTGGCCGTCAAGGGGCAGGTGGAACGTCAGGGCGACGCACCCGTCAATCTGGCGGGTGACCTGGCGCTGAAGGTCGCATCGCTTGACGATCTGGTCCGTGCGGCGACGGGGGCGGCCCCGGCCGACCTGCCGGTGGACGACCTGTCGCTTACCGGCCGCCTGACGGGTACCTCCGTGCGGCTGGGGCTGGCCGGGTTGAAGGCCGTGGCCGGGGACCTGACCGCCGATGGGGACCTGAACATCCGTCTGGATGGCCCCCGTCCGGCGCTGGCCGGCACCTTGTCGTTGCCGCGCCTGGAACTGGATCGTTACCTGCCCGCCGACGAACCGCCGCCGGCCGCCAGCGACGGCGGTGATGCCGCCGTTCCCCCGGCCGCATCGCAGGGCTGGAGCCGGGAGGCGATCGACCTTTCCGCGATGAAGGTCTTCGATCTGGACCTGGACCTTCGTCTGGCCGGGCTGCTGTTCAAGGGGGTGGAGACGGGGCCGGCTGCCATGGGGCTGAAGCTGGCGGATGGCCGCCTGAACGCCGTGCTGGCCGACACGCCCGTGTTCGGCGGCATGCTGGGGGGGCGCCTGTCGCTGGATGTCAGCCGGCCGGCGCTCAATCTCGGTCTGGTCGCCAGGGCGCAGGGCGTGCAGGCCGAACCGCTGTTGATCCGCTTTGCCGATTTCAACCGCCTGACGGGAACGACGGACGGCACGCTGGATATCAAGGCGACGGGGGCGAACCAGCAGGAGCTGGTCGGCAGCCTGAACGGCAAGGGGGAGGTGCTGTTCCGCGACGGCGCCGTCAAGGGCATCAACCTGGCCCACATCATCCGCAGCGCCATCGGCCAGGGTGGCCAGGAGCCGCCGCAGACCGATTTCGCAGAGATGGGGGGCGCCTTCACGATCACGAACGGGACCGTGGCGACGGAGGATTTCCGCCTGCTGGCCCCGTTGCTGCGTGTGGCGGGCAAGGGCACGGTCAACCTGCCCAACCGCCGTGTGGACATGCGGCTGGGCACCCGGCTGGTGGCCAGCCTGGAAGGGCAGGGTACGGGTAACCTGGATGCCGACGGCATCAACGTTCCCGTCCGCGTGCGGGGGACGTTCGACAACCTGACCTATGCGCCAGACCTGTCGGCATCCGTGCGGGCCGCACTGCGCGACCCGGCCAAGGCCAGGGAACAGATTGAAAGACTGCGCCATTCCAAGGACGGCGCACGGTCCCTGCTGGACAGTGTGCTGGGCCGCAAGCCCTGATGGATGTCGCGCCATCCCGCTTGTGCGGCCGGTCGGGATGGTCACGGCCAGGCAGGGACGGCAGGATCAGCCCGCGTCGCCCAGCCAGCGGGATGTGACGGGTTCGAGTGAGCCGCGCCAGTCGGCGATCTCCTCGGCCACACGCTCCAGCGCCCGCTGGTCGCGGAAGCGCTTGCGGACACGGTTATTGTCCCCACGCGCCTGCATGGCGGCCAGCCGGGCAGCGACCTTGGGCTCGTTCACCACGGCCTGCCGCCACCGTTCCAGCCGGATTTCGGCCACGCAATCCACGATCGCCTGAGTTCCCGGCCGGCGGCCCAGCTTGATGGCGCCCGGTGCCAGCCGGGCGGCGGCGGCATGGGCCACATCATCGGGCATGGCAGGAAAGACGGCCTGCACAGCCTGGGCGATGCCGTCCTTCAGATCGGTGCCGCGCTGGCGGTCGTCGCGGGCGGTGCGCTTGGCGGCAACCTCCATGCGGCGGCGGCTGTGGGCCATGACCTGGTCGGACACCTCCCGCGCGTCGCTGTCCATCCAGAGAACGGGGCCATCCGCCAGCACACTGACGACGGGTGCGGGCAGGGCGGGATGCGCCTCCGCTGCCAGCAGGACCAGCCGCAGCTTCAACAGGGATTTCAGTGCGCGCTCGCGGCCGGCGTCAGCCGCCAGCCAGACATCGTGGCGCACGGGGCTGTCGCGCAACAGGCTGTCCAGCGCTTCCAGGTCCCCGCCCGTCCAGCGCCGGCCCTGCAACAGCCGTTCGGCCCGGTCGCGCAGCAGGGCGCGGCCGCCATCACGCGGATGGGGCGGGGCGACCTCTATCACCTTCCAGACCTGGTCGGCCAGCCGGGCCACGGCCCAGCCGGCATGCTGGTCGATCGGCCGGTCCGTGGGGAAGGCGCCGCAGGGCAGGTTCCAGACATTGCTGACCCGGATCAGGCCACTGGCATCCAGGAACGCCTCTGCGGCGGGAGAGCGGTTGATGACGGGCCAGCCGGCCACCAGCGTGGCAAGCCCGTCCGGCATGCTCGACGGCCGGTCCCATTCACCCAGGCGGGCGGCGCCGAGCATTGTCGTCACCTCAGTAGCGCCCTTCGATGGCATCGATGAACCGGTCGAACAGGTAATGGCTGTCCTCCGGTCCGGGACTGGCCTCGGGATGGTACTGCACGGAGAAGACGGGACGGCCGGACAGTCGGATGCCCTCGTTCGTGCCGTCGAACAGGGAGACGTGGGTCACCTCCACCTCTTCCGGCAGGCTTTCGCGCAGGACGACAAAGCCGTGATTCTGGCTGGTGATCTCCACCACGCCGGATGCCAGGTCCTTCACGGGATGGTTGGCGCCGCGATGGCCCTTCTCCATCTTGACCGTGCGGCCGCCGAGGGCCAGGGCCAGCATCTGGTGTCCCAGGCAGATGCCGAAGATCGGCTTGCCGCTTTCCACCAGCCGGGCAATGGTCGGCACGGCATATTCGCCCGTGGCCGCCGGGTCGCCGGGGCCATTCGACAGGAAGATGCCGTCGGGGTTCAGGGACAGGATCTCTTCCGCCGTGGTGGTGGCGGGAACGACGGTCACCTTGCAGCCCGACGTTGCCAGGCAGCGCAGGATATTCCGCTTGGCACCGAAATCCATGGCGACGACATGGTGCTTGGGGGCCGCCTGTGTGCCGTACCCGTCCTTCAGGTCCCAGATCGTCTCGTTCCAGCCATAGGTCTGCCGGGTGGTGACCTCGCGGGCCAGGTCCATGCCTTCCAGGCCGGGCCATTCGCGGGCGATCTTCACCAGCGCGTCGATGTCGAAAACACCGTCAGGGGCATGGGCGATGACGCCGTTGGGCGCGCCCTGGTCACGGATGCGGCGGGTCAGGCGCCTCGTGTCGATGCCGGAAAGGCCGACCAGACCGTGGCTTTTCAGCCAGGCGTCCAGATGCTGCGTGGCGCGCCAGTTTGCCGGCTCCGTGATGTCGGCCTTGATGATCAGGCCGCGCGCCACGGGGGTCACCGTCTCGATGTCTTCCGCGTTCGTCCCCACGTTCCCGATATGCGGGAAGGTGAAGGTGATGATCTGCCCGGCATAGGAGGGATCGGTCATGATCTCCTGATAGCCGGTCATGGAGGTGTTGAAGCAGACCTCCCCCACGCGATGTCCGACGGCGCCGACGCCGCGTCCCCAGAAGACCGAGCCATCGGCAAGGACGAGAACGCCGGTAGCCCCCTTGGGGGCGGGCGCGCGGCTGGGGGAACCCATCGGCGGGGTGTCGGACATGGCGGGCACCTTATGGTCAGCAGGGTGACGCCCGGCGGGCGTCATCATGATCGGGAAAACGCCGGCCTTTCCCGCCCGGGGGCGGGGCGGCCTGCCCGCGATGCGTCGCGATCCACCCCCGGTCAGCCGCCCGCGCCGCCGTTGCCGACGGAAGGGGGGGCATCCAGGTGCAGGCCGCGCCGATGCCGCGCGCCGGCCAGGGCCGGTACGGTTCTGGAGGTGAATTAGCCATTCCCGGCAGGGTGGTCAAGAAATGCGGGCGCGGCCCTGCCCCGCGCCTGCCGGGGGGCGGATGCCGCATCGCGGCGCAAGGCTGTCCGGCACCTGCTATTTACTGGCAACCCCTGATCATCTTGGCTAATGTTGCCCGCTGTTTCCTGATCAGCCCACAGAGGTATGCCATGTTGCGCCAGACGCTGACCGAAGCCCTGAAGGATGCGATGCGCGCCAAGGACAGCCGCGCCCTCGCCACCGTCCGGCTGATCATCGCGGCGCTGAAGGATCGCGATATCGCGGCCCGCGGCACGGGCAACCAGGATGGTATCGACGACGCCACCATCCTGGCCATGCTGCAGACCATGGTGAAGCAGCGCCGCGAAAGCATCACCATGTACGAACAGGGTGGCCGTACCGAACTGGCGCAGCAGGAGCGCGAGGAGATCAGCATCATCGAGCGGTTCCTGCCCAAGCAACTGGACGAGGTGGAGACGCGCGAGGCCATCGCCGCCCTGATCGCGGAGGTGGGGGCCACGGGCGTGAAGGACATGGGCAGGGTGATGGCGGAGCTGCGCGGCCGCTATGCCGGCCAGATGGACTTCACGAAGGCCAGCGCCATGGTTCGCGAGAAGCTTGTGGGCTGATCTCCGTAAACAGGCGGCAGTTGAGGGGGGCAGGTTGAGGGCGGCAGGCTGGCGGGGTGCGCCCTGCCGGCCATGCGGCTGATCGATGCATCCTCAAACCTTGATGTCGATGCCCTTCGTCGCTTCCTCCCGCGTCGCCATGCGGCCATCCATAGAGATGAAGTATTTCGCCGACTTCACCAACTGGTCCGTGTTCAGGCCCATGGCGGTCAATTCTTCCCACATGGGGGCAAAATTTTCCTGGTAGCGGTACTTGTCGGTGATGGCGTCGATCTGCTTCTGCTGGTCCGCGCTGACGAAGGGCTGATAGCCGCGCTCATTGACGGGAAGGGCCATCTGGTAGGCCAGTGGCGGATCGCCCTCCTGTCCATATTTGCGGCCATGGGTCTGTTCGAATTCCTTCTCCCGCTTGCGGATTTCATTGTGGCGCTGCGTGTCGTAGGCGTCCCGTTCCTTCTTCAGGGCTGCCATCTCGTCCTTCTGCCGGGCGGCCGTGTCCACGCGGGCGGGGCCCGTCGTCTGGTCGGGCGGGGTGGCCGGGGCGGCGGCGTTCGCGGCTGGTTTCGCCTGCAATCGTGCCAGGATGGCGGCGGGGGAAAACATGGAGCTGATGTTCATGGCGCATGCCCTTCGTCCGGGAAATTTTATTCCCGGAGGCAAGCAATCTCCGTACCGATGAAATTCGAAGCAAACAGCCTTTATCCACAGGCTGTGAATTCCGGGGCAACCTGGGGATAAATGCCTGCGCGCATGGTGTTTGCCCTGTCGCCTGGTCTATGCTCGCCGGCTATCCGCGCCCGAGACTTTAAGAGATTGCGTCCCTGATGGCCCTGCCGCCGCAATTCCTGGAAGATTTGCGTTCCCGCCTTTCCGTGTCGGAAGTGGTGATGAAGCGCATGCGCCTGATCCGCGCCGGCCGCGAGTTCAAGGCCCCGTGCCCCTTCCATAACGAGAAGACGCCCAGCTTCTACGTCAACGACCAGAAGAATTTCTTTCATTGCTTCGGGTGCGGTGCCCATGGCGACCAGATCGGGTTCGTCATGCGTTATGACAACCTGTCCTTCATGGAGGCGGTGGAGCATCTGGCCGGTGAGGTCGGGATGCAGGTGCCGAAGGCCACGCCGCAGGAGCGTGAGCATTTCGAGCGGCAGAAATCGCTGTACGACCTGGTCGAACAGGCCGCGCGGTATTACGAGCGAGAACTGTATAATCCCGCCGGCCGGCAGGCGCTGGATTATCTGCGCCGCCGCGGCCTGGATGACGAGGGGATCGCGCGGTTCCGCCTGGGCTATGCCCCGCAGGATGGCGCGCCGCTGCGCGCCCTGCTGGCCGAAGCGGGATATAGCGAGGCCGACATGGTGGAGGTGGGCCTGTTCAAGCGGCCGGAACCCGGCCGCGCCATCCGCAATTTTTTCTGGAACCGCGTCATGTTTCCCGTCACGGACCGGCGGGGGCAGGTGGTCGCGTTCGGCGGGCGCGTGCTGGAGGGGGACGGGCCCAAATATATCAATTCGGCGGAGAACCCGCTGTTTCACAAGGGTAATCTTCTCTACGGCATGTCGCGGGCCCGACAGGCGGCGGCGGATGGCCAGCGCCTGATCGTCACCGAAGGCTATATGGATGTCATCGCCTGCGTCCTGGCCGGGTTCGAGGGGGCCGTGGCGCCGCTGGGCACGGCCATGACGGAAACGCAGATTCAGGTCCTATGGAAGCTGGCACCGGAAGGCCAGCGCAATCCCGTGCTGTGCTTCGACGGTGACAATGCCGGGCGCCGGGCGGCCATGCGTGCCGTGGATCGCATCCTGCCCATCCTGCTGCCCGACACCACGGTACGCATCGCTTTCATGCCGGACAAGGAGGACCCCGACAGCCTGATCCGGTCGGGCGGCCGTGATGCCTTCCAGGCCGTGCTGGACCGTGCCCTGGCGCTGGAGGATTTCATCTGGGAACTGGTGCGCCAGGGGGAGGACGCGAAGACGGCCGACGGCCGGCTGCGGATCGAGGCCGGCATCAACCAGATGATGGACAAGGTCGCGGACAAATCGGTTGCCTACAGCTACCGTTCGGTCCTGCGGGAAAAGCTGCGCGCTGCCATCCGGGCGGCCGGGGGCGGCTTCGGCGCGGGTGCTGCCGGCAACGGCCCGGCCCGGCCGCGCCGTCTGCTGCCCGGAGAGGTGCCGGTCAGCCGCCTGTGGGACAGCCGCTTCCGCAGTGGGACCCTGCGTACCGAACCACGCCGGCGGGAACGTTACCTGCTGCTGGCCGTGCTGCATCACCCCGAGCTTTTCCAGGATGTGGGGGAGGTGCTGGGCGGTGCCGAATTCGCGGATGGGGAGTTGGAGGCCCTGCGCCAGACGCTGGTCGCATGCCTCACGGCCGAATCAGCACTTGACGCGGACGGCCTGAAGCGCCACCTGTCTGATCGCGGCTTTCAAGAGACGCTGGATAGTCTGCTGAGTGCGGACGCGCCGAAATTCGCGCAACCAGGAGCGTCCATCGAAACCGCACGGAGTGGCTGGCAGGAGGTCTGGTTAAGTTCAGAGGATGGGTTGCTTCAGCGCGAGCTGCGCGAGGCCGAAAGACGTTTCGCTGAAAGTTTCAGCGAAAGCGATCTCGGCCGCCTGCGTGCCTTGCAGCGGGAGCTGCTGATTCTCCGCGGACATGCCGACAATCTGACGGAGATGGACGGATGAATGGCACACGGCCGGCAATGCGGGCGTGCGGCGAAGCATTCGTTTGCGTAAACTGTGTCTTGGCGGACACAGTTTGGCTTCACTCACGAAAGTTATAGCCAGACCTAGTTCGAGCGGATGACCGGGCTCTTGCCCGAGTTGTCCATTTGCATTTACCGATGGCAGCCTTGAGAGTGCGGGGGCAGCGAGCGAATGGCGACGAAAACGGCGCAGACGGCGGAAGTGTCGGAGCAGCGGGAAGAGGAAGCCAATGGTCCTCTGATGGACGGTATGGCCATTGCCGTCAAAAAGATGATCGCGCGCGGCAAGGAGCGTGGGTACGTCACCTATGACGAACTGAACTCCGCCTTGCCGCCCGACAGCTCATCTTCCGAGCAGATCGAAGATACGATGGCGCTGTTGTCCGAGATGGGCATCAACGTCGTCGAGGGCGAAGAGCAGGAAGAGAGCGGCAATAGCGACGGCGAGGGCGAAGGCCGCCAGTCCGGCAACCTGGACGATGACGATATCGGCCGCACCGACGATCCCGTGCGCATGTATCTGCGCGAAATGGGGTCGGTGGAGCTGTTGTCGCGCGAGGGCGAAATCGCCATCGCCAAGCGCATCGAGGCCGGCCGTGAAATGATGATCGGCGCGATTTGTGAATTGCCGCTGACCATCCAGGCCATCATCGAATGGCACCAGGCGTTGCAGGACGGCAAGATGTTGCTGCGCGACATCATTGACCTGGACGCCTCTTACGGTGACCCGGAGACGGGCGCCCTGCCGCCGGAAGCCCTGGACGGTCCCGCCGCCGAACGCGACGAGGAAGAAGGCGAACGCGGCGAGGGCGAGGGTGAAGGCGGTGCCGGCACCGAGGGCGAGAGCGAGGAGGAGGGCAACGTCTCCCTGTCCGCCATGGAGGCCGAGCTGAAGCCCAAGGTGCTGGAGACCTTCGGCAAGATCGAGGAAACCTACGACCGCCTGCACAAGATTCAGGAGCTTCGCCTTGCATCGCTGCAACGGGGTGAGGAACTGGTCAAGGGGGCGGACAAGAAATACGAGAAGGTGAAGGCCGAATTGACCGAGCTGGTCAATTCCGTGCGCCTGAACAATGGCCGTATCGAACAGCTTGTCGAACAGCTTTACGCGCTTAACCGCAAATTGCTGGGTTTCGAGGGCCGGCTGCTGCGGCTGGCTACCGATTGCCGGGTGAAGCGCGAGGATTTCCTGCAGCATTATTACGGGTCCGAACTGGACCCGAACTGGCTGGACCGCTGCAAGAACCTGTCGAAGGCCTGGGGCCGGTTCGCCGAGCGCTCCTCCTATGAGGTGGGGCGCGTGCGTGAGGGCATCGCGGAGGTGTCGGGTCAGGCCCGCCTGCCCATCGGGGAGTTCCGCCGCATCGTCTCCACGGTGCAGAAGGGCGAGAAGGAGGCCAGCCGCGCCAAGAAGGAGATGGTGGAGGCCAACCTGCGCCTCGTCATCTCCATCGCCAAGAAGTACACGAACCGCGGCCTTCAGTTCCTGGACCTGATCCAGGAAGGCAATATCGGCCTGATGAAGGCGGTCGACAAGTTCGAGTACCGGCGCGGCTACAAGTTCTCCACCTATGCCACATGGTGGATCCGGCAGGCCATCACCCGGTCGATCGCCGACCAGGCCCGCACCATCCGCATTCCCGTGCATATGATCGAAACGATCAACAAACTGGTGCGCACCAGCCGCCAGATGCTGCACGAGATCGGGCGCGAGCCGACACCGGAGGAACTGGCCGAGCGGCTGATGATGCCGCTGGAGAAGGTCCGCAAGGTCCTGAAGATCGCCAAGGAGCCGATTTCGCTGGAGACGCCGATCGGTGATGAGGAGGATAGCCATCTGGGCGATTTCATCGAGGACAAGAGCGCCGTGCTTCCCCTCGATGCCGCCATCCAGGCGAACCTGCGCGAGACGACGACCCGTATCCTGGCCACGCTGACGGCCCGCGAGGAGCGGGTGCTGCGCATGCGCTTCGGCATCGGCATGAACACCGACCACACCCTGGAAGAGGTGGGCCAGCAGTTCAGCGTCACGCGCGAGCGTATCCGGCAGATCGAGGCCAAGGCCCTGCGCAAGCTGAAGCACCCCTCACGGTCGCGCAAACTGCGCAGCTTCCTGGATACGTAAGCCCGGGCTTGGCTCCAGTTACGAAAAAGGCCGGCGGGGCGACCCGCCGGCCTTTTTCGTGTGATACGCACCCTGCCTCAACCCGCGCCGGCACCCTGGGCACGCATGGCGGCCCAGCCTGCAAGCAACCAGCCGGCGATGAAGGACAGGCCGCCGATAGGGGCCACTGCCCCCATGGCGGACGGCCCGTACCAACCCAGCGCATAGAGGGCGCCGGGGAACAGCACGCAACCCAGCGCGAAGCACAGCCCGCTGGCCGTCAGCCAGCGGGCCTGCCGGGGCAGGCTGCGGCGCAGGGCGACAACGGCCAGGATGGCCAGGGCATGGATCATCTGATAATGGCTCGCCATTCCCCATAATGCCACGGCCCGCGCATCGCGCACGGCCCCCAGCCCGTGGCTGGCATAGGCGCCGGCGGCCACGGCCACCGCGCCGAACAGGCTGGCCAGCAGCATCAGGCGAAGGGCGACGGCATCGGGGCCGGCTGGGTCGGGTTGTGTACTCACGGTTTCGGTCATCCCTCGGCTGGATCGATGATGACAGGCTGGCACGGCCCGCCGGCGGGCGCCAGGGGCGGATGACCGCAGGGCGCGAGGCCGGACAGGAAGGAAAGGCAACAGGAAAGGAAAAGGGCGGCGCCTGTGGGCAGACGCCGCCCTTCATGGCCGGGGCCGGCCTTCAGGGGGAGGGGGAGAGGACCGGCCCCGGTATTTCAATGCCGATCAGGCCCGGTCAGGCCGTGCGCGGCAGATCGGCCAGGATCAACTCGGCTTCTTCCAGCACCTCGATGGTCAGGACCTCTTCATCCCTGACCGCCGCGCCATCGCGGGCTTCCAGGGTCTGGCCATTGACCTTCACCTTGCCGCGGGCAGGCACCAGATAAGCCAGCCGATCACCCAATCGATGGGTCAACACCGTACCCGCCGGCAAGGTTCCACCCAAAAGTGCCGCATCCTGATGGATGAACAGCGCGCCGCTATCCTTGTCCTGATCCCGGCCCGATGCCAGAACGCGCAGCCGACCGTCGGCGTCGGTGCCCTTGGGGAACCGGGCCTGTTCCCAGCGCGGCTTCACGCCCCGCTTGTTGGGGATGATCCAGATCTGGAACAGGGTGGTTTCACCCGGCTCCCGGTTATATTCGGCATGCACGATGCCCGTGCCGGCCGACATCACCTGCACGTCACCTGCTTCCGTCCGGCCTTCGTTGCCCAGAAAGTCCTGGTGCGTGATGGCGCCCTTGCGGACATAGGTGATGATTTCCATGTCCTGATGCGGATGCGGGTCGAAGCCCGTGTTGGAATCGATGGTGTCATCGTTCCACACCCGCAACGGTCCCCAATGGACCCGCGCGGGATTGTGATAGCCGGCAAAGCTGAAGTGGAAATTGGCGCGCAGCCAGCCGTGATTGGCCTTGCCGAGGCCGTTGAAGGGGCGATGCTCGATCATGACACTTCTCCTGTTCGGCTCCCCGGGCCGCCCCGTCATGGCGACGGCGCGGGGACCATTGGTCATGGGATTGAGAATGTTGGTTGTGCGGTTACGCGGACAGCTTGGCGGCCAGCCGCGCCACATGCGCGCCCTGGAAACGGGCGCCTTCCAGCTCGTTCTCCGACGGCTGGCGCGAACCGTCGCTGCCGGCGATGGTGGTGGCGCCATAGGGGCTGCCGCCCGTCACCTCGTCCAGGCGGCCCTGACCGGCGAAGCTGTAGGGCAGGCCCGCCACGACGAAGCCGTGATGCAGCAAGGTGGTGTGGAAGGAAAGCAGGGTCGATTCCTGGCCGCCATGCTGGGTCGCTGTGGAAACGAAGACCGACCCGACCTTGCCGATCAGCGCACCCTTGGCCCACAGGCCGCCCGTCTGGTCCAGGAAGTTGCGCATCTGCGACGCCATCATGCCGAACCGGGTCGGTGTGCCGAAGATGATGGCATCATAGTCGGGCAACTCGTTCACGGTCGCCACAGGCGCCTGCTGGTCCAGCTTGATGCCGGAACGCTTGGCCACATCCTCCGGCACCAGCTCGGGCACCCGCTTGACCACGACCTCGGTGCCCGGCACGGACGCCGCACCCTCCGCGACGGCCTTGGCCATCGTTTCCACATGACCGTAGGAAGAATAGTAGAGGACCAGAACCTTGCTCATCTTTGTTCTCCGTCTTTGGTGGTGTGCGTTGCTGCTGGAATGAAAGATAGTCCGTTGCTGGGTTGCTGATAATGGTCCAATGTCGAACAGCTTTGTTGCGCATTTCGGGACAATGCGGCGGGAACAATGTGGCGGCGACATCGTGTGGGGTTGGCATGGACCGGTTGGATGATCTGCGGCTTTTCACGCTGGTCGCGGAGGGGCGCAGCTTCACCAAGGCCGCGGAAAAGCTGGGCCTGTCGAAATCCGCGGCCAGCCGCCGTATCGGGGAACTGGAAGCCCGGCTGGGCGCCCGGCTGTTCAACCGCACGACGCGCCATATCAGCCTGACACAGGTGGGCGAGGGTTTCCATGCCCGCGTCTCCCAGGCGCTGGAGGCACTGGAGGAGGCGGAACGGTCGGTGGCCAGCCAGCATGCCGCCCCGCGCGGCACGCTGAAGCTGGCGGCACCGGTATCGTTCGGTGTGGATCATTTGTCGGGCGCCATCGCCGATTTCATGCGCCTCTATCCGGAAGTGGCGGTGGATATGGACCTGTCCGACCGGTTCGTGGACCTGGTGGATGAAGGCTATGACCTGGCCGTGCGCATCGGGCGGCTGCGCGACAGTTCGCTGGTGGCGCGCCGCCTGTGCCCGGCCCGGGCCGTCATCTGCGCCAGCCCCGAATATCTGGCCCGGCGGGGCACACCGCAGGAGCCGGCCGATATCCAGTCGCATGATTGCCTGATCTACACCAATGTCCAGAACCCGGAACAATGGAGCTTCCGCGCCGCCCCGGGAGCGGAAGAAACGCGCGGACAGCGCATCACCGGCCGGCTGCGCGCCAATAATGGCGACGCGCTGCGGGAAGCCGCAAGCCAGGGGCAGGGCCTGGTCCTGCTGCCCACCTTCATTGTCGGCGATGCGTTGGCCTCGGGCCGGCTGGTGCCGGTGCTGGATGCCTGGCTGCCGCCACCGCTTGCGGTCCATGCCGTCTATCCCGCCAACCGGCACCTGAGCCCAAAGGTCCGGGCCTTCGTGGATTTCCTGGCCGGCCGGTTCGGGCCCGTGCCTTATTGGGATGCGGCCCTGACGGTGCTGAAGGGCGGCTGATGCCGGCCCCCTTCCGCTGCCGTGATCATTTCACAAATCCTTCATGGCTTTCTGGCAAGACAACGGCAGGCAAGGACGATCGGACCGAAGGAAACGGGCGTGGACCGGTACGCGGGCGGCACCCCGGCAACGGGCAGGGGGATGGTGGCGGATGATCTGGCATGGACGGCGGCCCGGCTGTGCCGGCCCGTGCCGTTCGTGCCGGCCGATACAAGATGCGGCGCCGTGGCCGAATTGTTCCAGCGCGAACCCGACCTTCCCGGCGTCATCGTGCTGGAGGGACAGGGGCGCCGGCCGCTGGCCCTGGCCGACCGGCCGACCTTTCTGCTGCATTTTTCCCAGCGTTATGGCCGTGACCTTTATGCCCGCCGGCCCGTCACGCATCTGGCCGATGCGGCCCCCCTGCTGGTGCCGGCGGATACCGGCCTGTCCGCCCTGAACAGCATGATTGCCGAACGCAAGCCCGATGCACTGCATCGCGGCTTCATCCTGGCCGATGCCGATGGTGCCGCCGTAGGCCTGGGCCTGGGCATCGACGTCATGCGCCTGACGGCGGAGGAGATGGGCCGGACCCTGGACCGGCTGCGGGCCACGCAGCGCGACCTTATTCAGGCGGAAAAGATGGCGGCGCTGGGCGGGCTGGTCGCCGGCGTGGCGCATGAGATCAATACGCCTCTGGGTGTAGCCGTCACGGCCGCCACGGCCTTTGCGCAGGACACCGACCGTTTCGCGCGGGCCTGGCGCGACGGCAGCCTGACCCGGACCGACCTGGCCGATTATGTCGCCTCCGCCACGGAGGCGATGGGTTTCGTTTCCGGCAACATCAGCCGCGCCGCCGATCTGGTCCAAAGCTTCAAGCAGGTGGCCGTGGACCAGACCACGGATCAGATCCGCCGCTTCGACCTGGGGATTTACGTGGGCGAGGTGCTGCGCAGTCTGCAGCCGCAGCTTCGCCGCCTGCCGCACCGGCTGGTCTGTGCGCTGGCGCCTGGGATGATGGTGGACAGCGCACCCGGCACCATTGCGCAGGTCATCACCAACCTGATGATGAATGCGCTGACCCATGCGTTTCCGGCCGGCACCGCCGGCACCATCCGTGTGACGCTGTCGCCATCCGCTGGCACGCCGGGCTGGGCGGAACTGTCGGTGGCCGATGATGGCGGGGGCATCGATGCGGCCACGCTGCCCCGCATCTTCGACCCGTTCTTCACCACCCGGCGGGAGGCGGGAGGCACGGGTCTGGGCCTGCACCTCGTCTACAACCTCGTCACCCAGCGCCTGGGTGGCCGTATCGATGTGGAAAGCCGGCCCGGTGCGGGTTCCTGTTTCACCATTGCCTTTCCCCGCAGGACCGGGTGAACCCAGGCCGTTGCGCTCAGGCCCTTCGCCGGGCCAGCACCACCATTTTCGGCGCACCGGTATCGAAGGGGCCGCCCTGGAAATCGCCATCGACCCGCTCCAGATCGAAACCGGCCTGACGCAGCATCAGTTCCAGTTCGAAACGGAAGACGGGTCGCCAGTGGAAGCCGTAATGCGTCCGCCTTACGGCCCCGCCGGGAACCACCTCGTCATACCAGCCATGGACATGCTGCACCTGCCGCTCGTCCAACTGGCCGACCATGGCGAATTTCGTATAGAGATTGCCGGTACGCCGGTTGCGGCGGGTATAGCTGGCATCCGGTGTGGCCGAGGCGCCCAGCGACAGCATCAGCGGATTGGCCACATCCAGCGCCAGCCAGCCACCGGGTGCCAGATGCGCACAGGCCCGCGCCAGAACATCCTGCTGCGCCTGGAAGTCGGCGATCAGCATCAGGATGTTGAACCCCATGATGATCAGGTCCTGGGCCTTTTCCGGCAGGTCCAGTTGTCTCAGGTCCCCCTCATGCACATGCAGAAGGCTGACGGTGGCCGCATCCTCCCGCTCCAGCCGCTGGCGCAGGCCCTCCAGCATGGCGGGGGAGGCGTCCACCCCCTGCACCGCGAACCCGGCACGGGCCAGCGGTACCGACAGCCGGCCTGTGCCGCAGGCCAGTTCCGTTATGCGCGGCGCCCGGCCCAGCATGGAGGCCAGGTCCCGTGCCAGCCGCAGGTAATGCGGCACGTCATGCAGGATGCCCTGACGGGCTGCGGCCATGCGCAGTGCCGGGTCGGCCTCCATCTCCTCCGGCCAGGGATAGTCGCTGTCATAATAGAGATAGCTGCCGTCGCTGCCGGGAATATCGGGGTTCATGGATGCTGCCCTGCTGGCTGAAACCATCGCAGCCTAGCCGGCCGGCCGGTCTTGCGCCAAGTCCCGGTGATCGCAACCGATCACCGGTATCTCAATCGCCGACACCCTCATCCGTGGGCTTGCGCCGACGCCCACATCCGTGGGCTTGTGTTTTCGAAATGTCAGTAAGATGTGTGATCGCCGGCCGGGGCATGCCCCGGCCGGCGATCCGTCCGGAAGACCGCTCCGTGGAAAGGTAGATCATACACCGTAGCCAAGCATGGTTCTCCGGTCGGCCCCTTCATTGACCCGAACAGTTGCTTGGGGTTGCAGCCCCGTACGTGCAAGGCAGGGAGTATGAAGATGGCACAACAGGACTCTATCATCGCCCTGGACGTCAGCAAGGCCCGTCTGGACGGGTTGGATGCCGAGACAGGAGAGGCTTTCCAAGTCGAGAATGCCGAGGCTGGTTACAGTCTCCTTCGGCGACGGTGTGGCAAGCGCGCCGTGCAGGTCGTCCTGGAAGCCAGTGGTGGCTATGAGCGGCCGGTCATGGAGGCTTTATCGAAAGCCGGCATTCCCGTCCGCCTCGTCGATCCTCGCAAGGTCCGGCATTTTGCCAGGGCGCATGGACGCTGGGCCAAGAATGACCGGCTGGATGCCCGGATGATCGCCGCCTATGCCCAGGCGATCCCCGGAGCCGCCTACCAACCCGATCCGGAACGGGAGGTCCTGGCGGAACTGGCCACCTACCGGCGCCAGTTGCTCGACGAGCAGACCATGGTCAGGAACCAGGCCCAGACCCTGGCGGATCCGGAACTGCGCCGCTTGGCCAAGCGGCGCCTGGATGCCATCGCCCTGCTGATCCTGCGCCTCGACAAGCGCATTGCCGAGCAGATCGCGGCATCCAAAACCTTGAAGGTCAACGACAACCTGCTCCAGTCCATTCCTGCTGTCGGGCCGGTGCTGGCGGCCACCCTGCTGGCCCATATGCCGGAGTTGGGCACACTGACACGACATCAGGTCGCCGCCCTGGCCGGCGTTGCCCCGATGGATAACCAGAGCGGCAAACGCGATGGCCCGCGCAGCATCTACGGTGGAAGGCCCGTTGTCCGAACCGTCCTTTACATGGCTGCCGTCGTCGCCAGTCGGCGAAATCCACCCTTGGCCGCCTTCTATAAAAAACTCATCGCCGCTGGAAAGAAGCCAAAGGTTGCCCTCGTTGCCATCATGCGAAAGATCGTCGTCCTCGCCAATGCCATCATCCGCGATCAGAGAACTTACGCCGCATGAAAACAGTTGCTTGGCTACGCCGCAGGTGCGGTGCGCCGGCGGTCGCCGCCGTACCGGATCCCGGTGAGTTGCTCTCACCGGGATATGATATTGCGCCAGGGGCGCCCGCCGGGCATGGACACCGGTATCAACCGCGCACGGACCGGAAGAAGCGCAACAGGTTCTGTAATTCCGTGCGCAGGGCGTCATCCTCCCGCAGGCGGGCCTGCAGGGCGACATCGCGCTTGGCCAGGAACACGACCTGTTCCTTGGGCGGCAATTGCCGGTAGGCCGGCTTGGGCGCGATGGTGCCGTCATCCTGTATGGTGGACATGAAGAAGCAGGCACGCATGAATTTGGAGAAAAGCTTGCCGCCACTTTCCGGCGGCTCACGCGAGATGATGGCGAAGATGTAATAGGCCCGGAAGAAATAGTAGCTGGTATAGATGCGCTGGATGGTCTGGAACTGCTCGGCGGGGCTGCCGGACTTGGACAGGAGCTGCTGTTCCTTGAACCCGGCCATGAAATGGCTCGTCGCCTCCTTGGCGAACAGCATGGGCCGTTCGCGGCCGGTGCTGATCCGCTTGCGATATTCGATCAGCCCCCGGCCGATCAGCGTATGCAGAAGCCGCCGCTCGATCTCCAGGTCCGCCGGCAGGGACATCAGGAACTCGATCGCGGACATGAGCTGCACGGGGTGGGTGATCGACCCGCGCTTGCCGCGGCCGCGTGCCAGCAGGGATGATTGCAGCCAGTCGATCACCTCATGCGCCTGCCAGCGCAAACGGACGCTGATGGGGATGGAGGTCAGCCCGCTGGCCTGGAGGAACAGTCGCAGATGATCACGCCAGCCCTTCTGCGGAAGCTGCACATAATCCACATCGGACAGTTTCAGCGGTGATGACAGCACGTCGGGACCGGGCGGCAGCGGCCTGAAATCCAGGCTGCGCCCGTAGACGACACCCCTCAACTTGCTTTCCCCCAACGGTGCCATCGCCTTTTGCGGCTTCCGACATGTGTTTGCCTGTCGCCAACCGGCTGCCTATTGAAAAAGCGGCGGTTAACACATGGTTATTATCATTCTTCCCGCGGGAATACATCCATTTCGGTGGTCGTTCAGCCCCCGTGCGAAAGGCGGTGCAGGGTTTTTCCGGCTGGCCCGTATCAGGATTGAACGCGGCGAAAACATCACCCGATATATCGCCCGCTCCCCGCCCCGGTTTCGGCCGGCGGTGCCACGCCCCAACGGAGTATCGACCATGACTTTCACCACCCGCACCCTTGCCACCCTGTCGCTGGCCGCCCTGATGGCGGCAAGCGTGCCCGCGATGGCCCGTCCGGGCCCGGAAGGCGGCCCGCACGGCATGAAGCGCCAGGAACTGCTGGCCAAGTACGACACCAACAAGGACGGCAAGCTGGACGAGCAGGAACGCGCCGCCATCCGGGCCGACCAGTTCCGCAAGCTGGACAGCGCCGGCAAGGGCCAAATGACGCTGGCCGAGTTCTCGACCGCCCTGGAGGCGCAGCGTGCCCGCCACCAGCAGGAGCGGCAGAAGGCCCTGTTCGAGAAGATGGATGCCAACAAGGATGGCATCGTCACGGCGGAGGAGTTTGCCGCCTTCAAGCCCGCGCGTGACGGTGACCATCCGCGCCGTGAACGCGGCAAGGCCGACGGCAAGTAACCGGCGGCGGCAATGACCATGACGGCCGGCCTGTCGCGACATAGAGTGGGGACGGATGCGGGGCCCTCTGGCAGGGTCCGCGCATGGGTGGACGACGACAGGCAGGACGGCATGGCGGAAGCCGAAACGGATGAGGCGTTGGTGGCGCGTGTGGCGGCGGGTGACAGGCGGGCCTATGGCCTGCTGGTCGAACGCCATCTGGACCGCACCGTCACCATCGCCCGCCGCATCCTGCCTTCCCAGGCGGATGCGGAGGATGTGGCGCAGGAGGCCTTCCTGCGGCTCTGGCGCCATGCCGACCGGTTCGAACCGGCGGCGGCGCGCTTCTCGACCTGGTTCTATCGTATCACGACGAACCTTTGCCTGGACCGCACGCGACGGATGCCGATGGCACCATTGGATGCGGCCGGCGACCCGGCCGACCCCTCCATGGACCAGGAAGCCGCCCTTGCCGACCAGCGGACGCGGGCGGCAGTGTCCGCCGCGGTTGCCGATCTGCCTGACCGGCTGCGCGCAGCCGTGACGCTGACCTATGATGCCGGTCTGTCGAATGCGGAGGCAGCCAAGGCGCTGGATGTCAGCGTCAAGGCCCTGGAAAGCCTGCTGGTCCGGGCCCGCCGTTCCTTGCGGGAAAGGCTGGCGGGCTGGTCCACCGCCGGAAAGGCGGTGGAATGATGGCAATGATGATAATGGTAGACGTAACGCGATACGGGGGATTGCCCCAGGGAAGGCGGCCATGACGCGAAGCGAATTCCTTGACCTTCTGGACCGCCACGGTGCCGACCCTGTGCGCTGGCCGGCCGGTCTGCGGCTGCGGGCCGATCGCGCGCTGGCCGTGGATGCGGACCTGCGCGCCCTGCTGGCGGCCGAACAGGCCGTGGCCGATGCGCTGGCCGACCTGCCGATGGCCAGGGCGTCCGCGGATTTGCGACGTAGCGTGCTGGATATTCCCCTTGATCATCCGCGCACGCTGGGCCGCGCCTCGCTTCTGACGGAAATGCGTTTGGCCTGGAAACGCTGGACGGCCGGCATGGCCACGGCGACGGCAGCCGGGCTGATGGGTTTCGTGCTGGGCTATGGGCAGATGGTGCCGCTGCCCGGCGACGACGGTGCCCAGCAGGGCGCATCCGACGATCTGGTCGCGCTGCTGAGCCTGACGACGGAGATCGATGCGGCCGATCTGGAGAATGCGGAATGAAACGATCCACCCTGATCCTGTCCATCCTGCTGGTCCTGTCGGTTTCGGCCAATCTGGCCGTTGCCGGGGTGATGGCCGGCCATTGGTTGCGTGGCGGCGGCGGTCCGCCGGGGGGTACGCCGGGCGGCGACCGGCTGCTGGGGCTGGTGCCCGACGACCTGCGCGATCCCATCCATCAGTCGCTGCGCCAGCACAATCCTGAACTGCGCGCGCAGGTGGAGGCGTTGCGCCAGGCGCGGCGCGGGGTGGCCGAAGCGTTGCGCCAGCGCCCCTTCGACCCCGTCCGCGCCGATGAGGCGCTGGCCCTGCTGCGGGCAGAGACGACCCACGGGCAGGAGAAGTTCCACCGCACCATTGTGGAGCGCATGGCGGCGGCCCAGGCGGATGGCAATCTGCCGCCCCCGCCGGAACGGGGCCGCGACAAGCCGAAGGGCGGGGCGCCGGACGGTCCCCGCTGAGCCCATGCCACGGGTCGCGTCTCTTGCCAATGCGGGGCCGGATCGGCTTATGATCGGCGGCCATTGCAGGATCGCATGAGAAATGACCCATACCCCGCCTTCCGCCGATGCCGTCCGGGACTGGACCGACGTCTATTTCCAGCGCACCAGCGCCATCGTCGAGAAGTTCGGCGACCTGCCCGTCACCTATGCCGTGTTCATGCGCCGGCCCGTGGTCTTCGCGCCCAGGCTGGCGCTGGACTGGCTGCGCGCCGTGGCGGCGGAACGGGGCTTCACCCCTGATATCCAGTTGAATTACGAGGAGACCAAATGGGTCGGCGCGGGTGAACCCATGATGTGGATCACCGGCCCCTTCAGCCGGATGGCGGAACTGGAGACCCTGTTCCTGATGAAACTGGGCCCCGCCTGCGTCGCCGCCTACAATGCCTACATGATGTGCGCTGGCCTGCCCAAGGTCGCCTTTCTGGCCATGGATGCCCGCCATTGCGCCGGCACGGAGATGGCGGAGATCATGGCCTATGCCGCCTCTGTCGGTTCGGCCCGGGCCCGGCGGCGCGACGGGGCTGTGGGGTTCGTGGGCAATGCCACCGATGCCACGGCCCATTATTTCGGCCAGGACAAGGGGCTTGGCACCATGCCGCATGCCCTGATCGGCTATGCCGGCTCCACCGTGCGCGCGGCGGAGATGTATCACGAGACCTTTCCCGGCCAGCCCATGACCGTGCTGGTCGATTATTTCGGGCAGGAGGTGACGGACGCGCTGGCCGTCTGCCGCCGCTTCCCCGGCTTGGCGGCCGCGGGCACGCTTTCCCTGCGGATCGACACGCCGGGCGGGCGTTTCCTGGAAGGGCTGGACCCGCCGAAAAGCTATGCCGTGCTGGAACGGCACGCGCCGGCCAGCATCCGCGGCTATCGCGACGAGACGGAACTGCGGCACCTGATCGGGGCCGGTGTTTCCGCCGCGGCCATCCATCATCTGCGCGAGAGCCTGGACGCGGCGGGTTTCGACAAGGTGCGCATCGTCGCCAGCAGCGGCTTCTCGCCCGAGAAATGCCGCGTCATGGCCGATGCCAGGGCCCCGATCGATGTGGTGGGGACGGGCAGCTATCTGCCCGACAAATGGGCGGAAACCTATGCCACGGCCGATATCGTGGATTATGGCGGCGTGGCCCGTGTCAAGGTCGGTCGCGAATTCCTGCTGCGCCGGCCCGCCTGACGGGGCGGCGTCACCCCTCCCCGTCGATGCCCGGCCCGAAGCTGGCATGCACCAGCCCGCCATCGACTGTCAGGGTGGAACCCACGACGTAGTCCCCGGCCCGCGACGCCAGATAGACGGCGGCCGCGGCGATGTCTTCCGGCCGGCCGATGCGGCCCGCGGGGATGGCCGCCGACACCTTGTCCGCGTGGTCACGGGCCGCCTGGTTCATGTCAGTGCCGAAGGCGCCGGGGGCCAGTGCCGTGACATGGATGCCTTCCGGTGCCAGTCGGGCCGCCATGCGGCGCGTCAGGTGGATCAGCGCGGCCTTGGACGCCTGATAGGAATAGGTTTCCCACGGGCTGACGCGCTGCCCGTCGACCGAGGCGATGTTGATGACCTTGGCCGGTCCGCCATCGCGGCGGGCGGCCGACAGCAACAGGGGCAGCAATTGCTGGGTCAGGAAGAAGGGGGACTTCACGTTGATGTCCATCACCTTGTCCCAGCCATGTTCCGGAAAATCATCGAATTCCGCGCCCCAGGCCGCACCGGCATTGTTGACCAGGATGTCCAGCCCGCTTTCCGATCCGGCCAGGGTCCGCGCCAGATATTCGCATCCTTCAACGGTGGCGATATCGGCCGGCAGGGGCAGGCAGCCTGGCCCCAGCTCGGCGGCGGCTGCTTCGCAGGCGCGCGCCTTGCGTCCGGTGACATAGACGCGGGCGCCCGCTGCCAGGAATCCGGCGGCGATCATCCGGCCGATGCCGCGCGATCCGCCTGTGACCAGCGCGGTGCGTCCCTTCAGCGTAAAAAGTCCCGCAATATCCACAATCCCGCTCCCGGCCCGATTTTTGAACGATCGTGCCAATTGATAGCGGGAAGATCGCGCAGGTCAAAGATTTTTAGTTATGCGTACCAGTTTTAGGGCGCAGCCAGAAACGCTGGCCCGCCAGTGAGGACAGATCGAAGGCGAAGTCACGCCGGGCGTTTTCCAGGTCCGCCAGGGCGGAGCCGGTGGCCAGCAGGCGGATCATCTTGCCGATGAACATGCATTGCGGCAGCAGCGCCTCCAGCGGCGTGGGGCTGCCGCCCAGCCGGACGAAGACGCGGTGCCAGGCGCGTATCTGGTCGGCGATGGCGCTCCAGACCATGGGCCGCAATTCGGGCCGGCGGGCGGCCTGCAGCCAGACGGCGTAGGAGGCGAGATTGCGGCCCGCATGCTCGGTCGCCTCGCGCAGGAAGACGGCGGCGGTCCGGTCGATCAGCCGTTCCAGGTCGAACGGCCCGTCATCCATGCTGGCGACCACGGTACGGTACCGCTGCTTGGACTCCTCGAACAGGCGTTCCTGCGCGGCGCCCAGCAATCCTTCAACCGTAGGGAAATGATAGGCGGGGCCGGCCAGCGTCAGCCCCGCCTGCTGTGCGATGGTGCGATAGGTGACGGCGGCGGGACCCTCGGCGATCAGGATCTGGATGGCGGCAGCAATGATCCGTTCGCGGGTTCCGGCCGATTTGCGGGTCGGCTTGGCGGGGGCGGCCACGGGTTGACCGCCCGCGGCTGGGAGCGTCGGGGCCCAGGCGTCCAGCGCATCCTTGCCCTCCAGCAGCACCGCACCGATCTGCGCCTCTGTCAGGCCCAGGGCCAGCATGACCAGCAGCAGGCCGATGCTGGTGTCGATGGCCGACCGTGCCGCCGGGGGCGGGGCATCGCAGGCCCGCGCAATGTCCAGCCAGATGTCGCCCAGTTCGGCAAACCAGCGCCGCGACAGTTCCAGACTCTCCTGATGGCGCGGCGCATCCAGCATCACCTCCGCCCAGCAGGTGGCCCGCGCCCGGTCGCGTTCCGCCGCGTTGCCCACCAGCCGGGTGACGTAATCGCCCATGGATAGCTGCCTGGAGCGGGCAACACGGCGGAAGGTCTCCGCATAGCCCGCCAGCGTCAGGTTGGACGCGACCGCCACCATGTCGAACTTGCTGTCGAAATAATAGGTCGTGGCGGCCAGGGACACGCCGGCGGCCTGCGCCACCAGCCGATGGGTCAGGCCGGCGACGCCGTGGCTGGCCAGAACCTGCACGATGGCATCGGCCAGACGTGCCCGTCGGGCCAGGGACCGTTCCTGCTTCTCTCCCCGTCGGCGCGGGGGCGATGCGGGGGCGGGCTGTTCGTTCATGGCATCCATGGGGCTTCGGTGGCGGCCCCGAAGCTACGCCCCCGCGCGGGTTGCGGGCAAGACGTGTCGCGGCGGGTCAGTTTCCCAGGAACTCCGCCGGGGTGATGGAAAGGCAGGTATCGTCCAGCCGTTCGACCAGCGCGAACTGATGCAGCGCACGCGGCAGCTCATAGCGGAAGAAATAGCGGCAGGCGGCGATCTTGCCGCTGTAGAACGCCGCTTCCCCCCGACCCAGGCCGGCCGCCAGGGCGCGGCTGGCCGTCACGGCCTGGCGCAGCCACAGCCAGGCGATGACCGTATGGCCGCAGGCGTCCAGATAGGCCGTGGCATTGGCTAGCCCCCGGTCCAGGTCGGGTGCGGCCAGGGCGGCGCGCGTGGCCCGGCCCATCGCCGTCAGCGCCGCATGCAGGTCGGCCACCTCCGTCCCGAAGCCGCCCTGGGTTTCGGCCGCATCCAGCGTGCGCCCGATCTCCAGCACCAGCAGGTCCAGCGCCCGGCCATCCTGCTGGCGGACCTTCCGGCCCAGCAGGTCCAGTCCATGGATGCCATAGGCGCCTTCATGGATGGCATTCAGCCGGTTGTCGCGGTAATGCCGCTCCACCGGGTAATCACGGGTATAGCCATACCCACCCAGGATCTGGATGGCATGCTTGTTCGCTTCCAGGCAATGCTCGGACGGCCATGACTTGGCCATGGGCGTCAGCAGTTCCAGCAGCAGATGCATATCCCCGCGTTCCGCCGCGTCCGGGGTGGCGGCCATGCGGTCCACCAGAAGCGTGCAATAGCAGGTCAGCGCCAGCGCCCCTTCCACCGCGGCCTTCTGGGCCAGCAGCATGCGCCGCACGTCGGCGTGCTGGATGATGGGCACCTGGGGGGATGTGGCATCCTTGTTCTGCGGCCGGCGCCCCTGCTGCCGCGTCCGGGCATAGTCCAGGGAATAGAGATAGCCGGCCATCCCCGTCATGGTGGAATTGGCGCCGACGATGATCCGCGCCTCGTTCATCATGTGGAACATGTAGGCAAGGCCCTGGTGCGGCTCCCCCACCAGATAGCCCAGGCAGTCGCCATCCTCCCCGAAATTCAGCAGGCAGTTGGTGGTGCCCCGCTGCCCCATCTTGTGGTTCAGGCCGGCCAGCGCAATATTGTTGCGCGCACCCGGCGTGCCGTCCTGGCCGACGCGGTATTTGGGCACGATGAACAGCGAGATGCCCTTCACCCCCGGCGGGCCGTCGGGGCGCTTGGCCAGCACCATATGGATGATGTTCTCGGCCAGTTCATGTTCCCCGCCCGAAATCCACATCTTGGACCCCGTGATACGGTGCAGCCGGCCTTCCACGGGTTCAGCGCGGGTCCGGATGTCCGACAGCGAGGATCCCGCCTGTGGTTCTGACAGGCACATGGTGCCGAACCAGCGGCCTTCCAGCATGGGAGGCAGGAACAGGGCCTTCTGCTCGTCGGTACCGAAGGCCGCCAGCATGTTGGCATTGGCCACGGTCAGGAACTGGTAGTTGGCCAGCGCGATATTGGCGGCGGCCAGGGTGCCGTTGATCAGGGTCGTGACCGTCACGGGCATGCCAAGGCCGCCCAGGTCGGGGTCGAAGCCGGCGGCGAACAGCCCGGCCTGCGCACAGGCATCCAGCGCGCGTTTCGCACCCGGATGCGCATGGGCCCGCCCCTCGATGAAACGCGGCTCCTGCGCGTCCATCTCGGCCGCCAGGGGCAGGAACTCGTTCTCCGCGATGGCCTGTGCGGTATCCAGGATCTCCGTCACGGCGGCGCGGTCGAACGCGGAAAACCGCGGCGTGCCGGCCAGATCGCCGTAGCCCAGGACCTCGTGCAGCAGGAAATCGATGGACCGGCGATGGATGACCTGGGACATGGCGGCAACCGCTCCTTCAGATGCGCGTGCGGAGATCGGAAGGCCGCCCCATGCCGGCCCCCGGTCATCGGATTACGGGGCCGTTGCCGGGTCGTCAATATTTTTTGATTGAATGTACCAATTCATGAGCGTAATGATCGGCGCAACCGCCCGGCCAAGGGCGGAACGATCGCCCATGGGGAGACGCCATGATCACGTATGAGGATATGCTGGCCTTCGCCGGTGTCGATGACGAGACGGTGCAGGGGCTGGCGAAGCGGTCGGGCCTGGCGCCCGTCCTGGCCTGTGGTCTGGTCGCCGCCCGCCGCCTGGACGGGGAACCGGTGCCGGCGGCCCAGGCCGCCGCACCACGCCTGCGGTACCGGCGCCTGAAGAACTAGCGCCCCTTGCTCGCCAGATCGGGGAAATCCTCCTCCCAATATTCCAGCGGGTGGCGCTGCGACAGGTCGCGCGCCTGTTCCTGGCGGCGCAATTCGACACGGCGGATCTTGCCGGAAATGGTCTTGGGCAGGTCGGCAATCTCCAGCCGCCGCACGCGCTTGTAGGGTGGCAGCGCCGCGCGGATATGACGGAAGATGGCTTGTGCCACCTCCGGTCCGGCCTCGTGCCCCGGTGCCAGGATGATGAAGGCCTTGGGGACGGCCAGGCGCAGCGGGTCGGGGCTCGGCACGATTGCGGCCTCCGCCACGGCCGGATGCTCGATCAGGGCGCTTTCCAGTTCGAACGGGCTGATGCGGTAGTCGCTTGCCTTGAACACATCATCTGCCCGGCCGACATAGGTCAGATAGCCGTCGGCGTCGCGGCTGGCCACGTCGCCCGTGCGGTAATAGGCGCCGGTGGCCTCCGGCGCGGGTGCGTCCTCATAGCCCGCCATCAGCCCGGCCGGACGGGGTGACAGGCGCAGCGCCATCTCACCCTCATCCGCCTCATTCCCGTCCGGGTCCAGCAGTACCAGGTCATAGCCCGGAAGGGGCCGGCCCATGGAACCGGGGCGCACGGGCTGGCCCGGCGCGTTGCCGACCTGGGCCGTCGTTTCCGTCTGGCCGAAGCCGTCGCGGATGGTCAGGCCCCAGGCGGCCTGCACGCGGGCGATCACTTCCGGGTTCAGCGGCTCGCCGGCGCCGCACAGTTCGCGCAGGGCGACGGGCCATTGCCGCAGATCCTCCTGCATCAGCAGGCGCCAGACGGTGGGCGGGGCGCACAGGCTGGTCACCCGGTGGGCCACCAGCGCGTCCAGCACGGGGCCGGCCTGGAACCGCTCGAACGCATAGACGAAGACGGTCGCCTCCGCGTTCCAGGGGGCGAAGATGTTCGACCAGGCGTGCTTGGCCCAGCCGGGGCTGGAGATGTTCCAATGCACATCGCCGGGACGCAGGCCCAGCCAGTACATGGTGGAAAGATGTCCCACGGGATAGGAACGGTGGGTGTGGCGCACCAGCTTCGGTTTCGCTGTCGTGCCCGACGTGAAATAGAGCAGCAGCGTGTCGTCGGCCTGCGTCGGCGCATCCGGCGTGAAGCTGTCCGGCGCCTGGGCGGCATCGGCATAACCGGCCCAGCCGGCGGGGCAGGGGCTGCCCACCGCGATGCGGATGAAGTCGCCGGGCTGTGCATCGAACCGGGCCGTCAGGCCGGCGGTGGCGATGATGCCGCGCACCTGCCCGCGTTCCAGCCGGTCCGCCAGGTCAGCCCCGTCCAGCAGCGTCGTGGCCGGGATGATCACGGCGCCCATCTTCATGGCGGCCAGCGTGATCTCCCACAGCGGCACGATGTTGGGCAGCATCAGCAGCAGTCGGTCGCCCCGCCGCAGCCCCTGGCTGTGCAGCCAGTTGGCCACCTGTGCCGACCGTCGCGACAGGTCGGCATAGCTGGCGCGATGCACCGTGCCATCCTCCTGCGCGATGACCAGAGCGGGCCGATCCGGCACGCGGGCCGCCACATCGTCGAAATAGTCCAGCGCCCAGTTGAAGGGGGCTGCCTCCGGCCATTGGAATGCCGCGCGGGCCGTGGGCTGGTCCTGTCGCAGGTCCAGCAGCCGGTCGCGGGCGGCGATGAAGGAACGGGCGGCCTGGTTGGACATCACATCATCCTCCGCTTTGTGACAGGGCGACGGGGCGGCGGTCGATGACGCGGCGCGCCTTGCCGCCCGACCGCTCGATGCAGCCGGGCGGACCGACATCGATCCGCGCCGTGACACCGATCATTTCCTTGATGCGGTGGCCCAGCGACCGGGCGGCCTGATCGCCGTCACCGCCGCCGGTGCGCAGTTCGACCCGCACCGTCAACTCATCCATATGCCGGGGCCGGTCGACCTCCAGCAGGTAGTGGGGGGCGAGCGCCGGCTCGGCCAGCAGCAGTTCCTCCACCTGAGACGGGAACAGGTTGACGCCGCGGATGATCAGCATGTCGTCGCTGCGCCCCAGGATGCGGTCGATACGGCGCATGGACCGCGCCGTGCCGGGCAGCAGCCGCGTCAGGTCGCGCGTGCGATAGCGGATGACGGGCAGCGCCTCCTTGGTCAGCGTCGTGAAGACCAGTTCACCGACCTCCCCGTCGGGCAGGCTTTCGCCCGTCACGGGGTCGATGATTTCGGGATAGAAATGGTCCTCCCAGACGTGGGGGCCGTCCTTGGTCTCCACGCATTCGTTGGCCACGCCCGGCCCCATCACCTCCGACAGGCCATAGATGTCAACGGCGTCCAGCCCCATGCGGGACTCGATCTCCCGCCGGATGCTGTCGGTCCAGGGCTCGGCCCCATGGATGCCGATGCGCAGCGAGCTTTCGCGCGCATCCAGCCCCTGGCGGTCGAACTCGTCCGCGATGGCCAGCATGTAGGACGGGGTGACCATGATGATGTCGGGCTTGAAGTCCCGGATCATCTGCACCTGCTTTTCGGTCTGGCCGCCCGACATGGGAATGACGGTGCAGCCCAGCTTCTCCGCCCCGTAATGGGCACCCAGCCCGCCCGTGAACAGGCCGTAGCCATAGGCGACATGCACCTTGTCGCCCCGACGTCCGCCCGCGGCATGGATGGAGCGGGCGACCAGCCCGGCCCAGTTTTCCAGGTCGCGGGCCGTATAGCCAACCACGGTGGGCCGGCCCGTCGTTCCGCTGGAGGCGTGCAGCCGTGCCACCTGGTCCATGGGCACGGCGAACAGGCCGAACGGGTAATGATCGCGCAGGTCGGCCTTCGTCGTCATGGGAAACAGCGACAGGTCCGACAGGCAGCGCAGGTCGCCGGGATGGACGCCGGCCGCCTGGCATCTGGCCCGGAAGGGGGCCACATTGTCATAGGCGTGCCGCAGGCTCCAGCGCAGGCGCTCCATCTGCAGCGCCGTGATCTCGTCCCGGCTGGCGGTTTCGATGGCATGCAAGGCCATGGGGTCTCCCTCCTTCACAGGGGCGGCGTCCCTTCGGGACATTCATTGTGCCTTGCCTCGTCACGGGCGACAGCCGGGGGGACGCCCTTTCAGGCCGTCCGCTCCTCCGCCAGGCCCAGTTCCGCCGCCATCGCGTCGCGCATGGCGAATTTCTGGACCTTGCCGGTGACCGTCATGGGAAAGTCCGTGACGAAGCGGATATGCTTTGGGATCTTGAAATGGGCGATCTGGCCCTGGCAGAAGGCGCGGATATCCTCGTCCGTCGGGGCCGTGCCGGAACGCGGGCGTATCCAGGCGCACAGGGCCTCGCCATAGCGGGCGTCGGGCACGCCGAAGACCTGGACATCCTGCACGGCCGGGTGGCGGTAAAGGAATTCCTCGACCTCCCGCGGATAGATATTCTCTCCGCCGCGGATCACCATGTCCTTCACGCGGCCGACGATGTTGCACCAGCCCTCATCGTCGATCACGGCCAGGTCGCCGGTATGCATCCAGCCATCACCGTCCACGGCTTCCGCCGTGCGCGCCGGGTCGGCCCAGTAACCCTTCATGACGGAATAGCCGCGGGTCAGCAGTTCGCCCGACACGCCGCGCGGGACGGTCGCTCCTGTGGCATCGGTGATGCGCACCTCCAGATGCGGATGCACGCGCCCCACGCTGCCCACACGCTTGTCCAGCGGCGCGTCGATACCGGTCTGGAAACTGACGGGACTGGTTTCCGTCATGCCATAGCAGATGGTGACATCGCGCATATGCATCTGGTCCAGCACGCGACGCATGACGGTGACGGGGCAGGGGGCCCCGGCCATGATCCCGGTCCGCAGCGCCGACAGGTCGAACCGTGCGAAGTCCGGATGGTCCAGCATCGCGATGAACATGGTGGGCACGCCGTAAAGCGCCGTGCAGCGCTCCGCCGACGCGGCCGTCAGCGTGGCCAGCGGGTCGAACCCCTCCCCGGGATAGACCAGACAGGCTCCATGGGTCACGGCGGCCAGATTGCCCATGACCATCCCGAAACAATGATAGAGCGGGACCGGTACGCAGATGCGGTCGGTTTCCGACAGCGCCATACCCCGTCCCACGAAATACCCGTTGTTCAGGATGTTGCGGTGGGTCAGCGTCGCCCCCTTGGGCTGGCCCGTGGTGCCGCTGGTGAACTGGATATTGATGGCATCATCGGGTAACAGGCGCCCGGCGATGGCGGCCAACCGGCCCGTGTCCGCGCCCGCCGCCACCTGGTCGAAGGGGATGGTACCGTCCATGGCCGCATCGCCCAGCGCGATGACGTGGCGCAGGTCCGGCAGCCGGGCCGATACCAGCATTCCGGCCGGCCCGCGGCCCAGTTCGGGTGCCAGGCCACGCAGCAGCCCCCCATAATCGGCCCCCTTGAAGCCGGGCGCCAGGATCAGCGCCCGGCATCCGACCTTGTTCAGGGCATATTCCAGTTCGGCCGCCTGGTAGGACGGATTGATGGTGACAAGCACCAGGCCCGCCCGCGCCGTGGCGAACTGTGTCAGGGCCCATTCCGCCCGGTTGGGCGACCAGATGCCGACACGGTCGCCGGGGCACAGCCCCAGCGACAGCAGGCCGGCCGCCAGCCGGTCCGCGCGGTCGGCCAGTTCCGCCCAGGTCCAGCGCACGGACTGACCCGGGACCACCAGCGCGTCCCGTCCGCCCCAGGCCCCGGCCGCCCGTTCCAGGGCCTGGCCGATGGTCAGGGACAGCAACGGAATGTCGGTCGGGCCGGCAACGTGGCTGGGCACGGGCGCAGTCATGGGCGTTTCCTCACCAATCCAGGGGCTTTGTCAGGTGGTCCGCCGCCCCGCCGGCGACGGCCAGGTCATACATCGCACGCGCATCCACGATGCCGGCGATCGACCCGTCATCGTTGTATCCGCACAGGGGGCCATGGGCGATGGCGAACATCACCATCCCGTCCTTGTCCGTATCGGGTTCATGCCGGATACCACCGCTTTCCAGCACGTAATAGCCGGTGCGGCCGCGATCCTCGCCATAGCCGAAGCCGCCTTCCAGCAGCCAGCCCTCCACCTGGCCCAGATGCCCATGGACCGGTGCCCAATTGTCCGGCTCCACCTTCAGCATCATGCTGAAGCCGCCATTGATCGGGTTGATGTTCAACAGTTTGAAGAAGGTGCCGGGCATCACCCAGGGCAGCCAGGGCAGGGTGTCGGGATTGAAGAAGGCCGGGCGGTGCTGCTTGGTGGCGGCAACGGTGCCGGTACCGGTCCGGGTCAGCAAAGGGGCACTCATCTGGCAAATCCTCCGTCATGTGCAATGCATGACCCAAGGATAGAAAGCCGAGATGGAAGCCGGCATAGCGGGAATTACCCATATGGGGCGAACCTGCGCAGTCGAGCATGGGTAATTCCCGCTATATAGTGGCGATCCAGGCTGCCGCATCATTTTCCCAACATCAACAATAATGGTCCGCAAGGGAGGATGAGCCCATGGCTGCCCCGTTTTATTTTGCACCGCAATATTTGCGGCGTCCATTGAGGTTGACGCGCTGCCTTGCCTTGGCGGGAACGGCGCTGGCCGTGGTCGGCACCTCGCCTTCGCTGGCGCAAAATGCGCCGGCCGCCCTGGATGACAGCCTGCGGCTGGACGAGATTGTCGTCACCGCGCAGCGCAGGGCCGAACGCCTGCAGGAAGCGCCCGTGTCGGTCACCGCCTTCACCGCTTCCACCCTGACCGACCAAGCCGTCTCCAACCTTGTCGGTATCGCGCGCTTCACGCCCAATGTGGAAATCAGCAGCGGTCGCGCCGATGGCGGCGGCAGTTCGCTGAACGCCTATATCCGCGGCGTCGGCCAGCAGGATTTCCTGTTCCCGACCGATCCCGGTGTCGGTCTTTATGTCGACGACGTGTACCTGGCGCGGACCATCGGCGGCGCGCTGGACCTGTCGGATGTGGAACGGCTGGAGGTGCTGCGCGGCCCGCAGGGCACGCTCTATGGCAAGAACACGGTCGGCGGCGCCATCAAGATCGTGACCAAGCCCGTCATCGTGGATGGTGCCTTTGAAGGCTCGATCGAGGGCACCACCGGTTCCTATCACCGGTCCGACGTGAAGGCCTATGTCAGCGGGCCGATCGTGCCGGGTGTGCTGGGCTTCAAGCTGTCGGGCGCATCGATCCACCGCAATGGCTGGGGCCGCAACGTCACGACGGGAGAGGACCTGTCGGATGAGGGCAAGCAACTCGTGCGCGGGGCCATCCGCTGGCTGCCCTCGGAAAATCTGGACATCACCATCCAGGGCGACTACCAGCGCCAGCGGCAGAACGGGCCTGCCGGTTCGCTGGTCAACCGCTATCCGTCCGACACGGCGCCCTCGCTGGGACTGCCGCCGGAGGTGGTGGCGGCACTCGGTTTCGAGCCGACCGCCTTCCAGTATTTCGCGGCCCTGGCCGGTGCGCCCACCATTCCCGGCCTGCCGGGCGGGCTGCCGCCGCTGGCCGTGGACCCCACGCCGTCCGACGGGCTGTTCCGTTTCGACGATCTCTACAACAGCGTCATCGTTCCCTACTGGAACCAGAAGCTGGGGCTGCCGGCCGGCACCAAGTTCGACAGCCGCTGGATATCGGACAAGCCAGGCGTTTCCAGCAGCCTGGACCCGTCCAAGGACAATAACGAGGTTTGGGGCCTGTCGGCTTCTGTCGATTGGGACCTGGGAGACGGCCTGTCCTTGAAATCCATCACGGCCTATCGCGAGATCGACGCCTATTTCCCGCGCGATGCCGACAAGTCGCCCTATCCCGTGGCGGCCACGGCCAACCGGGTGACGCAGGACCAGTTCAGCCAGGAACTGCAACTGTCCGGCGATGCGTTGAACGGCCGGCTGCGCTGGGTCACGGGTGGTTATTACCTGCGTGAAAATGCCTTCGACGACAATGCCGTCCGGCTTTACAGCGGGCTTTACGAGGTGCTGAGCCCCGTGCTGCCGGACATGTACGCTGTCGGCCCCTGTACCACCGGCCCGCAGCCGGACTGCACGACCAATGCCTTCAGCTTCGATTATTTCCCCAAGAACAGGATCAAGGTCGATACCTGGGCATTGTTCAGCCAGATCAACTATGACCTGACGCCCGACCTGAACCTGACGCTGGGCGGCCGTTATAGCGAGGACAAGAAGGTCTATACCCAGGACAATATGCTCCAGCTTGTCCAGGACCCGAAATTCGGGCCGGGCACGCCGGGCTATACGGGCACCATCCCGCCATTCGAGGAAAACGGCCTTGCCCGGTATGTCGGGCCGCGCGAACTGAAGGACAGTTGGGGTTCCTTCACGCCGAAGGTGGGGCTGGCCTGGACGCTGACGGCCGATCACATGGTTTATGCATCCTGGTCCAAGGGCTTCAAGGGCGGCGGCTGGTCGCCGCGCCCCACGCAGCAGAACAATACCGATCTCGCCTATGATCCGGAGGTGCTCTACACCTACGAACTGGGGTCGAAGAATACGCTGATGAACGGCAGCGTCATCGTGAACCTTGCCGCCTTCTACAGCAATTACAACGACATGCAGGTCACGACCGTTGGTTCCAGCGGTGGGGGCGCCCTTCTGCTGCTGACCCGCAACATCGGCGACAGCATCCTGTGGGGCTTCGAGGGCGAGGTGACGGCGCGGCTGTTCCGCGGCTTCGACCTGAACCTGGCCGGCGGCTATCTCAATTCCAAATGGGACAAGTTCAACCGCTCTGCCTGCGTGGCGGCCATCTATGACGCGACCAGCGGCCGGTTCTGCGACACCGACCTGTCGCTGGACGACAAGCTGGTCGATGCGCCGGAATGGACCTTCACCGTCGGGGCGCAGCAGACATGGTGGATGGACGGCATCGGTTCCCTGTCGCTGCGCGGCGACGCCTCCTACCGGTCCAAGACCTGGAAGGACCCCTACAACCTGGGTGGCGGCAGCAACTGGCAGGGGCAGCCCGACGTGCGCAAGGCGCTGACGGCGGCACAGGTGGCCGAGGGGTACAGGGTCACCATGCCGGAACTGGCGCAGGACGCCTATTGGCTGGCCAACCTGCGCCTTGCCTGGCGCAACCCGGATGAGGATTGGGAAGTGGCGGCCGCCGTCACCAACCTGTTCGACAAGACCTATGTCACCAACCTGCTGGCCGCCGCCACCTTCGGTATCGACGAAGCCTATTACGGCCGTCCGCGCGAATGGATGCTGAGCGTCAAGTATCGCTTCTGATGTGAAACCCCACCCCCGTCCGGCCATCCGGGCGGGGGTGGGGATCATCCCCCCAACGAGGACAGAACCCATGCCCCTGCTGAATTTCGGTCAGCCGACCGACGGCATCATCCAGGTCGCCTTCACTTGCGACGATATCCACCGGGCCATGCACGATTATACCAAGCGGCTGAATATCGGTCCCTGGTTCCTGTTCGAGCATTTCCCGCTGGCCGACTTCACCTATCGCGGGCAGCCCTGCGATGCCGACCTGACCATCGCCCTTGGTGCGTCCGGCCACATGATCTTCGAACTGATCCAGCAGAACAACGACGCGCCCAGTGTCTACAAGGAAGTCGCGGACCGCCAGGGCCATGGCTTCCACCATTTCGCCCTGTCCTGCCCGGATTTCGACGCCTCGGTCGAATTCTACAAGGGCCTGGGCTATGAGCAGGCGCTGTACGGCGTGGCCGGGGTGGGCGCGCGTGCCGCCTATATGGACACCACGCGCACGCTGGGCGGCATGATCGAACTGATCGAGATGACGCCCATGGTGGAGAAGCTGTTCACCACCATCCAACTCGCCAATGTCGGCTGGCAGGGCGAGGACCCGGTGCGGACCTTCGGCTGAGGCGGGGAGGGGGGACCATGACCGGCGGCATTTCCCCGCGCCTGCTGCTCCGGCTGGTGGAAACGCGGCTGGATGAGCCGGACCTGTCGCCCGCCGCCATCGCCGTGGCGGCGGGCATTTCCGTGCGCCACCTGCACAGGCTGTTCGCGGCCATGGGGCTGCGGTTCGCCGACCATGTCCGCGCCTGCCGGCTGGAACGCTGCCGGGCCGCGCTGGGCGATCCTGTGCAGGGCGCGCGCAGCGTCACCGACATCGCCTTTTCCTGGGGCTTCAACGATGCCGCGCATTTCAGCCGCTGCTTCCGCGCCGCCTATGGCACCAGCCCCCGCGCCTGGCGGGCATCGCGGGTGGCTGGCGGGGCCCTGGCGGCCTGAAGAGGGGGCGGCCGGCGCTGCGGTGGGATGGCGGATGGGTAGAGGGGCGGCCCCACGGCCGGACCGCCCCTCTACCCATCCGCATGTCAGGGGTTCAGGTTCATGCCGCCATCGACCACCACCTGCGTGCCCGTGACATGCTTGGCCTCGTCGGAGGCCAGGTACAGCACGGCGTAGGCGATGTCGTCCGGCTCTCCGAACTCACCCATGGGGATCTTGCTCAGGAAGGCTTCGCGGGCCTGCTCGCGGGTGATGCCATGCCCGGCCGACAATTCATCGAACAGGCTGTCCAGCATGGGGGTGTAGATCTGTCCCGGATGAACGGAATTGCAGCGGATGCGCGTGCGGCCCTGCGCGCAATAGAGCGCCACCGACTTGCTCAGTTGCGCCACCCCCGCCTTGGAGAAGCCATAGGCCGTCAGGAAGGGCGTGGCCACCAGGGCGGCGATGGAAGACAGGTTGATGATCGACCCGCCGCCGCTGTCGCGCATGGCGGGAATGGCATGCTTGCAGCCCAGGAACACGCCCTCGCCATTCACCTTGTTGATGCGCTGCCATTGCTCCAGCGGCGCATGTTCGGGGTCGCGCTTGCCCGGTGACAGGCCGATACCGGCATTGTTCACCAGGATATGCAGCCCGCCGTCGCGGGCGACCGTGCCGGCGACCAGCGCCTTCCAGCCCTCCTCCTCCACAACGTCCTGGCGGACGAAGCGGGCGGCGGCCCCGATCCGGGCCGCCGCCTCCGTGCCGGCCGCCTCGTTCACGTCGGTCAGCGTCACCACCGCCCCTTCGCGGGCCAGCATGGCGGCGATGGCATAACCCAGACCGGATGCGGCGCCCGTGACAATGGCGACCTTGCCGGAAACCCTACCCTTGCCCATGTCTTCTCCCCTTGATGAAATCGTGCGGCCGACCCAGGCACGGGTCAGCCGGAATGCTGCGACGGGAACCCGGCCGTCTGGGCGCCGTCGATGAAAAGCTCCGTGCCGCTGACCATCGCCGCTTCATCGCTGGCCAGGAACAGCACGCCATTGGCGATATCCACGGGCCGGGCCAGGCGGCCGACCGGGATCTGCCGCGCCATGGCGGAACGCATCGTGTCGCGGTCGCCGAACAGGCTGGCGATGGGATCCAGCATCTCGCTGTCCACGAAGGTCGGGTTGATGGAATTGCAGCGGATGGGCAGGCCCCTGGCCGCGCAATGCATGGCGACCCCCTTGCTCAGCATCCGTACCCCGCCCTTGCTGGCGCAATAGGCCACGATGTCGGGGCCGGCGATATGGGCGCCCACCGACGCGACATTCACGATGGCGCCGGTTTCACCCGATTTCGCGATGGTGCCGACCGCATGCTTGCAGCCCAGGAAAACGCCCGTCAGGTTGACGGCGATCATCCGGTTCCAGTCCGCCAGCGGCGTGGCCTCGAAATCCCCGCTGCTGCCGATGCCCGCGACATTGGCCAGCACGTTCAGCTTGCCCCAGCGCGCCTGTGTGGCGGCTAGCGCGTCGACCCAGCTCTGTTCGTCAGCCACGTCCAGATACTGAAAGAAGGCGCGGTCGGCACCGATGCGGGCCACCGTTTCTTCCGCCCCGGCCTGATTGATGTCGGCCGCTACGACATTTGCCCCCTCACGGGCCAGTATCTCGCAGGTGGCCCGGCCGATCCCGGACGCGGCACCCGTCACCAGCGCCACCTTTCCTTGCATGCGTGCCATCAGGCATCCCTCCCACAGTTCCAACCGGACGGGGGAAGCATGCGGGGTGTCGTGGATGCCGTCTTGTCCCAGAATGACATGGACGGAATTTTCCGGACATACAGGAAAATGCGTCGTTACGGCCCATCGCCCGGCCCTTCAGCCGTTGACGTTGCGAAAGGGGGCCGGTAAGCTTTGCCAATAATTACAAATCAAGACCATGCGATCTGCAAGCCATTGCTGGGACTCCCGGCAATTTGCAAGCCATTGCCGGGAGTCCCGATTGGGCCCGCCTGCGATAAATGGCTTGCCGCAGGCATGATATCGACCGGCTGCATGGCACAATGCCTCAAGCGGCCGGCGACAAGGGAGGGTAACCATGTTTGCCCAGGGTCTGGTCCCGTCCGGCGGGGCCTGCGTCAGCAGTTCCATACTGTCCTGCGGGGGGATCGACCGTATCCGGCCGTCCATCCTGGAGCCTGTGTCGGCCCTTCTGCGCGCCGAAAGCAGCGTGTTCATGCAGTTCAGCAAATTTCCGGCGGCCGACAGCCGCGTGATGCGCGCCGCCTATGTCGGGCCCACGCCACGGTCGGCCTCCACTTATGCCGACCGTGCCTATTTCCGCCAGGACCCTGTGATCCGCAACGGCATCGGCTGGCTGGAGCGTCCGGTGGGCGAAGACGGGCCGCGCGTGGCGCATCTGGGGTCCACCGTCGATCTCGGGGAATTCTCCCACACGCTCTATTACAACGAATTCCTGAAGCCCGCGGGCATAGCCGACGTTCTGGCGCTGTGCGTGCCCGTGCAGGCGGCGGGGCGGCATGTCATGTGCCTTGGCTTTCACCGCACCGATGGCCAGGACCTGTTCACCGAAGGGGATATCTCCGCCTTCTGGTCGCTGGTGCCGGCCATGAATGCGGCGTTGCAGAATCTGGGCCTGCGCGCGGCACTGGCCGATACTGACGGGCTGGTACAGGCTCTGGTGCAGGCCGACGGGGATGTCGACGTCGCCGTCTTTGACGAGAATTTCATTCTGCGTCAGGCGACGCCGCGCGTCATCGGCGACGGGCAGATGGGGGACACCCTGTCCTCTCTGCTGGAGGAGGTGCGGTCGCGCATGGACTTTGCCTGGCGCCGCACGGGTGTGCTGCCGGAGGAGATCAGCTTTTCCGCCGTGACGGCCGGCACGGGCGGCACAGGGCGCCGGGAAATGGCTGTGACGGCCCGCCGCCATCGCAGCAGCCGCGACGGGGACAGGATCGTCATTGCCCTGCGCCACCAGCCGGTCAGCCTGTCGCTGGCCGACGCCTGCGCCGCTGCCGGCCTGACGGAGCGGGAAACCCAGGTGGTGGAAATGCTGGGCGCGGGCCTGTGCAACGCCTCCATCGCCGGGCGCCTGTCCATCAGCCCGCGCACCGTTGAGAATCACCTGCGGTCGATCTATGGCAAGCTGGGCGTCAACAGCCGCACACAGCTTCTGTCCGTGCTGATGGGCGGCAGGGGTGGGGCCAGGGGGCAGGCCTGACGGGGACCCGCCACGTATCCGTGCCTTCCACCCGGCGCGTCAGTGCAGGCCGGATAAAACAAAACCCGCCTCACCATTGCCGGTGGGCGGGTTTTGTTTTATCCGGAAATGGTGCTGCCGATTGGAATCGAACCAACGACCTCGTCCTTACCAAGGACGCGCTCTACCGACTGAGCTACGGCAGCAGCGCCATTTTCTGGCACCGGGGCGTCACCGCCGCGGTGGGCGGCTATGTGCCACTTCAGCCCCCAGGTCGCAAGCAAAAAAAGGATGAGCGCGTGGATTTTTTCCGCATGCTTGACGTGCGCGGCCGGAAAGGTCAGGAATTCCGCCACTTCCATGCAGGGGAACCGAAGACATGACCTCTCCGCCGCCCAAGAAGGACGACCGCAAGGACCGGCTGGCCCAGGCGCTGCGGGACAATCTGCGCCGCCGCAAGGATCAGGACCGGGCGCGCGAAGCGCAGGAGGCCATGGCAGCCCTTGACGGCGACCCGGCCGAACGGCAGATGCCCGACACCACCGCTTGAGCCGGCTTTGACGCTGGGCTACAAGGTCTTGGGGCGTGCCGCCGGGGTGGCGCCGCCACGGGAAGAACACCCGGGACGTGGATTGTGGGGAACCGACATGCCGATCATGCCCGATAGCTGGATACGGGAGCAGGCGACCAGGCACGGCATGATCGAGCCGTTCGTGGAGGCGCAGAAGCGTGAGGGGGTGATCTCCTACGGCCTGTCCTCCTACGGCTACGACGCCCGCGTCGCGCCGGAATTCAAGATCTTCACCAATGTCGACAATGCCGTCGTCGATCCCAAGCAGTTCGACCAGACCAGCTTTGTCGATCGGGAGACGGATGTCTGCGTCATCCCCCCCAACAGCTTCGTGCTGGCCCGGACCGTGGAATATTTCCGCATCCCGCGCGATGTGCTGGTCGTCTGCCTGGGCAAGTCCACCTACGCCCGCTGCGGCCTGATCGTGAATGTCACGCCGCTGGAACCGGAATGGGAAGGGCATGTGACCCTGGAAATTTCCAATACCACCCCGCTGCCGGCCAAGGTCTATGCCCATGAGGGGCTGTGCCAGTTCCTGTTCTTCCAGGGGGCCAGCCCGTGCGAGGTGTCCTATGCCGACCGGGCCGGCAAATATATGAAACAACGCGGCGTCACGCTGGCGCGTCTCTGATCGTCCCGCCTCCGATCCGCCATCATCACGGCCCAGGGTGCGGGCTGCCTTTATCCTTCTGAACGAAACGATTCTCCCCATGGACAAGCTCCGTATCCGCGGCGGCAACCCGCTGAAGGGCCAGATCACTGTTTCCGGTGCCAAGAATGCGGCCCTGCCGTTGCAGGCGGCCTGCCTTCTGACGGATGAGAAGCTGACGCTGACCAACCTGCCGCTGCTGGCCGACATCACCACCATGAACCGCCTGCTGGCCCAGCACGGGGTGGAGGTGCATATCAACGGCCGCGATGCCTTCGGGTCCAGCGGCCGGTCGGTGGAGCTTTATGCCAACGACATCTTCAACACCACGGCCCCTTACGACCTGGTACGCAAGATGCGGGCCAGCGTGCTGGTGCTGGGGCCGCTGGTGGCGCGTTTCGGCCAGGCCAAGGTCAGCCTGCCCGGCGGCTGCGCCATCGGCACCCGCCCCGTTGACCTGCATATCAAGGGGCTGCAGGCCATGGGTGCGGTGATCGAGATCGAAGGCGGCTATATCCTGGCCAGGGCGCCCGAAGGCGGGCTGGTTGGGGCGGAGTTCGTCTTCCCGCAGGTGTCGGTGGGCGCCACGGAGAACCTGATGATGGCCGCCACGCTGGCCAAGGGCGAGACGGTGCTGGTCAATGCCGCGCGGGAGCCGGAGATCGGTGATCTGGCCCGCTGCCTGATCGCCATGGGGGCGGAGATCGAGGGCATCGGTTCCGACCGTCTGGTGATCAAGGGCAAGGAAAGGCTGCATGGGGCCACCTATGCCGTGTTGCCCGACCGGATCGAGGCCGGCACCTTCGCCATGGCCGCCGCCATCACGGGGGGCGAGCTGGAACTGCTGGGTGCCCGCATGGGCGACCTGAAGGCCGTCGCAAAGACCCTGGCCGGCGCCAATGTGAAGATGACGGAGACGCCCGGCGGCATCATGGTGTCGGCCACGGCCGGCGAGTTGATCGGCGTCGATGTCATGACGGAACCGTTCCCGGGCTTCCCCACCGACCTTCAGGCCCAGATGATGGCGCTGATGTGCGTGGCGCGCGGCGCCTCGATGATCACCGAGACGATCTTCGAGAACCGCTTCATGCATGTGCCGGAACTGTCGCGCATGGGGGCCAACATCACCGTCCATGGCTCGTCCGCCCTGGTACGCGGGGTGCCCAGGCTGACGGGTGCGCCTGTCATGGCCACCGACCTGCGCGCGTCGGTGTCGCTGGTGCTGGCCGGTCTGGCCGCCCAGGGCGAAACGACCGTCAGCCGCATCTATCACCTGGATCGCGGCTATGAGCGGGTGGAGGCCAAGCTGGCCGCCTGTGGGGCGGATATGGAGCGGGTGAAGGAAGAGGATTGATACCCCTTCCTTCGTTCAGTGCCGGCTTCCAGGCTTGCCCGAACGTGCGCTTCAATAGGCCATATCTTCGAGTATATCGGTGAATACGGTTTCAATGGTGTTGCGATCATTTCAACACCATTGTTGTACGAAGCCCTCCCCCGCGCCAAAGGGGCGCGTTGAGCACGACGCTTAAGCCACACCTTTGAACGGCCGCAAGTTTTCCAGGAACTGCTGTGCGCAGGCCCGCCAGGAAAAACCAAGCGCATGGTTGCGGCAGATCGCCGGGTCGATATCCACGGCCTTGAGGCAGGCCGTGCGTAAATCCTCGCTCAACGCCCCTGCCGGGCTGTTCCCGATCACGTCCAGCGGCCCCGGTACGGGGAAGGCGGCAACGGGCAGGCCGGATGCCAGCGCTTCCAGCAGCACCAGCCCGAACGTGTCGGTGCGGGATGGGAAGACGAAGACGTCGGCGGCCGCATAATGCCGGGCCAGGTCTTCGCCATGCTTGGCGCCGACAAAGGTGACCGTCGGGTATTTGGCCTTCAGTTCCGCCAGTTGCGGCCCATCGCCCACCACGACCTTGCTGCCGGGCAGGTCCAGCGACAGGAACGCCTCGATATTCTTCTCCACGGCGACCCGGCCGACGGAAAGGAAAACGGGGCGGGGCAGATGGGCGAAAAGGCCCTTGTCGCGTGGCCGGAACAGGTCGGTATCCACTCCCCGCGACCAGCGCCGGATATTGGTGAAGCCGCGCCGTTGCAGGTCCGCCTCGATGCTGGCGGTTGCCACCATCACTGAATGGGCGGGCGCATGGAAGCGCCGGACGAAGGCGTATGACAGGGACAGCGGCACCGGCGCCCGGTCACGGACATATTCCGGGAACCGGGTGTGATAGGCGGTGGTGAAGGGCAGCTTGCGTTTCAGGCAGTAACGCCGTGCCGCCAATCCCAGCGGGCCTTCGGTGGCGATATGGATCGCATCAGGTTCGGCCGCGTCGATCATCTGCCGAACCCGCCGGCCCGGCGCCAGGGCCAGACGGATTTCCGGGTATGTCGGCATGGGGATGGTGCGGAACCGGTCGGGCGCGATCACCTCCACCACATGGCCCAGCCGTTCCAGTTCGGTCCGTGTCGTGGCCAGGGTCCGCACCACGCCGTTGACCTGCGGATGCCAGGCATCCGTGACGATCAGCAGCTTCACGCCGCGATCTTCACCATCTGGCGGGCGGCGACAATATCCGCCCAGCGCAGTATCTCCAGCCGTCCGTCGGGATGTTCGACCAGTGCGGTGCATGATTCGACCCAATCCCCATCGTTGACATAGAGAACGCCATCCATATCGCGTATCT
Organism: Niveispirillum fermenti; assembly: GCF_052474395.1. Lineage (NCBI taxonomy): Bacteria > Pseudomonadati > Pseudomonadota > Alphaproteobacteria > Rhodospirillales > Azospirillaceae > Niveispirillum > Niveispirillum fermenti. Next base: position 2,953,156 of record NZ_CP156681.1, on the reverse strand, counting down.
CGGCATGGTGGATATGGCCGCAGATGACGCCGTCCACCTGCCGCCGCCGCGCCTCGTCGGTCAGGGCGGTCTCATAGTCGCCGATGAATTCGACGGCCTTCTTCGTCTTGTGTTTCAGGTAGGCGGACAGGGACCAGTAGGAGAAGCCCAGCTTCCGCCGTACCTTGTTGAGTGCCGTGTTCAGCCAGAGCAGGAAGGTGTAAGCCGTGTCCCCCACGAAGGCCAGCCAGCGGGCATAGCGGACCACGGCATCGAACTGGTCCCCATGAATGACCAGATACCGCTTGCCGTCGGCCGCCGTATGGATCGTGTCCTCCAGGATGGTCACGCCGCCGAACTGCAGCCCGATATAGTCGCGGAACGCCTCGTCATGATTGCCGGGGATCAGGAAGACCTGGGCGCCCTTGCGGGCACGGCGCAGAATCTTCTGAACGACGTCGTTGTGACTTTGCGGCCAGTACCAGCTTTTCTTCAGGCGCCAACCGTCCACGATATCGCCGACCAGATAAAGAACGTCAGATTCCGTATGTTTCAGGAAATCCAGAAGCATGTCGGCCTGGCATCCCCGTGTTCCTAGATGGATGTCCGAGAGCCAGATGGCGCGAAAGCGCCGCACGTCCCCGTCGCCCAGCATATGTTCCCCCATTGCCGGTCAACCCCAGCCGCCTGTTTTCAGCCTTTCCCACAAAGACTAGCCATAGCGGATCGCGCTATCCTATACCGCCTTATATTGTGTAATGTCAGTGGTATCTGGCGTGTGGCCGGTATTATGAACGGAAACTTCTTATTTTGTTCATATAGGTCGATCATTTATTTCACGAATATATCATGAGGATGTCGTGGAACTGTCACAACGACCCGGCCGGCGATTGGCTGTCATCTTCAACCCCGTGGCGGGCCGCCGCCGGCCGGGGCTGGTGGAAAAGGTGATGGCCGCCGCCACGGATGCGGGGGCCAGCCTGACCTTGCACAGGACGCAGGCCGCGGGCGACGCGACAGGGCTGGCCCGCGACCTGGTCCTGGCCGGTGGCATCGACGGGCTGGTGGCGGCCGGCGGGGACGGCACGATCAACGAGGTCGTGAACGGCATGGCTATGGCCGGGCTGAACGGCCTTCCGCCCCTGGGCCTCGTGCCACTGGGCACGGCCAATGTCCTGGCGCACGAGTTGGGACTGATGGGGTCCGCCTTGCGAATCGGTGCTGGTCTGGCGCGGGGGTTGGTGCGCGATATCCATGCCGGCCAGGCCAACGGGCGCCTGTTCACCATGATGGCCGGGGTCGGGGTGGACGCGCGCGTCGTGGCCGGCATGGACCCGCGGTTGAAGCGGGCCATCGGGAAGGGCGCCTATGCCCTGGGGGGCCTGCGGCACATCATGGCCGGTCCCGGCCTGGATTATGATGTCGAACTGGAGGCGCCCGACGGCACGATGAGCCGGCACAGGGTGGCCAGTTGCATTCTATGCAAAGGTCATTTCTATGCCGGCACCTTTGTCCTGGCGCCCCTCGCCAGACTGGAGGAGCCGGTGCTGCATGCCGTCATGTTTACGCGGCCAGGGCGCCTGCCGGCCCTGACATATGCGGCGTGCATGTCCCTGGGCCGGCTGACCGGCCGGCGCGATGTGGTGGTGCTGCCGGCCATCGCTGCCAGGGTGGTCGGGGCGGTGGGGGAGGGGGTGCAGGGCGACGGGGACATCATTGCCCGGCTGCCTGTCGATATTTCCCTGTGGGAGGGGCGCCTGCGGGTGTTCGGCCCGGCCTGACGACCCCGTCAGCGGGATACGGCAAGGGTCCGCGGGTCACTTTCCGCTGCGGCTGCCGGCACCTTTGCGCTGCGGCGCCTCGTCCGGGTCCATATGGGCCAGACAGTCGATGATGGAGGGGCCCTGCCGGAACTGGTACCAGCCATTGCCATCGTGATAGCTCAGCCGGTAAAGGCCCAGCACATCACGTTCCAGCAGCAGGGTGGGGTTCTGCTTGCCGGGCAGCCAGACCAGCAGCCGGTCATGTTCCGGCGCGGTCACGCGGCTCACGTTTTGCCACAGGCCGCGGCGTTGGCGATCGACGGCGATGTTGCCCCAGGCCAGAAGGTCTGTGGGGGTGAAACGCTGGCGGGCGAAGGGCAGAATGACGCACATGATGCGAACCCTGGAACAGCGCATGGCACGATGCCTGCGCAACAGGGCCATCGTCGGGTCCCCTTGCTTAAGGCGTCCTTAATCGCCGCCGGTGCAAAAGAATAGGGCTTCCAATGCGCATTTCGGCCGGCCATGCATTTTTGCACCTGCTCACTGCGCAGGGGCGACCAAGGTCGTAAACCGGCCCGTTTCCTGGCTGTTCGGGCCGGAAGCGGTGCAAAACCGCATACCCCCAATCCACAGGCACGCTGTTGCGTAGGGGCCGGGGCTGTGTTACATGCTCGCTCGCTCGACACCGGAGGGTCCTCCCCCGGTATGGCCGATCATTGCTAACGTCCTGAAATTATTCAGGTCCACGGACTTTAACCGAGGTACCCAGTGGCAGCCGAAGGGACTGGCGTCTCCGAACTCGCCTCGCGCTATGCGAGCGCCCTGTTCGATCTCGCGGATGGGCAGCAGGCCCTGGACCAGACGGCCCAGGATCTGACGTCCGTCAAGGCTCTGCTTGCTGAAAGCGCGGAACTCCGCCGCTTGATCGGCAGCCCGCTACTCGCCCGTGACGAACAGGAGCGTGCGATGGACGCCGTCCTGGTCGCGGCCGGTGTGGGCGAGCTTGTGCGCAGGTTTGTGGGGCTGGTGGCGAAGAATTGCCGACTGGCCGCGCTGCCGGGCATGATCGACGGCTTTCTGGCCGAACTGGCCCGTCGTCGTGGCGAGGTCACGGCTCGCGTGACCGTCGCGCGCCCGCTGACCGATGCCCAATGGGCCGAGCTGGCCGAATTGCTGAACAAGAGCGAGGGCGGCAACGTCAAGCTCGATGTCTGGGTCGACCCGTCGCTGATCGGCGGGATGATCGTCAAAATCGGTTCCCGCATGGTGGATAGCTCCGTGCGTACCAAGCTCAATAAGCTGAAACTCGCCATGAAAGGGGTTGGATAATGGAAATCCGCGCCGCTGAGATTTCCGCGATCCTGAAGCAGCAGATCGCGAACTTCGGCACCGAAGCCGATGTCGCCGAAGTGGGCCAGGTGCTGTCCATCGGTGACGGCGTGGCCCGTATCCATGGCCTGGACAAGGTCCAGGCCGGCGAGATGGTTGAATTCCCCGGCGGGGTCAAGGGCATGGCCCTGAACCTCGAAACCGACAATGTCGGCGTGGTGATCTTCGGCTCCGACCGGGCCATCAAGGAAGGCGACACCGTCAAGCGCACCGGCGCCATCGTGGAGGTTCCCGTGGGCCGTGGCCTGCTGGGCCGCGTTGTCGACGGTCTGGGCAACCCGATTGATGGCAAGGGTCCGCTGACCGACGTGACCCGCCAGCGCGTGGAAGTGAAGGCTCCGGGCATCATCCCGCGCAAGTCGGTGCATGAGCCGATGCAGACCGGCCTGAAGGCGATTGACGCCCTGGTGCCCGTCGGCCGTGGCCAGCGCGAGCTGATCATCGGTGACCGCCAGACCGGCAAGACCGCCATCGCTCTGGATACCTTCATCAACCAGAAGGGCATCAACAAGGGCGACGACGAGAGCAAGAAGCTCTACTGCATCTATGTCGCCGTGGGCCAGAAGCGCTCCACGGTCGCGCAGATCGTGAAGACCCTGGAAGAAAACGGCGCGCTGGAATATTCCATCGTCGTGGCCGCCACCGCTTCCGAGCCGGCGCCCTTGCAGTTCCTGGCCCCCTACACGGGTGCGGCCATGGGCGAGTTCTTCCGCGACAACGGCATGCACGCCCTGATCGTTTATGACGATCTGTCCAAGCAGGCCGTCGCCTACCGTCAGATGTCGCTGCTGCTGCGCCGTCCGCCGGGCCGCGAAGCCTATCCCGGCGACGTGTTCTATCTGCACAGCCGCCTGCTGGAACGCGCCGCCAAGCTGAACGACGCCAATGGCGCCGGCTCGCTGACGGCCCTGCCGGTCATCGAGACCCAGGCCGGTGACGTGTCCGCCTACATCCCGACGAACGTGATCTCGATCACCGACGGCCAGATCTTCCTGGAAACGGGCCTGTTCTATCGCGGCATCCGCCCTGCCATCAACGTCGGTCTGTCGGTTTCCCGCGTGGGTTCGGCCGCCCAGATCAAGGCGATGAAGCAGGTTGCCGGCACCATCAAGCTGGAACTGGCCCAGTATCGTGAAATGGCTGCCTTCGCGCAGTTCGCTTCCGATCTGGACGCCACGACCCAGCGTCTGCTGAGCCGCGGTGCGCGCCTGACGGAGCTGCTGAAGCAGCCCCAGTTCAAGCCGATGCCCGTGGAAGAGCAGGTCGTGTCGATCTTCGCCGGCGTGAAGGGCTACCTGGACAAGATCCCGGCGAACGACGTGAACCGGTTCGAAGCCCGCTTCCTGGACGAAATCCGGGCCAAGGGTGCCGACATCCTGGCCACGATCCGCAACGAGAAGGCGATCTCCAAGGAAACCGAAGAGAAGCTGAAGGCTTTCCTCGACGGCTTCACCAAGGTTTTCGCCTGATCCAAGCACCCGGCAACGGGGCGAATTGAGAGCGTAGGGCTGTCATGCCGAGCTTGAAGGACATCCGAAACCGGATCGCCAGCGTCAAGTCGACGCAGAAGATCACGTCGGCCATGAAGATGGTCGCGGCCAGCAAGCTGCGCCGCGCCCAGGAGCAGGCGGAAGCCGGCCGGCCCTATGCCGATCGCATGGGGCGTATGCTGACGTCCCTTTCCGCCAATGTGGCGGGCGGCCCCGGTGGCCCCCGCCTGATGACCGGAACGGGCAGCGATCAGACCCACCTGCTGGTGGTGATGACTGGTGACCGTGGTCTGTGCGGCGGTTTCAACAGCTCCGTCGTCCGCGAGACACGTCGCACCATCCTGCGCCTGCAGGCCGAGGGCAAGAGTGTCAAGCTGCTGACCGTGGGCCGCAAGGGCCGCGATCTGCTGCGGCGCGAGTTCCCGTCGCTGATCGTCGCCGGGTTCGAAGAGGTGGGCAAGAAGAAGCTCTCCTTCGCCGACGCCGACCGCGTCACGGCGAAGATCCTGGAGCTGTTCGATGCCGGCCAGTTCGATGTGGCGACCATCGTCTACAACAAGTTCAAGTCGGCGATGACCCAGATCGTGACCCTGCAGCAGGTGGTGCCCTTCGCGGCGCCCGAAGTGGCAGGCGACACGGCCACGGAAGCCGGCGCCGTTTACGAGTTCGAGCCGAGCGAGGAGGCCATTCTGGCCGACCTGCTGCCGCGTAATCTGGCCATCCAGGTTTATTCAGCATTGCTGGAGAGCGCTGCGTCGTTCTTCGGCGCGCAGATGACCGCGATGGACAATGCCACGCGCAACGCCGGCGAGATGATCAAGAAGTACACGCTGGTCTACAACCGCACCCGCCAGGCTTCGATCACCAAGGAACTGATCGAAATCATCTCCGGCGCGGAAGCGTTGTAAACCCACCCGCATTCACGACGAAGTCAAGGTTCCGAGGGAGCTTACCCCATGGCTAACAACAGCAACGCGGTCGGCCGCATCACGCAGGTTCTGGGCGCCGTCGTGGACGTGCAGTTCAGCGGCGAACTGCCGCCGATCCTGAACGCGCTCCATACCCAGAACGAGGGCAAGACCCTGGTGCTGGAAGTGGCGCAGCACCTGGGTGAGAACACCGTCCGCACCATCGCCATGGACACGACGGACGGCCTGGTTCGCGGCAACGAGGTCAGCGACACCGGCGCCCCGATCCAGATGCCCGTCGGCCCGGCCACCCTGGGTCGCATCCTGAACGTCATCGGCGAGCCGATCGACGAGCGTGGCCCGGTCGGTAACGACAAGGTCCTGTCGATCCACCGCGACGCGCCGGACTTCGTCGAGCAGGCGACCGACGCCGCCCTGCTGATCACCGGCATCAAGGTCATCGACCTGCTGGCCCCGTACCTGAAGGGCGGCAAGATCGGCCTGTTCGGTGGCGCGGGCGTGGGCAAGACCGTGACCATTCAGGAACTGATCAACAACGTCGCGAAGGCGCACGGTGGTATGTCGGTTTTCGCCGGCGTGGGTGAGCGCACCCGCGAAGGCAACGACCTGTACCACGAAATGATCGACGCCGGCGTCATCAAGACCGACGGCCCGGGCTCCAAGGTGGCCCTGGTGTATGGTCAGATGAACGAGCCGCCGGGTGCGCGTGCCCGCGTCGCCCTGTCCGGCCTGACCATCGCTGAATATTTCCGCGATGAAGAAGGCCAGGACGTGCTGTTCTTCGTGGATAATATCTTCCGCTTCACCCAGGCGGGTGCCGAGATGTCGGCGCTGCTGGGCCGTATCCCGTCGGCCGTGGGCTACCAGCCCACGCTGTCCACCGACATGGGCGGCCTGCAGGAGCGTATCACCTCGACCAAGAAGGGCTCGATCACGTCCGTGCAGGCCATTTACGTGCCCGCCGACGATCTGACCGACCCGGCCCCGGCCACGTCATTCGCCCACCTGGACGCCACGACGGTGTTGAGCCGTTCCATCGCCGAAATGGCCATTTTCCCGGCCGTGGATCCGCTGGACAGCACGTCGCGCGCCCTGGACCCCCGCATCGTCGGTGAGGACCATTACAACACCGCCCGCAAGGTTCAGCAGGTGTTGCAGCAGTACAAGGCTCTGCAGGACATCATCGCGATCCTGGGCATGGACGAACTGTCGGAAGAGGATAAGCTGGTCGTGGCCCGTGCCCGCAAGATCCAGCGTTTCCTGTCCCAGCCGTTCCATGTGGCTGAAGTGTTCACTGGTACCCCGGGCGTTCTGGTTTCCCTGGAAGACACCATCAAGGGCTTCAAGGGCATCGTGAACGGCGACTACGACCATCTGCCGGAAGCCGCCTTCTACATGGTCGGCACCATCGAGCAGGCTGTCGAGAAGGCCCGCAAGATGGCCGAGGCCGCCTGAGGTTTGTAGCCTAGTGCCCGTCCGGATCCTGGTCTGTGCAGGCCGGGGCCGGACGGGTTTCCTATGAGATTGCGCAGGGTTCAGACCATGGCCGACAAGGTTGAATTCGAACTGGTGTCGCCGGAGAAGCTGCTGGTGTCGCAGCCGGTGCATATGGTGGTGGTCCCCGGAGCCGAGGGCTTCCTGGGCGTGCTGCCGGGTCATGCCCCGATGATCGTCACGGTGAAGCCGGGGATCATCGACATCTATGCCAACGACATGGCGACCATCACCCAGCGCATCTTCGTGGCCGGTGGCTTCTGCGAGGTGACCGCCACGCGGGTGACCATCCTGGCCGAGGAAGCGGCCGAACTGGACACCGTGCGCGGCCTGGATCGCGCAACCCTGGAAAAGCAGATGGGTGACCTGTCGGAGGATCTGGCCCTGGCCAAGTCCGACGTCGAACGCGCCGCCATCGAAGGCAAGCTGGCTGTTCTGCAGGCGAAGCTGGACGTGCAGACCGCCACCCTGCATTGATGCGGGGTGCGGAGCGGACGGCCGGAGACGTCACATATCTGTCACGTTTTCGTCTGGATGCGAGCGATTATCACGGGGGCGCCTTGCGCCCCCGTTGCTTTTTGGGCTGATATCCCCAATCTGTCATCAAACACGGGCGCCGTCACGCGCCACCCTTTCCGTTGCTTCTGGAAGAGTATCGGCATCATGGCGAATGCGCATTGGACGATCGAGGGCCTGCCTTGGGACAAGCTGGACCCCGCCAAGGCCACACCGGAGATGCTGAAGCTGGCCAAGGCTGCCGCCCTGGTTGAGTATAACGGCCATATCTATGCCGATTACCTGTGCAATATCTTCCGCGATGATCCGGTCTTCTGCCAGGTGGCCCGCGACTGGGCCGTGGAGGAGGTGCAGCACGGGGAGGCACTTGGGACCTGGGCCGCGCGCATCGATCCCTCCTGGGACTTCCAGGCCGCCGTGCAGCGCTTCCGCGACGGGTACCAGATCGATATCCATGCGATGGACAGCAAGCGCGGCAGCCGCGCCGGTGAACTGGTGAGCCGCTGCATCGTGGAAACGGGCACGTCGAGCTATTACACCGCCTTGGCCGAAGCCACCGATGAGCCGGTCTTCAAGCAAATCTGCAAGCATATCGCCGCGGACGAGCTGCGGCATTACAAGCTGTTCTATGATCACCTGAAGCGCTATCTCAACGCTGAAAAGCTCAATCGCCTGCAAAGGCTGATGATCAGCCTGTCGCGGATCAACGAGACGGAGGATGATGAATTATCCTATGCCTTCTATGCCGCGAACTACTGGACCCGTCCTTATGCCAGGGCGGAGAACAATGCGGAATACACGGCGCTGGCCTATGCCTATTACAAGCCGCAGCATCTGGACCGCATGGTCGGCATGGTATTCAAGGCATCGGGCCTGAAGCCGCATACCTGGTTGCACAGCGCAGCCGCCCGCTTCGCCTATTCCCGCATGCGCAAGAAGGCCGAAGCCGCCCGGGCCGCGGCCTGATCATGCGCAAAGCGGGCCACCGGGGCTTACCCCGGTGCCCCGCTTTCACCATTCCTTATCGCAAAACGGTATGAGGCTTTATTATACCAACATGCGATGAGTTCTACTCATCGCATGTTGGTATTAGCCTTTGGCTTTGTTGGAATGTGCTATCCGGCAGTCAATGCAGCCGGTGAACCGTGCGGCTGCTCGATACGAAGTCAAACTCCCCCTCCGACAGGCCGTCGCGCAGCAATGACAGCAGGCTGGCGGCGTCCGGCGTGCCGCCCAGGCTGTTCAGTAAGGCCGTCGCCAGTTCCGGTGCGAGCAGCGGAAGGCCGCTATTGCCGGGTATCAGGTTGTTGAGCAGCAGCCCGCTATCCACTGCATCCAGCATGATGGTCGTGGCGGGTCCGGCGGAAAGTGCCGCGGGCAGCGGCACGGGAGCGGGCTCGGCCCCGTGGCGTTCGATATGGCGCAGATTACGTTCCAGGATCTCGTTGCTGACGGGTCCATCGACGAACTGCTGGGCAAGGTTGGTTCCGCCCGCCTCGTCCAGGATATGATGAAGCCGGCGCAGGGCCGACAGGATCGCGGCGGCCAGTTCCGGGCCCTGGGCGCGGTGGCTGGCATGCTGGATGGCGGAACGGATCAGTTGCGGCACCGGGTGCGTCATGGCGATATCCTCCTGTGAGCGATACCGGTTGCGGGACAGGGTCAGTACCGGACCCCGATCGGGCATCCGGCACTGACCCGATAAAGCAGGTGGGCATCCGGAATGGATGGTTCAAGCCGCCGGGGCGACGGGGCCTGTGACCTGTGGTATTATGCTGCACCGCAACATCGGAGCCGACCATGGTATTCAAACGGATCATACGGCGTCTGGAAGGCCTTCGGACGGCCGGTTCCAATCGCCCTGGCGGTATTGCGCTGGCCTTGCAGGGTGGCGGCTCACTGGGCGCCTTCACCTGGGGCGTTCTGGATCGTCTGTTGGATGAACCTGATTTCCGCCCCTCCAGGTTGAGTGGGGCATCGGCCGGGGCCGTCAATGCCGCGGCCTTTGCTGCCGGCTGGGCTACGGACGGCCCCGAAGGGGCGCGGAACGGGCTGGATCGGGTCTGGCGCCGGGTCGGGGAATGCGGGGTCGGCTCGCTGGGCTTCTGCCCTACCTGGGCGCAGAGCGGTTTGACCCATGCCGTGAACAATGCGGCCTTTGCCATGGCGACACGGTTCTTCTCGCCCTATGCCCTCAACCCGCTGGGCTTCAACCCGTTGCGGTCGATCCTGCTGGAGGAGGTGGACTTTCAGGCGTTGCGGCTGCCTTCGGCCCCGCCCCTCATCATCTCCGCCACGCGGGTCAGCGACGGTCAGCCCCAGCTTTTTGGCAATGAAAACGTGGACATCGATTCGCTGCTGGCCTCCACCACATTGCCCACGCTGCATCAGGCCGTGGAAATCGAGGGCGAGGCCTATTGGGACGGGGGCTACACGCTGAACCCGCCCATCCGAGCGTTGCTGGACGGCCCTTCCGTCGGTCAGGTGCTTGTGGTGCAGGCCATGGCGAACTGCACCGATGCCACGCCGCGCACCGCGTCGGCGATTCGCGAGCGGTTGAACCAGATTACCTTTTCCCGTCCCCTGGAAGCCGAGATCGCCCTGGTGCGCGAGGTGCTGAGCCATGGTGAGGGGCCGGAACAGCTTGATATCCTGTCCATCGATCCGCAGGCGCCGGGTCTGGATGATCTGACAGGCCTGCGTATCGACATGGATTACCTGCTGGCCTTGAAGGCGCATGGGCGGGCGCAGGCGGCGGCTTGGCTGGAACCACGGCCGGCGACGGGGAAGGAGGAAGTGGTCGCCGTCAGGACGGCGGCAGCATCTTCCCCGGATTCATGATCCCCGTCGGGTCGAGCAGTTCCTTCAGGGATCGCATCAGGTCCAGTTCCACGGGATCCTTGATGCGGACCATCTCTCCCGCCTTCAGGTTGCCGATGCCATGTTCGGCACTGATGCTGCCGCCATGTGCCAGGGCGCTGGCATGGATCAGGCCGGCGATGGCCGGCGCGTGCGCCAGATAGGCGGCGGTGTCCATCCCGGCGGGGCGGCCGACATTGAAATGAATGTTGCCGTCCCCGACATGGCCGAACGGGTAGGGCCGGATGCCCGGCATGTACGCGGCGACGGCGGCCAGCGTGGTCGCCACGAAATCGGGGATGCGGCTGACGGGGACCGATATGTCGGTATGCACGGCGCCGCCGATCTTGCGCCCGATCTCGGGCAGGCTTTCACGGATCAGCCACAGCTTGCGGGTCTGTTCCAGGCTGTCGGCGAAGATGGCGTCGGTAACGAAACCTTGCTCCAGCGCCGTCTCCAGCACGGCTTCCACCTGCCGCCGCAGCAGCGGTCCCGCCATGCCGCTGCCGGCCTCCATCAGCACGTACCAGGGTGACGGTTCTGCCAGCGGGTCCTGTTCCCGCCCCAGTATGTCCCGCGACCCGTCGAAGGTGAAACGAGGCATCAGTTCGAAGGCCGACAGGCTGTCGCCCGTGCCGGTGCGGGCCAGGCCCAGCAGGGCAAGGGCGGCGGCGGGGTCGGGCACGGCGACCAGCGCCGTTTCCACCTGTCTTGGCCTTGGGTACAGCTTCAGCGACGCGGCGGTGATGATGCCAAGGGTGCCTTCGGCCCCCAGGAACAGATGCTTCAGATCATAACCGCTATTGTCCTTGCGCAGGGTGCGCAGCCCGTTCCAGACGCGGCCGTCGGGCAGGACCACCTCCAGCCCCAGGACAAGGTCGCGTGCATTGCCATAGCGCAGGGTGAGGATGCCACCGGCATTGCTGGACAGGGCGCCCCCCAGCATGCAGGTTCCCTCCGACCCCAGCGACAGGGGCAGGTATCGGTCTGCGGCGGCGGCGGCGGCCTGCAGGTCGGCCAGGACGCAGCCTGCCTCCGCCGTCAGCGTGTGGTCCGCCGGATCCAGCGCGCGGACACGGTTCAGCCGGCCCAGATTGAGAATGAGCGACCCCATCCCCGGTATCGCCACGGTGCCGCCCACCAGGCCCGTATTGCCACCCTGCGGCACCAGCGGCACGCGATCTTGCGCGCAGAGGCGGGTGATGGCCGCAACCTCCGCCGTGCTGCCGGGGCGCAGGACGGCCAGCGGCCGGCTTTCCTGCCGCCGGCGCCAGTCGAAGGCATAGGGCGCCATGGCGTCGCCCGTCAGCACATGATCGGGGCCGATCAGGGCGGCGAGCCGGCCGGGCAGGTCGTCCCGCATCATCGGTTCAGCCCCGCGGCGCCGCGGCGCGGCGCAGCCGGTCGTTTATCGCGGCGCCCAGCCCCCTGTCGGGGACGGGCATGACGGCGATGCCCGACAGGCCGGGCCGGTCCAGCGCCCGCAGCATCGCGAAGAGGTTGGCCGCCGCCTCCGTCAGGTCGCCGGTCGCGGACAGGTTCAGCCGCACCGCGCCGCCGCGCAGGAACTGATCGGGGCCGAAGGCCAGCAGCGCCTCGTCGGCTGCCACATCGGTCGCATCCAGCCGCACGGGCAGGCCGGGCGCGTAATGGCTGGTCATCATGCCCGGCGCCTTCACCCCATCGGCCGCCGTGGCCAGATCGACCGGGCCCAGCACGGCTTCGAGTTCCTCCTTCGTCACCGAACCGGGGCGCAGCAGCAGGGGGCGTTCCCCCGTCAGGTCCAGCACCGTCGATTCCACGCCGATGGTGCAGCGCCCGCCGGCGAGGATCAGCTTCAGCCGGGCGCCGCCGCCATCGGGAAACTCGTCCGCCACATGCATGGGCGTGGTGGGGCTGACATGCCCGGAACGGTTGGCGGAAGGGGCGGCGACGGGGCGGCCGCAGGTCCGCAGCAACGCCTGTGCCACGGGATGGGCGGGGCTGCGCAGGGCCACGGTATCCAGCCCCGCTGACACCAGCAGCGACAGGCGTGCCGCCGGCCGGCGCGGCAGCACCAAAGTCAACGGGCCGGGCCACCACAATTCCATGGCACGGCGCGCACGCTCATCGACCCTGGCATAGGCATCGGCCGCGGCGGCATCGACCACATGCACGATCAGCGGGTTGAAGCTGGGGCGGCCCTTGGCGGCGAAGATCGACGCGACGGCGGCGTCATTGCCCGCATCCCCGCCCAGGCCATAGACGGTTTCGGTCGGCAGGGCCACAAGACCGCCCGCCGCCAGGATACCGGCCGCCTCGGCATAGGCGGCCGGGCCGGGCGGCATCACGCGCGGACGGTCGGTATGCGGCGGCGGGACCGGCGGCGCATGGTCATGGGTGGGATCGTCGCAGCAATGATCGTGGGGCACGGGTTCGGGTTCCTGACGGTATCGGGCGCAAGGATAGACCCTGGCCGTTCCCCGATCACGGGCTTTCCATGCAAAGCCCGGCCGCGTCAGGCAAGGCCCGGCTTCAGCGAGAAGACCACGCCCCAGCCGTCCGGATCCTCGAAACAGATGGCACGCGGGTGCCAGTAGGGGTTTTCTGCGGTCACGGGCACGCCGCCGCGCGCCTGGATGGCGGTGGCCACCGCGTCCAGCCCGGCCCGGCTGTCGACATAAAGGACCAGCAGATTGTCGCGGGTGGGTGCGGGGCAGGGGCTGCCGTCCCGGTGCTGGGTGAATTCAAGATGCACATCCCAGCCGGGAAGCCCGATCATCACCCCGTCATAGCCCGCATGGGTACCGTCGTCGGTCCAGCCGCCGATGACGGGCAGGCCGATCACGTCGCGATAGAAGGCGGTCACCGCGGCCAGCCGGTCGGTGGGCCGTGCCACGCGCAGACGGGTGACGGGCAGGTGCCCGGGCCAGGGGGTGGGATCGATCATGATGCGCATATCCGGTTGTTGCGGTGCGATACTTGCCGCGCCCGCCCCTTGCGGGCACACTGCCGGCGATCACTGGTCGAACCGAAGGATCGGGCATGGCGGGGCGCGTCATCACCATCGCACAACAAAAGGGCGGGGCTGGCAAGACCACGCTGGCCATCCATCTGGCCGTCACCTGGGTGCTGGCCGGACGGTCGGTGGCCCTGGTCGATATCGACCCTCAGGGCAGCCTGTCGGCATGGTACGGGCAGCGCCAGTCGCTGATGGGGCCGGAACAGACCGGCCTGACCCACCTGCAGATTTCCGGCTGGCGTACCCAGCGGGAGGTGGAGCGGCTGGCCAGGACCCACGACATCGTGGTCATCGACAGCCCGCCCCATGCCGAAACCGATGCCCGCATCGCCGTGCGCACGGCATCGCTGGTTGTGGTGCCCGTGCAGCCCAGCCCCATGGACCTGTGGGCCACGCGGCCCACGCTGGATCTGGCGCTGGCCGAAAAGCGACCGGCGCTTCTGGTGTTGAACCGTGTGCCGGCGCGCGGCCGGCTGGTGGATGCCGTGGCGGAAAAGGCGGCGGAATTGGGTGTGCCGGTGGCGACGGCCCATCTGGGCAACCGCATCGGCTTCGCCGGATCGCTGATGGACGGGCTGACCCTGGCGGAAACCGACCCGCGCTCGAAAGGTGTGGAGGAACTGGCGTTGCTGGCCGCGGAAATCTGGGCCGCGGCCCCTCAGGACTGATACCAGCGGCTTGAAAATCTGACTCTCCTGGTTGGAAGTAGGATTCCGGTTTTGTTGAGTTTGTGATTCCCTGTGCGTGCGAAGGTATGGGAGGGGATGATGGCAGCGCCGGTGAAGGTTACGTGGCCTGGGCTTGGCCCTGAAGACCTGCGGGTTCGGGCGCGTCGAGAGGGCGATCCTTCGGTTGTGAGGCGTCTTTTGGCTATCGCGCTGGTTCTGGAAGGGTCCAGCCGGGAGGCAGCGGCGTCTGCTGGCGGCATGGACCGTCAGACGCTCAGGGACTGGGTTCACCGGTACAACGAGCGGGGGCCTGTGGGGCTGTCGGACGGCAAACATACGGGTCGGCGGGCCTTGCTGACGCCCGAGCAGCGGACCCAGGTGGCGGCTTGGGTGAAGGCAGGGCCTGACCTGGCTGTGGACGGTGTGGTCCGATGGCGGCGGGCGGACCTGGCGGCCAAGGTGAGCACCGAGTTCGGGGTGACATTGGCGGAGCGTACCGTTGGAGAATTGCTGCGACGCCTGGGCTTCCGGCGCCTGTCCGCCCGGCCACAGCACCCGCGCCAGGATGCGGAAGCCCTTGAAGCGCATAAAAAAACTTCGCCGACCTGATCCGCGCTGCCATCCCCGACCATGCCCGCAGCAAGCCGATAGAGGTCTGGTGGCAAGACGAGGCCCGCGTTGGCCAGCAGGGTACCCTGACCCGGGTTTGGGCCGCCAAGGGCTCGCGGCCCCGCCGACCGAAGGACCTGCGCTACGAGTGGGCCTATCTGTTCGGGGCCGTCTGCCCGGCCCGCGATATCGGCGCGGCGCTGATCCTTCCCACAGTAAACGCCAAGATGATGAGCCTGCATCTGGCCGAGATCAGCAAAATGGTACGCCCAGATCATCATGCTGTCGTCGTCCTGGACGGTGCTGGATGGCACCAGCAAGGCGGGACCCTCATCGTCCCTGATAACATCTCGCTCCTGACCTTGCCGCCATACTGTCCAGAGCTGAACCCCGTGGAAAATATTTGGCAATATCTCCGTCAGAGCTTCCTATCCAACACAGTCTACCAGTCATATCAGGACATTCTCGACGCTTGCTGCAACGCCTGGAACAGCCTCAGCGATGAAAAAGGCCGCATAAAGTCAATCGCCCAAAGACAATGGGCATCGGTCATTAATTAATGCCGCTGGTATGATACTATTTTGCGGTGATCAGAACCTATAGGTTCTGATCACCGTCCTCAACCGCCGGCGCCAACATTCGTTGGCTTGGCTACGCCGCACGTGCGGTGCTGTGGCGGTCGCCGCCGGACCAATTTGCGATGAGTTCTACTCATCGCAAATTGGTATCAGGCCGGCACGAACGGCAGGCGCAGCCAAAAGCGGCTGCCGTCGCCTTCGGCCGGCTCGTACCCGATGGTGCCGCCCATCGCCTGTGCCAGTTGGCGGCAGATGGCAAGCCCCAGGCCGCTGCCGCCGAAGCGGCGGCTGTGCGAGGCGTCGGCCTGGTAGAAGGCCTGGAACAGCCTGTCCCGCCGCTCCGGCGCAACACCGATGCCGGTATCCACCACATCGGCCCGCAGCCATGACCGCCGGTCATCCTGCGCGTCAAGGCGGAGCGTGACGGTGATGCCGCCCTTGTCGGTGAACTTGGCGGCGTTGAACAGCAGGTTGCCCAGAATCTGCTGCAACCGCAGCCCATCGCCCCGCAACCGGTCCGGCAGGCGGGGGTCGATCGTCAGTTCCAGTGACAGACCCTTGTCCTGGCACACCTTCTCCACAAGCCGCTGACTGCGCTGCGCCACCTCGGCCGGCCGAAAGGGCCGGTCCTCCAGTTCGACGGTGCCGGATTCCAGCTTGGCATAATCAAGCGTGTGGTTCAGCAGGTGCAGCAGGTCGCGGCCCATCTCATGCACGGTGCGGGCATAATCACCCAGCGGTTCGGGCAGGCCGGCACGGTCCAGCAACTCCCCGAAACCCACGATGCTGTTCAGCGGTGTCCGGATCTCGTGGCTCATCACGGCCAGGAAGCTGGCCCGCGCACCGGCCATGCGCTCCGCCGCCTCCCGTGCGGCCGCAGCGTCCCGCAGGGCCCGGTCCAGGGCAAGCTGATCCATGGCGATGCCGGCCAGGGTTTCCAATGTCTCGACCTGTTCCGGTCCGAAATCCAGCCGGGGGCGTCTGTCCAGCACACAGAATACGCCCAGCGTCTGTCCGGCGGGCGTGCGGATGGGCGCGCCCGCGTAGAAGCGCAACCCGTCAGCGGCGGCCACGGCGGGCAGGGCCGCGAACCGGGGATCGGCGGACAGATCGCCCATAACCAGGGTGCCGTCCTGCACCACCAGATTGCACAAGGATGTTTCGCGGGGCATGCGGACGGCGTTGATGCCGTCCGCCGCCTTCGGCCACATGTCCGTCGCGTCGATCAGGTTGACCATGGCCATGGGGATGCCGAATTTCCGGCGGGCCAGCCGGGTCAGCCGCAGGAAGCGCGGATCGGGCCCGTTATCGGGCCCGACATAGGCGGCAAATTCCTGCAGCCGCAGCTTTTCCAGCAGATCGCCGACAATCATGGTCCAGCATGCTCCGCCCGGTCTGGTCACAGCTTGGGCGTCGATGGCCCGGGGTGTCAATCGGCCAGGACCCCAGCGGAAGGTTATAGTTCCTGCGCCGCCTTCAGCACGGCATCCACATGGCCGGGGACCTTGACCTTGCGCCACACCCCGCGCACCACGCCATGCTTGTCGATCAGGAAGGTCGACCGTTCGATCCCCATGTATTTGCGGCCATACATGTTCTTTTCCGTCCAGGCGCCATAGCGTTCCGTCACATCGCCATCCTTGTCCGATGCCAGGATGAAGGGCAGGTTGTACTTGGCCTTGAACTTGTCATGGCTGGCCACGCTGTCCTTGGAAATGCCGATAATGGTGGCGTCCACCTTCTGGAACTGCGGCAGCGATTCGCCAAAGCCGCAGGCCTGTGCCGTGCAGCCGGACGTGTCGTCCTTCGGATAGAAATAGACGATCACGTTGCGGCCGCGCAGGTCCGACAGGCTGACGCTGCCATTGCCGTCGGTCGGCAGGGTGAAATCGGGCGCGGATTCGCCGATGGTGATGGTCATGGAACAGGTCCTTCGGGGATAATGGATCACGCCAAAGGATTTAGATGCCGGGCGCGAGTGTCAACCCGCCCGGCCTCAGGATGAAGGGAGGGATCCCATGATCAGCGTGGATTATGTGCGGGCCATGGTGGCCTACGGCCATTGGATGAACACCCGGATGATGGCGGCCTGCACGGGCATCCCCCCCGCCGACCGCGGCCGTGACCTGGGGGCCTTCTTCGGGTCCCTGCAGGGCACGCTGGACCATATCCTGTGGGCCGACCTGATCTGGATGAGCCGGTTTGAAGGCACCGCTGCGCCCAGCCCGGCGTCGGAAACGCTGTTTTGTCCCGACTGGGATGACCTGGTGGCCCGCCGCGCCGCGGCGGATGCCCATATTGCTGCCTGGGTGGAGCGGACCGTCACCCCGGAATGGCTGGCAGCGCCGCTGACCTATGTCACGCGCTTCAATCCGCACCGCTGGACCCTGCCGGCCTGGGTGCTGGTCACCCACATGATCAACCATGCCACCCATCATCGCGGGCAGGCCAGCACCCTCATGATGCAACTGGGCGTCGATCCCGGTGTCACGGACCTGCCGGCCCTGCCGGGCCTGTTCGACGGATCGCTGGGGGTCGCGGCAACGCGCGACGCGCTTGCCGTCTGACCTGACTGTTTCGGGTAACAGGGACCGCCGCTATGCCCTATGCTGCCCCCTGCCGGGAAAAGCGCTTCACGCAGGGAGGACAAGGCATGATCAGCGCCGACTATGTGCGGACCATGGTGCGCTATGGCGGTTGGATGAACCAGCGGATGATGGTGGCCTGTTCCACCCTGCCGGCTTCGGAACGGGAACGTGACCTGGGGGCCTTTTTCGGGTCCCTGCACCGCACGCTGGACCATCTGCTCTGGGCGGATCTTATCTGGATGCACCGGCTGATGGGGACCCCGGCCCCTGCCGCCGGCATCAATGAACATGCCTTCCCCGACTGGGCTGAACTGGTGGCCCGGCGTGCGGCGGCCGATGGCCTGATGGCCCGCTGGGCGGGGGAGATGGTGACGGATGCCTGGCTGGCCGCGCCCTTCACCTATGGCAGCAAGGTCGTGGGCCGCCGCCGCACCATGCCCGGCTGGGTGCTGGTGACCCATGTGCTGAACCATGGCACGCATCATCGCGGGCAGGCGACCACCCTGATGAAGCAGTTGGGTGCCGATCCTGGGGTCACCGACCTGCTGGTCATGCCGGCGCTGTTCGACGGGTCGCTGGGGATCACGGCGACGGACGAGGCGATATAGCCCGTCCCCCGCGCTTTACGCCGTGGCCGTGCCCACGATCCGGTCGAAGGCCGCCTTCGCCCCGGCGGCCTTGTCGCGCAGTATCTGCTCGATCCGTTCGAACGGCGTGCCCTCGGGCATGTCAGGCAGGGCGGCGCGGGCCAGGCCTGCCTTCAGGCCGGCCGGCGCCCTGGCCGCGTCGAAGCCGCTTTCCACGGTCAGGCGCAGGAAGCCCTGTACACGCCGCCAGGTCTTGTGCGTATCGATCAGCAGCTTGGCTGTCTCCACATCCAGATAGGCGCTGTCGCCCAGCCAGGCCAGCGCGCCCGTGGTGTTGGGGTCGATGATGTCCGGCTTTTCCGGCGCGTGCAGCAGGGTCAGGTATTGGGCGATGAACTGGATATCGATCATGCCGCCGCGCACATATTTCACGTTCCAGATGTCGTCCGTCCGGTGCTGCTGGTCGATCCGTGTGCGCATCGACGCCACATCGGTGCGCAGCTTTTCCCTATCGCTGGGCCGGGTCAGCACGGCGCGGATCTCCTCCGCCAGTTTCCGGCGCAGCCCCTCCGGTCCCGTCACCGGCCGGGCGCGGGTCAGGGCCATATGTTCCCAGGTCCAGGCGCTTTCCCGCTGATAACGGGCGAACCCGTCGAAGCTGACGGCCAGTGGCCCGGCATTGCCGCTGGGGCGCAGGCGCATGTCGACCTCGTATAAAGTACCCTCAGCCGTCTGGGCCGTGATGGCGTTGACCAGCCGCTGCGTCAGCTTGATGTAGTAATCGTTGGGCGATAGCGGCCTGTCGCCATCGGATTGGGTGACCCCGTCCGGCACCTCGTAGACGGTGATCAGGTCCAGGTCGGACCGCAGCATCAGCGATCGTGCCCCCACCCGGCCCAGGCCCAGGATGGAAAGTCCGGCCCCCGGCAACCGGCCATGGCGTCTGGCGAATTCATCTTCAACCGCCTTCTGCAGGCCGGTCAGCGCCACTTCCGCCACCTCCGTCAGGAAGGCGCCCAGCCGGTCGGCATCGCTGACATGGCGCAGGATGTGGACACCGGCCCGGAACTTGTGCTCGCTGACCCAGCGGCGGGTCAGGTCCAGCACCTCCTCGAAATAGCGGGCACCGCCGACCAGCGCCTCGAATCCAGCTTCCAGTTCCTCCCGGTCCGGCAGGGTGCCGAAGAAGCCGGGCAGAAGCACGGCGTCCAGCGCCTGCGGTCGCCGGGCCAGTTGTTCCGCCAGGCGCGGCGCGGTGCCCATCACCTCTGCCACCAGGTCCAGCAGATTGGGATTGGCATAGAACAGGCTGAACAATTGCACGCCGGCCGGCAGCCGGCTCAGGAATTCATCGAACTTCAGGAAGGCCTGATCGGGATGCGGCGTCTTGGCGAAGGCTGCCAGCAGCGTGGGCACCAGTTCGGTCAGCAACTCCCGTGAGCGCTGGCTGCGCGTGGCCCGGTAGCGGCCATGATGCCAGGCCCGGATCTGTCCCGCGACGGCCGACGGGTTGGCATAACCCATCGACCGCAATGTCTCCATGGTCTCCGGGTCATCCTCGGTGCCCGTGAAGACCAGGTTGCCGGAACCGGACAGCGCCGGGCTTTCGGCGAACAGGCGGTCGTAATGGTCCTCCACCACCGTCAGGGTGGCCATCAGCTTTGCCCGGAAGCTCTGCGCATCGGCAAAGCCCAGGAAGGCGGCGATGCGGTCCACGCCCTCGTCCGTCCTGGGCAGTTCGTGGGTCTGCTGGTCATCCACCATCTGCACCCGGTGTTCCACCGTGCGCAGGAACCGGTAGGCGGCGGCAAGGTCGTCGGCCACCTGCCGTTCCACCCGGTCGGATGCCACCAGGGCGTACAGCGTTTCCACCGTGCCGCAGGTGCGCAACGACCGGTCGCGGCCGCCGAAGATCAGTTGCTGTGTCTGGGCGAAGAACTCGATCTCACGGATGCCGCCACGCCCGATCTTGATATTGTGGCCGTTGACGGTCTTTTCCCGATGGCCCTTGTGGGTGCCGATCTGGCGCTTGATGGAATGAATGTCCTGGATGGCTGCGAAATCCAGGTTCCGGCGCCAGATGAAATGCCGGATGATGTCCATGAAGCCCTGGCCCGCCGCCAGGTCGCCGGCCACGGGCCGCGCCTTGATCATGGCGGCCCGTTCCCAGTTCTGGCCCAGGCTGCTGTAATAGGCCTCCGCCGCCGAAACGCTGACCGCCACGGGCGTGGCACCGGGATCCGGGCGCAGGCGCAGATCGGTGCGGAAGACATAGCCGTCGGCCGTGCGCTCATCCATGATGCGCACCAGTTCGCGCGTCACGCGCACGAACAGCTTCGTCATCTCCCCGTCCGGAACCTGTACGATGCCATCGTCGTACAGCACGATCAGATCGATGTCGGACGAATAATTCAGTTCGCGCGCCCCGAACTTGCCCATGGCCAGCACGATGAAGCCGCTGCCCTTTTCCGCCTGCCCGATATCGGGCAGGACCAGCTTGCCGCTTGCGGCGGCTTGCCGCAGCACCAGACGTGTGGCCAGTTGCAGGCTGGCCTGGGCGAAGTCGGACAGGGCGCCGGTCACCTGTTCCAGCGTCCAGTCGCCGCCCATGTCGGCCAACCCGATCAGCAGGGCGGCCCGCCGCTTGGCGATGCGCAGCGCCTTCATCAGGCGGTCGCTGCCTGTCTCTCCGCCATGATCACGCCACAGACCTTCAAGAAGGTCGGCGAAAGCCGCGTCGAAGCCCTTGTCCAGGATGGTGCGGAAGAAGCCCATTTCCCGCACCAGGGCCGCCCCCAGAAAGGGGCTGTTGGCGAAGACCGCCGCCAGAACGGCGCGTCCTTCGGAACCCGCGGCATAGGAACGGGCGAATTCCGCGAGATCGGGGTCACAGCCGGGGCCGGCCGCATCGTGCCAATGTTCCAGGCCGACGGCGGCACGTTGCGGATCACCGAGGCGGGGGAGGGATTCTTGATTGAACATCATGTGTCTGCCGGGCTATCCCAACCTGTACGCGGGCGGCGGTCAGACTGCGCCGCGTGTGTGTACAAGGTCAAGCCGCCCGTAACCGCCCGGCCTCCGGTGCCGGAGAACCGAGACTGATGCTGCGTCGCACCGCCCTTGTCCTGCTGGAACTGGTTGCCGGGCTTCTGTTGATGCTGCTGGTGGGGGGCGGCTTCCTGACATGGCGCCTGGCACAGGGGCCGATGCAGATCGATTTCGTCACCCCCTATCTGACCCAGGTTTTGAGCAGCGATGGTGTCGTCCAATTGGAGGTGAAGGGAACCGAACTGGCCTGGGCCGGGTTCGGGACGCCCATCGATATCGGGGTCTTGGGGGTGGAGGCGCATGGTGCCAGCGGCGCGCTGCTGGCCGCGGTGCCGGAAATGCGCCTGGGCCTGTCGGTTCCGGCCCTGCTGCGCGGGCGTGCGGCGCCGACACGGATCGACCTTGTCGAACCCGCCCTGTATGCCGAGCGTCTGCCCGATGGCAGTTTCCGCCTGGATGTCGGCAGTGACGGTGACGATCCGGGCGCCGGCGCCCGGATCCTGGCCGACCTGATCGAGGCCATGCGTAGCCCGCCCGATCCGGAAGCCGCCATGGGTGCGCTGCATGATCTGCGCATCACGCGCGGCCGGCTGGTCGTGGCCAACCTGGCGACGCAGACCACCTGGCAGGTGCCCCGGCTGGATTTGCGGCTGCGCCGCGACGTGACGGGTGTACGCGGCCGCATGTCGGCCGATATCGACATGGGCGGACAGATCAATCAGGTGGCCGCGGACGTGGCCTGGCGGGCAGACGATGGCGGCATCACCCTGCGCAGCGAGATGACGGACCTGTCCCCGGCCGATTTCGCCGATATCGCGCCCGTGCTGCATCCGCTGCGCGGGCTGGAGGTGATGCTGGCCGGGTCGGTGCTGCTGGAACTGGATGCCGATCTGGCGCCGGTCAATCTGGTGCTGGGCCTGACGGGGGGCAAGGGCCGGCTGTCGCTGCCGGGGCAATTGCCGCAGCCGCTGGATTTCGATCATGTGGAACTGCATGGCACGCTGGACGATGCCGGCCGCCGGCTGGTGCTGGACCGGTTCAATCTGGAAATGCCGGGGCCGGCGGAACTGACCGTCACGGGCACGGCGCATCAGCATGACAAGAATATCGATGTCGCGCTGACCACGGAACTGACGGGTCTGCCCATGGCGGACCTGCCGAAATACTGGCCCGTCGGCGTGCAGGAGAATACCCGCAACTGGATGGTGGCGAACCTGGCCGATGGCATGTTCGACCGGACGGTCTTTACGCTGGAAGGCGCCGGTCCCGTCGATCACCCCGAGGCGTTCCACGTCTCGCGGATGGTCGGTGACTTTGCCCTTTCCGGCTTCACGGTCCATTACCGCCGGCCCTTGCCGCCCGTGACGGGCGTGTCGGCCACGGCCCGGTTCGATGGCAAGACCTTCGATATCGACGTGCATGACGGTACGCTGCTGGACCTGAAGGCGGGGCCAGGCACGATCCGTATCCTGGGGCTGGACACCGACGTCACGGACAGCATCGATATCCGGGTTGCCCTGGAGGGGCCGCTGGCCTCTGCCCTGACCGTCCTGGACCATCCGCCGCTGGGCTATGCCGCCAAGGTCAATCTGGTGCCGGAAATGGCCGGCGGCCATGCGCGGGCCGATCTGCATTTCGCCTTTCCGCTGGTTCACGACCTGACCATGGACATGGTGGACCTGCATGGCGAGGCAACGCTGACCGATGTGTCGATACCCGACATCGTGGCCGATATTTCCGCCACGCAAGGGGCCGTGCAACTGACCGTGACGGGGCAGGACCTGCGCATGGCGGGTACGGCCCTGCTGAACGGCGTGCCCGCCCAGGTCGAATGGCTGGAAAATTTCCCCGCCGACGCCCCCATCGGCACCCAGGTGCGTGTACGCGGGCAGGTGGATGACGAGCAGCGCGGCCGTTTCCACCTGGATTTCCCCGACTGGCTGAACGGTCCGGCCGGCATCGACATGACCTATACCAGCGAGCGCAAGGACGGGCAGCGGGTACAATCCATCCAGGCCGAGCTGGATCTGACACCGTCCGTCCTGCGCATCGATCTGCTGAAATGGCGCAAGGAGGCGGGGCAACCCGGCCAGGCCCGCGGCACGGTGCGCTTCCATGACGGCAAGCCCCTGCTGATCCCCGCCTTTGTGGTGACGACGGAAGCCTTGACGGCCATCGGGTCCCTGACCCTGCGCGAGGCCGATTACGGTCTTTCCCACCTGAAGCTGGACCAGTTCAAGCTGGGGGAAAGCGATGCCGTCATCGATATCCGCGATACCGATGGAAAAGGCGGGCTGGCCATCGATGTGCGCGGCGCCAGCTTCGACGCCCGCCCCCTGCGCAGCCGGGAGAAGGGGCCGGATGGCCGGCCGCTTGTGCCGGAACCGGTGGATGTGGACGCGCCCAAGCCGCCTTTGTCCATCACCTTCGATCTGGGTCGCGCCGTCATGGGGGATGAGGGGCGCGAAATCCGCAACGCCCGGGGCCGCATGGATCGCGATACCCGCATCTGGTATCGCACCGAACTGGATGCCGAGGTGGGGGAGGGAGGTCGCCTGACGGTGCATTACGCGCCCGATCCGGCCGACGGGCGCATCCTGACCCTGGCGGCGGAAACCAACGATGCCGGCGCCACCCTGCGCGGATTGGACATCATCAGCCAGCTTAAGGGCGGGCGGCTGGCGCTGACCGGCCGCAGCAATCCCGATGATCCCGCACAGGCCATCGCCGGCAAGGCCGAACTTACGGATTACCAAGTGCAGGATGCACCCGTGCTGGCCCGTCTCCTGTCCGCCGCGTCGCCGCGCGGCTTTGCCAATTTCCTGTCGGGCCAGCCCATCGCCTTTTCCCGGCTGACGGGCGACTGGCTGTGGCACAAGGACGGTATCACCCTGCGGGATATGCGCACCTCCGGCTCGCAGGTGGGGTTGACGCTGGAAGGCAATGTCGACCTGAAGCGCGACCATGTCGCCCTGCAGGGCACCATCGTGCCGTTCACCACCGTGAACAAGCTGCTGGGCGTGATCCCGGTGCTGGGCGATCTGCTGATGGGTGGGGAGGGGCAGGGGCTGTTCGCCGCGACCTACAGCGTCAAGGGGCCGGCCAGCGACCTGTCGGTCGGGGTCAATCCGCTGGCCGTGCTGGCGCCGGGTTTCCTGCGCAACCTGTTCTTCCTGTCCCAGCCCGAGGGGGAGGAAATGCCAAAGGAAGGCAAGCCGAAGCATTGACGTGCCCTTCAGCGCCCTCTCCTGGCGGGGGCGCGCCCATCAGCCCGGCGGGCGCAGCAGGCCGCGGTAAAGGCCGGGTTCGCTGTCAGGAATGGGGATGGCGCCAACCGCCCGCCGGTAGAAATCCACCGGCCCCGCCCCGCCGATGACGGCGTAGGCATAGCCATCCGCCGCCATGGCGCGCAGGGCGGCCAGCAGCAGCGCCGTGCCGATGCCCGTGCCGCGGGCCGCCGCATCGACGCCGGTGGGGCCGAACAGGCCCCGGGCCGTCACGTCATGGCAGGCGAAGCCCAGCAGGGTGCCGTCATCCCGATGGGCCAGATACAGGCGGGCCGGGCAGGCCGACAGGGCGGCCGCCGCCTCGGCCTGCCACCCGTCCCCGAACCGCGCGGCGATCCAGGGCAGGATGGCCGGCGCCTCCGGCGCCAGCGCCCGTCGCAGGGTGACACCGGGGGGCAGCGGCTCCGGACCGGGGGGCAGGGTGTAAAGCTTGACCAGCAGATCCATGGTTCCGGTTGCCTTATCCGCGGGGAAGGGAAGGGGGCGCCGTCATTCACCCAGCGCGCGGCGCAGATTGCCGCCCGCCCGCGCCAGGGCGGCCAGCGCCGCTGCCGGTGCCAGTCCCCGCAGCAGCACCAGGGCCGCCGGCTTCAGCGCCCCGTCGCAATCCGTCAGCGCCTGCGCTGCCCGGTGCGCGTCCGCGCCCGTGATGCGGCACAGCATGTCCAGCGCCCGGGCGCGCAGCTTTGCATTGTTCACCTGTACATTGACCATCAGGTTGCCATGCACATGGCCCAGCCGCACCATCAGCGCCGTGGAGAACAGGTTCAGCAGCAGCTTCTGGGCCGTGCCGGCGGCCAGCCGGGTGGACCCGGCGATCACCTCCTCCCCGCTGTCCACGAACAGGGGGTGCCCGGCCGCCCGCAACAGGGGGCAATCCGGATTGCTGGCAATTGCCACCGTCTGGGCACCGGCATGGCGCGCGGCGTCCAGGGCCCCTACGGTAAAGGCACTGCGCCCGCTTGCCGAAACACCGATCACGATGTCGGACGGGGTCGGCCCCAGCGCCCGGACCGCGTCCGCCCCCGCATCGCCGGCATCCTCCACCGCCCCGTCGAAGCCCCGGCGCAGGTCGCCAATACCGGCCAGCACCAGTTCGATGCGGTCCAGGGGAAAGCCGAAGGTGCCCGGCAGTTCCAGCCCGTCCAGGGCGGCCAGTACGGCCGATGATCCCGCCCCGGCATAAATCAGCCTTCCCGTTCCGCCCAACCGCGCCGCCGCCGCGTCCACGGCCGCGGACAGGGCGGGCAGCGTGGCCAGACAGGCTGACACCGCCCGCGCCTGTCCACCCCACAGGGCTTCCAGAATGTCGGGCGTGGACCAGAGGTCCAGGTCGGCAAACCGCCGGCCCGCCTTCTCGGTCATGGACATGGCAATGCCCTGGTCTTGTTGAAATGCAGAGATGACCATACCAGTCATTGCGGAGATCGCCACAAAAATCGGCACATATTGCCATTTGGTATTATATTGGTATCATACCTGTTGTGTGGTTGGTCAAGACCAGATACACAGGATCGGAACCCCGATCCCTCAAGATGCGAAGGTGCCGCGGCATGCCCCTTTCACCGTCCCCAGGCCCGCTATTCATCGGTATCGATGGCGGTGGCACCCGCTGCCGGGCACGACTGGCCGATGCCGGCGGGGCCACGCTGGCCGAAGGTGTCGGCGGTGCGGCCAATATCCGCCTGGGGCTGGATGTGGCCTGGTCCGCCATCATGGTGGCGGTGGACGCGGCCCTGGCGGCGGCCGGAATGGGGCGGGAGCCGCTGGCCGGTGCCTTCATCGGGTTGGGGCTGGCCGGTATCACGGGGGATGCGGACCGTCAGCGGGTGACGGCGACCGCCCCGGTGACCTTTGCCGGCATCTTGTCCGATACCGACGCCTTCACCGCCTGCCTGGGTGCCCATGCCGGTGCCGACGGGGCGATCCTGATTTCCGGAACGGGCAGCGCCGCACAGATCATCACCGGCGGGCAGGGACGGGGCATCGGCGGCTGGGGTTTCGAGGTGTCGGACGACGGGTCCGGTGCCGCCCTGGGGCGGGAGGCCGTGCGTGCCGCCTTGCGCGGTCATGACGGGCTGGGGCCGGAAACGGCGATGACGCGCGCCATCATGGAAAGGCTGGGCGGTGATCCGCCCGCCATCGTG
The DNA here is from genome assembly GCF_052474395.1 of Niveispirillum fermenti. Classification (NCBI taxonomy): domain Bacteria; kingdom Pseudomonadati; phylum Pseudomonadota; class Alphaproteobacteria; order Rhodospirillales; family Azospirillaceae; genus Niveispirillum; species Niveispirillum fermenti. The sequence continues at coordinate 2,926,221 of NZ_CP156681.1, read as the reverse complement.
GCCTGGGTCGGGACGGCCCGGCCCGGCGATTACGGCGCGCTGGTCCCGCTGGTGCTGGATCATGCCCGTCAGGGCGACGGCGTCGCCGCCCGTCTGGTGCGCGAACAGGCCGATCATCTGGTCAACCATATCGTCCGGCTGCGCGCACTGGACGCCCCGGCTATCTGCCTGATGGGGGGGCTGGCGCCCGTGCTGCTGGAATGGATGCCGCCCTGGGTGAATGGCGTGCTGAGCGCGCCCAAGGGCGATGCCATGGCCGGCGCCATCCTGCTGGCCATGCGTCATCCGGAGGTTGCGCGATGAGCCTTCCGCCTCCGCTCTATGATCCGGCCGCCTTGTCACCGGACAATCCGTCACCGCTTTATATGCAGTTGGCCCGCCATCTGCGGCGCCTGATTGCGGGGGGCACGCTGGCGGCCGATGATGCGCTGCCGGCGGAACGCGACCTGGCCGAAGGCTTTGCCGTGTCGCGCGTGACGGTGCGCAAGGCCGTGCAGGCGCTGGTGGACGAGGGCCTGCTGCACCAGCGGCCGCGCGCGGGCACCTTCGTGGCCAAGGCCCCGCATGTGGAACAGCCACTGTCCGCCCTGACGGGCTTTTCGGAGGATATGCGGTCACGCGGGCTGGAGCCGTCATCGCGCTGGTTGTCGCGCAGCATCGCGCCGGCCAGCCCGGAAGAAGCGATGGTGCTGGGCCTGGCCCTTGGCGAGCGGGTCAGCCGTCTCTGGCGTCTGCGTCTGGCCGATGACGTGCCCATGGCGATCGAGCTTTCAGTCGTTCCGGCCCGTGTTCTGCCCGATCCGATGCAGGTCACCGGCTCCCTCTATGATGTCTTGCGCGGTCTTGGCCATCCGCCGCACCGGGCCCTGCAACGTCTGTCGGCCGGTCTGCTCAGTGCCGATCAGGCCGGCATCCTTCAGGTGCCGGAAGGCACGCCCGCCCTGTTCATCGAACGGCGCAGCTTTCTGGAAAACGGCCGGCCGCTGGAATTCGTCCGCAGCCAGTACCGGGGCGATGCCTATGATTTCATTGTCGAACTGAATCTTTCCACAGGCGGTTCGACGCCAGCCAGCGAGACCGTGACATGACCATTTCCAAGCCCGACAGCACCAGCACGCAAATGGCCGTGGAGGCGGCGGAAAGTGCCGAGGCCGTTCAGCGCCAGATCGACCGCTGTGCCCCCCTGTTCCGGGCGCTGGGCGAGCGGCTGCGCGCGCTGGACCCGGCATTGGTCGTCACCTGCGCGCGCGGCAGTTCCGACCATGCCGCCACCTATGGCAAATACCTGATCGAAACGCATCTGGGGCTGCCCGTGGCATCGGTGGGGCCATCGGTCGTGTCGCTTTACAACACCGACCTGAGGCTGAAGGGCGCCCTGTTCATCGCCGTCTCGCAGAGCGGGCGCAGCCCCGACCTGCTGCGGCTGGCGGCGGCGGCAAAGCAGGGCGGGGCCTTCGTTGTCGCCTTCGTGAATGACGAAGCATCCCCCCTGGCCGCGACGGCGGATCTCTGCATCCCGCTATGCGCCGGACCGGAAATCAGCGTTGCCGCCACCAAATCCTATCTGACCAGCGCTATGGCTTTCCTGGCCCTGGTCGCGGAATGGAAGCAGGACGCCGTGCTGCGCCGCGCCGTGATCCAGGCCCCGGCGATCCTGGCCGCGGCGGCGGAACTGGACTGGACGCCGGCGCTTCTGGGGCTGGCCGACAAGACCGGCCTTTACGTCATCGGCCGCGGTCTCGGCACCGGTGCCATCATGGAGATGGCCCTGAAATGCAAGGAGACCTGCCGGCTGCATGCCGAGGCGTTCAGCGCGGCGGAGGTGATTCACGGTCCGCTGGCCCTGGTCGGTCCGGACTTCCCCGTGCTGGCCATCAACCAGGACGATGCGACGGCGGCGGCGACGCGGGCCGCGATTGCCCGCTGCGTGGCGCTGGGCGGGCCGGTCTATAGCAGCGATGACGGTGTGCCGGGCGTGATCGCCCTGCCATCGCTGCCGGGGCTGGCCCCCGAACTGGCGCCGCTGGCCGCCGTGCAGAGCTTCTACATGGCCATCCATACGGTGTCGCGGCGCCGGGGCCTGAACCCTGACGTGCCGGCCAATCTGCGCAAGGTGACGGAGACGGTGTGATGGCAGAAACCCTGCTGACCGGCGCGCGCGTCTTCACAGGCAGCCACATGGTGGCGGCCGACATCCTTTTACGGGCCGACCGGGTTGCCGCCCTGCTGCCGCCGGGAAGCCCGTTGCCTGAAGGTGCGGCGCTTCGGCGCTTATCCGACGGCATGCTTCTGGCGCCCGGTTTCATCGATACCCAGGTGAATGGCGGTGGCGGCATCCTGTTCAATGACCAGGCGACCGTGCAGGCGGCACTGTCCATCGCCCGTGCCCATCGCCGGTTCGGCACCACGGCGCTGCTGCCCACCTTCATCACCGACACGGTGGAGGGGATGCGGGCCGCCGGTCGGGCGGCGGCGGTGGCCAGCGCCATGCCGGGGTCCGGTGTCGTGGGCGTGCATCTGGAAGGCCCTTTCCTGGCGCCCGAGCGGCGTGGCGTCCACAGCCTTGCCCATGTCCGGCCGATCGATGCGGCCGACTTGGATTTCCTGACGGGGCTGCCCGCCCGCTTCGGGGCGGATGCCCGTGTGCTGCTGTCGCTGGCGCCCGACCGGGTGGAGCCGGCGGTTGTCGCACGGCTGGTCGCAGCCGGCCTGATCGTGGCCGGCGCGCATTCCGCCGCGACCTATGCCCAGACCATGGCGGCCGTGGAGGCGGGCCTGTCCGGCTTCACCCACCTGTTCAACGCCATGCCGCCGCTGGCCAACCGCGAGCCGGGCATCGCCGGGGCGGCGCTGGCCGCCCGGGACACGGTGTGCGGCATCATCGCCGACGGGGTGCATGTCCATCCGGCCATGCTGCGTCTGGCGCTGGCGGCCAAGGGGCCGGGCGGGCTGATGCTGGTCACCGATGCCATGCCGCCGACCGGCACGGCGGCGGAAAGCTTCACGCTGCATGGCCAGATGATCCACCGTCGTGACGGCCGGCTGGTCACCGATGACGGCACGCTGGCCGGGGCCGATATCGACATGGCGCAGGCCGTGCGCAATGCGGTCGCCCTGATGGGTGTCGGGCTGGAGGAGGCGCTGCGCATGGCCTCCCTCTATCCTGCGCGTTTCCTGCGCCTTGATGACCGGCTGGGCCGCATCCGGGCCGGCTATCAGGCCGATCTGGTGTTGTTGGACGCGGACCTGCAGGTGGCCGGGACCTGGGTTGCGGGACAATGGTGGGATGCCACCGCGAACGAGGGGGAAGCAGGAACATGACGAAGCGTCGTTACACCACCGAGGAAGTGGCGCAAAAGCTGGTCTTGGCCGACGCATTGTTGAACGAGGGCTACAAGATCGTCGATATCGCCCGCGAACTGGGCGTGACGCGCGTCACCTATTACCGCTGGCGACAGGATCAGGCGGGGGACAAGCCGGCCATGGTGCGCCGCCTGGAACGGCTGGAGCGGGAGAATGCCGACCTGCGCCGCAGACTGGCCGACCTGGTGCGGGCCGGATGCGGGACGGGGACCGCAGCGGCGGCCTGACGGCAAGAAAAGGGCGCCCGGACGCAAATGGTCCGGGCGCCTTGTCATGCGGTGTCTGGGGGCCGGATGATCAGGCCTTGGGCTTGGGGGGCGCTGCCGGAGCCGGGGCGGCCTTCGGCTTGCCAGCATTGCGCAGTACCATCGCCAGATGGGAATGCAGGTTGGCATTGGCGGCCAGGACGGAACCGCTGGACAGCGGTGCCTTGCCCGTCCCGATCTCGCTGACGAAGCCGCCGGCCTCTGTCACCAGCAGCAGGCCGGCGGCAAGATCCCAGGGCTTCAGATCGGCCTCGAAGAAACCATCGTAGCGGCCCGCCGCCGTATAGGCCAGATCCAGCGAGGCGGCGCCCCAGCGGCGGATGCCAGCCACCTGACCCATCAGCGCTTCCAGCTGGCCCAGGAACACGGGCGCGTTGCCATGGCCCTTGAAAGGGATGCCTGTCGCGATCAGCGCATCCGCCAGCGCCCGGCGGGAGGAGACCCGCAGGCGCTGATGGTTGAGGAATGCACCGGCGCCCTTTTCCGCCCAGAACATCTCGTCATGCACGGGTTCATAGACGACACCGGCGATGATCTCGCCCTCACGCTCCAGCGCGATGGAAATGGCCCAGTGCGGCAGGCCGTGCAGGAAATTCGTGGTGCCGTCCAGCGGATCGACGATGAAACGGTGGGCGGTATCCTTGCCCTTGATCTCCCCGCTTTCCTCCATCAGGAAGCCGAAATCGGGGCGCGCCTTGGACAGTTCCTCGCGCACGATGCGCTCGGCCTTCTGATCGGCGGCGGAAACGAAGTCCGACGGGCCCTTGCGGGACACCTGCAGGTGTTCGACCTCGCCGAAATCGCGCAGGATGGCCTTGCCGGCCTTCTCCGCCGCACGTGTCATGACGTTCAGGATGGCCGAACGGGCTGCCATGGTCGAACTCTCCACAATGTCGAAGAAACCGCGGTCCGTGATGACCGCCTTATACCAAAAGCGAAGCGCCCGCGCGTATTATTCCTCGCGCGGGCGCCATCAGCCAAGGGAAAGGCCCGGACGGATCAGTCCTTGGCGCGTTCCATATATTCACCGGTCTCGATATTGACCACGATGCGGGTCCCGGATTCGATGTGCGGCGGGACCATGACGCGGGCGCCATTCTCCAGCACGGCCGGCTTGTAGGAGGAAGAGGCGGTCTGCCCCTTCACCACCGGATCGGCCTCGGTGATCATCAGGATGACCGACTGCGGCAGTTCCACCGACAGGGGGGTGCCTTCGAAGGACTGCACGACGACTTCCATGCCATCCTGCAGGAAAATCTTGCCGTCGCCGATGATGTCGCCGGCGATGGTGACCTGCTCAAAGGTCTCCTTGTCCATGAAGGTGTAATTGTCATCTTCGGCGAACAGGAACGTCATCTCGTGATCGTCCAGGCGGGCCCGCTCGACGGCTTCGCCGGTGCGGAAGCGCTCGATGTTCTTGTTGCCGCTCTTCACGTCCTTCATTTCAAGCTGGATGAAGGCGCCGCCCTTGCCGGGCTGAACGATCTGGGTGCCGGTGATGACATAGAGCCGGCCGTTATGCTCAAGGATATGACCCTTGCGCATGGTATTCGCATTGACCTTCATGACACGCTTCTCAACTTGAAAGGAATCGAGCGGCGCGGAAACTAACAGGTTGCCTCCCGTCAGGCAAATGCGCAGTAGCCCCGCCCGCCGCATAGGCAACCGGCGGGGCGTGCAGGGGCCGCACGGCGGTTTTTTGACCGGCCCATCGACCATTTGCCGCCTTTCCGCCGTGATTGCAGTATAAGGCGCAAGACAAGGCTCCACGAAGAAGCATGGTTTGGATGATGATGTCGGGCGAGGGGGCGATGCCGGCGGCGCTGGTGAAGCGGATGCGGCTGGTGATGGCGCTGGTGGCCGTCGTGGCGCTGGTCCTGGACCAGGTGACGAAGGAATGGGTGATGACCGTGCTGTTGCCCTGCCTGTCGGGGCCGGCCGGGCCGGGATGTGTCGTGGTATCGCCGGCTATCGAGGTCACGGGCTTCTTCAACCTCGTCACGGCCTGGAATTTCGGCGTCAGCTTCAGCATGTTCTACAGCCAGCACGACCTGATGCCTTATGTGTTGAGCGTATTGGCCATCCTGATCAGCGGGGCTCTGCTCTGGTGGGGGCGTGCCAATGACCGGTTGCTGGCGGCCGTGGCGACGGGCATGGTGGTGGGTGGGGCCATCGGCAATGTCATCGACAGGCTTCGTTACGGCGCCGTCGCCGATTTCCTTGACTTTCACGTCGCGGGCTGGCACTGGCCGGCATTCAACGTGGCGGATTGCTGTATCGTCGTCGGCGTGGGCCTGTTGCTGATCGACGGGTTGTTCTCCGAGGCGGAGCGGCGGTAATCTTCGCTCCTCGTTAGAAGGGTACGGATCGGACCATGGGTGTGTTGAAGCAAGTGCGCAAGGCCGTGCCGGCCATCACCGTTCTCGCCATGGGCGGCCTGCTGGCGGGCTGTGGCCTGTTCGGCCGTCACGATGCGCCGGATGAATTCATGGTGGTGGCCCGCGCCCCGCTGGAAGTGCCGCCGGATTTCAGCCTGCGCCCCCCGCAGCCCGGCAGCCCGCGCCCGCAGGAAATGGCGCGCGACACGCGCTCGCAATCCTCGGTGTTCGGGGCCAGCAGCAGCAACGCCCTGATCGACCCGCGCGTCAGCCCGCAGCAGACGCCGGGCGAAGGCGCCCTGCTGTCCCAGGCCGGTGCCGACCAGGCCAATCCCGACATCCGCGCCATCGTCGACCGGGAGAATCCGGGCGTGGTGGTCGGCAGCCCCTCCTTCCTGGACAAGCTGATGTTCTGGAAGGATGAGCAGAATCCGGAAGTGCTGCCGCCGCCGGGCAGCACCCTGTCCACCACCCGCCAGGGCAACTGACGCTGCCTCTGACGCTCCGGACAGAGACGTTCGGCCCGTTGCAATGAATGACGCCCCGGCTCCGCGTTCGTGCGGGTCCGGGGCGTTTTCTCGGCGCCGGCCCCCTGTCCCCCGGGGATCGCACCCCTTGCATGTTGGGACAAGGCAACGCACCCGCTTCCCAACCGTGTCCGTCCGCCCTATCTTCCGGCCATGACCGACGCCGCCCCGCCCCGCCCCGCCATCACCCCGCCGCCCCGTCCACCCGCAGGGGAGGAAGGGCGTTTCTTCGGCTTCCGGGAAATCGACCCCACTGAAAAGGCGCCGCTGGTTCAGGGCGTGTTCGGCAGCGTGGCCGGCAAGTACGACCTGATGAACGACCTGATGTCGATGGGCATCCATCGCGTCTGGAAGGACGCCTTCGTCGATCTGGTCCGCCCGCGCGACGGGGAGGCATTGCTGGATGTGGCGGGGGGTACGGGTGACATTGCCTTCCGCTTGAAGAAGCGGGCGCCGGGTGCCAACGTGACCGTCTGCGACCTGACGGAGGCCATGGTCCGGGTCGGCCGTGATCGTGGTGTCGATGGCGGGTTGCTGTCCGGCATCGACTGGACCGTCGGCAATGCCGAGGACCTGCCGTTTCCCGCGCGGTCCATGGACGCCTATACCATCGCCTTCGGCCTGCGCAACGTGACGCGCATCGACAAGGCGCTGGCCGAGGCGCGGCGTGTCCTGAAGCCCGGCGGCCGGTTCTTCTGCCTGGAATTCAGCCATGTCGTCATCCCGGTGCTGCGCGACATCTATGACGGCTATTCCTTCAACCTGCTGCCGCGTCTGGGCCAACTGGTGGCCGGGGACCGCGACAGCTACCAGTATCTGGTGGAAAGCATCCGCCGCTTCCCCGAGCAGCAGGCGCTGTGTCGCCGGATAGAGGCGGCGGGCTTTACCGGCGCGCGGGCGCGCAACCTGTCGGGGGGCATCGCCTGCATCCATTCCGGCTGGCGCGTCTAAGGCGCCCGGATCATGCTGCGCGCCTTCCGCAACCTGCTGCGACTGGTCAGTATCGGCCGTACCCTCGGGCGTCACGGCGCCCTGCCGGTGGAGCTTTTCCGCGACAGCACCCCTCTGCTGGCCCTGCTTCTGCGGGCCATGAACCGCGACAAGGCGCCGGGACGGCCCGGGGAACGCCTGGCGGCGGCCTTGCAGGCGCTGGGTCCCAGCTTCATCAAGCTGGGGCAGGTCCTGTCGATCCGCGCCGATCTGGTGGGCGAGGAGGTGGCAAAGGACCTTGCCAATCTGCGCGACCGGCTGCCGGCCTTTCCCGGTGCCGATGCCCGCGCCATCATCGAGGCCGAGCTGGAGCGGCCGATCGACCTGCTCTATGCCCGGTTCGATGATACGGCCGTGGCTGCGGCCAGCATCGCCCAGGTACATTTCGCAGAGACGCCGGATGGCTGCGCCGTGGCCGTGAAGGTGCTGCGCCCCGGTATCGAGCAGGCCTTCCAGCGCGATATCGACCTGCTGATGTGGCTGGCGGATTGGGCGCTGCGGCTTCAGCCCAGGCTGCGGCGGCTGAAGCCGCTGGCCGTGGTCGAGACGTTCGCCCGCACCGTCGCGCTGGAAATGGACCTGCGCATGGAGGCGGCGGCCGCCTCTGAACTGGCGGAGAATTTCGCGGACGACCAGACGTTCGGCGTGCCCGCCATCGATTGGGACCGAACGGCCAAGCGGGTGATGACGCAGGAGCGCGTCATCGGCTTTTCCATCGACAGGCTGGACGATATCCTGGCCGCGGGTCTCAGCCCCGACCAGTTGCTGGCCCATGCGGCTGACGCCTTCTTCAACCAGGTGTTCCGCGACGGCTTCTTCCATGCCGACATGCACCCCGGCAACATGTTCGTGACGGCGGCGGGCCGCCTGGTGGCCGTGGATTTCGGCATCATGGGCCGCATCGATCGGCAGACCCGGCTTTATCTGGCCGATATGCTGATCGGTTTCCTGAACCGCGATTACGACCTGGTGGCCAAGGTTCATTTCGATGCCGGTTTTGTTCCGGCCAGCCAGGATCAGGAGCTTTTCAAGCAGGCCTGCCGGTCCATCGGCGAGCCGCTGCATGGCCGGCCCCTGTCGGATATCTCCGTCGGCCGGCTGCTGGCCCAGCTTTTCGCGGTGACTGAGAAGTTCCAGATGGAGACGCAGCCGCAATTGCTGCTTTTGCAGAAAAGCATGCTGACGGCGGAGGGCATGGGTCGCGTGCTGAACCCGCGGGTGAACATGTGGGAACTGGCCCGGCCGCTGATCACCCGCTGGATGATCGAGAATCGCGGGCTGGAGGCGCGTGGCGCCGACCTGATCAACAATATGGCCGGCATTGCGGCCCGCGTGCCGGCCCTGGTGCGCGACCTGGAACGCACGGCCAACATGCTGGCCGAAGGCGGGGGATTGCGGCTGCATCCCGAATCGGTGCTTGTGCTGGCTGCCGCGCGGGAGCGGGAGGGACGCCGCTGGCGGCGCCTGGGCTGGGCGGCGCTTGTGCTGGCGGCGGCCGGTCTGGCCGCGGCCCTGTCCTGAGCCTGCTTGCGTCCGCCCGCCTGTGCGGCCTAGGCTGCCGGCCGGTGACAGCCATGGATGGGGATCATGACGCTTGCCCGCAATGTTTTCGGTCTGGCCGGATGGAGCGGCAGCGGCAAGACGGTGCTGATGGCCCGGCTGATCCCCGCGATCGGCGCGCGTGGTCTGACGGTTGCCACCGTCAAGCATGCCCATCACGCCTTCGACATCGACCAGCCGGGCAAGGACAGCTATGTCCATCGCATGGCCGGTGCGGCGGAGGTTCTGGTTGCCTCTGCCAACCGCTGGGCGTTGATGCACGAAAACCGGGGCGCGCCCGAGCCTGCGCTGGCTGAACTGCTGGCCAAGCTGTCGCCGGTCGACCTGATTCTGGTGGAAGGCTTCAAGCGCGACGCCCATCCGAAACTGGAAATCCACCGGCCGGCCAACGGCAAGCCCCTGCTTTATCCCGATGATCCCCGCATCGTGGCCGTGGCCAGCGATGCCCCCCTGCCGGATTGTCCGCTGCCCGTGCTGGACCTGAATGATGTGGAACCGCTGGTCGACCTGATCCTGCGGGTCACAGGGGTGGGGGCATGACGGCAGGCGATGATTGTTTCGTTTCCGAACCAAAAATGCTGACGGTGCCGGAGGCGCTGGCGCTGATTGCCGACCGGTTCGATATCGTTTCGGGTTCGCAACAAGTGCTGCTGGCCGATGCATTGGACCGGGTACTGGCCGATGACATCCTGAGCCCGCGCGATCTTCCCCCCTTCGATAATAGTGCCGTGGACGGCTATGCGGTGCGGCTGGCTGATCTGGGGCGTGCGTTGACGGTGGCGGGGCCGGCGCTGGCCGGCGGGCCGACCATGCTGGTACCTCCGCTGGGCACGGCATTGCGCATCTTCACCGGCGCGTTCGTGCCGCCGGGCCTGGACCTTGTGGTGATGCAGGAAGATGCGGTCGCGCAGGGGGAACGGGTCGTCCTGCCCTCCGGCTTGCCGGCGGGCGCCAACCTGCGGCGGGCGGGAGAGGATGTGAGGGGCGGCGATCGGGTCCTGGCAGCCGGCCGCCGGTTGGGTCCGCGGGATCTGGGGCTGGCGGCCGGTCTCGGGTTGGACCGGCTTTGCGTGCGCCGGCCGTTGCGCGTGGCCCTGTTCTCGACGGGGGATGAGGTGACGGAGCCCGGACGCCCCCTGGCGGCCGGGGGCATCTATGATGCCAACCGCGCGATGCTGCGCGGTCTGCTGGCTCGGCTGGGCTGTGCCGTGACGGACCTGGGCATCCTGACCGATGAAGCCGAAACGATCCGGGTATCCATCCTGGGTGCAGCGCAGGATCATGACCTGATCATCACATCCGGCGGGGTGTCGGTGGGGGGCGCGGACCATGTACGGGCAGTGCTGGCGCAGTCGGGCTCGCTGACCTTTTGGAAACTGGCACTGAAGCCCGGAAAACCCCTGGCGCTGGGGCGTGTCGGCCCGGCCGTCTTCGCGGGCCTGCCGGGAAATCCCGTCGCCATGCTGGTGGCCTTCCTCGCCCTGGTGCGTCCGCTGGTGCTGCGGCTGGCGGGGGCGGCACCGGCTGACCCGCCGATGCTGACGGCACAGGCCGGGTTTCATTACCGACGCAAGCCGGGCCGACGGGAATATCTCCGCGTGATGCTGGATGCCGATGGTGTCGCCCGGATGGACCCGCGGGACGGCGCCGCCATGTTGGGCCGTCTGTCGGCGGCCGATGCGCTGGCCGTGCTGGAGGAGGAAAGGCAGGGTGTGGAGCCGGGAGAGCCCCTGCCGATCCTGCCGCTGGGCCTGCTGGGTGCTTGACCATTAAATCCGATATGGGATATATTTCCATGTCGGATTTAATGAGGTGCTCATGTTGGAGATTGTCGCCCGCCGCTGACCGGCACCCGGTCAGCTTTGTTCCGCGCAGCGCCGCTCCTGCCATGTGATGGCAGCGCGCGCGTCTGCCTCGGCATGCTGAACAGACGGCGACATCTCATCATGAATCTTTCCAAGGCGAAGCAGCGGACGCTGCACGCGCTGGCCCAGGGCGGCCGTATCACCCTGATTCGCAATCCGGACAACCATCGTGACATCCAGGCGGTGGAATGTCTCACCCGGGAAGGCTGGCTGCTGCTGGATTGCGGTCCGGCGGTCTTCCGGCGGCTGAAGGCCAGACGGCTCATCGCGTCGGCCGGCGGTGGTCCCTATCGTATCACCCGTTGCGGCCTGGCGGCCGTGCGCCCGCAACTCGACAACCGCTGACCGGCGCGGGAGGACGGCGGGGGTCCATGGTCCCCGCCGCTTACCCCCCTTGCTGCTCAACCCCCGCCGGCCGCATCCGTCAGCGCGGGCAGGGCCAGCGCCGCCGGCACCAGGACCGGCGGCCAATCCTCCTCCATCAGGTTTTCCAGCAACAGGCCCCCATCGGTGATGCTGGCGGCGTAAAGGTTGCCCAGCCGGCGCTGCGGCCGCGCGCCGCCCTGCAATCCCTCCAGGAATGTGGTGATGCCGGCCGTGTCGCCGCCCATGTCGGTCAGCAGCCAGTCGGCCAGCCATTCGGCCGGGTCATGTGTCATGGGCAGGTTTCCCCTGTCAGCGGAAAGGCGGTGTTGATACGTCCGTCCTTCAGTTCCCCGAACCGGATGACCAGGCGCTGCCCCTGGGGGCCGCGGCAATAGCCGGGCGTCGTCCCGTCAGGCGCGGCGCAACCCAGCCGGCCCCAGGGGCGCGCCGCGCCGAAACTGTTGCGCACGGCATGCAGGATGGACTTTTCGATATCCGCCGCCGTGCAATGGTCCGGGTAGAAGGTAGAGAATTTGGTCTTGCCGTTGCTGAACTCCACCCGCGCGCCATAGGTGCCGTCCGGCGCCCCGCCTTCCGGCCGGATGGCCTTCACCGGGGCCGTGCCGGCGATGGCACGGGCATGCAGGCCGACGACGTCACCATTGCCCTTGATCTCGCCACACAGCACATGGCGCATGTTGATGGCGGGTTCCGTCCGGCTCCACCGGAAATCGGCATCGCGGCAATCGGGCCCGTCGGCCAGGGCCGGAAAGGCGGCACCGCAGGATGCTGCCAGCGCCAGCAATGGCCCCAAAATCCGCCCTTGCCGCATCATCCGCCCCTATGCTGTTGCCGTTCCATGGTCTAAGGGAGAACTGTAGCAGTTCGGCGGCAAGCAAGCAGGGGAAACGCGATGAAGCGGGATCGTTTGGCGCGCATGGGGCTGGCGGTGATGGTCGGCCTGGTCATGGCGGCCGTTATCGCCTGGATGACCATCCGCCATGACCAGCGTCAGGCCGCAGGCACGGGTCTGGCCGTGGCGCCCGCCAGCATCGGCGGCGCCTTCACCCTGACCAGCCATGACGGGCGCACGGTCAAGGATACGGATTTCGACGGCAAATACCGGCTCATCTTTTTCGGCTATACCTATTGTCCCGACATCTGCCCGACCGAGTTGCAAACCGTGGCGCAGGCCATGGACCTGCTGGGGGCGGAGGCATCGGAGGTCCAGCCGCTGTTCATCACCATTGATCCCGCGCGCGACACGCAGGCGGTGCTGGCCGAATATGTCAGGCTGTTCCACCCGTCCATCATCGGCCTGACAGGCAGTGACGCGCAGATCGCCGACGTGGCCAAGGCCTATCGTGTTTACTACGCCCGCTCCCAGGGGGCCGAATATCCCGACGCCTATCTGATGGATCATTCGACCTTCGTTTATCTGATGGCGCCGGACGGCGGCTTCGTGACCGTGCTGGCCAAGGGTACGACGGCGGAGCAGATGGTGGAGGCGATCCACGCCCACAAGCGCTCCCGTCAGGGCTAAGCAGGTTTCGCCAGGCCGGGCCACATCCGCTCCGGCCTGGGGGACCCTGCTTAGCTCATAGGTTTGCCTATTCGTCGAGCCCATCCATGTGCGGGCGGCGTTCGGAAAATCTGCCTGGGCTCTGTAACGCGGGTGCGGCCGCTACCTGCATTTTCGGCGACAAAATGGCCAAATACGGTGCATCCGGCATGCCGCGCTGCGGCATCGGTCCTATGCGCGGCGTGTAAATCAATATTTATCAGATACTTAGGTCGGGGTGCTCCACCCTTGACAGGGGTGGGGCCTGACCGTATGGTGCGCCCGCTTTCGCACGGTATTCACCAATCTGGCGGAAGGGAGCCCGCGTCGTGAGCAATGATCACCCGCCCCCCTCGCTGGATGAACTCGAAACCCGCCTGCGCGAGGCGCGCCGCGCCGCTGGCCTGGAACCGCCGCCCGACCCCATTGCGGGGCAGGGGGGGGGCGACCGGTCGAGCAGTGATCTGGCCGCCGGTCTGCGCATAGGGGTCGAACTGGTGGCCGGTGTCGTCTTCGGGCTCGCGCTCGGTTATGGCATCGATCGCTGGCTGGATACCAAGCCCTGGGGGATGATCATCATGGTCCTTCTGGGTGCGATCGCCGGATTTATGAATGTGTATCGCCTGGCCAACCGTCAGGGATATGCCGCTGGGTTCGACAAGTCCCGGGATAGCCGGGACGGTGGGGAGTGAGGGCATCGTGGCTGGTCCGTTGGAGCAATTCGAGATCAAGCGCCTGGTCAGCCTGCCGGTTGGCAATCTTGATCTGTCCTTCACCAATTCCGCCCTGTGGATGGTGCTCGCCGTGATCGGTGCGACCTTCCTGCTGGTCTATGGCATGCGGGGTCGCGCCCTGGTACCGGGCCGCCTGCAATCCGTGGCCGAGCTTCTGTACGAGTTCGTGGCGGAAATGGTGCGCGACAATGCGGGGCCGCAGGCGCGCAAGTATTTTCCGCTGATCTTCACCCTGTTCATCTTCGTGCTGTTCGGCAATGTGCTGGGGTTGATCCCCTGGTCTTTCACCTTCACCAGCCACATCATCGTGACCTTCGTGATGGCGCTGTTCGTGTTCGTGATCGTGACCATCATCGCCTTTGCCAAGCATGGGCTGCACTTCTTCCACTTCTTCCTGCCGCATGGCACGCCGCTGTGGCTGGCGCCGCTGATCGTTCCCATCGAACTGATCTCCTATTTCGTGCGCCCCATCAGCCTGTCCATCCGACTGTTCGCCAACATGCTGGCCGGCCACACCATGATGAAGGTCTTCGCGGGCTTCACGGTGTCCATGGTTGCGGCTGGTGGTGGTCTGGCTGCGGTCGGCATGCTGCCGGTTCTCCTGAATGTCGCTCTGTTCGCCCTGGAGTTCCTGGTCGCCGGCATTCAGGCCTACATCTTCGCGCTGCTGAGCTGCGTGTATCTGCGTGACGCGCTGGAGATGCACTAAGCATCCTCCGGCTGTCCAACCCGTCTTATCCAAGAGACACTTCCAACCTAGAGGAACTTCAAAATGGAAGCTGAAGCCGCAAAGTTCATCGGTGCTGGTCTGGCCATGCTCGCTCTGCTGGGCGTCGGCATCGGTCTGGGCAATCTGTTCTCCGGCCTGTATCAGGCCGCCGCCCGTAACCCGGCCGCTCTGAACTCCTACAAGACCTTCGTCTTCATCGGTTTCGCGCTGACGGAAGCGACCGGTCTGTTCGCGCTGGTTATCGCCTTCCTGATCCTGTTCGCCTGATCGGCGGACGGTTTCTCACCGGCCCTTTACCGGGCCGGGGCTTCAGCGCCGGAATTGCCGCCGCTGCCGGTTCGTCATGATCCGACAGCGGCGGTCGCTCTATCGGGACGGTGTTCCGCCCGTGATGGCGCTGTTGGGATTTGGGCGTGACCGCCGGGCCCTTTGTGTGGTGCCGGCAGGTCAGCAGTGAATGGGTGCTTCTATGCCTGTCCAACGCTTTACGCGCCTGTGCGCCGGTGCCGCCATGGCGCTGACCACGGCCATCGTCCTGGCGGGACCCGTCCTGGCCGCCGAGGGTGAGCATGCCAAGGGCCTGCCGCAGTTGAATCCGGCCAGCTTCGCCTCCCAGGTCTTCTGGCTGGTGGTGACGTTCGGTCTGTTGCTGTGGCTGATGTCGAAGGTGGCGCTGCCGCGCGTCGCCGAGGTGCTGGAAGCCCGCCAGGAAAAGATTTCGAACGATCTTGAAAAGGCTGCGGCACTCAAGGCGGAAGCCGAGGGCGTTATGCAGGCCTATGAGAAGGCCCTGGCCGAAGCCCGCGCCAATGCCCAGAAGGGTGTGGCCGCCGCCGTTGCCGCTGCCGACGCCGATGCCGCCCGCCGCAGCGGGGAATTGGCGACCAGCCTTGCCGAACGCACCCGCGACGCGGAGGAGCGTATCCGGGTCGCCAAGCAGGCCGCCCTGGGCAATCTGCGCACTGTTGCCGCTGATGCCGCGCTGGAGGCGACCACCAAGCTGTCCGGCGCCCAGGTTTCCGCGGACATCGCCGCGGCCGCCGTTGATGCCGTATTGAAGGAGCGCGTGTGATGTTGCAGGACAGCAACTTCTGGTACGCCGTCGCCTTCCTGATCTTCATCCTGGGCGTGGCAAAGCTGGCCGGCCGTTCCATCCTGTCCGGGTTGGACGAGCGCGGCCGCCGGATCGCCGCCGAACTGGAACAGGCACAGAAGCTGCGCGAGGATGCGCAGGCTGCCCTGGCCCAGTTCCAGCGCAAGCAGCGTGACGCCCTGAAGGAGGCGGAAGCCATCGTGGCCCAGGCCCGTGAGGAGGCCGCCCGCATCAGCACCCAGGCCGCCACCGACCTGGAAGCCGCCCTGAAGCGCCGTGAACAGCAAGCCATGGACAAGATCGCCCAGGCTGAAGCCCAGGCGGTGCAGCAGGTCCGTGATCTGGCTGTCGATATCGCGGTCCATGCGACAGAAAAGCTGCTGGTCGAGAATATCGACGAGGTCCGTGGCAATCTGTTGGTGGAAAGCGCCATCAAGGAACTGCCGGCCAAGCTGCACTGAGCTTTGACCGTCCTTTCCTGCTTTGCAAAAAGGCCCGCCGATCACTCGGCGGGCCTTTTTGTCTTAAAGCCTGTCTGCTCTGGTCCGCTCATCGGCGGGACGGCTCTCCGGATCAGCCATCCCGCTTCCATCTTCCCCTTACGCTGCCTTCGTGCCGCCGACGGTCAATCCGTCGATGCGCAGGGTCGGCTGGCCGACGCCGACGGGCACACCCTGGCCGGCCTTGCCGCAAACACCGATACCGGAATCCATGGCGCTGTCATTGCCGATCATGGTGACCTTCGTCAGCGAGTCAGGGCCATTGCCGATCAGCGTTGCCCCCTTTACGGCGGCGCCCAGCTTGCCATCCTCGATCAGATACGCTTCGCTGGCGGAGAAGACGAACTTTCCGGACACGATATCCACCTGGCCGCCCGAGAAATTGGCGGCATAGATGCCCCGTTTCACGGAAGCGATGATTTCTGCCGGGTCCTTGTCTCCCCCCGCATGACGGTGTTGGTCATGCGTGGCATGGGCATATGGGCATAGCCCTGTCGCCGGCCGTTGCCCGTGGGGCGGACACCCATCAGCCGGGCGTTCAGGCGATCCTGCATATATCCCTTCAGGATGCCATCCTCGATCAGCACGGTGCATTGGCTGGGCGTGCCTTCATCGTCGATGGTGATCGATCCCCGGCGGCCATCGATGCTGCCATCATCGACCACGGTCACGCCCGGCGCGGCGACGCGCTGGCCCAGCAGGCCGGAAAAGGCCGAGGTCTGCTTGCGGTTGAAGTCGCCCTCAAGCCCATGTCCGATGGCCTCATGCAGAAGGATGCCGCACCAGCCCGACCCCAGGACCACGGGCATCTCGCCGGCCGGCGCGTCGATGGACGCGAGATTGATCAGCGCGCCGCGCAAGGCCTCGTCAACATGGGCCTGCCAGACGGACGGCTCCAGAAACTGCTCGTAGGTGCGGCGGCCCCCGGCGCCATGGCTGCCGGTTTCCATGCGGTCACCCTCGCCCACGACGACGGACACGTTCAGCCGGACCAGTGGCCGGACATCGGCCACCCGTGTGCCGTCGGCGCGGATGATCTGCACCGCCTGCCATTCGCCCGTCAGGGAGGCGGAAACCTGCCGCACCCGGCTGTCCCTGGAACGGGCATAGGCGTCGATCTTCTCCAGCAGGCTCACCTTCGCCCCGAACGGCACAAGGTCCAGCGGGTTGCTGCTGGCGTAAAGCAGGCGGTTCGTGCCGATGGGGGCCTCCGCCATGATGCCGCCATGCCCGGCATGGACGGCCCGCACCGTATCACCGGCACGACGGATCGCATCTTCCGTCAGGACGGAGGAATGGGCATAGCCCGTGGCCTCGTCAGCCACGGCGCGCAGGCCGAATCCCTGGCTGGTGTCGAAGGAAGCGCTCTTCAGCCGGCCATCATCCCAGGCGAAGCTCTCACTCTGTGCATACTCCATGAACAGTTCGCCATCGTCGGCGCCATGCAACGCACCCTCCACCAGGACCGTGGTGCGGGCACGGTCCAGGCCGGCCTGACTGAAGAAGATATCGTCGGTTTGGGACAGCAGCGACATGGGGGACCGGGCTTTCCAGAATTGGGATGGGTTCTCGATGATGAGAATGGCGATGCCGGGCCCCGGCGGCAAGCCCGCAGCCCGTCGCCATGCGCTGGATCAAGCAAGGGGGGCCTGCGACGCATTGCCCGGGGCCGCCCTGGGGCTGCGGATACCGGACATCCTTGCCGTATGTGGGTGCTGCCTGTATGGTCTGCGACGATATGTGCGCCCCGTTGTGGTGGCGCATATGTTGTTCGTGAGCCCTGCGCGCGTGTAGTGTCCCGCCGAAACGGTTTGTTCCGTTCCGGGTCTGCGCCACACCGCGACGTTCCTGCCCACCGCCATTGGCGGGTGGTGAGGGGGATGGGCGGGCGGTCCGGCTGGCTGGAAGCGGGGGATCAACCCCGGCAACGACGAGAGTGTAAGGGATGTCTGTAAGCAAGATCGGCGCCGCTGTGACGGCCCTGTTTGTCAGCGCGATGGCCGGGGGCACGGCCTTGGCGCAGGAGGCGGCCCGGGCCATCGGGGCGCCTGTGCCCAAGCAGTTGGGCTTGCAGGAGGCGGCGTCGCCCGTGATGGAGCGGCTGCACGATTTCCACAACCTCCTGCTGTGGACCATCGTCGCCATCGCCGTGTTCGTCACGCTGCTGCTGCTGTACGTGATGATTCGCTTCAACAAGCGTGCCAACCCGGTGCCGTCGACCACGACGCATCACACCTGGCTGGAAGTGGCCTGGACCGGTATCCCTGTCCTGATCCTGCTGTTCATCGCCGTTCCGTCCTTCCGCGTCCTCTATTACATGGACAAGGCGCCGAATCCGGAGCTGACGGTGAAGATCACCGGGCACCAGTGGTACTGGAGCTTCGAGTATCCGGATCATGAGGGCTTGTTCTTCGAGTTGCGGATGATCCCCGAGGATGAGATCCAGCCCGGCCAGCTTCGTCTGCTGGAGGTTGATCAGCGCGTGATCGTGCCCGTGGGTGTCGATGTCCGCGTCCTGGTCACCGGTGCCGACGTGATCCATTCCTTCGCCATTCCGGCGTTGGGTGTGAAGAAGGATGCCGTGCCGGGTCGCCTCAACGAGACCTGGTTCAATGTCACCCGCGAGGGTGTCTATTACGGACAGTGCTCCGAGATCTGCGGCACCGGCCATGGCTATATGCCGATTGCCGTGGAAGCCGTGTCGAAGGAGCGCTTCCAGCAGTGGCTGGGCCAGCAGCAGGCCCTCAACAATAATGGCTCTGCGCCGCGTCAGGTCGCCGAAGCGGCCGCTCAGTAACGCTTCGGAAGAGAGGTAGATACCATGGGTGCTGTCACCGGGGCGCACGCCCACGATCATCACGATCACAAGCCGGGCTTCGTCGCCCGATGGTTTTTCTCGACGAACCACAAGGATATCGGCACGCTCTATATGTACTTTGCGGTGCTGGCGGGCCTGATCGGTGGCCTGTTCTCCGTGATCATGCGCCTTGAGCTGCAGGATCCGGGCATCCAGTACATGACGGCGTTTTCGGCCGATGCCGGCCAGCAGTGGAACGTGTTCATCACGGCCCACGGCCTGATCATGGTGTTCTTCGTCGTGATGCCGGCCCTGATCGGCGGCTTCGGCAACTGGTTCGTGCCGCTGATGGTCGGTGCGCCGGACATGGCATTCCCGCGCCTGAACAATATCAGCTTCTGGCTGATCGTTCCGGCCTTCCTGCTGCTGCTGGGCTCCGCCTTCGTGGGGCCCGGCGCCGGTACGGGCTGGACTGTCTATCCGCCGCTGTCGAGCCATGAATATGGCCATAGCGGACCATCGGTCGATATGGCGATCTTCGCCCTTCATCTGGCGGGTGCGTCGTCGATCCTGGGTGCCGTGAACTTCATCACCACCATCTTCAACATGCGCGCCCCGGGCATGACGCTGCACAAGATGCCGCTGTTCGTGTGGGCGATGCTTGTCACGGCCTTCCTGCTGCTGCTGTCGGTGCCCGTGCTGGGCGGCGCCATCACCATGCTGCTGACCGACCGCAATTTCGGCACGGATTTCTTCAATCCGGCCGGTGGCGGTGATCCGATCCTGTTCCAGCACCTGTTCTGGTTCTTCGGACACCCCGAAGTGTACATCATGATCCTGCCGGCCTTCGGCATCGTCTCCCACATCATCTCCACCTTCTCCAAGAAGCCGGTTTTCGGTTACCTGGGCATGGCCTATGCCATGGTCGCCATCGGCGTGGTCGGCTTCATCGTGTGGGCCCACCACATGTTCACGGTCGGCCTGTCGGTTGATACCCGCGCCTATTTCACGGCTGCCACGATGATCATCGCGGTGCCGACGGGCGTGAAGATCTTCTCATGGATCGCCACGATGTGGGGCGGGTCGATCGAATTCAAGGTGCCCATGGTCTGGGCAATCGGCTTCGTGTTCCTGTTCACCGTCGGCGGTGTGACGGGTGTCGTGCTGGCCAATGGCGGCATGGATATCGCGATGCACGACACCTATTACGTGGTGGCGCACTTCCACTATGTGCTGTCGCTGGGCGCCGTGTTCGCCATCTTCGCCGGCTACTATTACTGGATCGGCAAGATTTCGGGCCGTCAGCACCCGGCCTGGGCGGGACACCTGCATTTCTGGACGACCTTCATCGGCGTCAACCTGCTGTTCTTCCCGCAGCACTTCCTGGGGCTGGCCGGCATGGCGCGGCGCATGCCCGACTATCCGGATGCCTATCACTTCTGGAACATGGTCTCGTCCTACGGCGCCTACATCGCCTTTGCGTCGACCATCTTCTTCTGCGTGATGGCCATCTACACGATCCTCTTCGGCCGCCGCGTCGAAGGTGATTACTGGCAGACGGGTGGCACGACGCTGGAATGGACGCTGTCGTCCCCGCCGCCGTTCCACCAGTTCGAGACCCTGCCGCGCATCAAGTAAGGTCCGGACCGGGTTCCCTCCGGGGGACCCGACCCAAGTCATGGCCCGGACCGCGCGAGGGGCGACCCCCGCGCGGTTTTGCCAAGAATCAGAGTTCAGTTCCCTTAAGGTGTTTGAAGAGACCAGGATTATGACCGACGGTGTGATCGACACGCAGATCATGGACAGCCCGGCAACGGCCGGCACCGTAAGCGACTATGTGGCGCTGCTGAAACCGCGCGTCATGTCGCTGGTGGTCTTCTCCGGTTTCGCCGGCATGGTCGTGGCCCCGGGTTCGCTGCATCCCGTGCTGACCTTGGTCGCGGTGCTTTGCATTGCTTTGGCGTCCGGTGCGGCCGGCGCCATCAACATGTGGTACGACCGTGATATCGATGCGCTGATGGATCGCACGGCCAACCGTCCCATTCCGCAGGGGCGTGTGCCCGCGTCGGAGGCACTGGCCTTCGGCATCATCCTGACCATCGCCTCCGTGGCCCTGATGGGGCTGGCGCTCAACTGGGTTGCCGCAGGGCTGCTGGCCCTGGCATCGGCTTTCTATATCTTCATCTATACGATGTGGCTGAAGCGCCGGACGCCGCAGAACATCGTCATCGGCGGTGCCGCCGGGGCCTTTCCCCCGATGATCGGCTGGGCCGCGGTGACGGGTGACGTGTCGCTCGCCTCGATCGTGCTGTTCGCATTGATCTTCTTCTGGACCCCGCCGCATTTTTGGGCGCTGGCCATTTTCCGCCGGCTGGACTACCAGCACGCGGGCGTGCCGATGCTGCCCGTCGTCGCCGGGGAGGCGGAAACCAAGAAGCAGATGCTGATCTATACGCTGATCCTGCTGCCCCTGGCGGTGGTGCCCTATTTCCTGGGGATCGGTGGCCTGATCTATCTTATCGGATCGATGATCCTGGGCCTGGCCTTCGTGGGGTTGGCGATCCAGGTGTTGCGTAGCCGCGACCATAAGCCGGCCAGGCGCATGTTCACCTTTTCCATCCTCTATCTCTTCCTGTTGTTCGCGATCCTGATCGGCGAACATCTGGTGGCCTGACATGCAGGGAGCAACGGCCATGACCGAACCGCAGCAGAGCCAGCCCGTGCGTCGCCGCCATGGCGGCGATACCGAGGTCCATCGCCGTCAACGCGGCAAGAATCTGGCCGTCCTGGCGGCACTGGTGGCTTTCGTCGTCATCGTCTACGTCGTTGCCATGGTGCGCATGAGCGGGGGGACCTTCCCATGAGCGATCCCGTTCAAGGGGCGCCAACCCCGCCCGTGGTGGATGTCTCCCGCCGCAACCGGCGCATGGCCGGCGGCTTGACATTGCTGGTGGCCGGCATGGTCGGTCTGTCGTTCGCCGCGGTGCCGTTGTACGATCTGTTCTGCCGCGTCACTGGTTTCGGTGGCACCACGCAGGTGGCGCAGGAAGTGCCCGACCACATCCTGGAGCGCACCGTGACCGTGCGCTTCAACGGTGATGTGAACAATTCGATCAACTGGGCCTTCCGGCCGGAGACGACGGCCGTTGATGTGCATCTGGGCGAGGCGATGACCGTCGCCTATACGGCGCGCAATGATGAGAGCCGGCCCGTCATCGGCACAGCCACCTACAATGTCACGCCGGACAAGGCGGGGCGCTATTTCAACAAGCTGCAATGCTTCTGCTTTACCGAGCAGCGGCTGGAGCCCGGACAGTCGATCGAGATGCCGGTTTATTTCTATGTCGATCCCGCCATGGCGGACGATCCGGACATGGCCGACGTCAAGACGATCACACTGTCCTATACGTTCTTCCGTGCCGCGGATCAGAGTGCCGCGCTGCCGCCCACCCAGGGGGAGGGTGCGGCAGCCGGCGCACTGGACGCAGCGGGGGGGAAGGATTACCAAGGGTATGCTCAAGGTTCGGACAGCAAACCGCACCCTGGCGCCGCCCCCACGGACGGGTCGTAAGGCCCGAACCCGTTCTACCGCTTGAAAAGACCCAAAGTTCCTTGGTTTGAGGGAAAAAGAGAGATGGCTGACGTCAACGCCCACAGTGCTGGCGGCAATACCGGGGACGGCATTCCGCAGCCCTATCACCTGGTCAACCCGAGCCCCTGGCCGCTTCTCAGCTCCTTTGCCGCCGGCCTGCTGGCCGTGGGCGCGGTCATGCAGTTTCATGACCATGGCTGGTATCTGCTGGCTGCTGGCCTGACGGCCGTCCTGGCCTGCATGTTCGGCTGGTGGCGCGATATCGTGAAGGAGTCGGTGGTCGAAAAGGCCCATACGCCCATCGTGAAGATCGGCCTGCGTTATGGCATGTCGCTGTTCATCGCCTCGGAGGTGATGTTCTTCGCGGCCTTCTTCTGGGCCTTCTTTGACGCCTCCCTGTTCTATGGCGAAGCCATCCAGTATGGCCGCGTGGAAGCCACGGGCGGCGTGTGGCCGCCGGCCGGCATCGTGCCCTTCAACCCGTTCGACCTGCCGCTGCTGATGACTGTCATCCTGCTGCTGTCCGGCACGACGGTGACCTGGGCCCATCATGCCATGGTGGAAGGCAAGATGGACGAGGCCGCAAAGGCGCTGGGTATCACGGTGCTGCTGGGGATCGTGTTCTCCGGTTTCCAGATGTACGAATACAGCCACGCCGCGTTCGGGTTCGGCGAGAATGTCTATTCGTCCGCCTTTTTCATGGCCACGGGCTTTCATGGTTTCCACGTCTTCGTGGGCACCATCTTCCTGGCCGTCTGCTACTTCCGTACCAAGAAGGGCCATTTCACGGCCAAGAGCCATTTCGGTTTCGAGGCGGCTGCTTGGTACTGGCACTTCGTTGACGTGGTCTGGCTGTTCCTGTTCATCTCCATCTACTGGTGGGGTGCTGGCGGCCGTTGGGTCGCGCACTGATCGGGACACGCGCTTCCGTGACGGAGACGCCATCCTCCCTGCTCGGCGTGGGTTTGCGGTGCCGCTGCCCACGCTGCGGCCAGGGCGCCCTTTACGAGGGCTTCATGCGGGTCGTCGATCGCTGTTCGGTGTGTGGCCTGGAACTGGCCGCCAACGACAGCGGGGACGGCCCGGCGGTTTTTCTGATCTTTCTGCTGGGCTTCACCATCGTGCCGGCCGCACTCCTGGTGTCGCTGCGCGTGGATTGGCCCCTGTGGCTGCATGTGCTGATCTGGGGGCCGGTCATCATCGGTGCCACGGTTGGCCTGATGCGGCCGGCCAAGGCCCTGACCATCGCCTTGCAGTACCGTTATCGCCGCGACCAGTTCGACAGGGAACCGGGCGGCGGGGATGAGGGGTGATCCCATGTCAGCCCGCCGGTTCCGGCCCAGCGTGCCGGTCACCATCGCTACCCTGGTCGCTCTTGCCATCCTGATCGGACTTGGCACCTGGCAGATGGACCGGCTTGCCTGGAAGACGGACCTGATTGCTCATATCGACGCCGGATTGGCCGCAGGACCCGTCGATCTGCCGGGCGATGCCCCCGGTGCCATGGTCTGGGAGTACCGGCGCGTGCGGGTCACGGGGTACTTCCTGCATGATCATAAATCCTATATCGGCCCTCGGCTCTATACCGGTACGGACGGGCGGCAGCATCAGGGCGTCCATGTGCTGACGCCGTTGGTGCGCGCGGACGGCGCCGGGACGGTGCTGGTCGACAGGGGCTGGGTCCCGCTGGACCGGCGGGACCCGGCTACCCGTGCCGACGGGCAGGTCGTGGGGACGGTCACCGTGACCGCCATCGCGCGTGTACCCCAGGGACAGGGTTTCATGCAGCCTGACAACCGCCCCGACAAGCGTGACTTCTTCTGGCTGGATATGGGGGCGCTGGCGGCCATTGCCGGCGTGGACCGGCTGGCGCCGCTGGTTCTGCAGGCTGACGACACACCCAACCCCGGGGGCCTGCCCATCGGCGGACGCACCATCATCCAGCTCAAGAACGATCATCTTTCCTATGCGCTGACCTGGTACGGGCTGGCCTTGACGCTGGTCGGCGTCTATATCGCCTTTGGATTCCGACGTCAGGACCCGGCATGACCACGCCTCCCGCCGCCTATCTGGCGCTTGAAAGACAGTTCGCCCGCCGTGCCGGTCTGCAAGGGGCGCTGGGGATCCTGAACTGGGACAGCCGGACCATGATGCCGGCCGCATCGGCCGCGGCACGTGCCGATCAGGTGGCCGCACTGGAAGGGGCGATCCACGCGGCCCTGCTGGACCCGCGCGTGGATGACTGGCTGGACAGTGCGGCAGGGAACGCCCACCTGCTGGATGATTGGCAGCGGGCCAATCTGACCGAAATGCGTCGGGAGCATCGGCTGGCCACCGCCGTTCCGGCTGACCTGGTGGAGGCCAATGCCCGCGATGCCGCACGCTGCGAGGTGGTCTGGCGCACGGCAAAGGCCCGGAACGACTATGGGTTGTTGCTGCCGCATCTGCGTCAGGTGCTGGCCCACCAGCGGGAGATCGCGGCGGCCAATGCGGCGGTTCTGGATTGCGGCCTGTATGATGCGTTGCACGAGATTTACGAGCCCGGCAGCCGCGTGGCCGATTATGGCCCTATCTTTGATGATTATGCGGCCTTCCTGCCGGGCTTTCTGGCGGAGGTGGAGGCGGTGCAGGATCAGGAACCCGCGCCGGCACCCTTCCAGGGACTGTTCGATGTCACGGCCCAGCGTGAGCTTGTTCAGCGGCTGGCCGGTGTGCTGGGCTTTGCCGGGCGTGTGGACCAGTCGCTCCACGCCTTTTGCGGCGGTGCCACCGGGGATGTGCGCATCACGACGCGGCTGGACCCGGACAATTTCTTCAAGGCGCTGAAATCCGGCCTGCACGAGGCCGGGCACGCGCTTTACGAGATGGGCCGCCCGGCCGCCTGGGCGGCACAACCCGTTGGACTGGCGCGCGGCCTTGCCGTGCATGAAAGCCAGAGCCTGACCTTTGACATGCAGGTGGGGCGCCACCCCCGCTTTCTGGAATGGCTTGCCCCGCAATTGGCGGCGGCGTTCGGGGGACAGGGCGTCGCCTGGACGGCCGACAACCTGCGCCGCCGCTTCCGCCGGGTGGAACGCAGCTTCATCCGTGTCGATGCCGACGAGGTGACCTATCCGGCGCATGTCATCCTGCGCTGGCGGCTGGAACAGGCGCTGATCCAGGGGGCGATGGATCTGGCCGATTTACCGGATGCCTGGAATCAGGGCATGCGGGAGTTGCTGGGCATCACCCCGCCCGACACGGCCATGGGCTGTCTTCAGGATATCCATTGGCCCAGTGGCGCCTGGGGATATTTCCCGACCTATACGCTGGGTGCCATGATGGCGGCGCAACTGTTCCAGGCGGCGCTGACGGCCATGCCCGATCTTCCCGACAGGCTCGCACGGGGTGACTTCGCCGGTCTGGTCGCATGGCTGGGGGAGAATGTGCATCGTTGGGGCCGGTATCTGTCGACCCGCGACATGATGGTCCGCGCCACGGGCAAGCCGCTGGATGCCGGCATCTTCAAGGCGCATCTGCGGGCACGGTATCTGTAGGCGGGGCGCGCGTCAGCGGCCGCGCTTGACCTCGTTCGCCATCTTGTCGAGTTCCTGAAGGAAGCGGCTTTTGTCCTGCTTCGACATCGGGGCGTTGCCACCCGGCACCACCCCCATGTCGCGCAGATCCTGCATGAGCGCGCGTGAGGCCAAGGCGCCGCCAATATTGGCCGGTGTGAAGGGGCGGCCGTTGGAGCCCAGCACCTTGGCACCCTTGTCCAGGCAGCGTTTGGCAAGCTGGATGTCGGCGGTTATGGCAATGTCCCCCGGCCCGCAATGGTCGGCGATCCAGTTGTCGGCGGCATCAAAGCCGTCGGACACGACGACCAGCCGCACAAGGCCGCCGGGTGGCACGCGCAAGGGGCCGTTTGCCACCAGATGCACGGCCATGCCATAGCGTTCCGCCACGCGAAATGTCTCCTCCTTCACGGGGCAGGCGTCGGCATCGATGAAGATTTCCAGCATGGGGCCAAGTCCGTTGGGTCGATTGCCATGCCTGTACCGGCGGTGGACATGTTTCACCGTCAGTACGGCGGCGACTGCCGCCGCGCCATTTCTGCGGCGCAGCCTTTGCCCACGCATGCAGGCGTCGGCGATGGAAGGGCTTTGGAAAGCGTGTCCATCAGAGTCACGTTCCCAAACCGCTGCCGTCATAGCAAATACAGGCACCTCAGGCACAGCGGAAACGCCGTGCAGGGGTGGGGCCAAACGACGAACTCCCCCCTTGCCAACCACCGGGCGTCTCCGTCAAAACCAGATACCTTTGCCTGCCAAGACCCCATCATGGACCCGCTGGACGATCCACCGCCCTTCACCTGCCAGGATTGCGGCGCCTGCTGCGCCTATGCGGCCGATTGGCCACGTTTCACGCTGGAGGAGGACGCCGATATCGACCGCATTCCAGTGGCAATGGTGGCCCCGGACGGATCGGGTATGGGGTGGACGGGAACGCGCTGCACCGCCTTGCAGGGGGAGGTCGGCAAGACCACATCCTGTTCCATCTATGCCGACCGGCCGTTGGTCTGCCGTGATTGTGTGGCAGGGGACGAGGCCTGTCTGATGGCGCGGGAGCGGTACGGGTTGCCGCTGACGATTGCCATGAAAGCGTAATGGCCGGGCCTTAGGTCGGTCGCCGCCATCAAGGGAGATCGCCAGCCCATGCGCCTGCTGTTGCTGCTGCTGTCCGCCGTCCTGGTCGCTGCCTCCGGGGCTTCCGCCTTCGATCTTCAGGCCCATCGGGGCGGGCGTGCGTTGTGGCCGGAGAATACGCTGCCTGCCTTCGCCATGGCTCTGGACCTGGGCGTGGACACGCTGGAACTCGATCTCGGCGTGACGCGGGACGGGCATCTGATCATCGCCCATGACCCGCATGTTCCGGTCGATCTGGCGCGCGGTCCGGACGGCTCCTGGGTGGAAGGGGCGCAGCCTGCCTGGTACGACCTGACCCTGGCGCAGGCCCAAACCTACGATGTTGGCCGCATCCGCCCCGGCACCTCATATGCCGAGCGGTTCGCCAGCCAACAGCCCATCGACGGAACGCGCGTCCCGACCTTGGCCGCGCTTTTCGATCTGGTCCGGGCGCGCGGGGATGAAAAGGTCCGCTTCAATATCGAAACGAAGATCGATCCGACGCCGCCGGGCGACACGGTCGACCCCGATCGTTTCGCCCGCCTGCTGGTTGATGCCGTGCAGCAGGCCGGCCTGTCGGATCGCGTGACCATCCAGAGCTTTGACTGGCGCACATTGCAGGGGGTGCGCGACATCGCCCCCGGCATCCGCACCGCCTATCTGACCATCGTCACCCCTGAAGAGGGCAATGTCAGCCTGGAGGGAACCAGCCCCTGGACGGCCGGCTTCGACCCTGTTCGCTATGGCGGCAGCCTGCCGGCGGCGATTCGGGCGGCCGGCGGCACCATCTGGTCGCCTTATTATCCCAACCTGACGCCGAAGATGGTGAAGGAGGCGCAGGGGATGGGCCTGCAGGTCGTGCCATGGACGGTGAACGGGGAGGCCGAGATGCGGCAACTGGTTGAGTGGGGAGTCGACGGGTTGATCACCGACGACCCGGCCTTGGCAAGGCATGTGCTGGGGCGCTGAGGCTTGCTGCATCCCGCGGAAGCGGTTTCAGAAGCCGCGTGCTGGGTCCCCGGCGGGGCGTTGCAGCCAGTTGCCGGCCGGATAGGCACAGGCCCCGTCCACGACATGCACCGCGTAGGCATGGCGAGACAGGTCGGACCGGTTGGGTCCGGACAGGTGCGGCAGCAACCCATGCAGCAGGATCAGCGTGCCGCGGGCCGCTTCCAGCGGCACATAGCCGTTTTCCGGGGTGCAGTCGGGCCAGGTCCGGTCATCCAGTACCGTCATCCCGACCCCGCCATCGGCCGTCCGGCTGAAACGTTTCCGCAGCCCGTCGCGATGGCCGCCGGGCCGGGCCCACATGCAGCCATTCTCCAGGGTCGCGTCCTGTATCGCGAACCAAAGGCCGACGACGCTCATGGGCTCGGTATAGAGAAAGGTGCTGTCCTGGTGACACACGACCTCGCCACCGATGCGGGGCTGTTTGAAGATATACATGGACTGCATCAGCAGCGGTTGCGACAGGCCGATGTCGCGCATGATCACACTCAGGCGCGCATCCCGGGAAAAACGGTCGAAAAGGGCGTCCCGGTCATGCAGGGCATGGCCGATCTTGTTGATCGACAGATGCTTGTCCTGGCGCAGCCGCCCTTCGGCATCGAATGCCTCCTCCTCGAAGAAGAAGCGGATATCGTCGCCGGAGGACAGGAAATAGTCGTCGGACGTCTTCTGCTGGTCGACCGTGGAGAAGATGGAGGCGTGCGCGTCGGCATCGAACCCGTCCACCAGCGTCGCTGCCCGTGCCATCAGCGCATCACAATCCGCCGCCGATGCGAATCCGGGCAGCATGAGGAAACCATCTCGGTGATAGGCGGCGATCTGGTCGGGCGAAAGACAGGACATCGGCGGACGGGCCACGGGCTGGAAATGACCCGCAATCCTAGTCCCGCCGGTCGCTGCTTGAAAAGGGGCGGGAGCGCGGGTCATTGTCCCAGGGCGCGGGCCCGCAGGAAATGGTCGGCCAGCACGACGGCCATCATCGCCTCGCCCACGGGCACGGCGCGGATACCGACGCAGGGATCGTGTCGTCCCCGGGTCAGGACCTCCGTCTCCTGTCCTTCCAAATCCACCGTCTGCCGTGGTGTCAGGATGGAACTGGTCGGTTTCACCGCGAAACGGACGATAATATCCTGCCCCGTGGAGATACCGCCCAGGATGCCACCGGCATTGTTGGACAGGAAGACCGGCTTGCCGTCCGGGCCGGCGCGCATCTGATCGGCATTTTCTTCCCCGGTCAGGCAGGCCGCGTCGAAACCGGCACCGATCTCCACGCCCTTGACGGCGTTGATGCTCATCATGGCGCAAGCCAGGTCACTGTCGAGCTTGTCGTAAAGTGGTTCCCCCCAGCCGGCGGGCACGCCGGAGGCCACCACCTCGATCACGGCGCCGACCGAGGAACCGGCCTTGCGCACTACATCCAGATAGTCGGCCCAGGCCGCCGCGGTATCCGCGTCGGGGCAGAAGAAGGGGTTCCGGTCGACCTCTGCCCAGTCCCAGCGGGACCGGTCGATCTTGTGTGGTCCCATCTGCACCATGGCGGCGCGGATGGTGACGGGGCCGCCCGGCACGGTTTCCAGCACGCGCCTCGCCACGGCACCGGCCGCCACGCGGCTGGCGGTTTCCCGGGCCGATGACCGGCCGCCGCCGCGATAGTCGCGGATGCCGTACTTCGCCTGATAGGTGTAGTCGGCATGGCCGGGGCGGAACTTGTCCTTGATATCCCCGTAATCCTTCGACCGCTGGTCCTCATTCTCGATGAACAGCATGACCGGCGTGCCGGTCGTCCGCCCCTCAAACGTGCCAGACTTGATTTGCACCCGGTCCGGCTCGCGCCGCTGGGTGACATACTTGTTCTGTCCGGGCTTGCGCTTGTCCAGGAAGCCCTGGATGAAAGCCTCGTCCAGGGCAAGGCGCGACGGCACCCCGTCCACGATACAGCCGATGGCAGGGCCATGGCTTTCGCCGAAGGTGGTGAACCGGAACAGGGTGCCGAAGCTGTTGCCCGCCATTTACGCTCAGCCCTCGCCCATGCCGGCCAGCAGCTTGCCCGTCTCCACGGCGGCATCCACCTGCACCATGCCGACCGTGTGATAGCCGCTGTCGACATGCAGGTTTTCACCCGTCACACCGCTGCCCAGGTCGGACAGCAGGAACAGGCCGGCATTGCCGACCTCGTTGATGGTGACGTTGCGGCGCAGCGGCGCGTTCAACTCGTTCCATTTCAGGATATAGCGGAAATCGCCGATGCCACTGGCAGCCAGCGTCTTGATGGGGCCGGCAGAGATGGAATTGACGCGGATGCCCTGCGGCCCCAGATCGTTGGCCAGATACTTGACGCTGGCTTCCAGGGCGGCCTTGGCCACGCCCATGACATTATAATGCGGCATGACCTTTTCCGCCCCATAGTAGGAGAGCGTCAGCAGGCTGCCGCCTTCCTTCATCAAGGGCACGGCGCGCTGGGAAACGGCGGTGAAGGAATAGCAGGAGATGTCCAGGCTTTTCAGGAAATTGGCGCGGCTGGTATTGAGATAGAGGCCGTCCAGTTCGTTCTTGTCGGAAAAGGCGATGGCATGAACCACGAAGTCCAGGCCGCCCCACTTCTCGGCGATCGTCGCAAAGGCCGCATCGATGCTGGCCTCGTCCGTCACGTCGCAGGGCAGCAGGATATCGGAACCGGCCTGCTCGGCCAGCGGCTTCACGCGCTTCAGCAACGCATCGCCCTGATAGGTGAAAGCCAGTTGCGCCCCATGCTGGGCTGCGACCTGCGCGATGCCCCAGGCGATGGAACGGTCGTTGGCGACACCCATGATAAGGCCGCGCTTGCCGGCCATCAGGCCGTTCTGCACCGGGCTGCTGCTTTGGGTCGGGGCGCTGTTCGTCATTTGCTTCTCTCCGCCATGGCCGGTCGGCCATAATTGGCGGGCATCCTACACGAACGGAAATGAGGGTCAAACGCATGCGGGGCGGGGCAGGGTTTTCGGACTGGGTGAAGCGGGGCGTGCCCCGGCCGGTGCGCGACGGGGGAACCATCCTCATGCATGCCGCACGGCGGTTCGTGCGTGACAACGGCTTCAACGCCGCCAGTTCGCTCACCTACACGACGCTGCTGGCGCTGGTTCCTCTGCTGACCGTCATCTTTGCCATCTTCACGGCCTTTCCGGCCTTCCGGCGACTGCGCCAGCAGGCGGAGGACATGCTTTTCCAAAGTCTGGTGCCGCAGGTGGGTGACCAGATCCAGTCCTATGCGGCGGAGTTCGTCACCAAGGCGGGGGCCTTGACCGGATTCGGGGTCATCGGTCTGTCGGTGACGGCGATCCTGCTGTTCTTCTCCATCGAAGGGGCCCTGAATGCCATCTGGCGGGCGGTGGAACCGCGTCCCATGCTGACGCGGCTGCTGTCCTTCTGGGCGGTTCTGACCATGACGCCGCTGCTGCTGGGGGCCAGCCTGTCGCTGGGTATCGGCGCGATGGCCCAGGTCAAGGCGGACAGCGCCCCGGGCCTGGCCATGCTGCTGTCGCTGATCCCGTTCATCTGCGAGGCGGCGGCCTTCACCTTGATGTATGTGGCCATCCCCAACCGCGAGGTTGCCTGGAAGGACGCGCTGGCGGGCGGCGTCGTCGCCGCCCTGGCAACGGAGCTGGCCAAGACTGGATTCGCCTTCTATCTGGCCCTGTTCCCCACTTATGAGGCGATCTACGGGGCCTTGTCGGTCATCCCGATCTTCCTTCTCTGGCTTTACACCTTGTGGTCGGTCGTGCTGTTCGGTGCGGAGCTGACGGCATCGCTGCCTGAATGGCGGTCCGGGCGCCTGCACGGTGATATCGACGGAATCGGGGACCGATTGCCGCCGGCGCAGCGCTTCGTTGTGGCGCTGGGGGTCATCGACGTGCTGCATCAGGCCAGCAGCCACGGCCTGGGCCTGCGGCGTGAGGGAATCGCCCGGCGCGTGCCGGTGGGGGCATCGGTCATCGACAATATGCTGGAAACCCTGCGTGGGGTCCGCTGGGTGGAGCGCACGTCCCGCGGTGCTTGGGTCCTAAGCCGGGACATCCACAGGTTGACCCTGTGTGACCTGCACCATGCCCTGGACCTTGCGATTCGCGGTGATCTGGAGATCGTGGGCCGTTTTTCGCCCGCTTGGCTACCCGCGGTGGCCGGTATGATCGAAAATGCCGAACAGGCGACCCGCGATCATCTGAATGTTACAATAGCAACAATTCTTGCGTCGCAAAATGATCGGGAAGGGGCGTGACGCCCTCTGAATGGCGGATACAAAGGTGTTACACGCCTGCACCGCCCGCCCCCCCGCCGATCCGGGGGTGTTCCGCGGATTCCCCGCGCTGCGGACGGTATCAGTGCAAAGATGCAACGGTGGCGGCAATGTTGAGTCACCATTGTGAAACACCTATTGCAAGCGCGAGAGATTAGATTGTTATTTGCGGGCAGCAGCTATGCGGCTCGTCCGGCCTACTGGCTTCCAGGAAAGGGCAGGGGCGGGTGGCTTCGGCGCTGATCAGTGTCCGGAGCCTGGGGCAACCCCATCGGTGTCCATCAAAGGGCACCAGGAAAAGGGAAAGAGATAGATGAAGCAGTCCGTATATTCCGCGCGATCGATCCGCAGCTTCCTGATGGCTGGCGCTGCGGTCGGCGCCGCCATGACCGCCGTCCCGGCGTTCGCCCAGGATCAGACCCAGATCGAAGAAATCGTGGTGACCGGTTCGCGCATCGCGCGCGCCGATTACATGGCGAACAGCCCGATCACCACCGTCAGCGCCGAGGCTTTTGCGAACACCGGTTCGCTGACGCCGGAAGCCCTGCTGAACCAGCTGCCGCAGGTGGTGCCCGACGTGACGACCACGTCGAACAACCCCTCGGCCGGTGGTCAGGCCCGCGTCAACCTGCGCGGCCTTGGTGCCAACCGTAACCTGGTGCTGGTCAACGGCCGCCGTCCGACCCCGTCGGGCGCTGCCGGTATCGTCGACGTGAACACCATCCCGTCCGCTCTGGTGGAGCGCGTGGAAGTGGTGTCCGGCGGTGCGTCCGCCGTGTACGGCGCCGACGCCGTCGCCGGTGTTGTCAACTTCATCCTGAAGCGCGACTTCGAGGGTGCCGAGGCCGATGCCCAGTACGGCATCTCCGATCGTGGCGACGCCGAGGAATATTCCGGCACGCTGACCGTGGGCGGCAACTTCGCCGATGGCCGTGGCAACGTGGCCGTTTCGGTCAACTACGCCAAGCGCGCGCAGATGGGCAAGGGCGCCCGTTCCTATTCCGCCCAGGCCACCAGCACGACGTCGTTCTTCCCGATGTCGACCTATGTGCCGATCGGCACGAACGCGCCGACGCAGGCCGCGGTCGATGCGCTGTTCGGTTCCTATGGCGTCGGCGCCGGTCTGGTGTCCCGCACCGGCACCTTCGCTTTCAACACGGACAAGAGCCTGTTCGCCGTCGGTAATTCCAGCGCGGCGTTCGACGTGCAGAACTACCGTGGTGAGATCGACGACACCGTCGCGCAGAACTTCTTCCCCGACTTCTACAGCTTCAACTTCGAGCCGCAGAACAACCTGATCCTGCCGCTGGAGCGTATGTCGGTCAATTCCGTCGCCCATTACAAGCTGACGGACGCGATCGAGGTCTATGCCCAGACCAGCTTCACGAACTACAATGCGACGACGGCCCTGGCTTCCAGCCCGGCGCCGACGACCAGCAACATCACCAACCCGGCCGCTGGCGCGTTCTTCACCGTTCCGGTGACCAACCCGTTCCTGTCGGCCGACCTGCGTGCCCTGCTGGCCTCTCGTACGGGTGACTCGCCGGTCCTCCCCGGTTCCGGCGCGGACGAAGACTTCCTGATGCGTACGCGCTTCACGGGTCTCGGGCCTCGCGTTTCCACCTATTCCAACAATGTCTATCAGGTTCTGGGCGGCTTCCGCGGCCAGCTTGAGAATGGTTGGAACTGGGATATCTACGGCGCCCATGGCCGTGTCGACCTGACCGAGCGTCAGGATGGCAACGCTTCGGTGACCGCCGTTGAGCGTCTGCTGGATGCCGCCGATGGTGGTGCCTCGCTGTGCGCCGGCGGCCTGGACATCTTCGGCTCGCAGAACATCTCCGACGAATGCGCCGCCTATATCGGCGTGACGGCGAAGAACACCACCACCATCAAGCATGACGTGGCCGAATTCACCCTGTCAGGCGACTTCGACGACATGTTCACGCTGCCGGCCGGTTCCGTCGGCTTCGCGGTTGGTGGTCTGTATTGGAAGCAGAGCTACGAGTTCGTTCCCGACTCGGTGCTGGCGACCGGCGACGTTGCCGGCTTCAATGCCCAGCAGCCGCTGGCCGGTTCGGTGGACAACAAGGATCTCTACGCTGAAATCCTGATCCCGATCCTGTCCGACCTGCCGGGCGTCCAGGCCTTCAACATCACCGGTGGTTATCGTTACTCCGATCACTCCGCTGCGAACACCTTCAGCAGCTACAAGATCGAGAGTGACTGGACCATCATCGATCAGCTCCGCCTGCGCGGTGGTTATCAGCGCGCTGTCCGCGCGCCGAACATCAACGAGCTGTACCAGCCGCAGAACGACGACAACCCGCAGGGTAACGATCCCTGCGATATCGGCAGCGCGGCCCGTACCGGCCCGAACGCCGCCCAGGTCCGTCAGCTCTGCCAGGCAACCGGTATTGCTTCGGCGGTGATCGACAGCTACACGCAGATGAACTCCCAGTACTCGGCGCTGACCGGTGGTAACCCGAACCTGTCGGAAGAAACCGCCGACACGTTCACGATCGGCGCCGTCATCACCTCGCCGTTCAACTCGCCGGCCTTCGATCGTTTCTCGCTGTCGGTCGACTATTACAACATCAAGATCAAGGACGCGATCGGCTCCATCGACGCGCCGACGACCGTCAACCGCTGCTATGACCCGGCTTACAACCCGGACTTCTCGGCCTCCAACCCGTACTGCACGGCCTTCGTTCGTGACGCCACCGGCGCCCCCGACGAGATCCAGCAGTTCGTTCGCAACCTGTCGACCATCAAGACGGCCGGCGTTGACGTTCAGGTCGATTATGGCTTCGAACTGCCGAACGACGCGGGTGACCTGAGCTTCAACATGCTCGTGTCGTGGCTCGACAAGTTTGACGAGCAGATCGCGCCGGGCGACGCCTTCGAGCGTTATGCCGGCTCCATCGGTGACGAAATCGGCGACGCCCTGCCGGAATGGAAGGGCACGCTGATGACGACCTACAGCCAGGAGAGCTATGCGGTCTCCCTGCGTACCCGGTACATCCACAAGATGGACCACAAGTACAACCGCAACGGTGTCGATCCGACGGGTTCGGAGCCGGGCGTGAAGGCCACCTGGTACTTCGATCTGCTGGGTCGTCTGCAGGTCACCGACGGCGTCACCCTGCGCGCCGGCGTGAACAACCTGTTCGACCAGCAGCCGCGCCTGTATCCGAGCAACGTGCAGGCCGGTACCGATCCGTCGGTCTATGACGTTGTCGGCCGCCGCTTCTTCGTCGGCATGAACGCCCGGTTCTAATCGCGAAGACGGTACCGGTTCGCGGGATCGGGGGATGGTGGCTTCGGCCATCATCTTCCGGCCCGGCGATCCTTGCAGGTCCGAAGGCGCAAGCTGGACGGCCGGCATGACGAATTGAAAACGGCCCCGTTTCTGCGGGGCCGTTTTTTTATTTGCGGGCTTTCGGTTTGGCTGTCCGCCCCGCCGATGGCGGGTGTCAGGACGGGGCGAGGTCGAAGGCGATCGTGGTCCTGTATTCCGGACCCGAAAACGGGTTGGTCCCATGCCAGAAATAGGAAGGGAACAGGACCAGCAATCCTTCGTCGGGCTGGATGGTTCGGGCGGGCGTACGCAGACCGGGCAGAAACGGTGGCACGCCGAACCGCAACCAGCCTTCCTGCCGCGACTGGTCACGGCAGGAAGGCGGCACCTCTATATAATAGACGCCGCTGATCCAGCCCGCCGGATGGATATGGTCGGTATGGAAACCCTGATCATGCAGACGGGACGACCATGAACCCACGAAGGAGAGATCCGCCCGCCTGAGATCGGCCCGCCCTGGCCGTGACAGGAATGGATGACCATCCTCCGCTGGCAGAACCGCTTGATAATCTTTCACGGCCTGCGTGATCATCTGCTGCAACTGACGCAGCGCCAGGGGCTGATCCTGCCGGTCGAACAGGTTCTCCGATGTCTGGGTGCCGTGCCGCAGGGTCTGGTCGATCGGGGCGAGGCTGGTTGTCCGGTGAAGCGCGTCCAGTGTTTCCAGCAGGGTGCGGTTGAAATCCGGCATCGAGCCGTGCCCGTCCGGGACCGGCAACCGGATGGGGCGCACGAACCGGTCATAGTCGTTCAGCACGTTCAGGGCCGCATGGTCGCCCAGCAGGCCGAGAGCCAGCCCGCGCATGGCCAGTGCCGTCTGATCGCTGCCATCCAGGCCGAGGGCGCGGGAGGTGGCGGGCAGGGCGGTATCAGGCTGGCCAAGCCGTAACGCTGCCTCTGCCAGACCGTTCAGGGGGGCGCCCGATCCGGGGTCCAGGGCGGTCGCACGGTCAAAGGCCGTCAAGGCCTCCGCGGGCCGCTGGAGCCGTAGCATCAGGTTGCCGAAGGCGGTGAAGACCGCGGCCCGGTCGGGTGCCTTTCCCATCAGGGACCGGAATTCCGCTTCCGCCTCATCGTGGTGCCCGAACTCGGCCAGCGCTTCGGCAATCAGCAGCATGGCATCTGGGGAATCCGGCATCTGCTGACGCAACAACTCGTAGGAGGCCAGAACCTCCTCCGTCCGCCCCGTGCGCCAGAGCAGCTTGGACAGGTTCGTATGAATGTCCCTGTCCAGGATATTCAGCGTCAAGGCATGGCGATAGGCATGGATGGCCTCGTCGGGGCGGTTGAGGGCGGACAGGCAGTTGCCCAGGTTCAACCAGCTTTCCCAGTGCCGTGGGTCCTGGGCCAGCGACTGGCGGTAATGGGTTTCGGCGTCATGGAACCGGCCCCGATGTTTCAGGACCAGTCCCAGATTCATATGCGCACGGGCCGAGTGGGGCAGCAGCTGCAGGGCGCGGCGCAGACTGGCCTCAGCGTCGTCAAGACGCTTCAACTGCAACAGCGTCACACCGCGATTGACCAATGCCGGCACATGATCGGGTGTCAGCGCCAGGGCCCGATCCAGGCTGGCCAACGCATCCGGATGGCGGCCCAGCATGCCCAAAGCCTTGGCGCGGTTGAACCAGGCATCGCGATAATCGGCCCGGATGCGGACCGCCCGGTCATATTCAGCCAGCGCCCCCGCCGCATCGCCACGGTCCAGCAGGAGATTGCCGAGATTGTTATGCACATGCGGCTGGTTGGCGGCGGCCGCGATCGACCGGCGCATCCAGTCCTCTGCTTCCGCCGGACGGCCTGCGGCCTTGGCGGTCAGGCCCAGAAGCTGCAGCGCATCGGGGTGCGAGGGGTGCAGCCGCAGAACGGCCTTGAAGCAATCCGCCGCCACGGATAGCTGTCCGGCCCGGTGTGCCGCCATGCCCTGCTGGATCAGCCGCATGATGTCGGCCTGACGATTATTCTGGATCGGTGGCCGTGTCACGGGGGGCGTTCCTTCCTGCCGGTCAGGTCGCGTCCCGCAGCCAGCCCGTGATCCCGTAGCGCCCGGCGGCGGCGAACGGGGTCACATAGCTGACATGGTGCCAACTGGGCACATAGAACAGGTTGAGGGTGTTATAGGCCGGCATGAAGCCGTCGATGACATTGCCGTCATCGTCGGTGAATTCCAGGATGCCGCCCCATTCGGTCCGCCAGACGGGCGTCATGTTGAGCACATAGGCCATCCGCCGGCCCTTGGTCCGATAATCGCCATCGGTATGGCGGGCCAGGAAATGACCGTTGCGGAACAGGGTCGCCTGCGCATCGGTCATGGCGATGCTGTCCACGCCGGAGATTTCGCGGATGAAATCCAGGAATTCCGGACTGTTGAAGAATTCCACGAACCGGAACACATAAAGATCGGGCGCGATCTTCTTATCCAGCAGGTCCCAGATCGGGTAATTCTCGTATAAGGACTGGTATCCGTCCCGGGCCCTGTCGATGACAAACTGTGTCAGCCATTGATGGTGGGCTGGCGTCATGGCCGCCACCTGGGTGGGGTGCAGGGCATGAACCTTCTGGTCCCCCTCGCTGAAGATCGTATTCCAGGGCACCTGTTTGCTGAGGCATTCGTAAAGGGCGTCTGCAACGGGCTTCGGGAAGATGTTCTTCACCTGCGCACGCCGGCCGGCCTGCAACGCCCGGCCGATCGCCGGCCGGTCCAGGGAGGGGTTCAGGTGGATCGCTGGATGTTTCTGACTGTTCATGGAAAGCGAAACCTGCAAAGGGACGGGGCGTGGCGGGGGCGGCCGGGTCAGCCCGGCACGGCCATATGGCCCAGTTCCGCCACCACCTGCTCATAGGTTGCCCGTTTGAAGGGCACAATGAGCCGTGTCAATTCGTTGATCGGCACCCATTGCCAGGCGTCGAATTCCGGATGCTGTGTGGCGATGTCGATATCGGCATCGCTGCCCGTGAACCGGCAGGCCACCCATTTCTGTGTCTGGCCGCGATAGCGGCCGCCCCACACCTTGCCGACCAGATGCGGCGGCAGGTCATAGGAAAGCCATTGCGTGCTTTCGGCCAGAATTTCCGCCTTGGCCGTGCCGATTTCCTCCTCCAGTTCGCGCAGGGCGGCCATGGCCGGTGTTTCCCCGTCGTCGATGCCGCCCTGGGGCATTTGCCAGGCGCCAGGGGTGTCGGTGCGTTTGGCGACGAAGATATGGCCATCGCGATTGATCAGCATGATGCCGACGCAGGGGCGATAGGGAAGGCTGGCGGGATCGGTCTTGTGTTTGGACATGGCGGGATGTTTTCCGGATCGCGGTGCTTTATCGTTGCTACCGTGAGCCTAGCGCAGCCAAGCCCCCCGCGTCACCTGCCGCAATGCCAACGGGACAGGGGGTGGTCGGCGTCAGTCGATCCGGGCCCGCCGCAGTTCGGGCGCCGATCGCGCCTTGCCGTCCAATATGGCGCCGCGCAGGTCGGCGGCGGCGAAATTGGCGTTGGTGAAGCTTGCACCCTCCAGACGGGCCTTGCGCATGACCGCGCCACGGGCATCGGTCCCCGCCAGGTTGGCTTCCCGCAGGTCCGCCGGCCAGTCGCGGTCCAGTGACTTTCCGTCTGCGTCGCGCAGCGGGACGGGACCAAACTGCGTATCCAGCAGGCTTGCCTCCCGCAGGTCGGCCCGGAAGAGGTTGGCCCCGTCGAATACGGCGTCGCGCAGTTCCGCCCCGCGAAAGCTGGAACCGGTGAGCTTTGCCATGCGCCACACCGATTCCCTCAGATTGGCCTTGTCGAACCGGGCATAGGTCAGTTCGGCGCCCGACAGGTCACAGCCCGTCAGGTCGGCCCCGGACAGGTCGGGCTTCAGCATCACCATGCGCTGGCCTTCCCGCCCATTGGTGATGACCCAGCGCTGGTGCTCCGCGATGGCATCGCGCAGGAGGGCGGACAGCTTGCCGCGATCGGCGCTGAAACGTGCGCCGTCGGTGTAGGCCGCCTTGAAGTTGGCGTCGGTGGGGCAGACATTGCGCAGCCGGGCATCGCGCAGGTCGGCGCGGGCGAAATTGGCACCGGCAACCTGGGCATTGTCCAGGATGGCGCCTTTCATTTTTGCTTCGGTGAAATTGCTTCCCCGCAGATCGGCGCCTGACAGGTTGGCCGCGAACAGATGCGCGCCGGCCAGGTCGGCGCCAGCCAAGTTGACATTGCGCATGTCGGCCCCCGACAGGTCGGCCCCGGCCAGTGAGGCATTGGCCATATCGGCATTGCTCAGGTTGGCCGTCTGGATGACCTTCTGCTGGACCTTGCCGACCCAGATGACAAGCTGACCCTGGCGCAGGTCGGCACGGTCGAACCGGCTCTGTCGCAGATTGGCGCCGGCCAGGTTGATCCCGCGCAGGTCGGCGGAGACCAGGCTGGCGCTTTCCATATCGGCCCTGGCCAGGTTGGCGCCGAACAGGTCGGCCCCATCCAGGAGGGAAGCGCGCAGATGCGCTTCCTCCAGGTTGACCCCGCTCAACAGGGCCGTTCGCATGTCGGCACCATCAAGCTGCCCGCCACGCAGTTCCAGTGACTTCAATTCCAGCCGTCTGCCGCCCGGCCGGCCTTCCAGGTAGCGCTGATGCAGGATCAGCGATTGCCGCAGCGCCTGTTCCGTGGTCACCGACAATTCCAATCCGGCCGACAAATTCACATCATGGAAACCATATTTACTCCCACCGCATCGGGACGGGCGCATCCTTCCACCTGACCCGATGCATAGGGTCTTTGCCGATTCTCGCCCGCGTCGGACCCACCATGGCGATGTTGCACTGCACCACCGCAATGCGGCAGCAATATTGCCCTATTATGGCGGGCCATCCTGCATCAATCGGTCGGGAAAGCGCGGAATCGGGTTCTAAAATAAGTCAGTAGAACTGACCTATTTTGTGGGTTACCGTGATGTTAATCCGGGTCATTATTCGGGCCGTATGTGTCGGCCCGAAAGGGGAGGGTTCCGATGGCTGATGCCGCCCGCGCGCTTGCGACCGTTTCGCTGGACGATAAATACGCCTTGGAGCAGGGGCGTGTCTTCATGACAGGCACCCAGGCTCTGGTGCGGCTGCCCATGCTGCAAAGGCAGCGTGACCAGACCGCGGGCTTGAACACGGCCGGCTTCATTTCCGGTTATCGCGGGTCACCACTGGGTGCCTATGATCAGGCGCTGTGGCAGGCCCGCAAGTTTCTGGGGCGCGGCGGCATCCATTTCCAGCCCGGCGTGAACGAGGAACTGGGCGCCACGGCCGTCTGGGGCAGCCAGCAGGTGAACCTGTGGCGGGGCGCCAAGGTCGATGGCGTGTTCGGCATCTGGTACGGCAAGGGCCCCGGCGTGGACCGGTCCATCGATGCCATCAAGCATGCGAATTTTGCGGGCACCAGCCGGCATGGCGGCGTGCTGGCCTTCGCCGGCGATGATCACAGCTGCAAATCCTCCACCCTGCCGCACCAGTCGGATCAGGCCTTCATCCATGCCTTCATGCCGACCATCAATCCGGCCGGTGTCCAGGAGTTCCTGGATCTGGGCCTGGCGGGCTTCGCCCTGTCGCGCTATGCCGGCGCCTGGGTCGGGTTCACCTGCATCGCCGACACGATCGACACCACGGCCATCGTCGATATCGATCCGCGACGTGTGCAATTGCAGGTGCCGACCGATTTCGAACTGCCGCCCGGCGGCCTGAACATCCGGCTGCATGACACGCCGTTGATCCAGGAAGCCCGGATGATCGATTGGAAGCTGGACGCCGCCCGCGCGTTTGCCCGCGCCAATCGTCTGGACAAGGTGGTGTTCGGCCATGCCGCCCCGCGTCTCGGCCTGATCACCATCGGCAAATCCTATCTGGATGTGCGCCAGGCGCTGGATGAGCTTGAAATCAACGAGGAGATGGCCACGCAGTGGGGTCTGGGCATCTACAAGGTGGCCATGGCCTGGCCGCTGGAGCCGGTGGGCCTGCGCGATTTCGCGCATCCGGCCGAGGAACTGCTGGTCGTGGAGGAAAAGCGTTCCGTCCTGGAAAGCCAGATCAAGGAACAGCTATTTCACTGGGATCGCCGCCCGCGCGTCCTGGGCAAGACCGACGAGATGGGCAAGCCGCTGTTCACGGAGAAGGCGGAACTGAGCCCCGTGGATATCGCCCGCGTGCTGGCGGCCCGCATCCTGGCCTTCGGGCCGAACGAGTATGTGTCGGAGCGCCTGGCCCGTATGGAACACCGGGTGCGGCAGAATACGCCTTCATCCACTGTGGTGCGCACCCCGTTCTTCTGTTCCGGCTGCCCGCACAATACCTCCACCCGCCTGCCCGAGGGCAGCCGTGGTCTGGCCGGCATCGGCTGCCATTACATGGTCACCTGGATGGGCCGCAGCACCGATGTGTTCAGCCAGATGGGCGGCGAGGGCGTGCAGTGGATCGGCCAGTCGAACTTCACCGAGGAAGGGCACGTCTTCGCCAATCTGGGGGACGGCACCTATTTCCATTCCGGCATCCTTGCCGTGCGTGCGGCCGTGTCGGCCAAGGTGAACATCACCTACAAGATTCTTTACAATGACGCGGTCGCGATGACGGGCGGCCAGCCTGTGGACGGCACCCTGTCGGTCTACGACATCGCCCAGCAACTGGATGCGGAGGGCGTGTCGCGCATCGTGGTGGTCAGCGACGGGCCGGAGAAATACGGGCTGGGCCGGGGTCTGCCGCATGGCACCAAGGTGTTCCATCGTGATGAACTGGATCAGGTTCAGCGGGACCTGCGACAGGAGAAGGGCGTCACGGTCCTTATTTATGAACAGACCTGTGCGGCGGAAAAGCGTCGTCGTCGCAAGCGGAACAAGTACCCCGATCCCGCGCGGCGCGTGGTGATCAACGAACTGGTCTGCGAAGGCTGCGGTGATTGTTCGGCCAAGTCATCCTGCCTGTCCGTGGTGCCGGTGGAAACGGAGTTCGGCCGGAAGCGCCAGATCGACCAATCCTCCTGCAACAAGGATTTCTCCTGCCTGAAGGGCTTCTGCCCCAGCTTCGTGACGGTGGAGGGTGGCGCGCTGAAGAAGCCCAAGCCGGCTGCCGTGAAGGGCGAGGATTGGGGAGTGCTGCCGGAGCCGGAGATCAGTCCCCTGGACAAGCCCTGGAACATCCTGGTCACCGGTATCGGCGGGACGGGCGTGGTCACCATCGGCGCCATCCTGGGTATGGCGACCCATCTGGAAGGCCGCGGATTCACCGCCATGGACATGGCGGGCCTGGCCCAGAAGGGCGGTTCGGTGACCAGTCACCTGCGGATCGCTGAACGGCCCGATCAGATCCACGCGAACCGCATTGTCGCCGGCGGGGCTGACCTTGTCCTGGCCTGTGACATCGTGGTGGCCGCCAATGC
Source organism: Niveispirillum fermenti (assembly GCF_052474395.1). Lineage (NCBI taxonomy): Bacteria > Pseudomonadati > Pseudomonadota > Alphaproteobacteria > Rhodospirillales > Azospirillaceae > Niveispirillum > Niveispirillum fermenti. Next base: position 2,883,213 of record NZ_CP156681.1, on the reverse strand, counting down.
CGATGCCCTGTCGAAGATGGCGCCCGGCCGCACCCATGCCGTGGTCAATACGGCGGAGACGATGACGGCTGCCTTCATCAGCAATCCGGACGCCACGGTGCCGTCCGCCGGCCTGACGCGCACCATCGCATCCGGCGTGGGCGGTGCCGATGCGGTGTCGGCCATCGATGCCGCACGGATCGCCACGGCGCTGTGCGGTGACAGCATCGCCACCAACATGTTCATGCTGGGCTATGCCTGGCAGAAGGGGCTGGTCCCGACCACCGCCGCGGCGATCGAAAAGGCTATCGAGATGAACGGGGCGGCCGTGAAGATGAATACGGACGCCTTCCGCTGGGGCCGCCGTGCCGCCGTCGATCCGGCCCGCGTCATCGCCGCTGCGACCCCGAAGCCGGACAAGTCGGGTGCCTTCGGCCACCGCCGCGCGTCGGAGACTCTGGCGGAAATGGTGGAACGCCGTGTCGCCTATCTGACCGACTATCAGGATGCCGCCTATGCCGGCCGTTACAAGGCGCTGGTTACCCGCGTGCAGGCCGTGGAAACGGAACGCACGCCGGGTCGCGACGGCCTGTCGCGTGCCGTCGCCCGCTATCTGTTCAAGCTGATGTCCTACAAGGACGAGTACGAGGTGGCACGGCTTTACAGCGACGGCCGTTTCCAGGCGCAGATCGCCGCCCAGTTCGAGGGCGATTACAAGCTGAAATTCCATCTGGCCCCGCCGGCCACCGCCCTGCGTGATCCCGTGACAGGCCACCTGAAGAAGCAGGAATTCGGGCCGGCCATGATGCTGGGTTTCAAGCTGCTGGCGAAGATGAAGGGCTTGCGCGGCGGCAGCCTGGATGTCTTCGGCCGCAACCCGGAACGGGTGATGGAACGTCAGCTCATCACTGACTATATCGCGGTGGTGGAGGAACTGCTGGCCGGCCTGTCCCCCGCCAATGCCCTTCTGGCCGTGGAAATTGCCTCGGTGCCGGAAAATATCCGCGGTTTCGGCCACGTGAAGGATGAGCATCTGGCCAAGGCCAAGGCGGAAGAGGCGGAATTGCTGGCCCGCTGGCGCCGTCCGCTGGCACCCATCAGTGCCGCGGCGGAATGATCCGCCAAACCTGCCCTTGTTTCTCCTGACCGCTGCGCGAAAGCAGGCGGCCAGGAGAAATGGCCCTACAGCCAGCCGCGCCGCTTGAAGTAAAGGAACGGCACGATCACCGACATCACCATCAGCGCCAGGGCCATCGGATAGCCGTAGGGCCAGTCAAGCTCGGGCATGAAGTGGAAATTCATGCCATAGATGCTGGCAACCAGTGTCGGCGGCAGGAAGACCACGGCCGCCACGGAAAAGATCTTCACGATATTGTTCTGTTCGATCCCCACGACTCCCAGCAGCGCATCCAGCTGGAACGCGATGTTGGATGACAGGAAGGCCGTGTAGTCGGCCAGCGATTGCGCGTCCTGGCCCAGCGTCTTCAACCGGGGGCGCAGCCCCTTGTCATTGGCCAGTTCGCGCACGGTGGCGGTGAAGGCGATGATGCGGGTGAGGGTGACCAGGCTTTCCCGTGCCTTGGCCGTCAGGTCGTGGGCGCGGGAAACCCGCTTCAGCAGCAGATGCTGCTGATCGGAATTCAGGTGCCCCTGATGCCCGTCGATCAGTTCCTGCGCCACGGCGGTGACATCGCGCCCTGCACCCTCCAGCACATCGGCGATCCGGTCCAGGATGGCGTCCAACAGGGACAGGAAGGCCGACACGCCGCTGTCCAGCCGCACGCTTTGCCGGGACACCTGATTGTGGAAGCCGTAGAACGGCTTGGGATCATCAAACCGCAGGGTGATCAGCGTCTCCCCCGTCAGGACGAAGGTGATGTCCATCGTTTCCGGCACGGGCGCATCGGCGCGGCACAGGACGGTGGCTGTCATGAAGGCCCCGCCCGCCTCGCGGTAAAGCCGGCTGGACAGTTCGATCTCGCGCATCTCCTCGCGCGTCGGAAGCTCGATCCCGAAGGTCTGCTCGACCAGGCGCCTTTCGGCGGCGCTGGGCGCGTTCAGGTCGATCCAGCAGGATTGCCGCAGCGCGTCCGGCCCCGGCGTGCCGTCCACCGCCTCGTTTCGACCTGCGACCATGCGGTAGGCACGGATCATCGGCCTTCTCCCCCGCAAAGAAAACATCCCGCTCCTCGGGCTTTACTCCTTTCATAGGGCGGGGGAAAGCGAAGTTTCATGCCTTGAACGGCAACTCCGCACTGGTGCGGCGCGATGGTTACAGGTACAGCTTGCGCCCATGAATCCCTTGTTGCGCCTGGCATTGGAGGCGGGGCCGCTGGCCCTGTTCTTCGTCATCAATTCCCGCTATGGCCTGATGGCCGGTACGGGTGTCTTCATGGCCGCCACCAGTGTGGCTTTGGCCGCAAGCTGGCTGCTTGAACGGCGCCTGCCGGTCATGCCGGTGGTCGGCTGCTTCTTCGTGCTGGTCTTTGGCGGCCTGACACTGTGGCTGAACGACGAACTGTTCATCAAGATCAAGCCGACGGTCGTCAATCTGCTGCTGGCAGGTACGCTGTTTGCGGGCCTGATTCTGAAGCGCAACCTGCTGAAGGTGGTGCTGGGGGCCGCGCTGGAGATGACGGAGACGGGCTGGCGTATCCTGACCGTGCGCTGGGCCTGGTTCTTCCTGGCGCTGGCCCTGCTGAACGAGATCGTCTGGCGCAGCTTCGGCACGGAGATGTGGGTGAATTTCAAGGTGTTCGGCATCATGCCGTTGTCCATCGCCTTTTCCCTGGCCCAGATCCCCGTGATCATGAAGCATCAGGTGCAGCCGGCCGAAGGCGACGGCAGCGGGGCCTGAACGCGCATGGCGGCGCAACGCACCATTTACCGTTCAGCGACGCGGGCGCCCTGTTCATTTCACAAGAAATTCAATCGGTAACGGCCGGGTAACGCTGGTTGCGCCGTGCTGCTGCCCGTCGGCATGATCGCCCCGTCACGAATATGATGGGGGTTCAGATGTCGCGTACCATCCGGGGTTCCGGTCTTGCCATGCTGGCCATTGCGGCTATGGGCTTGTTGGGGGCTTGTTCCATCAAGGTCAATGAGGGCGATGCGGAACGGGGGGCCTACAGCACGCCGCGCACGGCAACGGATGTCTGCCGGCGGGAGGTACACCGCAGCTATGGCGACCGATACCGTATTTCCTTCGATCTGCCGGAATTGTCGACGAGCGGCACCCTCCAGACCGTGTACCAGCCCTTCACCATCGTGAGCCGCAAGGACAGTTTCGAGGGTCCGCAGCGGCGTGCCCTGCGCTGCACCCTGGCCGACGGCATCCTGACCCAGGCTGTTCCGGGCTGATCACCGCCTTCAAAACGGTATTTTGTCAGGGAAGGCGGCTGGAACATGACAAAGAAAAAGCCGCCGGGGGTATCCCCGGCGGCTTTGCCTGTCGATACCCGTTGCGTGCCGGTCAGGCGGCGCGGGCGGCCATCAGCTTCTTGATCTCGGCGATGGCCTTGGCCGGGTTCAGACCCTTCGGGCAGGTCTGGGTGCAGTTCATGATCGTATGGCAGCGATAGAGGCGGAACGGATCCTCCAGCGCGTCCAGACGCTCACCCGTCATTTCATCGCGGCTGTCGGCGATGAAGCGATAGGCCTGCAGCAGAACCGCCGGACCCAGATAGCGGTCGCCGTTCCACCAGTAGCTGGGGCACGACGTGGTGCAGCAGAAACACAGGATGCATTCGTAGAGACCATCCAGCTTCTCCCGCTCTTCCGGGCTTTGCAGCCGTTCGCGCGAGGGGGCTGTGCTCTGCGTCTGCAGCCAGGGCTTGATGGAGGCCAGCTGCGCATAGTTCTGGTTCAGGTCGGGGACAAGGTCCTTCACCACCGGCTGGTGTGGCAGCGGGTAGATCTTGACGTCGCCCTTCACCTCGCCGATCGGCTTCAGGCAGGCCAGCGTGTTGCGCCCGTCGATATTCATGGCGCAGGAACCGCAGATGCCCTCGCGACAGGAACGGCGGAAGGTCAGGGTGCTGTCGACATCGTTCTTGATGTGGATCAGCGCGTCCAGAACCATGGGACCGCACTTGTCCAGGTCGATTTCGTACTTGTCTTCCCGCGGGTTCTCGCCGCTGTCGGGATCGTAACGATAAATACGGAAGGTGCGGGTGCGCTTGGCATCCGCAGAAGCCGACTTGACGGTCTTGCCGGGCACGACCTTCGAGTTGGCGGGCAGGGAGAATTCAGCCATGGATGAAGCCCTCTCAGATCGTGACGCTTAGTAGACGCGCTTCTTCGGCGGGAACACTTCCACCTCGTTCGTCAGGGTGTAGAGATGGACCGGGCGATAGTCGATGGTCGGCTTGCCCGTCTCGTCCACCCAGACGGTGGTGTGCTTCATCCAGTTCTCGTCGTCACGCTCGCTGAAATCCTCGCGGGCATGGGCGCCACGGGATTCCTGGCGGTTGGCGCCGGAATTGATGGTGGCGACGGCCTGATACATCAGGTTGTCCAGCTCCAGCGCCTCCACCAGATCGCTGTTCCAGATCATGGAGGTGTCGGTCACCTGCACATCCGGACGCTTGGCCCAGACCTGGCGCATCATCTCCACGCCCTCGTTCAGCACCTCGCCGGTGCGGAAAACGGCGCAGTTGTTCTGCATGATCCGCTGCATCTCCAGACGCAGATGGGCAACGCGCGTGCCGCCCTTGGCGAAGCGGGCCTTGTCCAGACGGGCCAGCGCCTTGTCGGTGCTGTCGTTGGAAATGGTCTTGTGCGGGGCGCCCTTGGTGACGATTTCGGCCGCGCGGATGGCGGCCGAACGGCCGAACACCACAAGGTCGAGCAGCGAGTTGGAACCCAGGCGGTTGGCGCCATGCACCGACACGCAGGCGGCCTCGCCGATGGCCATCAGGCCGGGCACCACCTGATCGGGGTTCTCGGCCGTCGGGCGGATCACCTCGCCGCGATAGTTCGTCGGGATGCCGCCCATGTTGTAATGGACGGTCGGCAGGACCGGGATCGGCTCCTTGGTCACATCCACGCCGGCGAAGACGCGGGCCGACTCGGCGATGCCGGGCAGGCGGGCATGGATGACTTCCGGCGCGAGATGCTCCAGATGCAGATGGATATGGTCCTTGTGTTCGCCGACGCCGCGACCCTCGCGGATCTCGATCGTCATGGACCGGCTGACCACATCGCGGCTGGCCAGGTCCTTGGCGGACGGGGCGTAACGCTCCATGAAGCGCTCGCCGGCGCTGTTGGTCAGGTAACCGCCTTCACCGCGCGCACCTTCGGTGATCAGGCAGCCGGACCCATAGATGCCGGTCGGGTGGAACTGCACGAACTCCATGTCCTGCAAGGGCAGGCCGGCGCGCAGCACCATGCCGCCGCCGTCGCCCGTGCAGGTATGGGCCGAGGTGGCGGAGAAATAGGCGCGGCCATAGCCGCCGGTGGCCAGCACCGTCTGGTGGCCGCGGAAGCGATGGATGGTGCCATCGTCCAGGTTCCAGGCCAGCACGCCCCGGCACACGCCTTCCTCGTCCATCAGCAGGTCGAGGGCGAAATATTCGATGAAGAATTCGGCATGGTGGCGCAGGCTCTGCTGATAGAGCGTATGCAGCATGGCATGGCCGGTACGGTCGGCGGCCGCGCAGGTGCGGTATGCCTGGCCCTTGCCATATTCGGTGGTCATGCCGCCGAAGGCGCGCTGGTAGATCTTGCCCTCGGCCGTGCGGCTGAAGGGCACGCCCTGATGTTCCAGCTCGATGATGGCGGGGATGGCCTCGCGCACCATATATTCGATGGCGTCCTGGTCGCCCAGCCAGTCCGACCCCTTGACGGTGTCGTACATATGGTAGCGCCAGTCGTCATTGCCCATATTGCCAAGGGCGGCCGAGATGCCGCCCTGTGCCGCCACGGTATGGCTGCGGGTGGGGAACACCTTGGTGATGCAGGCGGTCTTCAGCCCCTTTTCGGCCATGCCGAAGGTAGCGCGCAAACCGGCGCCGCCGGCGCCGACGACAACCACGTCATATTCGTGATCGATGATCTTGTAAGCGGTCGCCATGATGTCAGGCTCCGAAAGCGATCTTCAGGACGGCGAAGGACGAGGCCAGGAACAGCACCAGCGCCAGACCCTTGGTCAGCGCGATGGCGGTCAGCTTGGCCAGCTTGCCTTGGATGTAATCCTCGTACACTTCCTGCATGCCATAGGCGGCATGGTGGAAGGTGAAGCCCAGGAACAGCACGGTCAGGATGACCGGATAGGGCTGCTTGAAGGTGGCGATCACCTGTTCATAGGGCGCGCCGACAAGGCAGAGGACCTGGATGACGAAAAGGATGGTCAGCACGGCAAGCCCGGCCGCGCCGATGCGGTAGGCCAGCCAGTGGTGAACGCCCGACTTGGCGGGGCCCAGGCCGCGAGCGCGGCCGATGGGCGAGCGGAAGCTGTTGGTATCGTTGGCCATCTTGTCCCCCGTCAGACCGCGAAAGCCACGACCCAGGTCACCACGGTCGCCACGACGGCACCGCCGATGACCAGCTTGGCGCTGGAATAGGACTGTTCCAGGGACAGCATCCGGCCGCCGTCCCAGATCAGGTGGCGCAGGCCGTTCAGCAGGTGGTACCAGAGCGCCGCCGTCCAGCCGAACATCAGCAACAGGCCGATGGGCGAGGCGATGAAGCCGCTGGCCGTCGCGTAGGCATCCGGGCCGGCGGCGGCGGCGACCAGCCACCAGACCAGCAGCAGCGTGCCAACGGTCAGCCCCACGCCGGTGATGCGGTGGGCGATGGAGGTCAGGGCCGGCAAGGGTAGCCGGTAGACCTGCAGGTGGGGGGACAAGGGCCGTTGCCGTCGGGCCGCAGGCGTGTCGGTCATCTCTCTTTCGTCCTTGGTGTGTGCCGGGGTGGGATCCCGCACCGCTCCCCCGCCAGGGGCGCGACGCCCGGCGGGGTATCCGCCGGCGACTTTTGAGACAAAGAAATCGCCCGAGTGACTTACGCCTAACCCCCGCCTGCGTCAACGCTTCGGCGGTGCGGCAATGGTCGTGTCGGCCCCCCGACCTTGGCATGGCGCCCTTGTTTTTCAGCATGGCAGCATATGACCGGCCCATTTCTTGGCGAGGGAGGCTCCGGGTTCCATGCTTTCACCCGACCGCATCGATGACATCGCCCTGCTGGAAGACCTGGCGATGACCGCCTGGCCGGCACCGCGCCGGATGGTCCACCGCGGCTGGGCGGTCTATTTCGCCGATGGCCATACGGGAAGGGCCAATTCGGCCAATGCCCTGGTGCCGATGGCAGCGATGGATGACGACGGCATCCTGGCCGTGGAACAGGCCTATCGCCGCCAGTCCCTGCCGCCCATGTTCCGCCTGACGCCCCTGTCGCCGCCCGGGTTGCTGGGCCGCCTGCTGCTGCGTGGTTATACCGTGGCCAGCGAGAGCCATGTGCTGTGGCGGGAACTGGCGGGGGACGGGTTTGAACACGCATTCGACAGGGATGTGCATGTTTTGAGCGGTTTTCATCCGGCCTGGCTGGATGCTTACCGCACGATGGTGCCCGTTCCGGATCAGGAGATGCCGGCCCTGACGTCCATCCTGTCGGCCATAACGGCCGATGCCCGTTTCGCCCTGCTGATGCAGGACGGGGTGCCCGTGGCCGCCTGCATGGCCGTGATCGACCGCGGCTGGGCGGGCTTCTTCAAGGTTGCCGGCCGGCCCGACCAGCGGGGCCGGGGATATGGCCGCCGGCTGATGTCGGACATGATGGTCCGGGCCGCGGCCGACGGCGCGACGGGCGCCTATCTTCAGGTGGGCACCGGCAATGCACCGGCCCTGGCCCTTTATCGCCGCCTGGGGTTCCAGGGGCTCTATGATTACGCCTATGCCAGAAAGGGTTGACGGGGCGGGCAGGACGCCGCCCCGTCCCGGGCATCAATCCAGGAAGTACCGGTCGCGCGCCTTCAGGTCGGCATCCAGTTCATAGATGATGGGCTTGCCCGTCGGGATCTCGAACTGCACGATCTCCTCGTCGCCCATGCCCGACAGATACTTGACCAGGCCGCGCAGGCTGTTGCCATGGGCGGCGACCAGCACGCGCTTGCCGGCCTTCACCTGCGGGGCGATGACCTCGGTCCAGTAGGGGACGACGCGGGCCACGCAATCCTTCAGGCTTTCGGTGCGCGGCAACTGATCCTTGGAGAGGTCGGCATAGCGCGGATCGGCGTCGGGCAGCCGCTCGTCATCCTCTGCCAGGACCGGGGGGGCGATGTCGTAGGAGCGGCGCCAGATCTTGACCTGGTCGGCCCCGTGCTTGGCCGCCGTCTCCGTCTTGTTCAGGCCCTGCAGGCCGCCATAATGCCGCTCGTTCAGGCGCCAGTTCTTGTATTGCGGCACCCAGATGCGGTCCATCGCCTCCAGCGCCAGATTGCTGGTCTTGATGGCGCGCTTCAGCAGGGATGTGTGGCAGATGTCGAAATCGAAGCCGGCGGCCTGCAGCTTCACGCCGGCTTCCTTGGCTTCCTCCACCCCCTGCGGCGACAGGTCGACGTCGGTCCAGCCCGTGAACAGGTCTAGCTGGTTCCAGACGCTCTGGCCATGGCGGATCAGGACAAGCTTCGTCATCTCCCACATTCCCTTGCATATCGCCCCGCGCGGGGCGGATTGGTGCCGGCCAGCGTCCTAGCATAGACCGCCGGCCGGCACCAATGTCCGTTCCAGGGGGAACGGATGCCGTCCCCGCCGGGAACAGGGGCGATCCTTCCGGTCAGAAGCCCGCGCGCATGGAAACGCGGATATCGCGGCCGGGCTGCGGCAGCATGTCCTTCAGGAAGGAGGTGCTGTACCGCACCTCCTCGTTCGTCAGGTTGCGGCCCTCCAGCAGCAGGGTAATATCCTGGCTGGGGAAGGGGTGCCAGTCGACCGAGGCGTTGAAGACCGTCGAACTGTCGGTCGGCAACTCAAAGCCGGCTGTTCGCTTCTGCCTGTCCGTCCAGACCATCTCGACATGGGCGGCGATGCTCGACAGTTCCACCCCCAGGCCCGTGCGCAGCGACAGGGCGGGGATGTGGGGCAGGGGCGTATCGTTGGAACGGTCCGTGGCGCGGACATAATCCAGGCCCGCATCCCAGATCACCGCCAGGCTGTCGTTGCGCAGCAGCGTGGCGGCGGCTTCCAGTTCCACGCCCCAGAAACGGGCGTCGGTGGCGGTGAACTGCGCCACCGGCAGGCCGTCATCCTCCGCGCCGGTGAAGCGCTCATAGATGAAATCGCCATAGTCTGTCAGGAACAGGTTGATCGAGCCCGTGACCGGGCCGCCGGACTTCCGGATCGTGGCTTCCACCCCCAGTGCCGTCTCCTTGCCCAGTGTTGGGTCGCCCAGCTCATAGGTGCTGGTGGCCAGATGCGGTCCGTCAGACAGCAATTCCTCTGCGTTCGGGGCGCGTTCGGTCCGTGACAGGCTGATGCCCGTCATCCAGCCATTGCCCAATTGCCGCGAAGCGCCGGCGGAGACGGAGAAGGTCGTGAAGTCGCGGTCGAACCCGATGCTGTCGGCCTTCACCTCCTGCTGCTCCAGGCGGAAGCCACCCTCCAGGGCGAAGGGGGCCAGGTCCAGCCGTTGCAGGGTGAAGACACCCATCTGCACCGTATCGCTGGGCGGCACGAAGGCTTCCTCGCCAATGGCCTCGAAATCGCGCTTGGAAGCCTGCACACCCATGGCCCCGGACAGGTTGCCGAACGCCTTCTGCACGAATTCCAGGCGGCCTTCCCAGCCCGTGTTCAGGAAGCGGGTTCCGACCTCGTCGCCCTCAAACTCCTTGTGTTCGTAATCCGCCCAGCCGAAGCGGATGCGCGTCGTCTGAAACAGGGCGAAGGGCTGGTTGATCTCCCCCATCAGGTCCACGCGGGTCTGGGCCAGGCCGATGCGCACGGGGCCTTCCTCACTATGGTCATGGTCGTGATCATCGTCGTGGTCATGATCATGATCATGATCATGATCGTGGCCGTCGGCGTGGGTGTGGCCGGCGGCGATGCCGTACTTGCTCTTGAAGCGGCTGACACTGACGCCCATGAAGCCCCAATCGGCGATATGGGACAGGCCGGCCGTCGCCCCCTTCTGGGTCAGGTCGCTGTTGGCGACCCGGCCGCGGGCCGGCTCCTCGTTCTCATGCTCGTGATCATGATCATGGTCATGGTCATGGTCATGGTCCTCGGCGGCGCGCAGGGCGCGGGATTCCAGGAAGCCCGGCACCTTGTAATCATTCGTCCGGCGCCAGAATCCATCCAGATGCAGGACGAACGGGCCGCTCAGCTTGGCATCGACCGCTGCCGCCAGCGAGCGCTCGTCGGCATTGCTGCCCAGGCCCAGCCGGACGAAGCCATCCGCACCGTCCTTGGGCTCGGCGATGGGAATGCGTCCGTCCAGGACATTGACGACGCCCCCCATGGCATTGTTGCCATAAAGCAGGGTGGCCGGCCCGCGCAGCACCTCCACCCGCCTGGCCGTGGCCAGATCGAGCGCCGGGGCATGGTCGGGGCTGGTGCTGCTGGCATCGATGCTGCCGATGCCACCGGATAGGATACGGATACGATCACCGCCCTGGCCCCGGATCACGGGGCGTGATGCGCCCGGGCCAAAGGCCGTCTGCGACACGCCCGGCAGACGGTCCAGCGCTTCGCCCAGGGTGGTGGACAATGCGCGGTCCAGGGCTTCGCCGGACAGGGACGAGGCGCCCTGCAGGATATCGAATTGACGTGTACCCATAGGGGAGGCAGTGACGATGATCTCATCCACGCGATCATGCGTACTGGACGCATCCGCCATCTGTTCCTGGGCCATGACCGGTAGGGCCGTGAACATGCCGCCCATCACGGCGGCCAAAGCCATCCCCCGGGCGAACCTGACCTGTCGCATCGCTGAAATCCAATTACGTTATAACATAACAATTGCATAATCCCGGCGATGCGACAGGTCAAGTGCGAGATGATGGCGCAAGGCGGCCTTGCGCCAACCGGGGATTGGCGCCGTGACGGGCGTGGCCACACACTGTTGCGGCGCATCGTGCGCGCATGGATGTCGTGGGTACCGGGGATTTGAGGCACGGTGATCGGATGCGATCACCGGGAAACGGCATCAATCGTGCCGGGCTTGGCTGAAATTGGCGCCTTCCAGTTCGGCACCGTCCAATTTCGCGCCGCGCAGGTCGGCACCGGTGAAATCGGCTCCCTTTGCCACGACCCCGCGCAGATCGGCGTTGCGCAGGTCGGCCCCCTGGAGGCGGGCCCCGGATAGCCGGGTCGCCCAGCGTCTGTCGGGCATGTCAGCGCTGACCAGCGGGGTCAGGTTGGCTCCTTGCAAGAAGGCGCCGCCCAGATGGGCGCGTTCCAGGTTGGCCCCGCGCAGGTCGGCGCCGTCCGCGTGGCTGTCCCGCAGATCGGAACATTCCAGATCGGCCATGACCAGACATGCATTGGTCCAAAGGGACCGGCGCGCCAGCGTGAAGGGGAAGCGGGCCGCGGTCAGATTGTGGCCCCTGAAATCCTGGCCCATCAGGTCGCGGCCACTGAAATCCCCGCGCTTGCCGTTGCGGCCGGCACTCAACACCCATTCCGCATGGGCGGCCAGCAGTACCTCCACCGTTTCCGCCCCGTCGGTGGTGCCGGGCAGCAGCGCGCCTGTGACGCGCAGGTCGGACATGGCGCGGGGGTCCAGGATGGCACCGCGGAAATTCGCCCCCTCGGCCAGGGCGTCGCGCAGGATGGCATCGGTCAGGACTGCACCGGCGAAGTCCGCCTCCTGCAATTGCGCGCCCTGCAGGTTGGCACCGTCCAGGGTGGCACCCCTGAAATTGGCACCGCGCAGGTCGGCGCCGCGCAGGTCGACCTGCCGCATGTTGGCATCGCTGAAATCGGCCTTCAGCGTGATGGCGCCATTCATCTTCGATCCGGTGAAATCGGCGGCATGGGCCAGCACGGCAGCCAGGTTGGGGATGCGGCCATCGAAGGCCTGGGGCAGGGGCTTGCCGCCACGATAGACGGCCAGCACGGCCTCCCGCACGTCGGTGTCACGCAGCTTGGCCTTCGTCAGGTCGGCCCCGCGCAGTGTGATGCCGCGCATGTCGGCCTTCGACAGGTCGGCCTGCTGCAGGTTGGCCATGCGCATGTCGGCAGCGAACAGGTTGGCGCCGGTCAGCCTTGTCTTTACCATCTGTGCCTGATCGAAGCGCGATCCGGTCAGTTCGGCGCTGCGCAGGTCCATGTTGGAAAGGTTGACGCCGCGCAGGTCGCAAAGCACGAAGATGGCTCGCTGGCCGCCGATCCGGCCTTCCATCAGCTTCACATGCTTGCGCAATGCCTCCAGCAGCTCCTCCGGGGAGGGGCGTCGCCATACCGGGTCCGCAGATGCTGGTGCCTTCTCCGCTGTCACAAGCTGTCTTTAGCCCCCGCGCACGTACCCGGTCTGGTGGCGGTCACGCCACCCCTCTACCACTATGCCAGAGGTCTTATGGGTTGCACACCAAAGTATGGGATCGAAAGAGACCTATCCACAGGTTTCCCCGACGGCGGCGGCCCCGTCAGCTCACGAACTTCCTGGCATTGGCAACCATGACTGAATACATGGTGCGGATGAAGTCCGTCGGCCGCAAGCGGCCCATCGGGATATTCTCCGAGGCGTAGGTGACCAGTTCGTCCGGCGGTTTCACCGGCACGACCTCCAGCCCCGCCCGGCGCAGGCCTTCCACCACGGATTTGGCCTGCTTGATATAATCTTCGTTGAAGAAGGTCTTGTCCGCATCCTTGATGGATTTGGCGATGATCTCCACGATCGGTTGCGGCACGGGCCTGTTCCCCAAGATGACGGCGGCTGAAGGTCGATTGCGAAGGCGTTTTAGACGCGGACGCCGGCCCGGCGCAATTCCGGTTCCAGCCGCCCGGCCACGAACAGGAAGAACATGCGATAGTCCGCGATCAGCGACCAGAGCGGGTAGGTGAAGGTGGCCGGCTTGTTGTGTTCCACCAGGGCATGCGACAGCCAGGCAAAGAAATAACCCGACAAGGGCATGCCCAGCAGATAGAGCGGTTGCATGGTGGCGCCGAACAGCACAAGGAAACCCAGTGCGATCGCGCTGCCGACGTAATGAAAGGCACGGGTCACGGGTTTGGAATGTTCACGCAGATAGAAGGGCCAGAATGCTTCGAAGGTCTGGTATTCTCGCTGTGCCATGGGTGCATTCCTCCTGCCACGTGGGCGCTGGGGACATTTTCTTGCCATCTTGATGCCCAACGAATAAGTCAGGTTGTTCACCGGGGCTTGTCAAGCCGCAACGAAGTTGCGCCGCCCCCTTCCTTCTCACATCGAATCGAGGACCGGTAAAATGGGTTACAAGGTCGCTGTCGTTGGCGCCACGGGCAATGTCGGCCGGGAGATGCTGCAGACGCTGGCCGACCGAAAATTCCCGGTGTCGGAGGTCGTGGCGCTTGCGTCGGAACGGTCTGCCGGCCAGCAGGTTTCGTTCGGCGAGGACCAGGTGCTGAAGGTGCAGGACCTGGCCCGTTTCGATTTCTCCGGCACGGATTTCGTGCTGTCTTCGCCTGGTGCCAAGATATCGGCTCAGTTCGCGCCACGCGCCGCGGAAGCCGGTGCCTGCGTGATCGACAATACCAGCCATTTCCGTATGGACCCCGATGTGCCGCTGGTCGTGCCGGAGGTCAATCCGCACCATCTGGCCGGCTGGCGCAAGAAGGGCATCATCGCCAATCCCAACTGTTCCACCATCCAGATGGTCATGGCGCTGAAGCCGCTGCATGATCTGGCCAAGATCCGCCGCGTGGTCGTTTCCACCTATCAGTCGGTGTCCGGCGGCGGCAAGGAGGCGATGGACGAGTTGTTCACGCAGACCCGCGCCATCTATGTGAACGACCCGGTGGAAAAGAAGAAGTTCACCAAGCAGATCGCCTTCAACGTCATCCCGCACATCGATGTGTTCATGGATGACGGCATGACGAAGGAGGAATGGAAGATGGTGGTGGAGACCAAGAAGATCCTCGACCCTTCCATCAAGGTCACCGCCACCGCCGTGCGTGTGCCCGTGTTCATCGGCCATTCCGAAGCGCTCAATATCGAGTTCGAGCGCCCCGTCACGGCTGACGAGGCCCGCAGGGCCCTGCGGGCGGCGCCCGGCATCTCCGTCGTCGATCACCGTGCGGACGAGGGGTATGTCACCCCGGTCGAGGTGGCGGGCGAGGACAATGTCTATGTCAGCCGCATCCGGGAGGATGCGACGATCGAAAATGGCCTGAACCTGTGGGTCGTGGCGGACAATCTGCGCAAGGGTGCGGCTCTCAACGCCGTGCAGATCGCCGAGGCGATGATCCGCGACGGCCATATCGGCCCGGCGGACTGACCCGCAGATCAAATCACGAACGGCAATCTGGCGCCGGCCTCTCCGTGGGGCCGGCGCTTTTTCTTGACCGCGCGGCCGACATGCCGGCCTGTTCTGTCAGAAAGCCACGGACCCTGGTTCGGGTGCGGCGGTCATTTCAGCCCGACGGTCAGGTCGCAGATGGTGGAGCCGACGCCGCGGTTGAAGAACCGGATGACCATGCCGCCCGCGTCGCGCACGGTCAGCACCTCGCTCTGCCCCGCGCCCAGCGAAAGCTGGCGGCCCGTGGCGGCCAGGGTGCTTTCGGTGATGGAATATTCCAGCGTGCAACGCTTGTTGCCAAGGTTCTGGAACGTCACATCGCCGGGGCCGGGGATCTTGAATTCAAAGCTCTTGCCCTGGGTGAAATCAACCCGGCCATGGCAGGGATTGTCCCGCTGCACCTCGCAGCCGAATTCGCCCTGCGGCTCCCGCAGGGGCGCCTGTGCCGCCGCCGGGGAGATGGGGGCCAAGCCGGCCAGCAGCAGCAGGGCAGTGGTCATCGCGAGGGGATGGCGGGGCATGGGTCATACACTCCTGCAAAGGCACTTGTTTCAATAGACCTGCCGGCACGGACCGGGCAAGGCCGAAACCTTCACGGATGTCAGCCGACCCGACAGGCGCCATAAAGCGTTCCCGGTGTCACAAGCTGGTCCTGCGCGGCGACGATCTGCAATTCGCGCTGCCCGCTGTCGCGGGTGGCCTGGAACACGGCATAGATCGCCGATGCCGCATGCGACAAAGCGGTCGCACCGTCCCCGTCCGTGGCCAGGAAGCGGGCCAGGAACAGGGCGGCCACACAATCGCCGGCCCCGTTGGGCAGGGGTGAAAGCTCCAGCCGGGGCGTGGCCACCAGCCAGGCCCCGTCCGGACCGTCCAGCAGCATCTCGATGCTGTTGTCGGGCGCGTCGGTGCGTGTCAGGCTGGTGACCATGACCCAGCGTGGACCCAGCGCACGGGCGGCGCGGGTCGCCCGCAGCGCGCTGGCCAGATCGGTGACGGCATGGCCCGTCAGATACTCCAGCTCGAACTGGTTGGGTGTGATGATGTCGGCCATCGGCACGGCCCGTTCGCGGAAGAATTCCGGAATGCCGGGCCGCACGAAGAAGCCGCGTCCAACATCGCCCATCACAGGATCGCAGCAGTAGAGAGCACCGGGATTGCCCGACTTGGCCCGCCCCACGGCCGACAGGACAACGTCGCCCAGTGTTGCGTCCCCCATATAGCCGCTCAGCACGGCATGCAGGCCATCCATGGCCCCGCGCGCCTCCACGCCCTTCAGCACATCGGCGATATGGTCGGGCGGCAGGACCATGCCTGTCCAGGCACCGTATCCCGTATGGTTGGAAAACTGCACCGTGTTGACGGCAATCGCATCGAAACCCAGCCTTTCCAGGGGAAAGACAGCGGCGCGGTTGCCCACATGGCCGAAGGCGACATGGGACTGGATGGTCAGGATGGTTCGCATCGTCAACACCGTTGGCCCGTTTCGCTTTCTTGCTACGCCGGGGAGCAAGGGGGCTTCAATGGCAAAAGCGTGTTGATGACACTGTGCGGTGCGTCACTGCCGTCCAAGGGCGCGTCGGGTCTTTGCTGCACTCCTGTCCCTTAGGGCTAATTCTTTTGAAAGAGATGTTCCATGCGCAGCCTGCGTGACGCCAAGATCAAGACCCGCGTGCTGATCGGGTTCGGGGTCCTGCTGACCTTGCTGGTGGTCCTGACCGGCATTGGCGTGCAGAAGGTCAGCCTGATCGATGACAGCCTGACGCGCATCAACGAGGTGAACGGTGTGAAGCTGCGCCACGCCATCAATTTCCGTGGCAGCGTGCATGACCGCGCCATTGCCCTGCGCGATGTCGTGCTGGTGGAGGATGCGGCCACCATCGACACCATCGTCGCCGACATAAAGCGGCTGGAGGCGGCCTATGCCCAGGCGGCCCGCGGCATGGACGCCATGTTTGCCGGCCGCACCGACATCCTGCCGGAGGAACGGCAGATCCTGGCCGCCATCAAGCAGATCGAGGCCCGGACCCTGCCGGGCATCGAGCGCGTCATCGAACTGCACCGCGCCGGCCAGACCCCGCAGGCGCGGGAGCTGCTGCTGGGCACGGTCCGGCTGGATCTGGCCGAATGGCTGGCCCGCATCAACCGCTTCATCGACAAGGAGGAGCAGGACAACGGCATCATCGGCGACGAGACGCGGGCACAGGCGCGGGGTTTCTCGCTGCTGATGCTGGCCGTCTGTGCCGTCTGTCTGGTGGTGGGCATCGGCATTGCCACCTGGACCGTGCGGGCCATTCTGCCGCTGCGCCGCCTGACCGAGGGCATGTTGCGGCTGGCCAACGGTGACCTTGGCACCGAGATCCCCGATGCCGTGTCGGGCAACGAGGTTGGCGACATTACCCGTGCCGTGCAGGTCTTCAAGCGCAATGCCATCGAGGCCGGCCGTCTGCGGGAAGAACAGGCGGCCGCAGAGGAAAGGTCAAAGGTCGCCCGGCAGGCCGAAATGCAGGCCCTGGCCCGGCGGTTCGAGGATGATGTCCAGGCCGTCGTGACGGCGGTGGGCCAATCCTCCACCCATATCCGGCAATCGGCGGAGCGGCTTCGCAGCACGGCGGGCAATGCGGAAGAACGGGTGGACACGGTGGAGCATTCCGCCACCCAGGCCACGGACAATGTGCAGGCCGTGGCCGCCGCGGCGGGGCAGCTTGCCACCTCCATCCGCGAAATCGCCCGCCAGATCGAGGAAAGCGCTGCCAGCACCCGCCGCGCCGCCGACCAGGCCGCCATGACCAACGGCATCGTGGACGGGCTTTCGGAAAGGGCCGAGCGGATCGGCGATGTGCTGGGCCTGATCTCGGATATCGCCTCCCAGACCAACCTGCTGGCCCTGAATGCCACGATCGAGGCGGCGCGTGCCGGAGAGGCGGGCAAGGGTTTTGCCGTCGTGGCGTCGGAGGTGAAGAACCTGGCCGGCCAGACGGCACGCGCCACCGACGACATCGCCCAGCGCATCGCCGAAATCCAGTCGGCCACCGGCGATGCCGTGCGGGCCATCAAGGAGATCGGCACGACGGTGGAACAGGTGAACCATATCGCCGGTGCCATTGCTGCGGCCGTGGAACAGCAGAATGCGGCAACCAATGAGATCGCCCGCAGCGCACAGCAGGCGTCGCGCGGGGTGGAGACGGTCAGCCAGGCCGTTGTCGATGTGCGCGACGGTACGGCCCGCACCGGTGAGGAGTCGCGGCAATTGCTGACGGCCTCGGCCGAACTGACGGGCCATGCCGATGCGCTGAAGGCGCAGGTGGATCGCTTCCTGTTGTCTGTACGTACCGGTACGTGACCGGTCAGACGGGGTAATGCCCGCATCCGGCGGGCGTTGCCGGGCGGCTGGGTGTCGGTTACCCTCCGCCCGGCTTCAGTCAACGGGAAACAATGCCATGACCCTTCGTCCCCGCCGTTCCGCGCTCTACATGCCCGGCGCCAATGCCCGCGCCCTGGACAAGGCCCGGACGCTGGCCGCCGACGTCCTGATCCTGGACCTGGAGGATGCGGTGGCGCCTGACGCCAAGGAACAGGCCCGCGCCCAGGTGCTGGCATCCGTGCATGAAGGCGGCTATGGCAGCCGTGAACTGGTCATCCGCACCAATGGGCTCGACACCGAATGGGGTCATGCCGACCTGGCCGCCGCCGCCCTTTCAGGAGCTGATGCCGTGCTGATCCCCAAGGTGGACAGCGCCGAAGGTGTGCGTCTGGCCGACCGCGTGCTGCGTGCTGCCGGTGCGCCGGACAGCCTGCGCCTGTGGGTGATGATGGAAACGCCCCGCGCCATGCTGGCCGCAGGTGAGATCGCCGGGGCATCCGCGCGCCTGGAATGCCTGGTCATGGGCACGTCGGACCTGACCAAGGACCTGAACGCGCTGCCCACGCGCGACAGGCTGCCCATGGTGACCAGCCTGGGCCTGTGCCTGCTGGCGGCCCGCGCCTATGGCCTGACGGCACTGGACGGGGTGCATGTCGATCTGGACGATGCGGACGGTCTGGCCGCATCCTGCCGCCAGGGTCGGGAACTGGGCTTCGACGGCAAGACCCTGATCCATCCAAAGCAGTTGGACGCCGCGAACACCGCCTTCGCGCCCACCTCGGAAGAGGTTGCCCGCGCCCGCCGCATCATCGATGCCCATGCAAGCGCGGTGGCGGAAGGCAAGGGTATAACCCTGGTCGATGGCAAGCTGGTGGAAGCGTTGCATGTGGAGACGGCGCGGCGCGTGGTGGCGCTGGGCGAGGTCGTCGGCATTTCGTGACCGGCGAAACGCTCAAACCAGGGGCATGCCGAAAAGCAGGATGCCCGCCTTCACCACCGGATGAAGGCGGGCATCGGACTGGGCGCCCTCAAACGGCCCCCTCCGGCCGGATAAGGGCCGGCGGGGGGCAGGGCGATCAGCGGCAGAAGAAGGGCAGCGGTTGCGGGCCGGCGGCCTTTTCCATCACCTCGGCCACGCGCAGCAGCGTCTCTTCGTCAAACGGCCGGCCGATAAGCTGGAGACCCAGCGGCAGCCCGTCCGACGCCAGACCCGCCGGCACGGAAATACCCGGCAGGCCGGCCAGGCTGGCCGGCACCGTGAACACGTCGTTCAGGTACATGGCGATCGGGTCGTCCTGTTTCTCCCCGATGGCGAAAGCGGTGCTGGGGGCCGTGGGGGTCAGCAGGATGTCGCACTGTTCGAACGCCTTGGCGAAATCCTCCGCGATACGGGCGCGGACCTTCTGGGCCTTCAGATAATAGGCGTCGTAATAGCCGGCCGACAGCACATAGGTGCCGATCAGGATGCGGCGGCGCACTTCCTTGCCGAAGCCCTCGCCACGGGTATTCTCGTACATCTCCGCCAGGTCCTTGCCCTCGACCCGCAGGCCGAAGCGGACGCCATCATAGCGGGCGAGGTTGGAGGAGCATTCGGCGGGGGCGACGACGTAATAGGTGGCCAGCGCGTACTTGGTGTGGGGCAGGCTGACCTCCACCGGCGTGGCGCCGGCTTCCTTCAACCAGTCGATGCCCTGCTGCCAGACACGCTCGATCTCCGCCGGCATGCCATCGACGCGGTATTCCCGGGGAATGCCCACGCGCAGGCCGCGAATGTCCCCCGTCAGCGAGGCCAGCAGGTCCGGCATCTTCATGTCGACGGACGTGCTGTCCTTGGGGTCGAAGCCAGCCATGCTCTGCAGCATCAGGGCCGCATCGCGCACGGTGCGGGTCATGGGGCCCGCCTGGTCCAGCGAACTGGCGAAGGCGATGGTGCCCCAGCGGGAGCAGCGACCATAGGTGGGCTTGCAGCCCACGATACCGGTGAAGCTGGCCGGCTGACGGATCGACCCGCCCGTGTCTGTGCCCGTCGCGGCGATGGCGAAGCGGCCGGAGACCGATGCGGCGGACCCGCCCGACGAGCCGCCGGGCACCAGCTTACGCTCCGCACCAGCCGGGTCCTTGGCGGTCCAGGGGTTCAGCACGGGGCCGTAATAGCTGGTGATGTTGGCCGAACCCATGGCGAATTCGTCCAGGTTCAGTTTGCCCAGCATCACGGTGCCGTCACGGAACAGATTTTCCGTGATCGTGCTTTCATAGGTCGGCTTGAACCCGTCCAGGATATGGCTGGCGGCCGTGGTCAGCACGCCCTTCGTGCAGAACAGGTCCTTGATGCCCATGGGCATGCCGTCCAGCGGCCGTGCTTCCCCCTTGGCATAGCGCGCGTCCGACGCCTTGGCCTGTTCCAGCGCGATGTCCGGCGTTTCCGTGATGAAGGCGTTCAGCGGACGCGCGGCCTCCACGGCGGCGATGTAGGCGTTGGTCAGTTCCAGCGCCGTGAAATCCTTGCTCTTCAGGCCGGCCAGGGCCTCGGACATGGAAAGATGGGTCAGGTTGGTCATTATTCGACGACCTTGGGCACGGAGAAGAAATGTTCGGCGGCGTCGGTGGCGTTGGCCACGATCTTTTCCGGATAGCCGCCATCGGTCACGATATCGGGCCGGCGGCGCAGCGTCTGGGCTGCGACCGAGGTCATCGGCTCGACCCCGTCGGTATCGACCTCGCCCAATTGCTCCACCCAATCGAGCAGCTTGTTCAGCTCGCCCGCCAGATGTTCCTGCTCCTCCGCCGGAACCTTGATGCGGGCAAGGTGGGCGATCTTCGCCACGGTCTTGGCGTCCAGGGTGGCCTTGTCCTGCGACATGGTGCTAAATCTCATCATTGCTGCGGGCTGTCGCCCCGGCCGTCCGCGTTCGGAAGACGTGGGCGCGAAAGCGTTTGGA
This sequence comes from Niveispirillum fermenti, assembly GCF_052474395.1. NCBI lineage: Bacteria > Pseudomonadati > Pseudomonadota > Alphaproteobacteria > Rhodospirillales > Azospirillaceae > Niveispirillum > Niveispirillum fermenti. Next base: position 2,862,500 of record NZ_CP156681.1, on the reverse strand, counting down.
AGCTAGCATCCCATCATGTCGATCCGCAACCTTGTGGAAATAAAAGCGGTCATGCCGCGCAACGCCCGCCTGATCGGACTGGATATCGGGGAGAAGACCATCGGCATGGCCGTATGCGATCCCGGTTTCACCGTCGCCTCGCCCATCGGCACGATCCGGCGCACGAAATTCACCCAGGACGCCCAGGAACTGGCGCGTGCCATGAAGGATCGCGACGTGCGCGGCCTGATCATCGGCCTGCCGGTGAACATGGACGGGACGGAGGGGCCGCGTTGCGACAGCGTGCGCGAATTCGCGCGCCAGATCCTGATGCGCCCGCAATTCTTCGGCAATGTGGAACCGGAAATCGCCTTCTGGGATGAAAGGCTGTCCACCAGCGCCGTCGATCGCATGATGATCGAATGGGACATGACCCGGAAGCGCCGGGACGAGGTGGTGGACAAGATGGCCGCCGCCTACATCCTGCAGGGCGCGCTGGATTACATGAAGCGTGCGGAACAGGAAGCGGCCCCGGACGCTGATGCGGATGATGCGGATGATGACGGGGGGCGGGGCTGATGCCTGTCCCGGGCCGGTGATGACCGCTGCCGGCCGGTGGTTCAGGCCGCGCGGGGCAGGGCGGCCGGCTCCAGCATCATGGTGAGGGCGCTGCCCCCCTGGTCCATGGCCTCCGCCGTCAGGGAGAAGACATCGGCCGGGGCCAGCATGAAAACGCATCGCACGTCGCCGCCGTCGAACCGGACCTGGGCCGACAGGCGGCCGGCGATGCGCAGCATGCGGTGATTGTCGCCCAGACAGTGAAGCTCGATGGCGCGGATGCCGCGGTTGCGGGCCATGGTCATGGCCCGGCGGACCATCATTCTGCCCAGCCCCCGGTTCTGCCAGCCATCCTCGATGGAGATCGCCAGCTCGGCCCGGCCGTCATCGACGCCAAGCTCCACGGCCCCGCGGACCTGCCCGCCGCACAGGGCGACCAGTACGAGGGACCGGCCCCAGTCGATCCGGCCGACATGGCTGCGCACGACATCGTCGCAAACCCCACCCATGAAGCGGGCACGGCGGTCTGTCTTGGACAGGCGCAGCAGATGGGCGGCATAGCGCTCGGCTTCGGCGGGCAGCAGCGGACGGAAAACGGTCATCTCTGATCAAAGCCTCAAGGGAAGGTCGGCAGGCACGCAAACGCCATCCGTCGGCCGTTCTCTCCCGTGTCCCGCTATCGCATGTGCGAGATTTTCTTGTGCGCTGCAATATATCGCCCTTGGCCCTGTCTGTGAAGGGTGGGGCTGCCATGCCCGGAATGCGGATATCAAGATTTCGGTGGCGGGTCCGTTCCAACAATATTGCAACGGGGGGCCATGCCATTATGTTCAAGGCAGCACCTACATCCAGCGACGGGCATCCAGCGACGGGCATCCAGCGACGGGGGGCGGTTTTGAGCATCTGGGGCAAGGTCATCGGTGGGGCTGCCGGATTCGCGCTGGGCGGGCCGCTGGGCGCGCTGCTCGGGGCGCTGGCGGGCCATGCCGTCGATGAATACCGCGCCGCCGAGCAGGTGCCGCGTGGTGTGGACGCCAATGGCCGCCCCGACCAGACCCAGACCATCGCCTTCACCGTCGGGGTGATCGTGCTGTCGGCCAAGATGGCCAAGGCCGACGGGGTTGTGCAGCGGGCGGAGATCGACGCCTTCAAGCGCATCTTCCAAGTCCCGGAAGGGGAGATGCGCAATGTCGGCCGCCTGTTCGATGCGGCCAAGCGCGACAGTGCCGGTTTCGAACCCTATGCGCGGCAATTGGCCCAGATGTTTCAGGACCGCCCGGCCGTGCTGGAGGAATTGCTGGCCGGGCTGTTCCATATCGCGGCGGCCGATGGGGTCGTGCATCAGGCCGAACTGGTCTTCCTGCGCCGCGTGGCCGATATCTTCGGCTTTCCCGCGGCAGAGTTCGAGCAGGTCTGGCGCCAGCATGGCGCGCATCTGGAAGGCGCGGACGAGCCCGACGCCGATCCCCATGCCGTGCTGGGCGTGGCGAGGGACGCCGATTTCGCCACCGTGAAGGCCGCCTATCGCAAGCTGGTGCGGGAGAACCATCCCGATCGGCTGATCGCCCAGGGCTTGCCGCAGGAATTCATCGACCTGGCGCAGGAAAAGATGTCGGCCCTGAACGCCGCCTATGAAAAAATCGAGCGCGCGCACCGCGAAAGAGGGTAGAAGGCGGGGCGTTGCGGCGCCGGATGGACCGGCTCCTGCCCGACAGACCGGACCCTTGTGCCATGGCCCCGAACAATCCCGCCCTTGTCGCCCTCGCCGGCGCCTCCGTCCATCTGGGCTCCACCACCCTGTTCGAGAATATCGACGTGTCGGTGGCACGGGGGGAGAAGATCGCCCTTGTCGGCCGCAACGGATCGGGCAAGTCGACCTTGATGAAATGCCTGGCCGGCATCATCGATATCGACAGGGGCGAACGGTTCGTGCAGCCCGGCGCCCGTGTCGCCCATCTGGCCCAGGAACCGGATTTCACCGGCTTTCCCACCGTGGCCGAGTTCGTGGCTGGTGGCCAGGCCGAACCCCTGCAATATCGCGTGGACGCGGTCCTGGAGGCGCTGGACCTGCCGGGCGACCGGGCCTGTGCCACGCTGTCCGGCGGTGAATCGCGCCGTGCCGCCCTGGCCCGCGCCCTGGTGGATGAACCCGATGTGCTGCTGCTGGACGAGCCGACCAACCATCTGGACATCCCAACCATCCTGTGGCTGGAAAAGGAGTTGCAGCAGTTCCGCGGCGCGCTGCTGCTGATCTCCCACGATCGGGCGTTCCTGCAGAACCTGTCCAAGCGCATCCTGTGGCTGGATCGCGGCGTGTTGCGCACGACCGACCGCCCCTTCTCCGACTTCGAGACATGGCGCGACGAGGTGTTCAAGGAGGAGGAGGCGACCTATCACAAGCTGGACCGCAAGATCCAGGCGGAATTGAAATGGATGTGGGAGGGCGGCATTTCCGGCCGGCGCACCCGCAATATGGGCCGCGTGCGGCGCCTGCAGGGCATGCGCCAGGACCGGGCCGACCGCATCCGGTCGCGCCAGGTGAACTTCGCCGTCGCAGAGGGGGACACGTCCGGAAAGCTGGTGGTGGAGGCGGAGAACATCTCCAAGAGCTTCCAGGGGCCGGGGGGCGAGCGGGTCATCTGCCGCGATTTCTCCACCCGCATCCTGCGGGGTGACAAGGTGGGCCTGATCGGCCCCAACGGGGCCGGCAAGTCGACCATCCTGAAGATGCTGACGGGCGAACTGGCCCCCGATGGCGGCGCCATCCGGCTGGGCACCAATCTCCAGACCATCGTCTTCGACCAGCGCCGCGCGCAGTTGAACCCCAACGACACGCTGCGCCAGGTGCTGCTGCCGGAAGGTGGGGACAGCATCTGGGTCGGCGGCAAGCCGCGCCATATCGCCGGTTACCTGAAGGATTTCCTGTTCGACCCGTCGATGATGGAACAGCCCGTGCGGGCGCTGTCGGGCGGGGAGCGCAACCGCCTGCTTCTGGCCAAGCTGTTCGCCCAGCCCAGCAACCTGATGGTGCTGGACGAGCCGACCAACGATCTCGACATGGACACGCTCGACCTGCTGGAGGAGGTGCTGGCCGACTATGACGGCACGCTGCTGCTGGTCAGCCACGACCGCGACTTCCTGGACCGGCTGGTGACCAGCACCATCGCCGTGGAGGGGGATGGCGATGTCAGCGAATATGCCGGCGGTTACAGCGATTACCTGATCCAGCGCAAGGATCGGGACGAGGCGGCGCGCCCCGCCGCCACCCGGCCGGCCGCGTCACCCGCGTCACCCCCACCGGCCGCCGCGCCGAAGGCCAGGAAGAAACTGTCCTTCAAGGAGAACCGGGAACTGGAGGAACTGCCCACCCGGATCGAAGCGCTGGAAAAGAAGATCGCGCAATTGAACGCGAAGATGGGGGACCCCGCCTTCTATGGCAAGGACCCCAAGGGTTTCGCCAAGGCGACGGGGGATCTGACCAGCGCCCAGGCAGACCTGTCGGCAGCCGAGGAGCGCTGGCTGGAGCTTGAGGCCCTGCGCGAGGAACTGGAGGGCTGACCTGCCGGCCCGGCTTTATAAGCCCAAGCCCCCATGACACGCCCCCCATGACAAAGGCCCCGTCACGAAGGATGTGGCGGGGCCTTTGTCATGGGGGGCTGTCGGTGGCGGCGCGGCCGCTATCGGAATGCGATGGCCGACCAGGCAAGGCCACCCAGGATGCCGAACAGCAACAGCATGCGAACCGCCCGGCCCAGGCGCTTGGCCAGGGGGGCCGGATTGTCGTTTGCCGCATGCGGGGGGCGCCATAGGAAGGGGGTGGTGCCGGACATGTCCAAGGCACCACGGGCAGCCCCACGGGCGGCCCTTGAAGGGCCGCCCGCCTTGCCGTTGTGGCTATGCTTGCGCTCAGCCACGCTGATGCGCCGGAACGAAGTCGCGCTGCTGCTCACCGGTATAGAGCTGGCGCGGACGGCCGATCTTCTGGCCGGGGTCCTCGATCATCTCCTTCCACTGGCTGATCCAGCCGACGGTGCGGGCCAGGGCGAACAGCACGGTGAACATGCTGGTCGGGAAGCCGATGGCCTTCAGGATGATGCCCGAATAGAAATCGACATTCGGGTACAGCTTCTTCTCGATGAAGTACGGGTCGGACAGGGCGATACGCTCCAGCTCCACCGCGATGTCCAGCAGCGGATCGTCCTTGATGCCCAGATCGGCCAGCACGGCGTCGCAGGTCTGCTTCATGACCTTGGCGCGCGGGTCGTAATTCTTGTAGACGCGATGGCCGAAACCCATCAGGCGGAAATTGTCGTTCTTGTCCTTGGCGCGGGCCACGAACTCAGGGATGCGGTCCTTGTGGCCGATCTCCTCCAGCATCTTCAGCACGGCTTCGTTGGCGCCGCCATGGGCAGGGCCCCACAGGCTGGCGATGCCGGCGGCGATGCAGGCGAACGGGTTGGCACCCGACGAACCCGACAGGCGGACCGTGGAGGTCGACGCATTCTGCTCGTGATCGGCATGCAGGATGAAGATGCGGTCCATCGCCTTGGCGATCACCGGGTTCACCTTGTACGGCTCGCACGGGACGCCGAAGGTCATGTAGAGGAAATTCTCCGCATAGCCCAGGTCGTTGCGCGGATACATGAAGGGCTGGCCGACGGAGTACTTGTAGGCCATCGCGGCGATGGTCGGCAGCTTCGCGATCAGGCGATGCGAGGCGATCATGCGCTGCTTGGGATCGTTGATGTCGGTGCTGTCATGATAGAAGGCCGACAGGGCGCCGACAACGCCGCACAGGATGGCCATCGGATGCGCGTCGCGGCGGAAGCCGCGGTAGAACTGGGTCAGCTGCTCATGCACCATGGTGTGGCGCGTGATGGTGGCCTCGAACTCCTGCTTCTGCTTCGGGGTGGGCAGTTCGCCATGCAGCAGCAGGTAGCAGACCTCCATGAAGTCGGACTGTTCGGCCAACTGCTCGATCGGATAGCCACGATGCAGCAGGATGCCTTCATCGCCATCGATGAAGGTGATGGCCGACTCGCACGAAGCCGTGGACGTGAAACCCGGGTCGAAGGTGAAGCAGCCCGTTGCCCCGTAAAGCTTGCGGATGTCGATGACATCCGGCCCCGTCGTGCCGTGTTGGATGGGCAAGGTCACCTGCTTGCCCGTCCGGTTGTCGATCAGGGTCACCGTATCGGCGGTTCCAACGCCCGCCGTCTGGGTTGTCTGGCTCATGTTCGGCACGTCCTCAAGGGTTTCGTTATGGGGTTATCGCCCCAAATCTTTGCGATGTGGGGCGGAGTTTAGTGCCGCGCCGCAGCGAGTGCAACGCAACAGCACTTTCTTAACCACGGATTTTGACATCTTCCATACGTGAGAGGGCCTCCTCACGTCCGAGAATTTCCGCGACCTCAAAAATCGGGGGTGAAACGGTGGTTCCGGTCAAGGCGGCGCGCAGCGGCTGTGCCACCTTGCCAAGCTTGAGACTATTGGCTTCGGCGAAATCACGCACGATGCCCTCCAGGGCGACGGCCGACCATTCGGCGGAGCCGGCGAAACGCGCGGCAAGCTCCGCGACCTGGCCCCGTACCTCATCGGTCAGCAGGGCGGCGGCCTTGGCGTCGAGCGCCAGCGGGCGGGACGCGAACAGGTAGAGCGCGCCGTCAGCCAGTTCGATCAGCGTCTTCACGCGCGGCTTGAAGCCGGGAATGGAACGCAGGAAGCGGTCCTTCTCCGCGTCGGTCAGGGCGCGGCCGATCTTCGCTTCGATGAAGGGGGCGGTCAGGGTGGCCAGGCGCGCATCATCCGTTTCCCGGATATAATGGGCGTTCAGGTTCTCCATCTTCGCGAAGTCCAGGCGCGAGGGCGACCGGCCGATGCCTTCCAGCGTGAACCATTCGATGGCCTGCTCGGTGGAGATGATCTCCGCATCGCCATGGCCCCAGCCCAGGCGCAGCAGATAGTTGCGCATGGTTTCCGGCAGGAAGCCCATGTCGCGATAGGCCTCGATCCCCAGCGCGCCATGCCGCTTGGACAGCTTGGCCCCGTCCGGGCCATGGATCAGGGGGATATGCGCGAATTCCGGCGCCGCCCAGCCCATGGCGTTATAGATCTGAAGCTGACGGAACGTGTTGGTCAGGTGGTCGTCGCCGCGCACGACATGCGTTACACCCATGTCGTGATCATCCACCACAACCGCCAGCAGATAGGTGGGGGTGCCGTCGGAGCGCAGCAGGATCAGGTCGTCCAACTGGTTGTTCTGCACCCGAACCTCGCCCTGCACATGGTCGGCGACCACGGTTTCGCCTTCCCGGGGGGCCTTCAGACGGATGGCGGGTGCGATGCCGGCCGGCGCCTCCGAGGGGTCGCGGTCGCGCCAGCGCCCGTCATAGCGCGGCTGCTGTCCCGCGGCCTTCTGCGCCTCGCGCATCGCGTCCAGTTCCTCCGGCGTGCAATAGCAGCGGTAGGCCGTGCCATTGGCCAGCATCTGTTCCACCACGTCGGCGTGGCGGTCCTTGCGCTCGAACTGGCTGACGGCGTCGCCGTCCCATTCCAGGCCCAGCCATTTCAGACCGTCCAGGATGGCATCCACGGCCCCCTGCGTGGACCGCGCGCGGTCCGTATCCTCGATCCGCAGCAGGAACCGGCCCCCATGATGCTTGGCGAACAGCCAGTTGAACAGGGCCGTGCGGCCGCCGCCGATATGCAGGTAACCGGTGGGCGAGGGGGCGAAGCGGGTGACGATCATCGTGAAATCTCTTGGGAGAACCCGGAGGGCAAAGCTGTTTGACGGGTGGTTTAGCACAGGGCCGCCAACCCTGAACAGCGCGCCCCCGGGGTGGCTACCCCCGCGAAAAGTCGTGGGTTGCGCAAAGTTGCCGTCCAGTGGGAACTGCCCGGTCGTGCAGGGGCGGCCGGTCCCGGCCTTCCGCGTCCGGCAAGATCGGAGAATGCGGCGGCACGAAACCCAAAGATGATAGATGCCGACATTTCCTCTACTAATACTCCCCATCGGTGTTGACGGGCGGTTCGGGGACGGTCGGGCGGCATGGGATCGGACAAGGGCGGATGGAAGGGGCTGGAACGGCTGTCAGCGCCCTTCCTGGCGGAGCGGCAGCGCTGGATATTGTGGTTTCCGGTCTTTGTCGGCATCGGCAGCGCCCTCTATTTCAGCCTGTCATATGAGCCGCCTTCCTGGATGGGGGCCGCCATGCTGGCGGCAGGCACGGGTCTGGCGTTGGCGGCCCAGGTGCGGCGGCCCCAATGGGCGGCGGCCATCTGGATCACCCTGGTCGCCTGCGCCCTGGGCTTCACGGCGGGCCAGTACCGGACCCATCGTGTGGCCGCCCCTGTCCTGTTGTCGGAAATCGGCCCGACGGGGGTAACGGGGCGCGTGCTGCGGGTGGAACCGCTGGCGAATGGCATGCGCCTGGTCCTGACCGATGTCTCGATCTATGGATTGCCGCCCGACCGGACGCCCCACCTGCTGCGCCTGCTGGTCCGGGCCAAGGTGTCGCCGCCGGAGATCGGGCAGCCCGTGCGCCTGTTCGCCCGTGTCGGCCCGCCGGGTGATCCGGTCGAGCCGGGGGCGTTCGATTTCCGCCGTCACCTTTATTTTCAGGGGATTGGCGGCAGCGGCTTCGTCCTGGGGCCGCCGCGCCTGCTGGGGATGCCGGATGAGGCCTTCTCGCTGGAGCGCTGGCGGCAGGCCATTGCCGCGCGGGTGGAAAAGCGGCTTTCCGGGGCAGCGGCCGGTGTGACCACGGCGCTGCTGAACGGCCAGCCCAGTTCCATTCCCGAAGCCGATCTTGTGGCCATGCGGGAGGCGGGCCTTCAGCATCTCCTTTCCATCTCCGGCCTGCATATCGGGCTGGTGGCAGGACTGGTCTTTCTGGTGCTGCGGGGGGGCATGGCGCTGTGGCCGGCCTTTGCCCTGCGCCATGCAATCAAGAAATATGCGGCTGTTGGCGCGATGGCGGCCGCCCTGTTCTACATGCTGATGGTCGGGGCGCCTGTGCCGACGCAGCGGTCGGTGCTGATGACGGGGATCATGCTGCTGGCCGTGCTGGCGGATCGCAGCCCGTTTTCAATGCGGGTCGTGGCCATGGCGGCGCTGGCCGTGATGCTGGTCCAGCCGGAATCCATCACCGGGCCCAGTTTCCAGATGTCGTTCGCGGCCGTCATCGCGCTGATCGCCGCCTATGAGGTGGTGACGCCCTGGATGGCGGCGCGACGGCGCGACGGGGTGACATGGTGGGGACGGGCCCTGACCTATGCCGGGGGCCTGACGCTGACATCGGTGGTGGCCGGCTTCATCACCGTTCCCTTCGGCCTGCACCATTTTCAGCAGATGCAGAATTACGGCCTGCTGGCCAATTTGATCGCCGTGCCGGTCACCAGTTTCTGGGTGATGCCCTGGGGCCTTATCGTCTATCTGCTGATGCCGCTGGGGCTGGAGGGCTGGGCGATCGTGGCCATGGGCTGGGGGGTGGAGGCCATCCTGTGGGCGGCCCATCTTGTGTCGGCCCTGCCCGGTGCAGCCACCATGCTGCCTCATCTGCCCATGTCGGGGCTGGCCATCGTCACCTTGTCCTGCCTGTGGCTCTGTCTTTGGCAGGGGCGGGTGCGGCTGCTGGGGCTGGCCGGCATCCTGGCCGGGCTGTTGACCATGCCGCTGGCCGACAGGCCGGATATCCGCATCGGCGGGGAGGGCAAGGTGATCGCCGTTCGGCTGGCCGATGGCGGGCTGGCGGTTTCAACCCGCCGGACGGGCCGCTTCGACAGCGATGCCTGGGCCCAGCGCGACGGGCTGTCCGGTCCCGTCCGGACCTGGCCGCGGCAGGGCACCCCGGATGGCCGGCTGCGCTGCCGGGATGGGGGGTGCATTTACAGCCTGAACGGCCGGCGCGTGGGACTGGTCCTGGATGCGGCGGCGGCCGGCGGGCTATGCGCGGCTGGGCTGGATGCCGTCCTGTCGCGCTGGCCCTTGCCGGGCTGCGAGGCGCCGCTGGTGATCGACGAAGCCGTCCTGACGGCAAGGGGCGCACACGCGCTCCACCTGCGTCGGGATGGCATCGCCGTGGTGGCCACCCGCGCGGCACCCGGTGCCCGCCCCTGGGAATGATGCACGGGGGCGGGCGGGTCTTCCGGCGGCTTTCAGGGCTTCTTGCCGTAAAGGTTCGCGCGCTCCTCGTCCGACATGGGCGCACCGGCGGGGCGCACCTTGTCCGCCAGCAGGGCCAGGCCGCGCTGCACGGCGGGCCGGGCGGCGATGGCATTGAACCAGCGCTGGACGTTGGGATAATCGTTCAGGTCGATATCATATTTCGGCGCGCTGCGTACCCAGGGGAAGGTGGCCATGTCGGCGATGCCATAGGCGTCGCTGCCAAGATAGGCGGTCTCGCCCAGCCGCGTATTGGCGACCTTCAGCAGCCGCCTGGACTCGTTGCGGTAGCGTTCGATGCCGTAGGGCACCTTCTCCGGGGCATAAAGGATGAAATGGCCGGCCTGCCCGAACATGGGGCCGACGCCGCCCATCTGCCACATCAGCCACTGCACATGGCTGTACCATTCGGCCGGGTCCTGTGGCCGGAACTTGCCGGTCTTTTCCGCCAGATAGATCAGGATGGCGCCGCTCTCGAACAGGCTCAGCGGTTTGCCGCCCGGTCCGTCGGGATCAACGATGGCCGGCATGCGGTTGTTCGGCGCGATCTTCAGGAAGTCGGGCTTGAACTGATCGCCACTGCCGATATTGACGGGATGCACATCATAGGGCAGGCCCATTTCCTCCAGCGCGATGGAGACCTTGTAACCATTGGGGGTGGGCCAGACATGGAGTTGGATGGTCATTGTCGATCCTTTGTCGAAGGATGTTCGGGAGGATATGCCCGCACCCTAACGACAAAGAATTGGCCGGGAAAGTGCGGGTGCGCACAGCACCCGCCCGATCCCGGCCTGACAGGACATGGCAATGCGTCAGGCGGCGCGGATGTCCGCCAGGAACCTCTCCACCTGTGTGCGCAGATGTTCGGATTGCTGGGCCAGTTCGCGCGCGGCACCCAGAACCTGGGTGGCGGAGGCACCGGTCTGGGCCGCAGCTTCCGTCACCTGGCTGACATTGGCGGAAACCTCCTGCGTGCCCATCGCGGCCTGCGACACGTTGCGGGAAATCTCGGTGGTCGAGGCGCCCTGCTGTTCCATGGCGGCCGCAATGGAGGTTCCGATCTCCGACACGGACTGGATCGTATGGCCGATGGAGCGGATGGCCGTCACCGAACTGTCCGTGGCCTGCTGCACGGAATTGACCTGGGCGGCGATCTCTTCCGTCGCCTTGGACGTCTGGTTGGCCAGCGCCTTCACCTCCGACGCCACGACGGCAAAGCCCTTGCCGGCTTCTCCGGCGCGGGCCGCCTCGATGGTGGCGTTCAGGGCCAGCAGGTTGGTCTGCCCGGCAATATCCTGGATCAACTGCACGACGGCGCCGATCCGGCCCGCGGCCTCTGCCAGGCCGGCGACGGTATTGTCCGTCTGGCGCACTTCGGCAAAGGCGCGGTCGGAGATGGTCTTGGACCGGGTGACCTGGCTGTTGATCTCGGTGATGCTGGCGGCCATTTCCTCCGCCGCGGCGGCCACGGTCTGAACGTTGGCCGTGGTCTGTTCGGCGGCAGCAGCGGCGGCGGCGGCCTGACGGTTGGTCTCCTCCGCGATGGCGCTCATCGACTGGGCCGTGGCGTCCAGTTCGGTCGCGGCGGCGCTCACGGCGCGCAGCACGGCGGTGGCCTTGTCGTCAAAACCCCGGATCAGGTCGGCGATCAGCGCGGCGCGACGTTCCTTGGCGGCTTCCTCCTGCTTCTGGGCTTCGGCCAGCCGGTCGGCCTCGATCAGCCCTTCCTTGAAGACCTGAACGGCGCGTGCCATGTCACCGACCTCGTCACGGCGCTCCCCGCCTTCGACGGTCGCCGTCAATTCGTGCCGGGCCAGACGGTTCATGGTGTCGGTCATGCCGCGAACCGGCTTCACGACGCTGGAAATCAGCGTCCAGCCCGCGGCAAGGCAGGCCAGCACGGCAACGGCCAGCATGATGGTCGTGGAAGTGTTGCTGGATGAAACGGTGTCGCCGATATTCTGCGCCGCGTCCGCCGCCGCCCTGGTGTTGAGGGCGACCAGTTCGTTCAGGGTCTCCTGCGCCTCCTGATAGAGCGGGGCCAGTTCCTCGCGCATCATCGTCCCGGCCTTCTCCGTCTCATTATTGTGCGACAGGACGATCAGCCGGCCCCATCCCTGTTCATACCGTCCCCATTGCGTATTGAACCGGTTGTAGAGGGCCCGTTCCCCGTCGGAGGAGATCAGCGGCTCGTAAAGAGCCTTGGCTTTGGCCATGGCGGAGAGGTCGGCGGCGATCACATCTTCCAGCTTGCGCATCTCGGCCCCGTCCAGGGCCAGGATATGCTGGAACTGTGTGTTGCGGGTGCTCAGCGCAGCGATGTTGATGGCGGAGAGCGACTGCACCGACGGCAGGGCATTGTCGCTGACCAGCGCCGATGCGTCCGCCACGGAACCCAGCCGGTTCAACGAGAACAGTCCCAGCAGGATGGTGAGCAGCAGGATACCCACAAAGGCGCCGGTGACGCGGGCTTTCAGGGAGACATTATTAAGCATGGTGGACCTACCAGAGGTTATAGGTCAAATGGGATAGTCCCTTAATTCATACTCCTGAAGATTTGAAGGTCACAATCTATGCGGACGGTTACACCCTTGCGCTGTCGCCCGTCGCCCATCACCAGCAACTCTGCCCGCAGGTTTGTGAAACCGGCTGCCGGCTGATCTCCCCAGAATCTGTGGATAAGTCTGTGGCCAATGCGACGGTAACTGCGTATAGGCCAAGCGGCCTGCCAGACTCCGCGATATGCCTATTCTTTAGGCAATTGTAACTGGCCGGGAAAGTTCCATTGATGGATGACATGGTCACATAAAATCTGGAAAACCATTTTACAACAGATAGTTGACCCCGATCCTGCTGCAGGTTTGCGGCAGGGAACCCTGGGAGGGGGGACAATTCACGTCGGTTCAGGCATGCGCAGGGCGCTGGCCGTAATTCCGCGGCCCTGTGCTGGTTGCAATGCGTTGCAACCAGGATGAAGCGGAAAACACCCGTGGATAAATCAAGGCCCCTTGCACCCTTAGGATGTCGGGGTGCGCCGCTCTGGTGTGCTCGCTGGCAGACGCACGCTGATCACGGTACCGATGCCCGGTGCCGTGTCGATGTCCAGCGTGCCGCCCAGCATTTCCACGAAGCGCCGGGTCAGGGGCAGGCCCAGGCCCGTGCCTTTCGGGTGCGGTTTGTCGGCCTGCCGCACCTGGCCGAATGGCTTCATGGCCGTGGGCAGGTCCTGAGCCGCGATGCCGATCCCGGTATCGCGGATGACCAGGATCACGGCGCCGCCGCCGGTCGCCTCGTTGACTTCCACCGTCACCCGGCCGCCGCGCGGGGTGAACTTGATGGCGTTCGATGCCAGGTTCAAGACGATTTGCCGCACTTTCTCCGGGTCGGTGCGGATGCGCAGCGGTGTCTGCGGAATGTTGACATCCAGCGTGATGCCGCTGCCTTCCGCCAGTCGCCACAGCATGCGCGCGCTGTCCTGTACGGTGCGACCGATATCGATGTCCCGGATATTCAGGGTCTCGGCCCCGGCTTCCACCCTGGCCAGGTCCAGCGTGCCGTCCACCAGGGCCAGCAGGTGCGTCGCGGCCTGGTGGATATCGATGGCATAGTCGCCATATCGCGGATCGGCATGGGGGCCGTGGGCGGCATCGCGGATCAGTTCGGCGAAACCCAGGATGGCGTGCAACGGGGTGCGCAACTCGTGCGCGGCGCGGGACAGCGTGTCGATGCCGGGCGTGACCTCGGTCGCCGCCGGCTCCTGGCCTTGCGTCAATAGCTTGCGTTCGGCTCGTTTCAGCAGTTCCAGCACTTCGGTCAGACGACAGGCCCGTTCCGCGGCTGTCTGCTCTGCTGTCATCAGCCGCTGCTGCCGGTGGGCATGGGCAAGCAGCCTTGCCTGCAATTCATCGATCTCGCCGGGGCGGTCCATTGCCTCCAGTGCGCCTAGTTCCAGCGCCCTGACCCGCAATCCGGGTGCGATGGCGTCACCGATCAGCAGGATGCCGGGTTCCACCGGCAGGCCGGCCGCGCGGATGTCCGCGACCACGGCCAGCGGATCGTCCAGGCAGGCCATGTCCAGCACGAGCAATGTGGGGGCAATGGCCCGGCAGGCGGACAAAGGGGTGTCGCCGACGCGCAGGAACCGGAGTGCCGCGGGCGGTGTGAGGCGTTCGAGCGGGGCAGGGGCGGGATAGTACGCGGCGCGCCCCCCGGCAACGAGAATTGTTGTGATGCCGTCCTTGGTGGACATTTCCAGACTGGTGCTGTGAATACTGAGCCTATTTTTGACACAGCCGGGGGCCGTTTGTCGCGCGCAACCACCCGCATACCCCCTCTGGAGAGAGGGCATAGGCCGATGATGCCGGGCAGGGCGGGTGCCGGTAGCGGGTGGATTGCAGGGCGGTGGATTGCAACCGGTTCAGGTCGCGGGGCCTTCCCAGCGCCTGCTGGCAGCGTCGTCAGTTTCGCGGGCCGCCACCCAGCGGCCGCCTTCGCCCGTATCCTCCAGCTTCCAGAAGGGCGCCTTGGTCTTCAGCCAGTCCATCAGGAACTGGCAGGCGGAAAAGGCCGCTTCACGATGGGCCGATGCGCAGGCGACAAGCACGATGCGTTCCCCGGGCTCCATCCGCCCGAACCGGTGGATGATGAGGCAGGCTGACAAGGGCCAGCGTGCCCGCGCCTCCGCCTCGATGGCGGTCAGTTGGCGTTCGGTCATGCCGGGATAATGTTCCAGCGTCAGGGCCCGTACCGTTCCGGCCGCTTCCCCGGCATCGGGATGCAGGTCACGCACCAGCCCGACAAAGCTGCACAGGCCGCCGATGCCGGCATTCCCGGCCGTCAGGGTATCCAGTTCGGCCCCGATGTCGAAATCGTCACGCTGGACCCTGACCGTCATCAGCCCCCCGTCACGGGCGGAAACAGCGCCACCTCGTCCCCTGCCGCGATGGCATGGGAAACGGGGACATATTCCTGGTTCACCGCCACCTTCACGACATCCAGATTGGCCAGCGCGTCGGCATAGCCGGGGCCGCGGCCGCGCAGCCATTCCAGCAGGCCGGCCACGTCGGCCACCCCGTCGGGCAGGGCGACCCGCTCCTCCGCGATGCCGATCTTCGTGCGCAGCCAGGCGAAATAGAGCAGCTTCAGCATACGCCCCTCGTCCTTTCCGGTTCAGTTCGGGTTCAGCATGTGGCGCAGCCCGGCGCGCAGATAATCCCAGCCTGTCACCAGCGTCAGGATGGCGGCGATCCACAGGCCGACCTCCCCGATCAGGGTCACGGGCCAGCCGGGCGGGCCGTCGACCCCGACGATCAGCCAGCCGATGGCCACCATCTGAATGCCGGTTTTCCATTTTGCAAGCCGGCTGACGGGAACGGAAATGCGCAGGCCCGCCAGGAATTCGCGCAGGCCCGAGACCATCACCTCCCGCAGCAGGATGATGATGGCGGGAATGATGGCCAGCCCGTCGATCTTGTCCACCTGCACCAGCATCATCAGCACGGCAGACACCAGCAGCTTGTCGGCGATGGGGTCCAGGAACTTGCCGATGACGCTTTCCTCCCGCCAGACACGGGCCAGATACCCGTCGAACCAGTCGGTGATGCAGGCAGCGCTATACAGGCCAAGGGCCGTCCAGGCGCTCCAGGCGCCCGGAAAGAAGAACAGCGCGATGACCACGGGGATCACCGCGATGCGCGACAGGGTCAGGATGTTGGGCAGGCTTGTCAGCATGGGGTCCGGGGCTGGGGAAGGGATCGGGCGTCGACGGGGCGCATCCTATCCCTCCCCGTGGAAGTGATCATAGATGATTCTGGCCACGGCCTTGGAGATACCCTCAACGGTTTCCAGATCGGCCAGCCCGGCCCGTGAAACGGCCCGTGCGGAGCCGAAATGCAGCAACAGCGCCTTCTTGCGCCGCGGCCCGATTCCCTGGATCTCGTCAAGGGGTGAAACGGTGATGGCCTTCTCCCGCTTGGCGCGATGGGTGCCGATGGCGAAGCGGTGTGCCTCATCGCGCAAACGCTGGAGATAATAGAGGACGGGGCTCTTGTGTTCCATGCCGAAGGGCGGGCGCTCCGGCATGAAGAAACGTTCGCGCCCCGCGTCGCGATCCGGCCCCTTGGCGATGGCCACCAGGGGGACGTCCTCGATCCCCAACTCGGCCATCACCTCCATCACCACGGCCAGTTGCCCTTCGCCGCCATCGATCAGGACCAGGTCGGGCCAGCTTTCGCCGGACCTTTCCGGGTCCTCCTTCAGCGCGCGTTCGAATCGGCGGGTGAAGACTTCCCGCATCATGGCGAAATCATCCCCGGCCGCGCCTTCGGCACGGATCGTGAACTTCCGGTAGGCATTCTTGATGAACCCGTCGGGTCCCGCCACGATCATGGCCCCGATGGCATGCGCGCTCTGGATATGGCTGTTGTCATAGACCTCAATGCGGCGCGGCGGCTCGGGCAGGCCGAACGCCTCGGCCACGCCGGCCAGCAGCCGGGCCTGACTGCCCGTTTCGGCCAGGCGCCGTCCATGGGCATCACGCGCATTGTTGACCGCGTGGTCGATCAGCCGCTTCTTGTCCCCCCGCCGGGGCACATGCAATTCCACCCTCTGCCCGGCCCGCACCGACAGGGCCTCCTGCAACAGGGGCTGCTCGGGCAGGTCGTGGCTGACCAGGATCAGGGCTGGTGCCGCCTTGTTGTCATAGAATTGCGCGATGAAGGAAGACAGGACCTCCTCAACCTCCAGCACCTTGTCATGGCTGGGAAAATAGGCGCGGTTGCCGTAATTGCGCCCGCCACGGAAGAAGAAGACCTGGATGCAGGTGGTGCCGCCATCCTGGAAGGCCGCGATGATGTCGGCATCATCCACGCCCTCGACATTGATGTCCTGATGGGCCTGGATGGCGGTCAGGGCGCGGATGCGGTCGCGCAGCTTGGCGGCCCGCTCGAACTCCAGCGCCTCCGCCGCAGCCTGCATGTCGGACGCCAGTTGCGCCTGGATGTCCCGGCTGCGGCCTTCCAGGAACTGCCGGGCCTCGCGCACCTGCTGCTCATATTCCACGGTGCCGACCTTCTCCACGCAAGGTGCGGTACAGCGCTTGATCTGGTATTGCAGGCAGGGACGGGTGCGGCTGTTGAAGATCGTGTCGGCGCAGGTACGCAACTGGAAGGCCCGCTGAAGCGCTGTCAGCACCCGGTTGACCGCACCAGCCGATGCAAAGGGACCGTAATAGCTGCCGGGTTCCGTCCTGGCGCCACGATGCTTGGTCAATTGCGCAAAGGCGTGGCCGCCGCGGATCAGGATATGCGGGAAGGTCTTGTCGTCGCGCAGCAGGACATTATAGCGCGGCATCAGCTTCTTGATCAGGTTCGACTCGAGCAGCAGCGCCTCCACCTCCGTGTGGGTGGTGACGAACTCCATCTGCGTGGTCTCGGCGATCATACGCTGAAGGCGGATCGGCAATTTCAGCGGCAGCGTATAGTTGGTGACACGCTTCTTCAGGCTACGTGCCTTGCCGACATAGAGCGCATCGCCGTCATCATTCAGCATGCGATAGACGCCGGGCCGGTCCGGCAGCGTGCGCAGATAGGCTTTGATGACCTCAACGCCGCGGTTGAGGTCGGCGACCGGCCGCTTCTGCTTCGCGGATGCGGCATCATGCGGAGCGGTCTGGTCGGGCATTCTCTGATCGGCGTCGTCAGTCATGGCCCAGCATGTGGCCCATCCGCCCACAATGGTCAATCACCTGTTGCCCGGCCGGGTGCCAGAGGCCCCGACCCGGCCGAAGGTAATAGAAGGCCGACCTATGGCCAGGGCTGCCCTATCCATCCGGAAGGGGTGGCATGGGTGATCCGGGCTGTGCAGGATTTCCACGGAATCTGTGGATAAGTCTGCGGAAAAGTGCGGGGGCGGATGGTGGGGAGCCAGGGAACCCGCGGCTTTTGCATGATTGATGAAAATTTAGGCAGAAAAATACTAACCCATTGTTATAAATAAATATTTTCTTGTGAGTGGCAGAGGTCCGCCGGCATGGCAACTATTCAAGGGCTTGACTTTGGCGCGGGGGCTTGCGTAGCGCGGGTCATCGTCATTCCTGTGTAAAAGTTTAGGACCATGGGCGCAGCGGGCAGGATGTTATTCGCCTTGATGGAACTGGCCGCGCATGACCAATTCGTTAAGCTTTCGTTTACGTGGCGTGACAGGGGGTGGGTCGGCGCCAGTGGCCACCTGTCGCTGTGACTGGCTTCCTTTGACAAGACCATTGTCTTTGAGCCCGGTTGTGAGAGGCTCGCCCTCACCGATGCGCTGTTCATGTTGTGATTATTTCGCCTGTTCCACTCTATCGGTTCGTAACAGCGAGGGCGTTGATATCTGAGGATTTTTGTGCGCTGCAACAAAGAAGTTGACTAAAAAGTCGGCAAAGTGCATGATGTCCTCATCCTATGTTGCGGCGCAGCAGCGTTTCGCCGCGACCTTCCGCAATAGTGACAGCTTTCAGGGGAAGATCATGGCCGCGCCCAAGAACCCGTTCGTGGATTTCGATTATACCAAGCTTTTCGACCCGAACCGTCTGACGGACTTCCAGAAGGCTTTCTTCGATTTCAAGCTGCCCAGCCCCGACGTGGAAGGTCTGGTCGCGGTCCAGCGCCGCAATGTTGAAGCCATTGTCGCAGCGAACCAGCTTGCCATCGAAGGCTATCAGGCTGTCGCCCGCCGTCAGGCCGAGATTGTCCGCCAGTCCCTGGAAGAGACCTCCACCATCGTCACCGAACTGCTGGCCGCCGGCACGCCGGAGGACAAGGTTGCCAAGCAGGCGGCGCTGGTGAAGGCGTCGTTCGAGAAGGCGTCCGCCAACCTGAAGGAACTGTCCGAACTGGTGGCAAAGTCGAACACGGAAGCTGCGGAAGTTCTTTCCAAGCGCGTCAAGGAAAGCATCGAGGAATTGCAGGGCGTGCTGGCCAAGGCCACCGCCAAGAAGGCCTGATCGCACGCCTGATACCAACTTGCGATGAGTTCTCCTCATCGCAAGTTGGTCCGGCGGCGACCGACGCCGTGCCGCTTGCGCGGCGTCGCCAAGCCAACGAATGTTGGCGTCGGTAATTTTGCGGTGATCAGAACAAATAGGTTCTGATCACCGCAAAATAGTATGACTTACCATGCCTTTGAAAAGGGGTATGGCATTGGTGTGTGGCCATTGCAGGGCCGCTCCGGGAAACCGGGGCGGCCCTTTCATTGGTGCGTCCTACCTTGCGTGCAGAGACCAAAGAAAAACCCCGTTTCGAACCGAAACGGGGTTTTTCACTGGAACCGTATCTTTGTGACGCCCGTGTCCCTGTCAGCCGCGCGGCTGCTGCGGCGGGGGCAGGTGGGACCGGTAGGATGGGAAGGGGATGGGCCGCTGCTCTTCCTTGCGGCTGGCTGAAATCTCGATCTCCATCCGCGCGATGACCTTGCGCAGCTCATGCAGCGCGTCGGTCAGCCCCTGAACGCCTCCGGACTGGTTCTTCCAGGCCCGATACGCCTCGGCGGAAACCTTGGCGGCGGCATCCATCCGCTCGTCGGCGGGCTGTGTCGGTGTTTCCGCCGCTTCCAGCCGGGCCGGGTTGCGTTGCTGCTGGCGATAGGGATAGACGGTCTCCGTCGGTCCTTCTGCGATGCCCGGATCAGCGGCAGCACGGTCGGGTGCCGGCGTTCGGTCGCGTTCGAAGTCACGCGGCGGCCGGTTGCCACCTTCCAGCCGGTCACGCCCGAAACGTTCATTGCGCTGGGGGCCGGGCTGGCCACCCTGCGGGTAACGCGGGACACCACCGGAAAGGGGACGGCGCTGGTCGCCGCCCTGCTGGCCACGGTTTTCGCCACCGCGCTCGCCGCCACGACCCTCACCTCGGTCACCGCCACGTGCTTCGCGATCACCGCGGAATTCCTGGCGGTCGTGCCGGCCCTCGCGTGGCTCACGCGGGGGCCGGTTGTCCCGACCCTCGAAACGGCGGGGCGCGCCTTCCCCGGCGCGACCACTGTCATGTTGCAACGGCAACTCGCGCTGGGGAAGGCTGGCGGGTGCCGCTTCCTGTGCGGTCTGCGCGGGTCCGTCCTGTACCGGCGCTGGCTGTGCCGGCGCTGGCTGTGCCGGCGCGGCCGGAGCGGTCGCAACCGGAGGCGGCACGGCAGCCGCCGGCGCGGCGGCCGCAGCGACAGGCTCCATCACAGCCGGGGTTTCCTGTGCGACGGGTTGCTCCGTCATCGCATCAGCCTTGCTAACGGCCTGACGGGGGGACCGGCGCGCCGGACGCGGCGTATCGGCTTTCTCCGCCTTGGCTTCCGGTTTGGACGCGGGCGTTTCAACGGCGGCCGGGGCTGCCGTGGGGGCTGCGGGCGTGTCGATGACCGGCGTGTCCATGTCCGACCCCGCCGTCACGCCTGCGGCCTCAGCCTTGCGGACGATATAGGAGATCGCACTGGGCGTGCAGTCGAATTCACGCGCGATGGCAGACAGGGTCGCACCCGCCTTGTAACGCTCCAGAATTCGCGGCCAAGCGGACTGCGGAATTCGGCCCCGGCGCTTCGGGGACTCCGCATCAACTTCGGTTTCGGCGTTCAAGATATCACTCGGTTGCCAGAGAGGCTCATGCGTCATTGAGCGGGTTCGCGGAAAAGGCAGAACACGATCCGGCAAGTTTTCTCTTGACCGGAACCCCGGATGGGATTCGTGAAGGTCAAGCCTGCCGATAACGGGGGTCTGCCAGATTTTGTGTTTCCAGATATGGGGGAATTACGAACGAAATGAAAGCAGGAACAGCGTTGTGAAGGCAAAAAAATCGATCAGGTCCCCCCTGTCCGTGCCGAACAGTCCGCCAGCGCAACGATATCGGTTTCATGCGCACTTGCAGGCGTCGCCCGGTTGAGGCAAAGTCTTGCCCGATCCGATATCGCGCAACGCTGCCCCGGGCTTCTCCATGCAGATCTTCCGTCCGGCCCTTCGCGCCGCCGCCGCCGCTGCCACTGTTGCAGCCCTGGTCTTCAATCCTGCTGTCGCGGCTACCGCGAAGGGGATTTGTTACACTGACAAGGAATTCGAAGCGGAGCAGGGGATTCGCCTGCATACGGAACTGATGGTGGTCGGCCTGACCTGCCAGTATCTGGACGTGAAGGGCGAGACCAGCCTGTTCAATCAGTACAAGCTGTTCACGCTGAAATATCAGAAGAATGTGCAGGAGTGGGAACGCACCCTGATCGCTTATTACAAGCGCACGACGAAGGGCAATGCCACCCGCACGTTCGACAGCTTTCGCACCCGACTGGCGAACGAGGCGTCGCAGCGCGCCATCGCCCTGACAACGCCCGTCTTCTGCGGGACGCATGCGCTTGGCGTGGCCGACGTGATGCGGGCCAGCCTGGAGGATATCCGGAGCGGTCTCGTGCCGGAGGGCAACGGGCTGCGCATGGCCAACGCGCCGCGATGCGACCGGCCCCTGCCGCCCAATCTGGTGGCCGATGCCGGCCTGACCCCGCCGGCGCGTGCGTCGGGGGCGGCGGCCGGCGCGGTGAAGTCCAGCCCGCAATAAACCCCCCGGCATGGCGGCGGCCTGACGAAGGCGGCGCCGTCGCGTCCGGACGGCTTGCGCCGTCACGGAATCTGTCGTCACCGGGTTGCGGCGAACAGCAGCACGCCGTCATCGCGCCTTGACCGCGTCACACGGCCTGTATTGACCAGATGATTGAGATGGGCCAGCGCCTCGCCGGCGGCGAAGGTCATCTGATGAACATCCAGCGGGCGATGAAACATCAGCCGTGTGATGTCGGCGACGGTCCGTGGCTGGTCGCGGCAGGCCGCTTCAGCCTCGTTCAGCCTTTCCTGGTGGTGACGGACCAGTTCATCGATGCGGCCATGCAGGTCGCGGAAAGGGTGCCCGTGGGAGGGCAGGACGAGGGTATCCTGCGGCAGTGTGCGCAGGCGGGACAGCCCGTCCAGGAATTCCGCGAGCGGGTCGGATTCCGGGTCCGCCGGCCAGACGCTGACATTGGGGCTGATCCGCGGCAGAACCATGTCACCGGCGATCAGGACGCGGTCCGCCGGGTCGTACAGGCACGCATGCTCGGGCGAATGCCCGCCGGAAGTGATGATCTGCCAGTCCGTGTCGCCGATCCGCACCTGCTTGCCGCCCTGCAGGCGGCGGTGCCGGGCGGGCACACCGGGAACCGCGCGGGAATAGGCATGGACCCGCTCCACCAGCCCGGCCAGCATGGCCGGGTCCAGCGCCATGGAAGCGTAGAATTCGCGCTCTGCCTCCGCGAACGACTCCGACTTGTCCAGGTGCAGCATGCGGGCCAGAAGCCATTCGGCCTGGCTCATCCACAAGGGCGCGCCGAAGCGCTGGCAAAGCCAGTCGGCCAAGCCGATATGGTCGGGATGGAAATGCGTGACCACGACGCGGGACACGTGCCGGTCGGCCAGCGGGCCTTCCAGCAGCCCTTCCCACAGGGAACGGCACAGACGGCTGGAGACGCCAGTATCCACCACGGCCCAGGCCGGCTGGCCATCGGCCGTGCGGTCATCCAGCACCCATACGTTGATATGGTTGAGTGCGAAGGGCAAAGGCAACCGGATGGAACGGATACCGGTGGCCACCTGCACCACTTCCGGCAGTTCCACCTGGGGGAGGGCATGGATCGATACGCTCACTTCCAAAGCCTTTCCTTCAGAAAATCCTTCTCTCTTGGCAACCATCCTGCGCCCACATCGATCGTCGCGCCAGTCCCGCGTCAGGATGGCTGGTGCCCGTTTCCTTCGCCGCGCCATACAAACTGTCATGGCCTGCGGGGTATTAGGCAGCCGACAGGGCCGGATGCCTTGGAGTTGGATTGAGGGGGAACCATGCAGGTGCGACAGGATTTCATCATAGAGATCGAGGAGGAGGCCCTGGGACTGGTTGTCGCCGGGGACGAGGACGTGGTGTTCCACGCCGTCCATCCTGGAGTGCAGCGTCTGCATGGCCGGCACTATCCGGATGCCCTATCGGCTCGTCTGGAAGCCATAAAAGCCTTTCGCGCCGCGGCATAGAACAAGAGCAAATGCTCGTCCGAAATTGTTCAGCCTAATGGGCTAGTATCTTTGGCCATAAAGTTGCCGTCTTGAGTTGGCACCACAATTTCTGTAAGCGTAATGTGACCGGGGCACGCTTGGATACGTCCGGCGCACCCGTGACAGAAAGACGACACCGTCAGGAAGACCCCCGTCGGGGGGTCGACTTCAAGACGGTTGTCCGAGGGCCCCCTTAAGGAGAATGAATGATGAAACTGCACCATTTGCTGATGGGTACTGCGCTTGCGCTCGTATTGCCCGTGACCGCTACGGCGCAGAGCCTTCCGGAGGGGCCCTATATCGGCTCCCAGGTCGGCGTCAACTGGCTGCAGGATGCCGATTTCAAGTCGGCGACCGCAACCAACAAGATCGACTATAACGAGGCTGTGACGGCCACCCTGTCCGCCGGCTATCAGTTCGGTGACGGCCTGCGCCTGGGTGTCGAAGGCGGCTACAACATTCACGAGCTGGACGGAATCAGCGGTGGTCCGGCCGGTGCCGCCATCGGTGACACCACCACCTTCACCCTGATGGGCGTGGTGGAAAAAGAATTCGCCACGGGCTCCGCCTTCCGCCCCTATGTTGGCGCTGGTCTGGGCTGGGGCTGGGTTGATACCGATGATGTCGGCCCGATCTTTGCTGCCGGCAATTATTCCAACAGCAAGGAAAATAATTTCGCCTACCAGTTGACGGCCGGCGTTTCCTATGCCCTGGCCAGCAACCTGGACTTGACCTTCGGTTATCGTTACCTGGCGATCGATGACGTGAAGTTCAACAAGGAGACGCCGAACTACAAGACCGATTACAACTCGCACAGCGTGCTGGTTGGTGTCCGCGCCGTGTTCGGTGCCGCCCCGGCCAAGCCGGTTCCGGCCACGACGACGGTTGCGCCCCCGCCGCCCCCGCCGCCGCCGCCCCCGCCGCCGCCCCCGCCGCCCCCGGCCATCAGCCGCAACTTCACGGTCTTCTTCGACTGGGATCGTTCCGTGCTGAGCGCCGATGCGCAGCAGGTTCTGCAGAACGTCGCCCGCGACGCGCAGGCGGGCAAGATCGTGGCGATCAGCATCGCCGGCCATGCCGACACCTCTGGCCCGGCCGACTACAACATGAAGCTGTCGCAGCGTCGCGCCGAGGCTGTGCGTGAATATCTGATCAGCCAGGGCCTGCCGGCCAATCAGATCGCCGTGGAAGCAAAGGGTGAATTGGATCTGCTGGTCCCGACCGCCGATGGCGTGCGCGAGCCGTCGAATCGCCGCGCCGTCATCCTGTTCCCCTGACCGGTCCATCCCCCGCCGGCGCTGGCCGGCGGGGGAAAACCGGATTGGAAAGAGGGCCGCCACGCGGAAAGCATGGCGGCCCTTGTCGTTGGGTGGGTGTCGCGACGGCTCCCCTACGCCATGGGGGCGATGCCATGTTCCATGGCCCAGATCGCCGCCTGGGTGCGGTTGCCGGCATTGATCTTCCGCATCGCATTCTTGAAATGCATCTTGACCGTTGATTCGGTGATGGATAGCCGGCGGGCGATGGCCTTGTTGGAATGTCCGCTGATCACGCAGGCCAAGATCTGGGTTTCGCGGGGCGACAGATCCGCCCCTTCGCCATTGCCAGCGACATCTGCGACCGGCGTGGCAGGCATTGGGGCCTGGCCCATTGCCTGTGCGGCCATGGCGGGATAGACGGCCTGACCCATCTGGATCAGCTTGACGGCCCGCAGCACGGCGTTGAAGGAAGCCCCTTTTGACACATGACCATGCGCGCCGGCCGCCACACTGCGGCCCAAGGCGTTGGGCGAAAGGTCGGAACTGAGCACCAGAAGTCGGGCGTCGGGCGCCAATGACCGCAGCCGGGCCAGTGGCTCCGCCTCCTCCTGCCGGTCCAGTCCGGCCGGATCCGCGATGATCAGGGTCGGGCCTTCCCCATCCTCCAGCGCCACCGCCGCGGCCTGCAAAGAGGGCAGGGGTGATGTCACGGCCATGCCCTCCTCTTCCAGGAGAGCGGCGAGCGCCGCGCTGAAAAGCTGGTCATGGTCCACAAGCATTACCGAGCCGGATGTCATCGCCCTCTTCCTCTTCGATCAAGCCTGCCCCACCGCCGCCGATCCCGAAGCGCCGCGCATCCGATGGGAGTTTTTCCCAAGATTCCAAGCCGTTTCGGCCTATTGTTCACATTTTAATTAAAATGCAGTGGATATAGGTCGAATTTTAAGTAATGACCAAGGTTAGATACTTCGAAATTCGAACCAAATTCGTAATAACCCTGATATTAAGAATAATATAAACAGATTCTTCCCCTTCTTACCAGAACGAGGTTGCGATTAGACTTAATCCGTATGAATATGAATGGAGTTTTAATCACGCGGGTCCGATGCCCGCCGCAGGAGGTCACGATGACCATCGCCGTTCGCCGTGCCGGCAACACGTTGCGCGTCATTTCGTCGGAAGGGCATTCCCGTTCCGCGACGCATAATGGCGGGGAACTGGCGGCGCTGGCACGGCGGCGTTCCTTCCTTGTCGTGGATCCCCAGGCATTGGTGCGGCACGGTCTGGCCCTGACCCTGTCGTCGCTTTATGAAGGGGCGCAGACCTGGCAGGCGGGAACCCTGGCAGAGGCGCTTTCGCTTCTGGCGGCGGGAGCCAGCGTCCCGGATGTGGTACTGCTGGATGCTGACGGCTTGGGCCCGGATCGCATGGTGGCTGTGGCCGATTTCCTGTCGCGGCTGCAGGGTGTGCCGGCTGTTGTCATGTCTTCCTCGTTCTCCGCGGCGGAGACCAGGACATTGCTGACGGCGGGCGCTGCCGCCTGCCTGCTGAAAAGCGACCCCAGTGCGGTTCTGGCCGAAGCGGTCGGTCTGGCCCTGACGCGGGAGGGCTATGTTCAGATGCCTTATGCCTTGCTGGCGCCGGTCAATCCGATGCCGGTCATGGAAGACGGGTTGGAACAGGCCAATGTCGCGCGCCTGACCAATCGCCAGCGTGACATTTTCAAGCTGCTGCTGTCAGGCTGCTCCAACAAGGAGATCGCGCGGCGCCTGGGCGTGTTGGAGGGGACGGTCAAGGTGCATGTGCGGGCCATGATGCAGAAGCTGGGCGCGCGCAATCGCACCC
The DNA here is from genome assembly GCF_052474395.1 of Niveispirillum fermenti. Classification (NCBI taxonomy): domain Bacteria; kingdom Pseudomonadati; phylum Pseudomonadota; class Alphaproteobacteria; order Rhodospirillales; family Azospirillaceae; genus Niveispirillum; species Niveispirillum fermenti. Next base: position 2,836,618 of record NZ_CP156681.1, on the reverse strand, counting down.
AGATTGCCATTCTGGCTGCCCGCACGGGTTTCCGGCCTGAATAACCCTCTGGATAACCGGGTGCGGGTGAAGCATTGATTTCGCCTGTGACGGAAAAGCAGTGGTACTCCCGAAGCACAGGCTGACCGCTTCAAATAAAAAGCCTCGGATAAGTAAAGACGCCCGGCCCTGCATGCCGGGCGTCTTCGCTTCTGCAAAAGGGAGGCACTTCCCTGTTGGATGGGTTGTGGCGATGATGGTCCGTGGTCAGGTGCCGGCCACGGTCATGCCATCGATCCGGATGGTCGGGGCGTCGATGCCGTAGCGCAGTTCAAGATCGCTGGCCGGTACCAGCCGCCGGAACATGTCCTTCAGATTGCCGGCGATGGTGATCTCGCTCACCGGATGGGTGATGACCCCGTTCTCGATCCAGAAGCCCGCGGCACCGCGGGAATAGTCACCCGTCACCCCATTGACCCCCTGGCCCATCAGGGACGTGACATACAGCCCCTGGCTGATATCGGCCATCAATGCACGCGGTGACAGGGTGCCGGGGCTCAGGAAGACATTGGTGGGGCTGGGGGCCGGCGGGCCACCGGTGCCACGTGCCGCGTGTCCTGTCGGCACCAGCCCCAGTTGGCGGCTGGAACGCAGGTCCAGCAGCCAGGTGGTCAACATGCCATCATCAATCAGGTCGCGGCGGTGGTTGGGCAGTCCCTCCGCGTCAAAGGGCTTCGACCGCAGCCCCCGCGGGACATGCGGGTCTTCCACGATCCGGATGCCGGGGGCGAAGACCGCCTGACCCAGTCGATCTTTCAAGAAGCTGGTTCCGCGTGCGATGGCGGCGCCCGATATGGCGCCGAGCAGGCTGGCAACCAGTCCACCGGACAGGCGTGGATCGAAGACCACGGGGACGGTCTGACTCCTGACCTTGCGGGGATTGAGCTTGGCGACGACCTTCTCGCCCGCGCGCAGGCCGATTACCCCCGGGCTCTCCAGGTCGCTGCCATAGACGGTGGCGTGATAATCGTAATCGCGCTCCATGCCCGTGCCCCCACCGGCCAGCACGGACACGGAAAGCGCATGCCGCGTCACGCCATAGCCGCCGGCAAAGCCGTTGCTGGCGACCAGCGTGACGGCGCTCCGGCTCCAGCTTGCATCGGCGCCGTCGGAATTGGTGACGCCCGGCACCGCGCGGGCCGCATCCTCCGTGGCGCGGGCCGCCTCGATCAGGGCTTCCGCCGTTGGTTCCGACGGATCGTGAAGGTCCAGGTCCTTCCATTCATGGGTTACCGCATCGGGATCGGCGATGCCACAGAACGGGTCCTCCGGCACGGCGCGGGCCATGGCCACGGCGCGGTCCGCCAGTTCCTGGAGCATGCGCGGATTGCGGTCGGTGGAGGAGACAACGGCCATCCGCCTGCCCACGAACACGCGCAGGCCCAGATCCCCGCCTTCCGACCGTTCCAGCCCTTCCGGTTTGCCCAGCCGGGTCGACAGGGAAAGTGCGGCGCCATCGACCAGAAGGGCATCGGCCGCCTCCGCGCCGGCGCGGCGGGCGCGCTGGATCAGGTCGTCCAGCAGGGTGGCGGCGTCACTGTCGAAATGTGGCTTGGTCATCACTTTTCCCGGCATCCGTACCCCGGCGGGGCTCTTCTGCACATCTAGCACCCGCACCCCGCGCATCAAAGGGCAAAGCACCCGGCGACAGCCGTCGCATGTGCCATTCGTGCAACAGATACAGGTTGTTACGGGGTCGAAACCGACCCGTCACAACTTAAATGTTCCGATGTTATAGAGTCGCTTATATATTGGAGTGCAGAACGGGTATCGGGGCGGTACCTGGGACCAGCCATGGAAGCGAGGGAGGCCGATGATGCGCAATGCAAACCGATCCAGGCACCGGGCCGCCATGGTCCTTCAGGCCCTGGTACTGGCCGGCCTTTTCCTGGTCGCGGCGCTTTCGGCCGGTGAACAGGGCCCTGGCGGCGACAAGGCGCCGGTGGCCGGCACCAAGATGGCAGCCATCCCGAAGGGCTGATCCGCCGCGGTATAAGGGGCGGGAAGTGGGCGGGGGGTGACGTGCCACGCCGGCTGATGCTAGTCTCGGTCTCGTGCCGAACGCATCACTGACCGTAACGGGAATTCTTCCACCCATGCCTTCCTTTGACATTGTCTCCAAGACCGATATCGCCGAAGTCAATAATGCCGTTCAGGGTGTCCTGCGCGAGTTGCAGACCCGCTTCGACTTCAAAGGGTCGAAATCGACCCTGGATCTGAAGGAGAAGGAGAACGAAATCCACATCCATACGGAGGATGCCACCAAGCTGGCGCAGCTTCAGGAAATGCTGAAAGGCTATTTCGTGCGCCGCAAGCTGGATCCCGGCTGCCTTGACTGGGGCAAGGAGGAAAATGCCGCCGGCGGCACCCTGCGCCAGACCGTGAAGATCAAGCAGGGGATCGACCAGGCGCTGGCCAAGCAGATCGTGAAGGCTGTCAAGGATAGCAAGATGAAGGTCCAGACGGCCATCCAGGGCGATGAACTGCGCGTCACCGGCAAGAAGCTGGACGACCTGCAGGCCGCCATCGCGCTGGTCAAGGGGCTGAAGATCGAGCAGCCGTTGCAGTACAATAATTTCCGCGACTGATCCGGACCGGTGATGGCCTGGATGGCGGGATGTCCGTCCGGGCCATCAACACGTGATCATGCCGCAATCATGCTTGCCGTTGCATAACGGCTTGATCCCCGCCGGCTTCCGCCGCACCCTGGCAGCCTTGTGCATTGCGGTATGGTGGGGGTGATGGCTCTGTTCGATCTTTCCGGCAAGCGCGGTCTTGTCGTCGGTGTCGCCAATGGTGACAGCATCGCCTATGGCTGCGCCCGTGCCTTGCGCCAGCAGGGGGCGGAACTGGCGGTCACCTATCTGAATGCCAAGGCCGAACCACATGTCCGGCCCCTGGCGGAGGGGCTGGGCGCTGGCCTGATCCTTCCCTGCGATGTACGCGAGCCCGGGCAGTTGGAAGCGGTGTTCGACCGCATCGCGGCGGATTGGGGGCAACTGGACTTCCTGCTGCATTCCATCGCCTTTGCCCCGCGTGATGATCTGCACGCCCGTGTTGTGGATTGCTCGCGCGACGGCTTCCTGACGGCCATGGACGTATCGGTCCATTCCTTCATCCGGATGGCCAGGCTGGCTGAGCCGCTGATGAGGCAGGGCGGCTGTCTGATGAATGTCAGCTTCTACGGTTCCGAAAAGGTTGTCGAACATTACAACCTGATGGGTCCGGTCAAGGCGGCGCTGGAGGCGACGACGCGCTACATGGCGGCCGAGCTTGGCCAGAAGGGCATCCGGGTCCACAGCCTGTCGCCCGGGCCGCTGAAAACAAGGGCGGCCAGCGGCATCGACCGGTTCGACGAATTGCTGGCCCGCGCAGCCGAACGCGCCCCCATCCGGCAGCAGGTCACCATCGACGATGTGGGCGCCTATGCTGCCTTCCTGGCCAGTGACGCCGCACGGGCCATCACGGGATCGCTTCCCTATATCGATGGTGGGTACAACATCCTGGGCTGATCGCGGATCGCGGCTCCGCCGCCTATCGCCTGCGCATGCCCGCATGGCCGGGCCTGCACCTGCAAAGGGTGCCCAAGCGGCCCAAGATATGGTATCAAGCCGCAGTTTCTGCCCATATATCCGAACGATACACTCGCAAGGCGTCCCATGGCCGGTCATAGCCAATTCAAGAACATCATGCACCGCAAAGGCGCACAGGACGCCAAGCGGTCCAAAATCTTCAACAAGCTGGCGCGTGAAATCACCGTGGCCGCCAAGTCGGGCCTGCCCGACCCGGCCATGAACCCGCGCCTGCGCGCCGCCATCCAGGCCGCCCGCGCCCAGAACCTGCCCAAGGACCGCATCGACCGCGCCATCAAGCAGGGCCAGCCCGGCGGCGGCGACGACACTAATTACGACGAGGTAAGGTACGAGGGTTACGGCCCCGGCGGTGTCGCCCTGATCGTGGAAGCGCTGACCGACAATCGCAACCGCACGGCCTCGGAAGTGCGCTCGGCCTTCACCAAGCATGGCGGTTCGCTGGGGGAGACCAATTCGGTGTCCTTTATGTTCAACCGCATCGGCCAGGTGAGCTATCCCGCCGCCGTGGCCTCTGCCGACGACATGCTGGAAGCCGCGATCGAGGCGGGGGCGGAGGATGTGCAGTCCGACGAGCATGGCCATTCCATTATCACCGGCACCGACACGCTGGGGGAGGTCCGCGACGCGCTGGAAGCCCGCTTCGGTGCGCCGGAAAGCGCCAAGCTGACCTGGACACCGATGAATCTGGTCCCTGTCGCGGCGGAGGATACGGCCCAGACGCTGCTGAAGCTGCTGGACGTTCTTGAGGATAATGACGACGTCCAGACGGTGCTGGGCAATTTCGACATTCCGGCCGATCTGTTGGAAAAGCTGGGCTGACCGGCGGGGTGGGAGGCCGGCTTGATAGCCCTCCACCCCGATGGCGGCTGAATAGCCGTCCGGCATTTTGGGGATGGTGACATGGCGGGACAGGCGCCTGTGCGCATCCTGGGGCTCGACCCCGGCTTGCGGCATATGGGCTGGGGCATCATCGATGCCGCCGGCAACCGGTTGAGCCATGTGGCCGATGGCACCATCCATACCGACAGCGGCGACGATCTGGCCACAAGGCTGCTGGAACTGCATGAGGGGATCGCGGCCGTCATCGGGCAGTGGCAGCCGGATGAGGCCGCGGTGGAAGAAACGTTGTCCAATGTCAACCCGTCTTCCACCCTGAAGCTCGGCATGGCGCGGGGCATCGCCCTGTTCAGCGCGGCCAAGGCCGGGCTGCCGGTGGAGCAGTACCTGCCCATGGCGGTCAAGAAATCCGTGGTCGGCACGGGCCATGCCGACAAGGTCCAGGTGCAGCATATGGTGAAGATGCTGCTGCCGGGCTTTCAACGCTCCACGGCCGATGCCGCCGATGCGCTGGCAGTGGCCATCTGCCATGCCCACCACGCCCAGACGCGGCGCAAGGTGGACAACGCCATCCTGGGGATTAAACGGTAATATACCCAAATGACCAGAGAATCCTCGAAATCTCTTGTTTAATCCTCTGAAAATGAAGGAAAATGTGAGATCTCTCCCGGGATTCTCTGAGGGGCGCGGTATATCAGGTCCCGGTGAGAGCAACTCACCGGGACCTAGTCCGGCGCCGCCCATGCGGCGTCGCCAAGCCCACGGGTGGGGCGCCGGCGATTGAGACCGGTGATCGGTTGCGATCACCGGGACTTAATGCGTTGCCGTTTTGTTCATATGGTGTAGAATTCTTTCCCTGCAGGAAGAAAGGGCCATCCCATGGCACTCCATATGAAATCCCCGCAGGCGGGACACCCGGTTAAGATGCGGATCGTCCTTCCCACCTCTGCGCCGCCTGGGCCCGGGCCAGCATCCTGAATGCTACCCTGCTGTTCAAGGGCCGGGATTTCATCCATACCGACATCATCGTGGCGCCACCCCCTGCTGGTGCCCGAGGCCGGAGTGAACCAATGATCGCGAAACTGTCCGGGCTGTTGGACAGCACGGGCCTGGATTGGGCCATCATCGATGTCGGCGGGGTGGGCTATCTCATCTCCGCATCCACCCGCACCCTGCGCCGGCTGGGCAGCACCGGCAATGCCGTTTCCGTGCATACGGAAATGTGGGTGTCGGAAGACAAGATGGCGCTTTACGGCTTTGCCGACATTTCGGAGCGGGACTGGTTCCGGCTCCTGACGACGGTGCAGGGGGTGGGGGCGCGGGTGGCGCTGAATATCTTGTCTGTATTGGCGCCCGACCGGCTGACATCCGCGATTGCCGCGCAGGATAAAACAACCTTGTGCGAGGCCGATGGTGTGGGCCCGAAGCTGGCTGCCCGAATTTTGAACGAATTGAAGGATAAGGTCGCCTCGCTTGCCACCACGCCCGTGGCGGCGGGTGCGGTTTCCAGCGCAGTGGCACAGGCTGCTGCGCCCAGCAGCAATGTCGGTGACGCGGTGTCGGCCCTGGTCAATCTGGGATACAAGCGGATCGAGGCCTTCACGGCCGTGAACAAGGCGGCCCAGGGTCTGGGTGGCGGCGCCGATGTATCCGCCCTGATCCGTGCGGGCCTGAAGGAACTCAGCCAGTGAGCCGCAAGCCCAAGCCCGAGGCTCCGCCGCCATCGCGGCCGGAGCGCATGGTGGAGCAGGACCGCATCGGCGGTGACGCCAGTACGGAGAATTCGATCCGCCCGCTGTCGCTGGGTGAGTTCATCGGGCAGCGACAGGTGCGGGAGAATCTTTCCCTGTTCATCCAGGCCGCGCGCGGCCGGGGGGAGGCGCTGGACCATGTGCTGCTGTTCGGGCCGCCGGGCCTGGGCAAGACGACGCTGGCCCAGATCGTGGCAAAGGAACTGAATGTCGGCTTCCGCGCCACCTCCGGCCCCGTCATCGCGCGGGCGGGAGATCTGGCCGCGTTGCTGACCAATCTTCAGCCACATGACGTGCTGTTCATCGATGAGATCCATCGCCTGTCGCCGGCTGTGGAGGAAATCCTTTATCCCGCCATGGAGGATTTCCAGCTCGACCTGATCATCGGAGAGGGGCCGGCGGCGCGCAGCGTGCGCATCGACCTTCCCCCCTTCACCCTGGTGGGGGCCACCACGCGCTCGGGCCTGATCACGCGACCCCTGCGCGAACGGTTCGGCATCCCGCTGCGCATGCAGTTCTACGAGCCGGAGGAACTGCAACTGATCGTCAGCCGGGGCGCCCGCATCCTGGGCGTGGAGATGACGGATGAAGGCGCGCTGGAAGTGGCGCGCCGGTCCCGTGGCACGCCGCGCGTGGCCGGCCGCCTGTTGCGCCGCGTGCGGGACATCTGTGGTGTGCAGGGGGTGGATATCGTCGATGCCGCAGCCGCCGACCGGGCGCTGACGCGGCTTGAGGTGGACCGCCTGGGCTTCGATGCCATGGACCGCCGCTATCTTTCCTGTATCGCCGACCATTATGGCGGCGGACCGGTGGGGGTGGAGACGCTGGGCGCGGCATTGGGCGAGCAGCGCGACGTGCTGGAGGAGACGATTGAGCCCTATCTGATCCAGCAAGGATTGTTGCAGCGCACACCGCGCGGGCGCATGCTCACGGATACGGGCTATCGCTATCTGGGCCTGCCTGTTCCGGCGACCCCGGCGCGGCAGTTCGACCTGCTGGGCGGCCTGGGGGTGGCCGGCAAGGGGAGCGCGCCTGTGGGTGACCTGTTCGACGGGGATGCGAATGCCTGACAGCACCCGGCCATCCCCCGGCTGGTGGGAGGGCGCCACCCATATATACCCGGTGCGGGTCTATTACGAGGATACCGACGCCGGCGGCATCGTCTATCACGCCAATTATCTGCGCTTTGCCGAACGGGCCCGCAACGAGATGCTGCGCCTGGCCGGCTTCCCGCATGCAGCCATGGTGGCGGACACGGGTGTGGCTTTGGCGGTACGCCGTTGCAGCATCGACTTCCGGCAGCCGGCCCGCCTCGATGACGCGCTTGAAGTCCTGACGCGGATTGTCGATATCGGTGCCGCGACAGTCGATATCGAACAGGATGTGCTGCGCAGCGAGGGACTGGCCTGGGGTGGGGTTGCGGCAGAGACGGGCGCACAGCCGCTGGTCAGGATCAACCTGTGCCTGGCGGCTATCAATGTCCAGGGCCGACCGGTCCGTCTGCCGTCCGCCTTGCGGGTGGTGCTGAAGAATGGCCTGCCGCCTGCGGAGCGGGCGGTGGTGGAGAATGGCCTGCCGCCTGCGGAGCGGGCGGTGGTGGAGAATGGATTGTCACGGCAAGGTCAGGACTGAAACAGATGTTTCCCACCCTATTGCAAGCCACCGCGCTCGGCGGTGCTGTCCCGGCCCATGAATTGACGACGCTGGGCCTGTTCCTGCAGGCCGACATCGTCGTGAAGCTGGTGATGCTGGGCCTGCTCGGCGCCTCGATCTGGACCTGGGCCATCATCTTCAACAAGGCGGCGAAGCTGCGCCGGTTGAAGGCGGCGGCGGCCGATTTCGAGGAGCATTTCTGGTCCGGCGGCTCGCTGGACCAGCTCTATGACAAGGTGGCGACCACTCCGTCGGAACCGTTTTCCGCCGTGTTCGCGGCCGGCATGCGGGAATGGCGGCATGCCAATGAACGCGGCCTGGCCACATCGGGGGCCATGCGTGCCAACCTGGCCCAGCGCATCGAGCGCGTCATGTCTGTGACGGTGGGACGCGAGATGGCCGATATCGAGCGCTATCTGACCGTGCTGGCCTCCGTCGGGTCGGCGGGGCCGTTCGTGGGCCTGTTCGGCACGGTATGGGGCATCATGGGTGCCTTCACCAACATCGCTGCCCAGCAGAACACTTCGCTGGCCGTTGTGGCGCCGGGTATTGCGGAGGCGCTGTTCGCGACGGCCATCGGCCTGGTCGCGGCCATTCCCGCCGTGCTGGCCTACAATTATTTCTCGTCGGAGATCGGCCGGTTCGGTGACCGTCTGGACTCATTTGTGACAGAATTCTCCGCAATTCTTCAGCGGCATCTCGAAGAGCGGGGCTGACCATGGGGGCAAGCCTTTCCGGCAAGCAGGCAGGACGCGGGCGACGCCGGTCGCGCCGCGCCGCCATGTCCGACATCAATGTGACGCCCTTCGTGGATGTCATGCTGGTGTTGCTGATCGTGTTCATGGTCGCGGCCCCGCTGCTGACCGCCGGCATTCCCGTCAACCTGCCCAAGGGGGCGGCCCAAGCTCTCCAGTCGGAGGAGGACCCGCTCTGGGTCACGGTGACCGCCGATGGCCGCATTTCCTTCAAGGACAAGAAGGTTTTCGATAACGAGATGTTCGGGCTGGAGGAACTGGCGCCGCGCCTTGCCGTGGTGGCCGAGCAGACGCCAGACCGCAAGGTGCTGGTGCGCGGCGACCGTGAGGCGACCTATGCCAGCATTGTCGATGTGCTGAGCGAAGCCCGGCGCGCGGGTCTGTCGGAGGCCAAGCTGGTCATCGAATCCGACGGCCGTGGCAGATAGGGGCAGCCGATCGCACCATGCGGACGACCCTGATCCTCTCCGGCCTTCTTCATGTGGCGCTGATTCTCCTGGCGCTGATCGGCCTTCCGCACCTGGTGAAGGAGCGGGAGGTCGTGCTGCTGCAGGAGGTTCCCGTCGATGTGGTGGAAGTGGGGCCGATGACCATCGCCCGGCTGGCCGAACCCATCGAGCGACCACAGCCGCCACAGCCCAGGCCCTCACCCACGCCACCGCGGCCCCAACCTCCCGAACCACCGGCCCAGGCCCGGACGCCGTCCCCGCCTCCGCCACCCGTGCAGGTGCCGGAGCCCCCCAAGCAGGTGGCCGAGCAGCCGCCCGAGCCGGAGCCCCCGAAACCCGAGCCGAAGCCGGAGCCGAAGCCCGAACCCAAGCCCGAACCGCCGAAGCCCAAGCCACCGGAGCCGAAGAAGCCGGAACCGCCCAAGCCTGAGCCGAAAAAGCCCGATCCCAAACCGGAGCCGAAGAAGGAGGAGCCGAAGCGCAGCCTCGACAGCGTGCTTCAAAACCTGACGCGGCAGCAGCCGGACACGCCGTCGCGCGAAGCGCCGCGCGAACCTGCGCCGCAACCCGCGCCGCTGGCCGGACGCACCGGCGAGCGCCTTTCCATCAGCGAGGAGGACGCGCTGCGCCGCCAGATCCGCAATTGCTGGAACGTGCCGGTTGGGGCCAAGGGGATCGAAGCGATGCAGGCGGAAATCCGGGTCTTGTTCGACCGTGACCTGCGCGTCACAAATGTCCAGTATGTATCGGGAACGGGGAACCCCAATACCGACCCGCATTTCCGGGCCTTCGTGGAATCCGCCTTACGTGCGCCGCTTTTGCCCGGATGTAATACGTTGAACATCCCCCGCGAAAAATATGCGGACAAAGGGTCCATCCTGATGAAGTTCAGCCCGAAGGATATGTTCTGATGCACGCCAACGCGCTTATGTCCACGGGCTGGCGCACCGTCGGCCGGTTCGTCGCCCTGGTGGCGACGGTGTTCGCCGTCGGTCTTGCCGCGCCGGCCCGCGCCGAACTTGAAATCGACATCACGTCTGGCAATCCGCAGCCGATACCCGTCGCCATCACGAATTTCGCAGGCGACAATCCCGGCGCCCAGCAACTGGGCCAAAACATCGCCGGCGTCATTTCCGCCAACCTGGAACGCTCGGGTCTGTTCCGTCCGCTGGAGCCGTCGCGCTTCGTGCAGACACCGGAGTCGCTGCGCACGGGCGTGCGTTTTGCCGACTGGCGGCTGATCCAGGCGCAGGGGTTGGTGACGGGCACCGTGACCCAGGCGGCTGACGGGCGGACGCGAATCGAATTCCGCCTGTTCGATGTTACGGCCGGCCAGCAGGTAACCGGTTTGGCCTATACCGTCCAAGCGGATGGCTGGCGGCGTGTCGCCCACATCATTTCCGACGCGATTTACAAGCGCGTGACGGGGGAAGAGGGCTATTTCGACACCCGCATCGTCTATATCGCCGAGTCTGGCCCGGCGCTTCAGCGGGTCAAGCAACTCGCCATCATGGATCAGGATGGTCAGAATCACCGGTTCCTGACCGACGGCCGCGTGCTCGTGCTCACCCCCCGTTTTTCTCCGAGCACCCAGGAAATTACATACCTGAGCTACTTCAACAACAGGCCTCGGGTGTATTTGTTCAATATTGATACCGGTCGTCAGGAAGTGCTGGGCGATTTTCCCGGCATGACATTTGCTCCCCGTTTTTCCCCTGACGGGAACAAGGTCATCATGTCGCTGGCTTCCGGCGGCAATACGGATATCTACACATTGGACCTGCGCACACGTCGTCAGCAACAGTTGACGAATCATCCCGGTATTGACACGGCCCCGTCTTATTCTCCGGACGGCACTAAAATTGTGTTTGAAAGCGACCGTGGCGGTACACAACAGCTTTACACGATGAATGCTGATGGCAGCGACGTGAAGCGAATTACTTTCGGTCAAGGCCGTTACGGTACCCCGGTCTGGTCGCCCCGTGGCGATCTGATCGCCTTCACACGATTGTTCGGCGATAAGTTCTATATCGGAGTCATTCGGCCGGATGGGTCGGGTGAACGCCTTTTGACAGAGGCATTCCATGTCGAAGGACCTACTTGGGCTCCCAATGGCCGTGTGCTTATGTTCTTCAAGGAACGTCCTTCCGGACAGGCAGGCAGGCAGCGTCAGGCCAAGCTATACTCAATTGACTTGACTGGGTCTAATGAACGGCAGGTCTTGACGCCCACCGACGCTTCCGACCCGGCATGGTCACCCTTGATTCCATGAGAGGGCCACACTAATTTCGCAACGCAAGAACGACGCTCAATATCCGCCGGTCACTCAAAGATCGTGTCAAATCGGCGACCGGCTGTGGTACCCGTCGTTCGTGGGGCAAATCACCGTAACCTTCAATCGAACTCGCGTTCCACCTTAGGGGGTCTCAAATGCGCTTCAAGATCATCACCCTCGTTGCGGTCGCCCTGCTGGCCACCGCTTGCAGCAGCAAGCCTCAGCAGGAGGCTCAGGCCACCACCGGCGGCACCGTTGCGCCGCCGCCCGCGCCGCCGCCGGCCGCTCCGTCGGGCCCCGCTCCGGGCTCCGCCGAAGATTTCATCCAGAATGTCGGCGACCGCGTCTTCTTCGGCTTCGACAAGTTCGACCTGACGCCGGAAGCGACCGCCACCCTGGATCGTCAGGCCGCCTGGCTGAAGCAGTATCCGGCCGTCACCGTGACCGTTGAAGGCCACGCCGACGAGCGCGGCACGCGCGAGTACAACCTGGCCCTGGGCGACCGCCGCGCCGCCTCGGTCAAGAAGTACCTGACCGCGCTGGGCGTTGATGCCGCCCGCGTCCAGACCATCTCCTATGGCAAGGAGCGTCCGGCCGTGGAAGGTTCCAACGAGGCCGCCTGGACCCAGAACCGTCGTGGCGTGACCGTGATCAACTGATCCGGCGCGGACCCTGTCACCAGGGACCGACGTGATGAAGAGACGCCGCCCGGCCCGCCGGGCGGCGTTTTTCGATTCCGGCACTTTTCATTTCCCGGTTGTGTCGAAGGGGAGGGTCGGCGAGGCCACAAATACGCCCCATCGGCGTTGGATACTTCCGCCCGCCCTTCCGAAGCGGTAGGGTCGCCCGATATCTCCGCTCCAACCGCTGGTATTCGATGACAAGCCACCTGCGCCCCCGTCATTCCTTCCTGCGCCGCCGCCTTACCATCGCGGCCGTCGCACTGGCCGCCATCGCCGGTTCCGTGCCGGCCGCAGGGCAGTCCGACACGCGGGAGATGCTCAATCGCCTTCAGCGGCTGGAGAATGAGGTCCAGACCCTGAACCGGCAGGTCTATCGGGGTGGAAGCGCACCGGCCGGACAGGCGGCGGGCGGCGCACCCATGGCCGGCAACGTGGCGGCCGGGTTCGAGGTCCGCCTGCAACGGCTGGAATCGGAGATCCAGACCCTGACCGGCCGCTACGAGGAGGCCACCTATCAGGTGTCCCAGTTGCGGGAACAACTCACCCGCATGCAGACCGATATCGAATTCCGGCTCAACCAGTTGGAAAAGGGGCAGGCGGGTTCGCCGGGCGCCGGTGCGCCGGTGGCGGAAGGGGTGGCGGGGCCCTCGCCGGGGGTGCCGGTGGTCCCGGCCGAGGCGGCAGCGCCGCCGCCGTCCCAGACGCTGCCATCCGGCACGGCGCAGGAACAGTATGATTTCGCCTTCAACCTGCTCCGCCAGGCCGACTATGCCGGCGCGGAAGCGGCGTTCCGTGCGTTCCTGCAGGCCAACAGCAGCAGCACGCTGGCCGGCAATGCCCAATACTGGCTGGCCGAAACGCTTTATGTCCGCGGCCAATACCAGCCCGCCGCCATTGCCTTCGCCGAGGGTTATCAGAAATATCCCCGCGGCAACAAGGCGCCGGACAGTCTGCTGAAGCTGGCCCTGTCGCTGTCGGCGATGAAGGCCAATGATGATGCCTGCACCGCCCTGCGCGAGCTGGGGGAGAAGTACAAGGACGCGCCGGCCACCATCAAGCGTCGCGCCGACATGGAAAAGAACCGCCTGAAATGCCGGTAGAGGACCCTGTCGGACCGGTCGCTTTCGACCGGCTGATGCGGACCTTGGGGCCGTTCGAGTCGGCCCCTCATATCGCTGTCGGCGTTTCCGGCGGTGCCGACAGCATGGCCCTGGCGCTGCTCTTGCGGCAATGGCTGGCCGCCCGCGGCGGTCGCCTTCTGGCGTTGACCGTGGATCACGGCCTGCGGGCGGAGAGCGCCGGGGAGGCGGCCAGGGTCGCAGGCTGGATGGCCGGGCATGGCATCGCGCACCGCCTGTTGTCCTGGTCGGGCCCCAAACCCTCTGCCGGCATTCAGCACGCCGCCAGGCAGGCCCGTCTGCGGCTGTTGGCCGAGGCGGCGGCCGCTGCGGGCTGCCTGCATCTGGCCCTGGCGCATCATGCCGACGATCAGGCGGAGACCTATCGCCTGCGGGTCGAGCGGGGCAGCGGCGCGGCCGGGTTGGCCGGTATGCCCGCGATCCGGGAATTGCCGCGGCTGCGGCTTATCCGGCCACTCTTGCCCGTTGCCAAGGCTCGGCTGACCGCCACCTGCCGCGCCCTGGGTCAGGATTGGCTGGAGGACCCGTCCAATCGCAATCCGGCCTTCGCGCGCGCGCGGCTCCGGCTGTTGCGCGCCGCCGGCCCGGCGGATGCTGACGCGGCCCGCGCTGCGGGCCGGCACCGTGCGGCCGCTGATGACCGTGCGGCGGATATGCTGGCCGCCACGGTGCGTTTTCTGCCCGAAGGCTGGGCCATGATTGACCGTTCCCTTCCCGGCCGTGCCGGGGATGATCTGGTGCCGTTGCTTGCAACCCTGCTGCGCGCCGTGGGCGGGGCCGTCTATGCCCCGCCACCGGCCGCCGTGACGTCCCTGGCGGCGGAAATGCGGCAGGGCCCCGGCGGGGGGCGTACATTGGGCGGGTGCAGGCTTGTGCCTGTGCCCGACGGGTGGCATCTGGTGCGCGAGGCCCGGAACCTGCCGGCGCCGCTGGCGTTGACGGGGGGCGGGCCGCCGATCCATTGGGATGGCCAATTCAGCCTTTCGGTTGAGGTATTTGAGCGCTTCACGGTACAGCCGTTGACGGACGCCCTGTGGCGGCAGGCATTGGCTGATCGGCCCGGCATGGCTGCCATGGCGCCGCCGGCCATGGTGCGGGCGAGCTTGCCGGCCATCCTGACCGGCGACCGGCTGCGGGCCATACCCCATATGGCCTATCGGACTACCGGCATGGTCGATCCGCGGGTGCGTGTGGTGCCATTGGTATTGGTTGAGGGGGTTCCCGCACGGTTCGCTGTTGTCACCGCCGTGGATGACATTATCTAATGGAGGAAGTTCCCCCTGTCCGACCGCGTCACCCCACTGGGCCACCCCGCCGGGATGATCGTATGGAGCATCGGGGGTGCGGTCGATGAAAGGTCTGGGCTGTGAATAATTTCGGTAAGAATTTGGCGCTGTGGCTGGTGATCGGGGTGCTGTTGATCGCCCTGTTCAACCTGTTCCAGACATCATCCAACCGTTCCACGCAGTCGGGCTTGGCCTATAGCGACCTGTTGGCCGAGGTGGATCGCGGTGCCGTGACGGCCGTGACCATCAAGGGCGACCAGCTTTCGGGCACGACCAGCGACGGCCGGTCCTTCACGACGACGGCCCCGCCGGGGTCGAATGTCGCCGATCGGCTGGTGGACAAGAATGTCCGCGTGTCCGTGGTGGCCGAGGATAACAGCCCCACCCTGTTCAGCATCCTGCTGAGCTGGTTCCCCATGCTGCTGCTGATCGGCGTGTGGATTTTCTTCATGCGTCAGATGCAGTCCGGCGGTGGCAAGGCCATGGGGTTCGGCAAGTCCCGCGCCCGCCTGCTGACCGAGAAGGTGGGTCGCGTCACCTTCGACGATGTCGCGGGTATCGACGAGGCCAAGCAGGAGCTTGAGGAGGTCGTGGACTTCCTGAAGGACCCGCAGAAATTCCAGCGCCTGGGTGGCAAGATTCCCAAGGGCGTGCTGCTGGTCGGGCCGCCGGGCACGGGCAAGACGCTGACCGCCCGCGCCGTGGCCGGTGAGGCGAACGTGCCGTTCTTCACCATCTCCGGTTCCGACTTCGTGGAAATGTTCGTGGGTGTCGGTGCCAGCCGGGTGCGCGACATGTTCGAGCAGGGCAAGAAGAACGCGCCCTGCATCATCTTCATCGACGAAATCGACGCTGTCGGCCGCCATCGCGGTGCCGGCCTGGGCGGCGGCAATGACGAGCGGGAACAGACGCTGAACCAGCTTCTGGTCGAGATGGATGGGTTCGAGGCGAATGAGGGCGTGATCCTGATCGCCGCCACCAACCGTCCCGACGTGCTGGACCCCGCCCTTCTGCGCCCCGGCCGTTTCGATCGTCAGGTTGTCGTGCCCAATCCCGATGTGCTGGGCCGCGAGAAGATCGTGAAGGTCCACATGCGCAAGGTGCCGCTGGCGCCCGATGTCGATCCTAAGGTCATCGCCCGCGGCACGCCCGGCTTCTCCGGCGCCGATCTGGCCAATCTGGTCAATGAGGCGGCCCTGCTGGCGGCCCGTGCCGGCAAGCGCGTCGTCGGCATGGCCGACTTCGAAGCCGCCAAGGACAAGGTCATGATGGGGGCGGAGCGCCGTTCCATGGTCATGACCGAGAAGGAGCGCAAGCTGACCGCCTATCACGAGGCCGGGCATGCGCTGGTGTCCCTGTGGGTGCCGGAATATGACCCGCTGCACAAGGTCACCATCATTCCGCGCGGCCGTGCGCTGGGTGTGACCATGAACCTGCCGGAGCGTGATCGCACCAACTACACCAAGCGGGAGATGGAATCGCGTCTGGCCGTGCTGTTCGGCGGCCGTGTGGCGGAGGAGATCATCTTCGGACAGGAGAATGTGACCACGGGCGCCGCCAGCGACATCCAGCAGGCCACCCGTTGGGCCCGCGCCATGGTTGCCGAATATGGCATGTCCGACAAGCTGGGCCGCGTGCGCTACAATGCCAATGAGCAGGAGGTTTTCCTGGGGCATTCCGTGGCGCAGCAGCAGAATGTGTCGGAGGCGACCTCGCAGTTGATCGATGAGGAGATCCGTCGCCTGATCGAGGAGGGGGAGACCCTGGCCCGCAAGCTGCTGACCGAGCATCTGGACGATTTGCACAAGGTTTCCGAGGCCTTGCTGGAGTTCGAGACCTTGTCGGGCGAGGAGGTGAAGGCCATCCTGCGCGGCGAGCAGATCGTGCGCAGCGACCCGCCGGCCCCGCGTCCCCAGACGCCGGAGCCGCCCAAGACCCCCGGCCGTCGCGCCTCTGTCCCGACCGCCGGCAAGGACGGGATCGAACCGGAGCCGCAACCCGGCGTTTGAAACAGGCTGCACGGCATTGATTGAGCAAACCCCCGGCGCAGCCCCGCGCCGGGGGTTTGTGTTTGCACATCATCGCGTTGCGCATCATCGCATTATGGATGAGACCTCATGCACCGTCCGCTTGCCATCCTGTCCGGTCCCGCTGCCCGCGCCGCCCTGACCTCTGGTCAGGCTCGCCTTCTGGCCGGGGGGCCGCTGGTGTTCGCGCAGGTGCAGACCGATGCAGGTCTTGCCCCGGCCGCGTTGCTTCCCCCCCACCATCCCTTGATCGCCGCCCGCGCGCCCTGGGCCGGGTTCGACCTGTCGCGGCCCATCATCATGGGTATCGTCAATGTCACGCCCGACAGCTTTTCCGACGGTGGCGACCATGACAGTACCGAGGCTGCCATTGCCCATGGGCGGCGGTTGCGGGCGGAAGGGGCCGATATCCTGGATGTCGGGGGCGAATCGACCCGGCCCGGCGCGGCCCCCGTGCCTGTGGCGGTGGAGATCGCAAGGGTCGTGCCCGTCATCCGGGCGCTGGCGGCGGAGGGCGCCGTCATCTCCATCGATACGCGCCATGCCGCCGTGATGAAGGCGGCGGCGGTGGCCGGCGCCAGGATCATCAATGATGTCACGGCCCTGACGGGGGACCCCGACAGCGCGGAAGTCGCGGCGGCCACGGGCCTGCCGGTGGTGCTGATGCACATCCAGGGCGAGCCGCAGACCATGCAGGA
Organism: Niveispirillum fermenti; assembly: GCF_052474395.1. NCBI lineage: Bacteria > Pseudomonadati > Pseudomonadota > Alphaproteobacteria > Rhodospirillales > Azospirillaceae > Niveispirillum > Niveispirillum fermenti. The sequence goes on along the minus strand of NZ_CP156681.1, from coordinate 2,819,433 downwards.
TGCCCCCCGTTACCATGATGTCACGGCCGAGGTGTTCGACTGGCTGGCAGCCCGGATCGCGGCAGCGGTTGCCGCCGGTATCGGGCGGGAGAGAATCGCCATCGATCCTGGCATCGGATTCGGCAAGGATCTGACGCACAATATTGACCTGCTGTCCCGTACCGGCGTGCTGCACGGGCTGGGCTGCCCGATCCTGATCGGGGTCAGCCGCAAGCGCTTCATTGCCGGCCTGTCGAGGGGGGAGGCACCCAGGGACCGGGTCGCCGGTTCCATCGCGGCGGCCCTTTATACGCTGGGGCAGGGGGCGCATATCCTGCGCGTGCATGACGTGGCCGCGACGGTGCAGGCCGTCGCCGTGTGGCAGGCCCTGCAATCGGCATGATATAGGTTTCGTAACATTCCGACCGGCCGGCTGCCTGCCGGCATTCCTGGGACGTAAAAGACATGTCGCGTAAATTGTTCGGCACCGACGGCATCCGCGGTACGGCCAACACCGATCCGATGACGGCTGAAACGGCGCTGAAGGCTGCCATGGCGGCAGCCCTGCATTTCCGCAGGGGTGATCATCGCCACACGGTGGTGATCGCCAAGGATACGCGACTGTCGGGTTACATGCTGGAACCGGCCCTGACGGCGGGCTTCGTCTCCATGGGCATGGACGTCATCCTGGTGGGGCCGCTGCCCACCCCCGCCGTGGCCATGCTGACGCGGTCGATGCGTGCCGACCTGGGCGTCATGCTGTCGGCCAGCCACAATCCGTTCCAGGATAATGGCATCAAGCTGTTCGGTCCCGATGGCTACAAGCTGTCGGACGAGATCGAGGCGGAGATCGAGGCGCGGATGGCACTGCCCTTCGCGCCCGATCTGGCATCCCCCCGCGATCTGGGACGGGCCCAGCGGATGGAGGATGCGTCCGGCCGCTATATCGAGGTGGTGAAGAGCAGTTTTCCCCGTGGCCTGCGCCTGGACGGGATGAAGATCGTCATCGATTGTGCCCATGGCGCCGCCTACAAGGTGGCGCCCCGCGTGCTGTATGAACTGGGGGCGGAGGTCGTAACGCTGTTCAACCAGCCCAACGGCTTCAACATCAACGACAAGTGCGGTGCCACGGCGCCGGCCGCCATGCGTGCCGCCGTGCTGGAACACAAGGCCGACCTGGGCATTTCCCTCGACGGCGATGCGGACCGCCTGATCCTGGCTGACGAAACGGGCACGCAGATCGACGGCGACCAGATCATGGCCCTGATCGGCCAGAGCTGGGCGGAAAGCGGACGGTTGCGTGGTGGCGGGGTGGTGGCCACCGTGATGTCGAACATGGGCATGGAGCTGCATCTGAAGAAGCTGGGCCTGACATTGGCGCGCACCGCCGTGGGCGACCGCTATGTTGTCGAGCATATGCGCGAACACGGGTTCAATGTCGGCGGGGAACAGTCGGGCCATGTGGTCCTGCCCGACTTTGCCACGACCGGCGACGGCCTGCTGGCCGCCTTGCAGGTGCTGGCCTGCATCCGGCAGTCGGGGCGACCCGCTTCCGATGTGCTGCGGGTGTTTCAGCCGTTGCCGCAGCTTCTGAAGAATGTCCGGTACGATGCCTCCACCGGTATCCGCCCGCTGGAGGCGGACGGCGTGAAAGCCGCGATCCGCGCGGGCGAGGAGAGGCTGGCCGGTTGCGGGCGCGTGCTGATTCGCAAGTCGGGCACCGAGCCCCTGATCCGCGTGATGGCGGAAGGCGAGGACAATGCCCTGGTCGCCCATGTCGTGGACGATATCTGCGACGCCGTGCGCCGCGTGACCCAGGCCGTGGCGGCGGAATAGGGGGCGGAGATGAAAGGGCGTGTTCTGATCGTCGCGGGATCGGATTCGGGCGGCGGGGCCGGCATACAGGCCGATATCAAGGCTGTGACGGCGCTGAACGGCTATGCCATGACGGCCATCACCGCGCTGACGGCCCAGGATACAAGTGGCGTGCATGGCGTGCTGCCGGTTCCCATCGATTTCCTGGTGCAGCAGATGCGTCTTGTTCTGGCCGATATTGGCGCCGACGCGGTCAAGATCGGGATGCTGGCCACCGCCGAGATCATCGATGCCGTCGCCGATACGCTGGCCGGATCAGCCCCCGGCGTGGCCATTGTGGCCGACCCGGTCATGGTGGCCAAGGGCGGGCACCGGCTGCTGGATGAAAGCGCCACGGGTGCGCTGATCCGGCGCCTGCTGCCGCTGGCCGCCATCGTCACGCCGAACGTGCCGGAGGCAGAGGCCATGACCGGAATCGCCATCAACGGTGTCGACGATATGCGCCGCGCGGCTGACATCTTGCTGCAATATGGCGCCGGGGCCGTGCTGATGAAGGGGGGCCACATGGACGGCCCCGTCCTGACCGACCTGCTGGTGACACGTCTGGGGGAAACGGCCTTCACGGGAAAAAGGGTGGAAACGCGGCACACCCATGGGACGGGCTGCACCCTGTCATCCGCCATCGCCGCGGGACTGGCCCAGGGGCTGGACGTGGTGGCGGCCGTGGATCGGGCGCGGCGCTATGTCGATATCGCCATCCGCACGGCACCTGGCTTCGGCCGTGGCCACGGCCCCCTGAACCATGCCCACACCGTCGGGGATTTCGCATGAGCCGCCTGGGACCCGCACTTCTGACCGCCTATCAGCAGACAAGCTATGTCGCCCTGGATGGCAAGCGCACGGCCACGGCCCGTATCATGGCCGATGGCCGGGAGATCGATGCCCTGCTGGAAAGACGGGGCGCGGCCGAAATCGTGTTCGTCACGGCCTGGAATCCCGGCAGCAGGGCGGCCGACGCTGCCGCCAACCAGGCAGCCCACGCCCGGCTGACCGATATTCTTGAGGATGAGGATCTGGACCACATACCGGCCGAGTTCAGGCCGGCCACCAGGGATTGGCCGGTGGAAAAGGGGGTAGCCATCTTTGACCTTCCCCCCTTCGATGCGCTGCAACTGGCCGAGATGCTGGGGCAGTACGCCATTGTCTGGCAGGGGCAGGGACAGCCGGCACAATTGCTGTTCACGCACCTGGCGCTCGGCTGATCACCGCCGCCTGACCAGCAGCGAAAGACCGACGGCTGACACGGCTGCAATCAGCAGTGCGGCGAGCATCAGGATGATATCCCGCGCCACCGGGCCGATGGCATCCATGAACCCGCCCTTGTGAAAGATGTCGAATACCCAGCCGGCACGCCGCAGGCCCGGATCGGTCGTGGCGGCGATTGTGGCGTCAGCCAGATCGACGAACAGGGCCCGATCTCCCGGAAGCTCCACGCGCCAGACGGGCAGGCGCTTGTTGGCAAAACCGTAATCGGCACCGAATCGGGTGACCAGACGGGTCTGCGCATCATCGGCGACAGGCTCCCCGCTGAGCGCGCGCGCCAGGGCGCGGGCCGCAGCCTCTTCATTCCCCGGCAGGGGACGCAGGTCGCCGGCGGTCAGCAGCACGCCCGAACCCCCGGTGGGAATGCCCCGGAACAGGGCCAGTCTCGCCTGATGGTCGTCATGCCCGTCCTGTGAGACGGGCTGGCCGTGCGCCCCATGGTCATGTTCCCCACCATGGTGGCCATCATGGCCGTGGTGAGCGCCCGACGCGGCCACCGGTGCCGCGGACCAGGTTGGCGGGGGCACCAGACGCAGCAGCGCGGACCCGTCCGGCGCCGCCAGGAAGGACAGGGCGACGGGTGCCGTATCGGGACCGAATCCCTGCCACAGGCCGGCCAGATCGCTGGAAAGCGTGGCAAGGTCCAGCGACTGGGCCCGCACCGCAGGTGTCGCATCGGTGCTGCCATCCTGGCCCAGCAGAAGATGCCAAAGGCCCGACAGGGTGAAGGCCAGGGCAGGCAGGGCCGCGGCATAGCCCAGCAGCCGATGCCAGTGCCGCCCGCCCGGTGCCGGGTTGCGCCGCCGGATCAACAGCAGCAGAACGATGCCCAGAAGGCTGGAAACGGCGATGCTGCCGACCAGCAGGGCGATGGCGGCCGCCCGCAGCGGCCCGGCTTCCCCAGGGATGAAGGACAGCGTGTGGATGGTGCGGAAAAGCGCCTGCATGCTGCGCTTGCCGGCATCGGTGATGGCCGCCATCCGGCCGCTGCCCGTGTCGACATAGGCGACCAGCCCATCGTCGCGCCCCAACTCGACCCGCCAGACCGGAAGCAGGCGGTTGACCGGGGTGTAATCATTGTCGAATGCCGTGACGATCCGCGCGTCGCGCACGGGCGTATCCGGATCCCCCAGGTAATGCCGCGCCAGTTCGATGGCCCGGTCCTGGTCGCCCCGCTGCCGTTCCTCTCCCGTTTCGGGATCGAAATAACGCCGGACGGGGTCATCGGCTTGCCTCACGGCGTAATAGGTATGGCCGGCCAGCACGATCGCCCGCATTTCGGCCACCTGGCCGGGCACCTTGTCCGCCAGCAGCGTGGCTGGCGGTTGTGCGTGCGTCAGGTCCAGCGGGGTCAGTGGTGGCATGCGGGTGGCGGCGACCGGACTGGTCCAGACCATGATGGGATGCAGCATGCCCGTCAGGGCCCAGCCGATGGCGCAGATGCCGGCCACCCAAGCCAGCTTGCGATGCCATTTGATCGACGCCACCCGCATGGATCAGAACTCCGCCTTCAGGCCGGCATAGAGCGAACGCCCTTCACCGGGATAATAGACATTCAGGTTGGCACCCGGCGCCGCCGCATTGGCCAGCGTGCTGACGGACGAGACATAGCGTTCCTTGAAGATATTGCGCATTTCCGCATAGGCCCGCAGCCCCGGGGCCAGCGTCAGCCCGGCATTGATGCTCCACACATCGTAGCCGGGTGCGCGCAGGCTGTTGGCATAATCGATCCAGGCGCCGTCCGGCACCCATTCGACGCTGGCGCCGATATGCCAGCTGTCGCCATCCTTCAGGGTCAGGCTACCCTGATACAGGTGGCGCGGTGCGCCGGCCAGGTCGCGGTTTCCGTATTGGGCATCGCCGTCAAAGAAGAAGTCGTTCAGCATGTAGACTTGGCTCAGCACGACGCTGCCCTGGCCCGACGCGAACAGCCCGCTGGCCAACGCGACGTCCAGCCCGGCCTCGACACCTTGGTGGATGGTCTTGTCGGCATTGAAGGTGCTGGCCGGAATATCGGGATTGGTCGTGAATTGCAGATATTCGCCGCGCAGCCATGAACGATAAAGCCCGATATCCCAGGTGAAAGCGCCGGCCGTGCCGCGCGTTCCGGCTTCCGCCGTCCAGGCCTTCTGCGCGCCCAGCGGCACGAATTGGGGCACCGGCGCCTGCACCAGCTCCGAGAAGGTCGGCGGCTCTTCCGAGCGTGACACATTGGCATAGAATTGCGGCCCGCCATCGGCCTGGTAGAGCACGCCCAGCTTGGGGTTGATGGCGTTGAAGCTTTTCTGCGCGTCCATGGCGGGGTTGATATTGTTGTCCAGTTCCCGCCGCGCCCCCATCACCTGCAGCCCCGCCACCAGCGCCAGTTCGGGCCGCAGATAGGTGCGGCTTTCCAGATAGGCTTCCGCCTGCTTGGCGTACTGGTCCACATCGGCCGTTCTGGCCCCGCGGCTGCCGCGCACATTGACATATTGCAGGGCATCGACATGGCCATAGCGGCCCTGCAGGCCCAGCACCAGTTCATGGCGCAGCGTTCCGATCCGGCCCGTGTCGGTATAGCGCAGATAGGCGCCCGCATCCTGGCTGTCCTGGTCAATGACCTGGAAGATGGGGTGGAACAGCGACTTCACGTTCAGATAGCCGCCCACATCCAACTGGGCATCGCCGTCCAACTGGAAACTCGTCCGGTTCGACAGGCGGATGGAATTGATATCGCGGCTGTAATCATTCTGATTGTTGACGGCCGGGGCCAGGCGCGGGCTGTCCAGGGCAGAGGACAGCGAGACCGTGCCCGGCACTTCCTGCTGGATATGGTTGGCCGAAAGGTAGAAGCGCGTTTCGATGCCTTCGGTCAGCTTGATGCCGACATTGCCGGCCAGACGGGCCGTCTGCTGCGCGCTCTGTTCACGGTAGCCGTCCGACCGGATGCCGTTGATGCTGATGAACCCGTCCACGTCAGGACCAGCCGCCGCACCCGTGGCCGCTAGGCGCAGTGTGCCGAAGCTGCCGCCATCCACCGACAGGCTGTAGGGGGAATTCACGGTGCGGCCCGTCGGGGTCGCGACATTGATGGCCCCGCCCAGGCTGGCGGCGCCATAGCGCAGGGCGTTGCCACCCTTGAAGACCTCCACATAGCGGGCCTGCCGGGGGTCGATCTCCTGAAAATCAGTGGAGCCGTCGGCCAGATTCACCGGCACGCCGTCGATCAGCAACTGGATGCCGCGCATGTGGAAGCCGCGCGACAGGCCGGAACCGCGGATCGATATCCGCACCTCTTCGGCAAAACGCTGCTGGGCGAAGACACCGGGGGTGTTGGCCAGCATGTCCTTGAAATTCAGGGCATACCGGTCCCGGAACGCTTCTGCGGTCACCAGGGCCACGCCGCCGGGTGTCTTTTCGATCTGCTGGCGGGCCTCCTCGACCGAGGGGGCCGTGGGGCTGCCGGAACGCAGGCCGACCACTTCCACCGCGCTGCCGGCATCAATCGACATTTCCGCAGCGGCGGGCAGGGACAGGCAAAGGGCTGGCAGGCAGGCGCCGGCCAGCAGGATTGAGCGGGACATGGGCTTTCCTTCATCTTGATCCAGGCCGGCGCAAGTTCATTCCGCTTACGGAATATCTTCCCTTGCGCAGGCATCGGGCAGGTCCGGCCATGGCGGTCATGGCCGGGAACAGGGGGATCAAGCGAAGGCGGGTGGCGCGCGCGGTGGCAGGTCGCCGGGTGGACGCAGATAGGATGGCGACAGGCGGTAAGAAGCCGGCTGTCGGACAAGGCGCGCAGGGATACGGAAGACCAGCAGCAGCGCCAGTGCCAGCAGCAATGGACCGGGCAGGGCGGCCAGGGCCGCGAACAGGCACATGGAATCGCCGGGCGCCGGCATGTCGGCGGTACGGAGCGGCTGTCCGTTCTTGTCGACCAGCAGGGTGCTGTCCAGGCCGCCGGTGCAGATGACGAGCGGCAGCCCCCCTTCTCCCATGGCCGACAGGTCAGGCATGTAGCCGGGCGGGATCATGGCACGCAGGAAAAGGGCAAGCAGCAGCAGGCCGGCAAAGAGCGTTCGCCCATGCCGCAACATCGTTCCCGTTCCCGTTGGTGACGCCTGCTTCCTCATCGCACCGGTTGATGCGCTGCATGTGGGATGCTGTCAAGTCGTGGGCTTGCGACCTGATGGCGCGCCTGACATCTGTGGCGGCGCGGCCATCCTCGCGGCGCTGATCGGTGTTTTCCCCGTGCGTGCGCATGTCGATGCGCTTATGAGGAAGCCGGACAGGAGGGAAATGGCATGCCCAATTCGGCGCAGCAATGGCGCGACCGTATTCTGTACCAGGACGATCAGGTCATCGTCCTGGACAAGCCATACGGGCTTCCTGTCCATTACGGAACCAAAACGACTGATCATCTGGAGCTGTACCTGCCGTTGATCGCCGGGGACCGGCCGGAACCGCCGCGGCTGGCCCATCGCCTGGACAAGGACACGGCGGGCTGTCTGGTGCTGGCCCGTGACGCGGCGGCGGCGGCGCGGCTGGGCGCCATGTTCCTGGATGGCCGGGTGCAAAAGACCTATTGGGCGGTGGTACTGGGCCGGCCCCGCGGGGATGGCGGCGTGATCGACATGCCCTTGCTGAAAGTCCGTGTGCCGGGCACATCGAAAATGCTGGTCGATGTGGCCGGCAAGCCGGCGCTGACCCGTTGGGAAAGACTGGACGGTGCGGATGGCCTGTCGCTGCTGGAACTTCACCCCCGTACCGGCCGGATGCATCAGTTGCGCGCACATTGCGCCTATATGGCCATGCCGATCCTGGGGGACCCCATCTATGGTGCGCAGATGCCGCCCCCGGTGCCGCTGCACCTGTTGGCCCGGTCCATCCGCTTTCCCCGGCTGGATTGTTCCGGAGCCGAAATTATTGCCACCGCACCGCCCCCGCCGCATTTTATGGCAACCTTGGCGCGAATGGGGGTGACGGGGAGCGGTGTTGCCGCCTAACCTGCGCTGTTTTTACCGGGAGGCTGGATGATCGAGGAGATCCTGCTGTTCGTGGCGGTCGGCTTCGCCGCACAGATGGTTGATGGCGCCATCGGCATGGCCTATGGCGTGACGGCCAGCACTGTCATGATGTCGATGGGCGTTCCCCCGGCGACAGCCAGTGCCAGCGTGCATGTGGCGGAAATGTTCACGACGGGTGCGTCGGGGCTGGCCCACTGGCGCCGGCGGAACGTGCGGCCGGAACTGGTCTGGCGCCTGGCGCTGCCCGGCATGTTGGGCGGCGCGGCCGGGGCCTATCTGCTGTCGGGCATTTCGGGTGAGATGATCAGGCCGCTGATCGCAATCTATCTGCTGGCCATGGGGGGGCTGATCCTGTGGAAGGCCATGCACCCGCCGCCGCCGCACGCGCTTTCCACACGCAAGGTGGCGGGGCTGGGCCTGACCGGCGGCTTTCTGGACGCCATCGGCGGCGGCGGCTGGGGACCCATGGTGGCCAGCACCCTGATCGGCGGCGGGACGACGCCGCGCTATGCCATCGGATCGACGAACCTGGCGGAATTCTTCGTCACGATGACGATATCCTTCACCTTCGTCTTCACCATCGGTCTCAGCCTTTGGCCGGCCATCCTGGGCCTGATCATCGGCGGGGTCGTCGCCGCCCCCTTCGCCGCGATGGTCACGCAGAAGCTGCCCGACAAGCCCATGATGATCCTGGTGGCTGTCGTCATCATGCTGCTCAGCCTGCGCAACCTGGTGGAGGTGGTCGAGCGCTGGCTGAGCACATGAGGATGCTGGATGGAGGGGAAGCTGCCAGGGCTGGAAGCTGGCATCAATCCTCGTAATCGGGAATTTCCGGCATCTGGTCCACGGCGGGCTTGCCATCGCGGATCCAGCCATCGCGGCGCTGACGGTACAGCGAGCGCATCGCGGCATAATAGTCGAAGCTGTTGCGCTTCACATCGTCGAGCGCGTCCATGTATTCGGCGCGGGTATCCAAAGCCGTCAGCCCGGCGCGGGTATAGTTGAACCAATCGCGGTCGGTGTTGGACGCATAGTTGGTGACCGGGTCGGCCATGAGCTCCCCGGCAAGACCCGTCGCGTCGCGCAGCGAGGATGAGCCCAGCAGCGGCAGCACCAGATACGGCCCCTCCGGAATGCCCCAGACGGCCAGGGTCTGGTCCAGGCTCTCATACTCGTAGGGGATGCCGTTATGACCCGCCACGTCGATCAGGCCGGCGATGCCGATCGTGCTGTTGATCATGAAGCGGGCCAGCACGTTGGCGGCGCCGTCGAAATCACCCTGCAGGAGCTGGTTGGCGAAATCCAGCGGCGAGCGAAGGTTGCGCAGCGCATTGCGCACGCCCTTCTGGGCGGGGGTGGGCAGGACGGCGCTATAGACCTGCGCCGCCGGCTTGATCAGCACCATGTCCACGCCTTCATTGAACCAGAAGATGGCCCGGTTCATGGGCTCCAGCGGGTCGTTGACATCCTCCGCCCCTTCGAATTCCACCTGCAGGGCAGGGGCTTGCGCCTGCGCCGCGTCGGGCGGGGGGGCACCGGCCGGCATGCTGTCCTGCGCCGCCACCGGCAAGGTCGCCAGCGCGGTCGTCATGAGCGTGACAAGCGCCGTGCGACGCAACAGGTGGTCAACGGACGGACGGAGCATGAGCGGGCCTCGGATGGTCACGGTGGATGATCACGGGGGAAATCTGGTGTGGAGAGTGCGAACCCTGTTCATTTAGGGCCGACGCGCTTGCAGCAAAGTGATAACAGTCACAGCTAATGGCGCCATTGCCAACGCTGCATTTCGTCTATTCCGGCATGCATGGCCTAGGCGTAGGACAAGCATGCTGCTAAATGGGCGGGAATACTCATTTCAGACAGTGCCTTGCCCGTGGCCCGACCCTTGCCCCGCCTTTCCATCGCCGGCTGGTTCCGTGACGACCGCCTGCGCCGCCTGTTCGGCAATGCCGGCATCCTTCTGGGCGGCAAGACGGTGAACGCCGTCGCCGGCCTGGCCGGACTGGCCATCGCCGCGCGCGCCCTGGGTCTGGAGGCTTTCGGTATCCTGATCCTGATCCATACCTTCACACAGACCATCGGAGAGATCGCCAAGTTCCAGTCCTGGCAGGCCGTGCTGCGATACGGCACACCGGCCTTGACGGAAGGGCGGGTCAGCGATTTCCAGCGCCTCCTGCGCTTCACAGCCCTGCTGGATGGCTGGAGTGCGCTGGCCGGCACGATCCTGTCGGTTCTGGTGGCCTGGGCGTTGGGCCCCTATTTCGACTGGCCGCCCGAACTCATGCCGGCGGCCCTGGTCTATGTCACCTCCGTGCTGTTCATGGTCCAGGCGACGCCCACCGGTGTGCTGCGCCTGATCGACCGGTTCGACATCCTGTCGGTGCAGAGCACGCTGGGCGCCATCATCCGCATGGTGGGCGGCGGCATCGCCTGGGCGATGGGTGGTGGCATTGTCGCCTTCCTTGTCGCCTGGTACATCGCCACGGCCTGGGCCGGCATCTATCTCATCGCCAAGGGCTGGTCCGAACTGCGCAAGCGCGGCCTGCTGGACGGGTATTCCTGGCGTGGCGATGGCCAGCCGGTGACACGTGGATTCGACGGGGTGTGGAGCTTTGTCTGGTCCACCAACCTGTCGGCGACGCTGGAACTGGCCTATACCCATATCGGCACGCTGGCCGTGGGCTGGATGCTGGGCCCGCGCGAAGCCGCCCTGTTCCGCATTGCGCGTCAGTTGGGCGAGGCGCTGGCCAAGCCGGCCAAGCTGCTGATCCCGGCGATCTATCCGGAACTGGCCCGTATGACGGCGGCCGGTGAGCATAAGGAGATGCGGGCCCTGATCGAACGGTCGGCCCTGCTGGCCGGGGCGGGGGCCATGCTGGCCCTTGTCGTCTGCTGGCTGATCGGGGAAATCGGTTTGCGGTTGATCGTGGGCGAGGAGTTCGTGGCCGCATATCCCGTCATGATGTGGCTGGTGGCAGCGGCGGTCGTCGGCATCTGGTCATTCCCCCTGGAACCCGTCATGGTATCGGCCGGGGAGGCGCACAAGGCCCTTATGGTGCGGGCCTGGACGACCGCGGTCTATATCCCCGTCCTTCTGGCGGCCATCCACTGGTTCGGCCTGATCGGTGCCGGGTGGGCACGGATGTTCTCCGCGGTGCTGGTCCTGGTGGCGTTCCTGGTGCCGGTCGTGCGGTGGTTCCGGCGGCGTTTGGCGGAGAACGAGGGGGCATGAGGGTCGGTTTCGTCTATAACAGCCAGAATCACCAGATCCTGCACAGCCTGCCCACGGCCCTGGAACTGTCCGTCCTGCGTCCCGACTGGCAGGTGGAGATCCTGGCCCCCAGCCGGGGGCACCTGGACTATATCGAGCAGTTTCTGCCGCTCTATCCCGGTGCCCGTGTGACCCTGACGCGGCTGTGCCAGCCACTGGCGGTCGATATCATGCGGCGGTTCCGGCCGCTGCCGGTTCCGCCGAAGGTCTGGTCCCTGCTGCATAACCGCACCCTGCTGAACGGGTTCGACGCGCTGGTCATGACCGACAAGACCAGCCTCTGGCTGCGCCGTTTCGGCGTCCACCGGCCGAAACTGATCAATACCGAACACGGGGCGGGCGACCGCGATGTGACGGTGGACGCCCGCGTCGCCAAATTCGACTTCAACCTGATCCCCAGTCCCAAGACGGCGGCCTGGCTGCTGGAGGCGGGGTATCTGCGGCCCGGGCATTATGCCGTCGGCGCCTATGCGAAGTTCGATATCATCCGGCGTCGGCAGGGCAGCCAACTCCCCCTGTTCGCCAATGGCCGGCCCACCGTGCTCTACAATCCGCATTTCGAGCCTGAGCTTTCATCCTGGCCCGGAGTTGGCATGCGGCTGCTGGACATCATGGCCCGGCAGGACCGTTACAATCTGGTCTTCGCCCCCCATATGCGCCTGTTCGATCCGCCCCGGCCGCATCACCAGGCGGCGTTCGCCCGGTATCGCGGTCTGGAGCATATACGGATCGATCCGGGCAGCGATGCCAGTTGCGACATGACCTATACGCTGGGGGCCGACCTTTATCTGGGCGATGTCAGCAGCCAGGTCTACGAGTTCCTGTGGCGGCCGCGTCCCTGCCTGTTCCTGAATACACATGACGTGGCCTGGCGCGACAATCCGCGCTACAGGTTCTGGACCCTGGGTGCCGTGCTGACGGGTGTCGAGGATATCGTTGCCCGCCTGGACCAGGCCTTTGCCACGCATGCGCAGTGGCGGTCGGCGCAGGAGGCCGCCTTTGCTGCCAATTTCGACCTGTCGGTGCCTGATCCCGGTCGCCACAATGCCGGTCTGCTGGCCGATTGGCTCGCCTCTGCCGGACCGGGGAAGGACCGGGGCACGGCATGAAGGGCGATGCGCCGATTGCCCGAACGCCCATGCTCTGGTAAGAGCGCGCTGAAGCGTGCCGCCAGCGGATGGGGGCACGATGTTGTTGCGTCCATCGTGAACGGCCTTCATTTTGCGATCGGGCGCCTGCCTCGTCTTTGTTCGGAACCGTCTGCCATGGTCACTGCCACCCCTTCCAAGCATGCGCTTTCCACCCGCCGGGCGGATTTCGCGACGGTGCCGGAGGCGATCGCCTATGCCGCCCGGGGGGAAACCGGCCTGAATTTCTATTCGGGCAAGGGGGAACTGACCGAAAGCCTGACCTATGCCCGGCTTTACGATGAGGCGCTGCCGCTGGCCCGCCGCATGCTGGCCAAGGGGCTGGTGAAGGGTGACCGGGTGGCCATCATCGCCGAGAGCGACGGTGATTTCATGCGGGCCTTCGCGGCATGCCAGTTCGCAGGCCTGGTGCCGGCCCCGATGCCGCTGCCAGCCGCTTTCGGCGGCAAGGACGCCTATATCGACCATATCCGCCGCATGATCCAGGGGGCCGATGCCGCCGCGGCGCTGTCCCCGGCGGCACTGGCGGACTGGCTCTGTGCCGCTGCCGACGGGTTGGGGCTGAAGGCGGTCGGCACCCTGGCCGTGTTCGACGGGGTTGAGGCCGGCAATATCGCGCTGCCGGTCGTGACGCCGGACGATCTCTGCTATCTGCAATTCTCTTCCGGCAGCACGCGCTTCCCGCTCGGGGTGGCGGTCACACAGCGGGCATTGATGGCCAATGCCCATGCCATCACCCATCACGGGCTGGGTATCACGGGGAATGACCGGTGCGTCTCCTGGCTGCCGCTCTACCACGACATGGGGCTTGTCGGCTTTCTGCTGACGCCGCTGGTCTGCCAGGTGTCCATCGACTACCTGCCGACGCGGGAGTTCGCGCGCCGCCCGCTGCTGTGGCTCAGCCTGATTTCCCGCAATGGGGGCACGCTTTCCTACAGCCCCAGCTTCGGCTATGAGCTGGCGGCCCGTCGTGCCGAAACGGCCTCCACAGAGGGGATCGACCTGTCCACCTGGCGCGGGGCCGGCATCGGGGGCGATATGGTGCGGCCGCGCGTGTTGCGCAAATTCGCGGAAACCTTCGCCCCGCGCGGCTTCCGGGCCGAGGCGCTGGTGCCGTCCTATGGCATGGCGGAGGCGTCGCTGGCCCTGTCCTTCGCGCCACTCGATACCGGTCTGGTCACCGATCTGGTCGACCTGGACCGGCTGGAGAATGATGCCGTGGCCGAGCGGCCGGGTGCCGGCACAGTGCGGTCGCGCGAATTCGTGCTGAACGGCCCCGTGCTGCCGGGTCATGCCCTGCAGGTGCGCGATCCGGACGGCGATGTGCTGGGCGAAAGGCAGGTGGGCCGCCTGTTCGCGCGCGGGCCGTCCCTGATGCGTGAATATTTCAACCGCCCGGAGGAGACGGCGGCTGTGCTGTCGCCGGATGGCTGGCTGGATACGGGTGACCTCGGCTACCTGTGCGATGGCCAGATCGTCATCACCGGCAGGGCCAAGGATCTGATCCTGGTGAATGGGCGCAACATCTGGCCGCAGGACCTGGAATGGTCGGCCGAACATGCCGTGGAGCAATTGCGCAGCGGCGATGTGGTGGCATTCTCCGTCGATGGGGAAGGGGGGGAGCAGGTGCTGGTGCTGGTGCAATGCCGGCCCACCCAGGCAGACGCCCGCGCCGCCCTGGCCACCCAGGTGCAGGGCGTGCTGCGTGCCGCCCACGGGCTGGAGGTGAAGGTGGTGCTGGTGCCCACCCATTCCCTGCCGCAGACCTCCTCGGGCAAGCTCAGCCGCACCAAGGCGCGGCAGATGTATCTGGCCGGCGCGTTCGGCCCCGATGCCACCGTCGCCGCCTGACATGCGGCTGGCCGCCATCACGGGTGGCACGGGCTTTCTTGGCCGCTATATCGTGGCGGCGCTGCATCGTGCCGGCTTCCGGGTCCGCATGCTGGTGCGGCAGGACCCGGTCCATCCGCTGCTGGCCGAATGCCGCCCCGAACTGGTGCTGGGCGATCTGCGCGACGCGCAGGCACTGGCCCGGCTGGTGGAAGGGGCCGACTGCGTCATTCACGCTGCCGGTCTGATCAAGGCCGTGGACCGCGTCACCTTCTTCGCCGTGAACGAGGGCGGGTCGGCGGCCCTGGGGCAGGCGGTGGCGGCACATGCCCCGGGGGCGCGCCTGCTGGTTCTTTCCAGCCTGGCGGCCAGCCAGCCGCACCTGTCGCACTATGCGGCCAGCAAGCGGGCGGGGGAGGAGGCGGCCATTGCCGGTTTCGCACGGGGGGACTGGGTGGTCGTGCGGCCACCGGCCATCTATGGCCCGTGGGACCGTGAAACCCTGTCGCTGTTCAAGGCTGCGGCCGGGCCGCTGGTGCCCGTTATGGGAGGGCCGCAGGCCCGCATCGCCATGATCCATGCGGCCGACGCAGCCGGCGCGGTTGCAGCCCTGGCCATGCCCGGCGGGCCGCGGGCCCGCATCTTCGCCCTGTGTGATGGTGTCGCAGGGGGCTATGACTGGAGCACGCTGCTGGATTGCGCGGCCGATGCTGTGGGGCGCCGTGCGCTGCGCGTCCGCATGCCCCTTGTCCTGCTGCGGGCAGCGGGGCTCGGCGGCAGTCTTCGCGCAGCGCTGACGGGCCGCGCCACCATGCTGACCTGGGCGAAAAGCCGGGAGATCAGCTTCCCGGACTGGTCGGTCGCGTCGCAGGAACTGCCGCCCGATACGCTCTGGCAGCCGCGGATTTCCCTGTCCGCGGGCTTCATGGAAACCGCCCGATGGTATCGGGAACAGCGCTGGCTATAGTGGGCGGGAACAAAACGCACAGCAAACTGTTGCGGAATTGCCTATCAATGTGTCATCTGTCACAGATGCTCCTCACGATCCGTGGTTTGTTCTTGCATCCTATCGCGTTGCAATTACCTTACCGGAACGTGACGCTTTTTTGCACGATGCGGGGGGGCACCGGCATCGTATTGGGCATGACTAACGGTTCGACTGATCCCTGGGGCACATTGAATGACCACCGACGTCAATGAAATCGTCGACGTAATCATCGCTGCCCTTGGGCCAACCCTGCCAACGCCGGTCACCATCACAACGGAGACCAGCATCACGCGCGATCTCGGCCTGGACAGCTTGGCCGTCATGGATTTCGTGATGGTGCTTGAAGATAAGTTCGACGTCTCGATCCCGCTGGAGCGGATCGCCGAAGTCGAAACCATCGGCGACCTGGCCAGGACTATCCAGGAACTCCGGGGGCGCGGCTGAGCATGACGATTCTTGCCAAATACACCCAGCTTCGTGAGCATTACCATCGCATCGCGGGTGCTGGCCGCGACCCATTCACCGTTCGCTTCGAACGGCTGATCTCCTCCACGGAAGGCGTGCTGAACGGCCGCCGGACCATCCTGCTGGGGACCAACAATTATCTGGGCCTGACCTTCGACCAGAGCTGCATCGACAAGGGGGTCGAGGCGCTGATCGAACAGGGGACGGGCACGACCGGTTCGCGCATTGCCAATGGCAGCTACAGCGGCCATGCCGACCTGGAAACCGAACTGGCCGATTTCTATGGCCGGCAGCATTGCATGGTCTTCACGACCGGCTATCAGGCCAATCTGGGGGTCATCTCCACCCTGGTCGGCAAGGATGACATCCTGGTCATCGACAGTGACAGCCATGCCAGCATTTATGATGCCGCCAAGATGACGGCGGGGCAGGTCGTGCGGTTCCGTCACAACGATCCCGACGATCTGCACAAGCGTCTGCGCCGTCTGGCCGACCATCCCGGCAACAAGCTGGTGGTGGTGGAAGGCATCTATTCCATGCTGGGCGATGTGGCCCCGCTGAAGGAATTCGCCCAGGTCAAGCGGGAGAATGGCGTCTATCTTCTGGTGGACGAGGCCCATTCCATGGGCGTGCGCGGCGATACGGGCCGCGGTGTCGCGGAAGAGGTCGGGGTGGAGGCCGATGTCGATTTCATCGTCGGCACCTTCTCCAAGAGCCTGGGGGCTGTTGGCGGGTTCTGCGTCTCCGACCTGCCGGACTTCGACGTGATGCGTGTGGCCTGCCGGCCCTACATGTTCACGGCCTCGCTGCCGCCGTCGGTCATCGCCAGTTCGCTGCAGGCGCTGAGGCGCCTGCGGGAGGAGCCGGGCCTGCGTCACCGCCTGACGGCCAATTCCCGGCGCCTGTATGACGGGCTGCGCAATCTGGGATTCCAGGTCGGACCGGATTGCAGCCCGATCGTGGCTGTCTCCCTGCCGTCCAAGGAACTCGCCATCGCCTTCTGGAACAAGCTGCTGGAATCCGGCCTGTACATTAACCTCGCACTGCCGCCGGCCACGCCGAACAGCCTGTCGCTGTTGCGTACCAGTGTCAGTGCTGCGCATACGCCGCAGCAGATCGATCAGGCGGTTGAGATGTTCGCGAAGGTCGGCCGGCAGTTGGGCGTGCTGCCCACGCTGGTCCAGGCCGCCGAGTAAGCCGGGCCAGGTCCGTCCCGCCCGATCTTGCATGATCAGAAAGCCCCACGAACACCGATGGTGTTCGCGGGGCTTTTCTGTTGGAGCTGAATCCCTCGGGACATGGACGCCCAATCTGGCAGACCCTGATTTCTGCCCTTCAATGAAGCATGGTCCCGGCCGCTTTCCCCGCCATCCATGACCTTTCGCAAGCTCCATGCGATTTTGCGGACAAATCATTATTGCGAGTTGTTGTCATTATCGATATCACCCCTTGTGAATTGACCGGGAGCAAGCCCGGCATCGACAAGGCAGTTGGAAGGGTGTTGAAATGATCCGTCGTCGCCTGATAAGCGCGATTACCACCGGTGCGACCCTGGCAGGGGGGAGTGCGCTGGCGCAGCCGGCCCAGCAGGCCATGACCGATGAGATCGTCGTGACCGGCCGTTACCAGGCCGACAAGCTGTCAACGCCCCAGCATGCCTTGCCGCTGGTCGATACGCCGCAATCGGTGACGGTGATTGCCGATGACATGATGGCCGAACAGGGGCGGCGTACCCTGCGCGACGCCATGCGCAACATCACAGGCGTCAGCTTCCAGGCCGGCGAAGGCAATCCGCCGGGCGGTTCGGATGCGTTCAATGTCCGTGGCTTTTCGGCCCGCGACGATATTTTCGTCGATGGCATCCGTGACCCCGGCAACTATTTCCGCGACCCGTTCTATGCCGAGCGGATCGAGGTCACCAAGGGACCGGCGTCGGCTTTCGCGGGGCGCGGCAATGTCGGCGGCACGGTGAATATCGTGACGCGCCAGCCCCAGATGAAGAACCGCATCGGCGGTGAGGTTGGGGTTGGAACCGCGTCGTTCTATCGCGGGACCGCCGATATCAATCAGGTGGTCAATGCCGATGCCGGGATTGCCGTCCGTCTGACCGCCATGGCGCACAGCGCCGGCGAACCCGGCCGCGACCATGTGGAGAACAAGCGCTGGGCATTGGCGCCGTCGGTGGGTTTCGGCCTGGACGGCGACACGAAGATCATCCTCAGCTATCTGCATCTGCGGCAGGATGACCGGCCCGACGCCGGCCTGCCCAACGGTCGTAACTTCAGCCTGGGCGGCTCCGGATTCGAAGGGCGGGTAGCGCCGGTGGACCGCAGTAATTTCTACGGCTACGCTACGGATTACCGCGATGTGGAGACCAACACCGTCACCGCCCGCATCGAACACAATTTCTCCGACAGCCTCTCCATTGGCAATATCACGCGCTATGCGCGGGTCCATAACGACCAGATCATCTCTTCCCCCCGGTTCGTCGGCACGGTGACCAGCCTGGGGCCGAATACCCAGGCTGTCGGCAACCGGAAGCCGCGCAACCAGGTCGACCAGCTTTTCATCAATCAGACGAACCTGACCGCCACGTTCGATACCGGCGCCATCAAGCATACGCTGGTCGTGGGTGGCGAATATGTGGACGAATCGAATGAGAACCGGCGGCGGCTCGATGCCAATGGGCCGGCCACCAGCCTGTTCAACCCCGTTCTCCAGTCAGCGGCGCCGATCGCCTATAACGGGACGCGCGCCCGCACCGATGTGGAAAGCGCGGCGCTTTATGTCTTTGATACGATCGAACTGACCGAGCAATGGAACATTGTCGCCGGGCTGCGGCACGATTGGGTGAAGACCCGGGCCCGCGGCTTCGATGATGTCGGCACCCTGCCGAACTTCGCCATCGATTACACGATCAAGGACAGCGAATGGAGCGGCAATGCCGGGCTGGTGTTCAAGCCGACCACCAATTCCAGCCTCTATGTCGCCTATGGCACCTCGTTCGAGCCCGGCAGCGGGGCGGAGGTGGTGCAGCTTGCCGGTGGCAACAACAACCCGCCTGTGACCGGCGCCAACTTCTTCGTCGAGCCGGAGACGTCGCAGGCCTGGGAAGCGGGTGCCAAGGTCGAACTGATGGATGGTGCGTTGCAGCTTTCCACCGCGCTGTTCCAGATTATGCGGGATAATGCCCGCACGCCCGGCGTCAATCCAGGTGATCCCGCCGTGGTACTTGACGGCGCGCAGCGTGTGCGCGGCCTGGAAGTGCAGGCGGTCGGCCGCGTCACGGCACGCTGGAACCTCTTTGCCGGCTATACCCATCTGGACGGCAAGGTGACCAGGTCCAACCGGCCGTTCGAAGTGGGGCAGCGGCTGGATGGCGCGCCTGCCCATTCCGCATCGGTCTGGACCAGCTACGCTGTCACGGATGATCTGCTGGTGGGTGGTGGCATGCAATATACGTCCAGGCGCAACAGCAATGTCCGCGCCTCGGCCACTGCCGATTTCGTCATCGTGACACCGTCCTATACGGTGTTCGATGCGTTTGCCGAGTATCAGTTGACGGACAGGGTCAGCCTGCGGGCCAATGTTTACAATATCGGTAATGAAACCTATTTCTATTCCTTCGCCAGCGGCCAGTCGATCCCCGCGGCCAGCCGTTCGGGGACGCTGACGCTTTCGTTCGAGATGTAACCCCAAGGGGCCGCTTCACATGATGCTTGAGCTTGAAGCGGTCCTGGATGCGGATGCGGTTCGCCGCATCCGCGCCCTGTTCGAGACGGCCCCCTGGGTCGATGGCAAGGTTACCGCCGGTTATCAGTCCGCCCTGGTCAAGAACAATGAGCAATTGCCCGGGGATTGTCCGCAGGCGCGGCAGGTGGGGGCGGAGATCCTGACGGCCCTGTCGCGCAGCCTGCTGTTCCAGTCGGCCGCACTGCCCAGGGCTGTCTTTCCACCTCTTTTCAACCGCTATAGTGTCGGGCACGGCTTTGGCGCGCATGTCGATAATGCCTGGCGACCCCTCGCTGACGGGCGCCGGATCAGGACTGATCTTTCCGCCACCCTGTTCCTGTCCGACCCGTCCGACTATGATGGCGGAGAACTGGTGATCGAGGATGGTCACGACAGCAAGCGGGTCAAGCTGCGCGCCGGCAGCATGTTCCTTTATCCGGCTACCACCCTGCACAGCGTCACCCCGGTGACCAGGGGCGTGCGCTTGGCCTCCTTCTTCTGGATTGAAAGTCTGGTGGCCGACGCAGGCCGGCGCGACATCCTGTTCGATATGGATATCGCCATCCAGTCCCTGCGCCAGCGTGTGGGCGATGACGACCCGGCGATGATCACACTGACCGGCTGTTATCACAATCTGCTGCGCACCTGGTCGGTCGGCTGACCGGCAACTGACGCCGCACCGCTTGTGCGGCGTCGCCTGGCCGACGGATGTTGGCGCAAAACGGTATCAGGGGCGATCGTGCCGGGGGGTGCGGGCCATCTGCACAAGCATGTCCAGATTGGCGGCGGGAACCGACAGGGGCAGGGAACAGCCGGGCGCCAGGACGAAACCCGGGCCCTTCAACCGGGCCAGCAACCCGGCCACCTCATCCGTGCATCGGGCGGCGGTGCCATGGGTGATGGCGCCATCGGGTCGCGGCCCAGTGGAGAGGCTGCCGCGGCTGGCCAGCAGGCTCTCCGGTGCCGGATTGCCGGGCGACGGATCATAATGCAGCAGGGCCTGCCGCGCCGTGGCGAACAGTTCATGATGTATCCCGTCACCATGCAGGTGCAGGATGTTGAAGGGCAGGGCCGACGCTGCCGCCAGGCAGGCCAGGTCTCCTGACAGGCACAGGCTGGCATAGTCATCGGCCGTGAACAGGGGCTTCCGCGCCGTCTGAACGGCCAGGAAGATGCCATCGGCCCCCGCATCGGCCAGGGCCGTTACCAGCCGCCGGCAATTTTCCGTCAGGATGGCGAGCCCCTGTGCCACCGCGTTCGGATCAGCGTGGCGGTGCCGGTCAAACATGCCCGGTGGCGCCAGTTTCACGGCCAGACTGGCCGGGCCGTACAGTGTGGTCAGCAAGGGTATGCCGGCGGGCAGCCGCCGGCGGATCAGCCGCGTGGCGGCCACGATGCGCGCCGCAAAGCCGCCGCCGGGATTCAGCAGCGGCAGGCGGCCCCAATCCGACATTGTTTCCACGATTGTCCGTGTGATGCGCCGCCGGCCCAGGGCGTCGGCCGGATCGGGCGCATCCTCCACCCCGTAATCGCGCAATTGCCAGGTCGATGCCGGTGTCAGCTTCACAAGGTCCAGGTCGAACCGCGCCTGCCAGGCCAATGTCGCGTCGGCCAGCATCCCGGCATCCTGATCGGCGGCCGGATGATGGTGATGGGCGAAGACCGGGCATATGGGCGCGGGCGTACCGGCCAGCACCAGACCCAGCAACTCCCCATGGCGTGGCAGGATTGTCATGCGGAAGGGGGAACCGGGTTCGGGCCCCGTCGCAGGCGGGTGCTGGAAATGCCGGCAGCACGTGGCAGGAAATGCACGGTGATGCCGCGCGCCAGCAGGGCGGGTTCCAGCCTTTGCCAGCGCGGCGTGTGCTGCCAGTCGGCGCCGATGAAGGCGGCATTCACCCCATGCGCCTCCAGAAAGGCGGCGAAGGTGCTGGTATCGTCCATGGACACCGACACGGCCAGCGCCTCTCCCACACAAGCCAGGCCCGCGACGAGTTCACGCCGCTCGGCCTGGGACACAAGGGGAGGGTGCCCCTTGACGCGCATGATGATCTCGTCGTCGGGGATGCCCACCAGCAGGCGACGACAGCGCGCGGCGGCGGCCTGCAGATAGCGCAGATGCCCCACATGCAACAGATCGAACGCACCCGATGCATAGCCCAGTGCCGGCATGCGGATATCCGTCATGTCCCGTCCCCCGTAAGGCGCGCGGCGATATCCCGCGCCAGCCCGTGCGCGGCCAGCCTTTGCGCCAGATGCCGGGCCATGTCGGTCCGTCCCGCCATCAGATTGTCGGCCAGCCGGATGGCGGCCACACTGCCCAGATAGGCGGTGAAGCCGCGCAGGTTGGGGGCGGCCACCAACGTGTCGAAACACGGGTCCGGTGTGCGCCAGTCGCCATAGGTCGCGGATAGCAGGGCGGCCGGATCATCCGGCTGCGGCAGCCGGCGACCCAGTGCCGGCACATCGACCAGCCGGGAGGTGAAGGCGGGCACCGTGGCTTCGCGAAGAATGACGCCCGACGGATGCCGCCAGCGAGAAACGAACCTTTCCCCCTCCCGCCCATATTCGGTGATGTCGACCGTCAGCCCGGTGGGCTGGTGGACCAGGGCGCGGAAGCCCCCGCTGTCCACCCCATGTGGCTGGGGCCTGAAATCGCCCGTGCTGACGAGTGTTTCCGCGACCTGTGCGCTGGTGGCGGGCGGCATGACCGCAAGGTCGATATCCTGGTCCCCCGGCAGAAGATCGCCATCGCGGGCCAGCCCCAGAAGGGTGCCGGCATGGATCACGACGGGCAGGCCCCGCGTCAGCACCAGCCGTTCGATCACGGCCAGGATGCGGGACTGGCGGCGGCGGGTATTAATACGCGCCGTCATGGCCTTGTCGCCCACGGGTGCCTGATGTGCTGTCAGATGCGACGCAAGCGACAGCGCGATGGCCGTGCTTTCGGCAAAGCGCAGCCCCCCATGCAGTGCCATGGCCTGCTGAAGCTTCAGAAGATGATGCACCGCCACCTGTCCGGCCGGTACCGCCCTCACCAGGCGGGTGATTTCCGCAAGGACCTGTTCATGCTGGCCCAACAGGCATTGAATCTCCCAGCGTGGCGGCAGCAGGGATAGGGGGATCTGCGTCAGCCCGCGCTCGCGCTGGCGCATCCAATGCAGTTGCGCGGCGGGATCGGCTTGCCGCCCTGCAATGGCGACCATCAGTGCCATCCCGGTATCCGGCCTGTCCGGCAGGGACATCAGCCGTTCGGCGCAGCGCTGCGCCTGGTCCAGATAACCGGCGCCCAGCGCCAGCACCCCCTCGCAGCGGGCAAGATGGTGTGGCTGGAACAGGCTGCCCAGGTCGGCAAGCACTGTCAGCGCCTCCTCCCACCGTTCCCCGACGGTGGCGGCATTGACCAGCAGGTCGGCCAGCACGGGTGCCGGCTGCTGGCGGAACGCCAGCAGCACATCGGCATAGGCTTCCTGGACCTGTCCTTCGGCCAGCCGCCGGTTCACACGGGCAACGAGATCGGCAGGCCCCTGACCGGGTGGCGACGGGGTGGTGGATGCCGGCAATGATCGATCCCCGATTGGGCGACAAGGGAAGCTGAATATCGGTTGAAGCCTGCCACAGTGGCCGGGCCAGGGTGAAGCGGAAATGGTTGTCCGGGGATGGGGTGCAATGTATGGGTGCGGGTGTCGATGCGCGGGCAGGTTCCCTGGTCCGCGGCAGTATCGTCCGCATGCCCTGCGCCGGGCGCTGCCCAGCCTTGTCGGCGCCATTGCCGATTTTTGTGGCGCCAGGGGGGCGGGGCCCCCATATTCCGCAGCGTACCGAGTGGCTGTGGGGCCCCCGGTGGCCCATGATGCGCCACCATTAAGATACGCCCCGTTGATGAAAGTCGGGTCGTGTCGCTGCCCATCGCCTGATGGTGCCGCCCTTCGCTTTCCGAACCAGTCGAGCCGCTCATGCGCAACCGTCGGCGACGGGGTCCTCCCGCCGTCCGTCATCCCTTGCGCTCTCCCCGGCGTCAGGCCCTTTCTGCGGCCTTGCGCGGGTGGTGCGCTCGTCTGTTGTTTGAAGAAGGCATCTCCTTGACCATCACCTTTTCCGAACTCGCCCTTCCCAGCCACCTGATGCAGGCCGTGGCCGAACTGGGCTACACCACCCCCACCCCCATTCAGGCCCAGGCCATTCCCGCCGCCCTTGCCGGCAGCGATGTGGTGGCTTCCGCCAATACCGGCACGGGCAAGACGGCGGCCTTCGTGCTGCCGGCGCTTGCTCGCATCGCCGCATCGCCCCGTCAGGCCGGGTCCTGGGGTCCGCGCGTGCTGGTGCTGACACCGACCCGCGAGCTGGCCAGCCAGGTGCTGGACCAGGTTCGCCTGCTGTCGAAGTTCGGCCGCATCCAGACGGGTTCGGTGCTGGGCGGCATGCCCTACCGCGCCCAGATCGAGATGCTGCGCCGGCGCGCCGACCTGATCGTTGCCACGCCGGGCCGTCTGATCGACCACCTGGAAAATGGCAAGGTCGACCTGACCTGTGTCGAGATGCTGGTGCTGGACGAAGCCGACCGTATGCTGGACATGGGCTTCCGCGATGCGGTGGAACAGATTTCGGGCGCCTGCCCGGAAGGCCGTCAGACGCTGCTGTTCACCGCCACCCTGGATCGTACCGCCGAAAAGCTGGCCAGCGCGCTGACCCGCGACCCCGTGCGTGTCGACGTGGCCGGCAAGGCCGTGACGAACACCGCCATCGAACAGCGCTGGCTGCGCGCCGACGGGCTGGACCACAAGCACAAGCTGCTGGGCCGCCTGCTGGAGGATGAGGCGTTCGGCAAGGGCATCGTCTTCGTCGCGACCAAGGCCGATTGCGACAGCATGGCCGATCTTCTGTCGGAACAGGGCCATCGCGCCATGCCGCTGCATGGCGACATGCAGCAGCGCGAGCGCAACCGCGTCGTGCAGTGGCTGCGTGACGGCCGCATCAATGTGCTGGTCGCCACAGATGTGGCCGCCCGTGGCATCGACATTTCCGACCTGTCGCACGTCATCAATTTCGATCTGCCGCGCGTGGCGGAGGATTATGTCCATCGCATCGGCCGTACCGGCCGGGCCGGTGCGACCGGCGTGTCCTACAGCCTGTTCACCCGCACCGACCGCAATCTGGTCCGTGCGATCGAACAATATACGGGCCAGCCGCATGTCCAGACCACCCTGCCGGGCCTGGAACCCCTGCCGGAGCAGGACCGCAAGCCCCGCTTTGGCAACAAGCCCTATGGCAACAAGGGCGGCCATGGCGGCAAGCCGTTCGGCAAGGGCGGCTGGAACGGCGAACGCCGGGAAGGCGGCTGGCAGGGTGAGCGCCGCGAGCGTCGTCCCGACCGGTTCCACGGCGATGCCGCCCCGGCTCAGGCCGAGGGCGACCGTCCGCAGCGCGCCTGGCGCCCCGACGCCAATCCGGTTGGCGGGGGAGAGGGCTTTGCCGGTGGGGAACGCGGCCAACGCGGTCCGCATCCCCACAAGGCCAATCCCTACAAGCCGCATGCCGGGAAGGGCCGGCCGCATGGCCATGGCGGTGAGGGCCGCGCCGACTTCCGCGGCGATGGCCACAATGCCGGCGAGGGCCGCCGCGAGTTCCGCGGCGAACGCCGTGGCGGTGAGAACCGTGAGGCCAATGGTGGGCAGGCACCGGCGCGCCGGCCGTTCCGTCAGCCGGGCTGACGCTTTCCGGTCACTGGAGCGTGTTTCCGGTGACCGGAAACCGCTCCAGGCTTTCGTTTTCCGCAAGCGCCAGCGCCGCATCCGCGGCTTGTGTTTTCGAAATGTCAGTAAGATGTGTGATCGCCGGCCGGGGCATGCCCCGGCCGGCGATCCGTCCGGAAGACCGCTCCGTGGAAAGGTAGATCATACACCGTAGCCAAGCATGGTTCTCCGGTCGGCCCCTTCATTGACCCGAACAGTTGCTTGGGGTTGCAGCCCCGTACGTGCAAGGCAGGGAGTATGAAGATGGCACAACAGGACTTTATCATCGCCCTGGACGTCAGCAAGGCCCGTCTGGACGGGTTGGATGCCGAGACAGGAGAGGCTTTCCAAGTCGAGAATGCCGAGGCTGGTTACAGTCTCCTTCGGCGACGGTGTGGCAAGCGCGCCGTGCAGGTCGTCCTGGAAGCCAGTGGTGGCTATGAGCGGCCGGTCATGGAGGCTTTATCGAAAGCCGGCATTCCCGTCCGCCTCGTCGATCCTCGCAAGGTCCGGCATTTTGCCAGGGCGCATGGACGCTGGGCCAAGAATGACCGGCTGGATGCCCGGATGATCGCCGCCTATGCCCAGGCGATCCCCGGAGCCGCCTACCAACCCGATCCGGAACGGGAGGTCCTGGCGGAACTGGCCACCTACCGGCGCCAGTTGCTCGACGAGCAGACCATGGTCAGGAACCAGGCCCAGACCCTGGCGGATCCGGAACTGCGCCGCTTGGCCAAGCGGCGCCTGGATGCCATCGCCCTGCTGATCCTGCGCCTCGACAAGCGCATTGCCGAGCAGATCGCGGCATCCAAAACCTTGAAGGTCAACGACAACCTGCTCCAGTCCATTCCTGCTGTCGGGCCGGTGCTGGCGGCCACCCTGCTGGCCCATATGCCGGAGTTGGGCACACTGACACGACATCAGGTCGCCGCCCTGGCCGGCGTTGCCCCGATGGATAACCAGAGCGGCAAACGCGATGGCCCGCGCAGCATCTACGGTGGAAGGCCCGTTGTCCGAACCGTCCTTTACATGGCTGCCGTCGTCGCCAGTCGGCGAAATCCACCCTTGGCCGCCTTCTATAAAAAACTCATCGCCGCTGGAAAGAAGCCAAAGGTTGCCCTCGTTGCCATCATGCGAAAGATCGTCGTCCTCGCCAATGCCATCATCCGCGATCAGAGAACTTACGCCGCATGAAAACAGTTGCTTGGCTGACGCGCCACAAGGCGCGTAGCGGCAGTCGCCGCCCTACCAACTTGGCGATAGGTTCTATTCATCGCCAAGTCGGTGCAAGGCAATGAAAAACGCCGCAGGGGAGATGATCCCCTGCGGCGTTTCTTTTGGAACCGGGCGGCGGCGGTTGCCGGAAGGGAAGGACGGTCAGAACCGTACTGTGCCCGTCATCACCCATTGCCGCGGGGGCTGGGGATAATAGGCATAGGGGCCGTCATTATTGGCGGCGATGAGGTTCACCTTGCGGTCCAGCAGGTTGCGCCCCGTCAGTGTCAGGTCGACATCTTCCAGCCCCGTCCAGGTGACGGCACCGTTCAGCAGGGCATAGCCCCCGGCCCGACGGCTGTTGGCGCCATCATAGGCGTAATCGCCTGAAATATCGGCCCAGCCGCGCAGGATCAGGTTGGCCGGGGCGACGACCTGCACCAGTTCCACCCGGCCGGCATGGCGCGGCACGCCGGCCACGTCCTTGCCCGTGAAGTCGAAGGGCCGGTTGGTGTCTGGTTCCAGGAAGGCGTTTTCCGTCCAGACGGCGCGGGTATAGCCATAGGACAGGATCAGCGTCAGCCCCTCGTCCAGGGTGGCATTGGCGTCCAGTTCGATGCCACGCGACCGTTGCCGCCCGTTATTGATGGTACGCGCGCTGCCGCCGACGGGCAGCAATTGCAGAAGATCGCTGCGCCGGAGCTGGTAGGCCGTGACGCTCGCCGTGAAGCGCCCATCCGCGCTGCTGCCTTTCAGCCCGGCCTCGATATTACGGGCGATTTCGGGGTTCAGGCTGGTGTCGCGATTGCGGAAGGACCAGATCGGGCCGTAACCGGGGCTGAATCCCTCGCCATAGGTGGCATAGGCGGTCACATGATCCGTCATCCGCCACAGGGCCGAGGCCTTGGGGCTCAACCGGCTGTCGGTATCCTTGACGGTCGTTTCCGGGTCGGGGCCATAGCCGCTGCCCGACGGACCGTAATGCACGCGGCGCTGGAACCGGTCGAACCGCGCGCCGGCCGACAGGGCGACGCTACCCCAGTCCGCATCCACCTGTGCAAATCCGGCCTGGGTCCGGTTGCGGGCCCGGGCGTCCAGCAGCCGGTCGGACTGCCAGAGCCCGGTATCAACCGGGGCGCCTGTGGCGATGTCGCGCCGTTGCATGTAGAATTGCGGCCCGAAATCGAATTCACCTGTCCAGGTCTCGATATGGTGTGCCTTCACCTGTTCCGCACTGGCCCCGGCCAACAGGCGCCAGGCGTCATCAAGCCGGATGTCGACCTGCTGCTCGGCGAACCAGGTGTCGGTGCTGCCATCCACGCGGAACCCCGTGAAATCCACGGTGCCGGCCGCCGGATCGAACGGGTTGAAGAATCCCTGTCTGCCGGCGGTGTTGGCGTGGCGGGCATGCAGGCGGGTCGTGCCCGTCACGGCGTCCGACCATGCGCCGCTCAGCACGGCCGTCCCCGTCCACATGCGCTTGTCAAACCCGGCATCATCCTGGTTCCAGTTGGCCTTGCGCCCGCCAGGCAGGGGGATGGGAATGCCGTCGGCGTCGGTCGGCAATTCCCCGGCCAGACCCTGTTCGGTGTTCACATAGGTGCCGGTCAGGTTCAGCACCATGGTCTCGCCCATATCCAGGCGCTGCTTCACGAACAATGTCTGCTCGCGCCGGTCGGTCCGGTCGCGCCAGCCATCGGACCGCTGTGCCTGGGCCGATATCAGGATGGCGCCGGCATCGCCGGTGGGCCGCTGTACCATGGCGGCGGCATTCCACCAGCCATGCGACCCAATGCCCGCCTGCGCCTGGGACAGCGGTTCATCCATCACCGCGCGGGTGATGTAGTTGATGGTGCCGGCGATGGCACCCCGGCCATAAAGCGCGCTGGTCGGTCCGCGGACGACATCCACCTGCCCGACGACGCCGAAGGGCAGTTGTTCCATATCCACCTCGTCATCACCGGTGACGAAGGGAACGCCGTCCATCAGAATGGTGATCGTATCGTTATGGACGCGGTTGGGGACACCGCGGATGGTGATGTCGGTATAGGTGCCCTGGTCGTTGGTCTTCACGACAAGACCGGGCAACCCGCGCAGTTCCTCGCCGATGAAACGGGTGGCCCTGGCCTCGAAATCATCGCGGTCCACGCGGGACACGCTGGCCGGGGTATCGCGGATGGTGCCGGCCCGGCGCGACGCGGTGACGATGATCTCGTCCAATGCGGTCTGGCCGGCCGGGGAAGTTTCCACCGCCCAGCCCGTCCGGCTGGGGATCGACAGCGCCAGCAGGGCGGTCGCGGTGAACAGAATACGGGCGTGACGGGAGTGGGATGTGTTCATGGGTTGCGGAACCAATGTCTGGGGTTCGATCCGGGTTCCGCGCCTGAATTCACGAAATTGCCCGCCGGCGCAAGGAAAAGCCGGGGGCGGATGGCTGCATTGCGTGTGCCGGGCGTGCGCCGGGGGGACGGGCGGGATCAGTCCTCCTCCAGCTCGAACGGGTTCGACCCGTCGCGGGTTTCCACCTCGATCACCCAGAGATCGGGGTCGCGCCGCACATGGCGATCGACAAAATCCCGCGCTTCGCCTTCATCGATCATGGCACCGGCGGCACCGGGCACCCAGCCCAGCCGGCCATTGATGTCGCGGCCCTGGCTGAACATGCGGCACCCCTGGAAGGGAACGGTGACCTTCAGCAGCACCAGGCCGCTTTCCCGCTCCCCCTTGCGCAGTACATAGGCGGGCACACCAGCGGCGCTCAGCCGCCACAGGTGACCCTGCACGAACAGATGGGTGGGCAGACGTTCTTCCATGGGCCGGCACCTTCGTTCTTTCTCGACTTCAAACGCCTGTTCGATTTGAATGGGCGGCAGGAACCGACAACCAACACGAAGGACCGGCCGATGCAAGCCCCCGCATCCCCGCTTTTCACCCGCGCCCTGCTGACCAATGACGACGGGATCGATGCACCCGGCATGGCGGCCCTGGTGGAGGCGGTGACGCCGTTGGCCCGTGAGGTGTGGGTGGTGGCGCCCGAACACGACCAGTCGGGCGTTTCCCGTGCGCTCAGCCTGCATGCTCCGCTGCGTCTGCAGGAGCGGGGTTATCGCCGCTATGCCGTGTCGGGCACGCCCAGCGACTGCGTGGTCGTAGCACTGCGCCATGTATTGCGCGACCAGCCGCCCGATATCGTCTTCTCCGGCATCAACCGTGGCGCCAACATGGGGGAGGAGGTCGGCTATTCCGGCACGGTCAGCGCGGCCCTGATGGCGCGGCTGTGCGGTGTGCCGGCCTATGCCGTCAGCCAGGCCTGGCGCGACCGCCGCCACATCCGCTGGCACAACGCCATCACGCATCTGGCTGCCGTTGTCGAACGGTTCGGCACGGCACCGCAATCGGTGCTGAACGTGAATTTTCCCGATGTGGAGCCGGAGGAGGTGGCGGGCATCGCCGTGACGCGGCAGGCCGGGCCGGGCAGCATGGTGCTGGATGTGGACACGCGGGAGGATACGCGCGGCTTCCCCTATCACTGGCTGTCCATCCGCCGGCAGCCGGGGCAGGGCGGGGAGGGGAGCGATATCGATGCCCTGCGCCAGCGCCGGATCAGCGTCACGCCGCTGGGCTTCGACCTGACCGATCCGGTCGTGCTGTCGGCCCTGGCCGCAGGCGGCGTGGCCCCCGTCGCACCAGCGGCCGAACCGGCAGAGTCGCAATCCGGTCCCCATCTGCGTTAGGGTTCCGGCATCCCGCCCCACCGCCGGAACACAAACGCCCCATGCCCGCCGATCCCGGTTTCATCCATCTGCGCGTCCATTCCGCCTATTCGCTGGCCGAAGGGGCCATCAAGGTCAAGGAACTGGTGAAGCTGTGCCGCAAGCACGGCTATCCGGCCGTGGCCGTGACGGATACGGGCAACCTGTTCGGCTGCCTGGAATTCGCCATGGCCGCGTCGGACGAGGGGGTGCAACCCATCATCGGCTGTCAGGTCTGGGTCACGCCCTTCGGCCCCATGAAGAAGGTCGGGGGGCGTCTGCTGGGGCCGGGGGCGGACCAGCTCGTACTGCTGGTGCAGGATGAGCAGGGCTATCGCAACCTGATGCGGCTGGTCTCCGTCGCGTTCATGCAGACCGAGCCGGGCCTGCTGCCGCAGGTCTCGCTGGAGGATATGGAGGGGCTGACCGACGGCCTGATCTGCCTGACCGGCGGGGTCGGCGGCGGTCTGAACCGGTTGCTGCTGGACGGGCAGAAGAGCCATGCCCTGGATCTGCTGGAACGGCTCAAGGCCCTGTTCCCCGGCCGGCTCTATATCGAACTGATGCGCCATGTGGAAGGTCCCCTGGCGCAGGCGGAAGGACGGGTGGAGCCTGATCTGGTCGATATGGCCTATGCCCACGACATTCCGCTGGTGGCCACCAACGACGCCTATTATGCGACGGCGGACATGTACGAGGCGCACGACGTGCTGCTGTGCATCGCCGACGGCGCCTATGTGATGCAGGAGGAGCGCCGCCGCGTCTCCCCCCACCATTATTTCAAGTCGCCGCAGGAGATGCGGGAACTGTTTGCCGACCTGCCCGAGGCGGTGGACAACAGCGTCGTGATCGCCCGGCGCTGCGCCTACATGCCGCGCAAGGTGAACCCCATCCTGCCGCCGTTCGCCAGCGCCAACGGGCGGGAGGAACCGGACGAGCTGCGCGCCCAGGCCCATGACGGGCTGACCTACCGCCTGAACAGATATGTCTTCGCCAGCACCATGGCAGCGGACGAGAAGGAGAAGATCGAGAAGGAATACCGGGCGCGCCTGGATTTCGAGCTGGATACCATCATCAAGATGAAGTTCCCCGGCTATTTCCTGATCGTGTCGGACTTCATCAAATGGGCCAAGGACCAGGGTATCCCGGTGGGGCCCGGCCGTGGCTCGGGCGCTGGTTCCCTTGTCGCCTGGTCGTTGCTGATCACCGACCTTGACCCCATCCGCTATGGCCTGCTGTTCGAACGCTTCCTGAACCCCGAGCGCGTATCGATGCCCGACTTCGACATTGATTTCTGCCAGGACCGGCGGGAAGAGGTGATCAAGTATGTGCAGGGCAAGTACGGCATCGACAAGGTCGGGCAGATCATCACCTTCGGAAAGCTGCAGGCCCGCGCCGTTGTGCGCGACGTGGGGCGCACCTTGCAGATGCCCTATGGCCAGGTGGACCGTATCTGCAAGCTGATCCCCAACAACCCGGCCAATCCCGTCACCTTGCAGCAGGCCCTGGACGGGGAACCCCAGTTGCAGGAGATGAAGCGCAGCGACGAGACGGTCGACCGCCTCATTTCCATCGCCCTGCGCCTGGAAGGCCTTTACCGCCATGCCTCCACCCATGCGGCGGGCGTGGTGATCGGTGACCGGCCGCTGGACCAGCTTGTGCCCATGTACCGCGACCCGCGATCCGACATGCCGGTCACCCAGTTCAACATGAAATATGTGGAACTGGCGGGCCTGGTGAAGTTCGACTTCCTGGGCTTGAAGACGCTGACCGTGCTGAAGACGGCGGTGGACCATGTCCGCGACCTGGGCCCGGAACTGGATCTTCTGGACCTGGATATGGAGGACAAGAAGTCCTACGACATCCTGGGGCGGGCGGAAAGTTCCGGTGTCTTCCAGCTTGAAAGCTCGGGCATGCGCGACGTGCTGCGCCGCATGAAGCCGAACCGGATCGAGGATATCATCGCGCTGGTGTCGCTCTACCGTCCCGGCCCGATGGACAATATCCCGAAATACATCAAGGTGAAGTTCGGGCAGGAGGCGCCCGATTACATGCACCCGGCCCTTCAGCCCATCCTGGAGGAAACCTTCGGCATCATGGTCTACCAGGAACAGGTGATGCAGATCGCCCAGGTCCTGGCCGGCTATTCCCTGGGCGGTGCCGACTTGCTGCGCCGTGCGATGGGCAAGAAGATCAAGGAGGAGATGGAGAAGGAGCGGGCCAAGTTCATCACAGGCTCGGCTGCGACCCTGGCCGTACCGGAGGAACAGTCGGGCCTGATCTTCGATCAGGTGAACAAGTTCGCGGGCTATGGCTTCAACAAGTCGCACGCCGCCGCCTATGCCCTGGTCGCCTATCAGACGGCGTTCATGAAGGCCAATTATCCGGTTGAGTTCATGGCCGCGACCATGACCTACGACATGGGCAATACCGACAAGCTGAACCAGTTCCGCCAGGAGCTGGTCCGGCTGGGCATCCGCCTGCTGCCGCCCGACGTCAATGCCTCCGGCCCCCGATTCAAGGTGGAGACGCTGGCCGATGGCGGCCGTGCCGTGCGCTATGCGCTGGCCGCCGTGAAGGGTGTCGGCATGCAGGCCATGGACGCCGTGGTCCGGGAACGGGAGGCCAATGGGCCCTTCAAGGACGTGTTCGATTTCGCCCGCCGCGTCGATGGCACCGTGCTGAACAAGCGCCTTCTGGAAAAGCTGGTCTGTGCCGGTGCCTTCGACAGCCTGTCCCGCAACCGGCAGCAATTGTTCGCCGGTCTGGAAACCGTGGTCCGTTACGCCCAGGCGGAGGCGCAGCAGCGCGACAGCGGCATGGCCAGCCTGTTCGGCGCCACCGACGCGATGAAGCCGCCCGACCTGCCGAAGGTGCCGGACTGGGACCCGCTGGAACGGCTGCGGCACGAGTTCGAGGCCATCGGCTTCTACCTGTCGGCCCACCCGCTGGACAGTTTCGCACCCGCCATGACCCGCATGCGCGTCGTGAAATTCTCCGATCTGGCGCGACAGGCGCGTGACGCCAAGTCCAGCCGCTTCAAGATGGCGGGCATCGTGGTCGCCCGGCAGGAACGCACGGCCAAGAGCGGTAACCGCTTCGCCTTCGTGACCCTTTCCGACGCCTCCGGCGTCTATGAGGTGACGCTGTTCGCCGAAACCCTGGCCCAGAGCCGGGAGATGCTGGAAGCGGGCAAGGCCGTTCTGTTGAGCGTGGATGTGCAGCGCAATGGCGAGGAGATGCGCCTGACCTGCCATGGCGTGCTGTCGCTGGAGGATGAGGTCTCCAAGAGTGCTGCGGGACTGCGCATCCTTCTGGACGATGTGAACGCCCTGCCATCCATCAAGACCACCATCGGCCGGCTGCCCGCGGGCCGGGGAAAGGTGACCCTGGCCGTGGAACTGGACGCGCTGCGGGAGGTGGATATCACCCTGCCGGGCGGTGTGATGATCAATGCCGCCAGCCGCGGGGCCTTCAAATCCATTCCCGGCGTGGTCGAGGTTCAGGAACTCTAGACATGGCGGTATGGTCCCGGCCGGTGACGGCGGCGCCACCGGCCGGTCATGCCTATGCGGCCTTGCTGTCCAGGCTGGCGATGATGCCGGCCAGCTTTGCCCGCGCCCCGTCGATGGCGGCGGCGCGCGCTTCCGGACCAAAGCCGATCTTCTCCGCATGCACGAAGGTCACGTCGGTGATGCCGGTGAAACCGAAAAGCTGGCGCAGATAGGGTTCCTGGAAATCGATGGCCTGGGCCGGGCCCTCGCTGTAGAGGCCGCCGCGCGCCTCGATCACGATGGCGCGCTTGCCGTCCAGCAGACCCTTCGGCCCCGCCTCGGTATAGCTGAAGGTCAGGCCGGCGCGCAGCACATGGTCGAACCAGGAACGCAGGACCGTGGGGACGCTGAAATTATACATGGGCACGCCCATCAGGATGATGTCGGCTGCCTTCAATTCGGCCACCAGCGTGTCGGACAATGTGCGGGTGGCCTTTTCCGTTTCCGTCACGGGTTCTCCGCGCACACCGGCCAGATTGGCCGTGGTGACGTGCGGGACCGGGGATGCGCCCAGATCGCGATGGATGATGCGCGCGCCGGGATGGGCTGCCAGCAGATCCCGCAGCGCGTCCTTCACCAGCAGGCCCGAAACGGAACTGTCACCGTTGGCTGAGCTTTCAATCACCAGGATGGTGGTCATTTTTCCAACCCCAAAAGTGGAAGATCACATGGGGTGGAAGGTGGCGCGGCAGCCATGGTCCCGGTAGAGGGATTGTCAGCGAAAGACTGTTGAGGAAAACGGGACAATGCTGCCGGGGCGCTCCTATGGCCCAATGGCATTGTATGTCCGGCGGCCGGGCGGCATCATGGCCCTTATATACCAAGTTGCGGTGAATTGAACTTACCGCAACTTAAAAGGAATGACAGGCGGGGTGGAGAGGATGGCAGAGCCGTGTGATCTGGATGCCGTGTCGCTGCTGGACGCCTATCGCCGCGGCGCCTTGTCGCCGGTGGAAGTGATGGCCAGCGTCCTGGACCGGATGGAACGGGCCGAACCCCTGCTGGCCGCGACCTGGGCCGCGACATCTGAGGATGCGATGGCGGAAGCCGGGGCGTCGGCGGCGCGCTGGCGGGCCGGCCGGCCCTGCGGCGTCCTGGACGGCGTGCCCGTGACGCTGAAGGAACTGATCGCGACGCGCGGCCTTCCCAAGCCCATGGGCACGGCCGCGGCGGACATGTCCCCGCAGCCGGCCGACGCGCCGCCCACCGCGCGGCTGCGGGAGGCGGGCGCCATCATCTTCGCCCGCACCACGGTGCCCGATTACGGCATGCTGTCGTCCGGTCTGTCCAGTTTCCACCGCCTGTCGCGCAACCCCTGGGATGTCACCCGCACGCCGGGCGGGTCCAGCGCGGGGGCGGGCAGCGCGGCGGCGGCCGGCTATGGGCCGCTGCATGTCGGAACCGATATCGGTGGATCGATCCGGCTGCCGGCGGGCTGGTGCGGCATATTCGGGCTGAAGCCCAGCAATGGCCGCATCCCCATCGATCCGCCCTATTATGGCCGGGTGGCCGGCCCCATGACGCGCACCGTGGCCGACGCGGCCTTGCTGATGGCGGTGCTGTCACAGCCGGACGGGCGGGACCACATGTCCCTGCCACCGGCCGATCTTCCCTGGCATGATCTGGATATCGATCTGCGCGGCCTGCGCATCGGGCTGATGCGGGATGCCGGCTGCGGTCTGGCGGTCGACCCGGCCGTGATGGAGGCCGTGACCGCCGCGGCTTCCGCCCTGGCCGACCAGGGCGCCATCGTGACGGAGGTGGGGCCTGTCATCACGCGCGACATGCTGGACGGGCTGGACCGGTTCTGGCGCACCCGTTTCCTGGCGGAAATGGAGGCGTTGCCGCCCGCACGGCAGGCGCTGATCCTGCCCTATATCCGCGCATGGGTGGGTGCTGCGCGGGATTACGGGCCGCTGGACGTCTATCACGGCATGGACCAGATGATGCGGATGAAGCTGGCGGCGCGTGATCTCTTCGGCGGGCTGGATTTCATCCTGTCGCCCACATCTCCCGTGCCGGCCTTTCCGGCAGAATGGGCCAGCCCGGTCAACGACCCGGCACGCCCTTTCGAGCATATCGCCTTCACCGTGGCCTGGAACATGTCGGAACATCCGGCCGCCTCCATCAATTGCGGCTATACTGCCGATGGGCTGCCCATCGGATTGCAGATCATCGGCCGGCGGTTCGATGATGTCGGGGTGCTGCGCCTCTCCCGCTTCTACGAGGCGGTGCGTCCCGCCGCCCGGCCCTGGCCCACACCCTGGCTGTAATGCCAGTTCCCGGTGAATACACCTTATCGGGACTTGGCCCGGCGGCGACTGCCGCAAGGGGACCCGGCTGACGGCCCCTCCTGATCGGTCGGCGCATCCTTGGGAGCGGGCCGGTTCCGCCCGGCGGAACGTCCAGCGGCATTGCCGCGTTACCCATCTGCCCGGCCTGCATCGTGTCTCACCCAGCCCCGGGTGGTTCCCTGGTTGATTTGTGGAGTTGTGGATGCCTCGCACGAAAGATGGTGAGGAGCAGTTGAACCAGGCGTTCGATCGGCTGGAGGAGGAATTGCCCTCGCCGGCGGCGCGCTTCCTGGAATGGCTGCGCAATCCCAAGGTTCGCTACATCCGTCTGTTCATCGGCTTTCTGCTGATCCTGGCCAGCTTCTTCTGGTTCTTGCCGGTCATCGGTCTGGAGTTGCTGCCTATCGGTCTTTTAATCATCGCCATAGACGTGCCGTTCCTGCAAAAGCCGATCGCATCTTTTGTGATGTGGGGGCTGCGGAAATGGGCGGCGCTGCGCGCCTGGTGGCGCCGGCGCAGGCGGAAGGGACGCTGAACCGGTGCGCCGCTTCCGTCCCGATACCGGTCAGCGCCGGTCGATGCGTACCAGCTTGCCCTCCGGTCCCGGCGCCTCGATCAGGGCATAAAGCCGGCCGTCGGGGCCTGTGGCCACGTCGCGGGTGCGGGGCAGCTCATCGACCAGCAGCCGTTCGGCCGCCACCACCGTCTCACCCTCCACATCCAGCCGCGCGATACCGCCGGCCAGCAGCCCGACGATCAGGTCCCCGCGCCAGAAGGGCAGGGCGCCGCCTTCGTAGAAGGTCATGCCGGCCAGGGCCAGCGACGGGGTGAAATACAGTTCCGGCTGGGCCATCCCCGTCTTTCCCGTCCCTTCGCCGATCTTCAGCCCCAGACCATAGGTGCGGCCATAGGTGATGACGGGCCAGCCGTAATTCACGCCGGGACGGATGATGTTGATCTCGTCCCCGCCCTGCGGCCCATGCTCGCTCTCCCAGATCAGGCCCGTGCCGGGCTGTACGGCCAATCCCTGCGGATTGCGGTTGCCATAACTGAACACCTCCGGCAGCGCGTCGGGCCGGCCCGCGAAAGGGTTGCCGGCCGGCACCGTGCCGTCACGGTTCAAGCGGAAGACCTTGCCCGCCGCATCCATCAGGTCCTGCGCCCGGTCCTGCTGGCCGCGTTCCCCGATGCTGAAATAGATGTGGCCATCCTTGTCGAACACGAAGCGGCTGCCGAAATGCAGGCCGCTATCCACCAGCGCCCCCCGATACAGCACCTTCATGTCCTTGAAGGCGGTGCCGTCATCGGTGAAGCGGGCGATGATCGTGCGATAACCCTTGCGCTGGTCGCGCGGCTTGGCATCGGCCCCGCCCTCCGCCTTCTCCACGAAGGACAGATAGACGTGCCGGTTTTCCGCATAGTCGGGGTCCAGCGCGATATCCAGCAGGCCGCCCTGTCGGTGTTCCTCGATGCGGGGCAGGCCGGCGATGGGGTCCGGCAGCAGCCTGCCATCCTTGATGATGCGGACCTGCCCCGTCCGCTCGGTCACCAGCATGCGGCCATCGGGCATGAAGGCGATGGCCCAGGGCGTATCCAGCCCTTCGGCGATCACGGTGACCTTCACGTCGTGCCGGGCCTTGGGGGCCGGATAGGTGGTGAATTCCTTCGGCGCGGCCATGGCGGTCGTGCTGGCCAGAAGGGTCAGGGCGGCGGCCAGGGCGGCGGAGCGCAGGGACATTGGCGGGCTTCTCCAGCAATCTTTCAGGGGTCGCCCCCAAGATGGGGGCGATGGCAACCGTTGCCAATCCCTTTCAAGGATATGAGACCGATCAGGGGTGGCCGGATCAGGGGCCGTCAGGCACGGGCGGGTCAGGGCTCGCCCTGGAAAATGCCGACCATGGGGGTGCCGCCCGCCACCTGCCGGGCGCGATACATGCCGGAGGTGTTGAAGGACCAGGCGACCTGACCGTCCGGTGTGACGGCGACGACACCGCCATCACCGCCCAGCGCCGTCAGGCGCGTGCCGACCACTTCGTCGGCGGCCTGTTGCAGGGACAGACCCTTCAAGGCGACCAGATCGCATATGGCGCGGGCCACGCCCAGACGGATGAAATATTCACCCGTGCCCGTGGCCGACACCGCGCAGGAAAGGTTGTTGGCATAGGTTCCGGCCCCGATGATCGGCACATCACCGACGCGGCCCCACAGCTTGGCCGTGGTGCCGCCCGTGGAGGTGCCGGCCGCGACATGGCCAGCGCGGTCCAGCACCACCACGCCCACCGTTCCGAATTTTCGATCGTCGAATGCCGGCGCGGCAGCGGTCGAAGCCGGCTCCGGTCCCACGCCCGCCGGGCGGGATGGCAGCGGCAGGCCCCTGTCGGCCAGCGTCTTCTTCAAGGATTGCCAGCGGCGCTCGGTGAAGAACCAGGCCGGATCGGCCTGTTCGACGCCCGCCTGCCGGCCGAACCGTTCCGCGCCGGCGCCGATCAGCATGACATGCGGACTTTTTTCCATGACGGCGCGGGCCAGGGTGATGGGGTTGCGCGTACCCGTGATGCCCGCCACGGCCCCGGCCTTCAGCGTGGCACCATCCATGATGGCGGCGTCCAGTTCGTTCCGGCCATCGGCCGTGAAGACGGCGCCGCGGCCGGCGTTGAACAGCGGATCATCCTCCAGCCCGCGTATCACGGCTTCCACCGCGTCGAGCGCACCGCCGCCCCGGTCCAGCACCGCGCTGCCCCTTTCCAAGGCGGCGTGCAGTGCGGCGCGGTAGGCCGCCTCCGTCTCCGGTCCCATGGTTTCCCGATCCATTACGCCGGCGCCGCCATGGATGGCCAGCGCCCAGGCGGGGCGGTCAGGTCCGGCCGTCCCCTGTTTCGCCTGGGTACAGCCTGTCAGGCTCAACCCCAGCAGCAGGACGGCGAGATGAACGGGCCAGCGGACGGGACGTTTCATGCCTTGCCTTCTCCCCTTGCACGGCACCGGCATGGATACCGGCCCATACCGGAACTGATAGCAATCCCGATCCGGTCGTGCCAGGGGAGAAGGAGGACATCAATCCTGCGGCACGCCCTGGGTTTCAGTCCTTATCAGGGGCTGTTCCTCATCGGTCGTGATGTCGCGGCCCCGTCGGTCGATCGGCGGCTGCGTTTCCTCGCGTCCTTGAAAAAGGCGGC
Source organism: Niveispirillum fermenti (assembly GCF_052474395.1). Lineage (NCBI taxonomy): Bacteria > Pseudomonadati > Pseudomonadota > Alphaproteobacteria > Rhodospirillales > Azospirillaceae > Niveispirillum > Niveispirillum fermenti. The sequence goes on along the minus strand of NZ_CP156681.1, from coordinate 2,780,153 downwards.
CGGGTTTGGTCTTGAGGCCGGGCGGTGCCGTGGCCGCGTCCTCGGCCTTTGCGTCACGCAATGCCTCCAGGGCGCACTCCTCGCGCGCCTGTTCCAGGCATTCGTTCAGCACGCCTGGCTGGCGGCCCTTCATCTCCCACAATTCGAAGGCGCGGTCCCGCACCCGGCTTTCGTCGGTCATGGTTTCCCTCCTTTCGTGCATGGGTATTGATGAAACACCATATGCCACGAATTGTTCCCCGGCAGGGCCGGGGCAGGAGGTGTTCTGGTCAGGCGTTGATTTCCAGGATGACGGGCGTGTGGTCGGACGCCTTCTCCTTGCCGCGGGGGGCCTTGTCGATCTCACACCCCATCAGCCGGTCGGCGGCCTGGGGCGACAGCAGGAAATGGTCGATGCGCAGCCCGTTGTTCCGCGGCCAGGCGCCGGCCTGGTAATCCCAGAACGTGTAAGCGGGATGCCGGCCCGGATGCAGCGACCGGAACGCCTCGGTGTAGCCCAGTGCCAGGATCTCCTGGAACTTCAGCCGCGTTTCCTGCCGGAACAGGGCATCGTTGCGCCAGCCGACGGGGTCGTACACATCTTCCGGCGCGGGGATGACGTTGTAGTCGCCACCCAGCACGACGGGCGCGCCGGCTTCCAGAAGGCCCTTTGCATGCAGGCGCAGCCTTTCCATCCAGCGCAGCTTGTACCGGTACTTGTCGCTGTCGCCGTCGCCCGGCGGATTGCCGTTGGGCAGATAGAGGCTGGCGATGCGCACACCGCCGATCGTGCCTTCCACATAGCGGGCCTGCGGATCTTCCTCCTCATCCCCCGGCAGGCGGGTGAGGAGGTCGGTCACGGGTTGCCGTGACAGGATCGCCACGCCGTTATAGGCCTTCTGTCCCACGGCATGAACCTCGTACCCCAGTTCCACGAAGGCGGCGGCGGGAAAGGCCGCCGTTTCGCACTTGATCTCCTGAAACAGCACGACGTCGGGCGCGGCGGCGGTCAGCCATTCCGTGATGTTAGGCAGGCGGGCCTTGGCGGAGTTTACGTTCCAGGTGGCGATTTTCACGGGGGGGGCTGGCCTTCTGCTCGGGCGTTCGGACGGGATTACACCAAAGGTCAGATATTCTGACCTTTGGTTCAGCCGCTGGGATCAGACGGAAAAGGAGGTGCCGCAGCCGCAGGACGATGCGGCATTGGGATTGCCGACCTTGAAATAGCTGCCCATCAGATCCTCGACATAGTCCAGTTCGGCCCCGGCCAGCAGGTCCAGCGACACATCATCCACCACCAGCCGGGCGCCGGCATGGGTGAAGACATGGTCGTCCTCGTTCACCGTGACATCGAAATCGAAACCGTACTGGAAGCCCGAGCAGCCGCCGCCCGAGACGGACAGGCGCAGCATCTGGTCGGGATTGCCTTCCAGTGTGGCCAGCTTCACGATCCGGCGGGCCGCGCTGTCTGTCAGGGTCATGGCGCGGCCATCGGCCGGCGGGGGGGTGGCGCCATCGGGAATGGCTGTCGCGGTGGACATGGGGCAGGTTCCTGTCTGTTAACGGCTAGACAAACGCTTACACCCTATGTAAGCGGCGAGCGGGCCGACGTCAAAGCAGGCGTGCCCAGCGATGGAGACGTGGCGATGATGCATTGGCAATCCCTGTTGTCCCGGCAGCGCCTGGCAAAGCCCGGCATCAACCCGGAACTGCCCTATCGCAGCGCCTATGAGATCGATATCGACCGGATCACCTTTTCCACCAGCTTCCGGCGCCTGTCGGACAAGCAGCAGGTGCATGGCATCGGCGGGTCCGATTACGTGCGTTCCCGCCTGACCCATTCGATGGAGGCGGCGCGCGTCGGCCGCTCGCTTGGAAGCTGGGCGGGGGCAGAGATCATCAAGCGCTTCGGTCAGGATGCGGTCCCCGCCACGCCGGCCGATATCGGTAATGTCGTGGCTGCAGCGGCCCTGGCCCATGACCTTGGCACCCCCTGCTTTGCCCATACGGGGGAGGATATCATCTCCGACTGGTTCGAGGGCACGGTGCTGGGCCGGGAGATCCTGTCGGGCGTGGATGCGCAGCAGGCCAGCGAATTGTCAAATTTCGAAGGCAATGCCCAGGGATTCCGCGTCCTGACCCGCCTGCAGGGCTGGCGCGCGCAGGGCGGGCTGCAGCTCACCGCGGCCACCCTGGGCGCCTACAGCAAATATCCATGGTCGGCCCCCGCCTTCGCGGGCGAGGCGCGGCCGCACAAGCGCAAATACGGCTTCCTGGGCAGCGAGACCGAATTGATGGCGGAAGTGGCGGACGAATTGGGACTGGTTCCCATCGGCCGGGACGCCTGGTGCCGGCACCCGCTGGCCTATCTGGTGGAGGCGGCGGACGATGCCTGCTATTCGGTGGTGGATATCGAGGACGCGGTGAAGATGCGCATGCTGTCCTTCGATCAGGCAGAAGAACTGCTGGAACCGCTGATCGATTGGGACCGCGCGGAATATGAGGGGATCGAGGACGAGGACCGCCGCCTGATCTATCTGCGCGCCCGTGCCATCGACCGTCTGGTCAATGATGCCGCCGCCGCCTTCCTGGACAAGCTGCCGGATATCATGGAAGGACGGGCCGTCGGCCCGCTGCTGAACATGATCGAGCGGACCGACGCGCTGAAGGATATTTCCGAAGTCTCCTATACCCAGATCTATCGCGGCCAGCAGCGGTGCGAGACCGACATCGTCGCGGCCCGCACGGTGACGGCCCTGCTGGATGCCTATGGCGAGGCGCTGCTGGCGCGCGAAAAGGCGGGGCCGGACGCCGATCTGCCGCGGCGCTATGCGTCGTTGCTGGAGACAGTCCCCGGCATCCGGCAGATGCCCTATGACCGGGCAGGCTGGACCCGGTCGCTGCTGGACTATATCGCCGGCATGACCGACCGGTTCGCCATGCGCCAGGCGCAGTTGATCACCGGATAAGAGCAAAAGGCGGCTTTCGCCACATTCCCGCCCTTCATTTCTGCATGCTGTGCGGCAAATGGGTTCGGTGTAGGGTGCCCGCTCCGCTCCGGGGGGTGGGCGGCGCCAAGATGCCCGCCGCGTTTGTCCGGATGCGACCGAAAAGTTTGGAAGAATGAACGTTTTCAAGGACTTCGAAGGGACGATCCACGCCGCGCTGGACCAGATGGTCACAGCCGGCGATCTGCCGTCCGGGCTGGATTTCTCTCGAATCACGGTCGAGCCTCCGCGTGATGCCAGCCATGGCGACGTTTCCACCAATGCGGCCATGATCCTGGCCAAGCCGGCGGGCAAGCCGCCGCGTGTCATCGCAGAGGCGCTGGTGGCCCGGCTGAAGGATGCGCCGGCCGTGGTGCAGGCGGACATCGCGGGCCCCGGTTTCGTCAATCTGCGTATCGACGCCGGCTGGTGGCTGGTCCGCATGAAGGCCATCCTGACCCGGGGCGCGGCGTTCGGCAGTTCCGACAAGGGCGCCGGCCGGCCCGTGAATGTGGAATATGTTTCGGCCAATCCCACGGGTCCCATGCATGTCGGCCACACCCGCGGTGCCGTGGTCGGCGATGCGCTGGCCCGCCTGCTGGCCAAGGTCGGATACAAGGTCACGCAGGAATATTACATCAACGACGCGGGCGCGCAGGTCGATGTGCTGGCACGGTCGGCGCATCTGCGCTATCGCGAGGCGTTCGGCGAGACGATCGAAATTCCCGCCGGCCTTTATCCCGGCGACTATCTGGTTCCGGTGGGGCAGGCGCTGAAGGAACTGCACGGTGACAGGTACCTGAATGCCGAAGAGGCAGAGTGGCTGCCTGTTTTCCGGGAATTTGCCGTCGCCAGCATGATGGTCCGCATCAAGGAAGACCTGGCGCAGATGGGCGTGAAGCACGATGTCTTCTCGTCGGAGCGTGCGCTGGTCGATGCCGGTGCCGTCGATCTGGCCTTGAAGACGCTGGAGGCGCAGGGGCTGATCTATACGGGCGTGCTGGAACCGCCCAAGGGCAAGAAGCCCGACGATTGGGAGCCGCGCCCCCAGACGCTGTTCCGCGCCACCCGGTTTGGAGACGATGTGGATCGCCCGCTGAGGAAGTCGGACGGGTCCTATACTTACTTCGCCAACGACATCGCCTATCATTTCGACAAGTTCCGTCGCGGCGGCGGCGACCTGATCGATATTCTGGGTGCCGACCATGGCGGTTATGTAAAGCGCATGCAGGCCGCCGTGAAGGCCATCACCGGGGGCAAGGGCGCACTGGATGTCAAGATCAGCCAGCTTGTCAATCTGATGGATGACGGGCAGCCCGTGAAGATGTCGAAGCGCGCCGGCCGGTTCGTCACATTGCGCGATATCGTGGATGAGGTGGGGGCAGGGGTTGTCCGCTTCATCATGCTGACCCGCCGCAACGACCAGACGCTCGATTTCGACGTGACCAAGGTTACCGAACAATCGAAGGAAAACCCCGTCTTCTATGTGCAATACGCGCATGCGCGCTGCCATTCGGTGCTGCGCTACGCGGGGGAGACGGGGGCGGACCTGTCTCCCGCCGCGCTGGCCGGCGCCGATCTGTCACGCCTGACCGCGGAGGAGGAGGTTGCGATCGTGAAGCTGATGCTTGCCTTCCCGCGGCTGGTGGAATCGGCGGCCGATGCGCATGAACCCCATCGTGTGGCCTTTTATCTCTATGATCTGGCGTCCGCCTTCCATGGTTTGTGGAACAAGGGCAAGGATCAGGCCACGATGCGCTTTCTGATCGAAAGCGATGCAGACCTGACCCGCGCCCGTCTGGCGCTGGTTACCGCCGTGGCCCAGGTCATCGCCTGCGGCCTGGATATCCTGGGCGTCGAGCCCGTCACCGAAATGCGTTGAGGCGATCCGCCGATGACCTATTACGATGATGAGGAAGAGAACGGACAGCAGCAGCCCCGGCCGGCCCAACGGCCTGGTCAGCGGGGGGAGTTCCGCGCCGATCCTTCTTTCAGTCCGCGCGCCGGCTACCATCAGCCGCCGCCCGACGATGATGCCTATGCGCAGCCGCAGCCTGGCCAGCCCCAGGCCGAGCCTGATGCCTATGCCGATCCGGCTGCGCCCGGTTACCGCCAGTCCGCACCGCCGCCGCCGCCCGATCCCTACGGCGCCGATCCGCAGCAGCAGGCCTATGGCGGCTATGCCCAGGGTCCATCGGCCCAGCAGGCGCAGGATGCCTATTACCAGGACTATGAACAGCAGCATTACGGCCAGCATTCCCAGGGCGAGCCGCCCCGCCGCCGCAATCTGGTGAATATCGGCGTGTTCGCCGGGGCGATCCTCGTGTTCGGCGGTATCATCTTCTACGCCTATAATCAGGGCATGCGGGCCGGGACGGAAAGCGTGGCGCCCATCCTGCGCGCTGACGAGAACCCGACCAAGATCCGCCCCGACCAGCCCGGCGGCATGCAGGTGCCCCATCAGGACAAGCTGATCTATGACCGGCTGAACCCGTCGGGCAACCGCGCGCCGGGGGAGGTGGAACGGTTGTTGCCGCCGCCGGAAGCACCGATGGAGCGTCCGCGCGCGCAGGAAGCCTATCCGCCTGAACAGGCCATGCCCATGGCGGAGGAGGGGGAAAGCCAGGTGGCCAACGCACCGCCGTCGGAACCTGAGCCGACGCCCGCCCCGGTGCCACAGCCGGCCCCGACCTATGCCCCGCCCCAGACGGCACCGCAGCAGCAGCCGGCACAGCGCCCCCCCGCTCCGGCGCCGCAACCGGCCCAGCAGCAGGCGTCAGGTGCGCCGGTTCCCCTGACACCGCAGGCCACGGCCCCCGCGCCGCGGCCCGTGGCCCCGCCGCCTGCCGCCGCTGCACCGGCACCGGCACCGCGGCCGGCCGCCACGGGCAGCGTGCGTGTGCAGGTCGCCGCCGTGGATAGCGAGGCCAAGGCAACGGCCGAATGGCAGCGTCTTCAGAAGAAGTTCCCGGCTGAACTGGGCAGCCTGCCCATGCGCACGACGCGCGTGGAACTGCCCCGCGGCACCTTCTTCCGCATTCAGGCCGGTCCGATGGAAGAGGCGCAGGCCCGGCAGATTTGTGCTGCCCTGTCGGCACAGGGCGCCGGGTGCAGTCTTGTGCGCTGATATCGCCGCCCTGGTTCTGGGGTGCGAGGGGACGGCCCTGACGGCGGCGGAGCGGGATTTTTTCCGCGATGCCAACCCGTTGGGTTTCATCCTGTTTCGCCGCAATATCGACGATCCGGATCAGGTGCGGGGGCTGGTCGCCGATCTGCGTGACTGCGTTGGCCGGAAGGCACCTGTCCTGATCGACCAGGAAGGCGGGCGTGTGGCCCGTCTGCGGGGGCCGCACTGGCCGGAACTGCCCGCTGCCCGCGCGGTGGGGAACATTCCCGATGCTGCGGCCGCCATCCGGGCCGCCTGGCTGCATGGCCGGCTGCTGGCGGCCATGCTGGCCGATCTTGGCATCGATGTGGATTGCGCGCCCGTGGCCGACGTGCCCGTGCCGGGCGCCCATGATGTGATCGGTGACCGCGCCTTCGCCATGGAACCGTCCCGCGTGGCGGATATGGCCGGGGCACAGGCGGCCGGCCTGATGGCCGGTGGGGTGCTGCCCGTTGTCAAGCATCTGCCCGGTCACGGCCGGGCCTTCGCCGACAGCCATAAGGAACTGCCCGTCGTTGCGACCCCGCGGCCGACATTGGACGTCTGGGATTTCGCGCCCTTCAAGGCCCTGTCCGCCTTGCCGGCTGGCATGGTGGCCCATGTCGTTTTCAGCGACATCGACCCCGACCTGCCGGCCAGCGTGTCGCCGCACGTGATTACGTCGATCATCCGGGACCATATCGGTTTCGACGGGCTGTTGTTCAGCGATGACCTGTCGATGCAGGCCCTGTCCGGCACGGTCGGCCAGCGGGCCGCCGCCGTGCTGGCCGCCGGTTGCGACATTGCGTTGCATTGCAACGGCCAGATGGCGGAAATGCGCGACGTGGTGGATAATGCCCGTCCGATGGACGGGGCCGCCCAGCGCCGCTGGACCGTAGCGGCCGGTGCGATGGCGGTGCCGGCGGATAGGGTGGACATGGGTGCGCTGCGGGTGGAGCTGGACGGGCTTCTGTCCACGGGGCGCGCCGGGGAAGGGTAAGGAATGCCGGATTTCCAGGAAATCCTGTTCAAGCTGTCGATCATGGCGCTGCCCGCCCTGTTCGCCATCACCCTGCATGAGGTGGCGCACGGCTGGGCCGCCCTGAAGCTGGGCGACCGCACGGCGCAGATGCTGGGCCGGCTCAGCCTGAACCCCCTGCGCCATGTCGATCCCGTGGGCACCGTTCTGCTGCCCATGACGATGTTCATCTTCACCGGCTTCATGTTCGGCTGGGCGAAGCCGGTGCCGGTGGATGCCCGTAACCTGGCCAATCCCAAGCGGGACATGATGTGGGTGGCGCTGGCCGGTCCGGCCGTCAATTTCGTGCTGGCCTTCATATCGGCGCTGCTGCTGCATCTGGTGCCGATGACGCCGGACTTCATGTCTGACTGGCTGGCCAACAACCTTGTCGTCTCCATTCAGTTCAACATCCTGCTGGCGCTGTTCAACCTGATCCCGCTGCCGCCGCTGGATGGCGGCCGTGTTGCCGTGGGGCTGCTGCCCATGCGGCCGGCCATCGCGCTGGCGCGGCTGGAACGCTATGGCATCGGCATCCTGATGCTGGTCGTGTTCCTGATCCCGTTTGCCGCCAGCCATGCCGGATACAATTTCAATCCGCTGTTCATGGTGCTGGGGCCGGCCATGGAGAAGACGGTCCATTTCGTCCTGATGCTGGCCGGACTGACGTGAGCGATGCGTTCGACGCCGCCGCGCCGTCCCCGCCCGCCGGGGACGCGCTGCTGCTGGATATCGACGGGTTCGAAGGGCCCATCGATCTGCTTTTGACCCTGGCGCGGGAACAAAAGGTCGATCTGACCCGCGTTTCCATTCAGCAGCTTGCCGAACAGTTTCTGGCCTTCGTGGCGGAAGCCCGGCGGATGCGCCTGGAACTGGCGGCTGATTATCTGGTGATGGCGGCCTGGCTGGCCTATCTGAAGTCGCGCCTGCTACTGCCCGACCCGCAGCCGGAAGAACCATCGGCGGAGATGCTGGCCGCGGCCCTGACCCTGCGATTGCAGCGGCTGGAAGCGATGCAGGGGGCTGCGGCGCGCCTCCTGGCCCAGCCCCGCCTGGGCCGTGACCGCTTCGGGCGCGGCGCACCGGAGGACCTGCCCATTTTCGCCCGCCATCGGCATGATTTGTCGCTGTACGACCTGTTGAAGGCTTATGGCGATATCAGCGGCCGGCAGGCCCGCCAGTCGCCCTTCACCATTCCCGTGACGGACCTTTATTCGATCGAGGAGGCGGTGGCCCGGCTGGAAGCCATGCTGGGCCGTATCCCCGACTGGTCGTTTCTGTCCACCCTTTTGCCGGCCGGCTGGCGCGGGGATGGGGTCAAGGCGCGCTCCCTGCTGGCCAGCAGCTTCGTCGCGGCCCTGGAACTGGCGAAGGCCGGCCGGCTGGAACTGCGGCAGGACATGGCCTTCGCGCCCATCCAGTTGCGGGCGCGCGACCGGGAGAACGGAAAATGACGGATCTGTTCGGCGCCGACAATCAGTTGATCCGGCTGCTGGAAGCCATTCTGTTCGCCTCTGCCGAGCCCGTGTCGGAGGAGGCGCTGCAGGCGCGCATCGGCCCCACGCCCGTGCGGCCTCTGCTTCTGCAACTGGAAAATCTCTACCGGCACCGGGGCGTGAACCTGGTCGCCAGTGGCGGGCGCTGGGCCTTGCGGACCGCACCCGACCTGGGCGACCAGCTACGGACGGAGGTGGAGGTCTCGGCCAAGCTGTCGCGTGCCGCCGTGGAGACGCTGGCCATCATCGCCTATCACCAGCCCGTGACACGGGCGGAGATCGAGGCGATCCGTGGCGTGGCGACCAACAAGGGCACGCTGGACATTCTGATGGAAGCGGGCTGGGTGCGGCCAGGGCGGCGGCGGGAAACGCCGGGCCGGCCCTTGACCTGGGTGACGACCCCGCGCTTCCTTGATCATTTTGGACTGGAAACGCTGCGTGACCTGCCGGGGGTGGACGATTTGCGAGCGGCCGGCCTGCTGGACAAGGGTGCATCCATGCCCGTGCTGCCCGGACTGGCGGACCCGGAGGGGCAATAGCCGCCGCGTGATCCGGGCGGCGGGCTTACCGCCGGGCCGCCTTGCCCGCCCGCTTCGCACGGTACATGCCCATGTCGGCGCGCCGCATCACCTCTTCCTCCTGGTCGGTGGCGGCGAAGGCTTCGGCGCCGAAGCTGCCGCGCAGGGGCAGGCTCGTCATTTGCCACTGGCAGGACTGGGCGTTGAATTCGGCGGCCAGTGTCTCGGCACGGGCGAAGCCCTGTGCTCTATCCGTGCCCGTCAGCAATACGGCGAATTCATCGCCACCCAGCCGGGCGACGATGTCGTGCGCGCGCACCATATCCTTCAAGACCTGCCCCACCTGGCGCAGATACCAGTCACCGCACTGGTGTCCGTGGCTGTCATTGATGGATTTGAAACCGTCGAGGTCGATCATGACCAGCACGCCACCCACGCCGCTGCGGCGACCGGCGGCCAATTCACGCCGGAAGGCATCCATGAAGCCCCGGCGGTTCAGCAGGCCCGTCAACTCATCCGTGACAGAGAGGGTTTCCAGATGGTCGATCCGCTCCTGCTGCCGGGCGATCCGCGCCTCCGCTTCCCGCAGACGCATGATCGTATCCTGCAGAAGGAAGACATAGGCGTCGGCCGACATGGCCACGGGACCCAGGTCAACACCGGGTCCCATGCCGCCCATCATGTCACGGGCCATGCCATGCAGGCTGTTCTCCCGCGTGAGGCCGCCCATGCCGGGGGGGAGCGCCGCCCAGCGCGACCGGTCCTGTCCCGCATTGCGGGACATTGCAGTGGCCTGAATGGTGTCGAACGCGCTCATGGTCGGGTCCTTCCGCATGGGATGTCGGATCGACCCAACCGAAGCAATGGCTGTGCCAGCAATATATTTGTTATAATTCAATGTATTAAAGGAAATTGTCGTCCAGCCTGCTTGGGGAGGAAGGCAGGTTTTGCCGGGTCCTGCGGGCAGAAGCTGCCGCTAGACCAAAGGGGAAGCGAAAGGGCGTTGCGTCCCGGCCCTGCGCAGGCGCAAGATAAGGCGTCCGTCACGATCCAGGCCCGCCCCGCCGTGAATTTTCCCCTGTTCGTTCCGCGGTCCCGTTCCCGCTCCATCGCCAGCCGCGCCGCCGCACTGTTTTGTGCCGCCCTGCTGGCTTCAGTATCGATGCTGCCGGTCCAGGCGCGGACAACGGTGGATGTCGCCCCGCATCGGGCCACCTACAAGCTGCGGCTGGATCATGCACGCCTGCAAAGCGGCATTTCCGATGTCGAAGGCCAGATGAGCTTTTCCTGGAACGATGCCTGCGACGGCTGGACCATCGACCAGCGCTTCCAGGTCCGCTTCTCCTATCTGGAGGGAGAGGATGTGAACCTGGTCACCAACTATGCGACCTGGGAGGCGAAGGATGGTTCGGCCTACCGTTTCAATGTCCGCAAGCTGGTGAACGGGGAGGTGGATGAGGAGTTGAGCGGTGGAGCAACGCTTGACCAGACCGGTGGCGGCACCGTCACCTATGACAAGCCGGAAGCGCAATCCATCGATCTGAAGCCGGGCACCATGTTCCCCACGGCCCACACCCTGCGTGTCCTGCGCCAAGCGGGCACGGCGGACAATCTTTTTTCCGTCCCTGTGTTCGATGGGGCCGAAGCCGAAGGGGCCAGCCCCGTCAACACCATCGTCGGCAAGCTGCGCAGCCCCGCCGCGACGAAGGTGAAGGACGCGGACCTGCTGGCTGCCAGGGCGTGGCAGGTGTCCCTGGCCTTCTTCCCCGTCAATCCGGGCGAGGCGTTGCCGGATTATGAGACCAGCATGGTCTTGCAGGAAAACGGCGTGGTGCGTTCCATGCTGGTCGATTACGGCGATTTCCGCGTCTCCATGGAGTTGGAGACGCTGGAAAAGGCCATGAAGCCGCCCTGCTGACCGGCCCCACCGCCGCTTGATCCGACGCCGTTTCAAAGGTCCCTTCATGCCCCGCATTGCCTATGTCAATGGCCGCTATGTCCCGCATGGACAGGCGTCGGTCCATATCGAGGATCGTGGATTCCAGTTCGCCGACGGTGTTTACGAGGTGGTGACCATCGTTGCCGGGCGGCTGGCGGATGAACAGGGCCATCTGACACGGCTGGCGCGATCGCTGAAGGAACTGTCCATTCCCTGGCCCGTGAAGCCGCGTACCCTGCGCATGATCATCACCGAGATGGTCCGCCGGAACCGAGCGGTGAATGCGCAGCTTTACATCCAGATCACCCGTGGTGCCGCCCCGCGCGATTTCCGCTTTCCCGTCAACCCGGCTCCGACCCTGGTCATCACCTGCCGCCGCACCGCCTTTCAGCCGCCGGCCCTGCTGGACAAGGGGATCGCCGTGGTGACCATGCCGGACATCCGCTGGCAGCGGCGCGACATAAAGTCGGTGTCCCTGCTGCCGCAGGTAATGGGAAAGCAGAAGGCACACGAAGCCGGGGCGTTCGAGGGCTGGATGGTCGATGACGAGGGGCAGGTGACGGAGGGCTGTTCGTCGAATGCCTGGATCGTCACGGCCGACGGTGTGCTGGTGACACGCCAGCCGTCCAATGCCATCCTGAACGGCATCACGCGCCTTTCGATCCTGGAGGTCGCTCGCGAACAGGGGATCGGCTTCCAGGAGCGGCCCTTCACCGTGGCGGAGGCGCTGGCAGCGCGGGAGGCCTTCATCTCCAGCGCCACGACCTTTGCCCTGCCCGTGACACGCATCGACGGGCAGATGATCGGCGATGGCCGGCCGGGGCCGCTGGGCCGCCGCCTGCGCCGTGCCTATATGGATCATCTCGGGGTCGCCGACCCGCTGGTGGTGGCATGATGGCCGCGGACGATCCCATCCTGGCGGTGTCGGTACCGCCGTTCGACCGGCTGCCGCAGGCCATCCTGTTCGACTGGGACAATACGCTGGTTACCAACTGGCGCTGCATCCACGCTTCCATCAACGCCGCGCTGAAGGCCTTTTCCCTGCCCGAATGGACGCTGGAGGAAAGCTATGGCCGGGTCCGCCGGTCGCTGCGGGACAGTTTCCCGGAGATTTTCGGTCCCGAATGGCCAAAGGCCCGTGACATCTTCTATGCGCATTTCGAAGCGCACCATATGGACTATCTGGACGTGATGCCGGGTGCGGAGGACATGCTGCGTGATCTGCATGCGCGGGGCATCCGCCTGGCTGTCGTCTCCAACAAGACGGGCCGCTTCCTGCGGGCGGAGGCACTGGCCCTGGGCTGGGCGCCGCTTTTCGATGCGCTGGTCGGCGCCAATGATGCAGCGGCCGACAAGCCGGACCCGGCACCGGTCGCCCTGGCCCTGGCACCCAGCGGAATCACGCCAGGCACGCATGTCTGGTTCGTGGGCGACGCGGATGTCGACATGGAGATCGCGCACCGCACCGGCCTGACGCCCGTTCTGGTGGGCGATACACCGCATGTCGATGATGGTTTGGGGCGTTTTCCCCCCGCCATAAGTCTGAACGGATGTGCAGCGATTTCATCCTTGGTAAAGCGGATTGCTGCTACCATATCGCAGGATATTCGCGTGTCTGGCTGAACGGCCGGATGTCGGATATCCTGTGCAAACTTGGGCCCCCGTCGGATGGGATGCCCCAATAACCCGAGCAAAAGCGAGGCTGCTCCAATGTCAGAAAAATCCCAGAACGTTCAGGACGTGTTCTTGAACCATGTCCGAAAGAGCAAGACACCGGTGACCGTGTTCCTGGTCAACGGCGTGAAGCTGCAGGGCATCATCACCTGGTTCGACAATTTCTCCGTCCTGCTGCGTCGGGACGCCCATTCGCAGCTTGTCTACAAGCATGCCATTTCCACCGTGATGCCGGCGCATCCGATCCAGTTGTTCGACCCGCCGGCCAAGGAGGCTGACCACGACTGAGTTGAGTGATAGCGAACGGCGCGGGACACCCACCCGCGCCTTCGTCCTGCATCCGGTCCTGCCCGAGGACCGGAACGACGCGCGCGAGCCGGAGGCTCGCCTGGATGAGGCGGTGGGGCTTGCCGCCGCCATCGAGCTTGACGTCGTCGCCGCCCGCACCATCCGCGTGACCCGCCCGCGTCCGGCCACCCTTCTGGGGGGCGGCGCGGTGGAGGAGGTGGCTGCCCTGATCGAGGAGGGGGACATCGGTCTGGTCATCGTCGACCATCCGCTTTCCCCCATCCAGCAGCGCAACCTGGAGCGCGATTGGAAGACGAAGGTCATCGACCGGACCGGCCTGATTCTGGAGATTTTCGGCAAGCGTGCCCGCACGCGCGAAGGCCAGCTTCAGGTGGAACTGGCGGCGCTGACCTATCAGCGGTCCCGGCTGGTCCGGTCATGGACACACCTTGAACGCCAGCGTGGCGGTTTCGGCTTTCTGGGTGGTCCCGGCGAAAGCCAGATCGAAATGGATCGCCGCCTGATCAGCGACCGGATCGTCAAGCTGAAAGGCGAACTGGAGGAGGTGCGCCGCACCCGTGGCCTGCACCGCAAGGCGCGGGAAAAGGTGCCTTATCCCGTGGTGGCGCTTGTCGGCTATACCAATGCGGGCAAGTCCACGCTTTTCAACCGCATGGCCGGTGCGGATGTCTTTGCCAAGGACCTGCTGTTCGCCACGCTGGACCCCACCATGCGGTCGATCATGCTGCCGTCCAACCGCAAGATCATCCTGTCCGACACGGTGGGCTTCATTTCCGACCTGCCGCACGGGCTCGTGGAGGCGTTCCGCGCCACCTTGGAAGAGGTCATGGCCGCCGACATCATCCTGCATGTCCGCGACGTGTCCCATCCCGATACGGAGGCCCAGCGGGCCGATGTGGAGGGGGTGCTGAAGGATCTGGGCATCGACGCCCAGACCGATGGCCGCGTCATGGAGGTGCTGAACAAGCTGGACCGCCTGCCGGAAGAAGATCGGCAGACCCTGCTGCGCCAGGCCCGGCGGACGGGCGGCATCGCCATCTCCGCATTGACCGGGGCCGGCATCGATACGCTGTTCGACGCCATCGACCGCCGCATGGTGGCCGGGCGGGAAGTGGTGGAGATCGATATCGACGTTGCCGACGGTGCCGCAATCGCCTGGCTCTATGGGAAGGGGGAGGTGCTGCACCGGGAAGATGATGAGACCAGCGCGCATCTGCGCGTGGGTCTGGACCCGGCCGATCTGGCCCGATTCCTGGGCCGCTTCCCCTATCGGGCGAAGGAACAGGCGCTGGCATCATGATCCTGCCCGATCCGGACAAGGTGGCCGCCATCCTGCGGGAGGTGGCGGCGGCAGAGATCGTGCCGCGGTTTCGGACCCTGGCGGCGGGCGATATCCGCGAGAAGGGGCCGGGTGACCTTGTCACCGTGGCGGACGAGGCGGCCGAGCGGCTGCTGACCGCCCGCCTGACCGATCTTCTGCCCGGATCACTGGTGGTGGGGGAGGAGGCGGCCGCCGCCGACCCCGCCATCCTGTCCCGCCTTTCCATGGGTTCCGACCCCGTCTGGATCATCGATCCCGTGGACGGCACCTATAATTTCGCCCATGGCAGGCCGGTTTTCGCCGTTCTGCTGGCCCTGGCGGTGGGGGGGCGGACATTGGCCGGCTGGATCTATGATCCGATGGGTAAGCGCATGGCCATCGCACAGGCGGGTGAAGGTGCCTGGATGGCGGGCAAGCGGCTGCGCGCCCTGCCGGGGGCGCCGCTGCCGGACCTGCGCGGTTCACTGTCCACCAAATTCTTCGATCCGGGGGAACGTGCCCGGATCGAAGCCCTTCGCCCCCTGTTCGCCGGCACCTACCGGCTGTTCTGCGCCGGTCATGAATATCTCAATCTGGTCACGGGGCAGGGGCAGTTCGCCCTTTACAACCGCACCATGCCCTGGGATCACGCTGCCGGTGCCCTGGCCTTCGCGGAGGCGGGCGGCCATGTTGCCCGCTGGGATGGCAGCCCCTATGGGCCGGCTGATGTGACGGGTGGCATCCTGCTGGCACCCGACCCGCAAACCTGGACGGATCTGCATGCGTTGATTTTTCCGCCTGCCGGGGCGGGGTGAACGCTTCCGTCGCTTGCCGCACTGCGGTATGTCAGTGGCGGAGACGTGATCGAGACAGCGACGGAATCCACGCCGCGTGAACGCAAAGCCCAAGGCCCCCCGATCCCCCCGCCCCGCGCGTGAGGTGGAGATCAAGCTTCTGGCCGACCCGGCCGATCTGCCGCGCATCGCCGCGCTGGCCTTCGTGCGCGACAGGCTGGTCAGCCAGGCTGATCCCGTGCGCCAGCACACGACCTATTACGACACGCCGGGGCTGGTGCTGGCCCGGCGCGGTCTTGCCCTGCGCCTGCGCCGGCAGGGCATGAAGCGGGAGCAATCCATCAAGACCCTGGCCAGCGGAGAGGGGGCCGATGGTGCCGGCATCGCCGTGCGCCGGGAATGGCTGTGGCAGGTGGAGGGTGACGGGCTGGATGCCGACCTGTTGCGCCGGGGCGATCTGGCCGAACTGCTGCCGGCCGACCTGCCGGACCAACTGGTGCCGCTGTTCGCCACCGATGTGCAGCGCACGGCCCTGCTGCTGCGCGTCGGGGCGGAGGGGCGGGTCGAACTGGCACTGGACCTGGGTCAGGCACAGGTCATGGCGCCTGACGGCACCCCATCGGCCCGCCTGACCATCAGCGAGGTGGAACTGGAACTGATCCAGGGACAGGTGGCGGACCTGTTCCGCCTGGCCGCGGAAATCCATGGTCGCATCCCGTTGCGCCTGTCCACGCGCAGCAAGGCCGATCAGGGTCTGGCCTTGCTGACGGGGGCGCAGCCGCGGGCCCATCCCGTGCGCCCGCTGGGCATCTCTCCCATCACGACCGTGACGGAGGCTTTCCGCCATATCGGCCGCAACGGCTTGGCCCACCTGCTGGATAACCAGCCCGCCTTCAGCGACGGCATGGGCGATGCTGCTGCCTTGCGGGAGATGGCATCGGCCGTGCGCCGGTTGAACACGGGCTATGGCCTGTTCGCCGACCTGATCCATACCGACCAGGGTGATGAACTGCGTGACAGGCTGCGCCGTCTTGGCCGTCGGCTGGAACGGGCGCGGGACTGGCAGAAGGTGGCGGTCGCCCTGACAGAATTGCCGCCGGAAACCCGGCGCGGTGCCGTGGGTGCCGTCTCGACGGCACGGGCCAAGGCGCTGGACAAGGCGCTGAACCTGCTGGAGGCGCCGAACTGGACGGGCTGGCAGCTTGATTTCGCGGCCTGGCTGGAAGGCGGTGACTGGGCGGCCCAACCGCATGGCTGTCCCTTCGGCACGACGCTGGCCGAAATTGCCGGCGATATGCTGCGAGTGCGGCTGGATAAGGTGCGCTCGGCCGGGCTTCCCGACGATGTTGATACGGCGGTAAAGGCGCACAAGCGCTTGCGCAAGCTGCGCTACGCGCTGGATTTCTGCCGCGCCGTCTGGCCGCCGGAGCGGGTGGCGCCGTTGCTGCGCGCGGTGGAGGCGCTGCGTGATCCGTTGAAGCAGGTGGCCGATGATATGAAAGCGGCGGAAATGCTGGACGAAATCGGCCAGGAGGGACCGGCGCTGGCACTGCGCAAGCGCGCTGCCAGCGCATTGAAACCCTTGCCGCCGCTGTGGACAACCTTCATCAACGCTGGCACCGGTCTGTCCGCCGCCTGACGGGTCTGCGGTTTTGATAAGGGGGCTTTCCCCGTCTCCCTTGCCTGAACGGGCCGGTGAGTGTCAAATTGACACCGGTTACCGATGGGGGAGTGCCGCAGGATGCTGTCGCGCCGTCAAATGCTGCTAGGCCTGTCCAGCCTGCCGCTCGCCGGTTGTGCCCCTGGCATGACCCGGCGGGGAACGGTGACGGCCTCACCGTTCGGCCAGTTGCCGGATGGAGAGGGGGTGACCCTTTACACCCTGGCCAATGCCGGTGGTGCCGTGGCGCGGGTGATGACCTATGGCGCGGCGGTGACCAGCCTCACCATGCCCGACCGCAACGGGCGGCTGGCGGAGATGGTGCTGGGGCTGGACGATCTGGAGGCCTATCGTACCCGCTCGCGCAATTTCGGCACGACGGTCGGTCGCTATGCCGGCCGGATCGCCAACGGCCGTTTCATGCTGGATGGACGGGAGGTGCGGCTGGAAACCGGGAACAGCCGCCATTCCTCCCATGGTGGCCCGATCGGATTTGCCAGGCGTAACTGGCAGGCACGCGCCGCGGCCACGGGGGCAGCCTTGCGCCTGACCCTGGTGAGTGCCGATGGTGATCAGGGTTTCCCTGGGGAATTGACCATCGATGTGACTTATAGCCTGACCGACGACAATCGCCTTTGCCTGGATTTTCAGGCGCGCACGACCCGGCCCACCGTGCTGAACCCAACCCATCACAGCTATTTCAACCTGTCGGGCGTGCCGGGCGCACTCATCCATGATCATCTGCTGATGGTGGAGGCGGACCGGTTCACCCCGTTCGGGCCGGACAAACTGGTGACGGGTGAATATAGGTCTGTGGCCGGCACCGCGCTGGATTTCCGGCAGCCCAAGCCCCTGGGCCGTGATATCGCCGCGACAGAGGAGCAGATGCGCATCGGCGGCGGCTATGATCATTGTTTCGAGATCAGAGGGATGGCCGGGCGATCTATGCGCCGCGCCGCGCGCCTGGAACATCCGGATAGCGGCCGGGCCATGGAATTATGGACGACCGAGCCCGGGGTTCAGCTTTTCACGGCCAACAGTCTGGATATGGTGGGGCGTGGCGGCGTGGTCTACCGGCCGCATTGTGGTGTGTGCCTGGAACCCCAGCATTTCCAGGACAGTCCCAACCGGCCTGAATTTCCGTCCACTCTTCTGCGGCCGGGCCATGTCTTCCGCTCGCGCAGCGAATATCGTTTCATGACGATATGAAAAAGCCGCCGGCGGATGGTTCCGCCGGCGGCTGCCCCTCAAGTCAACCCGACGCGGCCGCTCAGCGGCGCGTCTTGATCCGCGTCCAGGACCGGGTACGCTCGCGCTCGGCCTTCTGGCTGATCTGGGTCACGGTGAACATCTTGGCCATCACGTCGGCCGGGGGGAAGATGGCCGGGTTCTTGGCCACTTCCGGGTCCATCAGCGGCCAGGAGGCCGGGACGGCGTTGGCATAGGCGACATAGTCGCTGATACCGGCCATGACCTTCGGTTCCAGCACATAGTTGATGAAGGCGCTGGCGGTTTCGACATTGGCGCCGGCCGGGATGGTGGCCACGTCGAACCAGACCTGCGCCCCTTCCTTGGGGATGGAATATTCGATGGTGAACTTCGCCTCGGCCTCGGCCGCACGGGCCGCGGCCTGGAACACGTCACCCGAATAGCCCACGGCCACGCAGGCATTGCCCGTCGCCAGCGGGTCGATGATGGACGGCGCGAAGGTCTTGATATAGGGGCGGATGGCCAGCATCGCCTCTTCCGCCTTCTTGGTGTCTTCCGAGCTTTCGGTATTGGGGTCAAGGCCGATCGCCTGGAACACCGACGGCATGACATCGGTCTGGCTGTCCAGGAAGACGATACCGCAGGCGGCCAGCTTCTTGGCGTTCTCCGGATTGAAGACCAGTTGCCAGCTATCGGTCGGGGCGTCGGGCAGCAGCTCCTTCACCTTCTCGACATTGTAGCCGATGCCGATGGTGCCCCATTGATAGATGACGCCATATTCATTGCCGGGGTCCGTCGACTGGACCAGCTTCATCAGGGCGGGATCGACATGCTTCAGATTGGGAATCAGGGCCTTGTTCAGCTTCTGGATGGCCCCGGCCTGGATCAGCTTGCGCATCGTCGGCTCGGCGGTCGGCACGGCCACGTCATAGCCGGAATTGCCGACCAGCAGCTTCGATTCCAGGGTTTCCAGATCGGTGAAGACGTCATACTGCGTGCGGATGCCGGTCGCCTTCGTGAAATCGTCCAGCGTCGTCTCGCCGATATAGTCGGCCCAGTTGTAGATGTTGACCTTCTTTTCCTGGGCCATGGCCGAATGGCCAAGGGCGACGGCGGCAACCATGCCGATGGCGCCAATCACCTGCTTCATCTTCATCAAGGACCCCCCAATCAGATCGGACGCCCCGCACCACACGGGGACCGCACCGGGATGACAGATGCCGCCTGCCAGCGGCACCCTGGACGCCACGCATTGCACATAGTGGTTGCCGCCTTGTCAATGAAGATGGATTTGCATTGCGGCATAAGGGGATGCAGCCCGCCGCCCGCTTGTGGCATAAGCATCACAGCCCGTTCCACAAACCAGCTTCACGGAAGCGGAGACCGCACCCTTGCGCCATGATCCCGCAGCCCCTTTCGGCTTTCACGCGCCCGGTACGCTGCCCCGCGCCCTTATCGGCTTCTGCCAGGCGCAGCCGTTGACGCCGATGGGCCGGCGGCTGGCCCTGTGGCTGCGGCGCGTGGCCATGCTGCTCCAGGGGCCGGTATTCGATGTAGCGGTCCGCGGCATCAATCTGCGCCTTTATCCCGACGATAATGTCGGGGAGCGCAAGTTCCTGTTCATGCCGCAATTTTTCGATCCGGCGGAAATGGCGCTTCTGGCCGACCGGTTGCCGCGTGACGGCACCTTTGTCGATATCGGCGCCAATGTCGGGCTTTATACTCTGAATGCGGCTCGCCTGCTGGGGCCGGCCGGCCGCATCCTGGCCATCGAACCGGGGCCGGAGGCGGCGCGGCGGCTGCGCTTCAACCTGTCCATCAACCGGACCGACGCCGCCATCACCCATGTCGATTGCGCGATCGGGGCGGAGGAAGGGGTGCTGGGCCTTTATCTGGACAATTCCAACCTGGGGGGCTCGTCCCTGGTCCGCGACCATGGCGGGGCCAGCACGCCCGTTCGGGTGCGCCCGTTGCTGGACGTGCTGGGGGGGGCCGGGGTCACCGGCATCGACGTTCTGAAGATCGACATTGAAGGGGCGGAGGACAAGGCCCTGCTGCCCTTCTTCGCGGCGGCCCCGGAAAGCCTGTGGCCGCGTGTCATCATCATCGAGCGTTCGCAGGAAAGCTGGGGCGGCGACCTTCTCGGCCGGCTGAAGGCGGCGGGTTACCGCGCCTTCGGGGACAGCCGCATGAACTGGCTGTTCGAGCGGGGGTGATCACCCCCGCGCGCGCATCAGGCGGGCCTTGTCGCGCTGCCAGTCGCGTTCCTTCTCCGTCTCGCGCTTGTCGCCCTTCTTCTTGCCCTTGGCGATGCCGATCTCGACCTTGGCCTTGCCACGGTCGTTGAAATAGATGGACATGGGCACCAGGGTCATGCCCTGGCGGGCGATGGCGTTCAACATGCGCTCCAACTCGCGCTTGCGGACCAGCAGCTTGCGCGGGCGCTTCGGGTCATGCTGCAGCCAGGCGCCGGCCTGCCCGTATTCGGGGATGTAGGAATTGATCAGGAACAGCTCGCCCCCGACATCGCCGGCATAGCTTTCCAGGATGGAAGCCTTGCCGCCCCGCAATGATTTGACCTCCGTGCCGGTCAGCATGATGCCGGCCTCGATCGTATCCTCGATGAAGTAGTCGAAGCGGGCCCGGCGGTTCTGTGCCGCCATTTTGCGCTCGGGCGCGTTGTTCGCCATTGCCGGTGTGATCCGATCCCAAAAGAAAACGTCCCCCCTGTTATGGGGGGACGTTCCGTGGAGTTCAATGAAGTCAGTTGATCAGGCCGGCCTTGCGCATCGCATCCTCCACGACGGCACGCCCCTCGGCAGAGCAGGGGACCAGCGGCAGGCGCACGTCCGGGGTGGACTTGCCGAGCAGACTGGCGGCGTATTTCACCGGGGCGGGGCTGGTCTCCACGAACATGGCATGGTGCAGTGGCATCAGCAGGTCGCGGATGCGGGCCATCTCCGTCATGTTGCCGGTGGCCCAGGCATTCTGCATCTGCGCGCACAGGGCCGGCGCCACATTCGCCGTAACGGAGATGCAGCCCACGCCACCCTGGGCCAGGAAGGCCGCTGCCGTGCCATCCTCACCCGAAAGCTGGCAGAAATCGGGGCCGATCTCCACCCGCGTGCGCAGGGGGCGGACCAGATCGGCAGTCGCATCCTTCACGCCGACAATGTTCGGCAGCTTGGCCAGCCGTGCCATGGTCGCAACGCTCATGTCGATGACGCTGCGGCCGGGAATATTGTAGATGATGATCGGCAGGTCGACAGCATCGTGGATGGCCTTGTAATGTTGATAAAGGCCTTCCTGCGACGGCTTATTGTAATAAGGTGTCACGATCAGGGCGGCGTCGGCGCCGATCTGCTTGGCATGGCGGGTGAGGGCGATGGCCTCTTCCGTCGAATTGGAACCGGTACCGGCGATGACGGGGACGCGGCCATTGGCCACCTCCACCGCCAGGGAGATGACGATACGATGTTCTTCATGCGAAAGGGTGGGCAACTCGCCGGTCGTCCCGACCGGAACAACCCCGTGCGTCCCCTGTTTGATCTGCCAGTCCACAAAGTCCTGGAAGGCGGGCTCATCCACCTTCCCGTCGCGAAAAGGCGTGATCAATGCGACGATGGAACCCTTGAACATGGCGGGACACTCCGGTCAGAACCAATGAAGGCGCGAACATTAATCAGCCCCAATCCCCGAAACAAGCTGGCAGGCCGTGCCCTGGCGGCGATGCTGCTTTGCCTTGGGATCGGGCTCGGGGCGCCCGGCATGGCATGGGCGATCAGCTCTTCCGACATTGCCATCTACAAGCAGGCTTTCAGCGCCGCCGATCGCGGCCGGCTGGAGGAGGCGCACCATGCGGCGCGGCGTGCCAAGGAGGCGTTGCCGGCGCAGGTGCTGCTCTGGATCGACCTGACGCGGCCCAATACCGATGCCAGTTGGGAGGCGCTGGTGGCCTTCATGGCCCGTCATCCGGACTGGCCGAACCAGGCGGCCCTGCGGCGCAATGCCGAGGCCCGGATGCCGGCAACCCTTTCCTCTCCGGATGTCAGGGCGTGGTTTGAGCGTAATGCGCCCCTGACCCATGCCGGATTCGATCGCTACATCGTGGCGCTGATGGAGACGAAGGCGTCGGACAAGGCCATCGCGCTGGTCCGTGACCGCTATGTCAATGGCTCCTTCGGCGCGGTGGAGGAACGGGATTTCCGCGGCCGGTATGTCAGCCTGCTGCGCCCGGAAGACCATGTGGCCCGGCTGGATCGCCTTTTGTGGGCTGGCCGGACCGACGAGGCGCGGCGGGTCATGCCGCTGGTCAGTGGTGGTCAGCGGTCCCTCGCGGAAGCACGGATCGCGCTGGCCGCCATGTCGCCCGGCGTGGATGGTGCTGTCCGGCGCGTGCCGGCGGTCCTGGCCGGCGATGCCGCCCTGGCTTATGAACGCACGCGCTGGCGCCGGCGCAAGGATATGGATGACGGCGCACTGGAGCTGCTGGCCGTCAAGCGCCCGGCGGAGGAACAGCGCACGGCGGAATGGTGGGTGGAGCGCCATATCCTGGCCCGCCGCCTGATGGAGCAAGGCAAGTTCAAGCGGGCCTATGATGTCGTGGCGGCCCACGCGGCCAAGGATGGGCTGGCGTTCGCGCAGGCGGAATTTCTGGCCGGATGGCTGGCGCTGCGCCGCCTGGACAAGCCGGAAGCCGCCTTGAAGCATTTCGAGGCGCTGTTCCGGGGGACCAGTTCACCGCTCAGCAAGTCGCGCGGCGCCTATTGGGCCGGCCGTGCGCTGGCGGAGATGGGGGACAGGCAGCGTTCCACCCAATGGTTCCAGACGGCGACCAGCTATGGCGGCACTTTCTATGGGTTGCTGGCATCGGACCATCTGGACCTTCCTGCCGGCAGCACCCTGCCCGCACAACCGGAAGTCACCGATGATCACCGCAAGGCGTTCGAGCGTCAGGAGATGGTGCGCGTCGTGGAACTGCTGACCCGTATCGAGGGGGCGGACAGTGATCGTGTGGCCCTGTTCCTGCGTAAATTGACCGTGGATGCCCGGACCGGTGAGAATTACCGGCTGATCGGCGATCTGGCCAACCGTATCAAGCGGCCCGATCTGGCCGTCATCACCTCGCGCGCGGCCTGGCAGGATGGTTTCGTGCTGGCGGGGGAGGGGTTCCCGCTGCTGCCCGGCAAGCCCCCCTCCCGGCCGGAGGCGGCGCTGATCCACGGCATCATACGGCAGGAGAGCAATTTCAAGACAGATGCCGTCAGTTCGGCCGGCGCCCGCGGCCTGATGCAGGTCATGCCCGCCACGGCGGGCGGTGTCGCTAAGCAGCAGGGGCTTAAGCGGCATACCGCCGACCGGCTGCTGACCGATCCAAGGCACAATGTCGAGATCGGCTCCATCTATCTGGCGGACATGATCGACCGTTTCGGCGGTTCTTATGTCCTGGCCATCGCGGCCTACAATGCCGGGCCCGGCCGGGTGAATGGCTGGCTGAGGGCCTTCGGCGACCCGCGGGGGAATGGCGTGGACGTCATCGACTGGATCGAAACCATGCCGATCTACGAGACGCGCAACTATGTACAGCGCGTTCTGGAAAACATACATCTGTACCGTGCGCGCCTTGGCGGTACGCCCAGCCGTATGACGACAGACCTGGATAGGGGAGCTTCTACCAACGGCTGAGCACGAAAGTGCTAATCCCTATTTTCGCACGCAAAAAGCCGGGTGACGGGTGATGATATCCCGTCGTTTCATCTTGTCGCCCGGAGTGCTCCGATGCCGGATTTCACTGTCGATGCCCATATTCGTCAGGCCGCGTTTGTCCATGCCCGTTTATTGGACAGGCTGATCAACGATACGGAAGCGGAATTATCCCAGCCCCATCATTGCTTCGTCCATGAAAGTTTACGGGAATGGCTGATGGTTTTGCGGGCGGAACGACAGACCTACGGTGAAATCGCCGCCATCATGCTTCCCGACCAGATCGGAAACGCGGCTTAGGGCGGTTTGTTCCCGGCATACCTGTGACATTTTCGGGGTAGCTCGATTCCTTGCCGAAAGGCGGGGCGTTGAGCGATTCGGCGTCGTTGACATCCTGGGCCCTTACGGCAATAAGGATGGAGAAATCCCCAGGGCGCGATGGTTCGGGCGACCGGAGCCAAAAAAGGAAACGCAAAAAAGCGTTTTTAAACTCCCAGTAGTAATAATTGTCGCGCAACCCCTTATTTCTCTTTGGGGGTGGCCAGAAACGCACCAAATTTTATCTTATTTTGCGTTAATCTTTAGCTAAGCCTGTTTCGCTTTTTGGGATATGGCATACAAGTTATGGACAGTCTCAATGAAACTGCTAATATTGCCATACGATGGCATGAAGCAGTGCGTGGTTGAGGTTGTGACAGTCGGCGGGACGCAGTGCAGGCTGACCGTTGATTTGACCAGCAAGCGGAAATGTCCGATTGTTCTGCATAGGAATGTTAGGGATTTGCCCTGTTTTCGGGCTGATGGCTTGAAAGAGCATGGGCGTAAGAATGCGCAGAGGGGGCAATAGGGTTCTATGCCGAGACGAAGCAAAAACGCAGCCGTTGCTGCGCTGGAGACAGTGATCGAGAATCACGTGGCTGGCCGTATCAGGCTTCGTCGCGGCCTTTTAGGGATGAGTCAGTCTGATCTGGCAAAGGCGCTGGGTATTACTTTCCAGCAAGTCCAGAAATACGAACGGGGTTCCAATAGGGTTTCCGTTGGAAAGCTGTACCGTTTGGCGGATATTCTCGACGTTCCGCTGACTTTCTTCTTCGATGGCCTGGACGTGCCCGACATGCGCCGGCCGCCGGAAAGCTTCGCGGCCACGGCTGAGGGATCGTCCCCCATCCTGTCCCGTCGCGAACTGGACCTGTTGCGCGCCTGGAAATCCGCACCGGAAGAGGTGGCGGACGCTGTCGGATCCCTGCTGCGGGCCGTTTCTCCCAATGCCGGCTATGACGAGGAGGCGGCGGCCGCCGCCGCCGCAAACCGTCAATATACGGCCACCCCGGAGGAAAGTCCTGCCACGCCGATGGCGATGGAAGCGCCGCGCCGGCGCGGGCCGGTTCCGGGGACGAAACGGCAGCCGAAGGCCGCTGCCGCCCCAAGCGCGGCCAGCAATGCCAATCGCCGTCGCCGTGGTGCCGTTTGGGACCCTGCCGATATCCGCGACTACAATGAAGGCGAAAAGGATTGATCCTTTTCCGTCCTGCTGTTTCCCGGCCCCGGCGATGATGTCATCGCCGGGGCTTTTTTTATCACCTAGGAAACAAGGTGATGAGCCCCCTCATACCTTATCCTATTTTGCGGTGACCAGAACCTATTGGTTCTGGTCACCGCCCTCAATTGCCGGCGCCACCATTCGTTGGCGCGGGCGACGCCGCACGAGCGGCGCGTTGAGCGCCCGCGCGTCCACGCGCGCGCAAGCCCAGCCGCCGGATGGCGGCGCCCGGCGCATGAGGGATGCATTGATCAGGGCCATAGGGTCTGATCAATGCAGATACGGATAAGTGTCAGAATAGTATAAAGCATCGAAGTAAAATGAAAATTTCCTGACAGGCGCTAAGGACGAAAGGACAGCCAAACATTGTAGCTGTCATGGTAACCGTCGATGTCGACAACCTTTCCGGGAGAGACCGGGAAGGGGGCGGGCGGCAGGAAGAAACCCGGCTGCCAGCCGCTGGCCGGGCTGTCCACGAAGGGGCTGTTTTCGAAAAGGATACCTTTGCCGAAATCCAGCCAGACCCATTGGGCCAAGGCCACGCAGTGGCCGATGGCGTTCGCTGTCAGGCTGAAGCGGACCTGCTCGCAAAGCGGCACCGGTCCGGCCGTGAAATCAAAGCTGAACGGATCGATGGCGGAAGACAGGGCCACGGGCTGTACGGTGCGCGCATCATAGCGCACGGTACGCGGGTAAAGCCGGTTGAAGGGGGTCAGGTCGAAACCGTTGGTCGGCCCGGTGAACAGATGCCGTTCCAGAATATCACCGCCAGCCAGGGCACACCGCACGCCGCCGCGTTCCGGCAGGATGCGGGCATCCGGCCGGAGCAGGCGGGCGCGAGCGTCCGCCACGGCCGGGATGATCCGCTCGGACAGGAAATCGCTGGCCACGATCTCTGACAGCAATATGTCGGCCCGGCGCGGCAACACGTCACCCACCTGCAGGGCTGTCGACAGGGTGTTGACCACCGTGACCCGGTCGGACAGGCCGTTGGCGGCAATGACGGCACGGGCCGTTTCCGCGATCCAGGGCACAGCCTCGCAGGTTACGACGGTGGCGCCGGCCCGGGCTGCCATCATGGCCAGCAGGCCGGAACCGGTGCCGATCTCCAGCACCAGATCGCCCGGCCGGACCTGTGCCTTGATGGCGGCTTCGTAGGCATCATTGCGGGGGGCATCATTCACCATGGGCACGTGCCAGATGGGCAGCATGCGGGTCCGCAGCTTTGATTGCAGCAATTGCGCTTCGACAAAATCGGGGTTCAGCGCCAGCGACCTGTCCACGGCGGCTACTGCCTTCTCCAACTGGTCCAGCTCGCGATAGGCGGCAGCCAAGTTGAAAAGACCGACATGGTCGTCGGGCTCCGCCGCCACGGCCTTCTCGAACGCCTTGGCGGCAGCCTCCATCCGGCCCAGCTTCTGCCAGCAAAGCCCGATATTGAACAGCAGGCCACGGAAATCGCCACCGGCCTTGTCCGCCTTCTCAAAGGCACGCAGGGCGTCATCCCACTGTTCCTGTGCCTTCAGCACAATGCCCAGGTTCCAGTTCACAGGCCCCAGCCCCGGCCGCGCCTTGTCGATCTTGCGGTAAAGGGCCGCAGCCTCGGCCCACCGGCCTTCATTCTGATGGGCGACGGCATCGGCAAACAGGCGATTGATGTCCATGGTCTTGGCTTTGATCCATAAGGGCTTTCGCCATCTTTGCCTGCCTGGCCGCCATCAATCAAGTTCGCGCTTGGCCCTGTCGCCGTTCCCGTTATGGTAGGGGCTGGCGCCCGAACGGCAAACAGCAAGGACAGGAACATGGCAGACCCGTTGCCCGATAGTCACCCCACCGTGAAGCGGCGGCGCAGCCAGTTGCTGAACCACCTGCTGGCCTATCTCCTGGCCGCGGTGGTGCTTGTGCCGCTCAACTTCATGCTGACGCCGGACCGGGTCTGGTTCTTCTATCCGCTGGTGGCCTGGATGGCTCCGCTAGCGCTGCACACGGCCTATGCCATGGGGCTGTTCGACCGGCCGTCCGGCGCCTGAACCGGGTTTGACTGGCGGATGGGACCGGTTGTCAGGCGCGCGCCGCCAGCCAGGCCCTGGCCAGGGCGACGAAGCCGGCCACGCTGATTTCCTCCGCCCTGGCCGTCGGGGCGATACCGACGGACAGCAGCAGCGGTTCCGGCTCCCGGATCACCGATTTCAGGCTGGCACGCAGCATCTTGCGCCGCTGGCCGAAGGCGGCACCCACCAGCGCTTCCATGCTGGCGAAGTCGGGATCATCGGCCGGGCGTTCGCGCGGGGTCAGGTGGACCACGGCGCTGTCGACCTTGGGCGGCGGCGTGAAGGCGCGGGCCGGCAGATCGTACAGCGTGCGGCATTCCGCCAGCCACTGGGCCATGACGGACAGCCGGCCATAGGCGTCGGTGCGCACGCCGGCCACGATGCGGTCCGCGACCTCCTTCTGGAACATCAGGGTCAGCGACCGGTATTCCCCGATCCGCCGAAGCCAGCCGATCAGCAGTGGCGTGCCGACATTGTAGGGCAGGTTGGACACCACGGCGCGCGGCCCCGGGACCAGATCCACAGGGTCCACGGTCAGCGCGTCGGCTTCCACCAGCCGCAGCCGGCCGGCAGAGGCGGCAACGACATCGGCCAGGGCAGCGGCGAAGCGCGGATCGCGTTCCACCGCCGTGACGCTGGCAGCGGAGCTTTCGACCAGGGCGCGGGTCAGCCCGCCGGGTCCGGGCCCCACCTCCACCACATGCACGCCCGTGAAATCACCCGCCTCGCGCACGATGCGCCGGGTGACGTTCAGGTCCAGCAGAAAATGCTGGCCGAACGCCTTCTTGGCGGCCAGATCATGGGTGGCGATCACCTCGCGCAGGGGGGGCAGATGGGACAGGTCGCGTCCGTCGGTCATGTCGATCCATTTTCGCGCCGGCGGGCGGCAATGCGGCTGGCCGCATGCAGGGCGGCGATCAGGCTGGAGGCGCTGGCCTGTCCCGTTCCGGCCAGCGACAGCGCCGTGCCATGGTCGGGAGAGGTGCGCACGAAGGGAAGGCCCAGGGTTATATTGACGCCCGTGTCGAAATCCAGCGTCTTCAACGGGATCAATCCCTGGTCGTGATACATGCAGACCACCGCATCGTACCGTGCCCGCGCGCCGGCATGGAACAGCGTATCGGCGGGGAAGGGACCGGTGGCGTCGATGCCCGCGGCCTGCAGGGCGGCAACGGCCGGGGCGATGATCTCGATTTCCTCCCGCCCCATGGCGCCATCCTCGCCGGCATGGGGGTTGAGCGCCGCCACGGCCAGTCGTGGCCGGGTGATGCCGAAATCATCCGTCAGGGCGGCGGCCGTGACGCGGGCGACATGCAGGATGGCATCCGCCGTCAGGCAGGCCGGCACATCCTTCACGGCGACATGGATGGTGGCCAGCACGACGCGCAGGCCGCCGCCTTCCAGCAGCATCACCGTGCCATCGTCAGGCAGACCCGCCAGATGCGCCAGATATTCGGTGTGGCCCGGCCAGCGGAAGCCGCAGGCGTAAAGCGCGCTTTTCTGGATGGGGTTGGTCACCACACCCGCCAGCGCGCCGCGGCGGGCCAGGGCGACAGCATGGTCGATGGACTGGATCACCGCGGGGCCGTTGGCCGGGTCCGGCCGGCCCTGCGTGACGGGGGCGGTCAGTTCCACGGGCAGCAGCGGAAGGCTGTGCGCGAAAAGGCCGTTAGCCGTGTCGAGATCACCTTCCGTGACGATGCGAAGCGGCACGTCCAGGCCCAGTCGCGCCGCAAGGACCGCGATCCGGGCCGGATCATCCAGCAGCACGAAGGGCGGAACCTGCGCCGTTTCCCGCTGAGTCCAGGCCTTCAGGGCAATGTCGCCGCCGATGCCCGCCGGCTCCCCCATCGTCAGACCCAGCGGTGCCGCCATCATGGCCGCCCCCCGGATCACATGCGGGTTTCGATCGTGGCCTGACGGCGCAGGTCGCGCAGATAACGACGCTGCTGCAGGTCCATGCGCTCCTGGAACAGGGCGGAGCGCACCTGATCGGCCGGGGGCAGGCTGCCCTCGGGCACGACACGGTCGCAGACCATCAGCAGCATGGCGCCGCGATCGGTCATCAATGGCGCCGTCGCCTGGCCCACACCCAGCGAACCGACCAATGCCGCGATCTGCTCGGGAACGTCACCAAGCCGGCTCAAGGGCTGGCTGAAGACCTGGGCGCCCGGCACGGCCTGCGTGGCCTGTTCCAGCGCCTCGCAGCCGCGGGCCTGCTCGCTCACCTGCTTGGCGGCTTCGAACGCGGCGTTCTGCTGGCTTTCATCGGCGAAGGGGACGACGAACTGGCTGATGGCCACCTGGATGTTCTTCGGATCGCCGGCCGCGACGATGCGCTGTTCACGCAGCCACAGGATATGATAGCCGGCGGCCCCGCGGATGGGCCGTGAGAACTGGCCGGGCGTCATCTGCTGCAGCGCGCGGTCCAGGTTCTCTTCCAACTGTCCCTGCTGGATCCAGCCCAGGTCGCCGCCCTGTGCGGCGCCGGCCGACTGGGAGAACTGGGCCGCCACGGCGGAGAAATTGGCGCCACGGCCGATCTGTTCGACCAGCCGCTCGCCAAGGCGCTGAACCTCGGCCTCGTTCGTATTGGTGTCGACGGCCAGGAAGATTTCCGCGACATGGTATTCCGGCTTGCCGGCATTGGCGCGGATACGCTCGATAAAGGCATTGACCTCGCTGTCGGGCACGTTGACCTGCTGGCGCACGACGCGCTGCACCACCTTGCCCCAGGCGATCTGCGCCAGCATCTGCTGTCGCATGGTGGTCCAGGGCACGCCTGCCTGTTCCAGGGCGCTGCGCAACTGCTCCAGATCCATCCGGTTGCGGTTGGCCGCCGCTTCGAGGTCGTCCGTCAACTCATCCTCGGTGACGGTCAGGTTGCGCTCCCGCGCTTCCTGGATCTGCAGCGCCTCGTCCGTCAGCAGGCGCAGAACCTGCGGCAGCAGGCGCTGGCGGGTCTCCGGATTGTCCGGCAATCCGGACGAGACGATGGCGAGCTGCAGGCGCCCCTCGACGTCGGCGACGGTGATCGGCTCCTCATTGACCACGGCGGCGATACGGCTCAACGGGACCTGCGCCCCCTGCGCGGCCTGCGCCCAGGCGGCAGAGGGGCCAGCCAGAACAGCGAAGGTGAGGGCGGTGGCCATCAGCAGGGCCGGACGCGCTATGCTTTTCATGGTCGATCGGATCACTGTCTCGGTCATTGCAGGGGGTCTTATAGAGGCTTGCACGGGCAAAGGCAAAATCTACCGGTGTTTCAACCATCCTCCGTATGCAGCAGTGCCGCCATGGACAGCAGCGCCGTCACGCCCGCCGGCCCCCAGGCGGCCAGCAGCACGGGCACGGCACCCGAAAGTCCCAGCGCCACGATGACATCCTTCAGGATGAACAGCACCAGCGCGCTGATGATGCCGCCGGTGACCAGGGTCAGCGTACCGCCGCCGCGCATCTGCCGCAGCGAAAAGGCGGCGGCCAGCAGCACCATGGCGGCATAGAAGGCGGGTTGCGCCAGCAGCGTGTGCCAATAAAGCCGGTGGCGCACGCTGGACAGGCCCGTCTTCTCCAGCGTGTCGATGAAGCCGGGCAGGGCCCAGAAGGACAAGGTGTCGGGCGGGGCGAAACTGTCCTGGATGCGCTGTTCGGTCAGTTCGGTGGGCAGGCGGTAGCGGGCCAGGAACCTGGCCGGTTCGCCGGGCTTGTTGTACCAGACCTCGGTCAGGTCCCAGTGACCGGGTGTCAGCACGGCCGAGGCCGCATCCATCCGCGCCGACAGCCGGTTGGCCGGCGTGGAGAGCAGAACCGTCACCTGCCGCATCTCAACCGTGCCGGGCACCACCGAATTGGCATGGATGCGATAGGCCCCCTCTTCGGTCAGTTGGGTCAGCCACAGACCCGACCGTCCGACCACGAAGGAGGATGTCTGACCCCGAAGATACCGGTTCTCCATGCGTTCGAACCGGGTCAGCATGGCAGCAAAGATGGGGTTGAGCACCATGATCAGCACCAGGCCGATGATGATGGCCCAGGCCAGCACAGGGAAGGTGAACTGCCAGACGCTGATGCCGCTGGCCCGCGCCACGACGAGTTCCTGCGTCCGCGTCAGCCGCCAGAACGTGTACATGGCACCGAACAGCACGACGAAGGGGAAGACCTCCTGCCCGATCTCCGGCAGTTTCAGCAGCCCCATGGTCACGATCACGTCGAAGCCCGCTTCCGGCCGGTTGGCGGCGCGGCGCAGCAGTTCCACCGTATCCAGAAGATAGACGAGCGCCAGCAGCGACGCCAGGCCGGCCCCGAACCAGAGCAGGAACTGCCGGCCGATATAGCCGGAAAGCGTGGAGGTCAGGCGCAAATTCTCATCCTCCCGGCGAGGGGGCGGGTGTGTGTGCCGTGGCTCTTGGCCTTCCCTGGCCCGGGCGTAGCAGCAGCCAGAGACCGATGGGAAGCGGGGCCAGCACCGCCAGATACAACAGTGCCGTCAGCGCCGGCACCTTGCCGATCAGGTTGACGATTCCCAGCACGGCGGCCTGAAGCACCAGTCCTCCCACGGCGGCGATCGTGATGCGACGGGTCTGGCCGCGGCGAGAGAATTCGCCCGGCAACAGCGCCGCCAGCGCAATCACGGCGAAGGACAGGGCCAGCAAAGGCGAGGCCAGACGGTTGTGCAACTCCGCCCGGATGCGGCCGCTGAACCGCTGGTCGGTCGCATCGTTGCGCGGGGTCCACAGTTCCGCCATGGTCCGCTCGCGCGGCTCCGTCCAC
The DNA here is from genome assembly GCF_052474395.1 of Niveispirillum fermenti. Taxonomy (NCBI): domain Bacteria; kingdom Pseudomonadati; phylum Pseudomonadota; class Alphaproteobacteria; order Rhodospirillales; family Azospirillaceae; genus Niveispirillum; species Niveispirillum fermenti. The sequence continues at coordinate 2,748,064 of NZ_CP156681.1, read as the reverse complement.
CGGGCCGGCAATTCGCGGCGCAGGGTCAGCAGGTCGATGGCATAACGCTCGAACTCCAGCCACTCGGTCTTGCCCGTGGCGGCGGTATATTTGCTCTGCGTGCCGTCATTGACCAGGACCCGGGGCACGCCGTCGCTGTCGGTCAGCGTGCCGCTGGCGGCGACCACCGTCGTGGTCACCCCTTCCTGCCGCTGATCATGGATCAGGATGTCCTGCAAGGTGCCGTCCGGCAGCCGGTCGCGGACATAGATGGTCAGGTCGTCGCCCATCTCGTTGAACGTGCCCTCGCGCAGCAGGGCGACCGACATGTCGGACCGCACCGACTGGCGCAGGGATATAAGCTCGCGCTGGGCCGCCGGGCCCAGATACATGGACAGCAGGTAGCAGAGCAGGGAAACGATGGCCGCCAGCAGCAGCACGGGCCGCGCCAGGGCCACCGGGCCCAGGCCGGCGGCACGCATCACCACCAGCTCGCTCTCCTGCGTCAGCTTGTTATAGGTGAACAGCACGGCGGCCAGCACGCCGAAGGGCAGGACGAGCGACAGGAAGGTGGGCAGCGACAGGACCGCCAGATGCAGGAAGACACCGAAACCCGCCCCGCCATCGACGACCAGTTCGACCAGGCGCAGCGATTGGGTCAGCCAGATGGCGGCCGACAGCGCCACCGTCACCACCAGCGTGGCGACGACCAGATTGCGGAAAAGGTATCGGTTGATCTGGTTCATCTTATCCAAAAAGACCGGTCACAGGGCCGGTCCCAAGCCGGAGCATACCCGATGACGGGTAAAATAGCCCGTAACGGGTGATTGCGTCCTGATCGTGGCGGGCCGACGGTTTTTGGCCCAGCCCAACCTTGACATGGGTCCGAGGCTGTTCTTTATCAACTCCCTGCCATGCACACAACCGCCGGCGCCCACCGGGTGCCGGATGCACAAAAAGAGAGACCCGGAATGAAGATCGCCTTCGCCTCGCCCGGCCTGCCCAAATCGGGCATCCTGGCTGTCACCGTTGCCGCCGACCGCGCCCTGGGTGCCCTGGGCGGGGAGATTGACCAGAAGTCCGGTGGCTTCCTGACCCGCGCCATGGCGCAGGGCCGCTTCAGCGGCAAGGCGGAGGAGGTGCTGAATCTGGTAGCCCCGCCGGGTCTGGATGTGGCGCGCCTGCTGCTGGTGGGAATCGGTGCCGCGGGCGAGTTCGGCGCCAATACCGCCAACGGCGCCGGTGCTGCATCCTATGCCGCCGTGCAGAATGCCGGGGAGGCCGATCTGGCCGTGGTGCTGGACAGCCATGATGGTCTGGCCGGCGATGCCGGCGAGATGGCGGCCGAACTGGCCTTCGGTGCTGTCCTGCGTTCCTACCGCTTCGACAAGTACCGCACGACGCTGACCGACGACAAGAAGCCGTCGGTCAAGAAGCTGACCGTGCAGACCGGCGCGGCCAAGGCCGCCAAGAAGGTGTGGGAAAAGCTGGAGAAGGTGGCCGAGGGTATCTTCGTGACGCGCGACGTCGTGTCCGAGCCGCCCAACACCATCTATCCGGAGACGCTGGCCGACCGCTGCGTGGAATTGTCCAAGCTGGGCCTTGAGGTCGAGGTCCTGGACGAGAAGAAGATGAAAAAGCTGGGCATGGGCGCGCTTCTGGGCGTGGGCCAGGGCTCGGTCAAGCCGCCGCGACTGGTGGTGATGACATGGAATGGCGGGGCCAAGGATGCCGCGCCCGTCGCCTTCGTGGGCAAGGGCATCACCTTCGACACGGGCGGCATCTCCATCAAGCCCGCTGCCAATATGGATGACATGAAGTGGGATATGGGCGGTTCCGGCACCGTCATCGGCCTGATGGCCGTGCTGGCCGGCCGCAAGGCCAAGGTCAACGCCGTGGGCGTCGTGGCCCTGGCCGAGAACATGCCGGATGGCAATGCCCAGCGCCCCGGCGATGTCGTTTCCACCATGTCGGGCCAGACGATCGAGGTGTTGAACACCGACGCCGAGGGCCGGCTGGTGCTGGCCGATGCCCTCTGGTACACGCAAGACCAGTTCAAGCCCCAGTTCATGGTCGATCTGGCCACCCTGACCGGTGCCGTCATCGTCAGCCTGGGCAACGAGCATGCGGGCCTGTTCTCCAACGATGACGCGCTGTCGGCCAAGCTGGTGGAAGCTGGTCTGGCCACGGGTGAGAAGCTGTGGCGTCTGCCCCTGTCGCCCGCCTATGACAAGGATATCGACAGCGATGTGGCCGATATGAAGAATATCGGCCGCCCCATGAATGCCGGTTCCATCATCGGGGCGCAGTTCCTGCAGCGCTTCGTGAACAAGGTCCCCTGGGCGCATCTGGACATTGCCGGCACGGCCTGGTCCCGCGCCGACAAGGGGATGGTGCCGAAGGGGGCCACGGCCTTCGGCGTGCGCCTGCTGGATAAGCTGGTCGCCACCCATTACGAGGGGTAAAATCCCCCGATTAGGGGCGGCCGGGGATGACAAACATCCCCGGCCGCCCTATTTCATGCATGAAGAATGATACGGAGTCGGCCCCCATGCGTCGTTTGTCGATCGCCCTCGTCCTGGCCCTGCTGACAGCCCCGGTGCTGGGTATGGCCGCTTCGCCGGCGGCCCATGCGCAGACGCGGGCGCCCAACAGTTCCATGAGCAATGTTCTGCCCGACGAGCCCGACGGCTGGCAGATGAGCGAGATCAGGCCGGCCAAGGGCGCATTGCCCATGTATTCGGCCGCGACCGCGGAGGCCAGCTACAAGCGTGGACCCGTGGAGGTCGTGGTGGGTGCGGCGCGCAGCCCGACCCTGTTCAAGGCTGTGTCCGGGTCCATCAAGGTGCCGGCCACCCTGCCGCCCAATGGCACGGTGGAGGTGGTGAACGGCTACAGGGCCATCATCACGCGCTTTCCGGAGGCCAAGGTTCCCCTTTACCAGATTCAGATCCCCGTGGGGGCCGATGGCATCATCATGCTGACGACGCGCACCGGCACGGTCGACCATCTGCTGGAACTGGCGCAGGAACTGAATTTCTCTCCCTTCCCGCTGCGCTGATTTGCGGCGCCGGGGGTGAGGATGACTGAACTGCGCTTCTACCACCTGACCCGGCGCACGTTGGAGCAGGTGCTGCCCGGTCTTCTGGAAAAGTCGCTGGAGCGGGGCTGGCGCGTGCTTGTCCGCACGGACAGCGACGAGCGCGCGCAGGCGCTGAGCCAGCATCTCTGGACCTTTCGGCCGGACAGTTTCCTGCCGCATGGCACCCCGGCCGATGGCCATCCCGAACATCAGCCCATATTGGTCCAGGCCGTCGACAGCCGGCCCAACGGGGCGAATGTGCTGTTCCTGACCGATGGCGCGGACAGCATGGCCAAGCAGGAATATGACCTGGTCTGCGACCTGTTCGACGGCAACGATCCCGATGCGGTCGCCGCGGCGCGGGACCGCTGGCGCCAGGCCAAGGCCGATGGGCACGACCTGACATACTGGCAGCAGTCGGAGCGCGGAGGCTGGGAAAAGAAGGCGTGAACGCACGGCGCCACCGCTTGACGATATCGATACCCTCCCCGGCAAATCAGGCTCTTGCGCGTCGTCCCGCCGCACCCCACTCTAAAGCCTGTCCGTTGCCGGAGTGTCCGCCCCTTGCCGTCCGTCCTGTCAGACCGCGTCCGTTCGATTGCCGACTGGCTGCTGCTGGAAGGCAACACGCTTTACGATATCGACCTGCTGTTCACGCAGTTGGTGGACCGGGTGGAGCGGGCCGGCATCCCGATCGGCCGTGTTTCCCTGAACCTGGAATTGCTGCATCCGGAAGTGGTGGGGGAAGGGCGGGTCTGGCTGCATGGCCAGACGACGGGTTTCCACCGGTTGAACCGGGTGGACACCGACATGGGGGAATATCTGCAAAGCCCTGTGCGCCGGGTCGATGACACGGGCCAGCCGTTCCGCGTCGATCTGCTGCGGCAGGATGCGGACATGCCGCTTCTGGCACGGCTGCGGCGTGAAGGTTACCTCGATTATTACATCGTCCCCATCCAGGTGCAGGACCGGCACCGTTCCGCCGCCATGTCGTTCGCGGCGCGCCTGCGGCCGTTCAACGAAGAGGATATCCGCGACCTGGGGCATGTCGTGGCACTCGTCTCCCCCATCCTGGAAGCACGTGTGATCCGCAATCTGGCCCGCGACCTGCTGGCCACCTATCTGGGGCAGGGGGCGGGCGACCGGGTCTATGCCGGTCAGATTTCCCGCGGCGATGCCGACAGCATCTTCGCGGCGATCCTGTTCTGCGACCTGCGCAATTTCACGCGCTTCACGGCCGACAACCTGTCCTCGGCGGTGGTGGAACGGCTGAACCACTGGTTCGACCTGGCCGTAGACGCGGTGGAGGCGCATGGCGGTGAAGTGTTGAAATTCATGGGGGATGGCATGCTGGCCATCTTCCCGGCCGACATGCTGAACCCGCGGGAGGCGTGCGGCCATGCGCTGGCGGCCGCGGCCACCCTGCATCTTGCCGTGTCTGACTGGAACATGCGCTGCCCGCCGGGGCAGCTTCCCATCGATTACGGGTTGTCGCTGCATCTGGGCCATGTGGCCTTCGGCAATATCGGCGGCCGGCGCCGGCTGGACTTCACGGTCGTGGGTCCCGCGGTCAACCTGGCCAGCCGCCTGCTGGACGTGGCCAAGGCCCTGGACAGCCATTTCGTAGTGTCCACGGCGTTCGCGGGCTGTTCGGGCCGGCCCATGCGCTCGCTGGGGGTGCATCCTGTCCGCGGCCTGGATCAGCCGGAAGAGATTTTCGTGCCCTGTTGACTTCCGTCATGCTATCGCTGGCCCGCCTTTCATACCGTTGCGTCCGATCCCGCCCATGACCATCGCCGTCCGTTTCGCGCCCAGCCCTACGGGGCACCTCCATATCGGCAATATCCGCACGGCCATCGTGAACTGGCTGTTCGCGGCCCGGCATGGTGGCAGCTTCATGTTCCGTCTGGATGACACGGACGAGGAGCGGTCCACCCAGGCCTTCGCGGACGCCATCGCGGAGGATCTGGTCTGGCTGGGCCTTACCTGGGACCGCCAGGCCCGGGAGTCCGACCGTTATGCGCGCTATGCGGCGGCGGCGGCGGCGTTGAAGGCGGCCGGCCGGCTCTATCCCTGCTACGAGACGCCGGAGGAACTGGCCCTGAAGCGCAAGGCGCTGCTGGCCCGGCACCGGCCACCCATCTATGACCGGGCCGCATTGGCACTGGGTGATGCGGACCGTGCCCGGCTGGAGGCGGCGGGCCGCCGCCCGCATTGGCGCTTCAAGCTGGCGCACGCCGATATCGCCTGGGACGATCTGGTGCAGGGGCCCAAGCATTTCCGCGGCGCGGACCTGTCCGACCCCGTGCTGATCCGCGAGGATGGGCGGCCGCTCTATACGCTGACCTCGGTTGTCGATGATCTGGATTTCGCCATCACCCATGTCGTGCGGGGGGAGGACCATGTCACCAACACGGCCGTGCAGGTGCAGCTTTTCCAGGCCCTGATGGGGATCGAGGGGCAGGGTGCGGTGCCCGCCTTTGCCCATCTGCCCCTGATCGCCGGATCGGAGGGGGAGGGGCTTTCCAAACGGCTGGGCTCGCTTTCCGTCCGTTCCCTGCGGGAGGAAGAGGGGGTGGAGGCCATGGCGCTCAACGCCTATCTGGCGCGGCTGGGCACGGCCGATCCCATTGCCGCCGCCGCATCCCTGGGGGAACTGGCGGCAGGGTTCGATTTCGGGAAATTCGGGCGCGGCACACCGAAATTCGATGCCGACGAACTGATGCGCCTCAACGCCCAGGTGCTGCACGCCGCCCCCTTCGATGCCGTGGCCGATCGCCTGGCCGCCATGGGAATGGCGGGGGTGGAGGAGGCGTTCTGGCTGGCCGTCCGTCCCAACCTGTCACGCCTGTCCGACGCCCGCGAATGGTGGGCGGTGACGCGCGAACCCGTCACGCCGCTGGTCGATGATGCCGCCTTCCTGGCTGGGGCCGCGGCGTTGTTGCCCGCCACGCCGTGGGACGAGACGACCTGGGGCGTGTGGACCAAGGCCGTCTCGGCGGCCACGGGGGCGAAGGGCAAGGCCCTGTTCCTGCCGCTGCGCCGTGCGCTGACCGCCCGCGACCATGGGCCGGAATTGAAGACCCTGCTGCCCCTGATCGGCCGCGACCGCGTCCTGGCCCGGCTTGCGGGCGAGGTGGCGTGATGCGGGGGCGGCCCCCGCTCCACGGGGATGTCATCCGTGTCTGGCGGGGTCGTCTGGATGGGCGATGTCGCCAGCAAGCCGTCGTTCTTCCCCGCCGCGCCTGATATTATCGTCGTCTGACGCATCAAAGCACCCGGAAAGCCTGCTTCCATGACCCTGTCGTTCTACAATACGCTTCTGCGCGCCAAGGAACCCTTTGCGCCGATCGACCCGGATCATGTGAAGCTCTATGTCTGCGGGCCCACGGTCTATGATTATGCCCATATCGGCAATGCCCGTACCTTCAGCGCCTTCGACCTGCTGGCCCGCCTGCTGAAGCATCTGTATCCGCGCGTCACCTATGCCCGCAACATCACCGATGTGGATGACAAGATCATCGAGCGGTCGCACCAGTCCGGGGAGCCGATCGACAGCGTCACCTCCCGTACCACGGCGCAGTTCCATGCGGACATGGATGATCTGGGCCTGCTGCGCCCCGATATCGAACCGCGGGCCACGCGCCATATCGGCGACATGGTGGCGATGATCGGCACGCTGATCGACAAGGGCTATGCCTATGCCGCACAGGGGCATGTGCTGTTCAATGTGCCGGCCATGGCGGATTACGGCCAGTTGTCCCGCCGCAGCCAGGATGAACTGATTGCCGGCGCGCGGGTGGAGGTTGCCCCCTACAAGCAGTCGCCCGCTGATTTCGTGCTGTGGAAGCCGGCCAAGCCCGGCGAGCCCGGCTGGGATAGCCCCTGGGGCACGGGCCGCCCCGGCTGGCATATCGAATGCTCTGCCATGACGGCGGCGCATCTGGGGCAGGTGTTCGACATCCATGGCGGCGGCCTGGACCTGATCTTCCCGCACCATGAGAACGAGATCGCGCAGAGCCGCTGCGCCCATGGCACGGCCGTGATGGCAAATGTCTGGATGCATTCCGGCTTCCTGACCATCGCCGGCGACAAGATGTCGAAATCGCTGGGGAATTTCTACACGGTGCGCGAGCTGCTGGACGAAGCGCCGGGCGAGGCGCTGCGTCTGGCCATCCTGTCGGCCCATTACCGCCAGCCGCTGGATTTCAGCAAGGACAAGGTGGCGCAGGCCCGTGCCACGCTGGACCGCTGGTATGGCGTGCTGCGCGCGGCCGGGGCCGTGCCGGCGGTGCGGGTGCCGGCCGACCTGCTGGCGGCCCTGACCGACGATTTGAACACGCCACTGGCCATCAGCGTCCTGCATGAACTGGCCAACGCCTATCACAAGGCCGCTGATGATGCCGCCCGCACCGCCGCCGCCGCGTCCCTGAAGGCCGCCGCCGGCCTGATGGGCTTCCTGCAGCAGCAGCCCGAGGCCTGGTTCCGCTGGCAACCCGCCGGTGCCGCCGGGGGGCTGGACGCCGCCGCCATCGAACAGGCCATCGCCGACCGACTGGCCGCTCGCAAGGCCAGGAACTTCACCGAAGCCGACCGCATCCGCAACGACCTGGCCGCCCAGGGGGTGATCCTGGAAGACGGGCCGAAGGGCACGACCTGGAAGCGGGGGTGACGGGCGGGGGCGTTCATTACGCCAGGAAGGTCGCCATATCGTTTCGTACAGGACATGGCGCCCCATTGATGCACAATAGGAATCCAGTTGCCCATAGTGCCCGAAGGGAGCGCTTATCCCAGCTTGCGATGAGTTCTACTCATCGCAAGCTGGTCTAACGGTGCGACCTTCACCCGCAAGAACGCGCCATGCTGGGCGCACAACGAAAAACGGCGCCAGGGGAAAAACGGCGCCAGGGTATACCCTGGCGCCGTCCGCGTTACATTCGTTCCAGATGGAAGAGCAGAGCTGATACGATGGGTCATGCGCCATGACCCATCGTATGTGCCTGGTCTCTCACGCGCCGGGCGCCGCCATCCGGCGGTTTTGGCTCACGCGGGCACGTACCCGCGCGCCGGCCGTCACTGGCCTTCAAGGGTCATGGCGCATGACCCCTGATATTACACTCGTTCCTTCGCCGCCTTCACGATGGCCTCGGCCGTGATGCCGAAATGCTTGTACAGTTCCTGATAGGGCGCGCTTTCGCCGAAGCCAGGCATGCCGATGAATACGCCCTTTTCGCCCAGCCAGCGGTCCCAGCCGAAGCGGACCATGGCTTCCACTCCGATGCGCAAGCCGTCGCCCAGCACGGCCTTCTGATAGGCCTCGGGCTGTTCGGCGAACAGTTCCCAGGACGGCATGGAAACCAGCGCCGTCGGAATGCCGTCGGCTTCCAGCTTCTCCCGCGCCTCGTTGGCGATCTCCACTTCCGAACCGGTGGCCAGCAGCGTCACCTTGCGGGGGCCGGACGCCTCGCGCAGGACATAGGCGCCCCTGGCGGACAGGTTCTCGTCCGTATGGTCGATGCGCAGGGTGGCCAGGTTCTGGCGGGTCAGCGCCAGGACGCTGGGCCGCGTCTTGGCATCCAGTGCGATTTCCCAGGCCTCTGCCGCTTCCACGGCGTCGGCCGGGCGCAGAACCAGCAGGTTGGGGATGCAGCGCAGCGCCGGGACATGTTCCACGGGCTGGTGGGTCGGACCATCCTCGCCCAGGCCGATGCTGTCATGGGTCATGACATGGATGACCCGCTGCTTCATCAGCGCCCCCAGGCGGATGGCCGGGCGGTTATAGTCGGAAAAGGCCAGGAAGGTGCCCGAATAGGGGATGACGCCGCCATGCAGGGCCATGCCGTTCATGATGGCGGCCATGCCATGCTCGCGCACGCCGTAATGGACATAGCGGCCGGCCCAGTCATTCTTCTGCACGGCCTTGGCCACGACCTTGACGCGGGTATTGTTGGACCCGGTCAGGTCGGCGGAGCCGCCCATCATTTCTGGTACCAGCGGGACGATGACATCCAGCGTATTGCCCGACGACTGGCGGGTTGCGATCTTCGGCCTGGTCTCCGATACGGCCTTCTTGTGGGCATGCAGGGCGGCGCGCGCCTCGGCCGAGAGGTCACCGGCGATGGCGGCCTTGAAGGCCAGTCGGTTCTCGGATCGGGCCAGACGCTTCACCCAGGCATCGACCGTGGGATGGCCGCGGTCGCCATAGGCGCGCCAGGCATTCAGGATGGCGTCCGGCACCTCGAAGGCGGGATAGGGCCAGTTGAGCGCCTTGCGCGTGCCCTCGATCTCGGCGGCGCCCAGGGGGCTGCCATGGCTGCCGGCGGTGTTGGCCTTGGTGGGGGCGCCATAGCCGATCGTGGTGCGGCAGGCGATCAGCGACGGCTTGTCGGTTGTCCTTGCGGCCTCGATGGCCTTGGCCACGGCGACGGGGTCATGCCCGTCCACGGCGCTGACATCCCAGTTATAGGCACGGAAGCGGGCCTGCACATCCTCGGTGAAGGACAGGTCGGTCGATCCGTCGATGCTGATCTTGTTGTCGTCCCACAGCACGATCAGCTTGGACAGGCCCAGATGGCCGGCAAGCGAGCAGGCCTCGTGGCTGATGCCTTCCTGCAGGTCGCCGTCGGAGGCGATGACATAGGTATTGTGATCGACCAGATCATCGCCGAAGCGGGCATTCAGGATACGCTCTGCCATGGCGAAGCCGACGGCGGTGGAGATGCCCTGGCCCAGGGGGCCGGTCGTCATCTCGATCCCGCGCGCCATGCCATATTCGGGGTGGCCGGCGGTGCGGGCACCCATCTGGCGGAAGCGCTTGATCTCGTCCAGCGTGATGTCCTCGTATCCGGTCAGGTACATCAGGCTGTACTGCAGCATGGAACCATGGCCGGCCGACAGGATGAACCGGTCGCGGTCGGCCCAGTCGGGACGCTTGGGATCGAACTTCAGGAACTGCGTGAACAGCACGGTCGCGACGTCGGCCATGCCCATCGGCATGCCGGGATGCCCGGACTTGGCGGCTTCCACCGCGTCCATGGACAAGGCACGGATGGCGTTGGCGAGATCGGCGTGGGAGACGCCAGCGGTCAGATCGGACGACATTGCGCGAAGGGCCTTTCATGCGGGGCGCCGGCCTTGGGCTTTGCGGCCGGACATTGCTCGTAGAAGCGCTGCACCTTGGGTCCCATGCGGAAAAGGCCGGTCGCCCCGGTCCGGCGCCGGTCCCCCCCGTGATGGTGGCCGCAAATTGGCCAAATCCGGCGGGGGGGTCAAGCGACAGGCCCGCATGGCGGGCACCCGGCGGCGGCGCATCGGACCCGCACCGATTCCTGGCTGTTTTTGCGGTGCGAATATTGACGGCGGGGGAGGGGGGACCCTACTGTCTGTCGTCTCGTGCCGGCAACGGTGCCGACGGCCCGTTCATCCGCCCACCGAAGAGCCCTTACCTTGGACAGTCTGACCGCCGCCTTGGAGCGTCTGGATACGGCCATCAGCCTGTTGGACCGTGCCTTGACACGCCGGCTGGAGAAGCTGGACGCCTCGGCAGGGGGGCAGGACTGGATGGCGGAAAGGATGCGGCTGGAGGCTGAACTGGCCGCGGCCCGCCATGGCGAACGTCAGGCACAGGAACAGGCCCGTGTCATGAAGGTCCGTCTGGACGCGGCCATTTCGCGCCTTCAGGGCGTTCTTGAGGAAGGTTGATTGATGCGTCGCGTGGATTTCACCCTGAATGGCCGCAGCCATTCGCTGAACTGCGAGGAAGGCCAGGAACAGCGCCTGCTGGAACTGGCCGCCTATGTCGACGCCCGCATGCAGGAACTGACGGGCGGGGCCGCGGGCCACGAGGTGCAGAACCTTATCGCCACCTGCATCGTGCTGGCGGACGAGTTGATGGAGACGCGCGCCCAGGTCAAGGCGCTGCGTGGCGGCCATGTGCCGGCCCCGGCCGCCCCTGCCGCAGCTGATGAGACAAAGATGGCGACGGCTGTCGATACATTGGCAAAGCGCATCGAAGACATTGCAGCGCGGCTTGAACGCGCCTAAATAAGTGTCTGGAAGCTGGCTGCCTGGTGCGTCAGGTCGCTTTATCCCCGGGGCCGATAATCATTCCTCGAGGGGGCTGTCCCTGCCGGTGCCGTGGTGCCGGTATATGGCTCCCACCTGCTTGTGCAGGTCACGAGGGATAGCAACACCAACGGCCAAGGCGGCCATCTTCCGCCCGCTTTTCCCCTGAACCGCAGCAGGGTCGACCCATGTCCGACAGGGATGCCGGTCCCGTGGCGCCCGACGCCATGGCGCAGGCCAAGCAGGCCGCCCGGATCACGGCGCGTGCGGCGCGTGCGCAATGCCACGAACGGATCGGCCCCGCGGCGGCGCCTGCCATCACCACCCATCTGCTGTCCCTGCTGCCCGCCATCGCCCCGCACGGCCATCCGCTGGTCATCGCCGGCTATTGGCCGAAGGGGGACGAGGTGGATGTGGGGCCAGCCCTGTCGGCCCTGGGTGCAGCCGGTCATGCCACGGCCCTGCCCGTTGTCACCGGGCGTGCCTGGCCGTTGATCTTCCGTTTGTGGCGGCCGGGACATCCGCTGGTGCCCGGCGCCTTCCGCGTCATGGAACCCATGTCAGAGGCGCCGGTGGCACAGCCCGACATCGTGCTGGTCCCCATGCTGGCTTTTGACGATCGCGGCTATCGCCTGGGCTATGGCGGCGGTTTCTATGACCGGACGCTGGAAGTGCTGCGGGCCGAGGCGCCGACGGTTGCCGTGGGCATCGCCTATGCCGGACAAAAGCTGGAAAGCCTGCCGGTTGACGCTTACGATCAGCGGCTGGACTGGATCGTGACCGAGGTGGGCGTCAACCGCCCGGCCTGACGGCTTGTCATCCGGATATTCATGGGCCTGGCGGCAACCCGGCCCGCGCTTTGGGGATCACATATGCGTTTGTTGTTTCTGGGTGACATTGTCGGCCGCAGTGGCCGGGAAGGCGTGCTGCGCCATCTGCCGCAACTGAAGGCGAAGCTGAAACCCGATTTCATCACGGTGAACGGGGAGAATGCGGCCGGTGGCTTCGGCATCACCGAAAAGATCGCCCAGGAACTGTTCGCGGCCGGCGTGGATTGCGTGACGCTGGGCAACCACGCCTGGGACCAGAAGGAATTGCTGTCGCAGATCGACCGGATTCCCCAGCTTGTCCGGCCCATCAACTATCCCGACGGCACGCCGGGCCGCGGCCATACCATCCTGCCCGCCAAGAACGGGCGGCACAAGGTGATGGTGATCAATGCCATGGGCCGCGTCTTCATGGACCCGCTGGACGACCCGTTCCCGCCCGTCGAAAAGGTGTTGAACATCCATCGCCTGGGTGGGGCCCGCATGGGGCCGGCGGGCGTGGATGCCATCATCATGGACATGCATGCGGAGGCCAGCAGCGAGAAGATGATCATGGGCCATGTGCTGGATGGTCGTGTCAGCCTGGTTGTGGGCACCCATTGCCATGTGCCCACGGCCGACCTGCAGATCCTGAACGGGGGCACGGCCTATCAGACCGATGCGGGCATGTGCGGCGATTACGATACCGTGATCGGCATGAAGAAGGATGCTGCCATCTACAAGATGCTGCGCAAGGTGCCCGGTGAGCGTTATTCACCGGGGGAGAACGATGCCACGGTCACGGTCTGCGGCCTGTTCGTTGAAACCGATGACCGGACGGGTCTGGCCAGACGAGCCGAACCGGTGCGCATCGGCGGCCGGCTGGGGCAGAGCCTGCCGGAGGCCTGACCCTTCGCGGAGGCGCGCGCCGCCGCACCCGTTGGCGCGGATACGAAGGGGCATTCTCCATGCCTCTCATTAACCGGTATTCGGCAGCAGCAGGGGGCCGCCGGGCAGGCGGCGCCATTCGTCGTCGGGCAACAGGATTTCCAGCTGCCGTGCCGTTGCGGACAGTTGCGCAAGGGGCAGGATGAAGCCGCAATTCCCATCGCCATGGCCCGCATCCGCCACGTCCCGCCGCTGCCCGTCCGCGATCAGGTCGGCCACGGGGTATCCGTCGGCTTCCACCCGGATGCGGGTGCGGTGGGCAGGTTCCGTCGGATCATATGCCCAGCCGCGCACCGTATCCCCGATAATGCCATCGACCCAGCCTTTGATACGCCCGCTGGGCTGATAGGGCTGCCAGGTGCCGTTGCGCTCGAAAAGTAAGGCGCTGTCGGGGCCGTCGCGGAACGCACGGTGCCGGCGCGCCGCCTCCGCCGGGGTCAGGTCCTGGCCGATCCGCGTCAGATCCATCACCCGGGCCCGCCGGCTGGCCGGTCCTCGCCAATGTTCCCCCGACGGCCTGTCCGGCCAGGGGGCGAGCCCGCGCAGGCAGGGGGACAGCCGGTGCAGCAGTCGCAGCAGTGCGGGCCAGGTCAACTCGTCCAATCCGCGATGGCCGATGCCGGGCGGAATGTCGAAACGGTCCACCGCCAGGATGGGGCCGGAATCGACGGCCGGCTCCATCAGATGGGCGGTCACGCCGAAGCGGGTCGCCCCCTCATAGAGGGCGAGGTGGTTGACGGCTGATCCGGGATAGTCGGGCGGGGCCGGATGCAGATTGATGGCCCCGGCCCCGCAACGGCCCAGCGTCGATAAGGACAGGACATGCCCGAAACCAATGCAGACCAGGCGCACGGAGACGGTCTTGTCCGCGGTCAGCAGATGGTCGACCCCGCTGGGGCTGGTGGCGATCTCCGCCGCCGGTAAGAGCGGGGCCAGAACCGGCGCCAGGACAGCCGAGGTGGCCAGAACCAGCCGGTCGGGCCGGATCGACAGAATATCGGCCGCCGCAAGGGGAGGGGCCACGGGGTCAGGCTCCTCCCCGCTCCTGCGCATAGCGCACAGCTTCCTCTGCCGCCTTGAACAGGGCCATCGCCTTGTTCACGGTCTCCTGATACTCGGCTTCCGGCTCGCTGTCGGCCACGACCCCCCCGCCGGACTGCACATGCATCACCCCATCCTTCAGCACGGCCGTGCGCAGGGCGATGCAGGTATCCATGGTGCCGTTGGCCGCGAAATAGCCGATGCAGCCGCCATAGATGCCGCGTCGGGTCTTCTCCAACTCGTCGATGATCTCCATGGCCCGCACCTTGGGCGCACCCGATACGGTGCCGGCGGGAAAACCGGCAACCAGGGCCTCGATCGGTGTGAACTTCGGGTCCAGCTTTCCTTCCACGTTCGAAACGATGTGCATGACGTGGGAGTAATACTCGATAGTGAACTTTTCCGTTACCGTAACGGTTCCCGTCTGCGACACCCGGCCCACATCGTTGCGCCCCAGGTCCAGCAGCATCAGATGCTCGGCCAGTTCCTTGGGATCGGACAGAAGGTCGGCGGCCAGTTCCTGATCCTCCGCCGCGGTCTTGCCCCGCTTGCGGGTGCCGGCGATGGGGCGGATGGTCACGGTATCGTCGCGCAGCCGCACCAGGATTTCCGGGCTGGAGCCCACGACGGCCAGATCGCCGAAATCCAGGAAGAACAGGAAAGGCGAGGGATTCAGCCGGCGCAACGCCCGGTAAAGGGCGAACGGCGGCAGTTTGAAGGGCACGGAGAAACGCTGGCTGGGCACCACCTGGAAGATGTCGCCGGCCCGGACATACTCCTTCGCCTTCTCCACCACCCCATGATATTCCTGCCGGGCCATGTTGGATGCGGGCGGGGGCAGGGCGGCGATATCCAATGTCGTCTCATGTACCGCCGGTACGGGGCCTTCCAGGTCGGCCACTGATTCCGCCAACCGGGCCTTCGCTGCCGCCAGGGCCGCCTCCGCCGATACGCCTTCCTGCGGGCGCACGGGGGTCACCACGGTCACGACATTGTCGATCCCGTCGAAAATGGCCATCACGGTCGGACGGACCATGATGCTGTCATCAAGGCCCAGATCGTTGTTGTTGCTGTCCGGCAGCTTCTCCATCAGCCGGACCATGTCATAGCCCAGATAGCCGAACAGCCCCGCCGACATGGGCGGCAGTTCGGCCGGCAGGTCGATGCGCGACTCCTCCAGCAACGCTGCCAGCACCTTCAGCGGATTGCCTTCGCACGGGGTGAAGCGGGCCGGATCGACGGCAGCCTGGCGGTTGATCTCCGACCCGGTGCCGCGGCAGCGCCAGATCAGGTCCGGCTTCAGCCCGATCATGGAATAGCGGCCGCGTATCGACCCGCCCGTCACCGATTCCAGCAGGAAGGCGTTGGGACGGTCACGCACCAGCTTCATCATGGCGGAAACGGGTGTGTCCAGGTCACTGACCAGCCGGGTCCACAGCACCTGCGCCGCCCCCGACTGATAGGTGCGGGCAAAGGCGCTTTCATCCGGAAAGGTGCGCACGGCCGTTACTCCTGGCTGCTGCCGTAAAGCTGGTTGATCAGCGTCTGGTTGATCGTGACGCCATAGCGGGTACGCAATGCCGACAGGTACTGCAGGGCCAGCTCCTCCTGCATCGACTGCTGGGTGATGTTGGAAAGCTGCGCGATCTGTGCCGCGGCCTGCACCGTGGCGGGGTCGGCCGGCGTGATGCCGGTCAGCTTGGCAACGACCTGGGCTGCGGGACGCTCGGCCGTGGTGACCGTGCCGATCGGGGCCTTGAACAGGGTCTCCAAGGCGGCCGCCGGAACGATGGCGCTGGCCGCACCTGCCCGCATCAGCGGGTCGACATTCTGGACGATCGCCCCCGTGATCCCGGCGGCGGCATCCTTCGCGGATGCGCCGGCCCTGATCTTTTCCGCCACCTCCTCGGCCTTCTGGCGTGCGGCGGCCTGCTTCTGCTCGGCCTGCCAGTCACCCAGCACCACGGACTTCACCTCTTCCAGCGGTCGCAGCGCCGCCGGCGTCACGGACTGCACATGGACGGCGAAGAAGGCCTCGGTGCCCGCCTCTTCAACGCTGCCGGTCTGACCGGCGGACAGGGAGAAGGCGGATGCCAGGATCTTCTCCCGTTCAGGCAGGGCAGCCCCCTGCTCGGTGCCGTCCGCGTCGGTGCCGCGGCTGTCGATCCCGCCCAGCGTCACCAGACGGGCGCCGACGGCCTGCGCGGCCTCTTCCAGCGGGGTGCCGCCGGCCAACTGGTCCTCCAGCCTGGTCGATACCTCGAACAGCTTGTCGATGGCGCGATCCTGGCGCACATGGGCGGCGATTTCGTCCTTCACGCTATCCAGGCTGCGTTCGCCGCCCGCCTGGATATTGGTGACGACCAGCACATGAAAGCCGAAGTCACTCTGCACGGGGCCGGCCGGCTTGTTGGGTTCCGCCGTGAAGGCCGTATCGGCCAGTTCGGCCGGCAGGTCGGTCTTCAGCATGTCGGGCAGGGCGACGGCTTCCGTACCGGCATCCCTGGCGACATCCGCGATCGGGCGGCCGGCGGCGATGTCCGCCAGAGCCTTGTCGGCGGCGGCCTTGTCGGTGAACACGGCCTGGGTCAGGCTGCGCCGCTCGGGCGTCACATATTCGCCGGCATGGGCGTCGTAATATTCGGCCAGATCCTCGTCGCTGACCTCCACCTCGCCGGCCAGCGCCGCGGCTTCCAGCAGGGCCACCTGCACCGTGCGGTATTCGGGGGCGGTGTAGCGGACCGCCTTGTCCTTGTGGAACGCCTCCAGCGTGGCCTGGTCGGGGGCCGGGGCGTCGGGCATGGCGGTGTTCGATATGGTCACCGCTTCGAAGGTACGGGCCTCGAAACGGTAACGGAACAGCGCTTCCGCCAGGGAGCGCGGCGCCGTGGCGCCGCCGGTGATGGCGCCGATCAGGTCACTGCGCGCCAGATCGCCCCGGACATCCTCCACGAACCCCTGCTCGGTCATGCCGTTCTGCAACAGCAGGGCGCGCATCAGGCCGACATCGAAGTTTCCAAAGGCGTCCTTGAAGGCCGGAACCTTCAATACCTCTTCCATCACCGTACCGTCGGCGATGCGCAAACCCAGGTCATCCGCGGCCTGTGCCAGCAATTCGCGCTGGATGAGCTGTTCCAGCGCGCGTTCGCGCAGGCCGAACTGCCGGGCCTGTTCCTCCGTGAACTCCGGCCCCAGCATCTGGCGCATGCGGCTGAGTTCGGCGCGGTAGGCGCTGTCCAGTTCCTGCGGGGTGATGTTGCGTTCCCCGACCTGGGCGACGCCGGACCGCACGCCCTGCGTGATATCGCCGATGCCCCAGACGGCGAAGCTGATGATCAGGAGGACGAACAGGATCTTGACGACCCAGGAGCCGACGGTGCTGCGGATGATCTGGAGCATGGGGGACGCTTGTGTTCCATCGTATAATCGGCCGCGCACGGGCGCGCGGGCCGTCCGGAGATGCCCGGAAAGCGCGGCATCATAGGGAACCGATCCGACCGGGGCAAGCCCGGGTGGCCGAACAGGCCCATGTCGCGGCCATGCGCGCCCGCGCGCCGCTTGGCGTTTGGAACAGCGGTGGCATCCCCGCATAATGCGCCGGCAACGATCAGGGCCGGCTGACCGGGGGCAACCCGGCCGGGAACGGCGCCTTTCGACAAGAATGTGACAAGAAGATGATGAGGAACGAAA
Organism: Niveispirillum fermenti; assembly: GCF_052474395.1. NCBI lineage: Bacteria > Pseudomonadati > Pseudomonadota > Alphaproteobacteria > Rhodospirillales > Azospirillaceae > Niveispirillum > Niveispirillum fermenti. Next base: position 2,730,454 of record NZ_CP156681.1, on the reverse strand, counting down.
TGACCGCACGCCGCTATCTGATCGCCGGTAACTGGAAGATGCATTGCCGGCGCGCCGACGGCACCGCCCTGGCCATCGACCTGGCGACCCGGGTGGGCGCAAAGGCCGACCCGCGATTCGATCTGGTGTTGTGCCCCCCGGCCACGATCGTGGCTGCGGTGGCCCATGGCGTGGCCGGGTCGGCTGTCGCGGTCGGCGGTCAGGATTGCCATGCCGAAATCCAGGGTGCCCATACAGGCGATGTGGCGGCGGAGATGCTGGCCGATGTCGGGGCAAGCCATGTCATCGTCGGCCATTCGGAACGCCGGACCAATCACGGGGAAACCAGCGCCCAGGTGCAGGCCAAGGCTGCCGCCGCCCTGCGGGCCGGGTTGACGGCCATTGTCTGCGTGGGCGAGACGGAGGGCGAGCGTGACGCCGGCCGGGCGGAGACTGTAGTGGCGGAGCAGCTTGCCACCTCGATTCCCGCCGGTGCGACCGCCGGCAATTGTGTCGTGGCCTATGAACCCGTATGGGCCATCGGCACGGGACGCACCCCGACGCTGGCCGACATTGCTGCCATGCATGCCATGATCCGCGGCCGTCTTTCGGGCTTGGTGGAACAGCCCGACGCCGTGCGCATCCTCTATGGCGGTTCGGTGAAGCCGGGCAATGCCGCCGAAATACTGGCCGTGGCGGACGTGGATGGCGCGCTGGTCGGTGGTGCCAGCCTCAAGGCTGATGATTTTTGGGGCATCGCGCAGGCCTGCCCCTGACACTTCGCTCTGGCGAACTGGGGCGGGACCGGTTAAGAAGCGCGACAGATTGATGACGCGGGCGCCGCCGCCTTCCCTGCATAAGGGGAAGCGGGCGGCCTTGCGTTTGGGCGCTTGATGCGCCATCTGCTTGTTGGTTTTCGGCGGTGCGGGTTCCCGTTGCCGTTTTCGACGCGGTTTGCAGGGATTGTTGGGATGCAAGAGATAGTCCTGGTCGTGCATCTGCTGATCACGCTTGCGCTGATCGGTGTGGTGCTGGTGCAGAAGTCCGAGGGCGGTGGCCTGGGCATCGGCGGCGGCACGATGGGCGGCTTCATGTCCGCCCGTGGCAGTGCCAATCTTCTGACCCGCACGACGGCCATCCTGGCCGCCCTGTTCTTCTGCACCAGCCTGATCCTGGCCATCCTGGCCGGCGGTGGTGGCGGCGGCAAGAGCCTGTTCGACAACCTGCCGGCCCCCGGCAGCGAGGCCCCCGCGACCCCTGCCGCCCCGGCCGAACCGACGGTCCCCGTCGGCGAGTAATGCCTTGGCGTCAGGCCCGGTTGATATGGCGAGAGGCGGCAGACATGCCGCCTCTTTCCGTTCGGGCATGAATATGGTGGAATGGGCATCCGTGCCCCGATGTGAAATCCGATAGCAGGATTGGGCCGGAAGGGCCCAACCCGTTGGCATGTTTGGCGAAGGTTAGGGTTCCATGACGCGCTTCATCTTCATCACCGGTGGTGTGGTTTCGTCCCTGGGCAAGGGGTTGGCTTCCGCTGCCCTGGGCGCGCTGCTGCAGGCGCGTGGCTACAAGGTCCGCCTGCGCAAGCTGGACCCCTACCTGAATGTCGATCCCGGCACGATGAGCCCCTATCAGCACGGGGAAGTGTTCGTCACCGATGACGGAGCGGAAACCGACCTGGATCTCGGCCATTACGAGCGTTTCACCGGCGTCCACGCCACCAAGTCGGACAACATCACTACCGGCCGCATCTATTCCAATGTCCTGGCCAAGGAACGCCGCGGCGACTATCTGGGCGCCACGGTACAGGTCATTCCGCACATCACCGACGCCATCAAGGAGTTCATCGCGGCCGACCTGGACGGCGAGGATTTCGTGCTGTGCGAGGTCGGCGGCACGGTCGGCGACATCGAATCGCTCCCCTTCCTGGAGGCCATCCGCCAGTTTGGCAACGAGCGTGGCACGAACAATGTCCTGTTCTGCCATGTCACCCTGGTGCCCTACATCCCGGCGGCCGGCGAGTTGAAGACCAAGCCGACCCAGCATTCGGTCAAGGAACTGCTGTCCGTCGGCATCCAGCCGCAGATGCTGCTGTGCCGCGCCGACCGCGACATTCCCGACAATGAGCGGCGCAAGATCGCCCTGTTCTGCAACATCCAGAAGGAGCGTGTGATCGCCGCCCTGGATGTGGACACGATCTATCAGGTGCCGATCTCCTACCATGAGCAGGGGTTCGACACCGAGGTGCTGAAATATTTCGGGCTGCCGACCGAGAAGGCGCCCGACCTGTCCCGCTGGGAAGAGATCGTGCGCCGCGTGCGCAACCCCGAAGGGGCGGTCACCATCGCCGTAGTCGGCAAATATACGAGCCTGCTGGACGCCTACAAGTCGTTGGGCGAGGCCTTGACCCATGGCGGCATCGCCAACAACGTGAAGGTCAGGCTGGACTGGATCGATGCGGAGATTTTCGAGACCGGCGAAGCCCTGGAGCGTCTGGAAGGGGTTCACGGTATCCTGGTGCCGGGCGGTTTCGGCGAACGCGGAACGGAGGGGAAGATCCGCGCCGTGCAGTTCGCGCGGGAGCACAAGATCCCCTATTTCGGCATCTGCTTCGGCATGCAGATGGCCGTGATCGAAAGCGCCCGGCATCTGGCCGGGCTGGACCATGCCGGTTCGACGGAGTTCGGCAAGCCTGATCCGGCCGTTGTCGGCCTGATGACGGAATGGTTGCAGGGCAACGAATTGGTCCAGCGCCAGGAGGGCGGCGATCTGGGCGGCACGATGCGTCTGGGCTCGTACAATTGCCACCTGGTGGCGGGCTCGCGCGTTGCCGACATCTATGGCGATGAGCAGATCGTCGAGCGTCACCGCCACCGTTACGAGGTGAACATCAATTTCAAGGACAAGCTCGAGCAGGTCGGCCTGAAATTCTCCGGCCTGTCGCCCGACGGTATCCTGCCCGAGATCGTGGAACTGCCCGAGCATCCCTGGTTCGTGGGTGTGCAGTTCCATCCGGAACTGAAGTCCAAGCCCTTCGACCCGCATCCGCTGTTCACCAGCTTCATCGGTGCTGCCATCGCGCAGAGCCGGCTGGTTTGAAGTCTGATACCAACTTGCGATGAGTGAACTCATCGCAAGTTGGCTCGGGGGACAGCAATCCGCTGTTCCATCGATAACACCAGCCTTGTCCGGGAAATGATCGATTTCGTGAAGGTGGAGATTCTCCCCCTTGTAACGCTTGTTCTGGGTTTCTATTTCGGTCGTTTAGAGAGCAACAGGAAAGATCAGGAAAAGTGACCCGCACCGTTACCGTCGGCTCCCTGGCGATCGCCAATGACAAGCCCTTCGTCCTGATTGCGGGCCCGTGCCAGTTGGAAAGCCGCGACCATGCTTTCACCATGGCGGGGGCGCTGTCGGAACTGACGCGCAGGCTGGGTATTGGCCTGATCTATAAGACCAGCTTCGACAAGGCCAACCGCACTTCGGTGTCGGCGCAGCGCGGCCTGGGCATGGACAAGTCTTTGCCGATCCTGGCCGATATCCGGGAGACTTTCGGCTGTCCTGTGCTGACCGACATCCATGCGGCCGAACAGTGCGGGCCCGTGGCAGAGGTGGTGGACGTGCTGCAGATCCCCGCTTTCCTGTGCCGCCAGACCGACCTGCTGCTGGCTGCGGGAGAGACGGGCAAGGCCATCAATGTCAAGAAGGGCCAGTTCCTGGCGCCCTGGGACATGAAGAACGTGGCGGCCAAGATCGCATCGACCGGCAACCACAACATCCTGTTGTGCGAGCGGGGCGCCAGCTTCGGCTATAATACCCTGGTCAGCGACATGCGGTCCCTGCCGATCATGGCGCAGACGGGATATCCCGTGGTCTATGACGCCACCCATTCGGTGCAGCAGCCGGGCGGGCAGGGGACGAGCAGCGGCGGACAGCGGGAGTTCGTGCCCGTACTGGCGCGCGCGGCTGTTGCCATCGGTGTCGCCGCCGTCTTCATGGAGACACACGAGAATCCGGACTGCGCACCCAGCGACGGGCCCAACATGGTGCCGCTGGATCAAATGGAAGGTGTTCTGACCACGATGCTGGCGCTGGACCGCATCGCCAAAGCCGATCCCGTTCGCGTCTAGCTGCATCGGCCGGCCCTCGCCGGCGGCCCCGGTTTGACAAGGCTTCCTGCTTCCCGCACCATCGGATTATAACCAACGGGGTAATCCCCGAAAAAGTGAAGGAAGCATCCATGTCCATTCCGGTGCCCGGCGCCCGTGTGCCGCGGCGGGGCGGGCCAATCTCCCGCGCCGTGGGACGGGTGGGGCTGCGGCTGATGGGCTGGCGGATCGAGGGGGAATATCCCGATCTGCCGCGTTTCGTGACCATCGGTGCCCCGCACAGTTCCAATTATGATTTCATCATCGCCATGGCGGCCGTCCTGGCGTTGGATGTGCGTATCCGCATCCTGGGCAAGCACACGCTGTTCAAGGGACCCCTGGGTCCCATCATGCGCTGGTGCGATGTGCTGCCGGTGGACAGGCGGTCCCCGAACGGTGTGGTGGGCGACTGCGTGGCGGCCATCCGCGACAATGCGCAGACCGTCATCGGCATCGCGCCGGAGGGTACACGCAACCCGGCGCCGGATGCCGGCTGGAAGACAGGCTTTTGGCATATTGCGCGACAGGCCGGCGTCCCGATCATACCTGTCGCGCTGGATTATGCGTCGCGCACGATCCGGATCGGCGCGCCATGGTGGCCCAGCGATGACATGGCGGCCGATTTCGCCTTGCTTTCCGCCTTCTATGCAGGTGTGCAGGGGGCAAAGCGCCGTCTGCCTGATGCCATCGTCCCGCGCCAGCCGGGCAATGCCGGCCCGTCCGGCACGGCGGGGTAGCGGAACTGTCCCTTGTCGCCGGTGACGGTCGGCGTTATCCCCTTCATCCCGTGCTCATGCCCCTGAAAAGGGTTAACGCGATCCTTGCCGAGGAGATTAAGGCCCATGTCCGCCATCATCGACATCCACGCACGCGAAATTCTGGACAGCCGTGGCAACCCGACCGTTGAGGTGGAGGTTCGCCTGGAATCCGGCGCCCTCGGTCGTGCTGCTGTTCCCTCGGGTGCGTCCACGGGTGCGCATGAGGCGGTCGAACTGCGCGATGGCGACAAGAGCCGCTATTTGGGCAAGGGCGTGCTGAAGGCCGTGGAAGCGGTGAACGGCGAAATCTTCGACACGCTGTCGGGTCTGGAATCGACCGACCAGGTCGCCATCGATCAGGCCATGATCGACCTGGACGGCACGCCGAACAAGGCGCGTCTGGGGGCCAATGCCATCCTGGGCGTATCGATGGCCGTTGCCAAGGCCTCCGCCGACGAATTGGACCTGCCGCTCTACCGCTATATCGGCGGTGCCAATGCCCGGATCCTGCCGGTGCCGATGATGAACATCATCAATGGCGGTGCGCATGCCGATAATCCGATCGACATCCAGGAATTCATGATCATGCCCGTGGGGGCGGAGACGGCGACCGATGCCATTCGCGTCGGGGCCGAGATTTTCCACGCCCTGAAGAAGAAGCTGAAGGCTGCCGGGCACAATACTGCCGTGGGCGACGAGGGCGGCTTCGCCCCCAACCTGTCATCGGCCACCGAGGCGCTGGACTTCATCGTGGCCGCCATCGACGATGCCGGCTACAAGGCAGGCGAGAATGTGCTGCTGGCGCTGGACGCCGCCTCCACCGAGTTCTTCAAGGGCGGCAAGTATGAGCTGGAAGGCGAGGGCAAGAGCCTGACCCCGGCCGAGATGGTCGCCTATTGGGCTGATCTGGTTGCCAAATATCCGATCGTCTCCATCGAGGACGGCATGGCCGAGGATGATTGGGATGGCTGGAAGCTGCTGACCGATACGATCGGGTCCAAGGTGCAGTTGGTTGGCGACGATCTTTTCGTTACCAACCCGGCCCGTCTGACCGATGGGATCAAGCAGGGCGTGGGTAATTCCATCCTGGTGAAGGTCAACCAGATCGGTACCCTGACGGAAACCCTGGAAGCCGTCCGCATCGCACAGAATGCCGGCTATACGGCCGTCCTGTCGCACCGTTCGGGCGAGACCGAGGACAGCACCATCGCTGATCTGGCGGTGGCCACCAATTGCGGACAGATCAAGACCGGCTCGCTGTCCCGCTCCGACCGGATCGCCAAGTACAACCAGTTGATCCGTATCGAGGAAGGCCTGGGCGGTGCCGCCGTCTATCCCGGCCGCGATGCGTTGAAGCGCGGCTGATCCTGCCATTACAGCCGATGTGAAGGGGCGGTCCCGTCGGGGCCGCCCCTTTTTTTCCGACGATCGGAGAACAGCCTGCCGGGTGGTCTATCCCGGCCCAGCCCAATGGGTTGGTGCCGTCTCCTCCTTTCGGTCATATTTGCCTGATTTTAAGGGGTTTTCGCGGCTGGCGCTCCTTTTCCCGTTGACCGCGCGACTCGCGCTGTGATTCCATCCCTTCATCATGATGATGCTCTATACACTTCGCTCTGCGCTGGGACGTGCTGTCCGACAGATTGTCGGTCCGGTGATCGGCGTCTCCGTCGTGGCCTACTTCGCCTATCACACCGTGCATGGCGATCGTGGCCTGGTGGCATTGACGCATCTGCAAAGTGAAGTGGCCCGCGCCCAATCCACACTGGATCAGGTGCGCGCGGAACGGGAGGAGCTGGAGCGCCGGACCCGCCTGCTGCGCCCCGACAGCCTGGACCCGGACCTGCTGGATGAGCGCGCCCGTGCCGTGCTGAACCAATCGCACCCGGACGACCTGATCATCCTCCTCCCGCGACGTGCTGCCCCGCAGTGAACGCAGGTCAGCCCCGACCAAGGTCGGTAAGTGCCTGAAATGGCGACGATTAGCCTAAAATGAGTTAAGGCTGATTTTCTCAAGTAAAACAATCTTTTGCACTGCACACCGCTTGCCAAGGTCGGCGTGGGGCGATACCTCTTTATCGCATCGCACAGCGATGGACCTATCGCATCCCCATTTCCTTGGGAGGAGCCAGTGGCAGTCACCAAGCGCCGCACCACCCGTAGCACGGCCCCGAAGGCCCCGGCGCTGCCGGGCAAGGACGAGCTTATCCGCTATTACCGCGACATGCTGCTGATCCGCCGCTTCGAGGAGAAGGCCGGGCAGATGTACGGCATGGGCCTGATCGGTGGCTTCTGCCACCTTTATATCGGGCAGGAAGCCGTCGTGGTCGGCATCCAGGCCGCGATGCGGGAAACCGACAGTGTCATCACCAGCTATCGTGACCATGGCCACATGCTGGCCTGCGGCATGGATGCCAAGGGCGTGATGGCCGAATTGACGGGCCGGGCCGGCGGATATTCCAAGGGCAAGGGCGGCTCCATGCACATGTTCAGCCGCGAGAAGAAGTTCTATGGCGGCCATGGCATCGTCGCGGCGCAGGTGCCGATCGGGGCCGGCCTGGGCTTTGCCCACAAGTATCTGAACGATGGCGGCCTGAATGCCTGCTATATGGGTGACGGCGCGATCAACCAGGGTCAGGTTTACGAGACCTTCAACATGGCAGCACTCTGGAAGCTGCCGACCCTGTTCGTGATCGAGAACAACAAGTACGCCATGGGTACGGCCCAGGCCCGCGCTTCGGCCGGTGAGCTGTATGAGCGCGGCAGCGCTTATGGCATCCCCGGCTATCAGGTGAACGGCATGGACGTGCTGGAGGTGAAGGAGGCGGCCGACAAGGCCATCGCCCATATCCGCGAAGGCAACGGCCCCGTCATCCTGGAGATGAAGACCTACCGCTATCGCGGCCATTCCATGTCGGACCCCGCCAAGTACCGCACCAAGGAAGAGGTCAACAAGATGCGGTCGGAAAGTGACCCGATCGACAATCTGAAGAAGCTGCTGCTGGACAAGGGCATCACCGACGAGGACGCCCTGAAGGTCATCGACCGCGAGGTGAAGGATATTGTCACCGAGGCGGCCGATTTCGCCACCACCAGCCCCGAGCCCGATCCGTCCGAGCTGTGGACGGACGTACTCGTGGAAGCCTGAGCCAGCAGCGGAGGATAATGACATGCCCGTACAGGTCCTGATGCCGGCCCTGTCGCCGACCATGACGGAAGGCAAGCTGGCCAAGTGGCTGAAGAAGGTGGGCGACGCCGTGAAAAGCGGTGACGTGCTTGCCGAGATCGAGACCGACAAGGCGACCATGGAGGTCGAGGCGGTCGATGAAGGCACCATCACGGCGCTGCTGGTGGAGGAGGGCACGGAAAATGTCGCCGTGAACACCCCCATCGCGACCATCGCGGAAGAGGGGGAGGATGCATCGGCCGCTGCATCCCCGGCCTCCCCGCCGCCGCCGCCGGCAGCGGTGAAGGAGGAGGCGCCGGCCGCTTCCGCCCCCGCCGCGGTGGACGCCGCGCCGAAGAAGAAGGAAAGCCCGGCACCGGCCGCGTCGGATGAAGATAAATGGTTCAAGTCCACGCAGACCATGACGGTGCGCGAAGCCCTGCGCGACGCCATGGCCGAGGAAATGCGCGGTGACGAGACGGTTTTCCTGATGGGTGAGGAAGTAGGCGAATACCAGGGCGCCTACAAGATCAGCCAGGGGTTGCTGCAGGAATTCGGCGCCAAGCGCGTCATCGACACGCCGATCACCGAACATGGCTTCGCCGGTCTGGGCGTGGGTGCCGCGTTCGGCGGCCTGCGGCCCATCGTGGAGTTCATGACCATGAACTTCTCGATGCAGGCCATCGACCATATCATCAATTCGGCTGCCAAGACGCTGTACATGTCCGGCGGCCAGATGGGCTGCCCCATCGTGTTCCGCGGTCCCAACGGTGCCGCCGCCCGCGTCGGTGCCCAGCACAGCCAGTGCTATGCCTCGTGGTATGCGCATGTTCCCGGCCTGAAGGTGCTGGCCCCTTACAGCGCCGCCGACGCCAAGGGATTGCTGCGCGCCGCCATCCGTGACCCGAACCCGGTCGTGTTCCTTGAGAACGAGATCATGTACGGGCAGAGCTTCGAAGTGCCGACCGACCCCGACTTCATCCTGCCCATCGGCAAGGCGAAGGTGGAGCGCGCCGGTGCCGACGTGACCATCGTCGCCTATTCGATCTGCGTCGGCCATGCGCTGGCCGCAGCCGAAAAGCTGGCCGAGGACGGGATCGAGGCGGAGGTCATCAACCTGCGCACCATCCGTCCGCTGGATGTCGACACCATCGTCGAAAGCGTCAAGAAGACGAACCGCCTGGTCTCCGTGGAGGAGAGCTGGCCGTTTGCCGGCATCGGTTCGGAGATCGCGGCGGTGATGATGGAACATGCGTTTGATTATCTGGATGCGCCGGTGGTCCGCGTCTGCGCCAAGGATGTGCCGCTGCCCTATGCGGCCAACCTTGAAAAGCTGGCGCTGCCGCAGCCCCACGACATCGTGGCCGCCGCCAAATCCGTCACCTACCGCAAATAAGGCAGAGGGAGGCTAGAGAGATGCCCGTTGATATCCTGATGCCGGCCCTGTCGCCGACCATGACGGAAGGCAAGCTGGCCAAGTGGGTGAAGAAGGAAGGTGATCAGGTCAAGGCCGGCGATGTGCTGGCCGAGATCGAGACCGACAAGGCCACCATGGAGGTGGAGGCCGTGGACGAGGGCACGCTGGGCAAGATCCTGGTGGCTGAAGGGACCGAGGGTGTGGCGGTGAATACCCGCATCGCCGTCATCCTGGAGGAAGGCGAGGACGCAGCCGCGCTGGACGCGGCACCCAAGGCCGCGACCGCCAGGGGGGAGGCGCCCAAGGAAGAGGCTTCCAAGCAAGGGGCGGCCAAGGACGATGCCGGTAAGGCGGCAGCGCCCGCCCAGCAGGAGGCAGCCGCCCCGCAGGTCCGCAAGGACGAGGCCGCATCCACGGGGTCCGACGACCGCGTGTTCGCCAGCCCGCTGGCCCGCCGCATGGCGGCCCAGGCCGGGCTGGACCTGTCGGGCGTGGCCGGTTCCGGCCCGCATGGCCGCATCGTGAAAAGCGATATCGAGGCGGCCCTGTCCAAGGGGACGGCCCCGAAGAAGGCGGATGCCGCGCCGGCTGCCGCCTCTCCGGCCCCGGCCACCGCGCCGGCCGCCGCCTCTCCGGCTGGCGCGCCCAAGGGTGTGGACGCCAAGGCGCTCGCCGACAAGCTGGGCATGAAGTACAAGGTCCTGCCCAACAGCGGCATGCGCAAGACCATCGCCAAGCGCCTGACCGAAGCTTGGCAGACCATCCCGCATTTCGGTCTGGCCGTCGATTGCGAGATCGACAATCTGCTGAAACTGCGCGCCGAACTGAACCAGAAGTCGGGGGAGAAAATCTCCGTCAATGATTTCGTGGTGAAGGCAGTGGCCATCGCGCTGGCCCGCTTCCCGGCGGCGAACGTGTCGTGGCACGAGGATGGCATCCTTCAGTACGAGAATGTCGACGTTTCCGTCGCCGTTTCCACCGATGGCGGCCTGATTACGCCCATCGTGAAGAATGCCGACCGCAAGGGTCTGGCAACCATCTCTGCCGAGGTCAAGGAACTGGCCAGGAAGGCCAAGGAAGGCAAGCTGAAGCCGGAAGAGTTCCAGGGTGGCACGTTCAGCGTGTCCAACCTGGGCATGTTCGGCATCAAGAGCTTCACCTCCATCATCAACCCGCCGCAGAGCTGCATCCTGTCGGTCGGTGCGGGTGAGAAGCGCCCCGTGGTCAAGGGTGACGCCCTGGCGGTTGCCACCGTCATGTCCCTGACCCTGACTGTTGACCACCGTTCGGTCGATGGTGCCGTGGGGGCGGAGTTCCTGAAGCTGCTGAAGGGCCTGATCGAGGACCCGATCACGCTGATGCTGTGACGTGACGTCCGGACGAGGGCAGGGTTTTGACAACGCTGCCCTCGTCCGGCTTTTCAGGGGGCAATGTGGTTGAAGAACACGAAAGGCCCTGTCTGCGTGACGCCACCCCCGCAGACCTGGCCACCATCTTCCGCTTCGTCCGCGACCTGGCCGACTATGAGAAGCTGGCAGACCAGGTCGTGGCGACGGAGGCGGATTTCGGTGCGGCGTTGTTCGGTGACAATCCCCGTGCCTTCGCGCTGATCATCGAAGTGGGTGGCATCCCGGCGGGCTTTGCCCTGTGGTTTTACAATTTCTCCACCTTCCTGGGACGGCACGGCATCTGGATCGAGGATGTCTATGTGGCCCCGCAATTCCGGGGCAGGGGCCTGGGCGGCATGGTGTTCCGCCATCTGGCGCGGCGCGTCGTGGACGAGGGGCTGGGCCGCCTTGAATGGTGGGTGCTGGATTGGAACGAGCCGGCCATCGATTTCTATCAGGGGATCGGGGCCGTGCCGATGGATGAATGGACGGTGCAGCGGGTGACGGGCGAGGCGTTGCTTCGTCTGGCCGGCCAGGCACCCTGACAACGAAGGAAAGCGACAGATCATGGCCGAGAATTTCGACCTCATCGTCATCGGCGCCGGCCCCGGCGGTTATGTCGCCGCCATCCGCGCTGCCCAGTTGGGCCTGAAGACCGCGGTGGTGGAGCGTGAGCATCTGGGCGGCATCTGCCTCAACTGGGGCTGCATCCCGACCAAGGCACTGCTGCGCTCCGCCGAGATCGCGCATTACATCCAGCATTCACAGGCCTATGGCATCAAGGTCGAGGGCAAGGTGACGCTGGACGTGGAAGCCATCGTCAAGCGGTCACGCGGTGTTGCCAACCAGCTTTCGGCCGGCGTGAAAGGCCTGCTGAAGAAGAACAAGGTCACCGTGCTGGACGGTTCGGCCAAGCTGCTGGGCAAGGGCAAGGTCGCCGTCACCGCCAAGGATGGCAAGGTGACCGACGCTGCCGCCAAGCACATCATCATCGCCACCGGTGCCCGTGCCCGCGTGCTGCCGGGGCTGGAACCGGACGGCAAGCTGGTCTGGACCTACAAGGAGGCCATGGTGCCGGCGGCCACGCCGAAGAGCATGCTGGTCATCGGCACCGGCGCCATCGGCGTGGAGTTCGCCTGCTTCTACAATTCCATGGGCGTTGACGTGACCCTGGTGGAGGTGGTGGACCGCATCCTGCCGGTGGAAGACGAGGAAATCAGCGCCTTCGCCGCCAAGGCCTTCACCAAGCAGGGCATCAAGATCAAGACCGGCGCCAAGGTCGTGAAGCTGGACCGCAAGGCCGACAGCGTCACGGCCCATATCGAGGTTGCGGGCAAGGTGGAGACGGTCACGGTCGACCGCATCATCTCCGCCGTCGGCATCGTCGCCAATACCGAGGGGTTGGGCCTGGAGAATACCAAGGTCAAGCTGGATCGCGGCCACATCGTCAATGACGGTTATGGTCGTACCGACGAGCCGGGCGTCTATGCCATCGGCGACGTGGCCGGTGCCCCCTGGCTGGCGCACAAGGCCAGCCACGAGGGTATCATCTGCGTGGAGAAGATCGCCGGCCTGGAGGATGTCCATCCGATGGACAAGACCAACATCCCCGGCTGCACCTATTCCTTCCCGCAGGTGGCCTCGGTCGGCCTGACGGAGGCCAGGGCCAAGGCCGCCGGGCATGAGGTGAAGGTGGGCCGCTTCCCCTTCATCGGCAATGGCAAGGCCATCGCGCTGGGTGAGCCGGAGGGCCTGGTCAAGACCGTGTTCGATGCCAAGACCGGCGAATTGCTGGGCGCACACATGATCGGCGCGGAAGTGACCGAACTGATCCAGGGCTACACGATCGGCAAGACGGCGGAACTGACGGAAGCGGAATTCATGCATACCGTCTTCCCGCACCCGACTCTGTCGGAAATGATGCATGAATTGGTACTGGCCGCCTATGGCCGCGCCATCCATTATTGATGGCTCGCCAGCTCGCAAGCGGCGTTGAGCTTTGCGGTGCTGGATGGTTTTATTGACAGGGGCGGTCGCAGGACCGCCCCTGTTGCTTTTCAGATGGCGGAAGAGGGCGTGCGGTTCCGTGATGCCTGCTTGGATATCGGTGCCGGCCGCCGGGCGGCCGCACGCATGACCGGGTTCACCCGCGCTTGCCTGCTGCTGCTCCGGGCCAGCATCTTGCTGCTGCTGGCATGCAGCCTTTTGCGCTGGGTGCCCGGTGGCTGGGGCGTGCCGGATCATCTGCGGATCGGCCTGTTATGGCTTGCCCTGCCGCTTCTGGTCGTGACGATGACGGCGCGCCGCTGGCTGTTGCTGGTCCCGCTGGGTTTGTCGGTGCTGGTCAATGCTGCCCTGGTGTTCCCGACATGGCTTTCACCGGCGGCCGGGCAGGGAGCATCCGTCACGTTGCTGCACACCAATGTCTGGAACCAGAACCCGTCGATGGACGCCTGGGCGGCGCTGGTGCGCGAACGGCGGCCGGATCTGGCTGTCGTGCTGGAGCGCCATTACCACCATCAGGCCTATGCCTGGGCGGTCCAGCTTGCCGAAATCCTGCCCTACCACGCGGATTGCGGCATATCCGACTGCGGCAACAATGTTCTGTCCCGCTGGCCCCTGCGACAGATCGGCGTGACCACCAGCCCCTGGCACGATGCGCCGACACGGCCCAGCTTCCTGGCCGTCAGGGTGGAACGGCCGGAAGGGCCGTTCACCCTGGTCACGGCCCACCTTTCCCGCCCCTTTGACCGGCCGGTGCAGGAGGCGCAGGTGGATTGGCTGCTGGACCGGTTGCGGGAGATGCCGCCGCCCGTCCTGCTGGCGGGTGATTTCAACGCGGCCCCCTGGTCCCCGCTGATGCGCCGCATCATGCGCGACGCGGGTTTGGTCCGGCTGTCAGTCACGGGGCCGACCTGGCCCAGCGGCTGGCTCCTGCCGTTCGGTATCCCGATCGACCATGTTCTGGGCGGATCGGGGATCGGGGCGGGCGGGCAGGTGCTGGTCCTGCGCGATGTCGGGTCCGATCACCGCCCGGTGCTGGTCCGGTTCACGCTGCCGGCCGCCGATGCGGGCACCCGCAGCGATTGACAGCCGGCTTCACCCCACCCCTGCCCTGGCCAGGGCAGGGGGATCAGGCAGGGGGTTCAGGGCAGGGGGGCGGTGACGATGTCCGCGGTGGTGGATACGGCCGTCGCTGCCACGTCGACAGTGGCCCCCGCGACCGTCCCCACAGCCGATGCCGTCGTCGTCACGACGGAGCATCCGCCCAGCAGGCCGGCAGCCATGCAGGACAGAAACAGAAACCGCCACCGTGTCCGCCGCATCATGCCGCCCCGCCAGAAATGTTCCCCGCTGATCTATCGCGGTTGCCCGGCTGTGGCAAACCCCAATCGCGCCGGGCTCATCGGGCCTTGCAGACCAGATAACCCAGTGCCGGTACGGTGACGCGATAGCTTCCGGGGGCCGCACTGCGAGGCGCGCATTCTCCATGAAGCGCCTTCCAGTCCATCGACGCCGTTTCCACCTGCAAGGTGGCCGACAGCGGTTCCTTGGCGCTGTTGAACACGACCAGCGTTTCCCCGGACCCTTCCAGCAGGCGGGAGAAGCCGAACAGGCCCGGCCCCTTTTCCGTTGCAATGCGGGTGACCTGATCGCCCCGGCGCAGGGCGGGATCGGCATGCCTGGTGCGCGCCATCGCGGCGATGGCTTGGTACAGCGGGTGCTGTCTGTCGAAATTCGATACGGCCGTGCTGCCGGTCGATCCGATCAGCCGGTTGTCGTTGTAGCTGTCCACCCGGCTGGGGAACATGTCCTCCCGCGAGGGCTGGTCACCCTCGCCCTCCCCGGTGAAGCCCTGTTCGTCACCGTAGTAAAGGGCAGGCACGCCGCGGCTATGCAGCAGCATGGCATTGGCCAGGATGGTCCGGTTCAGCAGTTCGGCTTCCGATGCATCGGGGTTGGCGCTGCGCAGCGTGCGGCCAAGACGCAGCACGTCATGGTTGCCGATCAGTGTCACCAACTGCCGGGCTGTCGCCTCGCCTTCCTTGTAAAGCGCGTCGCCCCGGAACACCTGCGCCAGTTGCTCCGTCGGCGCGCCCTTGGCCACAACGTCGGCAATGGCCTTCTGCAAGGCGAAGTCATTCACGGACGGCAGCCCATCCACATGGGTGAAGCGCGCCAGTTCACCGGGGTCGAATTCCATCACCTCGCCGAAAATGTGGAAATCCTTTATGCCGCGTGCCGCGGCCCGCGCCTGCATGGCGGGGATGAAGGCCTGCCAGAATTCCGGGTTCACATGGCGGGCCGTGTCGATCCGGAAACCATCGATGGCGAACTCGTCGATCCACTGGCCATAGATGTCGATGAAACCCTGTACGACGCGGGGATGTTCGGTCATCACATCATCCAGGCCCGCGAAATCGCCGAACAGCGAACTCTCACCCTTGAAAGTGCTTTCGCCGCGATTGTGGTAATAGGCGATATCGTTGAGCCAGGCCGGGTTCTTGGCATTCTTCTCCGCCTCCGGCACGAAGGGGGTGTAGGCGTAGTCCATGCGTGTCAGACGGGCGAAATTCGCTGCCGACTGGCCACCGGCCCCCACACCCGTGAACCCGTCATTGATCGGCGCGCCCGCCAGCCCGCCCCGCCGGCTGTAGGGGAATTCCGCATGGTCGCGGTAGGCGCAGCCGGTGTCCGGACATTCACGATAGCTGATGACGTCGGCGGTATGGTTGACGACGATGTCCAGATAGATCTTGAAACCCTTGGCGCGGGCGGCATCGACGAATGCCTTGTAATCGGCCTTGGTGCCCAGATGCGGATCGATATCCAGGAAATCCAGCGCCCAATAGCCGTGATAACCGGCCGATTGCGCATCGCCCAGCCCCTGCACGGGCTTGTTCTTGAATACGGGCGTCAGCCAGATCGCCGTCACGCCCAGATCACGGATATAATCCAGCCGCTGGATGACCCCCTGCAGGTCGCCGCCATGGTAGAAACCCTTATGGGTCGGGTCATAGCCCGTCACGTCGGGGCCGCCGGTCAGCCCGCCGCGATCATTGGACGGGTCGCCATTCTCGAACCGGTCCGGCATGATCAGATAGATGATTTCATCTTCCGGTACGCGCTGGGCCGGCGGGGCCGGATCGGCCAGGCCCGGCATGGGCAGGGCGTGCAGCATCAGGGCCGCCGCGGCAATCGCGGCGGAACGGCGGGTTCCGTATGTCATGCGGTTTCTCTCCCAGTTTCTCGCCGGCCTTATCGGGCCGGTCCTGCCGCCCCCATGGTTGGTGTCGGGGACACCGCCCGTCAAGCCGGCATCGCCCCGGCTTGGACTGAATTCGTATGTGTCGCGGTGCAAATCGGTAATTTCGTTACAATCGTCCGCCTTGCAGGCCAAGCGGGGGAGGGTGGCGACACGCCGCGCTTGGTTCAGGGCCAAGGGCGTCTTATGTTCGGGGGGCAGGCAATCCCAAGGTCAGGCCCATGACGATCGAAGACACCCGCGTCCGCCATCCGGAAAAGGCCAAGCGCCCGGACAATCCGATCCTGCGCAAGCCTGAATGGCTGCGCGTCAAGGCACCGACCAGCCGCGAATATGCCGAAACGCGCGACCTGATGCGCGGGCTGAAGCTGCATACCGTGTGCGAGGAGGCGGCCTGCCCCAATATCGGCGAATGCTGGAAGAAGAAGCACGCCACCTTCATGATCCTGGGCGCCATCTGCACCCGTGCCTGTGCCTTCTGCAACGTGGCCACGGGCAAGCCGCTGTCGCTGGACCCGCACGAGCCGGAGAAGGTGGCCGATGCCGTGGGCGGGCTTGACCTGGAGCATGTCGTCATCACTTCGGTCGATCGCGACGACCTGCCCGATGGCGGTGCGGAGCATTTCGCCCGCACCATCCGCGCCATCCGCCAGACGGCCCCGCGCACCACGATCGAGATTCTGACGCCCGATTTCATGCGCAAGCCCGGCGCCATTGAACTGGTGGCGCAGGCGCGGCCGGATGTGTTCAACCACAATCTGGAAACCGTGCCGCGCCTTTATCCGACCATCCGCCCCGGTGCGCGTTATTTCACCTCGCTGGCCTTGCTGCAAAGGGTGAAGGAGGTGGACCCGACCATCTTCACAAAGTCCGGCATCATGGTCGGCCTGGGCGAAACGAAGGACGAGGTGGGGCAGGTGATGGATGATCTGCGCGCCGCTGACGTGGATTTCCTGACCATCGGCCAGTATCTGGCGCCCACGCCCAAGCATGCCCCGGTGGACCGGTTCGTGACACCTGACGAGTTCGCCAGCTATGCCACCATGGCGCGCGGCAAGGGCTTCCTGATGGTGTCCAGCAGCCCGCTGACCCGCAGTTCCTATCATGCCGGGGACGATTTCCGTAAATTGCGCGCTGCGCGGGAGGCCAAGCTGGCCGGTGCCCGTCCGGCCGCCGAATGACGCGGTCCTGACCCACCGATGCCGACGCATGCCGAGCGGCGCATCCTGCCGCACACGCCGGAGCAGCTCTACGCGCTTGTCGCCGATGTGGAGCGCTATCCCGAATTCCTGCCCTGGGCCGTGGCCTGCCGCGTGCGCAAACGGCAGGACAATGTCATCTGGGCCGATCTTGTGATCGGGTTCAAGATGGTTCGTGAGCGCTTCACCTCCAAGGTGACGCTGAACCCCGATCTCCTGCGCATCGATGTGGAATATGCCGAGGGGCCGTTCCACTACCTGAACAACCATTGGGTCTTCGAACCGCATCCGGACGGCTGCGTCGTTGATTTCTATGTGGATTTCGAATTCAGGAACAAGGTGCTGCAGACCATCATCGGCGCCCTGTTCAACGAAGCCGTGAAGCGCATGGTGGCCGCGTTTGAGACCCGGGCCAAGCAGCTTTACGGCGCCAGGGACTGAAAGCGGCGGCCGGCATCGACGCTTGCGTCCGGTCTGGTCCGGCTCACCCTCCGCTCAATGCCGGCTGGGCATGATCGTGTCGGCTTCCTGCTCCACCCGGATGCGCGGACGCACGGGTGCCGCGAATGCATCGGACAGCCAGAGCGAGGCGGCCCGCCAGGGACCATGCAGCTCCATCTGGTGCAGCCGATAGAGAAGGGCATGGCCCAACTGTGCCAGCCGGCCTTCGATGAATCCCCCCTTGAACAGGCCGTCGCGGCCCAGGGTGCCGAATGTATTGTAATGGCCCAGCGACACCAGCTTGCCCTGATCCTGGAATTGAAACGGTTCCGGGGGCCGGCCGTCAAGGAAGGCGGGAAACTGCCGGGCCAGATGCAGCGCCTGCTGCCTGGCCACCTGCGCGGTAGGCGGCAGGGGGCGTTCAGCGCCGGCCGGGGTCAGGCTGGCGCAGTCGCCCAGCGCGAACACATCGTCGCGCACCGTGGTCTGGAGGGTGGGCCGCACGATGATCTGGCCGGTCGGGCTGTGCTCGAACATATTCCCCGTCTGCACGGCTTCCGACGCCTTCACGCCGGCGGCCCATACCCGCAGCGTGGCGTCGATCCGTGATCCGTCCTCCAGCGCAAAGCCGTCGGCATCCGCCTCGGCCACACGGACATTCTCCCGCACCTCCACACCGATGCGGCGCAACTGGCGGGTTGCGGCCTGTGCGACCTCCTCGGGGAAGGCGGCCAGGATGCGGGGGCCGCTTTCCAGCAGCATCAGGTCCAGTTGCGGGCGCAGATCACCGATGCCATAGGAACGGGCGACTTCCAGCAGACGGGCGATTTCCGCCGCCAGTTCCACACCTGTGGCCCCACCGCCGACGATGGCGACGCGCAGCGGGCGGCCTTGGTCCAGCATGCGCAGCAGTTCCTCGTAAAGCCGCTGATTGAATGTTTCCGCCTGAGTCAGGTCATCGATGAACAGACAGTGGCGGGCGACGCCGGGCGTGTCGAAATCATTGGCCTTGCTGCCGGCGGCCAGGACCAGTGTGTCGTAATGGTGCTGCCGCTCACTCAGCAGCACCTGCCCGGCGGGGTTCAGCAAGGGCTGTACCGTCACGGACTGCGCGTCCGTATCGATCTCGCCCAGCGCACCGGGCAGAAAGCGAAAGCCCGTTTGTGCGCCATGGGTCACGAAGGGGATGCGCCGTTGCTGCGCGTTGGCCGTGCCCGCCGCGAAGGTATGCAACATCGGCTTCCAGACATGGGACGGCGCCTTGTCCACCAAGGTCACATCGGCCAGTTCGGCCCGGCCCAGCCGGGTTGCCAGCAGCAATCCGGCGATGCCGCCGCCGACGATGATGACGTGGTGCTTCGGGCGTCGCGTCATGGCTTTACTCCGTTCAGGCAGGATCAGGCCTGAAGGAAACACCGTCGGCCATGGGCGGTTCCGCCCGCGCCTTTCCCGATGGTGCCGTTATCCGCGCCCTTCCATCAAATCGCGGATGCGGGCCAGATGCTGGCAGGCCCGGCCCACGCCCAGCAGCAGCACCCCCAGCAGCAGGCCGACCAGCGCCGGTCCGTAGGTTTCCGGCGTCGGCGCGATCAGCATGAACAGCGAAACGATCAGTGCCGCTGCGCCGAAGAAGTAAAGGACCAGGGCGGTGATGGAACGGCGTTGCTCCATCTCAGCCCTCCATCGCGCAGGCGGCGGGCGCTCGCGGCGCCGCATCGGCGGCGAAAACCTCCTCGAACGCCGCCCTCATGGCCATATCCACTTCGACCATGCTCACCATATGCCCCAGGGCGGCAAGGGATGTGACGCCATGTTCGCGGATGCCGCAGGGCACGATACCACCGAAATGCGTCAGGTCGGGCTCCACATTCAGCGATACACCATGGAAGCTGACGCCCCGCCGCACGCGCACGCCGATGGCGGCGATCTTGTTCTCGACGCCGGGCTGTCCATAGGGGGCCATGTCGACCCAGACGCCGACCCGGCCGCACCGCCGTTCACCCTTCACGGCGAACTGGGCCAGGGTGCGGATCAGCCATTCCTCCAGCCGCCAGACGAAATCATGCAGGTCGCCGCCGCGGGCCTGCACGTCCAGCATAACATAGCCGATGCGCTGGCCGGGGCCATGATAGGTATATTGCCCGCCGCGTCCCGCCTGGAACACGGGAAAGCGCATGGGCGTCAGCAGGTCGCCTGCCCTGGCCGAGGTGCCGGCCGTGTAAAGGGGGGGATGTTCCAGCAGCCAGACCGTCTCCGGCGCGATGCCGGCCCGGATATCGGCCACGCGGGCTTCCATGAAGGACAGGGCATCGGGATATTCGACATTCCGGTCGCTGATCCGCCACTCGATCATGATCTGGCAATTTCCGAAGCTGGGGGCAGGCTCGCTGCCTATTTAGGCGAATTTCCCGCCATCACCAATGGGCAATCCCGGCAATGGCAGCCGCCCCATGCGCGCATGACCATTGATCCGCAGGGCGTGATGCGCCACATTCGGCAACGTCATTGCTATCTGGCCCCTGATTATGAACGAAATGAACCGCGTCTATCTCTATGATACCACCCTGCGCGACGGTGCGCAGACCTCTGGCGTTGATTTCACGGTGGCCGACAAGATCGCCATCGCGCAGGAACTGGACGCGCTGGGCATCGATTATGTTGAAGGCGGCTGGCCGGGCGCCAATCCCACCGACGACGCCTTTTTCGCCGATCCGCCGAAGCTGGGTCGCGCCATCTTCACGGCGTTCGGCATGACGCGGCGTCCCGGCCGCAGTGCGTCCAACGATCCGGGTCTGTCCGCCCTGCTGGACAGCCCGGCCGACGCCGTCTGCATCGTCGGCAAGACCTGGGATTTCCATGTCGATGTGGCCCTTGCCATCCCGCGGGATGAGAATGTGTCCCTGATCGCCGACAGCATCCGGGAGATCAGGGCGCGCGGGCGGGAACCTCTGTTCGATGCCGAACATTTCTTCGACGGGTACAAGGCCAATCCGGAATACGCCCTTTCCTGTGTCCAGGCCGCCTATGAGGCGGGAGCCCGCTGGGTCGTGCTGTGCGACACGAACGGCGGTACCCTGCCGCACGAGGTGGAAGCCATCGTGGCCGAGGTGGCCCGCCGCATCCCCGGCGACCGGTTGGGCATCCATACCCATAATGACACGGAAAATGCCGTCTCCAACTCCATCGCGGCCGTGCGGGCCGGTGTGCGGCTGGTCCAGGGCACCCTGAACGGCCTGGGGGAGCGTTGTGGCAATGCCAATCTGCTGTCGCTGATCCCGACCCTGTCGGTGAAGATGGGCTTCGATGTCGGGATCAAGCCGGAAGGTCTGTCCCGGCTGGTTCATATCAGCCGCATGCTGGACGAGCGGCTGAACCGCACGCCCAATCGCCATGCCGCCTATGTCGGTGAAAGCGCCTTCGCCCATAAGGGTGGGCTGCATGTCTCCGCCGTGGAGAAGGACCCCAGTTCTTATGAGCATGTCGACCCGTCGCTGGTGGGCAACCGGCGCCATGTGCTGGTGTCCGATCAGGCCGGGCGGTCCAACATCCTGGCCCGCCTGCGTGAGGTGGGGGTGGATGTCGATCCCAGGGATGCCCGCGTCGGACAGCTTGTCGATATCGTGAAGCAGAAGGAGTTCGAGGGGTACGCCTTCGACGGGGCGGAGGCAAGCTTCGAGCTTCTGGCCCGCCGCGCGCTGGGCGAGGTGCCGGATTATTTCCGTCTGGCCGCCTTCCGCGTGCTGGATGAACGCCGCTGGAACGCCAGGGGCGAGCTTGTGACCCTGTCGGAAGCCACCACGAAGGTGGAGGTGCCGGGCACGGCCGGCGCGGAATCGGTGATGACGGTGGCGGAGGGCAATGGCCCCGTGAACGCGCTGGATCAGGCGCTCCGCAAGGCCCTGATCCCGGTCTATCCCGCCCTGGAGGGTATGCGGCTGGTGGATTACAAGGTCCGCATCCTGAATGCCCAGGATGGTACCAAGGCCGTGACGCGCGTGATGATCGAGACGGCCGACCGCCACGGAAACCGCTGGGCGACCGTCGGCGTGTCGGCCAACGTCATCGATGCCAGCTTCAATGCCCTGTCGGACAGCATTACCTATTGCCTCTACCGGTCAGGTGCCGTTATCGACAAGCCCGTCGCGGCCTGATCCAGGGCCGTGCCTGCCAGGCGTTCCGGTTTCAGGTCACAAGGTCTCCATGAGCGGCACCAACAAGCGTCAATTGTCCAAGAGCTTCGCGGAGGGGGATGGGGATGGTCCCGCCGTCATCCTGATCGAACCGCAGATGGGCGAGAATATCGGGGCGGTGGCGCGGGCCATGCTGAATTGCGGCCTGACGGACCTGCGCATCGTCAACCCGCGTGACGGTTGGCCCAACGAGAAGGCGGTATCGGCGTCGGCCGGGGCGACGCTGGTGCTGGATCAGGCGCGCGTCTTCGACAATACCCGCGACGCCATCACCGACCTGCATCGCGTCTTTTCCACCGCGGCCATCGTGCGCGGGATGGTGAAACCCGTGGTCACCCCACGGGAAGCCGCGAACGAGATGCGGGGGCACTGGTCCGCGGGGCGCAAGGTCGGACTGATGTTCGGGCCGGAGCGCACGGGTCTGGTCAACGAGGATATCGCGCTGACCGATACGCTGATCTCGGTCCCGTTGAACCCGGGCTTCTCCTCGCTCAATCTGGCGCAGGCCGTCTTGCTGATCGCCTATGAATGGTGGATTTCCGGACAGGATGTGGAGGACCGGTATTTCCACGCTTCCGCCGGCCAGCCAGCCAGCAAGGGCGACCTGCATAACCTGTTCGACCATCTGGAAGGGGAGTTGGAGGAGGCCGGTTTCTTCAGCAGCGAGGACAAGCGCCCGTCCATGGTCCGCAACATCCGCAACATGCTTCAGCGCACGGCCCTGACGGAGCAGGAGGCGCGGACCTTCCACGGCATCATCACCGCGCTGGCGGGGCGCAAGAAACGGCGCAAGCCCGACCACGGCGGGGAATAGGCCGGCAGGAGGATGGGGAGCCGCCCCGTGCCCCTGTGAAGAACCGGCCGCTCCCCGTCGGCCCGCCCGTCATACCATGTCCCGGTGAATTACACTCACCGGGATCCGGTATCAGTCCAGTTTCACGCCTGTCCGCCCGGCCAGGTCCTGGATCAGTTGCCAGGCTACGCGGCCGGAACGGTTGCCGCGGGTGACCGACCATTCCACGGCGATGGCACGCAACTGTTCCACGGACATCGCGATGCCATAGGCGGTGGCATAGGCCTCCACCATGGCGAAGAAATTGTCCTGGTCGCAGGAGTGGAAGCCCAGCCACAGACCGAACCGGTCGGACAGGCTGATCTTCTCCTCCACCGCTTCGGACGGGTTGATGGCCGTCGACCGTTCATTGTCGATCATGTCGCGCGGCATCAGGTGGCGGCGGTTGGACGTGGCGTAGAGGACGACATTGCCGGGCCGCCCTTCGATCCCGCCTTCCAGCAAGGCCTTTAACGATTTGTAGTTGCCGTCATCATGGCTGAAGGACAGGTCGTCGCAGAACAGCACGCAGCGCCGGTCGCTGCCGCGCAGCACCTCCAGCAGGCGGCCCAGCGTGGGGATGTCGTCGCGGTGGATTTCCACCAGCGCCAGCGACCCCGGCCGGTCCCGGTTCACACGCGCATGCACCGCCTTCACGATGGAGCTTTTGCCCATGCCGCGCGCACCCCACAGCAGGGCGTTGTTGGCCGGCAGGCCGCGGGCAAACCGTTCCGTGTTCTCCAGCAACTGCGCCTTCTGCCGGTCGATGCCCTTCAACAGGTCGTAATCGACATGCGATACCCGCGCCACCGGCGCCAGCGACAGCGTGTCGGCATGCCAGACGAAGGCATCGGCGGCGGAAAGATCGCCCGTGGGCCGGGCCGGCGGCGCCAGCCTGTCCAGGGCATCGGCAATGCGGGACAGTACGGGCAGCAGCGGATGGGAAACAATGGTATCGGCCATGGTTGTGTCTGTCGCTTTTGGGAGGGGCGCACCCCTTGCGCAATGGCAGGGGCGGGGCCAGATGAGAGCCCGGATACGCTAGCATGGGCCCGTTGCCGGCCCGAAGCCCGCTTGCCGCATGGCAGCGCCCGGTTTCGGTTGCAACGGGGCCGCCGGCTTGTATAGTCCCCGCGTCCGGCACGTCGCCGGGAGCAATCAAAGTTAGGAGCTGTTGATGTTCATTTCCACGGCCTATGCCCAGGCCGCTGCCGGTGCGCCGGGTGGTGGCGGGATGGAAACCCTGATGTCGCTGGCCCCGCTGGTGCTCATTTTCGTGGTCTTCTACTTCCTGCTGATCCGTCCGCAGCAGAAGAAGCTGAAGGAACACCGCTCCATGCTGGAAGCGCTGCGCCGGGGTGACAGGGTCGTCACGGGTGGCGGCATCGTCGGGTCCATCGTCAAGGTCGGTACCGATGACGAGGTGACCGTGGAAATCGCCGAGGGCGTGCGCGTGCGCGTCCTGCGTTCCACCATCACCTCCGTCCTGGCCAGGACGGAGCCGGCCAAGGGCGACGACAAGTAATACTATTTTGCGGTGATCAGAACCTATTGGTTCTGATCACCGCCCTCAATCGCCGGCGCCAACATTCGTTGGCTTGGCTACGCCGCACGAGCGGTGCTGTGGCGGTCGCCGCCGGACCCACTTGCGATGAGTTCCACTCATCGCAAGTGGGTATAAGGCGGGATCGGGGCTGCACGCCCCGGGAACGGTCGCAGGATGGATGCGTTCATCCTGCGACCGTTCCCCCTTGAAACCCCGTTGACCGACAGCGGAAGGCCGATCCATGGACATCACGCCGATCATCCCGGCTGACCGTCAGGTCATCGATACCTATGGCCCCGGCCGGTTTCGCGTGGCCAATACCCTTTACGAGAGCGCGGTCATCGTCTTTCCCGATCAGACCGTCATCTGGGATGTCCCCGGGCTCGCCGGCCTGACGGCCGATCATTTCGCGCCGGTCGCCACGGCCGATCCCCGGCCCGAGATCCTGTTGCTGGGCACGGGTGCCCGTATGGGCCTGTTGCCCTCCGCCCTGCGCCGCGCACTGAAGGAACAGGGCGTTGTGGTCGATGTCATGGACAGCCCCGCCGCCTGCCGCACATACAATATCCTGCTGGCGGAAGGCCGCCGGGTCGCCGCAGCACTGCTGCCGGTCTGACACCGCGTTTTCCCGCCGCCGCCATGTCGCTTTCACAATCCTGGGGCATCGTGCCCGCCACCCTGACGGGCATATAGTCTGAAAATCCATCCCGGATTGCGCTATAGCTGTCATTGGGGTTTCGTCCGTGGCAGGGCTGCGCGGCGGGGAAGGTGCGCATGGATCATCTGGCGGATCGCAATCAGGCGATGGCGGCACGGCTGAAGGCCGTGTTCGCGCGTGAGCAGACGCGCGGGATCGAGGTGGCGACCTGGGCGCGGCTGATTGCACTGGGTGCCATCCTCGCCTGGCTGTCCATGCTGGACCAGACCGGGGAGAACGTGTCGGGCTATCTCGGCATCGTCCTGCTGGCCTGCAACGGTCTGTCGCTGTGGGCGCTGAACCGGACGCGCTGGTTCCGGCCCTGGCACATGTTCGCTTCCGTCGCCTTCGACCATATTGCCATCGCCTGCGTGATGGTGACACCCATTACCCTGGCCGGGGAAAACCTGTCCCCGGCCATGAACACGCGCACGGTCTGGTTCGACGTCTATTTCCTTGTTATCGCCGGGGCGGTGCTGGTGCAGCGGCCTGGCCTGGTGGTGTGGAGCGGTCTGATGGCCGCCGCATCCTGGTCCGCGGTGGTGATCCATGTGCTGCGCCAGCCGGGCACCTTCACCATGCCCATGACCTGGATGTGGGAAGGCGTCAGTGCTGACGACATCGTCCGTGTCATGCAGAACCCCCGCTATGTCGACCTGACCAACTGGATAACCCAGGTTCTGCTGCTGCTGCTGGTCGCCCTGACACTGGCGGCGGCTGTCAGGCGGTCCAAGATGCTGCTGGCCAGTCAGGCAGCGACGGAGAGCGAGCGCGCCAACCTGGCCCGTTATTTCTCGCCCGACATGGTGGAACGGCTGGCGGCCAGCGACAGTCCGCTGTCGCGCCCCAACACGCGCGTCGTCTCCGTGCTGTTCGCCGATCTGACGGGCTTTACCCGCCTGTGCGAGAATGCGCCTGCCGGAGAGATCATCGACCTGCTGCGCCAGTTCCGCATCCGCATGGAACGGGCCGTGTTCACCCATGGCGGCACGGTCGACAAATATATCGGCGACTGTGTCATGGCGACCTTCGGCCTGCTGTCGCCCAGCGGCCGCGACCCCGCCGCCGCACTGGCCTGTGCCCATGACATGCAGGCCGCCATCGGCGACTGGAACCTTCAGCGGGCCAATCGGGGCCTGCCCGCCGTGGGGCTGGGCATCGGCGTCCATTACGGTGCCGTCGTGGCGGGCGATATCGGGTCCGACCAGCGGCTGGAATTCACCGTGATCGGTGACACGGTCAATGTGGCCAGCCGCCTGATGCATCTGACCCGCACGCTGGAGGCGGGCATCGTCATTTCCGACGAGGTGGCGGGGGCGGCCCTGCTGACGGACGGCGAGCAGGCGCTGGCCGGCTATCAGCGGGTGGAGAACATGCCGCTGCGCGGCCGGGACGGAACCATCGCGCTCTGGTATCGCCCCCTGGCCGCCAATGAAGCATGCGCGGCCGAATAGCGGACCGTGCTATAACACCCATGGCCGGAATATTCCGGCCCGTTCCAGTGCCGGACGAAACCGACGGAAGGCCCCATGTTCACCGGTTTTTTCTATGATCTGCGCAAGGCCGGCGTGCCCGTCAGCCTGAAGGAGTACCTGGCCCTGATGGAGGCGATGCAGGCCGGTGTCGCCGGCTATGCGGTCGATGATTTCTATTATCTTTCCCGCGCCATCCTGGTGAAGGATGAACGTAACCTGGACAAATTCGACCGCATCTTTTCCACGGCGTTCAAGGGGCTGGAAGGTGCCGGCAGCGTCGGAGCGGAGGAACTGACGGCGCAAATCCCCGAGGAATGGCTGCGCAAGCTGGCCGAGAAATTCCTGACGGAGGAGGAAAAGGCGCAGATAGAGGCGCTGGGCGGCTGGGACAAGCTGATGGAGACGCTGGCCAAGCGTCTGGCCGAACAGAAAGAACGCCACCAGGGCGGCTCCAAATGGATCGGAACGGCCGGCACCAGCCCGTTCGGCGCCTATGGCTACAATCCCGAAGGGGTGCGCATCGGCCAGGAGGGCAGCAGGAACCGCCGCGCGGTCAAGGTGTGGGACAAACGCGACTTCAAGAACCTGGACGACAGTGTCGAACTGGGGACGCGCAACATCAAGGTGGCATTACGCCGGTTGCGGAAATTCGCGCGCGCAGGGGCCGCCGACGTGCTGGACCTGCCCGATACCATCAGTTCCACCGCCCGCAACGCCGGATATCTCGATATCAAGATGGTGCCGGAACGGCACAATGCCGTGAAGGTCCTGTTGTTCCTGGATATCGGCGGATCGATGGATGACCATATCCGCCTTTGCGAAGAATTGTTCAGTGCTGCGCGCACGGAATTCAAGCATCTTGAATATTATTACTTCCATAATTGCGTCTATGAAGGCGTGTGGAAGGATAATCGGCGCCGGCACGTGGAGAAATTATCCAGTTTCGACGTCATGAATACGTATGGTTCCGATTACAAGCTGGTTTTCGTAGGGGATGCCGCGATGAGCCCCTATGAGATCACCCAGCCCGGCGGCAGTGTTGAACATTTCAACGAGGAGGCGGGCATCGTCTGGATGCGGCGCCTGCTCGACAAGTTCCCGCATGCGGTCTGGCTGAACCCGACCGAGGAGCGATACTGGCAATATACGCAGTCCATCGGCCTGATCCGCAAGATCATGGAAGACCGCATGTATCCCCTGACCCTGGCCGGCCTGGATGGGGCGATGCGCGAACTGAACCGCTGAAGCCCCCCCTTTGACCGGGCTCCACCGCAAACGGACACCCGGTCAAAAAGGGGGGAGGGTCATGCCACCTGCTTCAGGCCGTGGGTCAGTGCGTCGAACGCTTTCCGGAAGCTTGGTGTCGCGGTATCCGCAGCCTCGAATTTAACATGGACCAGGTCACGTTCCTGTCCCAGGACGCGGAAGCGCATCGTCAGGCCGGGCAGGCGGGGCAGGGACAGGGTGCCTGTGCTGCCGACCGCGGGGGCCGGGCCATCCATCCGCAGCATGGCGCCGCCCTCCGAGATATTGACCAGCCGCGCCTTGGCGGACCCGCCCGGCTGTTCGATCAGGCCGCCTTCATCGACCATATAGCGCGGCTTGCGCCGACGGTCCGCCTCTTCCGTGCTGGTTCGGACGACGCGCACCAATACCCGGCGAAGCTCCTCGATGCTGCCGGCGACCTCCGCGGAGCCGGCCTTCACCCGGGAGGCCTGCTCGCCCGTGCGTTGAGCTTCATCGGACACGGCGGCGATATTGTTGGCCACGTGGCTGACGGCGGCGGAGGTGGCGGCAACATTGCGGCCGATTTCCTGCGTCGCGGCGGATTGCTCCTCGATGGCGGCGGCGATGGCGGCGGAGACATGGTCGATCTCGTCGATGGTTGATCCGATCTCCGACATGGCAGCCACCGCCTGACCCGTCACATTCTGGATTTCGGTGATCTGCCGGCCGATCTCCTCCGTGGAGCGGGCGGTCTGGGTGGCGAGGTTCTTCACCTCTCCCGCCACAACCGCGAACCCCTTGCCGGACTCCCCGGCCCGTGCGGCCTCGATCGTTGCATTGAGCGCCAGCAGGTTGGTCTGGCCGGCAATGTCGGAGATCATTTGCGCCACTTCGCCGATCCTGCCAACCGCATCGGACAAGGTGCGGATGGTGGCGGCCGCCTTGTCGCCCGTTTCCACCGCGCGGCGGGTTACCGTGCTGGAATGAACCACCTGGGTGGAAATCTCGCGGATGGAGCCGACAAGCTGCTCTGTGGCGCTGGCGACGGTCTGGGCCGTGGTCAGGGCTTCACGGGCGGAGTCGGCCACGTCCTGGGCGTTGGCACCGACCCGCCCGGCTGATCCGGCCATGCCTTCCGCCTCGCGGGCCATGCCGCCGGTCCGGGTGGCCACCTGTTCCACGGCGGCGCTGGCTTCCCGCTCCACCGTCTCGGCCATATGGACCAGCGCGTGTGACCGGGTGGCCTTTTCGGCCTCCGCGTAGGTTTCCAGCAACAATTCCAGGTCCAGCCAGACGATGCGGGTCAGTGCGTCCCGCATGGCGCGCCGGCGGGCCGATGCACCGCGGCCGAACAGGCCGTCGGAGCGGCCGTCATCGGTCAGGTCCAGCGCCTCCACAATCCCGTTCATCACGGTATTGTGGCAGATGGCTACGGCATAGCCTGGGACATTATTGTCGTAAAATGCCTGGGCAAGCCGTTTGGCCGATGACAGGAACTCCGCGTCCAGCCGGCCGGATACGGCCCGGGTCCAATGGGCCACGCGAACCGCATGGACATCGTCGCTGGCCAGGGCTGATTGTATTTCCGGCCATGCCGCAAAACGGGAATGCCACTGACGCAGCAGGCCGGGCAGCCGGGCCTGCGCGAAATCTGCCAGTTCCCCCGCCAGCGCCAGATCACGCTGCGTGATCTTGAAGACCGCGAGACGGCGGGCGTGGGCGTCCTGTTCATCAATGCCAAGTGCCATTGTCGTTCCTTTGTTATGAGCATATCCGCGCGACGTATGGTTGCCGGCATGAGCGTCGCTGGCGGTGGAACTCTGCGCCCATATGATCGATGGAAAATTCATGCTGATTGTGCGGTGCATCAATTCTGGAGCAAAATCGATCGGCGGGCAACATGCCCTGGTATTCCTTGGGCAAGATTTTGATCCGCGGGCGCCTGTCTGCTTGCCGGATCATGCCGGCCCCGTCATCGGGCAGACACAAAAGTGTTTTATTGTCCGGCACTTGCCTCGCACTGGCAGACCGGCCCCGACCATTGGTGCGATTGCGCGCAAGGGGCAGCGGGATTAGGTTGCCGCCACATGCCCGGCCAACCCCGCTGAAGGGGACGGGCGTTGATGACAAGGACCCAGACATGACTGAACCCACCCCCATCACCATCGCCCGCGGCGATGGTATCGGCCCCGAAATCATGGATGCCACCCTGGAAGTGCTGCAGGCTTCCGGAGCCAATCTCGCGGTCGAGGAAATCCAGATCGGCGAAAGCGTCTACAAGCGCGGCATCATGAACGGCATGGAGCCCAGCGCCTGGGAAAGCCTGCGCCGCACCAAGGTGTTCCTGAAGGCCCCCATCACGACGCCGCAGGGGGGCGGGTACAAATCGCTGAACGTCACCATCCGTGGTGCGCTGGGCCTTTACGCCAATATCCGGCCTTGCGTCTCCTATCACCCCTATGTCTCGACCAAGCACCCCACCATGGACGTGGTCATCGTGCGCGAGAACGAGGAAGACCTTTATGCCGGCATCGAATACCGCCAGACGCAGGAAGTGACGCAGGCCGTCAAGCTGATCACCCGTCCCGGTTCGGAAAAGATCATCCGCTACGCCTTTGAATATGCCCGCGCGAACCATCGCCGCAAGGTGACGGCCTTCGTGAAGGACAATATCATGAAGATCAGCGATGGCCTGTTCCATCGCACCTTCGATGAGATCGCGGCCGAATATCCCGATATCGAGCATGAAACCATGATCGTCGATATCGGCGCGGCCCGTCTGGCCGACACGCCCGAGCAGTTCGACGTCATCGTCACGCTGAACCTCTATGGCGACATCATCTCGGACATCGCGGCCCAGATCACGGGCTCGGTCGGTCTGGCCGGTTCGTCCAATATCGGCGACCAGTGCGCCATGTTCGAGGCCATCCACGGTTCAGCCCCCACCATCGCCGGCAAGGGCATCGCCAACCCGTCGGGCCTGATCCTGGCTTCGGTCATGATGCTGGTCCATATCGGCCAGGCGGAAGCGGCGGAGAAGATCCACAATGCCTGGCTGAAGATGATCGAGGACGGCATCCATACCGTCGATATCTTCAAGCGTGGTGTGTCAAAGGCCCGTGTCGGCACCCGCGACTTCGCCGCGAACCTGATCGACCGGCTGGGTGAGCGCCCCGTCCAGCTCACGCCTGCTTCATATCAGGTGGGCGAGAAGGCCAGCTTCGCGGGCATCGCGCTGAAGGATACCGTCCGGCAGGAAAAGAAGCTGATCGGCGTTGACCTGTTTCTGGATCACAAGGGCGGCACCGGCGACGACATGGCAGCCCGCGTGGCTGCGCTGATCGGGGATGACCTGAAACTGACCATGATTTCCAACCGGGGGCAGAAGGTCTGGCCGGACGGCGCGCCGGAGACCTTCTGCACCGACCATTGGCGTCTGCGGATGATGGGCGATGGCAAGAGCCCCGTCGATCCGGCGGCCATCGTCGCCACCCTGGGCCGCTTCACCCAGGCTGGGCTGGATGTGGTGCAGACGGCCAGCCTCTACAGCTTTGATGGGAGCAACGGCTTCTCCCTCGCGGCCGGGCAGTAAGGGCGGGGATCGGCCAAACGGGTGAGGGGCGGCATAGTCCGCCCCTCACTCTCGTATAGGTAAGGAAGTTACCCACAGGAATCCGTGGCCGCCCCCCTACCCAACGCGAATCAAATTTGGTAGGTTTGGAATCAAGCGGCCACCATATTTAGTGGCCATACAATGGATAAGACGTTAATTCGCAGGCAGATTGCAACTTGTTGCCTTCTGAAGGGTTAACGTTAATCCAAGCCGGTTATTGCCATACCAATAAGGGGATATGGAGCGTGGAAGCGACGGAAAGCACCTGGAGCGAAGAGCGCGTTGAAAAGCTGCGCCAGCTTTGGGGTCAAGGCATGAGTGCCAGCGAAATCGCCGAGCTGCTGGGCAATGTCACCCGCAACGCCGTTATCGGCAAGGCGCACCGGCTGGGGCTGTCGGGCCGGCCATCTCCCATCAAGAAAAAGCCGACCAAGGGCGCCACCATCCTGTCCCTGACCGAACGGATGTGCAAGTGGCCGGTCGGCGATCCGAAGTCGCCGGATTTCCATTTCTGTGGCAAGCCCTCGCTTAATGGCCTGCCTTATTGTGCCGAACACGCCGCTATCGCCTACCAACCCGCCCGCAAGCGGGAGGATGAGCGCAAGTTGGGCGTCGCCTGATCTTACGCCCCTGGCGGATTTCGAGAACCCCGGTGCCTTCGCGGTGCCGGGGTTTTTTTCTTGGCGCGCTATTGAAGGCCTTCCATCCGATACCAGTGCAAACGGATAGTTTCCAACAAATCAACTGCAAGGCTTAACCATATTAAATTATAGGTAATCTTGTCGAATGCATCCTGCTTCCAGTGAACGAGTGTCAGGGTGAGGGGGAGCACGTCATGATTGCCCGGTTTTCAGATATACCCGTTATTGGCAAGATGGGACTTGCCTTTGGTCTTCTGGTGACTGTTGTCACCGGTGCCGGTATCGGCATGAGCATGTTCATGCAGAATACGCACCAGGCCGTGGATCTGAATACGAACAGTTATCAGGTTCTGGACGAGGTTGGAAACCTCCAGCAGGCCATACAGCAGCAGGAATCGGCTCTTCGCGCTTTCCTGATCACCGGTGACAAGTCCTTCCTGGATACGGTGACGGAAGGTCAGAGCCGTTTCGCCGCCGCCATGTCGAGGGCCCGGCAATATAGCCGCGAGGGCGGGGTGCCGCAGGATCAGGTTTCTTTCCAGGTCGTGGAGGAAGCCGCCGCTGACTGGAAGCGAGAGGTTGCGGATAGGGAGATTGCCCTGGCCTCGCAGCCGGATGGGCTGGAGGCGGCACGCCAGATGGTGGCCAACCGGGCAAGCGCGCCGATCATCGAGCGTCTGCACCGTGAACTGAACACCATCGAAACGCGCGAGCGCGGCCGCCTGGAGCAGCGCTCCGCCATTGCCGATGAAGGCTTGCACGGGATCAATGCCGTGTTGTGGACGGGCGTCGGTGTCGCCGCGCTGGCTGCCCTCCTTTGCGCGCTGCTGCTGGCCAGGATCATTGTCACGCCCCTGAACCGCATCAGTCTGGCCATGGCCGAGCTGTCCGAAGGCCGGGCGACGGGACCGATGCGACTGGACCGCAAGGACGAGCTGGGCCGCATGGCGGCAGCCTTCGACCAGTTGCGCGAGACGGTTTCCCGCGCCTTTGCCCAGGCACAGATGATTGCTGACCTGCCGCTGGGGGTCATGACCTGCGACCCGTCCAACGATTTCAAGATCGATTACATGAACAAGCGGAGCCTGGAGGTCCTGAGGACCGTCGAGCATCTGCTGCCCTGCAAGGCCGACGAGCTGGCCGGCAAGTCCATCGACATCCTGCACCGCCACCCCGAGCATCAGCGCCGCATCCTGTCCAACCCCAATGCCCTGCCGCATCGGGCCAAGATCAAGCTGGGCAATGAGGTGATGGATTTGCGCGTCACCGCTATCCGCGACGATCAGGGACGCTATGTGGCCCCGATGCTCACCTGGTCGCTGATCACAAGGCAGGTCCAGTTGACAGACGATTTCGAGCGCAACGTCAAAAGCGTCGTCGATCTGGTCAGCCAGGCGGCGGAGGAGATGGCGCAGGCCGCCGATGCGTTGAGCCGCACGGCGACCGATGCCAACGGCCAGTCCACCGCCGTGGCCGCCGCCGCGGAAGAGGCCAGCACCAACGTCGCGGCCGTGGCCAGCGCCACGGAGGAACTGTCAGCGTCCATCCAGGAGATCGGCCGCCAGGCAGAGGTTTCGAACAACCGCACCAGCCAGGCGGTGACCGATGCCGCCAAGGCCGACCAGTTGATGAACCGCCTGGTGGAGGCCGCGCGGGAGGTGGGCGAGGTGGTGGACCTGATCACCGCCATTGCCAGCCAGACCAACCTGCTGGCCCTGAACGCCACCATCGAGGCCGCCCGTGCGGGGGAAGCCGGCAAGGGCTTTGCCGTGGTGGCATCGGAGGTGAAGGGGCTGGCGAACCAGACCGCCCAGGCCACCGACCGTATCCGGTCCAAGGTGGAGGAAATCCAGGGGGCGTCCAACAGCGCCGGTACCGCGCTGCGGGGGATCACCCAAGTCATCCGCGAAATCCACGAGACCGCTGCCGCCATCTCCGCAGCCGTGGAACAGCAGCAGGCCGCCACGCGGGAGATTGCCGGCAACATCACCCAGGCCGCCATCGGCACCCGTGACGTGACGGAACACATCACGGGTGTCACCCAGGCCACGGGTGAGACAGGATCGGCCGCCCAGCAGGTTCGCGGGTCTGCCGCCGAACTGAGCCAGGGGGCCGGACGGCTGGCGGTGCAGGTCGACAATTTCCTGCAGGAAGCGCGGGCGGCCTGACGGGACAATGTGCTGTGCCGGAGAGTTTTCCGGGGCCGTATCCGCCATGGATACGGCCCCGCCTTTTTGTGAAATCTCAGCCGATCAGATCCTGCTCATGGGAGCCGAAGAATTCATAGCTGATCCGGTCGGCGGCGACGCCGCCGGCCCGCAATCCGCGGATCATGCTGGCCATGAAGCCCTTGGGACCGCAGACCATGTAATGGGTGTCGGGCGACCGGGAGACAAGGGCGGCAGGATCGATGCGACCGGCATGGTCATAATCATGGCCCTGCACGTCACGCTCGCTCACCGTTTCATAGAAAATTCCGGCCGTGATGTTGGCATGCGTGGCTGCCAGCGTCCGCAGGCGCGGCCCGAATGCATGGTGGGCACGGTCGCGAACGGCGTGCATCACCCGCATCTGCCGGCGGTCGCCCCGTTCTGCCGCGTCTTCCAGAATGGACAGGAACGGGGTGATCCCGATACCTCCCGCCAGCAGGATCAGCGGCCGGCCATCATCCGGGGCCAGGAAATTGCCGGCGGGGGGTGCCACCTCCACGATGTCGCCCTCTGCCAGATGGCGATGGATGTACCCTGACCCAAGCCCGTGGGGAAGGCCGGCACCGGGCGCATCTTCGCGTTTCACGGAAATGCGGTAGCCGCCGGCACGCGGCGCATCCGACAGGCTGTAATGCCGCAACAGCGGTCCATGGCCGTCCACGGGCAGGCGCACAGTCAGATATTGTCCGGGACGGAAGGACAGGACGGCGCCCCCATCCTGCGGTTCCAGATACAGGCTGCGGACCGGGCCCCCCTCTTCCACGATTCGGGCCACGCGGAACGGCCGCCAGCCATACCACCCGCCCGGCGCGCCCGCATTATCGCGGTACCTGGCCTGTTCGACCTGCACGAAGATATCGCGCAAGGCAACCCAGGCTTCCGCCCAGGCCCCCATGATCGCGGGCGTGGCGGTCTCGCCCAGAATGTCCTGCACCGATTCCAGCAGGTTGGTGCCCACGATATCGTAATGGTGCGGCTGTACGCCAAGGGCCACATGCCGTTCCGCGATACGCTCCACCGCCGGTCCCAATGCAGGCAGATTGTCGATGTTGTCGGCATAGGCGGCTACAGCTGCCGCCAGGGCCCGGGCCTGGGTGCCATTGCGCTGGTGCGTGGGATCGAACAGGGCGCGGATGGCTGGTGCGCGCAGCAGCTTGTCATACATGTGCCGCGTAATGGTCTCGCCATGCCGGTGCATGACGGGGGCGGTGGCCTTTACGATGGCAATGGTTTCCTGGCTCAACATCGGGAACGCTCCGTTATAAAGATGTTTATGAAATACACCTTATCTTGGCTCGATGAATTTAAAGCAATATATATAATGCATCTTTTGGTCGGCCGGATTGTCGCATGGCAGGCGTCGGCCCATGGGCCTTGCCCTGCCGAGGCGTGGATGGCATGGGGAAGGGGGTGTGGAAGGAATGACGATGCGGCTGACCCGCTATACCGATTACGGCCTGCGTGTACTGCTTTACCTGGGCATGAAGCGCGAGGGGCTGGCCACCGTGCCGGAAATCGCGGCACGATACGGCATATCGGAGAATCACCTGACCAAGATCGTCCATGAACTGGGCCGGTTGGGTCATATCCGCACGGTTCGCGGACGCAATGGCGGTCTGGCCCTGGGACGGGAGCCGGCGGACATCAACCTGGGCACACTGGTCCGGCAGTTGGAATCCGACATGTCGCTGGTGGAATGCTTCGAGACGGGCAACACCTGTCCCATCACCAGCGATTGTCGCCTGCAAAAGGTACTGGGCCAGGCGTTGGCCGCCTTCCTGGCGGTGCTGGACGGGGTGACGCTGGCCGACCTGCTGGCGCGACCGGCCGGCATGATGCAGGTGCTGGGGCTGGAACCGGCGCCACCGGTTCCTTGACCTGCGGGCAGTACCTGCTCCGCTCCGGATTGGCCGGACCTGATGCGCAAAAGAAAACCCCGGCGCGTGTCATCCACGGCCGGGGCTCCTGAACTTCTTTTCTGACGTCCCTGTCGCGGGATCTTATCCTATTTTGCGGTGACCAGAACCAATTGGTTCTGGTCACCGCCCGCAAATGCCGGCACCAACATTCGTTGGCTTGGCTACGCCGCACGAGCGGCGCGGCGGCGGTCGCCGATACCAACAGTCAAATATTTCGACCGTTGTTATCACTTGGCGCGCGCGGCCTGCAGGTTCTCGTCCAGCTTGGCCAGGAAGTCCTGCGTGGTCAGCCACTTCTGGTCCGGGCCGATCAGGGTGGCTAGGTCCTTGGTCATGTAGCCGGCTTCAACCGTGTCCACGCAGACGCGCTCCAGCGTCTTGGCGAAATCCACCACGTCCGGCGTATCGTCGAACTTGCCGCGATAGGTCAGGCCCTGCGTCCAGGCGAAGATGCTGGCGATGGGGTTGGTTGAGGTGGGCTTGCCCTTCTGATGTTCCCGGTAATGGCGGGTCACGGTGCCATGGGCGGCTTCCGCCTCCACCGTCTTGCCGTCGGGGGTCATCAGGACGGAGGTCATCAGGCCGAGGCTGCCGAAGCCCTGCGCCACCAGATCGGACTGCACGTCGCCGTCATAGTTCTTGGCGGCCCACAGGAAGTTGCCAGACCACTTGAGCGCCGAGGCGACCATGTCATCGATCAGGCGGTGTTCGTAGGTGATGCCGGCTTGCGTGAACTTGTCGGCGAATTCCGTCTCGAACACTTCCTGGAACAGGTCCTTGAAGCGGCCATCATAGGCCTTCAGGATCGTGTTCTTGGTGGACAGATAGACCGGATAGCCGCGCAGCAGGCCGTAATTCATGCAGGCCCGGGCGAAACCGCGGATCGATTCGTCCACGTTGTACATGCCCATCGCCACGCCCGGCCCGTCGAAATCGAAGACCGTGTGGCGGATGTTGCTGGTGCCGTCCTTGCTGGTGAAGGTGATGGACAGGCGGCCGGCACCGGGAATGATGAAGTCCGTGGCCTTGTACTGGTCGCCGAAGGCATGGCGGCCGATGACGATCGGCTGCGTCCAGCCCGGCACCAGGCGCGGCACGTTCTTGCAGATGATGGGTTCACGGAACACCGTGCCGCCCAGGATGTTGCGGATGGTGCCGTTCGGCGAGCGCCACATCTGCTTCAGGTTGAATTCCGTCACCCGCGCTTCGTCGGGGGTGATGGTGGCGCACTTGACGCCAACGCCGTAGTGCTTGATGGCCTCGGCGGCTTCGACGGTGACCTTGTCGTCGGTGGCGTCACGATATTCGACGCCCAAGTCGTAGTATTTCAGATCCACGTCCAGGTACGGAAGGATCAGGCGGTCCTTGATGAACTGCCAGATCACGCGGGTCATTTCGTCGCCGTCGAGTTCCACGATCGGATTGACGACTTTGATCTTCGTCATGGAGGCGCTCTCCCATGGGTGAGGGGTGCCGGCGGCGATCCAGCGGCCGGTCCGGCGGTTGTCAATAAAGCCTATTCGCAAGCCGGTCGCAACCGGACCGGCCCTGGTAATTTTCGTATCGATCCGCGTGGCTGGGCTG
Source organism: Niveispirillum fermenti (assembly GCF_052474395.1). Taxonomy (NCBI): domain Bacteria; kingdom Pseudomonadati; phylum Pseudomonadota; class Alphaproteobacteria; order Rhodospirillales; family Azospirillaceae; genus Niveispirillum; species Niveispirillum fermenti. Next base: position 2,692,761 of record NZ_CP156681.1, on the reverse strand, counting down.
CGGCATTGGCAATGCCCGGCCCCTTACATCTTTTCACTTTTGACTTTATGCGCCGCCTCCGTCAGGCGGGCAAGCAGGGGCGGCACCTCTTCCACGCTGTCGACCACGTGGTAGAGGCGATCCTCCGCGCCCGGCAGGTTGGGCTTGCGCATGAAACCCGTCAGCGTCATGTGGTCCAGCAGGGCCAGCAGCGGGTCCCAGAACCCGTCGATATTGACGATGATCACCGGCTTGCCATGCAGACGGAGCTGTCGCCAGGTGATGATCTCGAACATCTCATCCAGTGTGCCGATGCCGCCCGGCAGGATGACGAAGGCGTCGGACCGCTCCACCATCATCCGCTTGCGGGTGTGCATGCTCTCCACGACGATCAGTTCGGTCAGGCCCAGGTGATCGACCTCGTAGCGCTTGATGTGATCGGGGATGATGCCGGTGACCTTGGCACCGGCCGACAGGCCGGCATCGGCGACGATCCCCATCAGGCCGACCCGGCCACCGCCATAGACAAGGTCGAATCCGCTGCGGGCCAGCAGCGTACCGGTCTGGCGCGCGGCCTCCTTGAAACTGTCGGCAACGAAGTCGGAGGAACCGCAATAAACACAGACGCTACGGATGGACGACATGGTGGTGCTGCTTTCCTCTACAGACAATGCCGCGACCCCTTGGCAGCGGCTTGCAAATTGACCCCGACAGCGGGCACTCTGCTCGCGGTTGCGATCAGGATGCGCCATCGATCCCTTCGGCCCTACACCATCTGTTGACGGGACACAAGCGCACCCCATCTCACCCGATGGTGTTCCCGAGGCGGATCGGGCCGCCGTTACCCCCGGCCGGGCCGACCCACAGGGCGTCCGCGGCACCGCATGACGGAGGAGTTGAGTGATGAAGCATCGTTTCGGCACCATGGTGGCCGGCATTGTCGCAGCGGCCAGCCTGGCCGGTTTCGTGGCCGGCGCGCAGGCCCAGCAGGACCCGCTGGCCGTGGTGGAGGCCCGCAAGACCGAATTGAAGAAGGCCGGCGACGCCATGAAGGCCGCGGCCGGCTTTGTGCGCGACGGGCGCGGCACGGCGGCCGATGTGCAGGCCGCCGCCGCCACCATCGATGCCGTGGCGAAGGCATTCCCCGGCTGGTGGCCCGAGGGCACGGCCGCCGGTCTGGGCAAGAGCGAGGCGAAGCCCGGCATCTGGACCAACCCGGACGATTTCAAGGCCAAGACCACGGCGTTCCAGACTGAGGCGGCAGCCTTCGTCGTGGCGGCGGCCGGCGGCGACAAGGCGGCCATCGGGGACCAGGTCGGCAAGCTGGGGGGAAGCTGCAAGGCCTGCCACGACGCCTATCGCGAGTAATGTGCCGGCGCGGGCGGTCCTCCGCAATCCGGTAGGGGGCCGCCCGCGGTAGCATGAAGGCATGTGTCAAGGAGGCCGCAGGATGCGCAAGACGCTGGTTTGGGATCTGCCGACCCGCCTGTTCCACTGGTTGCTGGTGCTTTGCATCGCCGGCGCCTGGATCACGGGGGAGGAAGGGGCGTTCGACTGGCACATGCGCTTTGGCTATGCCGTCCTGGCGCTGGTCCTGTTCCGCCTGATCTGGGGGCTGGTCGGGTCCCAGACGGCGCGGTTCGCCAGCTTCGTGCGCGGTCCGTCGGCCATCATGGGGCACCTGCGGGAGTTGCGGGCGCCCGGTCGCCTGCCACCCCATGCCGGCCATAATCCGCTGGGTGCGCTGTCGGTGCTGGCGCTGCTGGCCGTGGTGGCGGTGCAGGCCGGGTCGGGCCTGTTCACCAGCGATGGCATCCTGACCGATGGCCCGCTGGTTCCCTATGTCACCGGGTCGGTGTCGTCGCTGATGCGCACCATCCACATGACCAATTTCGATATCCTGCTGATCATTGTCGGCCTGCATGTCGCGGCCATTCTGCTCTATGCGCTGTGGAAGCGGCTGGATCTGGTTCGGCCCATGGTGACGGGACGCATGAACCTGCCCGGGAACATTCCGGCTCCCCGGATCGTTTCGCTTGTACGGGCCGCGCTTGTCGCGGCAATATCCATTACCGCCATATGGGGACTGGTCAGCTTCGCCTGACCCTCGGGGCCTCTCTTCCCCCTTCCTTCACCCCCGCCCGGCAAGATCAAGGTGACCATGCCCGTGGACCGCAAGATTCTTATCCCCCTGGCCGCTCTTGCTGTTGTTGCCATCGGTGCCGTGGCATGGCAGATGCGACCGGCGGCGGATGGTCCCGCAGGCACACCGGCTGCGCAGGCGCCGGCTGCCCGATCCGTCAGCCTGCCTGCCTTCGATGTGGTCCGGGTGGAGGTGAACGGATCGGCCGTGATCGCCGGCCGGGCCCTGCCCGGGGCCACGGTGCGCATCCTGGATGGCGATACGCTGTTGGGCGGCGTCGTGGCCGATGGCAGGGGGGAATGGGTTTTCCTGCCGTCCGACCCGCTGGAACCCGGCGCACGGGAATTGCGGCTGGAGCAGGTGGCCACGGATGGCACCCTGACCAGGGGTGAGGCCACGGTCGTCCTGGCCGTGCCGGACCGTGACCGTGATCTGGCCGGTCGGCGTGCAGAGGGTGGGGCCCTTGCCGTGTTGTCCGACGGCGGTGGTAGCCGCGTGCTGCAGGCCCCGCGCTCGGGCGAGCAGGATGGTGCCCCGCGGCCTGCGGGCGAAGTGACAATCGATACGATCGATTATGATCGCGGCGGCAAGGTGACGGTGGGTGGCAAGGCCAAGCCGGGGACGGAGGTGATGCTCTATCTCCAGAACACGCTGATCGGCCGGACGACGGTGGGCGAAGACAGCCGCTGGGCCCTCACGCCGGAACGCGGGCTGGAGGATGGACAATACAGCCTGCGTGTCGATCAGGTCGGTCCCGACAGCAAGGTGGTCAGCCGGGCCGAGGTGAATTTTGACAAGAAGCCGATCCCCGAACAGGCATTGGCGGGTCGGGCCGTGGTCGTTGTGCCGGGTAACAATCTCTGGGCCATTGCCCGCCGCACCTATGGCGAAGGACTGCAATATACCGTCATCTTCGATGCCAATCAGGCCCAGATCCGCGACCCCGACCTAATCTATCCCGGTCAGATATTCCTGCTGCCATCTGGTGGATGATGGAATGGTGGCGTAGAGGGCAGGGGGCCTTCGGGTAAAGCCTGACACCAAATCTCGCTGATCGTGTTCGATCACCGCCCTCCTTTGCCGGCGCTGCCGTCTGGCAGCTTGGGCGACGCGGCACGTCCGGGTGGCGGCAGTCGCCGCCGAACAAGGTGCGGCCTATCCCTTTAATCCGTGCCACATTGTGACGTGGGCGATGCCCCCATCGTCATAAGGTGCGCCCATCGTGCGGAAACCGAAGCTTTCATAAAATCGGGCCAGATGCTGCTGCGCGCCGATGCGGATCGGCTGGCCGGGATGCTGCCCGGCCATGTGGCGCATACCCTCCGTCACCAGACGCCGTCCCAGCCCGCCCCCACGATGGGCAGGGGCGATGGCGATGCGGCCGAGGAAAGCCGGCTGCCCGGCATGGGGTCCGCAGGCGCGCAGATAACCGGCAATGCGGCCATCGGTGTCCCAGGCCAGCAGGTGATCGCAGGCCGGGTCCAGCCCGTCCAGGTCCGGATAGGCGGAATTCTGTTCCACGATGAAGATGTCCTGCCGGAATCGTAGCATGTCGTACAAGGACAGGGCATCGAAGCCGTCGAACCCCTGCCAGTGGAACCGCACCACCGGTTGCGTCATCGCCGCGAGCCCAGCAGCACGGCCAGTTTCTCCCGCAGGCCGATCACGGTCACGGGCTTGGCGATGAAAGCGTTCACGCCCAGGTCGCGGGCCTTCAGCACCATGTCCTTCTGCGCGTGGTTGGTCAGGAAGATGACAGGGGTGCGGCGGCCCAGTTCCTCCTGCTGCCGCAGATTCTGCAGGAAGGTGAGCCCATCCATGGGCGCCATCTCGATATCGCAGATGATGATGTCGGGCTTGCGCTCCAGTGCCAGGCCGAGCCCGGTCGTCCCTTCATCCGCTTCCCATATCTGATTGAATTCCAACTGCTTCAGAATGCGGGACACGACCGTCCGGATGAAGGCCTGGTCCTCCACGATCAGGGCGTTCATCCGGCTGAAGGTGACATAGACCGACATGAGCCCTCCCAAATGGTGTCTGTACTTTCAGCATGGCGCGCACTTCCCGCACGGGACAGCGCGTGCCATGCCCGCCGACCCACGCCATGCTTGTGCCGCGCTGCACTCCTGCAACCCGCTCGCCTAGTTGACTACAGCGTGCCGATCGCGGCAACAACCTCATCAATCATACCGGGTATCTTTATGGCATCGATACCCGCCTCGGTCGTCCTTCCTTCCTTCAGGGCGGCTTCGACCCGGTCGGCCAGCACCCCCAGCGCCGGGGCGCCGCCATTCTTGGCCACACCGGCCAGGGCATGGACGCGACCGCGCGCCTTTTCCCTGTCCCCGTCCTGCAGCGCGCGCAGGGCTGCGGTGGACAGGTCGCGCAAGGATCGGCGGAATTCTTCCAGGAAGGCCGCGGCCTCCCCGTCCAGCCCGCCAAACAGGTCGATGGTGATGGCGGGGTCGAAGATGGCCGGTGCCGGTGGGCTGTCGGGGCCGGTGGCCCGCGCTGTGTCCGACGGCTCGGGGACGGGACCCATCCAGCGTTCCAGACAGCGCTGAAGCTGAGCCAGATCCACCGGCTTTGCCAGGAAATCATCCATGCCGGCATTCAGGCAGCGCTGGTCCTCTCCTGCCATGGCGTTGGCGGTCAGCGCGATGACGGGCATGCGGGGCAGGGTGCCGGCCGCTTCCCGCGCGCGGATGGCCGCCGTCAGTTCATACCCGTCCATGTCCGGCATGTTGCAGTCGGTCAGCAGCAAGCCATGGGCGCCCGGCTTCCAAGCGGCCAGGGCGGCAACGCCATCGCCATGGATTTCGCAGGCATGGCCAAGCTGTTCCAACTGCCGGCGGATGACCATCTGGTTGACCTTCTGGTCCTCCGCCACCAGGATCAGGCGGCCGCTGGCCGCGGCCTCCGCCGGGCCGGGAACCGGCGGACGGTTGACAGGGCCGGTCCGGAGGGCGGCCGGTTCCGCCACCGGTTGCCCTGCCGCCACGGCGACAGCCCGCAGCAGGGCTGCGCGGCGAATGGGGCGGGACAGCAGAAGCCGGCCATCCGCCACCAGCCCCTCGCAGGGCCATCGCGCCTCCCCATCGGCGATCAGGACGAGTGCGGGGCCGCCGCCGGAAGGTGCGGGAATTGTTTCGGACAGCGCGAGGGCACTGGTCGAGGATGGCAGGGGGCCTGTGCCGGCCATGGCGATCCGCACCTGCACATCCGGCCGGTGGGTATCCAGCAGCACGGCCCCGTCCCGCACCAGATAGGCGGCCAGCGTTTCCGCCAAGTCCGGGTCGGTTATGTCCAGCCCCACGCCCAGCCCGGCCAGTGGCGGGGCGGCAAGCGCAGCCGTCCCCGCCTGCACCCCCTCGGCCGCATCCAGCTCCAGCGTGAACCAGAAGGTGGAGCCGCGGCCGGGCACGCTGTCCAGCCCGATGGCACCGTGCATCAGGTGGACCAGCCGCTGGCTGATCGACAGGCCCAGGCCCGTACCGCCGAAGCGCCGGCCAATGGAGGTTTCCGCCTGCACAAAGGGTTGGAACAGCCGGGCCTGGTGTTCGGTGCTGATGCCGATGCCTGTGTCGCGCACCGTGAAACGCAGTCGAACCCGGCCGGGCGCCGGGTCCGGTGTACGGTCCGCCCGGATATGCAAGCTGCCATGGTCGGTGAACTTCACGGCATTGCCGGCCAGGTTGAACAGGATCTGGCGCAGCCGCACGGGATCGCCCAGCAGGCAAGGCGGGATCGCCGGATCGACATGGATATCCAGGACCAGTCCCTTCTTGCGGGCCTGCAGGGCCAGCATGTCGGCCACCCCCTCCACGATGGCGGGGATGTCGACGGGCTGGTGGTCGATATCCATACGGCCTGCCTCGATCTTCGAGAAATCCAGGATATCGTCGATGATGCGCAGCAGGGCGCCGGCCGATACCTGGGCCGTGGACAGCATTTCCAGTTGGTCGCTGTCCAGCCCCGTCAGCGACAGCAGTTCCAGCATGCCCAGGACCCCGTTCATGGGCGTGCGGATTTCATGGCTCATGGCGGCCAGGAAGCTGGATTTCAGCCGGCTGGCGCTTTCCGCCATGCGCGCGCTGCGGATATTGTCGAAAGAGCGCAGGCCCGTGATGATGGTGATGAACAGCTTCTCGGCCGTCAGCTCGGTCTTCGACTTGTAATCGTTGATGTCGTAATTGACGATCACGTCGCGCACGGGCGCCTGGCCCGGCTGGCCCGTGCGCAGGATCAGACGCACGTCGCTGTTGGCGAAATCGTCCCGGATGCGCCGGGCAAGGCGCAGGCCGGCATCATCGGTCTCCATGACGATATCCAGCAGTGCCACGGCGATATCGTCGCGCCGACGGAATATGGCATCCGCTTCCACACCTGACCGGGCCGACAGCAGTTCCAGCGGCCGCCCCTTGTAGGTCAGCCGGCCCAGCACCAGCCGGGTCATGATATGCACTTCCTCGTCATCATCGACGACAAGCACGGGCCAGGGCTGCTCCCCCCGGCCCCGGCGGCCGGGCCGGCAACCTCATCCTCTGGTGCGAAGAGGTCATCCGCGTCGTCACCATGCATGGGTGCATAACCCCTTCGTGCAGCCGCGCCCTACCGCGCCGCAATAGCGTAAACAGTATATTAACCCTAAGGCAAGGGCGACCAGCGACCCCGCCGGGGCGCTCTCCCACCCGCCATGCCGGATGTCGCCCGGAGATGAAACTGGGGCTTGCCCTGGCCCGCAAGTTCGGCTAGCCCTGTGCACCACATCCGGCCCCGTCCGGATAATTGCGGAAGAGTGGCCGAGTGGTTTAAGGCACTGGTCTTGAAAACCAGCGACGGTGCGAGCCGTCCGTGGGTTCGAATCCCACCTCTTCCGCCATCACCGCCACTTTCCCCTCTATGGCGCGATAGTGGGTGCGATAGTGCCGCCGATCGCCGCACCTCCCCAATTGGCATGCAGAACCGCTGGCTCTACGCGACAGCCCGCTAAATCCTGAAGGCCAGAGCCCACGCATGGGGGGCTGGCGATTGGGCATGAAACTGAAGGGCATGAACGAGTGGCCAAAGGTCAGTCATTCATGCCGGCGATATCAGTTGCGATCGGCGGACTGCGCGATCTCCTTCTGCAACTGGTCGAGTTTCGCGCCGACCCACTGCCGGGCGTCCTCGCCGAACACGAACCGCGACGGTGCCTCGCTCTGCGAAGCAAGCGCCACAATCCGCGCGGCGAGCAGCTTTGGATCGCCCGGTTGGTTGCCGTGGGCCCGTCCACGAACGCGCGATACTGCGCGATCGCCTCGGCATAGTCTGGAATGTCGATGCTGCCGAAGCGCGCCGATTTCTGGTCCATGAAGTCGGTGCGCAGCATGCCAGGCTCGACCAGAAGCGAGCGGACACCCAACGGTGCCAATTCCTGCGCAAAGCCCTCCATCCATCCCTCGACCGCGAACTTCGATGCTGAGTAGACCGCCCCACCGCCGTTGGAAACCAGCCCGCTGACCGACGAGATGGTGACGATTAGCCCTGAGCGCTGTGCGCGCATCTGAGGAACCACGGCGCGCGCGACGTTCATCGTGCCGAACAGATTGACCTCGAACTGGCGCCGCACCGCCTCATCGGTGAAGGTCTCAAAGAACCCCAGTTCGGCATAGCCGGCATTGTTGACCAGCACGTCGATAGCACCGAAGCGCTCTGTGGTCTCTATGGCGACCGCGTTCGCCGCGTCGGCATCGGTTATATCGAGCGCGAGGGGGTGGAGGCGATCGGGTTTGCCCCCGAAGGCATCGCGCATTGCATCGGCGGAGCGCGCCGTTGCCACGACCGTGTCGCCTGCATCGAGTGCCGCCCGCACAATCTCGCGTCCAAGCCCCCGGCTTGCGCCCGTCACCAGCCAGATCTTGCCCATGGCCTGCTCCTCGCTCCTTCTTCCACTGTCGAGGGTCATGTAGCTATGCTAATTGATCAAGATAATTGGCTAATAAGTAATGGGCCCAAGTAGCAGGATTTATCAATGCGTCCGGATCAGCTCGGCGACCTCGCCGTTTTCGCGGCAATCGCCTCCGACCGCAGCTTCACACGTGCCGCGCGGCGTCTCGGCGTCACGCAGTCGGCATTGAGCCAGACCATGAAGCGGCTGGAGAGCCAACTCGGGTTTCGTCTGCTTTCCCGCACGACGCGAAGCGTCGCCCCGACCGCTGCCGGCGAGCGCCTGCTTGCCACCCTGTCGCCGGCACTGGCCGGGCTGGACGAGGAGATCGAGGCGCTGTCACAGGCACGAGGCGCCGCGATCGGCACCGTCCGGATCACGACAGGCAAACATGCAGCCGATACAGTGCTGTGGCCGATGCTGCCCGCCTTCATGCGCCTCCACCCCGGCATCGAGGTGGAGGTGTGCGTGGAGAGCGGGATGACCGATGTCGTCGCGGGCCGCTACGATGCGGGTATCCGGCTTGGTGAGCGGCTGGAGAAGGACATGATCGCGATGGCCGTCGGCCCGCCGCTTCGCGTTGCGGTTGTGGCCGCCCCCGGCTATCTCAACGACCATCCGGCGCCGAAGGAGCCGGCCGATCTGGTGGCGCATCGCTGTATCGCCTACCGCGATGCGTATGGCGAGCTGTCTTGCTGGTCGTTCGAACGCAACGGTCATGCGATGAAGATCAGCCCGGGGCGCGGGCCGGTGTTCAACGACGCTGACCTGCTGGTGGCTGCCGCCCTGGAGGGTTTCGGCATCCTCTACGTTCTGGAGGATCTGGTTGCCGCGCCGATGGCCGATGGTCGTCTCATCCGCCTGCTGGAACCCTGGTGCGAGCCGTTCGCCGGCTACCATCTCTATTACCCCGCTCGGCGGGGTACGACGGCCTTCGAATTGTTCAAGCAGACGCTTCGGGCTCGCAGGGCCGTGTGAGGGCTTGGCCCAATATCGCTTGACACCCGAACCTGATCCCTTGCGGGACGGCAGCAGCCTTCTTCAGCCAACACCGATCGTTTCGGTGCGGATAACGACGCCGTGCAGATGACAGTCCGCGACCGTTTTCATCGCGGGAACTGCCAACCGGGTTCACTATGCCGGCCATTCGCCCGTGTCTCCATCTTGGAGGGTCCGGCTGGCGATTTCTCCGCAATATCATCAAGACCTGGCGGCAGCGGGCCGGTGGTGCTGTCGCCCTGCTGTGGAGGCGGGCCGCTCGCCACGGGGCCCCTGGCGCTCCCGCCGGCTATCTGATATGTTCACTTTATGTTCTTAAATGGGGGTGCCGGATGGATGAGTTGCAGGGCACGCCGGTCAAGGGGCGCGCTGCGGTCAGCAACGAAAGCTCCCGGTTCGAGCGGGAAAAGCGGGTGCTGGTGGATGATGGCTGGTCGCGCGCGCATGAGCCGGAGCCGCCGCTGCGCACGACCGTCCTGCCCGACGATGCGCGCCGCGTGATCAACAGCAATGAATCCCCCGATGTCCCGTTCGATTTCTCCCTGAACCCCTATCGCGGTTGCGAGCATGGCTGCGTCTATTGCTTTGCGCGGCCGACGCATGCCTATCTGGGCCTGTCACCGGGCCTGGATTTTGAAACGCGGCTGTTCGCAAAGCGCGACGGGGCGGCCTTGCTGGCGCGGGAACTGCGGTCCCGCTCCTACCGCTGTCAGCCGCTGGCTTTGGGGGCCAACACCGATCCTTATCAGCCGATCGAGCGGGAAGAAGGCATCACCCGCCAGATCCTGGAGGTTTGCCGCGATTTCAACCAGCCCGTCGGCATCATCACGAAATCGGCGCTGGTCACCCGTGATATCGACATCCTGGCCCCTATGGCGGCCATGGGGCTGGCGCGCGTCGCCCTTTCCGTGACGACGCTGGACCGTGATCTGGCGCGTCGCATGGAGCCGCGGGCCAGCACGCCGGGGCGGCGGCTGGAGACCATGCGCACCCTGGCGGCGGCCGGCATCCCCGTGACCGTCCTGGCCAGTCCGATGATCCCGGCCCTGAATGATCATGAGTTGGAAGACATCATGGAAGCGGCAGCCGGGGCGGGGGCCGGTGGCGCCAGCTACATCCTGCTGCGCCTGCCATTGGAAATTGCCGGACTGTTCGAGGAATGGCTGCGGGCGCATTATCCGGACCGGGCAGAACGGGTACTGTCCCTGATCCGGCAGTCCCGTGACGGCGCGCTCTACCGGTCCGCATTCGGAACCCGCATGAAGGGGACGGGCCCCTATGCCGAACTGTTGCGTCAGCGGTTCAGGCTGGCGGCGAGGCGGTTGGGTCTGAATGCCCGCCGCTGGGACATGGACTGTTCCCGCTTCCGTGTGCCACCGGCGGTGGGTGACCAGCTTCAGCTTTTCTGAATGGCCCGGCGCCCTTGTGCCTGGACGGGAAGAGTGGCAGGCGGACTGTCATGCCAACGGCGGCAGGTGGAACTCCTCATCCGCCACCTGATTGGCGTGTTGAGCGCCCATGCGCGCGTATCAGGCGCGGTGGTAGGGATGACCGGCCAGGATCTGCTGGGCGCGGTAGAGCTGTTCGGCCAGCATGCCGCGCACCATCATGTGCGGCCATGTCATGGGGCTGAAGGCCAGCACCAGGGCGGCCCTTTGCCGGATGCCGGCATCCAGCCCGTCCGCCCCCCCGATCACGAAAGCCAGATCCCCTACGGCGGCATCGCGCCACTGGCCCATGCGGGCGGCGAAATCCTCCGATCCCATCATGCGCCCGCGCTCGTCCAGCGCCACCAGCGTGGCGCCGGCGGGAAGGGCGGCCAGCAGAAGCTCGGCCTCTGCCCGCTTCAACTCGTCCCCTTCCAGCCGCTTGCGGCTTTCCACCTCGCGCAGGGTGAAGGGCCACGCGATCCGGGCCTTGTATTCCTCGAACAGGTCGCGGGCAGGGCCAGGTCTTGCCTTGCCGACGGCGGCCAGCCAGAGGCGCATTACTGCGCCGGCCCGCCGTCGAACCCGGCCGTCAGCGCCTTCAGCGAGGCCGGCGGCTCCACGCCCCACATCTTTTCGATGCAATAGAAGGCGCGCACTTCCGGCCGGAACAGATGCACGATCACGTCGCCGCCATCGACCAGCACCCAGTCGCACTGAGGATAGCCTTCCGGATTGCCGGCATGGATGCCCAGGTCGCGCAGGCGGCGCACCAGATGGTCGGCCATGGCGCCCACCTGGCGGGCCGACCGGCCCGTCGTGACGACCAGATAGTCGGCCATGCTGGTCTTGCCGCGCAGGTCGATGGTGATCGTGTCCTCGGCCTTGTCCTCGTCCAGTACGGACAGGATCAGTTCAAGGGTGCGCTCCGGCATGTCTTGGGCGGCAACGGCGCCGGCCACCGGCTGCGGGGTATTTTCTGCACTCACGATCTGGGTCACCTACATCAATCCTTAGCGGGTCTCAACTGCCTGGGTCCCGGCCGCCCGTTGTTGCCGGATGGCCGTTGCCGATGCGGGATGCAGCGGGGCTTCCAGGAAGACCCAGGCGGGCGGCGGCAGGTCGGCCAGACCGGGCGCCCGCCGCGCATCGACACGCATAGCGGCAAATCGCCGGGAAGCCTTGCCGCCCAGCGCCTGCGTAGAATAGGGATGTCTGGGGAAGACTGCAACCGGCACCGTGGTGAATATCCGGGTCCAGGACCGCCAGCGCGGCACCTGGACCAGATTGTCGGCCCCCATCAGCCAGACGAAGCGGGTGGCCGGAAAACGGGTCTTCAGCGCGGCCAGCGTGTCCACCGTGAAGCGGGTGCCCAGCCGCGTTTCGATGTCGCTGACAATAATGCGCGGATGGGCGGCCACGGCGCGCGCGCGGGTGATGCGGTCCTGCAATTTCCCCATCCCGTCCAGGGGCTTGAGCGGATTCTGCGGGCTGACCAGCCACCAGACCTGATCCAGCCCCAGCCGCTTCAGCGCCATCAGCGACATGTGCCGGTGGCCTTCATGGGCGGGGTTGAATGACCCCCCCAGCAGGCCGATCCTCAAGCCCCGCCAAAGGCCGTTGGCCAGCGGTCTGGGCGGGGTGCGGCCGGTGCCGCCATGCGTGGCGGGCGGGGCAGGGCGGTCAGGGCCGCGTATGCCCATCGCCCCGCACCACATACTTGTAGCTGGTCAACTGCTCCGCCCCCACGGGGCCGCGGGCATGCAGCTTGCCCGTGGAAATGCCGATTTCCGCCCCGAAGCCGAACTCCCCGCCATCGGCGAACTGGGTGGAGGCATTATGCAGCACGATGCCACTGTCCACCCGCGACAGGAAGCGGGCGGCAGCGGTATCGTCCTCGGTCACGATGCTGTCCGTATGGTGGCTGCCATGCCGGGCGATATGCTCGATGGCCGCGTCCACATCGTCCACGACCTTCACCGACAGGATGGCATCCAGATATTCGGTGTCCCAATCCGTATCGGTCGCCGGCTGGACGCGCGCGTCCAGCGCCTGGACGGCCGCATCGCCGCGGATCTCGCAGCCGGCCTGGAACAGGTCCGCCAGCACGGCGGGCAGCAGGGTGGCCACCACATCCTTGTGAACCAGAAGCGTTTCTGCCGCACCACAGATGCCCGTGCGGCGCATCTTGGCGTTCAGCGTGACGCGCCGCGCCTTATCGGCATCGGCCGCCCGGTCGAGGTAGACATGGCAGATGCCATCCAGGTGGTAGATCACCGGCACGCGCGACTCGGCAGCGACCCGCCCCGTCAGCGACTTGCCACCGCGCGGGATGACGACATCGATCCAGCGGGTCATGGTCAGCATCGCACCCACGGCGGCACGGTCGGTGGTGGACGGCATCTGGATGGCGTCACGGGGCAGCCCGGCCGCATCCAGCCCGGCATGCAGTGCCGCCAGGATGGCGCGCGCGGTGTGAAAGCTCTCCGACCCGCCGCGCAGGATGGCGGCATTGCCGGATTTCAGGCAGAGGCCCCCGGCATCGGCCGTCACGTTGGGCCGGCTTTCGAAGATGATGCCGATCACGCCCAGCGGCACGCGCACCTTTTCGAACCGCAGTCCATTGGGGCGCTCCCAGCGTTCCAGGACGGTGCCCAGCGGATCGGGCCGGTCGGCGATTTCCTCCAGTCCGCGGGCGATGGCATCCACCCGGGCGGGGTTCAGCATCAGCCGGTCCAGCATGGCGGCGGACAGGCCCTTTTCGGCCGCGGCGTCCATGTCCATGGCATTGGCGGCCAGGATGTCGGCCTGCGTTTCACGCAGCCGGGCGGCCGCAGTGCGCAGCGCGTGGTCCCGCGTCGCGGCCGGGGCGGCGGCCACGATGGCGGACGCGGCCCGGGCGCGGCGGCCCAGCGCATCCATGGCGGCGGCGATATCCTGGCGGTCGATGCTGTCCATGGCGGTGGTTTCCGTTACGGTTGTGCGACTGACCCTACCCTGTCGGCGGGTTGCTTTCATCCCTGACGCGGTGATGCCGGCCATGCTATGCTGTCGCCCATGTCGATCAGCAGCATCACCAGCAGCATCACCAGCGCACCTTCCGACCTGACCCGTGCCGGACTGCAAGGCTTCACGGGCGCACAGGCCGATATGCAGGCCGCGGCGGCCCAGGTGGCCGCCGGCAATCTGGACCCGGCCGTCATCCTGGACGTGAAACAGGCGGAAGTGGCGGCCGGCGCCAGTGTGGCCATCATGAAGACCGATCAGCAGAATTTCCAGCGGCTGCTGGACATCCTGGCCTGACCGCTTTTCCTGTGACCGGCGCGCCGTTCCCCCGGTTCTGCGGGGGAACGGCGGCGGCTTTTACGTCAAGCTGGCGCAGAAGCGCTGGATGCGTGTGCAGGCTTCCTCCAGCACTTCGGTGCTGGTGGCGTAGGAGATGCGGAAGAAGGGCGACAGGCCGAAAGCCGCGCCATGCACGACCGCGACGCCTTCCGCTTCCAGCAATTCGGATGCGAAATCCTCGTCCGTTTCAATCACCTTGCCCGTCGGGGCCGTCTTGCCGATGGTGCCGGCGCAGGACGGATAGACGTAGAACGCGCCTTCCGGGTTGGGGCAGGACAGGCCGGCGGCCTGGTTCAGCATGGAGACGACCAGATCGCGGCGCTTCTGGAACACACCGGCCCGTTCCTTGATGAAGTCCTGCGGACCGTTCAGCGCTTCCACGGCAGCGGCCTGGGAAATGCTGGTCGGGTTGCTGGTCGACTGGCTCTGGATCACGCCCATGGCCTTGATCAGGGCCTTCGGGCCAGCAGCATACCCGATGCGCCAGCCCGTCATGGAATAGGATTTGGACACGCCGTTGACCGTCAGCGTGCGGTCATAGAGTTCCGGCACCACCTGGGCAATGGTCGTGAAGGTGAAATCGTCATAGACGAGATGTTCGTACATGTCGTCGGTCATGACGTACACATGCGGGTGCTTCAGCAGCACGGCCCCCAGCGCCTTCAGCTCGTCACCGGTATAGGCGGCGCCGGTCGGGTTGGAGGGGCTGTTCAGGATCAGCCACTTGGTTTTCGGCGTGATGGCCGCTTCCAGGTCGGCGGGCAGCAGCTTGAAGCCGTTCTCGGCCGGGCAGGCCACGGATACGGGCGTTCCCTCGGCCAGCAGCACCATGTCGGGGTAGGACACCCAGTAGGGCGCGGGGATGATCACCTCGTCGCCGGCATTCAGGGTGGCCATCAGGGCATTGTACAGCACCTGCTTGCCGCCCACGCCCACCGTCACCTGATCCGGGGCATAGGTCAGGCCGTTCTCGCGCGCGAACTTGGCGCAGATGGCCTTCTTCAGTTCCGGCGTGCCGTCCACGTCGGTGTAACGGGTCTGGCCCTGCTCGATGGCGCGGATGCCGGCGGCGCGGATGTTTTCCGGCGTGTCGAAATCGGGTTCACCAGCGCCCAGACCGATCACATCGCGGCCTGCGGCTTTCAGCGCGCGGGCCTTGCTCGTCACCGCGATGGTGGGCGAGGGCTTGATGCGGGACAGGCGGTCGGCAAGGAACGGCATTCATTTTCCCCTGGTTGGGACAGCCCCTGATCGGGACATATTGTGACCGGGCAGGGACCTTAAAGCGGTCGATCATTGTCGCCAAGCACAGGATTGTTATAGGACGCGCGCGTTTTGAACAGGGGTGGGCGGCACCCTTTCCGGGTGGATTGCCGGCCTCCCACCCGTGACAAAACGGCGATATTGCGGTATCCCCCCTTTATGCTGACGGAGATATCGACATTCCTGGGGGTCCCGGTCGTGGACCTGATCACCTTTTCGGCGATCGCCCTCGTGGTGATCACCCTGGTGGTCACCTTCGCGCTTTCGGTCAAGCCCAAGCGGGTGAAGCCGGTTTCCGCCCGCCAGTACAATGCCGAGCTGTTCAAGCGCCGTATGGAGTTGGAGGAACTCTCCTACCCCATGCTGAACGACATCAAGGTGAATGGCGGCAAGGCGGGGCTGATCCGCGTCGATCATGTGCTTCGCCTGCCGGCCAGCATCCTGATGATCACCTCCGCCCCGGCCGATGTGGCGGGGCAGGTGCGGTGTCCCCAGAACGCCGGCCATTGGAAATATGTGCGCCCGGACCATACGGTCGGTGCCTTCATCAATCCCGTTCTGCAGCTTCATCCCCTGATCTCCGCCATCCGCGGCCGGTTTCCGCTGGTGCGGGTCCGGGTGATGTGCGTCTTTCCGCGGGCGGCGGAATTCGTCAGCGCCAATGTCAAGACGGCCTGCGTACCCGACGATCTGATCCGTCTCGTGCGGGAGATGGTGGCGGAGGACGGGGCCCAGAACCAGGGGATGGACGCCGCCTGGGAAAGCCTGTCACTGGCGCTGAAGCAAAGCTCGGCCGCCGCCGCCACGCCCGCACCCAAGGGCCGGCGGGCGGGATGATCCCGTCACCGGATGGATGGTGATGGGGAACAAAAACGGATCATACCCCCTTCCACCGGGGCACGGGGCGGCATAGATTACGGGGCATGAGCCAGAAAGCCACCCCCGCCGCCGCCCCGTCCGCCGCCGCCCCCGATGCCGCGCTGCCCTGGCGCATCACGGTGGAGGAACGGCCGTTCCTGGAACCGCTGACCGTGGTGTCGGAATATACGCCGGCCGGCGACCAGCCGCAGGCGATCGGGGAACTGACCGCGGGGCTTTTGGCGGGGGAGAAGGATCAGGTCCTGCTGGGCGTCACGGGATCGGGCAAGACCTTCACCATGGCCCATGTCATCCAGCGGGTGCAGCGGCCGACCCTGATCCTGGCCCCCAACAAGACATTGGCTGCCCAGCTTTACGGGGAGATGAAAAGCTTCTTCCCCAACAATGCCGTGGAATATTTTGTCAGCTATTACGATTACTACCAGCCGGAAGCCTATGTGCCCCGGACCGACACCTATATCGAGAAGGAAAGCTCGATCAACGAGCAGATCGACCGCATGCGCCACGCCGCCACCCGCGCACTGCTGGAACGGCGGGACTGCATCATCGTGGCGTCGGTTTCCTGCATCTATGGCATCGGGTCGGTGGAAACCTATTCGGAAATGACCATCCCGCTGAAGACGGGACAGGATTTGAACCGGCAGGCCTTCCTGCAAAGGCTGGTGGAGTTGCAGTACCGGCGCACCGATCTGGGATTCGGGCGTGGGTCGTTCCGGGTGCGCGGCGATACGGTCGAGCTTTTCCCCGCCCACCTGGAGGACCGCGCCTGGCGCCTGTCGCTGTTCGGGGACGAGTTGGAGGCCATCCACGAGATCGACCCCCTGACGGGCGAGAAGCTCGCCGCCATGAAGGAGGTCCGCATCTATGCCAACAGCCATTATGTCACGCCGAAGCCCACCCTGTTCCAGGCCGTTGAACAGATCAAGCGCGACCTTAAGCTGCGGCTGGACGAGTTGGTGCCGCAGGGCAAGCTGCTGGAAGCCCAGCGCCTGGAACAGCGCACCACCTTCGATATCGAGATGATGGTGGCCACCGGCTCCTGCGCGGGGATCGAGAATTATTCCCGCTACCTGTCGGGCCGCAATCCCGGTGAGCCGCCGCCGACCCTGTTTGAGTATCTGCCGCCCGAAGCCCTGCTGATCGTGGATGAAAGCCACGTGATGGTGCCGCAGGTCGGCGGCATGTACAGGGGCGACTTCATGCGCAAGTCGACCCTGTCGGAATATGGTTTCCGCCTGCCTTCCTGCGCCGACAACCGGCCGCTGAAGTTCGAGGAATGGGACGCCATGCGGCCCCAGACGGTCTTTGTTTCCGCCACCCCGGGCGATTGGGAGATGGAACGGACCGGCGGGGTCTTCACCGAACAGGTGGTGCGTCCCACGGGGTTGGTCGATCCGGAGGTCATCATCCGGCCCACCGATACCCAGGTCGATGACGTGATGGCGGAGGTGCGGGAGGTCACGGCCCGGGGCTTGCGCGTGCTGGTCACGACGCTGACCAAGAAGATGGCCGAGGCGCTGACCGAATATATGATGGAGGCGGGGATCAAGGTCCGCTACATCCATTCCGACGTGGAAACGCTGGAGCGGATCGAGATCATCCGCGATTTGCGGCTGGGGGTGTTCGATGTGCTGATCGGCATCAACCTGCTGCGCGAGGGGCTGGACATTCCCGAATGCGGCCTTGTCGCCATCCTGGATGCCGACAAGGAAGGGTATCTGCGCAGCCGGACCAGCCTGATCCAGACCATCGGCCGGGCCGCGCGCAACGTGGAAGGCAGGGCCATCCTTTATGCCGACCGGGAAACCAACAGCATGAAGGCGGCGCTGGAGGAAACGGCGCGCCGCCGGGCCAGGCAGTTGGCCTACAACGCCGAACATGGCATCACGCCGGAATCGGTGAAGAAGAACATCGCCGACATCCTGGGCAGCGTCTATGAGCGTGGCGACCGGGTGGAGGTCGATACCGGTGCCGCCGAAGGTATCGGCCTGGCCGGCAAGGATATCAAGACCATCATCGCCGAACTGGAAAAGAAGATGCGTGCGGCCGCGGCCGATCTGGAGTTCGAGGAGGCGGGCCGCATCCGCGACGAGATCCGCCGGCTGGAAGCCATCGATCTGGGCCTTGCCCCCGGTTCCAGCCCCATCCGCGCGTCGGCCCAGGGGGAACGTCCCCGCGGCCCGGCGAAGCCGGAAAGGAAACCGGGCGGCCGCACGAAAGGGGCGGCCAAGACCAAGGATGGCGGCCTGAATGTGGGCGGGATCGAGTTCGGCGGCAAGAACACGAAGAAGCGGCGTTAGCTGTTTTCGGTTGCCCGGAAACGGCTCCGGCGGCGCCTGCGCGACCCCAATGTCCTTCCAGCCAAAGATAAAATACGTCCGATTGCGATAAAAACCGCTTTCGGCCGCTGCCCCCTGTCACGAACTGGTGCTACCCTCATCCCACACAACCTTATCGCGGGGAGACGCGGGTATGGCCCAGATCAAGCGCACCGCCAATGCCGTCTGGCATGGCACGGGCAAGGATGGCAGCAGCACCTTGTCGACGCAGAGTGCCACATTGTCCAATGTGCCCTACAGCTTCGTCGCACGCTTTGGCGACGGCAAGGGCACCAATCCGGAAGAACTGATCGCCGCGGCCCATGCCGGCTGCTTTTCGATGCAGCTTTCCTTTCTTCTGACCGCGGCCGGCTTTCCGCCCGACGAGTTGAAGACCGGGGCCGTGCTGATCATGGAAAGCGAAGGCGGCGGCTGGAAGATCGCGGCGGTGGAACTGACCCTGTCGGCCAGGGTGCCGGGCATCGCGGCCGACAGGTTCCAGGAGGTGGCGGGGCAGGCCAAGGCCATGTGCCCCGTGTCCAAGGTGCTGAACGCCGAGGTGCGGTTGAACGCGACGCTGGCCTGAACCCCGGCCTGATCCGCCGCCGGTCAGCGGAAGATCACGGTCCGCTTGCCGTCCATGATGATGCGATGTTCAAGCTGCCACTTCACGGCGCGGGCCAGCACGGCACATTCCACGTCGCGCCCCATGTTCACCAGGTCATCCGGCGTGTGGCTATGGTCCACACGCTGGATGTCCTGTTCGATGATGGGGCCTTCATCCAGCGCCCTGGTCACGAAATGGGCCGTGGCACCGATGATCTTGACGCCGCGGTCATGCGCCTGATGATAGGGCTTGGCACCCTTGAAACTGGGCAGGAAGCTGTGATGGATGTTGATGCAACGCCCTTCCAGCACGTCGCAGAATTCCGGCGACAGGATTTGCATGTAGCGCGCCAGCACGACAAGATCGGCGCCGCTATCCTTGATGATCTGCGTGAAGCGGGCCTCCTGCTCGGCCTTGTTGTCCCGGCCGACGGGCAGGTGGTGGTATGGGATGCCCGACCATTCGACAAAGCTGCGCATGTCATCATGGTTCGATACCACGGCCGGGATATCCATGCGCAGGATGCCGGACCGCTGCCGGTGCAGCAGATCGTAAAGGCAATGGCCGAATTTCGACACGGCAATCACGACCTTGGGCTTCACGCCCATGTCATGCAGTTCCCAGCGCATGTCATGGGCAGCCGCGATGGGGGCGAACCCTTCCTTCAGCGCTGCCAGATCGGGAAATTCCGGGCCGTCGGCGCGGAACACCGTGCGCATGAAGAACAGGTCGTTGATGGCATCGTTGAAATGGTTCGATTCCGTGATGGAAGCATCGTGCCGCGCCAGATAGGTCGACACCGCCGCCACGATGCCCTTGCGGTCCGGACACCGGACCACCAGCACATAAGGACCTTTTTCACCCGTCACAGACATCGCGCGAACCCATCGAAATCGAAAAAAAGCCAGGGGCGGGGAGAGTTGCGGTTGGCAGTGGCACTTGTCCACCCCCAGATGTAGCATCAGGGCCGCACAGATGGCCGCCATGCAAAAACCGCTTGACGTATTGGGAAGGGTGACTTACCTTTTACGTAAACGTAAGCTTCCTGTCAGTGACAAGGGCCGTTGCATGCTGAACACCATCGAACAGGCCAAGCCGGCCGACGCCGGGGCGCAGACCTTCACGATCGGCCAGTTGGCGGAGGAATTCGGTCTGACGCTGCGGTCGCTGCGTTTTTATGAGGATGAGGGGCTGATCTCCCCGGCGCGTGTCGGCCAGACCCGCGTTTACGACCACCGCGACCGCGCCCGGCTGAAGCTGATCTGCCGCGGCAAGCGGCTGGGCTTCTCCATCGGCGAGATCAAGGATTTCCTGGACCTGTACGACACGGACGAGGCGCAGGTGGAGCAGATGACCTATCTGCTGCGCCGGGCGCGCGACCGTATCGTGCATCTGGAGCAGCAGTTGCGCGATGTGCAACAGACGCTGAAGGAATTGCATGAGATCGACGGCATGATCGTGACGCATCTTCACGCCAAGGGCGTGCCGGTGCAGACCGAATAGGCCGGGCAGGGAACAGGCCGCCCGGAACGGTTTCCGAGGCGGAACGATCACATCACCATCATCGATCCTGGGTTACCTTATTTTCCATAAACGTGACGGCACCGTCCGACGAAGACGGGCCACAGCCACCTTAGAAGGCGAGGAGTGCCCCTGACATGAAGAACGTCGTCATTGCCGGTTATGCCCGGTCCCCTTTCCATGTGGCCCACAAGGGCGAGCTGACGAAGGTCCGTCCGGATGACCTGGCGGCCGCCGTCGTCAAGGAATTGCTGGCCCGCACCGGCGTTGACGGCGCGGCGGTGGAAGACCTGATCGTCGGCTGCGCCTTCCCGGAAGGGGAGCAGGGCTTCAACGTCGCCAAGCTGATCGCCATGATCGCGGGCCTGCCGCAGTCGGTGGCCGGCACGACCGTGAACCGTTTCTGCGGATCGTCCATGCAGTCGATCCATCAGGCCGCCGGCGCCATTGCGATGGGTGCGGGTGACTGCTTCATCGCCGCCGGCGTGGAAAGCATGTCCCGCGTGCCGATGGGCGGCTACAACCCGATGCCCAACGCGGCCCTGCATGCCGCCAACCCCGGTGCCTACATGGCCATGGGCATCACGGCCGAAAATCTGGCCAAGAAGTTCGGCTTCTCCCGCGCCGAGCAGGAGGCCTATGCCGTCCAGTCCCATGCCAAGGCCGCCAAGGCCCAGGCCGAGGGCCGGCTGGAAGCCGAAATCGTCTCCATCACCACGCCCGGCGGCAAGGTGGTGAGCCAGGATGGCTGCATCCGCCCCGGCACCACGGCGGAAACCCTGTCCACCCTGAAGCTGGCCTTCGATGCGGAGAACGGTACCGTTACCGCCGGCACCTCTTCCCCCCTGACCGACGGGGCATCGGCCACGCTGGTCTGTTCGGAGGATTTCGCCAAGGCCCATGGCCTGAAGGTTCTGGCCAAGATCCGTTCCATCGCGGTTTCCGGCTGTGATGCCACCATCATGGGCTATGGCCCCGTTCCGTCCACCCGCAAGGCGCTGGCCCGCGCCGGCCTGACCATCGCCGATATCGACATCGTGGAAAGCAACGAGGCGTTCGCCGTGCAGTCCATGACGGTTGCCAAGGAACTGGGCTTCGACCCGGCCAAGGTTAACCTGGATGGCGGCGCCCTGGCGCTGGGCCACCCGCTGGGCGCCACCGGTGCCCGCATCACCGGCAAGGCCGCCAGCCTGCTGGTGCGGGAGGGCAAGTCCCTGGCGCTGGCCACCCAGTGCATCGGCGGCGGCCAGGGCATTGCCACCATCCTGGAAGCGGTCTGATCGGCAAGGCGGGAGGAACAACCCCATGACCATCAAGAAAGCCGCCGTCATCGGCGCCGGCGTTATGGGCAGCGGCATCGCCGCCCATATCGCCAATGCGGGTATCCCGGTCTATCTGCTGGACATCGTTCCGCAGGCCGTGAAGGACAATGGGGGCGACCGGTCGGTCGTCGCCAAGACGGCCATCGAGAAGATGCTGAAGACCGATCCGGCCCCCTTCATGCACAAGAAGGCGGCCCGTCTGGTCACCCCCGGCAATATCGAGGACGATCTGGAGAAGCTGGCCGACGTCGACTGGATCGTCGAGGCCGTGCTGGAAAACCCGAAAATCAAGCACGACCTGTACCAGAAGCTGGACAAGGTGCGCAAAGACGGCTCCATCGTCTCGTCCAACACGTCCACCATTCCGCTGTCCATCCTGCTGGATGGACAGTCCGAACGGTTCGCGTCGGACTTCTGCATCACCCACTTCTTCAATCCGCCGCGCTATATGCGCCTGCTGGAAGTTGTGAAGGGCCCGAAGACCCGGTCGGATGCCTTTGAAACCGTCAGTGCCTTCTGCGACAAGGTGCTGGGCAAGGGCGTGGTGGAATGCAAGGACACGCCGGGCTTCATCGCCAACCGCATCGGCACCTATTTCATGGCCGTCGCCGTGAACGAGGCGATGGATGGCGGCCTGACGGTGGAAGAGGCGGATGCCATCACCAGCCGTCCCATGGGCATTCCCAAGACCGGCACCTTCGGCCTGATCGATCTGGTCGGTCTGGACCTGATGCCGCTGATCTCCAAGTCGCTGCTGTCGACCCTGCCGGCCGACGATGATTATCGCCGCATCCACCGCGAAAGCCCGGTGATCGCGAAGATGATTGCCGACGGTTATACGGGCCGCAAGGGCAAGGGCGGCTTCTACCGCCAGACCAAGACGGCGGATGGCCGCCGCATCAAGGAAGCCCTGGACCTGTCCACCGGCGCCTACCGCGCGTCGGAAAAGGCCAGCCTGGCATCGGCCTCCGCCAAGGGGCTGAAGGCGCTGGTGGAGACCAACGACAAGGGCGGCGAGTACGCCTGGCGCGTGCTGTCGCAGGCCTTGTCCTATGCTGCCGACCTGGTGCCGCAGATCGCCGAGCAGATCACCGCCGTCGATGAGGCCATGCGCCTGGGCTATAACTGGAAGGCCGGCCCGTTCGAGCTGATCGACCAGTTGGGTACCGGCTGGTTCGCAGAGAAGCTGAAGGCCGAGGGCAAACAGGTCCCGCACATGGTGGAGGTGGCGGCCGGCCGTCCCTTCTACAAGGTGGAAGGCGCCAAGCTGCTGTTCCTGGGCACCGATGGCGAGTATGCTGAGGTTCGCCGGGCCGAGGGCGTATTGCTGCTCACCGACATCAAGCGCGGGTCCAAGCCGGTCGCCAGGAATGGCTCGGCCAGCCTGTGGGATATCGGCGACGGCGTGCTGTGCCTGGAATTCACCTCCAAGATGAACGCGCTGGACGCCGACATCATGGCCATGATCCGCAAGGCCATGGGCATCATCGGCGATGGCAAGTCGGGCTCCTACAAGGCGCTGGTCGTCCATAACGAGGCGGCGAACTTCTCTGTCGGTGCCAATCTGGGTCTGGCCCTGTTTGCCATCAATATCGGTCTCTGGCCGCAGATCGAAGCCTCGATCGCCGATGGTCAGCAGACCTACAAGGCCTTGAAATACGCACCGTTCCCCACCGTGTCGGCCCCGACGGGCATGGCGCTGGGCGGCGGCTGCGAGATGCTGCTCCATTCGTCCGCCGTGCAGGCCCATGCCGAGACCTACACCGGTCTGGTGGAGGTTGGCGTCGGTGTCCTGCCGGGCTGGGGTGGGTCGAAGGAGATGGTCATCCGCCATCTGGCCAACAAGCGCCGTCCGGGCGGCCCCATGCCGGCCCTGTCGGCGGCCTTCGAGGCCATCAGCACGGCCAAGGTCGCCAAGTCGGCGTTCGAGGCGCAGGACATGCTGATCCTGCGTCCCACCGACGGCATCACCTTCAACAAGGATCGCCTGCTGGCCGATGCCAAGGCCAAGGCCCTGGAACTGGCGGCGAACTACACCCCGCCGCAGGAACCGGAAATCCGCCTGCCGGGTCCGGCCGCCGCCACCGCCTTCTCCATGGCGGTCGAAGGCTTCGCCGGTCAGGGCAAGGCCACCAAGCATGATGTGGTCGTCTCCAACGCCGTGGGCTTCGTCCTGTCCGGCGGCAACACCGACATCACCCAGGTGATGACGGAAGACGATCTGCTGACGCTGGAGCGGGAGGGGTTCCTGGCCCTGACCAAGACCAGCGGCACCATCAACCGCATCGAGCATATGCTGGAAACCGGCAAGCCGCTGCGGAACTGAGGTTGAGGGGGCGGTGGGCTCAGGCTCTCCGCTCCCAATTTCTCTTACCTGTCTTTCTCGTGAAACTCTTTGATACCCTCTTTATCGCTTCTTTATCGTCATTCCCGCGCATGCGGGAATCCAGCGCAAGGCGCGGTCAGCGCCGATATGGCCCATGTCGCGGCATGCGCCGCGTATGCTGGATCCCCGCTTTCGCGGGGATGACGGTTGAGGCAGTTGAGCGTCTGGTGCCTGAGAGTTTTCGCAGGGAAAGTGCCGTTATTCCCCTTCCGTCCACCCTATCGACGCCCCGAGGTGCCCCGTCTGCCGATATGTCCCGAATCCTGAACCGGTGCCGGGCTTATGGGGGGATGAAGGTCTGCCGCGGTAGCGGTCCACACGGAGAGTTCCCATGCCCGTCTACAAAGCCCCGCTTGAAGACATCAATTTCGTCCTCAACGACGTCCTGAATGCCGAGCAGCTTTCCCGGCTGCCGGGCTTCGAGGATGCGACGCCCGACCTGATCGCGTCCGTCCTGGAAGAAGCGGCCAAGCTCTGCGAGAACGTGTTGCAGCCGCTGAACCGTTCCGGTCATGAGGAAGGCTGCCACTACGAGAACGGCGTGGTCCGCACGCCCAAGGGCTTCAAGGAAGCCTACGAGACCTATCGCGAAGGCGGCTGGCAGGGTCTGGCCTTCGATCCCGATTATGGCGGGCAGGGGCTGCCGCACACGGTCGGCTTCGTGCTGGAGGAACTGATGTGTTCCGCCAACATGGCGTTTGCCATGTATCCCGGCCTGACCCATGGCGCCATGAACGCCATCCGCGCCCATGCCACCGACGAATTGAAGGCCCGGTACCTGCCCAAGATGGTCTCGTCGGAATGGTCCGGCACCATGTGCCTGACCGAGCCGCATTGCGGCACCGATCTGGGTCTGATGAAGACCAAGGCCGTCCCCAACGATGATGGCAGCTACAACATCACCGGCACGAAGATTTTCATCTCCGCCGGCGAGCATGACCTGACCAGCAACATCATCCATCTGGTGCTGGCCAAGCTGCCCGACGCCCCGCCGGGCATCAAGGGCATCAGCCTGTTCCTGGTGCCGAAATTCCTGCCGACCGAGGATAACGAGCCCGGCCAGCGCAACGGCGTCATGTGCGGGTCCATCGAACACAAGATGGGCATCATGGCCAATGCCACCTGTGTCATGAATTTCGACGACGCCAAGGGCTGGCTGGTGGGCGAGCCGCACAAGGGCATGCGCGCCATGTTCACCATGATGAACAGCGCCCGCCTGGGTGTGGGCATGCAGGGGCTGGGCGTGGGCGCCGTCGCCTATCAGAACGCCGTCGCCTATGCCAAGGACCGTATCCAGGGCCGTTCGCTGTCGGGCGTCAAGGCGCCGGACAAAGCGGCGGACCCGATCATCGTCCATCCCGACGTGCGCAAGAACCTGATGCAGGCCAAGGCCTTCACGGAAGGCGCCCGTGCGCTGGGCTACTGGGTCGGCATGATGATCGACCTGGTGGAAAAGCACCCGGACCCGGTGGTTCGGCAGGAGGCTGACGATTTCGTGGCCCTGCTGACCCCTGTGGTGAAGGCCTACTTCACCGACATGGGGTATGAGGTCGCTACCAACAGCCAGCAGATGTATGGCGGTCACGGCTATATCCGCGAATGGGGCATGGAACAGTTCGTGCGCGATGCCCGTATCGCCATGATCTATGAAGGAGCGAACGGCATCCAGGCCCTGGACCTGGTCGGCCGCAAGCTGCCGCAGAACCTGGGCCGTCTGCTGCGCCGCTTCTTCCACCCCATGCAGGCGGAACTGGAGCAATCCCAAGAGAACCCGGCCCTGCTGGAATTCGTGATCCCCGTCGCCAAGGCCTTCGGCAAGTTGCAGCAGGCCACGGCCATCGTCGCCCAGAAGGGCATGGCGCGTCCCGACGAGGCGGGGGCTGCCTCGGCCGACTATCTGCGTATGTTCGGCCTGGTCGCCCTGGGCTGGATGTGGCTGAAGATGGTGAAGGTCGCGCAGGACAAGCTGGCCAATGGCGCCGACGGCAAGGAAGCCTTCTTCGACGCCAAGATCAAGACGGCCCGCTTCTTCGTGGAGAAGATGCTGCCGGAGGTGGATTTCCGCTTCAAGAGCCTGATGGCCGGCGGCAAGTCCATGATGGAAATGGACGTGGAGCAGTTCTGACCGGCTGCCGCACGGGCCCAACAGACCGAAGGCCGCCGGCATCGCCCGGCGGCCTTCTTCCGTTCCGGCATCATCAGCGGCCGGGCACCCGTTCCCACTGCCAGGCATCCACCGTTTCGCCGCGTGGCTGATAGCGGATTTCCATCCGTTCTCCGCCGCGCCTGACGTCCAGCACCAGCCAGCCATCCTGGCGGCCCTGCAGCCCGTCCTGGCCCACGGGCTTCATGATCTCGTCCCCGTCGCGCAGGCCCGCCTTGTCGGCGGCCGAGCCGGGGATCAGTCCGGAAACGATGCGCGGGCTGCTGGTCAGGGCGGTCGGCGCGAAGCCCAGTTCGTATCGCCGCAGCTTGCGCGTTGTCCGCCGGAATTCCGCTCCAAAGGCGTCGGATGCCGGCAGCACCAAGGCCCCGCCCAGCATGGCGGTGAAAGCGGCCACACCCTTTTCACCCAGTTCGCGGCGGACCAGCGCTTCCCAGTCGCCGCGTGTCAGCGGGTGGCCGGCCTTGCGCCGGGTCAGCATCTCCTGCACCAGGTCGTCCAGGGACCGTTCTCCGCCCGACCGGCTGCGGACTTCATGATCGACGCTGGCGAAATACATGGAGCCCCGATCATAGGGCAGCACGCGCACCCGCGTATCGGCCCAGAACTGCCGGGGGATGTCGTCATTGGGCGTGCCGGCCAGGGCATTCGTGTAATAGCGGCCGGCATGGTAGTTCAGGTCGGCCAGGAACTGGTCGGCATCGATCATGCCGGCACGATAGGGCAGGGCGCGCTGGTAGAAGACAGCCAGCCCCTCCCCGAACCAGGAGGATAGCAGCCCCTTGGGCTCGTCCAGCGAGTTGACCCAGGTGTGCAGCATCTCATGCGCCAGGGTCAGCTTCAGGTCGTCCAGGTCCGTCTTGTCGTCGAAGGTCAGGGCGAAGGAGTTGGTCATCTCCACCCCGCCGCCGGGATTGACCGGATTGGGGCGCATGAACACGCCATAGGCGCCGGGCGTGCTGTCGCCGAAGAACCGGGAATAGAAACCATGGAGCTTGTCGCCCCAGGCCAGCAGCCCCCCGGCATCGAATGGCGGCGTTCCCTGCCAGCCGCCGAAATACCCGTCGGAGCGGCCATAGGTTCCGACCGTGCCGGCCATGTAATAGGCGTCGCTCAACCGTTCGGCCGGCTGATCGGAAAGGGTCGCGTCACCGATGCCAAGGCTGGACAGGCCCACGGCCCCGGCCGGCTGTGCCGACAGGTCCCAGCGCAGCGACAGGTCGTAATGCTGCCCGTCATCGGCCGGCAGGATCAGGAAGGCGTTGCCCGCCGCCGAAAAGCCGCCCGTCTCGCTGCGCAGGTTGAAGGGCGGGGCGGCGCCGCGGACCAGCGGCGCGTTGGTGACGGGTGCGCGGTATCGCACGGTGACCGGTCCCTGCACATCACGCGCCGCGTGCCAGATGCGATAGGCCGTCAGGCCCTGTTCCGGCTCGTCCCGGCTGCTGACGGGCAGCGGGCCCCGGCTGTCATTGACCGTCAGGTCCTGGATATCGTCGGCCACGGTGACGACATTGCTGGCCACGGTGGGCAGGCGGAACAGGGCGGCGCCTTCTTTCGCCTGTGAACCCTGCAGGACCAGTTCCACATCCACATGCGGGACATGACCCGCTGTGTCCGCCATGCCGGGTTTCAGCACCAGCGACAGGGTGGAAGGATCGGCCGCCCCCGCCACCGGAGCGGCCAGGATGGTGGAGATCAGGAGCGTCTGGCGCAGCAAGGCACGCATCTGGATGGATACCCTATTCCGGTTCACGATCTGGACTGTTCCATGATCGGCCTGGCGCCTGGAACGCGGCAATGGCGCTTAACGGCATTCTGTGGAATATCCATTCTGGTTCGGGGCTGCTTTGGCATAAAAATGCCGGTGCCCCTTTCAGATGCCGTGGCGCCGGTATGGGGCCTGTGACAACACGGCCAGAACCGACAGGCCACTGGCCAGCAGGCAGACAGCTGCCCAGCCGCCAAGGTGCCAGGCCTGCATGGCGGTGGCGGACCCGAAGGCACCGCCCAGGAACATGGATCCCATGAAAAGCGTGTTCAGCCGCGCCCGTGCCTGGGGACGCAGGGCATAGACGATGTGCTGGTTGGCGACCAGGGCCGCCTGCACGGCCATGTCCAGCACCAGCACACCGATCACCAGCCCGGTCAACCCTGGCAACAGGCCGAAGATGATCCAGGCCGCAAGGGTCAGCACCGCGCCGGCCAGAACCACGATGCCGGGACCCCGGCCATCGGCGATGCGGCCGGACAGGGGGGCGGCCAAGATGCCCACCACGCCCAGGACGCCGAACAGCCCCGCAGCATCCGGCCCCAGCGCGAAGTCTGGTTCTTGAAGCCGCAGCGCCAGAACGGTCCAGAAGGCGCTGAAGGCGGCGAAAAGCAGCGCCTGTGTGGCTGCCGCCCGGCGCAGGGCCGGAAATTCCCGCCACAGATGAACCAGCGACGCCAGGGCCGCACCGTACCGCAGGCCACCTTCCGGCCGGCTGTGCGGCAGGCGCAGGGCCATCCAACCCGCCATGGCCAGTGCCACGGGCATGGCCGCCAGGAACATCAGCCGCCAGCCGCCATGGCTGGCCACAAAGCCGGCGACCGTCCGGCTCAACAGGATGCCGCACAGCAGGCCCGACATCACCGTGCCCACCACCGCACCCCGGCGGGCCGGCGGGGCCAGATGGGCCGCAAGCGGCACGACCTGCTGCGCCACGGTACTGAACAGCCCGACCAGCAGCGATGCCGCTAGCAGCGCGCCGGCCCCCGGCGCCAGCCCGGCAGCGGCCAGGGCCAGCGCAAGTGCCGCGAAGCTGGCCACGATCAGCGACCGGCGTTCGACCATGTCGGCAATGGGTACCAGCAGGAAAAGGCCCGCCGCATAGCCAAGCTGTGTGGCCGTGGGGATCAGGCTGGTGATCCCGGTTCCCAGTTCCGCCGCCATCAGGCCCAGCATGGGCTGGTTGTAATAGATGTTGGCCACGGCCAGCCCGGCCGCAGCGGCCAGGGCGAAGATCAGCCCGCGTTTCGGACCCTGGGTTTCACCCTGGTTTTCCGCCGGGCTGTCGGACGGCATGGATGCCGTGGGGGTGGGGGCTGCGGTCGACCTTGGTTCCATCTCTGCGTACTCTGCCGTGGGATATGACTGATGACAAT
Organism: Niveispirillum fermenti; assembly: GCF_052474395.1. Taxonomy (NCBI): domain Bacteria; kingdom Pseudomonadati; phylum Pseudomonadota; class Alphaproteobacteria; order Rhodospirillales; family Azospirillaceae; genus Niveispirillum; species Niveispirillum fermenti. Next base: position 2,663,335 of record NZ_CP156681.1, on the reverse strand, counting down.
CTGGATTGGATCGCCATCGGGCGGTAGTCTGCCGGATCGATATGTCAGTATATCGGAAATCGATATGATAGATCTGGGTGATGTCGAAGTGCTGGTCGAGGCGGTGACAGCGGGCAGTCTGGCTGCCGCCGCCCGCCGGTTGGGTATCGCGCCGATGGTCGCGTCCCGCCGGCTGGCGGCGCTTGAAGCGGAACTGGGTGTCCGTCTGGTCCATCGCACGACCCGGTCTCTGTCCCCGACCACGGCGGGAGAGGCGTTTCTGCCCCATGCCCGCGCCCTGCTGGAAGGGGAGGCGGGGGCCCGGGCGGCCCTCCGCCCGCAGGGGCAAGGGGCAACGGGCCTGTTGCGCCTGACCACCTCCAGCGCCTTCGCGCGCAAGGTGGTGGCACCCATGCTGCCTGCCTTCCTTGCGGCGAACCCGGCGTTGAAGCTGGACCTGCTGATTTCCGACCACCGTATCGATATCGCGGCCGATGGGGTGGATCTGGCCATCCGCATCGGCCATCCGCTGGAAAACAGCCTGGTGGCCCGGCGGCTTGCGGACAGTCCCCGCCAGCTTTATGCAGCGCCCGCCTATCTGGCGGCGCGGGGGAATCCCCGGCGGCTGGCCGATCTGGCCGGCCATGACTGCCTTGTCCTGTCGGATAATCCCTATTGGGATTTCCTGGTCGGTGGCCGGCCATTGCGCCACCACGTTGCCGGTCGTGTAGCCACAAACGCCATGGAAACGCTTTATGCCACCTGCGTCAGCGGCATCGGCATCGCCTGCATGGCGGATTGGAACGCAGCCGGGGCGGTGGCGGCCGGCGCGCTGGTGCCATTGGCGCTGGAGGATGCGGACGTTGAGCCTTATGGCATCTGGGCGGTCACCCCCACGGCCCGCTTCGTCCCGCCAAAGGTCCGCCTTTTCATCATGGCGCTGCAGGCGGTGCTGACCGACCGTTAACCAGGTTAAAAGTTCTAAAAGCCGGCAATCCATGCATGCAAAGCTGTGCCGGCGGTGTCTAGGATCGGGCTTGAAAGCCAAACCATAAGGCACTTTCGCATCCATATCTTCCGCTTCCCAACTCCACGGATCATGCCGGCGCGGCCCTGATGATGCGGCGCGCCTGCGCTGTCAGTTCCCTTGCGCCGACAGAAGGAAAAAGACCCATGCCCATCGTTGCCACCCCGACCCCCGGCCCCCTGCTGGTGTCGCCGCAGGACCACACGCTGATCCTGATCGATTTCCAGTCGCAGATGGCATTTGCGACCAAGTCGATCGACGCGGTTCAGCTTCGCAACAACGCGGCCCTGGTATCCCATGCCGCCGCAGGCTTCGGTGTTTCCACCATCCTGACGACGGTGGCGGAGAAGAGCTTCTCCGGCCCGATGTTCTCTGAGATCACCGATCCGTTTCCCGGTCAGAAACTTCTGGACCGCACCTCCATGAACACATGGGAGGATGCGGGCGTGATCGAGGAGGTGAACCGCATCGGCAAGGACCGGCTGGTCTTCGCGGGCCTGTGGACGTCGGTCTGCATCGTCGGCCCCACCCTTTCGGCGCTGGCCCAGGGGTATGAGGTCTATGTCATCACCGACGCCTGCGGCGATGTCACCGACGAGGCGCACGAGCGGGCGGTGCAGCGCATGGTGCAGGCCGGCGTGCGCCCCATGACCGCGCTCCAGTACATTCTGGAGCTGCAGCGTGACTGGGCGCGCGGCGAGACCTACGACCTGACCACCGGTATCGCCCGGAAGTTCGGTGGCGCCTATGGCCTGGGCATCACCTATGCCAAGACCATGTTCGGCGCATCCGAAGGCGGCCACTGACCTCCACCTGTGCAATGCCGGCCGCCGGGGGGTGTTGTCCCATCCCCTGGCGGTCCCCTTTTCCTTGATGGCCGGGGAGTTCGTTTGCATGAAGCCCTATCTGCTGTCCCTCGCCGCCGGCCTGCTGGTCGGTGTCATCTACAGCCTTCTGAACGTCCGCTCCCCCGCGCCGCCCACCATCGCGCTGGTCGGTCTGCTGGGCATCCTGCTGGGGGAACAGATCGTGCCGCTGGCCAAGCGTCTTTACGCCGGAGAGCCTGTCACCGCCTATCTGCGCGAGGATTGCGCCCGGCATGTCATGGGTCGCCTGCCCGGCGATGAAAGCCCCAAGGCATGAGCCGCCCGTCGCGCCGCAGCACCCTGCAGGGGGCGGCATCCCTGCTGACCATCCCGTTTCTTGCCCCTTCTGGGAGAGCCGCCATGCCCGGCACCGATCTTATCCTGATCAACGCCAAGGTCACCACGCTGGACCGTGCCAACCCGCAGGCGCAGGCCGTGGCCATCCGTGATGGCCGCATCCTGGCCGTGGGTGCCGAGGGGGACGTGCGCAAGGCGGCGGCCCCTGATGCGGTGATCATTGATGCCCGGGGCCGCCGCATCCTGCCCGGCCTGATCGACAGCCACATGCACATCATCCGCGGCGGCCTGAACTACAACATGGAATTGCGCTGGGACGGCGTGCCGTCGCTGGCCGACGCAATGGCCATGCTGAAGCGGCAGGCCGACATCACCCCGCCGCCGCAATGGGTGCGCGTGGTGGGCGGCTTCATCGAACACCAGTTCGCGGAAAAGCGTCTGCCGACCCTGGATGAATTGAACGCCGCGGCGCCCGACACGCCCGTTTTCATCCTGCATCTCTATGACCGGGCGCTGCTGAACCGGGCCGCCCTGCGCGCCGTGGGCTATACCCGCGACACGCCGGACCCGCCGGGGGGCGAGATCCAGCGTGACGGGAACGGCGATCCGACGGGCCTGCTGCTGGCAAGGCCCAATGCCACCATCCTTTATTCCACACTGGGCCGGGGACCGAAGCTGCCGCCCGAATACCAGATCAATTCCACCCGCCATTTCATGCGGGAGATGAACAGGCTGGGCGTCACGGGGGTCATTGATGCCGGTGGCGGCTTTCAGAACTATCCAGAGGATTATCAGATCATCGAGAAGCTGCACGCCGACGGTGAACTGACGCTGCGCATCTCCTACAACCTGTTCACGCAGAAGCCGAAGCAGGAACTGGCCGATTTTGCCGGCTGGGCCGCCCAGGTCTCCCCCGGCCAGGGCGACGACACCTATCGCCATAATGGCGCCGGGGAGATGCTGGTCTATTCCGCCGCCGATTTCGAGGATTTCCGGGTGGAGCGGCCGGAGATGCCCCCCAATATGGAAACCGACCTGGAACCGGTCGTGCGCCTGCTGGTGGAGAACCGGTGGCCCTGGCGCCTGCATGCGACCTACAACGAGACCATCACCCGCGCGCTGGACGTGTTCGAGAAGGTGAACCGCGACACCCCCTTCAACGGGCTGCACTGGTTCTTCGACCATGCGGAGACCATCGACCAGCGCAATATCGACCGGATCGCGGCACTGGGCGGCGGCATCGCCGTACAGCACCGCATGACCTATCAGGGTGAATATTTCGTGGAGCGCTATGGTGCCAAGGCGGCGGAGGCCACGCCGCCCATCGCGCGGATGCTGGCATCGGGCGTGCCGGTGGGGGCGGGCACCGATGCCACGCGCGTCGCCAGCTACAACCCCTGGGTCTCGCTGTCCTGGATGGTCACCGGCCGGACGGTCGGCGGCACCACGATCTATCCCCCTGCCAACCGGCTGGACCGGGAAACGGCGCTCCGCCTGTGGACGGAGGCCAATACCTGGTTTTCCAACGAGCAGGGAAAAAAGGGACAGGTGAAGGTTGGACAACTGGCCGACCTGATCGTGCTGTCCGACGATTATTTCAGCGTGGCGGAAAGCGACATCCCGCATATCACATCGGTGCTGACGCTGCTGGGCGGCCGGGTGGTGCATGGGTCGGGCGACTATGCCGGGTTGGCGCCCGACCTGCCTCCGCCCATGCCGGACTGGTCGCCGGTGCGCCGTTTCGGCGGCTATTGGCAGCCGGCCCGCGACAAGGACGGCAAGCTGTTGAAAATGGGGGCGCTGTGCGGCTGTGCCTCGTCCTGCGCGGTGCATGGGCATGATCATGCCGCGGCCTATGCCAGCCCGGCCCCCGCGGCGGACGAAGCCGGATTCTGGGGGGCGTTCGGGTGCGGATGCTGGGCGGTATGATCCCATGACCGCGCCTTCTCCCATCGCCACGATCCTTGAAACGCCCGCCGTCCATCTGGCGGCGCGCATCCTTCTGACCCTGCCATTCTGGACCAGCGGCATCGCCAAGCTGCTGGACCTGGATGGGGCGCTGGCGGAGGCGGCGCATTTCGGGCTGCAGCCTGCCTGGGCCACGGTCATCGCCACGCTGGCCGTGCAACTGGGTGGGTCGGCGGCCGTGATCGCCGGCCGCCTTACCTGGTTGGGGGCCGGGGCGCTGGGTGTCTTCACGGTGCTGGCGACGCTGATCGCGCATCCGTTCTGGACCATTGCCGACCCGATGGCCCGGTTCCATGAACGCAACATCTTCCTTGAACATGTCGGGCTGGTGGGCGGGCTGATCCTGGCCGCCATCCTGGCCCACCGCAGGGGGCGCCACCCATGACCGACACGGCCGCCGGCCCGCCGCCACATCCGTTGCGCCTGCCCCTGTTCCGCGCCCTGTGGATCGCCACCATCGTGTCCAATGTCGGCACCTGGATGCATGATGCCGGGGCCGGCTGGTTGATGACGGGATTGTCGGACGCGCCCATCATGGTGGCGCTGGTCCAGGCGGCGACCACCCTGCCCATGTTTCTTTTCGCGCTGCCCGGCGGGGCGCTGGCCGATATCGTTGACCGGCGCCGCCTGCTGATCCTGGCGCAGTTCTGGGCGCTTATCTGTGCCGGGCTGCTGGCAATGGCGACGTTCCAGGGCATCACGGGCCCCGGCCTGCTGCTGGCCCTGACCTTCGCGCTGGCCACCGGGGCTGCCCTGTCCGCCCCGGCCTTCCAGGCCATCGTGCCCGAACTGGTGCCCCGGCCCAGCCTGGCGGAGGCTGTGGCGCTGAACAGCCTGGGGATCAACATCTCCCGCGCCATCGGGCCGGCGCTGGGCGGGTTCATCATTGCCGCCGCCGGCCCCGCCGCCGTTTTCGCCCTGAATGCCTTGTCCGTGCTGGGTGTCTGGCTGGTGCTTTTGCGCTGGAAGCGGCAGGTGTCGCCGACCACCCTGCCGGCCGAGCATTTCACGGCTGCGCTGCGGGCCGGTGCCCGCTATGTCCGCCATTCGCCCGCCTTGCGCACGGTGCTGATCCGGTCGATGGGCTTCTTCCTGTTCGCCAGCGCGCTGTGGGCCTTCATCCCCATCATCGCGCGCCGGGAACTGGGGTTGAGCGCGGCCGGCTATGGCGCGATGCTGGGCAGCATGGGGATGGGCGCCATCGTCGGAGCGGTGCTGCTGCCCCACCTGCGGCGGCACCTGTCCGCCAATGGCCAGACCATCGCGGCCAGCCTTCTGTTCGCCGTTGTCGCCGTTGGCCTGGCGTTCGCGCAGAGTTTCGCACAGGCCGCCGCTGCCATGGCCCTGGCCGGCATGGCCTGGATCGCCATGCTGTCCAGCTTCAACGTGGCGGCACAGATGGCGGCACCGTCCTGGGTGAAGGCGCGGGCGCTGGCCATCAACCTGCTGGTCTTCCAGGGTTCCATGGCGGCGGGCAGTGCCGGCTGGGGCTGGGTGGCAGGCCGGATCGGCATCCAGCCTACCCTGCTGCTGTCTGCGGCGGGACTGGTGCTGGCCCTGGGGCTCGCCTTGCGGTGGCGGATCGGGGGAGACATGGCCGGCAATGTCTCCCCATCCTCCCACTGGCCTGCTCCCGTCGTGGCTGTGGACAGTCCCACCGATCGCGGCCCCGTGATGATCACGGTGGAATATCGGGTCGATCCCGCCCGGGTGAAGGATTTCACGGCCGCCATGGCCAGCCTTCGCCGTATCCGCCATCGCGATGGGGCCATCAACTGGGGGCTTTACGAGGATGCAGCCGACCCCGGCCGCATGGTGGAGAGCTTCGTGCTGGAAAGCTGGCTGGAACATCTGCGCCAGCATGAGCGGGTGACCCATGCCGACCGCGAGGACCAGGAAACCGTCAGGGCCTTCCATCTCGGTCCTGAACCGCCTCTGGTCCGACACCTGATCGCGCCATGAGGCGCCGTGCCGCCGGCCTGCTGACCGCGCTGTTGCTGGCTGTGCCATCCATGGCGGCGGACGATGCCGTGACGGCGGGTCTGGACCTCCGTTTGCGTTGGGAAAGCCTGGATCATGGCGACTGGGCCGATGGCGGCGATGCCCGGCTCCTTCATCGGGCCATGCCATGGCTGGACGTGTCGGCGCAGCCGCTGCATGTGCGGCTGCGCGGTATCGCTGCCGGCGTGGAGGGCATGCGCGACAGGCCCGGCCCGCCCGACCGCACGGGACTGGACCTGCTGGAAGCCGCTGTCGGCATCGATCTGGCACAGGGCGGCGATATCGACCTGATGCTGACGGTTGGCAGGGCATTGCTGGGCCTGGGGTCGGAACGGCTGGTCGGCCGGCGCTATGGCGCCAACGTGCCACAGCCCTTCGATGGTGCCCGGATGCGGGTTGCCGGTGGCGGCTGGCAGGTGGACCTGCTGGCCCTGCGACCCGTCATCGCCGGTTCCGGTGATCTGGATGACGCACCCGGTCAGGGCCGTTTCCTGCGCGGTGCCTATGCCACCATCGATGCAGGGCAGGGGACACTGGACGCCTATCTGCTGGCCACGGGGCAGGATACAGCGCGTTATGCACAGGGTGCCGGCCGGGAAAGCCGCCGCACGGCCGGTCTTCGCCTGGCCGGGTCCGATGGAAACTGGACCTGGAACGGGGAAGGGATGTGGCAATGGGGCCGGTTTGCCGGTACGGAGATACGGGCCTGGTCCCTGGCCAGCGAGGTCGGATATCGCCTGCCCGGTCCGGGTTTGTCACCCCGCCTGCTGCTGCGCGCCAACATCGCCAGTGGCGACGCCAGCCCGGCCGATGGGCGGCTGGGAACCTTCAACCCGCTTTATCCGCGTGCCAAATATTTCGGTGAGTTGACCCCCATCGGTCCCCGCAACATGGTGAACCTGCATCCGGGCCTGGAACTGGATCTGGGGGCGGGGTTCCAACTGTCGGCGGCCGGGGTGTTCTATTGGCGGCAGCGGCGGGCCGACGGGCTCTATGGCCTGTCCGGACAGGTCCTCCGGCCGGCTGAGCCTGACGCCGGCCGCTTCGTCGGCCGGCAGGGTGAACTGGTACTGGGCTGGGAAGGACGCGGGCTGACCGCTGCCGCCTCCTTCTCCCTGTTCCGGCCGGGCCAATTCGTGCGGGGGACGGGGCCGGCGCGGACCATCACCCTGGTGGGTCTGGAACTGGGCTGGTCGCTGTGACGGGCGGTGCCAGCGACAGGGTGCGCAGCGGGTGGATGTCATGGACATTGTCCTGCCAGCCGTGGACCGCCGGCGCCACCATGTGCCGCGAACTGCCGAACATCAGCGGGATGACCAGCCGGCTGTCCAGCACCATCCGTTCCAGCCCGCGCAGCGCGGCCGCATATCCCGGCCCGTCCAGTGTTTCCGGCGTCCGGCCAGGCGGCAGGAACGGCGACAGGGCATAGAACGGGGAATAGGATATCCAGGTACTGAACACGAAACCGTCATGGGCGCCCAGCGCCGCCCGGCTGACGACCAGCCGCGGCTCCACGCCCACCAGATCGGTTTCCACCCCCAGCACCTGCTTCCATTGGGCGGCGATCGACACGACGCGGTGGCGCACACCGTCCACCGCCGCATGCAGAATCTCCACACGCGGCGGCGGCCGGCCCGGTCCGAAGCCGGCGCGGGCCAGTGCCGCGCGTGCGGCCGCCTGCCGGGCGGGGCTGGCCGCCGCCGCGGCATCGTCCGGTCCGGTGGGCTCGGCCGGCTCCGCTTCGGGTAAAAGGCCGGGTGGGATCAGGTGCCGGGCCGGGATGAACATACCGTGCTGGTCGCTGGTCAATTGCTCCCGGTCAAGTGCCAGTTCCAGCGCTTCCAGGAAGGCGGGGTTGTCCCGCCAGGCCGGAGCGTCGGGCCGGGCGTGCAGATAGGACAGGTTTGTCCAGGGGTGGACATGCAGCGCATCAGGCCGTTCCCGCCGCGCCCAGGGCACCAGCGGCAGCGGCACGGTGCTGGTGACATCCACCTGTCCGGCGCGGAAAAGGTTCATCTCCCTTTCGGCGCTGTCGGTGACCAGCAGGTCGATCCGGTCGATCGCCACCCCGGCACGGTCATGAAAGAACGGGCTGCGTTCCAGGCGGTAATGTTGCTGCAACCTGTGTTCGGTCAGCCGATAGGCGCCGTTGCACATCAGGCTGCGCGGCGTGGCGAAGCCGGCGCCATGCGCGGCCAGGGTGGGGCCGTGAACCGGCAGGGTGATGCGGTGGGACAGCAGCATCTCCATGTCCGCTACAGGCCGGGCCAGTTGCACGACTAGCGTGGTCTCTCCCAGGGACTGGATGGCGAGCCGTTCGGGCGGGAGCTGGCCGGTGCGGATCGCCGCAGCATTCTTCACCCCGTCCAGCAGGTCGGCGATACCGGACCCCGTGGCGGGATCCACGGCACGGCGCCAGCCCGTCACGAAATCCTGTGCCGTTACCCTGTCGCCATTCCACCAGCGGGCGTCGCCGCGCAGATGGAAGGTCCAGGTCAGCCCGTCGGGGGACCGGTACAGGCGGTCGGCCACCCCCGGTATGGGCTGGCCGGCGGCGTTGCGGGTCAACAGCCCCTCGCACAGGTCCAGAAGCAGCCGGGCCGTGCCCAGCCCCTGGCCCCGGTGAGGGTCCAGCGTTTCCGGCTCCGGCCCCATGGCAATGCGCAGCGGTTCGGCCGCTGACGACACCGTCACGCCCAGCAGCAGTCTGGTCGGCAGCAGTCCGGCCAGCAGCAGTCCGGCCAGCAGCAGCCGGCACCGCCCTCTCACGATCCCGCCACGGTGTTGCGGGCCCCGGCGCGTACCAGCGGGTTCAGGGAGAACCGGTCGCCATGGCGATCCAGCATCGATTTTTCCAAAAGCCCGCCCAGCCATTGACGAGCCCCGCCGCCGGCCAATGCGCGATCCGCCTCATCGGCGGTGAAATCCCCTGGCAGCCGGGATAATGCCAGCAGGGCCTGCCGTTCATCGCCGGTCAGCAGGTCCAGTGCCCAGCCCATGGCGGCGGCAACGGACCGGTGCCGCGCCGGACCGGCGCGCCGGATGCCGGGAAGACTGCGCACCGGGTCGCGGCAGGCATCCGCCGTGGCCCGCAGGCCCAGCAGGCTGGCGGCCCGCGCCGCGATTTCCACCCCCAATGGCACCCCGCCCAGATTGCGGCAGATGCCGGCCACGGCGTCGGCGGTCTGGCCATCAATGCCGATATCGAGTCCGGCCGCCGCCGCGGCCTGCATGAACAGGCCGGGTGCGGCCGGTGCCAGCGCATCGCCGCCGGGCAACGACAGGGGGGACAGGCGCACGCAATATCGCCACAGGCGCCGGTGCGCCACATGCGAGGTCAGCAGCAGCCCCACCTGCGGACAGCGCTCCAGCAGCCTGTACACCAGGCTGACGGCCCCGTCGCCCAGCAATTCCGCCCCATCCAGCAGCAGCAGGCAGGCCCGCCCCTTCAACAGACCCAGAAGGGAAGCCACCGGCTCGCCCGCGAAGGCCGGGTCCACCACCATCAGGATACGGGCGGCCAGGGTTTCCGCATCGGCGATGACGGCACCGCTGACCGGTACCAGCCATTGCCCGTCCGGATGGTCCGCGGCCAGGGCGCGGGCGGCGGCGCAGGCCAGCAGCGTCTTGCCGGTGCCCGACAGTCCCGTGATGACCAGCAGCCGGTCCCGCCGCATCAGCCTGGCGGTATTGGCCAGTTCCACGGTGCGGCCCGCCAGGGGCGCCAGTGTCAGGGGTATGTTGCCGATGCTGCGGACGGGGGCGGCCACGGTTGGGGTCGCCAGACGATAGCCCCGCCCATGAACGGTCAGGATCACCGATCCGTCGCTGTCACCGATGGCGGCCCGCAGGCCGGATATCTGGACGGCGACATTGGCGGGGTCGACGATCTGGCCTGGCCATACACGGTCCAGCAACTGGCCGGCCGACACGTCCCGCCCGGCATGTTCGGCCAGGATGGACAGCATCGCCGTGGCGCGCCGTCCCAGCGGCACGGCTGCGCCGTTGCGGCAGGTCAGGCGACCGCTGTCGCGATGGAAACGATAGGCGCCGACCGCCAGTTCCGCCGCCGTTTCCTGTGCGAGATGTCCAGCATCGGGCTGCATGCAAACGCCTCCCGTCAGGGGGGAACGCCCGGATCGGCGACCCCCTGGATGTTAGCGTCAACCTTTCACGAACGCCAGAAGGTCGGCGTTCAGCCTGTCCTTATGCGTGTCTGTCACCCCATGCGGCCCGCCTTCATAGACCTTCAGCGTGGCATGCGGCACCAGCCGGGCCGTGGCGCGCCCGGCGGCGTCGATGGGCACCACCTGATCGTCGTCACCATGCACGATCAGCGTGGGCAGCCCCTCGAACGCCGCCAGGTCCTGGGTGAAGTCGGTTTCCGAGAAGGCCTTGATGCAGTCGTAGGTGGCCTTGTGACCGGCCATCATGCCCTGCATCCAGAACGTGTCGATCAGGCCTTGCGACGGCGTCGCCCCCGGCCGGTTGAACCCGAAGAAGGGACCGCCCGCGATGTCCTTGTAGAGCTGGGCACGGTTGGCCAGGCTGGCGGCACGAATGCCGTCGAACACCTCCATCGGCAGGCCGCCGGGATTGGCCGGTGTCTTCAGCATCAGGGGCGGAACGGCGCCGATCAGTGCCACCTTGGCCACACGCGCCTTGCCATGCCGGGCGATGTAGCGTGTGACTTCGCCCCCGCCGGTGGAGAAGCCGACCAGCACCACGTCGCGCAGGTCCAGGCTCTCCAGCAGTTGCGCCAGATCGTCGGCATATGTGTCCATGTCGTGCCCGTGCCAGGGCTGGCTGGACCGCCCATGGCCACGGCGGTCATGGGCGATGGCGCGCAGGCCGTTGTCAGCCATGTGCAGCATCTGGCTTTCCCAACTGTCGGCGTTCAGCGGCCAGCCATGGCTGAACACCACGGGTTGCCCGCTGCCCCAGTCCTTGTAGTAAATCTGCGTGCCGTCATCGGTGATGATGGTGCCCATGGGATGTCTCCGGTTTGGCGCCGGCCGGTGGCCGAGGACCCGCAAGGCCCTTCGGCATGATCGGCACATGAACTATTCGGGCAGAAGCCGGGATCTGGCATGTTAAAAGACATAAAATCCCGCCCTGGCCGTTCCATACGGGGCTATTCATCTCGAAACGCCGACCCGATCCCCGTAGAGCCCATGATTTCTGGCCGCGATGACCGTTTGTTGCTGGATAGCGTACACCGCCGGGTGCTGCGCAACGGCATTCCGCTGACCCTGGGCGACCGCGCCTTCGACCTGCTCGTGGCCCTGGCCGCCGCCGATGGCGCGCCTGTCGCGGCCGGGCCGCTGATGGCCCGGGTCTGGCCTGGTGTCACGGTCAGCGCCGGCAATCTGCGTGTGCAGGTCCGTACCCTGCGCCGGATATTGGGTGATGATGCCGTTGAAAGCGTGCCGGGGGCGGGATATCGGCTTGCCATGCCGCTGATCGCCGCTGAGGCCGCCGTGCAGCCGGTCGTAACGGGGCGCCCGCCATTGGTGGGCCGGGACGCTGAACTGGCCCGGTTGCTGGGTCTGCTGGAACAGTCCCGGCTGGTCAGCGTCGTCGGACCGGGCGGTGTGGGCAAGACCTGTCTGGCCCTGGTCGCGGCGGCCCGATGCGGGGGGATGCGTGTCGTCCATGTTGAACTGGCGCCGGTGCGCCAGGCGGGGCTGGTGCCCGTCGTCGCGGCATCGGCCCTGGCTGTCCGGCTGCCGGGGCCGGATGTGATGGGCGCCATCCGCGAGGCCCTGGGGGAGGCGCCGGCCCTGCTGTTGCTGGACAATGCCGAACATCTGCTGGACGAGGTGGCGGAGTTTGCCGATAGCCTGCTGGGCGGCTGTCCGGGTGTACGCCTGCTGCTGACCAGCCGGGAGCCGCTGGGGATCAGCGGGGAAAGGCTGCTGCATCTCTGCCCGCTGCCCGTGCCGCCACAGACGGAAATGGACGCGGCCGCCATCCGGACCTGGCCTGCCGTGCAACTTGTGCTGCGCAACCATGAAGCGGCTGGCTGGCCACCGCTGGATGATGCGCAGATGCCGGCACTGGCTCGCCTGTGCCGGCATCTCGACGGGTTGCCCCTGGCCTTGACCCTGCTGGCCGCCCGCCTGCGTGACTGCACGGTGGCGGCCGTGGCCCGGTCGCTGGAAGGGCGCCTTCAGGACCTTCCCCTGCCGGACGATGCCGGATACCGCCATGCGAGCCTGTCGCGCATGCTGGATTGGAGCATAGACCCCCTGTCGGCGGAGGAAAGGTTGCTGCTGGGCCGCCTGACATTGTTTGCCGGCACCTGGCCGGTTGGTGCGGCCGTGGCCGTATGCGGCGCCCCGCCTCTGGACCCGGCGGCCATACCCGGTCTTGTGGCCGGGCTGGTCGGGCGTTCCCTGGTGGTGGGGCCCGTGCAGACGCAGGAACAGGGACTGCGCCTGTTGGAGACAATCCGGCAATATGTCGTGTCCCGCGATCCCGGTCTGGTGGACCGGGAAGGGCTGCGCGCACGGCTGTCCACCTGGCTGGGTGACGCGATGTACCAGCGCATGGAGACGCTGGCCCGCCGCGACGCGGTGCCGGATGGGGGCGAGGTTGAAATGGCCGATGTCCGCGCCGTGCTGGATTGGGCGTTCGGTCCGGACGGCGACGTCCTGCTGGGGCAGCGGCTGGTGATCGATGCCTACCGCACCTGGAACAGGCTCGGCCTTTACACGGATTCCGTCGCCTGCCTGACGCGGGCGTGGGAACGGTGCGACGACACCACCCCGCCCGAGATCCGGGCCCTTCTGGGCCTGTTGTTGCATGGGGAGGGGCTGCCCATCCGCCTGTCCTATCAAATCGACCGGCCCCGTTACGTGCGCGAGGAACTGGGGCCGGCAGTACAGGTCTTCCACTCGCCCGATGTGCCGTTACGCTGGAGGATCGAGGGGCTCTATCTTGCCGGCTATCTCTACGAGGTGGTGGGCAACACCGCGGCCTGCCTGGATTTGTGGGCACAGACGCTGGCCCTGGCCGATGATCACGGCCGGGTCCTGGACAAGATCAGCCTGCTGTCGCACCGCGGCTGGCTTCTGTCCAATCATGCGGACATGCCGGGCGCGCGGCGCGATCTGCTGCACGCGCTGGACCTGGCTGAACGGCATGCCTATGTCGCCAGCCTGATCCTGCTGCGCCTGGCCGATGTGGAGTTCAATGGCGGGGATACCGGCCGCGCCATCGAACTGACCCATCAGGCGCTGGCGTCGGGGGAAAGGATGTCGCCGGCCCTGCGGCAGACGCTTCATGCCAATCTTTCCTCTTATCTGCTCATTGACGGGCATCTGCCCGCGGCGCTGTCCAATGCGCGCGAGGCGCTGCGCCTGACACGGCAGCACAGCTACGCCTTTGCCTATCCCTGGTCGCTGGAACGGGGCGCACTGACAGCGTTGCGGCTGGGGCGGCGCGATCTGGCGCTGTCCCTGGCCGTGATCGGCGATGGCCTGCTGCGTTCCGCCGGTGTGACGCGCAAGGGGCCGGAACGGGAAATCCGCCGCCTTCTGGTCACGGAACTGGGCGATGTCGGTTCTTCCGGTCCCGACCTGCCAAGGGCGGAGGAGATGCTGGCCGTACTGGCCGCTTTCTATGATGGTTTTGCGCTGGGTGATGATGGCTGGCCGGACGGGGAGGGGAGAGGCGCTGTCCGGCACTGACGGGGACGCCGGTGGCGCGTCCGCCCTATCGCCCCGGTGCCACGCGGCGATAGGACAGCGCCTCCGCCACATGCAGGCGGCGCACCCCGTCGGCACCGTCCATGTCGGCCAGTGTGCGGGCCACGCGCAGGACGCGATGATAGCCACGGGCCGACAGTTTAAGCCGCTCTGCCGCGTCGGTCAGCAACTGCCGGCCCGGCGCGTCGGGTCCGGCCACCCTTTCCAGTATTTCCCCATCGGCCTCCGCATTGGTGCGCACGGGCTGCTGGCCGGTGGCGGGCGTGGCATAGCGTTCCCGCTGGCATTGCCGCGCGGTGGCCACGCGCGCCGCCACTTCCGTCGACCCCTCACGCGGGGGTGGCAGGGACAGGTCCGCGGCGCTGACGGCGGGCACATCGACATGCAGGTCAATACGGTCGAACAAGGGACCGCTGATCTTGCTTTGATAGTCGGCCGCGCATTTGGGCGCCCGGCCGCAGGCCAGCGACGGATCGTCCAGATGGCCGCAGCGACAGGGGTTCATGGCGGCCACAAGCTGGAAACGCGCGGGATAGGTGACATGATGGTTGGCACGGCTGACCGTGGCGCGGCCCGTCTCCAGCGGCTGGCGCAATGCTTCCAGCGTCCCGCGGGAGAATTCCGGCAATTCGTCCAGGAACAGCACGCCCTGGTGGGCCAGGCTGATCTCCCCCGGCCGGGCACGTGTGCCGCCGCCGACCATGGCGGCCAGGGTGGCGGAATGATGCACCTCGCGGAAGGGCCGCGTGCGGATCAGCCGCCCGCCTTCCAGCCCGCCCGCGATGGAATGCACCATGGACACTTCCAGCGCCTCGGCCGGGTCCAGCGGCGGCAGAAGACCGGGCAGGCGGGCCGCCAGCATGGATTTTCCCGATCCGGGCGGGCCCAGCATCAGCATGTTGTGCCCGCCGCTTGCCGCCACCTCCAGGACCCGCTTGGCGGTTTCCTGGCCCTTCACGTCGCGCAGGTCGCGTGCGATGGCCAGTGCCTGGCTTTCCAGCCGGGGCGTCGGGCGGGTCAGGACCTGCATACCCTTGAAATGGTTGATCAGGGAAAGCAGCGTCGGTGGTGCCAGGATATCCAGGCCGTCGCCGGCCCAGGCTGCCTCTCCCCCGGTGGCGGCCGGGCAGATCAGCCCCTTGCCGCCGGCCAGGGCGTTGATGGCCGCCGGCAGCACGCCGGCCACGGGGGCGATGGAACCGTCCAGCCCCAGTTCGCCCAGCGACTGGTATCCGGCCATGGCATCACCGGGCAGGATGCCCATCATCACCAGCAGCGCCAGCGCGATGGGCAGGTCGAAATGGCTGCCTTCCTTCAGCACGTCCGCCGGGGCCAGATTGACCGTGAGCCGCTGCGGGGGCAGGGCGATGCCCAGCGCGTGCAACGCGCCGCGCACCCGCTCCCGGCTTTCCCCCACGGCCTTGTCGGGCAGGCCCACGACCGTAAAGGCCAGGGGGCCGCCGGTCATCTGGACCTGCACATCGATATCCAGCACATCAATACCTTGAAATGCCACCGTCCCAACACGCGCCGCCACGCATTCCCCCACCCGCCATGCTCGCTGGAACGAGTATAGGGGATGAGACTTGCAGGCGAAAGGCGTCGAACGCTGTGCGGGCTTTGCAGCTTGCATCTTCCCGCACAGCGGTGCCGGCCGGCACTATCCAGCCGTTATATTTATAAGAATATCACGTTGGCGGGCGAAAGGATCAAAATAGTCGCAAGCCGCCGCAGCGTCGAAATGTCGGCCTGTGAAATGATCGAAATCTGGAAGACTTCCATGTCGGGATGGGGTCATTCTGCAACGGATGCCGGCCCTGGCGGGGACCGGCGCTATTCATTTCATGATTGGGGTGAGCGATGATTCGCCTGGATATCAATGGGCAGGTCCGTGAAGTGGACGTGCCGGAGGACATGCCGCTTCTCTGGGTCCTTCGTGACGAACTGAATATGACGGGAACCAAGTTCGGTTGCGGCATCGCGCAGTGCGGTGCCTGTACGGTGCATGTGGACGGCCAGCCGACCCGTTCCTGCCAATTGCCGGCCTCTGCCGCCGAAGGCATGAAGATCACAACCATCGAGGGGTTGTCCGGCAAGGCTGCGGCCGCGGTGCAGAAGGCCTGGGCCGATCTGGACGTGGTGCAATGCGGCTACTGCCAGTCGGGCCAGGTGATGGCGGCGGCTGCCCTGATCGCGGAGAACGCCGATCCCAGCGATGCCGACATCGAAGCGGCGATGGACGGCAATGTCTGCCGCTGCGCCACCTATGTACGGATCAAGGCGGCTGTGAAGCAGGCTGCCAAGCTGGCGAGGACCTGAACCATGATGATGCGTCAAATGCTGCGTCAGGCCGCCGGCAATGTGGCCGTTCCCGCCCCCAGCCGCCGTTCCTTCCTGAAGGGTGCCGGCGGTGCCCTGGTCATCGGTGCCGTGGTGCCGCTGGGGGGCTTTGCGGCGGAACCCGCGGCCCCCGGGCTGGTCGGACCGGCCGATCCGCGGCCCAACATCTTCGTGCGCGTGGCGCCCGACAATACGGTGACCGTGCTGGTCAAGCACCTGGACAAGGGCCAGGGCATCATGACCGGCCTGACCACCATCGTGGCGGAGGAACTGGACGCCGACTGGGCGCAGATGCGCGGGGAGCATGCACCGGCCGACAGCAAGCTCTACGCCAATCATTTCTTCGGCATCCAGGGCACGGGCGGATCGACGGCCGTTGCCAATAGCTGGGATGAATTGCGCATGGCCGGTGCGGCTGCGCGTGCCATGCTGGTGGCCGCCGCCGCCCAGCAATGGAAGGTGCCGGCCGCGCAGGTTACGGTCGCCAAGGGCGTGGTCGCTCACAAGGCATCGGGCCGGTCGGCCACCTTCGGGCAACTGGCCGAAGCCGCATCGAAGCAGCCCGTCCCGGCCCAGGTGGCCCTGAAGGACAGGGGCGATTATACCCTGATCGGGAATGAGACGCTGCACCGTCTGGACCACCAGTCCAAGACCAACGGCACGGCCATCTTCTCCATGGATATCCGCCGTCCCGGCCAGGTCACGGCGGTCATCGCCCGCAGCCCGCGTTTCGGTGGCACCTTGAAATCCGTCGATGACAAGGCGGCCCGCGCCGTTCCCGGCGTGCTGGAGGTGCTGACCCTGCCCGTGGGCGTGGCTGTGGTGGCCCGGAATACCTGGTCGGCGATGAAGGGGCGGGAGGCACTGGCCATCCAGTGGGACGACGCCAAGGCGGAGAAGCGCGGCACCGCGCAGATCCTGGCCGATTTCCGGGAACAGGCGCGCAAGCCCGGCGCCAAGGCCGCCCGCAAGGGCGATGTCGCCGCGGCTTTCAAGGGTGCGGCCAAGGTGGTGGAGGCGGAATACAGCTTCCCCTATCTGGCGCATGCGCCGATGGAGCCGCTGAACGCCACGCTGGAACTGACCGCCGACGGCGGGGCGGAAATCTGGGCCGGCGCGCAGTTCCAGGGCATCGAGCAGGCGGTCGTCGCCAAGGTGCTGAACACCACCCCGGAAAAGGTCAAGATCAATACCCTTTGGGCCGGCGGCAGCTTTGGCCGCCGCGCCACGCCCGGTGCCGATTACATGGCGGAAGTGGCCATGGTGGCCCAGGCACTGGCGGCCAAGGGCACGAAGGCACCCGTGCATCTGGTCTGGACGCGGGAGGATGACATTCAGGGCGGCATGTACCGGCCCCTGGTCGTTCACCGGCTGAAGGCCGCGCTGGACAAGTCCGGCAAGCTGACAGCCTGGGAACAGGCTATCGTCAGCCAGTCCTTCATGGTCGGCACGGCGTTTGAAGGCATGATGATCAAGGACGGGGTCGACGCCGCCGCGGTGGAGGGCGCTTCCGACATGGCCTATGACGTGCCGAATCTGGCCGTGGATTTCCACCTGATGCGGTCGCCGGTCACCACGCTCTGGTGGCGGTCGGTCGGTCACACACACACGGGCTATGCCAAGGAGGCGTTCGTCGAGGAATTGGCGGCGGCGGCTGGCAAGGACTCTCTCGCCTTCCGCCTGGAACTGCTGGGTGATGCCCACCCGCGTCTGTCGGGCGTGTTGAAGCTGGCGGCGGAGAAGGCCGGCTGGGACAAGCCCCTGGCCGCCGGGCCGGCCGGCACGAAGCGGGCGCGCGGTCTGGCCGTGCATGAAAGCTTCAGCAGCTTCGTCGCCCATGTCGCCGAGGTGACGGTCGATGCGGGCGGCAAGATAAAGGTGGATCGCGTCGTGGTGGCGGTGGATTGCGGCATCGCCGTCAATCCCAACGTCATCAAGGCACAGATCGAAGGCGGCACCGGTTTTGGCATCGGTCATGCCCTGCGCAACCAGATCACCCTGACCGACGGGATTGTCGACCAGAACAATTTCGACGGGTTCGAGCCCATGCGCCTGTCCGACATGCCTGACATCGAAGTGCATATCATGCCTTCCCAGGCGCGCCCCACGGGTGTGGGGGAACCCGGCGTGCCGACGGCGGCTCCGGCTGTCGCCAATGCCGTGTTCAGGGCGACGGGTCAGCAATTGCGCGATCTGCCCTTCTCCAACGCCGGCGTGGTGTGATCCAGGCCGTGCGGAAAGGATAGGGGAGGGCCCGCCTGCAATCTCAAGAGCAGGCGGGCCCTCCCCGCGTCGCGGGGTTGCCCGGCGGCAGGGGGCGGACATGGGCGGAAACGGGCAGGTTCAGCCCCTTCAGCCGCCATGCGACCAGGGACGCGACGGCGCGCGCACCCGTCTCGTTGAAGTGCACGTCGTCCTGAATGCCGTCCGGCCAGCGCGGGTGCCCGTATTCCTTGCCGTAATGCAGGAAATACCCTTTCGACGGGCCCTCTCCCAGCATCTGGAAATAGGCACGGCTGTCGGCATTCAGGTCGATCAGCGGCGTCGCCGTTTCCCGCGCCACGGCGCGCGTGGCATTTGCATAATCGGCCAGGCTTTCCAGCATGACACCCTGGTCGAACCGTCGGATGGCCACGGGCGTCAGCAGCACGGGCTGCGCGCCCTTGTCCCTGGCCATGGCGATGAAGCGCAACAGGTTGATACGGAAATCGGGCACCGGCGTATAGCGTTCGGGCTTGGCGATGGTCTCGTCATTATGCCCGAACTGGATCAGCAGCGTGTCGCCGGGGGCGAGATCGCGGGCGATGGCATCGAATCGTCCCTCGGCGATGAAGCTTTTCGTGCTGCGCCCGCCGGCGGCCCGGTTCTCCACCGCTATCCCGCCTTCCAGATTGCAGGCCAGCACCATGCCCCAGCCCATCTGCGGATAACGGTCGGGACCATACTGCGCCGCCGTGCTGTCACCGGCGATGAAGATGCGCGGCGCCTGTGCCGGGGCCGGCACGGCCACCAGGAAGGCCAGCGTCAACCATGACGTGATCAGTGTCATCGGACGCCGCATCCTGTTTCTCCCTGCACTTGTTTCTCGTTGGACTTGCCCGGTAACCGGTGTCATCGGGCCGATGATGGCGTGGCGGACCGTTTGGCGCAAGACCGGACGCCCATGGGGCAGGGGGCAGCCATGGCAGGCCGGCACTTCCCCCCGGCGGGTCCCGGCCCTATATTCCCGCGCTTTATCAGTGCCCCTGCCGGAAGACATCAGAATGACGCCCGCCGCCCGTCTGGCCACCGCCATCGACCTGCTTGCCGAGGTGATGGACACCCCCCGCCCGGCCGATGCCGTGACCAGCGCCTTCTTCCGCGCCCGCCGGTTCATCGGGGCCAAGGATCGGGGGGAGATCGCGGCGCTGGTCTATGGTGTCATGCGCCATTGGGCACGGCTGCACTGGTGGCTGGAGCGGGTGAACCACATGCCTGACCCCCGCGCCCTGGTGATCGCCGACTGTATCCTGTCGGGCGGACGCACGGCCGATTCCGTGGCGGGCCTGTTCAACGGCGCCAAGTTCGCGCCGGCCCCGCTCTCCGACCGCGAGCGCAAGCTGATCCGGGCGCTGGACACCCATACCCTCGACCATCCGTCACAGGATGAGGTCGTGCGGGCGGAAGTGCCGGATTGGGCAGAACCCGCCATGCGCGCCACCTTTGGCGACCGTTTCCTGGCAGAGGCGTCGGCCATGCTGGGCGAGGCGCCGCTGGACCTGCGTGTCAACCCTGTGAAGGCCACGCGCGACGAAGCGCTGAAGGCCCTGGCCGATGCCGGCATCAAGGCGACACCGACCAGCCTGTCGCCCGTGGGCCTGCGCCTGGCCGGACGCGCACCCATCATGGCGCTGGATGCCTATAAGTCCGGCATGATCGAGATCCAGGACGAGGGCTCGCAACTGGTCGCCTTCATGGCTGATGCCAGACCCGGCATGCAGGTTGTGGATTTCTGCGCCGGGGCGGGCGGCAAGACGCTGGCCATTGCCGCAATGATGGATAACAAGGGCCGCGTCGTGGCCACCGACGTGCTGGAGGGCCGGCTGATCCGGGCCAAGGAACGGTTCCGCCGCGCCGGCCTGCACAATATTGAAACCCGCGCCATCAAGACCGAGCGCGACCCCTGGGTCAAGCGGCACAAGGGGAAGTTCGACCGCGTTGTGGTCGACGCGCCCTGTTCGGGCACGGGCACATGGCGGCGTAATCCCGACAGCCGCTGGCGGCCGATGGGCCCCGGCCTTGGCGATCTGGTGCCATTGCAGGCCAGCATCCTGGACAGCGCCGCGCGTCTGGTGCGGCCGGGTGGGCGTTTGGTCTATGCCACCTGTTCCCTGCTGCGGGAAGAGAATGAGGGGCAGGTTGAAGCCTTCCTGGCCGCCCACGCCGACTTCACCCTGCTGCCCGTGGCCGATGCCTGGCCGGCCGCATGGGGGTCGCCGCCGGTATCGACCGACATGCTGCGCCTGACCCCGCTGCGCCATGACACGGACGGGTTCTTCGCCGCCGTGCTGGAACGCCGGGCCGATGTTGCGGAAGCCGATGTTGCCGAAGCCGATGCAGCGGAACAGGTGGACGAAGCTGCCGGCGCGTGAAATGGCCTCACCCGGCGGTGTGCAGGCGGCAATTGACCCCGGCCTGCCCACCGGGCATGGTGGCGGCGATTGTTCGAGCAGGGAGTATGCGTCTTGCGTGCAGTGATCCGTGAATGGGCGGGCCTGGTCGGCTTCGTGGCCGCCTTCTATGTCACCATCAACACATTGCTGTTCGCGGGATTTCACGTACCATCGGAAAGCATGCTGCCCACCTTGAAGGTGGGGGACCAGTTCTATGCGGCCAAATACGCCTATGGCTACAGCCGCTTCTCCACCAGCTTCGTTCCGCTGCCCTTCGGCAGCGGCCGCTTCCCCGACATCACGCCTGAGAGGGGCGATATCGTGGTCTTCCGTCTGCCCACGACGGAGGAGGATTATGTGAAGCGCGTGATCGGCCTGCCCGGTGATCGTATCCAGGTGGTCGATGGACGGCTCTACATCAACGGCCAGATGGTGCAGCGGGAAAAGACCCGTGATTATGCCTATCGCGACAATGGCGGTTCCGTGGTGCAGGTGACCGAATATCTGGAAACCCTGCCGGGCGGGCGCCAGCACCTGATCATGGAACAGCGTGACGACGGTTTCGCCGACAACACGCCGGAATACAATGTGCCGGAAGGCCACCTTTTCATGATGGGCGACAATCGCGACAATTCGCAGGACAGCCGCTATCTGCGTCAGGTCGGCTATATCCCGGTCGAGCGGGTGCTGGGCCGTGTCTCCATGGTCGCCTTCGCCCGCAAGTCCTGCCAGGAGGAACCGGGCCTGATCTGCCCCGGCGGAAGCTGGTGGGATCGCCTGTTCCGCTGGGTGGACTGACACCAGCGGCCGAAAATCTTGACCGATGGTCAAGGTTTTCGGCACCTCAAGCGCCGGTGCCCACATCCGTGGGCTTGTGTTTTCGAAATGTCAGTAAGATGTGTGATCGCCGGCCGGGGCATGCCCCGGCCGGCGATCCGTCCGGAAGACCGCTCCGTGGAAAGGTAGATCATACACCGTAGCCAAGCATGGTTCTCCGGTCGGCCCCTTCATTGACCCGAACAGTTGCTTGGGGTTGCAGCCCCGTACGTGCAAGGCAGGGAGTATGAAGATGGCACAACAGGACTCTATCATCGCCCTGGACGTCAGCAAGGCCCGTCTGGACGGGTTGGATGCCGAGACAGGAGAGGCTTTCCAAGTCGAGAATGCCGAGGCTGGTTACAGTCTCCTTCGGCGACGGTGTGGCAAGCGCGCCGTGCAGGTCGTCCTGGAAGCCAGTGGTGGCTATGAGCGGCCGGTCATGGAGGCTTTATCGAAAGCCGGCATTCCCGTCCGCCTCGTCGATCCTCGCAAGGTCCGGCATTTTGCCAGGGCGCATGGACGCTGGGCCAAGAATGACCGGCTGGATGCCCGGATGATCGCCGCCTATGCCCAGGCGATCCCCGGAGCCGCCTACCAACCCGATCCGGAACGGGAGGTCCTGGCGGAACTGGCCACCTACCGGCGCCAGTTGCTCGACGAGCAGACCATGGTCAGGAACCAGGCCCAGACCCTGGCGGATCCGGAACTGCGCCGCTTGGCCAAGCGGCGCCTGGATGCCATCGCCCTGCTGATCCTGCGCCTCGACAAGCGCATTGCCGAGCAGATCGCGGCATCCAAAACCTTGAAGGTCAACGACAACCTGCTCCAGTCCATTCCTGCTGTCGGGCCGGTGCTGGCGGCCACCCTGCTGGCCCATATGCCGGAGTTGGGCACACTGACACGACATCAGGTCGCCGCCCTGGCCGGCGTTGCCCCGATGGATAACCAGAGCGGCAAACGCGATGGCCCGCGCAGCATCTACGGTGGAAGGCCCGTTGTCCGAACCGTCCTTTACATGGCTGCCGTCGTCGCCAGTCGGCGAAATCCACCCTTGGCCGCCTTCTATAAAAAACTCATCGCCGCTGGAAAGAAGCCAAAGGTTGCCCTCGTTGCCATCATGCGAAAGATCGTCGTCCTCGCCAATGCCATCATCCGCGATCAGAGAACTTACGCCGCATGAAAACAGTTGCTTGGCTACGCGCCAGATGGCGCACGGCGGCGGTCGCCGCCGTGCCAGATCCCGGTGAGTTGCACTCACCGGGATCTGGTATGAGGGACTATCCGCGTCATCCGGTCGGAGGACGCATGCCAGCGGCCCAGCTATGCCACGCATTGGCGATGTGGGAACGCATGACATGGGCGGCCCATTGCGGGTCGTGCAGCCGCAGGGCCGCGACCAGTTCGCGGTGATGCTGGTTGCTGCGTTCCAGGGCGGACCGGTCATAGGCGTGGAAGGTTCGGTGGACCACCGGCATTTCCACCACATGCGGCATCAGCCGTTGCAGCAGCCGGCTGCCGGCTGCCGACAGGATCGTACCGTGGAAATCGGCGTTCAGGCCGATATAGCCGCTGCCCTTGTGGGCGACGCAGGTTTCCATCCTGTCGGCCAGTTCCTGCAGGCGATCAACCTCCGCCCCGCCGATGCGGGTTGCCGCCAGGGTCGCGGCCTGGGCCTCCAGCATGCCGCGCAGGTGGAACTTCTCCTCCAACTCGTCGAATGACAGGTCGGGCACCAGCGCGCCGCCGCCCCGCTCGGGCCGTCCGGCCAGGCCTTCCGACACCAGCCGGCGCAGCGCCTCACGGATGGGGGTGCGGCTGACGCCGACCCGGTCGGCCAGTTCCTCTTCCTTCAGCCGGCTGCCCGGCGGCAGGGTTCCGTCCAGGATCATGTCCCGGATGGACTGGTAGGCCCTGGCCGCCGCGTTCATCCCGGCCTTCCGCGCGCGGCCAGATGGTCGATCGCTTCCGCCAGGTGGATCACATCGGCATATTTCGCGTTGAGGTCGAACAGGTTCGCCTCATGCACGCGGGAATCCCGATCACCCACGGCGTCACGCACCACCAACGGTATGAAGCCGTTCTGGCAGGCATCCAGCGCCGATGCCCGCACACAGCCGGACGTGGACAGGCCGGCGATCAGTACCGTGTCGATGCCATTGGCCGCAAGAGTGGATGCCAGGGAGGTGCCGAAGAAGGCGCTGGCATATTGCTTGGTGACCACAGGTTCGCCGTCCGCCGGTTCCAGCCCGTCGGCGAAGGCGGCCCATTGCGGGTGCAGGCCGCGTTCGAAGCAGGATAGCGCCTTCACCTTGCGGAAGAAGATGCCGCCATCCATGCCGCCCGGCGTGTAGGCCACGTTGGTATGGATGACGGGTATGCCGGCCGCCCGCGCGGCGGACAGCAGGTCGGCGGCGGCATCGCGGGTCTTTTCCACCCCGGCATAAAGCGGGCAGGCTGGGTCCAGGTAGGCCTTCACGAAGTCGATGATCAGCAGGGCCGGGCGCTGGCCCCAGCCCAGCCGGTTGCCGAAGCCCGCCTGTGCGTAATCGGTATCCAGATCCTTGGCCATGGTTCAGATGATCCCCGCTTCCTTCAATTCAGCCAGCCGGGCGGCGTCCAGGCCCAGGATGCCGCCCAATATCTCCTGCGTGTGCTGGCCCAGTTCGGGGCCGGCATGCACCACGCCGCCCGGTGTATCGGACAGGCGCGGTGCCACGTTCTGCATGGCCAGCTTCCCGAAGACGGGATGGGCCACCTTGATGATGTTCTGCCGGGCCTGGAAATGCGGATCGACCATCATTTCCGGCGCGCGATAGATGCGGCCCGCCGGCACCCCATGCTTTTCCATGCGTTCCAGCAGCGGGCCGGCATCGATGGTGCGGCTCCAGTCGCTGATCAGGTCGTCCAGTTCCTGCTGTACGGCCCCGCGTGCCGAATGGGTGGCATAGCGCGGGTCGGTGGCCAGTTCCGGCCGCTCCATCGCCTCGGCCAGGCGCTTGAACACCGTGTCCTGGTTGGCGGCGATCAGGATCATCTGGTCGTCGCGCGTGGGATAGACATTGCTGGGCGCCACGTTGGGCAGGATCGGACCCGTGCGCTCGCGCACATAGCCGGTCTGGTCATATTCGGTGACCAGGCTTTCCATCATGGCCAGCACGGCCTCATAGATGGCGCTGTCCACCACCTGGCCACGCCCCGTGCGCTCGCGCGCATGGATGGCCATCAGCGCGCCCAGCGCGGCATAGGTGGCGGCCAGACTGTCGCCGATGGAAATGCCCATGCGCGACGGCGCCGTCGACGGGTCACCCACGACATAACGCAGCCCGCCCATCGCCTCGCCGATAGAGCCGTAACCAGCCTGCGCGGAATAGGGGCCGGACTGGCCGAAGCCCGTGACGCGCACCATCACCAGCCTGGGATTGATCTTCGACAGCACGTCATAGCCCAGGCCCCAGCGCTCCATGGTCCCGGGGCGGAAATTCTCCACCAGGATGTCGGACTGGGCCACCAGGTCGCGGACCATCTGCTGGGCCACCTTGTCCCGCAGGTTCAGGGTCACCGACTTCTTGTTACGCGCCACCACGGGCCACCAGAGTGACTTGCCATGCGGCTTCTCCCGCCCCCATTCGCGCATGGGATCGCCAGCACCCGGCTGCTCAAGCTTGATCACCTCCGCCCCGAAATCGGCCAGTAACTGGCCGCAGAAGGGGCCGGCCAGCAATTGGCCCATCTCGATCACGCGCAGATCCGTCAGGGGGCCCTGGCGCTGGGCGACCTGTCCCGTGGCATTGGTTTCCATGGCTTGGTCGGTCACTGTGACACTCCTGCATTATGTATACATTGTTCTTTTGGGTGTGGCGCTTCCAAACAGGGCGAGAATGCGCCATTGAAGGAAAGAATGCATACTATCCTTGGTCTTTGCAAGCGCGCCTTGGGCGGTAAGGTTCAGTATTTTGACCGTGCAAATAGCGCTTGCCCGGCCTTCGCAAACCATGTTTGTATACAGAAGAAACGGGATTCGCGTTCAATCCCGCGCGGTCCACCCCGCGCCGACAAGCGCGCTTACAGGATGATGCCGATGGTCGCGTCGATCGAGATCGTGGAGGTCAGCCCGCGTGACGGGCTGCAGAACGAAGCCGTTCTGGTCTCCACCGAGGACAAGGTGGAACTGATCCGGCGGGCCATCGCCGCCGGGCTTCGCCGGATCGAAGTGACGAGCTTCGTCAATCCCCGTCGGGTCGTGCAGATGGCCGACGCCGAGGCGGTGCTGGCCGCGCTGCCGCGGGACAATGGCGTCTCCTATATCGGGCTGGCGCTGAACGGCCGCGGTTTCGACCGTGCCCTGGCGGCCGGGGTGGGAGAGGTGAACTATGTGCTGGTCGCCTCCGACACCTTCTCCCAGCGCAACAACGGTTCCCCTACATTGGAAACATTGAAGGATTGGGCGGAGGTGGCGGCGGCCGCTCGTGCCGCCGGGGTGCCGACCAGTGTCACCATCGGTGCGTCCTTCGGTTGCCCGTTCGAGGGGGAGGTGCCTGTCGCGCGGGTCGTGGAGATCGCCCGGCGCGCGGCCGAACATGGCACGGATGAGATCGCGCTGGCCGACACGATCGGCGTGGCCAGCCCCGCTGACGTGTTTGAGCGGTTTGGCGCGGTGGCCGCCGCCCTGCCGGGCATCCGCCTGCGCGCCCATTTCCACAATACCCGCAACACCGGCATCGCCAACGCCTATGCGGCCGTTCAGGCCGGCGTGACGGTGCTGGACAGTTCGCTGGGGGGGATCGGCGGCTGTCCCTTCGCGCCCGCGGCGACGGGCAACATTCCGACAGAGGATCTGGTCTACATGCTGGACCGGATGAAGGTGGCGACCGGCGTGCAACTGCCGGCCGCGATAGAGGCGGCGAAATGGCTGGAAGGCGTCATCGGACGTCCTAATCCGGCCATGCTGGGCCGCGCCGGCATCTTTCCGCCGGCGGCCCGGGCCTCATAAACGGCCGGATATAACCGCGCCGGGACAAAGCAGAAAATCATCGGGAACAGGAGATTTTTTATGGCTTACAGGCTTGGCGTGGATGTGGGAGGGACCTTCACGGACCTTCTGCTGATCGAAGACGGCACGGGAGAGACCTTCCGCGACAAGGTCCCGTCCACGCCGCATGATCCGTCCGTCGCCGTCGTCAACGGCACCTTGAAGATCTGTGCCAAGGCCGGCATCGATCCAGCCGATGTTCAGCTTTTCATGCATGGCACAACGGTGGCCACCAACACCGTGCTGACCGGCACCGGCGCCCGTGTGGGCCTGGTGACGACGGACGGATATCGTCAGGTGCTGCATATCGCGCGCAGTTTCGTGCCCGGTGGTCTGGCCGGCTGGATCGTCTGGAACAAGCCCCCCCTGATCGCCCCCCTGGAATGCACGGTGGAGGTGCCGGAGCGCATCGGGGCGGATGGTTCCATCGTCACCCCGCTGGATGAGGGGGCGCTGCGTGTCGCTCTGGAGCGGTTGAAGGGGGAGGGGATCGAGGCGCTGACCATCGCCTTCATCAACGCCTATCGCAATGATGTGCATGAGCGCCGCGCGGGCGAGATCGCGCGCGAGGTCTTCCCCGCGCTGCCCATCTCCCTGTCGTCGGAGGTGCTGCCGGAAATGCAGGAGTATGAGCGTGCGTTGACAACGGTCGCCAATTCCTATGTCCGTCCCCGCGTCGCCAATTACGTGCGCAACCTGAAGGCGGAGTTGAACAGGGCCGGCATGAACGGGCAGATGAACCTGCTGCGCTCCGACGCCGGGCTGATGAGCTTCGAGAAGGCGCAGGACCATCCCGTCAACCTGCTGATGAGCGGTCCGGCCGGCGGTGTGGCCGGTGCGCTGTGGGTCTGCGGCAAGTCGGGATACAGGAACCTGCTGACCGTCGATGTCGGTGGCACCTCCACCGACGTGGCCCTGATCGAGAATGGCGAGCCACGCCTGGCGCGGGAGACCGAATGCGGCGACCTTAAGGTGCGTGCCACCTCGCTCGACATCCGGACCGTGGGGGCCGGCGGCGGGTCCATCGC
Source organism: Niveispirillum fermenti (assembly GCF_052474395.1). Classification (NCBI taxonomy): domain Bacteria; kingdom Pseudomonadati; phylum Pseudomonadota; class Alphaproteobacteria; order Rhodospirillales; family Azospirillaceae; genus Niveispirillum; species Niveispirillum fermenti. The sequence continues at coordinate 2,635,617 of NZ_CP156681.1, read as the reverse complement.
GTTCGTGCCGGACCTGACGGGGGCCCTGCGCGTCGGCCCGGCATCGGCCGGCGCCGTGCCGGGTCCAGTCTGCTATTCGCGTGGCGGCGACAAGCCCACGGTGACCGATGCCAATGTCGTGCTGGGTTATCTGCCGGAGGAGCTGCTGGGCGGGGCCATGCATCTGGACCGGCCGGCGGCGGCGGCCTCGGTCCAGGCCATTGCCGACACGCTGGGGATCGGCCTGGCGGAGGCGGCTCACGGCATCTATTCCATCGCCAATGAAACGATGATGGGCGCCCTGCGCCTTATTTCCGTCCAGCAGGGTTACGATCCGCGTGATTTCGCGCTGGTGGCCTTCGGTGGGGCCGGACCGCTGCACGCCAATGCACTGGGTCGTCTGCTGGGAAGCTGGCCCGTCATCGTGCCGCCCAGCCCTGGCGTACTGTGTGCCTTCGGCGACGCCACGACAAGGCTGCGGTCGGAACGCGCCCGGTCCATCGGCAAGCCATTTGCCGAAATCGGCAACGATGCCGTGGCGGCCGTGCTGCGCGAACTGAAGGCGGCCGTTGTCAGGGAACTGCTGGCCGAGGGTGTGCCGGAGACGGACCAGGAGATCGGGTTCGAGGCGGGTGTGCGTTATTCCGGCCAGGCGTTCGAGGTATCGCTGCCCCTGTCGCTGGATGGGTTCGAGACCGGCGGGCTGGAAAGCCTGGCTGCGGCGTTCGACAAGGAGCATGAACGGCTTTTCACCTTCTGTCTGGAATCCGACCGCGAACTGGTGACTGTGCGCGTCACGGCCCTGGGCAAGGCGTCGGCCATCCGGCTGGAGAAGCTGCCGCGCGGCGATGGCGACCCCGCGGCCGCGCGTGTGCGCGACCATATGATGTGGGCCGACGGGCGGGAACACCCGGCCGTCATCTATGACCGGGCGCGGCTGAGGGCCGGCGACCGTGTGACGGGCCCTGCCATCATCGCCGAGATGGACAGCACGACGGTGTTGCTGCCCGACCATGTGGCCGAGGTCGACGATTACGGGCTGATCCTGATCCGCCCCGCCGCTGCCCACTGACGCCCGTTCTGGAAAAAGGGACAGACCCATGGTTGCCAAGATCATCGAGACCAACCCGACCCCGTTCCAGAAGGTCGCTGTCGACCCGATCACGCTGGACATCATCGAAAACGCGCTGCGTAACGCGCGCACCGAAATGGACGCCACCCTGTTCCGGACGGCCATGTCGCCGGGCATCCGTGAGCAGGGCGACGCCTTCCCCCTGATCGCCAACCATGAAGGCAAGATGGTGGTGGGGCAGTTCGGCTCCTTCCTCGGCGGGTTCCTGAAGAACTATAAGGGCGCCATCGAGGAAGGGGACGTCATCTGGCTGTCCGACCCCTATTCGGTGGAAGGCGCCATCAGCCACCTGAACGACTGGCTGGTGATCCTGCCCGTGTTCAAGGACGGACGGCTTGTGGCCTGGACCTGCCATTTCGGCCATCAGACCGATGTCGGCGGCAAGGTGCCGGGCTCGCTGCCCACCGACGCCACCTCCATCTTCCAGGAAGGCATCCGCATCCCGCCCGTAAAGCTGTTCCGCAAGGGCGTGTTGAACGAGGATCTGCTGGAACTGGTGCTGAACAATACCCGCACCCGCGACTGGTGCCGGTCGGACCTGAATGCCATCATCGCGTCCTGCCGCATCGCGGCCCGGCGTGTGGGCGAGCTTTGCCACCGGTTCGGCACCGACATGTTTGTGTCCGCCACCGATGAGTTGCTGGCCCGCAACCGCCGCGCCATGGCCCGGCTGATCGAAAGCTCGATCAGCACCGACAAGGTCAGCTTCGAGGATTACATCTGCGACGATGGCCGCGGCTATGGTCCCTACAAGCTGAAAGCCACCATGTGGCGGGAAGGGGACAAGGTTATCCTTGACTGGGAGGGCACCTCTCCCCAGTCGGAAAGCTCGATCAATTTCTACCTGAATGAAAACATGCTGAAGATGTTCTTCGGCATCTACATGATCATGGTCTTCGATCCCCAGATTTTGTTCAATGACGGCTTCTATGACCTGGTCGAAACGCGCATCCCGGAAGGGTCGCTGCTGAAGCCGAGATATCCGGCGGCGCTGTCCTGCCGCACGCATGGCATCGGCCGCGTGTTCGACGTGCTGGGTGCGCTGCTGGGCCAGAGGACGCCGGAATTCCTGAACGCCGCCGGCTTCTCCTCCTCCCCGCACCTGATGCTGTCGGGCACCTATCGCGGGTCCGGGAAATATTACCAGCTTTTCCAGATCGGTTTCGGCGGCATTCCCGGCCGGCCGTTCGGCGATGGTCCGGACGGCCATTCCCTGTGGCCCAATTTCACGAATGTGCCCAACGAGTTCCTGGAAGCCTATTTCCCGCTGCGTATCGAACGGTACGAGACCATTCCCGACAGCGGCGGTGCCGGTCTGCATCGCGGCGGCAACGGAGTGCGTATCGCCTATCGCTTCCTGGAGCCCGGTGCCATTGCCATTCATGACGACCGCTGGTTCACCTATCCCTGGGGGGTGAATGGCGGGGAGCCGGGTTGGCGTTCGCGCCGCATGCTGGTCCGCGCCAATGGTGAACAGGTCGTGCTGGCCGCCAAGATCGATGATGTGCAGGTTCGCCCCGGCGACCTGCTGGTCTTCGATACCTGGGGCGGCGGCGGCTGGGGTGACCCGCTGGCCCGCGACCCGTCCCTGGTGGCTGCCGATGTCAAGCGGGGCCTGGTCACGATGGATGGTGCGGCGCGTTATGGCGTCGTCCTGGCGGCTGACGGCACGGTCGATACCACGGCGACGGCCGGTCTGCGTGAAAGGCTGGCCAAGGCGCGCGGCGATGTGGGCCTGTTCGATTTCGGGGGAGGGATCGAGGAACTGCGCGATCGTTGCCAGACGGAAACGGGATTGCCGCCGCCGCGGGATCCGGCCCTGCAGGAAAGCGTGGCGTCGGCCACCTGACGCACGCCACCTCCCGTCGCCTACACCGTCGATTGTATGCGATCCGCTTGGCCTGGGCCGTGACGGAACGGTCAGACAGTTGCCGGCCGCCTTTCCAAAGGGCGGCCGGCCTGCGCTTATCAGGCGCGTCATTCACATCACACCTTATGTTTAAGTATACAATAACCAAATCAGCCCCTTGCTGACCGGGCGATCTCCTATATGATTTCAGGTGAAGCGCGTGGGGGCGATCCCTTTCCGATCCCCCAGAAAATCAAGCAAAATGACTAGAACAGCGGAGAACACGTGATGCGGAACGGACGTTTCTTGCCCGCCCTGCTTTGCAGTTCGGCATTATCAGCGCCAATGATTGTATTCAACCCTGTGGCCATGGCCCAGGGCAGCGCCGCGGCGGCAGGCAACCCGGGCATGCTGGAAGAGATCGTGGTGATCGCGCGCCAGCGCAACGAGACGGCGCGCGAGACCCCCGTGGCGGTATCGGCCTTCACGGCGGACACGATTGAGAAGGCGGGCATCACCGGCCCTGCGGACTTTCTGTCCCTGACCCCGAATGTCAGTTTCCTTCAGACAACCAATGTCGGTGAAACGCAGGTGCATATCCGCGGCGTCATCCAGCCGCGTGATACCGAGCCCCCCTTCGCCTATGTGCTGGACGGGGTGCTGGTGCCAAACCCCAGCGCCTTCAACCAGGAAATGGTTGATATTGAGCAGATCGAGGTGATCAAGGGCCCGCTGGGGTCCATCTATGGCCGCAATGCCGTGGGTGGCGCCATCCTTGTTTCCACCAAGAAGCCCGGTGACACGCCGGAGGGAGAGGTACGGGCCGGTTATGAGTTTGCCGGCAACGAATACAAGCTGAGCGGCTATGTCGGCGGCCCGCTGGTGGAAGACCGGCTCTATGGCCGCATCACGGCAGTCTATAAGGATCGCGAAGGTTATTATGACAATGTCACGCTGAACAAGAAGGAGGATGGGTTCAGCGAGGGGCAGTTGCGCGGCCGTTTTGTCTACAAGGCCACGGAGAATATCGAGGTCGATCTGTCGGTTGGCTATGCCGAGATCGATGGCTATGCCTTCAATTTCAACAACCAGACGGCGGGCACGCCGGGGTTCGAGAATGGCGTGGACATCACGGACACTTCCATCCCCTATTCCGGCAATGTCGAAAGCTTCAACAACCAGAAGCGTTTCGACTTCGCATCGAAGATCGACTGGACGTCGGAAGCGGGTACGCTCAGCTTCACGGCCGCCTATCATGATCTGAAGGAGAATATGGGCGGCGAGGGGGCGGTGGACCTGGCCCTGTTCGGCGTGCCGTTCCCCGGTGCGCCGGCGCCCGGCGATTTCTTCACCGATCCCAGCCTTTATGAAGGCTATGGCCCGACCCTGCGTGACGGGACGCAGTATCAGGAACGCAATCAGGACGATACGTCCTTCGAATTGCGCTTCACCTCTCCCGGTGAGAACCGGCTGCGCTACATCGCTGGTGCCTATTATATCGAGTTCAACCGCGAGGTCGTGCTGAACCGCGGTGACGATCTGGGGCAGGGTGTCGTGGTCGCCAACCCGCTGGGCGGGCCGGAGAACCCGCTTGTTGCCGTTACCTGGACCGACAATGCCAACAAGGCATGGGCCCTGTTCGGACAATTGGCTTATGACATAACGCCCGACCTGGAAATCTCCACCGCCCTGCGCTACGACAAGGAGAATCGGTCATCCGAGAATCTGACCCCGGCCGCCTACTCCCCCATCCCCAATGTGGAAGGGCTGGTGCGCAAGGAGAATTTCAGCGACCTTCAGCCCCGCGTCTCCCTGCGCTGGAACGCCAGTGAGGAAGTGTCCGTCTATGCCACCTATGGCGAGGGTTTCCGGTCCGGCGGCTTCAACCCGCTGGGCAGCCGTTTCAACATCATCAATGTCGATGGCGTGACCAACACCACGGTGCAGGATGCCTTCGACAAGGAGACCTCTGTTTCCTATGAGGCCGGGGTCAAGACCCGCCTGCTGGATGGACGCCTGACCCTCAATCTGGCGGCCTTCACGACGAAGGTGGAGAACGCGCATTTCTTCCAATTCTTCCCCTTCTCCCTGTCGCGCGTGATCTCCATCGTGGATCGCAACGATATCAAGGGCTTTGAGGTGGACGGCGTGGCCCGCGTGGCCGAGGGGCTGGACCTGTTCTTCGGCTATGGCTACCTGGACAGCGAGATCAAGGCGAATGCCGAACTGCCCCAGACGGTGGGCAACCGCTTCCCCTTCACGGCCAAGTACGATCTGATGCTGGGCGGACAATATACGACGCCGGTGACGGGCGATTACGACATGCTGGCGCGTGTCGAATATAACCGCACGGGCCCGATGTTCTATGACACACTGAACACGCCTGGCACCGAACGGCCGGCCATCAATCTCGTCAATGCCCGACTGGGCATCGAGAATGAGCGCTGGGGCGCCACGCTGTTCGCCCGCAACCTGTTCGACAAACGGTACAATGTCGACGGTGTGGTACTGGTCGTTCCCAATACCACCGTCTTCAATTTCACGACCAAGGCGGCCCCGCGGACCTGGGGCCTGGAATTGAAGGCCAGGTTCTGATACCGGGCCGGGTCCGGGGCAGGGGGCATCGGCCGCCTGCCCCGGACCCTGGCTTGACGTTCCCGTCAGGTCCGGTCCGACACGAAGGACCAGCCCGTTTCCGCTGCGGCGCGGGCAACCTCTCCATAGGCCAGGGCCTTGCGATCGGCGGCATTGCCGGCCAGCGCGCGGGCATAGACGCCCTGACAGATTGATGAGATGCGGAAAAAGGCGAAGGCCAGGTAATAGGGCCAGTCGGGAATGCCCGACCGCCCCGTCCGCCGGCAATAATCCGCCACATAGTCGGCTTCCGACGGGATGCCCGTGCCCGCAATATCCACGCCCCGTAATCCGGGAAACTGCTTGATCCCGGCCGGCAGGTGCCAAGCCATGCAATTATAGGCCAGGTCGGACAAGGGATGGCCCAGCGTGGCCAGTTCCCAATCCAGGATGGCGACGACCTTGGGCTCGTCCTTGTGCAGCATGAGGTTGCCCAGACGGAAATCGCCATGGGCGATCGTCGTTTCCTCCCCCGCCGGCAGGGCGCGGGGCAGAAACGCCATCAGCCGGTCCATGGCGGGAATGTCGCTGTCGCCCTTGGCGGCCTGATATTGTTTGGACCAGCGTTCCACCTGCCGCGCGATGTAATTTTCCGGCTTGCCGAAATCAGCCAGCCCGGCCGCCTGCCAATCCACCTTGTGCAGGGCTGCCAATGTCTTGTTCATGCTGTCGTAGATGGCGGCCTGTTCATCCGGCGTGAAGCCCGACAGCGCCACGTCTGACAGCACGCGGCCATCGATATGGTCCATGACATAGAACGAGGTGCCGATGATCTCGGGCTCATCGCACATCAGCCGCACGACGGGCACCGGCGCGTCCGTGCCGGCCAGCGCCCGCATGACGCGGAACTCCCGTTCGATCAGATGCGCGCTGGGCAGCAGCTTGCCCGGCGGCTTCTTGCGCAGCACATAGCGCCGGCCAGCCGCGTCGGTGACCAGGAAGGTGGGGTTGGATTGGCCGCCCTGGAACTGCTGGACCGCGGCCGGCAACTGGAATCCATCCAGATGCCCGGCCAGATAGCGGGTCAGTGCCGCCTCGTCGAACCGGTGTTGCGGCAGCACGTCGATCAGGACGGCGGCCCCCTGCGTCTCACTCATCTCCGGTTACCCTTTCCGATCAGATGATGGTGGGATCGGCGATGGTGGCGCCGCCATCGGCAACCAGCACCTGTCCCGTGACGAAGGCACCGGCCGGAGCGGCCAGCATCAGCGCCACGCCCGCGATCTCGTGCGGGCGACCGAACCGGCCCAGCGGCGCGCGGCGCATGACAGCCTTGGCAATGTCGGGATTGTCGGTCAGAGCCTTGGCGAAGTCTGTCTCGATGATGCCGGGGGCGATGGCATTCACCCGGATGTTGGCCCGCCCATATTCCACGGCCAGATTGCGGACCAGCGCTGTCTCCGCGGCCTTGGAAACGCCGTAGGCGCCGATGACGGGATTGCCCCGCAGCCCCGCGATGGAGGACAGCACGATGACACTGCCGTCCTTGCGCTCCGCCATGCCCGGCAACACCATGTTGCACAGCCACCAGGTGCTGCGCAGGTTGCTGCCCATGATCTTGTCCCAGGCATCGTCGGAGACGCTGTTCAGGGGGCCATAGACCGGGTTGATGGCGGCATTGGCGACCAGGATGTCGATCCGGCCCCATTGACCGATCGTCGTGTCGACCAGGGACTGGAGATCTTCCTTGCGGCTGATATTGCAGGGGACGGCGATGGCGTCGCCGCCGGCCGCGTTGATCTCGTCCCGGACGGCGACGCAGGCGTCCATCTTGCGCGAGGAAATGACGACCTTGGCCCCGGCACGGGCATATTCCTGGGCGATCGACTTGCCGATCCCACGGGAGGAGCCGGTGATCAGCGCCACCTTGCCCGACAGGTCGAACAGTGGATGCGTGGTCATGAAGGAAATTCCTTGAAGGTTGTGGGGTGTCACTGCGCCGTGGCGCCACCGTCGACGACAAATTCCGCCCCCGTCAGGAAGGGGCTCTCGTCGGACAGCAGGAACAGGATCATGTTGGCCGCATCCTCCGGCTGACCCATGCGGCCCAGGGGGGAGGTGCGCTCCAGCCGGCGGCGCATCTTTTCCCCGTCCGGGGCGATGTCGATCATCGACTGGACCATCGGGGTCTGCAGGAAGGACGGGTGAATGGAATTGCAGCGGATCTCGTATTTCTGCTGCGCACACCACATGGCCACCGACTTGGTCAGCAGCCGCACGGCCCCCTTCGATGAGCAATAGGCGGGCAGGTCCGGCGCGCCCACCAGGCCGGCCACGGACGACACGTTGACGATGGACCCGCCGCCCGTGTGCTTCATGGCCCGGACCCCATGCTTGCAGCCGAGAAAGACCGATTCGGTGTTCACCGCATGGACGAAGCGCCAGCCCTCCAGCGTCTCTTCCTCGATATTCCGCAGGGAGCCGCAGCCGGCATTGTTGACCAGCCCGTCCAGGCGTCCGTGACGGGCCGTGATATGGTCGATCACCTCGATCCAGCGGTCCTCCCGCGTCACGTCCTGGACCAGGAACTCCGCGCTTTCGCCCAGTTCGGCCGCCGCCGCTTCCCCGCCCGCGACATTGCGGTCCGTGATCGTAACGCGGGCACCTTCACGCACCAGTGTCCGCGCCGTCGCCAGGCCAATGCCCGATGCGCCACCGGTGACCAGGACGACCTTGCCCTGCATCCGTGCCGTCATGATGTTCCCTCCCACCCTTATCGCCGGCCATGCCGGACATTCTATAGTGACCGGTCGATGGACCGGGTATCTCAAACGCTTGTTTGAGTGTAGGGGCAGGGACGCGGCAGGGCAATGGGAAAGGCAAGGGGGAAGGAGATCAGGAGAAGGCATCGCAGATTGAGCCGGCGGACCCCGCCTTGTTCCTGTGATAGCGGGCGCCCAACATTAGACATAGACAATATTCCCGTTATATATGTATTACGATATAGTTATCTCTGAATAGATTTGTAGTCCCGGATGGATATCCACATGCGGCGCCTTGCGAAAATGACCCTGTCTGCTCTGGCTCTCATGGCTTTCCTGCCCGGCTCGGCCATTGCCCGGCCCTGTCCGGTGGCCGGCGAACAGGACCCGTTCGACCTTGTCGCCGAATTCGTGGGAAAGACCTGGCGGGGGGAGGAGCTCAGGCGGGGGGGGGAGGAGCAGGGAAGCGCCCTGATCGATGTGGCCGCATGGGAATGGGCGCTGGGGAAACGGGCCATTCGTATCACCCATATGCTGCTGAGCGGCGGGCCCGGGCCGGGGCCGCATGGCGGGGAAACCCTGATCCTGCGCGACGCCGACACCGGTGCGTTGGTTTCCCAATATGTCTCGCTGTCCGGCCTGCGCACGCAGGGCCGTGTCTGTGTGGAACGCCATGGTCGCCTTGTCATGGAGGAGGACGTGACCAACCACCCCCATTTCAGCAAGATCAGGTCCACCATGACCCTATCCGGTGATGTGATGACCAGCCAGGCGGAAACCTTCAGCAACGGCAAGTGGTCCCGGATCAGCACCATGCTTTACAAGGTCACGGACCCTGCGTCCCGGCCGGAATTTCCGCCGGCCCAGTAGGGGATTGCCCGAAAAAAGCCGGTCGGGCCATGCTCCCCCTATCCGTGCGCCCTGTCTCGCGTGTAGGATTGTGCGGTGCGTGAAACGGTGCGCACCCAACCGATGATGGCAACTGGACAGGGGCAGATAAGGACATGGCCACGGCACAGCCCTCGCGGACCCAGACCAAGCTGGAACCTTGGCGGGACCCGAATGAGAAGCCTTATGTCCGTATCGAAAAGGTGACCAAGAAGTTCGGCGATTTCACAGCCGTCGATGACGTGTCGCTTTCCATTTACCGGGGGGAGTTCTTTTCCCTGCTGGGCGGGTCCGGCTCGGGCAAGACGACGCTGCTGCGCATGCTCGCCGGTTTTGAACGCCCGACCGAGGGCAGGATATTCATTGATGGCGTGGACATGTCGAACGTGCCGCCCTATGAGCGGCCCGTGAACATGATGTTCCAGTCCTATGCCCTGTTTCCACACATGAGCGTGGAAGGCAACATCGCCTTCGGCCTGCATCAGGACAGGGTACCGGCGGCAGAGGTCCGCGATCGGGTGGCCGAAGCCTTGAACCTCGTGCAGCTTTCCCAGTTTGGCAAACGCAAGCCGCACCAGCTTTCCGGCGGCCAGCGCCAGCGCGTGGCCCTCGCCCGCGCCCTGGTGAAGCGGCCCAAGCTGCTGCTGCTGGATGAACCGCTGGGCGCGCTCGACAAGAAACTCCGCGAACAGACACAGTTCGAACTGGTGAATATCCAGGAAAAAGTGGGCATCACCTTCGTCGTCGTCACCCATGACCAGGAAGAGGCCATGACGATGTCATCACGGATTGCCGTGATGAACAGGGGCTATATCGCCCAGATCGGCACGCCGACGGAAATCTATGAATATCCGAACAGCCGGTTCACGGCGGAATTCATCGGGTCTGTCAACATGTTCCATGGTCGCGTGCTGGAGTCGGAGCCCGATCATTCGCTGATCCGGTCCGACGAGGCCGATTGCGACCTGTATGTCAGCCATCCCGGCCATCTGGCGCCCGGCACGGAATGCTGGGTGGCGGTGCGGCCGGAGAAGGTTACCATCTCCAAGGATGAACCCCCCGGTGGCGACGGTCGTAACCGGGCCGTCGGGGTGGTGAAGGAAATCGCCTATCTGGGCGATGTCTCCATCTACGAGATCGAGCTGGATACGGGCAAGCGCGTGCGTGTGACGGCCCCGATGGTCACGCGCCGCACAGAAATGCCCATCACCTGGGAAGACCGGGTCCATCTGACATGGCGACCCTTCGCCGGCAGCGTGCTGACCAACTGACGGGCGGGAAGGGGGCTGATCCATGGCCGAAACGGTCCAAAGCGAAATGCGCCACACGGGCTTTCTGGGCCTGTTGCAGCGTATCGGCCTGTCGGGGCGGGCGCTGGTCATCGCCGTGCCCTATGCCTGGCTGCTGCTGTTCTTCTTGATCCCGTTCCTGATCGTGCTGAAGATCGCGCTGGCCGAGGGCCAGATGGCGATACCGCCCTTCACGCCGCTGGTCGAGGCGGTGGGGGACCTCAAGTATCAGATCACTGTCACCTTCTATAATTTTCATTATATGGTGACAGATAATCTCTATGTCATTGCCTATCTCAACAGCCTGAAGATCGCCTTCATTTCCACGGTCTGCTGTCTTCTGCTCGGCTATCCGGTGGCCTATGCCATCGCCAGGGCCGATCCGAAATGGCGTGCGCCGCTGCTGATGCTGATCATCCTGCCATTCTGGACCAGCTTCCTGATCCGGGTCTATGCCTGGATCGGCATCCTGTCGAATAACGGGGTGCTGAACAATTTCCTGATGTGGCTGGGCATCATCGACCAGCCGATCCAGATTCTCTACACCCCGGTGGCGACCTATATCGGCATCACCTATTCCTATCTGCCGTTCATGATCCTGCCGCTGTACGCGACGCTGGAGAAGATGGACAATACGTTGCTGGAGGCGGCGGCCGACCTTGGCTGCCCGCCATGGAAGGCGTTTCTGACCATCACGCTGCCGCTATCGATCCCGGGCATGATCGCCGGCTCGCTGCTGGTCTTCATTCCGGCCACGGGCGAGTTCGTCATCCCTGAGCTGCTGGGGGGGCCGGACACATTGATGATCGGCCGCACGCTGTGGACGGAGTTCTTCAACAACCGCGATTGGCCGCTGGCCTCGGCCGTGGCGGTCGCCCTGCTGCTGTTCCTGGTGGTGCCGATCATGCTCTTCCAGAATGTGCAGGGCAAACAGGGGGAACAGCGCTGATGCCGAAATCCTGGTTCCTGCGCGTTGGCCTCGTTGTCGGCCTGCTGTTCCTCTATATCCCGATCATCCTGCTGGTCATTCTGTCGTTCAACGACAACCGGTCGGTTTCGGTGTGGAGCGAATTTTCCTTCCGCTGGTATGGCGAGTTGATGCGCGACAGACAGTTGCTGTCGGCGGCCTGGCTGTCGGTGCAGGTGGCTTTCATCTCCGCCTCGGTGGCGGTGGTGCTGGGCACGCTGGCCGGCATGATGCTGGCCCGGTTCGGGAGCTTCAAGGGCAGGGCGCTGTTTTCGGGTATGGTGTCGGCGCCGCTGGTCATGCCGGAGGTCATTCTGGGCCTGTCACTGCTGCTGCTGTTCGTCAGCATGGAGCAGATGTTCGGCTGGCCGGCCGGACGCGGCATGCTGACCATCATCCTGGCCCATATCACCTTCACCATGTCCTTCGTCACGGTGGTGGTGCAGTCTCGTCTCGTCTCGATGGATGCCAGCCTGGAAGAGGCGGCGATGGACCTGGGTGCCCGTCCGGCCAAGGTGTTCTTCGTCATCACCCTGCCGCTGATCGCCCCGGCCATCGTTTCCGGCTGGCTTCTGGCCTTCACCTTGTCGCTGGATGATCTTGTCGTTGCCAGTTTCGTTTCGGGGCCCGGTTCCACGACACTGCCGCAGATCGTCTTCTCCTCCGTGCGGCTCGGCCTCAGCCCCAAGGTGAACGCGCTGGCCACCATCGTCGTGGGCATTGTCGCGGTCGGCATCATCTGTGCCGGCATCTATCATGCCCGCCAGGAAAAGGCCCGTAAGCGCGACGAGCAAATGGCCCAGCAGGGCGGCTGATGACTGCCTGCCCTTGTTTTTCCAATTCGTAAACCCTGCCGACAGCGGTGCATCCTTCTCCGGTGTACTGCTTTCGGGCGGGGAACCTTTCCGCCGCCCACGGGTTATTTCCACGTAACCCACGACGGAATATGGAGTGGAAAAATGGCCACCAGCAATGTCGAACGCAACGAATCCGCTGTCTGCATCAGTGCCACGAAGGTGAACGGCACCGATGTCTATAGTTCGGAGGGCGAAAAGATCGGCCATGTCGACGACATCATGCTGAACAAGCGCACCGGCAGTGTCGCCTATGCCATCATGGGCTTCGGTGGCTTCCTCGGCATGGGGGAGCGTTACCATCCGCTGCCCTGGTCGGTGCTGACCTACGACACGGAACGTGAGGGCTATGTGGTGCCGCTGGCAAAGGCGCGCCTGGAGGAAGCCCCGTCCTACACGCCGGCCGAGCTTGGCAAGGATGACCGTCGCTGGCGCGACATGGTCTTCACCTACTACAACGTCCCGCCTTACTGGATGTAACGGAGCCTTGCCCCGCTGACCGACAGAAAAGCGTGACAAAGGAGGAAGCCATGGCACAGCCATCTGCTCGCCCGGCCCCGAAATCCCCATCCAGGCCGCCGGACGATACCCACAAGACCTCGGAGCGCGAACTGGATCGCGATCTGGAAGATACGTTTCCCGCCAGCGACCCCATTCCGGCCCAGCAGCCGGTGACGGCCCGGCCGGAACGCCATGATGATGAGCCGCAACGCGACAAGCCGCGGACTCATTGAAGAGGCCCCAAGTGCGAAGTCCCAAGTCCCTTGGCTTTCCGCCACCCCCGGTCCATTGGGCCGGGGGTTTCTTTATCATCCCGGAAAAGCCGGTGCCAAGGACGGGGCCATGGGATCAAACATCCAGATCCTGCGCGAACTTCGCATTCTCCGTGATGAACTTGAAGCGCAATTCGGGCTTGCGGCCCATCAGGCTTTCCACCAGCGATTTCGTGGCCAGCACGTCATCCTGCTGGTCCGGATCGCGTTGGTCGGGCACGACGACGCGCAACAGGGTGCGCTTATTCTGATTCATCGTCGTTTCCTTCAATTGCGCGGGCGGCATTTCGCCCAGGCCTTTGAACCGGCTGATCTCCACCTTGCCCTTCACCGACTTGAAGACGGTCTTCATCAACTCGTCCTTGTGGGCATCGTCACGCGCGTAACGCACATTGCCGCCGCCGGCCAGCCGGTAAAGCGGGGGCAGGGCAAGATAGAGATGGCCATGCTGGATCAGGCCCGGCATCTCGCGATAGAAGAAGGTCATCAGCAGCGAGGCGATGTGGGCGCCGTCCACATCGGCGTCCGTCATGATGATCACGCGCTCGTACCGCAGCTTGTCCAGGCTGAACTCCTTGCCCGTGCCGCAACCCAGCGCCTGGGCCAGATCGGCCAGTTCCTGGTTGCCGCGCAGCTTGTCCACACTGGCCGAGGCGACATTCAGGATCTTGCCGCGCAACGGCAGGATGGCCTGCGTCTCACGCGAACGGGCCTGTTTGGCCGAACCACCGGCCGAATCGCCCTCCACGATGAAGATTTCGGTATCTTCCGCGCTCTGGCGCGAACAATCGGCCAGCTTGCCGGGCAGGCGCAGGCGGCGGGTCGGCGTCTTGCGCGCCATCTCCTTCTGCGCACGCTTCCGGGCGCGCTCGTCGGCCTTTTCGATCAATCGTTCGATCAGGGCCTTGGCCGCGTCGGGTGAACCGGACAGCCAATGGTCGAAATGATCCTTGATGGCGGCGTCGGTCAGCTTCTGCGCGTCGGCACTGACCAGTCGTTCCTTGGTCTGACCCTGGAAATGCGGTTCCCGGATGAAGACGGAAAGCAGGATCGTCGCGCCCTCCATCACGTCATCGGCCGTGATGTTCGACACCCGCTTGTTGCCCAGCATGTCGCCATAGGACTTGATGGCACGTGTCAGGGCGCCGCGCAGCCCCAGTTCGTGCGTGCCCCCCTGGGGCGTGGGAATGGTGTTGCAGTAGGTGTGGCTGAAGCCCTCGTCATCCTCTGGCCAGGCGATGGCCCATTCCACGCGCCCGGCATCACCGGGGAAATCCGCCTGCCCGGCAAAGGGCTGGGGCGTCACGGTGGCCCGCGCCTTCAAGGTGGCGGTCAGATAGTCGAGCAGCCCATTGGGGAAATGCAGCACCTCCGCCGCCGGGATGCCGCTTTCCGTCGTAATCAGCGACGTGTCGCATGACCACCGGATTTCCACCCCGCGATAGAGATAGGCCTTGGATCGGGCCAGACGGTAAAGCCGTTCCGGCTTGAACCGAGCCTCCGCCCCGAAAATCTCCGCATCCGGATGGAAGCTGACGGTCGTGCCGCGCCGGTTCTGCACCGTGCCGGCATGGGCCAGCGGCGCCAGCGGCAGCCCCCGGGAAAATGTCTGGGTCCAAAGCTGTCGGTCGCGCGCCACTTCCACATGCAGCCGGTCGGAGAGCGCGTTGACCACCGCCGACCCCACGCCATGCAGACCGCCCGATGTGGCATAGACCTTGCCGGAAAACTTGCCACCCGAATGCAGTGTGGTGAAGATGACTTCCAGCGCAGACTTGCCGGGATATTTGGGATGCTCATCGGTCGGGATGCCGCGCCCGTTGTCGCGCACCGTCACCGTACCATCGGCCGAAAGGTCCAGGTCGATACGGCTGGCATGGCCCGCCACCGCCTCGTCCATGGCATTGTCCAGCACCTCGGCCACCAGATGATGCAGCGCACGATCGTCCGTGCCGCCGATATACATGCCGGGCCGGCGTCGGACAGGCTCCAGCCCCTCCAGAACCTCGATGTCCTGGGCGGAATAGCTGTCCTGCTTAGGGGCGGTATTCTGGAAGAGATCGCTCATGCCCCATTATAGGGAGGGGAAACGTCAAGGTTCAAGGAGATGCAGTGTCTCCGAACGATATAGACCACCACATTTTGATATTTGCCCGGGGAGGGCAACGTGATGAGCGAGAAGATACCCGATTTCGACCGTGACGCCCCATCCATGCGCACCTTCGCGATGCCGAAGGACCTGAACGGCAACGGCGATGTCTTCGGCGGCTGGGTGATGTCGCAGATGGATCTGGCCGGTGCAGCCCCCGCCGTGCGCGTCGCGCGCGGGCCCGTGGCGACGGTTGGGGTGGAAGCCATGAAGTTCCACCGGCCTATCGCCGTCGGCGACGAGGTCAATTGCTATACCGCGGTGGAGCGGGTCGGCAATACATCGGTCCGGGTCCGCGTGGATGTGTGGGTACGCCGGGTGGACGGCACCGCCTACAAGGTCACGGAAGGCGTGTTCACCTATGTCGCCATGGACAAGCAGGGGCGGCCGCGTCCGGTCGTGCCACCGGCGGTGACCAGCGCCTGACGCAGCATCCGGAATGGCGGCGGGGCAGGGTGCGCGGCCCTTGTCATCCGCCCAGCCGCCGCTCCCAATCCTCCACCGTGGCGTTGGCCAGGCGGTTGGCGGCCAGCCGCCGCAACCCGGCACTGGCCCCCTTCAGTTCCGCCAGTTCCGCCAAGGCGGCCTGGTCCAGCGTGTCGACATAGAGCACGCGCAGGGTACGGGCCAGGGTCCAGGCCGGATTGGGCCGGTCCAGCAACCGGATGGCGTCGCCGGCCCGCATCTCGCCTTCCTCCAGCACGCGGTAATACCAGCCCGTCCGCCCGGTCTTCTGCACCAGGCGCGGCAGCGCGGGCAAACCGAAGCGCACACCCAGCTTCCAGCAGGGCTGACGGGACTGCGCCAGTTGCAGGCGTGCCGTGCCGATGGCGATGATGTCGCCAAGGCACACGTCGGCTTCCGTCACCCCCGCCACCGACAGATTTTCCCCGAACGCCCCCGGTTCGGCCAGATGGGGGGCCATGCCCGGCTGTTCGCCGGCCCAGGTGGCGTAATGGTCGCGCGGGTAGAGGTGGATGGCCTTGTCGGGCCCGCCATGCACCTTCGTGTCGCCCACCGCATCGCCGGCCAGACCCAGCGTGCCGGCCCGCACAGGGGCGGTGACGGGCCGGCGGGTGGCGATGCTGCTGAGCGCCTGCCTGTCGCCCAGCGGCTGTGGTCTGCCGACCAGCAGATGGTCCAGGACAAGGTTCATCGCGCCCCTCCATGATCATTCAGGAAATCGGCCCAGACCTGCTGCGCCACGTCGGGCGGGGCCGGTATCTGTTCCGGGCAATCCAGTCGCAAGTGTCGGTCACCCAGCGGGGCATCCACGAACCGGCAATGATGCGGTTGCTCTGAATCAGGATGAAGATTCGGCTGGAAGTATTTGCAATTCAAGCACATTCTAGTGATTGAAATATGCCCTTCCCCTTGCAGCCCATGAATGAGGCGCAGCATCACGCGCAGCAAAGCCAACTGGTCGGCCGCTGGCAGGCCGGCCAGCGTATCGATCAGGAAAAGCGGTCCGCCGCCGAAACGGTCGGCAAGGGCAAGACCTGCCGGGGAGGCCAGCACGAGATGGCCGCGCCCGTCATCCGGGGCGGCGGTCCGCAGCACCAGCCCTTTGTGCACCAGGGTTGTCGTCGCCTCGCTGGCTGTCGGGGCCTTCACACCCAGGCGGGCGGCGATGGCGACAGGGCGCAGGCCCTCGGGATTCTCCCGCAGCAGCGACAGGATGCGGGCCTGCGTTGCCGTCAGCCCATGCGGCGTGGCATCACGCCATTCATTGGCCTTCAACGCCGCCGCGATCCGCACGAACCCATCGGCCAGCCGATTGGCCACGGGCTCGCTCAACCGATCAAACATGTCGTTGATCACAATGCCTCCATGCCAGGATGAAGTCCCGATTTATATTCGGACTCCGATCTTTTTGCAAATCACGGACGATGTTCCTGGAACTGCGGCAGATTGTCGGTGATGTTGTACCAGGGGGCTTTGGAACCCACGAAGATATGTTCGGTCGGGCGGATGGTTGGCGTGTCAACCAATGTGCCCAGGGTGACATGCACATAGGCCCCGTCGCGCACCAGGGAATAGAGCAGCGAGCCACAGGTCGGGCAATGGGCGTCGTGGCAAAGCGCGTCGCCGTAAATCCGTATCTGGCCTTGGGTGATGCTCAGGTGCCGCGCCTCGATCCCTGCGAAGGGCTTGAACGCCGAGCCCGTGGCGCGGCGACAGCCGGAACAATGGCAATTGGCGGCATAGGCAAAGGCGTCCGTCACCCGGTAACGCACGGCACCGCAA
Organism: Niveispirillum fermenti; assembly: GCF_052474395.1. Taxonomy (NCBI): domain Bacteria; kingdom Pseudomonadati; phylum Pseudomonadota; class Alphaproteobacteria; order Rhodospirillales; family Azospirillaceae; genus Niveispirillum; species Niveispirillum fermenti. Next base: position 2,618,154 of record NZ_CP156681.1, on the reverse strand, counting down.
TAGCATTGCCCCGCAAGTGACTGAAATTCCGTCATTTGCTTCAGCCTCACAAGCCCGCCAGAAACATGGTCAGTGCCCTGTTCACCGCATCAGGCGCTTCTTGCTGCACCCAATGCCCGGCCCCGTTGATCAATGTCGAGCCGCGGAAATCGGTGCAGGTGACACCATCCATGGCCCGCATGGCCTTATCCATGCCCGGCATGCGCAGGACACCGTCCAGCGAGCCGGCGATGAAGCAGGCGGGCACCTTGATGGGGGCGCCGTGCCAGGGTGCCGTCAGGGCCCAGTTGCGATCCAGGTTGCGATACCAGTTCAGCCCTCCGCGATAGCCCGTGCGGCGATAGGTGGCGGCATAGGTCTGCATATCTGCTTCCGTCAGCCAGTGGGGCAGGCTTTCCGCAGGCGGGCAGGCATCGACCAGGCCCTTGCCCGGCGGGATCATCAGGGGCCAGCCGGCGCCGCTTGCCGCCGCCGCACCGGAAGCGCCGACCAGCAGGCGGCGCTGGGTTTCATAGGGATCATGTTCCAGATCGGCCTCCGCCACGCCGGGTTCCTGGAACCAGACCATGTAGAACCGGTCCAGTCCCTGGGCGCGGGCCATGCCGACCAGGCTGCCATGGGAACCGCGCGGCGACCAGGGGACCGACAGGCCGGCCACGGCACGGAACCGGTCTGGCCGCATCAGGGCAGCGTGCCAGGCGACGGGCGCCCCCCAATCATGGCCGATGATGGCGCAGGCATCGATCCGCAGCGCATCCAGCAGACCGACCATGTCGCCGACCAGATGCAGGATCGTGTAATCCTCGACCGCATCCGGCGCGTCGGTGTCGCCGAAGCCGCGCATATCCGGGACAATGACGCGATATCCCGCCGCGACAAGGGCGGGAACCTGTTGCCGCCAGCTATGCCCCAGTTCCGGCCAGCCATGGCAGAGCAGAATGGCCGGTCCCTGTCCTTCGTCCCGGCACGCAATGTTGATGCCGTTGGCCTTGATGATGGGCACTTGGACGCTCCTTTGGCTCCGTTCATTCAAACAAATGTTTTAGCCGAGAAGGGCGCCCCGGGCCAGTGGGCTGCGAATGGCGGCCCCGCAAGGCTTGCGCGATTGCCAGGACCGCATTTGCGGCTATATATCGGCCATGAACTCTCTTGGCATCGATAAGGCCCCGGCCGATACCCGTGTCGTTGTCGCCATGTCGGGCGGCGTCGACAGTTCCGTCGCTGCGGCCATGCTGAAGCGTGAAGGCTATGACGTCGTCGGCATCACGCTGCAGCTTTACGATTATGGCATGACCGTCGGCAAGAAGGGCGCCTGCTGTGCGGGGCAGGACATCTATGATGCCCGTCGTGTTGCCGACCAGATCGACATTCCCCATTACGTGCTGGATTATGAAAGCCGGTTCAAGCAGTCGGTGATGGATGATTTCGTCGATACCTACCTGAAGGGGGAAACGCCGATCCCCTGCGTGCGCTGCAATCAGACGGTCAAGTTCAAGGATCTGCTGGATCAGGCGCGTGAGTTGGGGGCGGATTGCATGGCAACCGGCCATTATGCCCGCCGCGCGCCTGCCGCCGATGGGCGTGCGGCCATGCTGCGCGGGGCAGACCATCACCGCGACCAGTCCTATTTCCTGTTCGCCACGACGCAGGAACAGCTTGATTTCCTGCGTTTTCCGCTGGGTGACAAGCCCAAGACGGAAACCCGCGCCATCGCCGACGCCCTGGGGCTGGCCGTGGCCGACAAGCCCGACAGCCAGGATATCTGCTTCGTTCCCACCGGGGGTTATGCCCGCGTGGTGGAAAAGATGCGACCCGGTGCCGTTCGGCCGGGACAGATCGTGCATGTCGACGGGACCGTCATGGGCCGCCATGACGGGGTGATCCATTACACGGTCGGTCAGCGCAAGGGGCTGGGCATCGGCGGGCGCCGTGTCGATGGCGGGGAGGATGTGGACCCGCTTTATGTCGTGCGTGTCGATCCCGTGGCCAATCAGGTGATCGTCGGGCCGCGCACGGCGCTGGCCCGTGACCGTGTGACGGTGCGCGAGGTGAACTGGCTGGGCGCACCCGCCGCCGGCGTGCCCATGCCGGTGGCGGTCAAGCTGCGTTCCGCCCAGGCTCCGGCTGCGGCCACCCTGCTGTTGCATGGGGATGGCAATGCCGTGATCGACCTGGACACCGCACAATATGGTATCTCGCCAGGGCAGGCGGCGGTGTTCTATGACGGCGACCGCATGCTGGGTGGCGGCTGGATCAGCGGCACGGGCTGCCGCTGATCCGGTTCGCCGGACGGGCGGACGGATGTCATACTATTTTGCGGTGATCAGAACCTATTGGCTCTGGTCACCGCCTTCAATCGCCGGCGCCAACATTCGTTGGCTCGGGCGCGCCGCACGGGCGGCGCGGCGGCAGTCGCCGCCGGACCAGCTTGCGATGAGTTCTACTCATCGCAAGCTGCTTTCAGGTGGTGCGTCGGCGCCACAGCCACCGTACCGCCTCCACCATCAGGGTCAGGATGGCGACCTGTGTCAGCAGGCTGGAAAGCTGAAACAGCGGCTGCTGGTCATAGCGGTTGAAATATTGCCACCAGAACCCGTTCACCGGTGTGCGCAACGGTTTCACCAGCGCATCCCACATCTCGAACAGCGCATCGGGCACCGCATCGCGCAGTACTATGGGCAGGGTCAGGAAAAGCAGGGCCAGGATGGTCACGGTCGCCAAGCGCGCAAATGTCCACATTATCCGTCCTTCCCGTCACCACAGTGTCTTGCGCTGGCGGTCGGCCAGGGCTGCATCATAGGCGGCACCGCCCTCCCGCCCCAGGCTGGCATCGGCGATCATCTGCCCGGGGGTGGGCACGCCGGCCGGCCGGCCCAGCGCCCCTTGCGCCCAAAGGTCGGAACGCAGCAGTGACCGGGCGCACTGGAAATAGACGGCGCGGATGGAAATCCAGACCACGCTGCGCGGCGCCTGTCCTTCCCGCGCCAGTTCCGCGCACAGGCCGGGATCGATGCTGACAGCCGCCAGGCCGTTGATGCGCAGCGCCTCGTTCACACCCGGGATCAGGAACATGCAGGCCACGCGGGGATCGGCCAGGATGTTGCGCAGGCTGTCGATGCGGTTGTTGCCGCGCCGGTCGGGCAGCAGCAGCGTCCGTTCATCCCGCACGAAGATACAGCTTCCGGCATCGCCGCGTGGCGACACGTCAAGCCCGTCCGGCCCCACCGTGCCCAGCGCAAAAAAGGGGGATGCCTCAACCCAGGCGCGATAGGCGGGGGTCAGGTGATCGGCTTCCTTGGCAATCGCCGGGGCGGAAGGATGACCGTAGAGCGCTTCCAACCGGGCGATGTCGTCCACCTTGCCGGGTGGGTTCGGGTATGGGTCCATGCAATGGCGCTTTCCGGCTGATCGATCGTCGGGATACAAAGTCTGCCAAATGCCCGGTTCCGGCAAGTCTCTCCGGCAGAAGGCCTAATACGTATCTACATTGATCAGGACCCATGGTCCTGATCAATGCGACCCCGATGCGCCGCCGCGCCGCACGTGCGGTGTAGCCAAGCAACTGTTTTCATGCGGCGTAAGTTCTCTGATCGCGGATGATGGCATTGGCGAGGACGACGATCTTTCGCATGATGGCAACGAGGGCAACCTTTGGCTTCTTTCCAGCGGCGATGAGTTTTTTATAGAAGGCGGCCAAGGGTGGATTTCGCCGACTGGCGACGACGGCAGCCATGTAAAGGACGGTTCGGACAACGGGCCTTCCACCGTAGATGCTGCGCGGGCCATCGCGTTTGCCGCTCTGGTTATCCATCGGGGCAACGCCGGCCAGGGCGGCGACCTGATGTCGTGTCAGTGTGCCCAACTCCGGCATATGGGCCAGCAGGGTGGCCGCCAGCACCGGCCCGACAGCAGGAATGGACTGGAGCAGGTTGTCGTTGACCTTCAAGGTTTTGGATGCCGCGATCTGCTCGGCAATGCGCTTGTCGAGGCGCAGGATCAGCAGGGCGATGGCATCCAGGCGCCGCTTGGCCAAGCGGCGCAGTTCCGGATCCGCCAGGGTCTGGGCCTGGTTCCTGACCATGGTCTGCTCGTCGAGCAACTGGCGCCGGTAGGTGGCCAGTTCCGCCAGGACCTCCCGTTCCGGATCGGGTTGGTAGGCGGCTCCGGGGATCGCCTGGGCATAGGCGGCGATCATCCGGGCATCCAGCCGGTCATTCTTGGCCCAGCGTCCATGCGCCCTGGCAAAATGCCGGACCTTGCGAGGATCGACGAGGCGGACGGGAATGCCGGCTTTCGATAAAGCCTCCATGACCGGCCGCTCATAGCCACCACTGGCTTCCAGGACGACCTGCACGGCGCGCTTGCCACACCGTCGCCGAAGGAGACTGTAACCAGCCTCGGCATTCTCGACTTGGAAAGCCTCTCCTGTCTCGGCATCCAACCCGTCCAGACGGGCCTTGCTGACGTCCAGGGCGATGATAGAGTCCTGTTGTGCCATCTTCATACTCCCTGCCTTGCACGTACGGGGCTGCAACCCCAAGCAACTGTTCGGGTCAATGAAGGGGCCGACCGGAGAACCATGCTTGGCTACGGTGTATGATCTACCTTTCCACGGAGCGGTCTTCCGGACGGATCGCCGGCCGGGGCATGCCCCGGCCGGCGATCACACATCTTACTGACATTTCGAAAACACAAGCCAACGGATGTTGGCGCCGGCGCTTGAGCCCGGTGATCGGTTGTGATCACCGGGACTGGGTATCTTGGTATTTAGTTCACGCGCGCATGGACGCGCGGGCGCTCAACGCGCCAACCAATGTTGCGATGAGTTCCACTCATCGCAACATTGGTATAACCCGCAATCCGGGCTTTCCAATCCGGCCGCGATGCATGATCCTTCTTGCGGACCGTTCGGTCGGCCGGGGGGCCGCCGCCATGGAGTGGGAAAAACATGCTGAACGAATTCAAGACTTTCATCAGCCGCGGCAATGTCGTGGACTTGGCGGTCGGTATCATCATCGGGGCCGCCTTCACCGCCATCGTCACCTCGCTGGTCAACGATATCCTGATGCCGCCTCTGGGCTATGTCCTGGGTGGCATCGATTTCTCCGACTATTTCGTCAGCCTGTCGGGGGGTGAATATCCCACATTGCAGGCGGCCAAGGATGCCGGTGCCGCGACCGTGAATTACGGCTTGTTCATCAATGCGATCCTGAAGTTCCTGATCGTGTCCTGGGCAGTGTTCATCCTGGTCAAGCAGGTGAATCGCTTCAAGAAGAAGGAAGAGGCGAAACCCGCCGCGCCGACGAAGAGCGAGGAATTGCTGACGGAAATCCGCGACCTGCTGCGCAGCAGGTAAGCCGGGGCCCGGACAGGGGGAGGGCCTCTCCTTCTGTCCGGGCCGATCGCCCTCATTCGATGTGCGGTCAGTCGATGTGCGATGTGTAGCTTTCCACCGCCGGCACGGCCTTGATCAGGCCGCGTTCATGCAGGAAGCGGGCGAACCGGTCGTAGCGCGCACGGTCCAGCGCGCGCGGACTGTGCGCGAAACGGGCCACGGTGTCGACCCAGGCCCGACGGTTCAGTTCGGTATCAAGGTCCGCCCGGCCCTTGACGAACAGGCGCCACGCCTCATCCGGATGGTTGACAAGATAAAGGGTTCCCCGTTCCACGGCATCCAGGAACCGGCCCAGCCGCGGGTCGGCCGCCTTGTTCCGGGCGGTGATGAAGACAAGCTCGTCATAGGCGGGAACACCCTCCTCCTCGGGGAAGAAGGCCCGTCCTTCCTTCTTCTCGATCTCCATCTGGTTCAGCTCGAAATTACGGTAACCGCCGACGATGGCATCCACCTGCCCCGCGAACAGGGCCGGGGACAACGAGAAATTGACGTTGATAAGGGTGACATCCTTCAATGTCAGCCCATGCCGTTCCAGCATGGCCCCCAGCAGCGCATCCTCGAACCCGCCGACGGAATAGCCGATCTTCCGTCCCTTCAGATCCCTGATCGACTTGACGGGACCGTCCTTCATCACGATCACCGTGTTCAACGGCGTGGCCACCAGCGTGCCGATGCGTGTCACAGGCAGCCCGGCATCCACCTGCAGGTGGAGTTGCGGCTGATAGGAGATGGCCACATCGCCCCGGCCCGCGGCGACCAGACGTGGCGGGTCATTGGGATCGGACGGGGCGATCAACTCGACGGCCAGGCCCGCCTCCTTGAAATATCCCTGTTCCAGCGCGACGTAGAGCGGGCCATGGTCGGGGTTCACGAACCAGTCCAGCAGCACGGTCAGCTTTTCTTCCGCGGTGGCGGGCAGGGCGCAAAGCGCCAGCGATGCGGCCATGGCGGCCGCACGCAGCCAGTTCTTGCTCATGCGTTGGGTTCCTTGGTTATCACGCTGTCGGGTAGCCAGGGCATGGCCCGGCGAAGGATCAGATCGACCAGAAGCCACAGGCACACGGCCAGCAGCGCCAGGATGAACAGGGCGGCGAAGGTCAGGTCCGTCTGGACCCGTGCCGTCGCATGCAGCATCAGAAAGCCAAGGCCGGCGGATGCGCCAACCCATTCGCCCACCACGGCCCCGATGGGGGCCACGGCGGCGGCCATGCGCAACCCGGACCCGAAAGCGGGCAGCGCGGCCGGCAGCCGGATATGGCGCAGGATGGCCATGGGACCGGCACCCATGGTCCGGGCCAGGTCCAGCCAGCCCGGATCCGTGCGCCGCAACCCGTCATAGAAGCTGGCAGTGACGGGGAAGAAGATGATCAGCGTGGCCATCGCCACCTTCGACGCCATGCCATAGCCCAGCCACAGCACCAGAAGCGGCGCTATGGCGAAGACCGGAACGGCCTGGCTGGCCAGCAGCAACGGCAGAAGCCAGCGCCGCGCGGCGGCCGACGCCGTCAGCGCCAGGGCCGCCAGCGCACCGCAGAAGGTGCCCAGCACCAGCCCCAGGACGATTTCCAGCAATGTGTGGCCCGCATGCTCGGCCAGCAACGCACGGTCAGACCACAGGCGGGCGGCCACCCGGTCCGGTCCCGGCACGATATAGTGCGGGAGATCGGCCAGATGGACCAGCAGGCCCCAGGCCAGCACCAGCCCCGCCAGCGTCACACCGCCGCGCAGCAGCATGCCCATCATGCCGCGTCCTCCCCCACCGCGCCGCGCAACTGCGCCAACAGGCGTCCCTGCAGGGACAGCAGGGCCGGGTGGTCGGGGGGGCGGGGGCTGTCGCCCGGCGGCTGAATGGGATTGGACAGGCGTGCCGGCCGGCCGGACAGGACAAGCACCTGATGGCCCAGACGCAGCGCTTCCATCGGATCATGCGTGACCATCAGCACCGTGCGTCCCGCCAGCAGGCCGGCCGCGAGATCCTGCAGGCGCAGCCGCGTGATGGCGTCCAGAGCGGAAAAAGGCTCGTCCATCAGCACGATGGGCCGATCCTCGAACAGGGTGCGCGCCAGGGCCACACGCTGGCGCATGCCGCCCGACAGGGCGTCCGGCCGGCAAGCGGCACGATCGGCCAGCCCGACATGGGCAAGCAGGGCCAGCGCCCGGTCGCGTGCCGCCGGCCCGGCCCGGTTGCCCCGCAGTTTCGCACCCAGCATCACATTGTCGAGAACGCTGGCCCAGGGCAGCAGCAGATCCTGCTGGCCCATCCAGGCGATACGGCCGGCCACGGGCTGCCCGTCATCAGCCAGGATTTCACCCTCGCCTGTGGCCAGACCGGCGATCAGGCGCAACAGGCTGGACTTGCCGGCCCCGCTGGGGCCCAGCAGGCAGGTGATGCGGCCCCCGGCCGCCGCCAATGTCAGGTGCCGGAAAATCATCCGGCCGCCGAGCATCAGGCCGCCATCGCGCAGATGAATGGCAGGGGAAGGGGCGGACGGGGCCGGACGCGGCCCCGGGTCGTTGCTCATGGTTCACTGTCCCTACGCCGGCATCATCCGGATCAGGTTCCAGGGGTCGTCCCGTTACAGGACCTCTCAGCCGACCATCGGGCTCCCCCCAGTGAGGTTTTTCCGTTATGACAAAGCCATGACAGGCCCGCAAGGGAATAGGCATCGGACAGGGCGGACGGTTTCCGCGGCCGGCCATCAGAGGGGTGGGACAAGATATGGGCTTCAGACACAAGATTGCCGCCGGGACCGCCGTTTTTTTCCTGTCGGCAACGGCCGGTGCGGGCGGTTTGCCGGAAGGGCCGGCACTGAACCGGATGGTGGAAACGCTGGACGCCGATTTCTTCGCGCTGTTCTTCCAGGGCTGTGATCCGGACCGGCTGGCCACCATGCTGACCCCGGATTTCGAGATGTATCACGACAAGGATGGGGAGGTGGCACGGTCGGCCGCCCCATTCGTGGCCAGTTATGCACAGAGATGCGCGACGCGGCAGGCGCCGGATGCCTGGCGTTCCCGCCGCGAACTGATCCCCGGCAGCATGACGGTGCATCCCATCGGCACGATCGGCGTGCTGGAGCAGGGGGAGCATTTCTTCTATGAGCGCCGGGGGGATGGACCGGAAACGAAGGTCGGCCGCGCCCGCTTCACACAGCTCTGGCGGCTGGAGGCCGACGGCTGGAAACTGGCCCGCATCTTCTCCTACGACCATGAACCGGTGAAATAGCGTCGCAGGTGCAAGCGGGGTGCTTGTCGGTTTCCGCGCTGCGGAATAAACTATGTTCATTATGCCCGACAGCGCCACGATCAACGACCTGACCGCTGCTGCGTCGCCGAAAAGCGCGACGAACCGCCCGCTTTATCTGGGGGGCGAGATCTATCGGCATTCCAGTTATGGCCGCAAGCACCCATTGTCGATTCCCCGCGTCAGCGTGGCGACCGACCTGATCCGGGCCATGGGCTGGCTGGACGATGACGCCTATGTCGACAGTCCGCTGGCCACGGCAGAGCAGCTCGCCCGTTTCCACGACCGCGACTATATCGCCGCCGTGGCGCGGGCAGAGCGGGACCAGAGGGTCGATCTGGACACCGCGCTGCGTTACGGGCTGGGCAAGCTGGAAAATCCCGTCTTCCCGGAAATGTACCGGCGGCCGGCCATCGCCGCGGGGGCGGCCCTTCTGGCGGCCGATCTTGTCCGCGATGGCGGGGTCGTGCATTCGCCTGCCAGCGGCACCCATCATGCCCGCCCCGGACGGGCCAGTGGCTTCTGCTTCTTCAATGCGCCCGTGCTGGGCCTGCTGGCCTTGCTGGATCAGGGGCTGGACCGCGTTCTCTATGTCGATCTCGATGCCCATCACGGCGATGGTGTACAGGACGCCTTCCACGATGATGAACGGGTTCTGACCATTTCGGTGCATGAGGAAGGGCGCTGGCCCCATACCGGCCTGCTGCACGACCGCGCCGGCGGCATGGCCCGCAACGTGCCCCTGCCGGCCGGCCTGAACGATGCGGAATTCCGGCACGTGGTGGAGGAGGCGATCATCCCCCTGGCTGTCGCGTTCCGCCCGCAGGCGATGATGATCCAGACCGGCGCCGATGCGCTGGCCGATGACCCGCTGTCGCGCCTGTCCCTGTCCAACCGGGCCCTCTGGCGGGCGGTGGGTGATCTGGTGGGGCTGGCACCGCGCACGGTGGTCGTGGGCGGCGGCGGATACAATCCCTGGTCCGTGGGCCGTGCCTGGGCCGGCATATGGGCCGTGCTGAACGGCATCGACCCGGCGCAGGCCGACCTGACGCCCGCGGCGGCGGCGGTGCTGAAGGGGCTGACCTGGGATCGCCGTCAGGGCCGCAACCCGCCGGCCCGCTGGTTCGACGGCCTGGCCGACGCCCCGCATGAAGGCCCCGTGCGCGATGATGTGCGCCACGCGGCGGCAAGTGTGCGCGACCTGTGGTAGGGTGATCCGCTGCCACCTGACGGGATCCATCATGCTGCGCCGACTGGCCCTTGCCCTGCTTCTGTCATTGCCCCCCCTTCTCCTGCCCTTGGCGCCGCCGGCGATGGCGCAGATGCCACCGGGCCCGCAGATGGGGTTGAACCGTGACACGATCGTGGTGGAAACCCGCAATGGGCAGCGCCACAGCTTCCATGTCGACCTGGCATTGACCCCGCAACAGCAGGCCCACGGCCTGATGTTCGTCGAACGGATGGAGGATGATCATGGCATGCTGTTCCTGAACGAGCAGGAAGGCCGCCTGTCATTCTGGATGAAGAACACCCTGATACCATTGGATATCATCTTCGTTGATGCTGCCGGCTATATCGTCAATATCCAGCATGGCAGGCCCCGTGACCTGACGCCGCTGCCATCTGCCGGCCCCGCGCTGGCGGTGCTGGAGATCAATGGCGGGCTGTCGGCGCGGCTGGGCATCCGCCCCGGCGACCGTCTGTTGCACCCGGCCTTCGGCGTGAAGCGGCCATAGCGCAGGCCGGTGCGCAGGGCCTGGGCGGGCGCTTGTCCCCCGCCCCTGATGCTGCGCACCCGTGACCATGTTCCCGGCCCCGCAATCGGTGGATTTCCGGCAGGATGACCTGTGTGTTAGCATGGAGCATGGTCCTGTATACCCCACCTTTGCCGCCCTTGCAGCAGCCGGTCACGCCGCCGTCCCGTGACCGGCAGGTTACGGGCGTGACCCGGATCGAGCCGCGTCAACGGCGGGAAGAGGGTGGGGGCGGCCGGCGCAGCCTGCGCCATCGTCTCATCGATCTGGTGATGGAGGAGGTGGAGGGACTGCCCGACCTCTCCACACCCCAGAAGCAACGCATCCGGCACAGCCTTGACCGGTTCGCCGACCGGCCCGCTATGGTGCCGCCCCCAACGGACGAGCCCGCCCAGCCGTCCCCTTCACCGCCACCGCCACCGACGTCCGAGCAGGTCGTGGAGATGGTGGCGGGACTGGCCGATGATGGTCCCGACCCGCCGGACACCCCCGATGCGGACCCGGACCTTGCCCGCGAGGAAGCAAGGCAACTGGCGGCCCAGATGCGGTCATTGCTGGCCCTGCATACCGAGGAGGCGACGAAGATCGCCACCTATGTCCAGGCATTGATGAACAATGTGGGACCGGAAGCCCATCAGGTGGACCTGGACATCTGATGGCGCTTCGGGGGTGTCGTGTCCGTCTGTGCCGGTGACCGCGCCGGCAATCTGGTCCGGCGGCAACCGCCACAGCACCGCTCGTGCGGCATCGCCAAGCCAACGGATGTTGGCCCCGGCATTTGAGGGCGGTGATCAGAGCCAACAGGTTCTGGTCACCGCAAAGCAGTATAATGTCTCCGCCACAACATCTGCGTTGGAAGCCCCACGGGGCAGGTCTATAGGCTGGTCGATCCTGTTTGCGGTGTTGAATCCCCATGTCAACCAATGTCGTCCTGTTCCTTGCCACCACGCTGATCTGGGGCTCCACCTGGTATGCCATCACGTTCCAGTTGGGGGCGGTGGATCCGGCTGTGTCGGTGGCCTACCGCTTCCTGCTGGCAGGGTTCGTCCTGCTGGCTTTCCTGGCGGTGCGGCGACAGCCGGTCATGCCCCGGCGGGACGGCTGGTGGCTGATCGGTCTGGCCGGACTTTTCAATTTCGCGCTCAACTATCTGCTGGTCTACAAGGCCACAGCGCTCCTGCCTTCCGGCCTGGTGGCGGTGGCCGGTTCGGTTCTCAGCCTGATGAATGTCGTCAATGCCCGGCTGTTCCTGGGCCAGCCCATCCGCCCGTCGGTGCTGGGGGGTGGCATCATGGGGGTGACGGGCGTGCTATTGCTGTTCATGCCGGAAATGGCGGGCGGGGTGCTGACGGGGGGGGCGGCCGTCGGATTCGGGCTCATGATGCTGTCCAACTATTCAGCATCGCTGGGCAACATGGCGGTTTCGCGGATGCGCCGGGCGGAAATGCCGCTGATCGGTTCCACCGCCTGGGCCATGCTGGTGGGGGCCGGCCTGATGGCGCTGGTGGCTGCCCTGCAGGGCGCCAGTTTCCGGGTGGACGCGACGCTGCCCTACCTTTTGTCGCTGGTCTACCTGTCGCTGGTCGGCTCCATAGCGGCCTTCCTGTGCTATTTCACGCTGCTGGGCCGCATGGGACCGGGGCGCGCCGGTTACATCGCCATCATGACGCCCGTTCTGGCCCTGGTCGTTTCCACCCTGTTCGAGGATTACCGGTGGACACCGTCCGGTGCGCTGGGTCTGGGTCTGGCGGTGGCGGGCAATCTGCTGGTCATGGCGCCAGGTGGCATGGCCGGCCTGTGGCGTGGCCTTCGTCCGCGTCCGCGGGCCGCATGAGACGGTTTCGGCTTTTCGACGCATGGATGCTTGCGGGCATGCTTGCCCCCGCCGTCCGTGTGGTGTATTCCCACCGCCTGGGTGGCGGAGCGTAGCGCAGCCTGGTAGCGCGGCTGGTTTGGGTCCAGCAGGCCGGAGGTTCGAATCCTCTCGCTCCGACCAATCCCCACGGGACAACTCTTGCAGTCACAGGGTTCGCCATGAAGGTCCGGATTTACCAGCCCTCCAAGACCACCATGCAGTCCGGCCGCGGCAAGGTCGGTGACTGGGTCCTTGAATATGAACCGGCGACCCCGCGCCGTCCCGAACCGCTGATGGGTTGGACCAGTTCCGGCGACACGCTCAACCAGGTGCGCATCAAGTTCCCGACCAAGGAGGCTGCCCTGGCCTTCGCCGCCCGCAAGGGCTGGGACGCCGACGTCGCCGAATGGCACGAGCGCCGGGTGATCCCCAAGAACTACGCCGACAATTTCCGCACCGACCGGCCCCGTATCGGCCGCTTCTGACGGCTCACGCTCTGACAACAAAGGCCCCATAGCTCAGCTGGATAGAGCACTCGCCTTCTAAGCGAGCGGTCGCAGGTTCGAATCCTGCTGGGGTCGCCATACCCTTCCCAAAAAGCAGCGGGTTGGTGGATTCAAGTCTTCCGGAGAAGACTGTTATACTAGCATGAGCGGCGTTGGCCGCGATATGGGCGTATGCCGGTCACTGACCGGGCGTCTCGCTGGCTTCTGCTTGCGCGGGAATGCCGGGAGAGAAGGCTGCAACGGAAGCCAGTCGAGACTCCATCTCGCATGCGTTTGTATGAAGTTGGAAATGTTCTTCATATGTTCTAATATGCAGCTTCCGGTCATGGAGGCTGTGATGAAGACGAACAAGGTGCATTTGCCGGCGCCCCAGGAATTTGACGGGTCGCCATTCAAACTGCTGGTGAAAAGACACGGGCGTCTGGTCAGACGGTGCCGGGACATGGCTACCGATGACGGGCAGCCGGCCCGGCCGGGGCCGGTCCCACCCGTTCCATCGGAACGGCCGATGATATGGGACTGGGGCTGACGGCGGCCCCGACAGGCCGGCAGCTTATCGCCGGCGACTGATCATCGGAAATCAATTTCCAAAAACCGTGGACAGAGCCGCCATCCAGCCGGATCGGCGGCTTTTCCATGTCCGTCCACCATCGACGACCCGCATCGTCCGCCCGGCAGGAAATGCCGCGCTAGGCAAAAACATCCCATTTCCCTGAACCTGACCGGCCTCCGACTGGGAAGAAAAGGGGTCGGGAGGGCCGGTTGACGGCCGCATTGTACCTCTTAAGTACAGGTTTTGAGCGTTATCCCGGGTTGGCACGCTTCCTGCTTATACGGGGTCGAACCCATTCGTGTTCCACCCTCAGGAGGAAGAGACCGAAGCTCTGGACAAGGCGTTGAGCGGAAAGCGGTGCAGACCAGCCTTAAAAGGCGAAAGCCAAGCAAGACTGATGCCGCGATCAGCAAAACGGATTGCCCGATCCGAAACGAAACTGCCGGTCATGCACCGCACCCGGCGTCTTCCACGGTAACGGCGACGTCCTTCCTGAAGGTCCACGAGTATCGATTGCGGCCGAAACGGCCCCTCTAACGGCTCAAAAGGAGATACCCCATGTCGAGCAGTGATGTTCAGTTGACCGCAGGGATGCGCAATAACCTGCTTCTGCTCCAGAAGACCAACAAGCAGGTTGAGACGATCCAGAACAAGCTTGCCACCGGCAACAAGGTGAACAGCGCCCTGGACGGCCCCACCAACTACTTCGCTTCCAAGAGCCTGAGCACCCGGGCGACCGACCTGTCCAAGCTGAAGGAAAGCATGGGCCAGTCGATCAGCACGATCCAGGCCGGCGACAAGGGTATCACCGCCATTGAAAGCCTGGTCGAGCAGGCCAAGGGCCTGACGACCACCGCCTACAGCAACCTGGGCACGGACGAAGCCAGCATCGCGACCCGCAAGTCGCTGGCCGAGCAGTTCAACCGCATCAAGGACCAGATCGACAAGATCGCCCAGGACAGCGGTTATGCCGGCAAGAACCTGCTGGTCGGCAATGGCATGACGCTGGACAGCACGGCCAACAGCCGCAACGCCGTCAACTCCATTGCCGGCATCTCCAGCAGCCGCGTGACCAATGTCGTCAAGGCGGACACCTATTCGGTGCGCATCAGCGGCACCGGCGACATCAGCGGCAACCTGGGCGACATCGCCAAGGCCGAAGATGCCCGTGGTCTGACCTCGCTGAAGATTTCCGGCTCCATCTCCGCAACGGCCGGCAACTTCTCCGACATCCAGATCGAGATGCGCGGCAATGTCGGCCGTGAACGCACCGTGGTCATCACCGAAAATGGTGAAAGCCGCACGGTGAAGTTCTTCGACAACACCCAGTCGATGCAGGCCAGCACCACAACCGCCGGCAAGTCGGGCGTGTCGCAAACCTCGAAGGTCACCATCTCCGGTGCGGTCGATGTGGGCGACACCTTCACGGCCACTGTCAACGGCAAGTCCTATTCCTATACGGTGACGCAGGACGATCTCGACGCCTTCACCGATGGCTCGGTGACCGGCGCCGGCGACAATCCCGAATATCGCCGCCGCGTTGTGGCCGAGGGCCTGTACAACGCCATGCGGGACGATACCGCGATGTTCGAGGACCAGGGCACGGCGCTGACCGGCGGCAATGGTGACGACAGCGGTCCGCGGTTCAACCTGGCCTATGACCCGGCGGATGATTTCATCACCATCCAGTCGGACGTGACGGTGGGTACCGGCGTGACGTTCAATGTCGGCGCCTCGGCCACCAACGCGATGGAGAAGGACATCTCCATCACCTTCTCTTCCGGCACGACGGTCAGCTTCACGATCGATCGCGAATCCCTTGAAAATCTGGGGCCGGCCGGCAATGGCACCTCCACCATCGAAAAGATGGTCGATCTGACGGTCTCTGCCACCAACCTCAACGGCGTGACGGTGGAACGGTCGGGGATGAATGCCCGCGGTTCCGGCAAGCTGTCGGATGGCGAGAACTCCCTGTCCTTCGATAGTGGTACCGTCCGCTTCGATGTGGACCCCAAGACCCTGCGTCAGGCCGCATCCGCCCAGCTTTCCGCCAACCTGATCACGGTGCAGCGGACCGATGCGAATACCGAAAATGATCTCGCGGTGCAGTTCAACGAGAACAATACCAGCGCGATCACGGTGACCTCGCAGAATGTCCAGACGGACGGGCAGGGGCTGCGTCTCGACTATGCGCAGAACGGCTTCCTGGATCGTGCGGACATCGACCGCGCCGTGGCCAGCCTGGATTATGCGACGTCGCGGCTCCGTTCCACCTCGCAGGCCCTCTCCACGAACCTGAACGTCATCCAGACGCGCGAGAATTTCACCTCCGAATTCTCCAACGTCCTGACCGAGGGATCGAACAAGCTGGTCCAGGCCGACCAGAACGAGGAAGGTGCGAACCTGCTGCTGTTGCAGACCCGTCAGCAGCTCGGCACCATCTCCCTCTCACTGGCCAACCAGTCGCAGCAGGCCATCCTGCGGCTGTTCTAAGCCGGTCCGCCCCTGGCGGCGTGAACAGCGGCGACCCTCTGGTCGCCGCTGTTTCATTTTGAATTGCTTTGCACAATGCAATAGTAAAGCAGATATAGGTAAAATTTGCCTAAAAAGCAAAATTCATCGAAGCCGATACCCGTCCGCGACATATCATACTATTTTGCGGTGACCAGAACCTATTGGTTCTGGTCACCGCCCTCAATTGCCGGCGCCAACATTCGTTGGCTTGGCTGCGCCGCACGAGCGGCGCGGCGGCAGTCGCCGCCGGACCAACTTGCGATGAGTTCTACTCATCGCAAGTTGGTATCACATGCCGCGGCTTGCGCGCTCTCAAAGGATGGGATAGAGCGGGGTTATGCGCCTCATCCTTTCCCTTCTGTTCTGGTCGCTGGTCGTCGGACTGGTCATGGCCTGGCTGGGCTGGTCCCCCGCCGACCTGGCTGACCATGCGCTGGATATGCTGCGCACGCTGTTGGACTGGATGGATGGGTTGTTGGGCTGGACATGGCCCTATGTCAGACAGGGAGCAATCGTGGTGCTTCCGGTCGCCGGCCTTTGGCTGCTTATGCGCTTTCTGCGCCGCCGGCATGGCGCCCGGCGTGACCTGCGCGGCCCCTGAACCGGACCTCTGTCCGGTTCACTGCGGCCCCTGACAATGGGGCGCGGGGATCAGTTGAGCATTTCGCGCTTTTCGGCGGCGGCGACATGCACAAGTCGGGCAGCCTTGTTGAAGTTCATCGTGATCATCAAGGTGATACGCCCGCGGATCAGATAGATGCTCTTGTCCGCATCCACAGGCAGCGGGACATTGCGCGCGATGCAGTGTGAAAGCAGGGCCGCCTGCAGTTCATGTTCCGGCACCGACAGGGTTTGACGGCCATTGTCGAAGACGATGGCGCATTTGACCTCATCCTCGCCCTTGTCCAGACGCAACCCGGTAATCTGGCCGTCGGGCAGAGCCTCGCGCAGCCGACGCTTGCGGTCCAGAACGGAGGACAGAACCTCGCGGTCGGTGAACAGGATGCAGCGCAGTTCTTTCATGGGGCAACGTCTGGTAGCGGTCAAAGCATGACGCACC
The DNA here is from genome assembly GCF_052474395.1 of Niveispirillum fermenti. Taxonomy (NCBI): domain Bacteria; kingdom Pseudomonadati; phylum Pseudomonadota; class Alphaproteobacteria; order Rhodospirillales; family Azospirillaceae; genus Niveispirillum; species Niveispirillum fermenti. Next base: position 2,601,273 of record NZ_CP156681.1, on the reverse strand, counting down.
ATAAACGACGTGGGCAGCCCCGACCAGTGGCCAGCCTATGAACTAAGGGATGGGGTAACCGTCCTTGCCGTCATAAGGGGCGGACCGGTGGCGGCCGCCATCCGCCTAAAAGCCAGGCCCCTTGTCCCCGCCATAGAGCGCATCGGGTGACATCAGGACGGGGTCGGTAACCTGCAGCCCGTCATTCGCGGCCCGGCGATAGAAGCAGGAGCGCCGGCCCGTGTGGCAGGCCACCCCCAATTGGTCGACACGCAGCAGGATGGTGTCACCATCGCAATCGATGCGGAACTCCACAAGATTCTGCACCTGTCCGGACGTGTCCCCCTTGCGCCAGAAAGCCTGGCGGGACCGCGACCAATAGCAGGCCCGGCCGCTGCGCAGCGTCTCGCGGATGCTGTCGCGGTTCATCCAGGCCATCATCAGGATCTCGCCGCTGTCATGCTGCTGTGCAATGGCGGGAACCAGCCCATCGGCGGTGAAGGCTACGGCGTCCAGCACGCCGTCGATGGTGGTGTCGGACAGGGGGGTGAAGGATATCTCGGTCATGGATTGGCCAGGGCTACGGCAAGCCGGTCAAAGCCGGCCTCCAGGTCACGGATCAGGTCTTCGGGATCTTCCAACCCGGCATGCAGGCGGATCAGTTCCCCGCCGTCCCATGGGACGGCCGTGCGGATGCTGTTGGGGGTGGAAGGCAGGATCAGGCTTTCAAAGCCGCCCCAGCTATATCCCATACCGAAATGCCGCATCCCGTCCACCATGGCAGCCAGGGCAGGGCGGGGGACGGGCGCGATTTCGAACGCGAACAGGCCGCAGGCGCCCGTGAAGTCGCGCTTCCAATATTCATGGCCGGGGCAGCCGGGCAGGGCTGGATGACGCATGCGCGTCACCTCCGGCCGCTGCGCCAGCCAGCGCCCCAGGACCAGCCCCGTCTCCTGGTGCTGGCGCATGCGGGTCGGCAGGCTGCGCAGGCCCCGCAGACCCAGAAACAGGTCATCCGGCCCGGCGCAGGCACCCAGTTCAACGGCTGCCTTCTTCAGGCGCAGCCAATGGTCGGGCCGGGCACAGATGGCCGCCCCCAGGCTGGCGTCGGAATGGCCGGCGACATATTTGGTGGCCGACTGGATGCTGACATGGACACCGTGCAGCAGCGGACGGAACAGCAGGCCGGCAGCCCAGGTATTGTCGATCATCACGATGATTTCGGGATCGGCGGCGGCCACGGTGCGGGTGATGGCCGGCACGTCCTGCACCTCGAAGCTCAGCGATCCCGGCGATTCCAGGAATACCACGCGAGTCCGTGGCCGCAGCAGGTTGCGGATGCCGTCCCCGATACAGGGATCGAAATATTCCACGACGATGCCGGCACGGGCCAGAATGCCGTTGGCAAAGCTGCGTGTGGGCGCATAGGCTGTATCGGCGATCAGCACATGGTCGCCCTGGCGGGTGAAGGCCAGCAGGCTGGTGGTGATGGCCTGGACACCTGATCCGAAGGAGACGGCGCCATGGCCCTGCTCCAGTTCCGCCATGGCTTCCTCGAACGCATGGCTGGACGGATTGCCCGTGCGACCATAGCGCACGGCACGCATCTTGGGGTCGTAATTGTCCAGTTCCGCCAGGGTGGGGAACAGGATCGTGGAAGCCCGGAACGGTGGGATGTTCACGGCCCCGCCGAACCGGTCCGGTGCGCGGCCGGCATGGATCAGCCGGGTGGCCTCGGCATCGGCGGGGCTGTCATCGGGGTGGCGGTTCATTCGGTCCTGGTCTTTCCGGGTGCCAGCAGGGGCTGATCGGGCAGGGTGATATGGGGCGCGGCATCACGGCGGATCAGCCCGGCCAGCCGTGGGTCCGGATCAAACCGCACCTCCTGCCGCACCGGATGGAACCCCGCCTTCTGATAGGTCATCAGGGCCCGCGGATGGTCCAGGTCGCAGGTGTTGACGGTCACCTTCTCCACCCCGGCGCCGTTCCACGCCGCCTCGATGGCCCAATCCAGCAGCCAGGGACCGATGCGCATGCCGATGAATTCCGGCACCAGCCCCAGATACTGGATTTCGCAACAGCCCGGCGTCCGGCGGTCGAGTTCGACATAGCCGGCCGGCACCCCCGCGACATGGGCCACGTAAATCTCCACCCTTGTGTCGGCCAGGATGGTGCGCAGTTCGGTAGCCGGCAGGGCCCGGCGGAACCACCAGAGCCACTCCTCCCCCACCGTGTCGTAAAGGTAGCGATAGAAGGAAAGGGTGCAATTCTCCGCCCGCAGCAGCGACAACCGTTCATGCGGGTGCGGACGCTGTCGCCGGACCGGCCTTGCCGTCATTTCAAGGTAGGTGACGGTGACCTTGAGATGGCCGGGCGGGGGGAGGGATGGGGTGTCCGTCATGATGCGTCTCCGGGTCGGGGGCGGCGGCCCTTACCCCGCGGCGGCCGCGCCCGTTTCCACGGGCAGGTCTGCGCGGCCGCCCCATTCGGTCCAGGAACCGTCATAGACCGCGGTCTGTGTGGCGCCCAGCCGATAGAGCCCCAATGCAAGTACGGCCGCCGTGATGCCGCTGCCGCAGGAAGTGGCGACGGGCCGCGACAGGTCGATGCCGGCACGGGCGAAGCGGGCGGCCAGGGCATCGCCGGTCAGCATCAGCTTGCTTTCCGGGTCCAGCAACTCGCCGAAGGGCAGGTTGCGGGCGCCGGGGATGTGACCGCCGCGCAGGCCGGCGCGGGGCTCTGGCGCGGTGCCCTGGAACCGCCCCTCGGTCCGGGCATCCAGCACCTGATCGGCCTGTGTTTCGAGATTGGCGCGCATCTGTTCCACCGACCGGACCAGTTCGGCCCGGAAGGACGGTGTGAAACGGCCGCGTGCCGGTATCGCCGCGGAGCCGGTCTCCAGGCCGCCGCCGATACGTTCCCAGGCCGGAAGCCCGCCATCCAGCACGAAGACCTTGTCATGGCCGAAGACCCGGAACATCCACCATGCGCGGGCCGCCGTCGACAACCCCGTCGTGTCGTAGACGATCACGGTATCGTCCGATCCGATGCCCAGCGCCGACACGGCCGCCGCGAACCCGTCCGGTGTGGGCAGCATGTGGGGCAGGTCGGTGCCGGGATCGGCAATGCCATCGATGTCGAAGAACTGTGCCCCGCGGATGCGTTTCTGCACGAATTCGGCATGCGGGTCGCGGCTGGCCGCCGGCATGTGCCACGAAGCATCCAGGATGCGGATGGCCGGATTATGCAGTTCCGTTTCCAGCCACAGGGGGGAGACCAACGGGTCCGTCATCGCTCACTCTCCGATCCCGGAATGATTTCAATATGAAAGGGCATCAGCCTTTCGTACCGCGCGCCTTCGGCTTGTTCAATGCGGCAGCCGCGCGCATCAGGTCCCTGAAGGCCGCCTCGTCGATGCCGTGATCCTTGAAAAGATCGATGGCCCGTCTGGCGTTGCCGTCCAGGCTGGCATTGAACAGACCGGCCGGGTCGTCCAGCGACGCCCCCTTGGCGAAGGTCAGCTTCACCTTGTCCTTGTAGGTTTCGCCCGTACACAGGATGCCGTTGCGTTCCCATACCGGTACGCCACCCCATTTCACGGTCTCCACCACATCGGGCAAGGCCTCGTGGATCAGGGCGCGCAGCCGGGCCAGCACGGGTCCGCGCCAATCCCCCAGCCCGGCGATCCGTGCATCGATCCGCTGCGTGGGGGACGGTTCTTCTGTCATGGCCGATGTTTCCCGTCAGTCGCGCAATGCCAATTGCACGCGCCGGTTCTGTTTGCCCTTGTTCTCGATCTTGACGATGGTCACGGGCCCGATCTCCCCCGTGGCGACGACATGCGTGCCGCCGCAGGGTTGCAGGTCGATGATCGCATCGTCCGTGCCGATCTGGAGAAGGCGCACGCTGCCCGATCCCATGGGTGGCTTGACCGACATGGTACGCACCAGTTCCGGCATGGCCTCCAGGTCCGCATCCGTTATGGTGCGCTCCCGCACGGGATGGTCGGCGGCGATCAATTCGTTCAGCGCCGTCTCGATCTCCTCCTTGTCCAGGCTGGCCGAGGGCACGTCGAAATCCAGACGGGACCGGTCGGCCCCGACCTGTCCGCCCGTCACGGCACCCGGCACAACGGCACAGACAAGATGCAGAGCGGTATGCATGCGCATGTGCCGGTGCCGGCGGGCCCAATCGATCTTCTGCATGACCCGGGCACCCACCGGCGGCAGGACGGCCGCGGAGTCGGGGATGTGCAGCACCTGTTCCCCGTGTTCGACCAGCGGGTCCGCCTTGCGGGTATCGATGATGGGGGTGCTGCCCCCCTCCCAGGTCAGGATGCCGGTATCCCCCGGCTGACCGCCGCCACTGGGATAGAACAGAGTGCGATCCAGGCGGATACCATCGTGCCCTGCCGCCAGGACCACCGCATCGGCTTCCACCTGATACGGATCTTCACGGAATAGCAGGGTCATGGCACATCACCTTTATTATGATCGGTTCAGTCGAGCCAGTCGGGGACCGGCAATCCTTTTTCGCGCAGGAAAGCCGGATTGAACAGCTTCGATTGATAGCGGGTTCCACCGTCGCACAGGATGGTCACCACCGTATGGCCCGGCCCGAGGTCCCGCGCGACCTTGATGGCCGCGGCGACATTGATGCCCGTGGACCCGCCCAGCACCAGCCCTTCATCCTTCAACAGGTCAAAGATGATGGGCAGCGCCTCCTCATCCGTCACCTGCACGGCATCATCGATGGGGGCATCGGCCAGATTGGCGGTGACGCGCCCCTGGCCAATGCCCTCGGTGATGGACCCGCCCTCCGCCTTCAATTCGCCCGTCTTCTTCCAACTGTAAAGGGCCGACCCCATGGGATCGGCCAGCACGATGCGGACATCGGGCTTGTGCGCCTTCAATGCCATCGCCACGCCCGCCAGCGTGCCGCCCGTGCCCGTGGCACAGGTGAAGGCATCGATCCGCCCGTCAAGCTGGTCGTATATCTCCGGCCCCGTGGTAAGACGGTGGCCTTCCCGGTTGGCCAGGTTGTCGAACTGGTTCGCCCAGACGGCGCCGTTCGGCTCCGTCGCGGCCAGTTCCTCGGCGATGCGGCGGGAGACATGCACGTAATTGCCGGGGTCCTTGAAGGGAACGGCCGGCACCAGCCGCAGATCGGCGCCGCACAGGCGCAGCATGTCCTTCTTTTCCTGGCTTTGCGTTTCCGGCATGACGATGACAGTACGGAAACCCAGGGCATTGCCCACCAGGGCCAGGCCGATGCCGGTATTGCCGGCCGTCCCTTCCACGATCGTGCCGCCGGGACGCAACTGCCCGCGCGCGATGGCGTCCTGGACGATGGCCAGGGCCGCCCGGTCCTTCACGGACCCGCCGGGATTGAGGAACTCGGCCTTGCCATAAATGTCGCATCCCGTCAGTTCCGACGGGCCTTTCAGACGGATCAGGGGGGTGCGGCCGATGCTGTCCAGAAATCCGTTGCGTACATCCACGGCAAAGAACCTTTTGTTGCGTGTAGAACCTGATCGCGGAATATGGCGTGATCGCTGTGTAATGCCATCATTCACATCCGCACCACAGAACCGCGCCGGACGCATTGCGTCAAGGCAAAGCGGCGTCGCCCGGGCCATCATGCCCGTCACCCGCCTCGGCGCGCAGCCGATCCCGATGGCGCGCGAACCAGGCCAGGCCCAGCAGCGTGAAGCCGCTGGCCACCTGATTGGCATCCAGCATGGCGATGGCGGTGTCGGCGGGCACCAGATGCACGCGGATATCCTCCACCTCCTCCGCCAGGCCATGGATGCCGCCAAGCCCGGTGCTGTCTACCAGCCCCGCATAAAGATGCACCACTTCCGTCGAACCGCCGGGACTGGGCAGCATGCTGTGGATCAGGCGCACGGCACGCGGGGTGCAGCCGGCTTCCTCCTGCGTCTCCCGCGTGGCGACCGCGGCCGGGTCCTCCCCCGGCTTCACCATGCCGGCCACGAATTCCAGAAGCCAGGGATTGACGCCGGCCGCATAGGCGCCGATGCGGAACTGTTCGATCATGACCAGCAAGTCTGCCGCCGGATCATAAAGGATGATGGCCACGGCCACGCCCCGGTGGCAGATATCCCGTTCGATCTCCGGCGTCATGCCACCGGCGAACCGTTCATGACGCAGCCGCATGACGGAAAAATCCATGAATCCCCTGTGGATATGGCGGTGATCCACAACCGTCACCGCCGTGGGGCTTTGGATACCGGGCAGGACGGGGTAATCGGGCAGGGGCGAGGTCATGGCGGGTCCGGTATGGTGGCGATGGGGCTTGCGTCGGATGCCCGGCCTGTTCCAGCTTAGGCAATGACTGGCATGGACGGGCAGACGGGGACCACGATGGCGCGCGTAACGCAGGATTTCAACTTCGCCGGATCGACGGGTGCGCAGCTTGCGGGGCGCATTGATCTGCCCGAGGGACAGCCGGTGGCAACCGCGATCTTTGCCCATTGCTTTACCTGCAATAAGGATTACCACGCCTCCGCCCGCATCAGCCGGGGGCTGGCCGAACGGGGCTGGGCCGTCCTGCGGTTCGATTTCACGGGCCTTGGCGGCAGCGGCGGGGCTTTCGACGAGACGAATTTTTCCACCAACATCGCCGACCTTCTGGCCGCCGCCGCCGCCCTGACGCAGGAGATCGCCGCACCTCGCCTGTTGATCGGGCACAGCCTGGGCGGGGCGGCCGTGATGCGCGCCGCGCCGGACCTGCCCAGCGTGGGGGCTGTGGCCACGCTGAACGCGCCGTCGGGCCCGCACACGCTGTTGGGCAAGATCGCGGGGCGCGAGGCGGAAATGCAGCGTGACGGCCGCGTGCAATTGAATGTCGGCGACCGTGAAATGCCTATCACGGCCGATTTCGTGGCCGACATGGAACGGCATGACATGGCCACCGTCATCGGCAATCTGGGCCGGCCGCTGCTGGTCATGCACGACCCCAAGGACCCCGTCGTGCCTTTGTCGGAGGCGGACCGTATCCTGTCGCTGGCCCGGCACCCGAAAAGCTTCGTGGCGCTGGACGGGGCCGGCCATCTGGTGGCGGATCAGCGCAATACGGGCTTCGTGGCCGGCATGGTCGATGGCTGGGCACGCCGCGCCCTGCGGCTGGATACGCCGGCTGCCGGCAAGCGGGAAGGCGTAGCCCATGAAGGCCCCGTGACGGTTGCAGAAACGGGGGAGGGAACCTTTCACAATCTTGTCACCGCCGCCGGCATCCGCTTCACGGCGGACGAGCCGACAGACGTGGGCGGGACGGGGCAGGGCCCCAACCCCTATGAATTGCTGCAGGCCGCGCTGGGGGCCTGCACCTCCATGACCATCCGCATGTATGCCAACCGCAAGAATATCCCGCTGGCCCGCGTGCATGTCACGGTGACACATGAGAAGCGGGACCCGCAGGAGGGGGAGGTGACGGAGAATGCCGGTGGCAAGGTGGACCATTTCACCCGCGCCATCACGCTGGAAGGTGATCTGGACGCGGCCCAGCGCCAGCGGCTGCTGGAGATCGCCGGCAATTGCCCGGTGCATCGCACCCTGCGCAGCCGGGCCAGCATCGACAGCCATCTGACCTGATACGGGTCCGGATCGCTGCGGGAGGGGGGAACCAACACCCTTCCGGCTCCGTTATCCTTTCCCCTAGGCGGATAAACGGAGCAGAAGAACATGGCCATCCGCAATGATGAGGAACTGGAAGCCGCCGTACAGGAATACCAGCGGCTGCGCAATGCGCCCAAAGGGTCGGACAGTGCCGCCCGGCTGGAGTCCCTGAACGCGGATATCCAGACCTATTATCATCAGAACAGCCAGAAGTTGCGGCCAGCCAAACCGGCCCATGAGGCGTTGCCGGACGCGACCGCGCCGGCGGAACCGATCGAGAATGCGCCCGGCGCGGTCCGCCATCGCGGGCCTTGATCAACGGGCGGCAGGGATCCTGCCGCGTTCCATCCTCACCATCCCCATGGTAGCTTGCCGGAACCAGGTTCCATTGGGGGGAGAGGCCGATCTTGCGCCGGGGCGATAATTGCTATAGCTGCCGTTACTGGCTCGGGCAGGGTGTGCGGGAACGGGGGCCCCGCGGCACATGCCGGCGGTTTCCGCCTGTCGTGACGGACCGTTTCCCGTCGGGGGCCATGCCCGTCACCAATTTCACGGATTGGTGCGGGGAATGGCAGCGCCATGCCGGGCAGCGCGAGCAGGCCGACCCCACGTCTGGCACCCCGTCGCCGGGCGGTGGCACCCTTTACGATGATTTGTAGGAACGGTTCCTGGGATTTTGTCATGGAGAGACGTGGCGGTTGTTCCGCCACGCTTCCCATCAATCCTCCAGCATGTTCGCCAGTTTCAGGGCGATGCCCATATTGCCGCTGACCTTCAGCTTGCCCGTCATGAAGGCCAGCGTCGGCGCCAGCTTGCCCTCTGCCAGCTTCACCAGGTTCTCTGCGGAGATGGTCAGCGTCGTGTCCGGCGTGCCGCCCGTGCGCGAAATGGCCGGCGGCATGCTGTGCCCGTCGATGAACAGCGCCTCGCCCCCGCCGAAATCGAACTTCACCAGGGCGCCCAGGCCGGTAAAGTTGATCGCGCGGGACTTCATCTGCGCTTCGATCTGGTCAAGGGTCATGATGGTCCTCGATAAGAGAGAGTTACGTTTACGTAAGCGTAATTATACGCTACTTACAGCGTTGTAGGCAAGAGAAAGGGGCGAAGCGATCTCAGCCGTTTACCGGGCGGCGACGGCCAGCGCCACGCCCGCCATCACCCCGCCCGTGGCCCGGTTCACGGCCTGCATACGTTGCGGCGTGGCGATGAAACGGCGGGCCTGCGCGGCCAGCATGGCATAGCCCGTCATGACCCCTGTCAAGACCACCACCATGCTGAAACACAGTTCGATCAGGGCCAGGGAAGTCATGGTGCGCAGGGCGAGAACCTGCGGCATAATGGCCAGGAAGAAGACCATGGTCTTGGGATTGCCCAGGGTCAGTGCAAGGCCACCCAGCACCAGCTTCACCCCTTCGCCCTTGATCTGCGGCTGTTCCTCGACCGGCCGGGCCGGTGCGCGCCACAATTTCCAGGCCATGTACAGCAGATAGGCCGCACCGGCATATTTGATGATGGTGAAGACGATCTGGAAGCTTTGCGCCAGCACGGCCAGCCCGCCCAGGACCAGTGCGAACCAGGCAAGATCGCCCAGCACGATGCCCGCGATGAAGGGGAGGGTGCGCCGGGTGCCGGTTCCCATGGCACGGGCCACCACCGCGGCCACGCCGGGACCGGGGGAGGCGACGGCGACGGCATAGATGCCGATGAACAGGAGAAGGGCGGTCAGGTCCAAGGGCGCACCGGTATGGAAAGCGGGTGAAATCTTCCCGCAGCGTATCACACCCCCGCGCCGCTGTCGCATGCGCGGCATGGACGGAAGGGTCAGAAACGCAGCGTGAAGACGGTGCCGCCATCAGGGTCGGGAGACATGTTGATGCTGCCGCCATGGGCCAGCATCACCTGCCGTGCCAGCGACAGGCCCACGCCGGACCCCTCGCGCTTGGTCGTGTAGAAGGGGATGAAGATTTTCTCCGCCACCTCCGACGGGATGCCGGGGCCGTTGTCGCCGACATTGATGACGACATGGCCGCCCTCATCCAGATGCGCGGTCAGGCGGATGCGGTGCCCGCCGCGGCGCGGTTCCATACCTCTCATGGCCTCCACGGCATTCTTCAGCAGGTTGATCAGGACCTGTTCCACCATGTCCGTATCGGCCTGCAACTCCAGTTGCGGCGGCAGGACAAGGACTTCCAGGCCGATACCATGGTCCTGCGCAGCCGGAGCCATCAGGCGTTGCAGGCGCTCCGTGATCTCCTTGACCTTCATGCGTGACAATTGCGGCTTGGGCACAGAGGTGAACTGGCGGTACCGCTCCACAAAGCGCAGCAGGCTGCCGCTGCGCCGGGCGACGGTATCGACCGCCATCTCGGCGTCGGCAATCTCCTCCGCCAGTTCGGGCTGGTCGGCCGCCTTCTCGCGCAGGTCCGTCAGCACGCCCTGCGCCGTGCGCGTCAGCGATGCGATGGGGGTCAGCGAATTCATCATCTCGTGCGTCAGTACGCGCACCAGATCCTGCCAGGCCCTGACCTCGGTGGCCTCCAGGTCGCCTGCGATGTTCTGCAGGGACAGCAGCAGCCGGGATTCGCCCCCCAGGATCAGGCGCGTGGCCGTGACGGTCAGTTGCTGCGGCCCGACACTGCTGCCGGCTGCCACGCGAATCAGGCTGCGGCTGCCGGGCGCCAGCTTGCACAGCGCATCGGTCAGCAACTGGCCGTCCGTGGTCCGCCGGCTCAATTCCTCCGGGCCCAGCAGCCGGTGGGCGAAATTGTTCAGCAGTTCCACCCGCCCGTCCTCATAGACGGCGGCCAGCGCCACGGGCACATGGTTCAGCATGGCGTGCAGATAATCCGCCTGCTGTTCCGATGTCGCCCGGCTGCGCCGGAACTTCTCCATCACCTGGTTGATGGCGGTGCCCAATTCCTCGAAGCCCGCCCCCTGCCGGCCCAGCGCGAAGGTCTGGGTGAAATCGGAATGCGCGATGGCGCCCAGGAACCGGGCAACCTCGCGATTGGTGCGGGTCACGGCCCGCAGCAGCCCCCCCACCTGGGCCAGGATGGCCAGCCCCACCAGAAAGCTGGTGGCGCGGAAACTGGTCTCCACCAGCATGATGCCCAGCAGCATGGATGAAAGCGCCAGCAACGCCACCCGCACCGTGACATTCAGCTCGAAGCGCTTATAGCCCATGCTTTTCCATCCGGCGGTAGAGGGAGGCGCGGGTGATGCCCAGATCCTGGGCCGCGTGGCTGATATTGCCCTGATGCTTGGCCAGCGCCTTGCGGATGGCCTCCCGCTCCACCGCTTCCAGGTCAAGCGTGTCCAGCACCAGCGCCGCGTCCGCCCCCTGTCCCCGGCCGGCAACCGCCAAGGCGGGTGCAGCGGCCGGCGGTGTCTGGCCGGCGGTGGAGGGCAGGGAGAAATCGTCGGCTTCCAGCACCGGCCCGGCCGACAGGATCATGGCCCGTTCCACCGCGTGGCGCAGCGCGCGCACATTGCCCGGCCAGCGATAGGCCAGAAGCCGGGGAAGGGCCGCCGGCGACACCTTTTTCGGCGGCATGTTGTATTTGCGGGCATAGATCGCCACGAAATAGTCGATCAGGGCCGGTATATCCTCCGCCCGGTCGCGCAGCGGCGGCAGGTGCAGTTCAACCGTGTTGATGCGATAGAGCAGGTCCTGGCGGAACACGTCCTCCCGCGACAATTGTTCCGGCGGCATGTTGGTGGCACTGACCAGTCGCACATCGATGGCAACCGGCTTGGTGCCACCCACGGGGATCACCACGCGCTGTTCCAGGACGGACAGCAGCTTGGATTGCAGGTAGAGCGGCAGGTTGCCGATTTCATCCAGGAACAGGGTGCCGCCATTGGCCGCGACCAGACGGCCGACCCGGTCCTCCTTGGCATCGGTGAAGGCGCCTTTCTTATGGCCGAACAGTTCACTTTCAAACAGGCTCTCCGACACCGATCCCAGATCGACAGAGACGAACACCCGGTCGCGCCGGCGCGACCGGCGGTGGATTTCCCGCGCGATCACTTCCTTGCCGGTGCCGTTCTCGCCCAGGATCAGGACATTGGCTTCCGTCGGTGCGGCCCGGTCCAGCAGGGCGAAGATGCGGGCCATGGCCGGGGCGCCGCCGATGATGGCGTTAGGTGTGCCATCCAGCGTGGCGGACGCCAGTTCCTTAGTGGTGGCATTGGCCTGCTCGGCTTCCCGCCGTGACGCCGTCAGCTTCAGCGCCGATGACAGGGTGGCCAGCAGCCGTTCATTCTGCCACGGCTTCAGCACGAAATCGGCGGCCCCCTGCTTCATGGCCTCCACCGCGGTGCCGACATCGCCATAAGCGGTGATCAGCACGACCGACAGGGCGGGGTCGAGTTCCACGATGCGTTTCAACCACTGGAACCCTTCCCGCCCCGTATTGGCGCCGATGGCGAAATTCATGTCCAGCAGCACGGCGTCGAACGCGCCTTCCTGCAGCAATTGCGGAATGCGATCGGGCCGCGGTTCGGTGTGGCAGAGAATGCCTTCGCGTTTCAACATCAGCCGGGCGGCGACGAGGATATCCTCGTCATCATCCACGACCAGCACACGCGGCTGCTTCGTCATTGTTTCTTCCATGGGCTGCGACTGTTCGGAAACGTACAGTTTTTATGGGCCGATGGCGAGGATGCTGGGCGCCGGCAACTGCCGGCGGCGGGACCAATCAGTCCGCTGCCGGACAAGCCGGTGGTACGCGCATCATTCCAGGTCATGAGGCCCGGTCATGGAGCCAGATCGCGGGGGCGGGTCAAACCCGTCAGCGTGGCAAGGCCCCAGCGCAGGTCGCGCCATGCCGTTGGTGCGGGAATGGATATCTCCACGAAGGAACAGGTCGGAAGCTTTTCGGCCAGGGCGGCCCGCAACACGGAATCGCCCCGGTCGCACAGGTCACGGGCCAGAAGCTGGAAATCGGGATTATGCCCCACCATCAGCACGGCACCCGTCTCCTCCCCCAGCGCCTTCAGCCGGTCCAGCAGCGCTTCCTCTCCGCACAGATAAAGGCCGCGTTCGAAATCCACGGCGGGCAAATCGTCCTTCCAGACCGCCGATACGATGTCCAGCGTGGCGCGGGCGCGCACAGCCGTGGAGCACAGAACCCGGTCGGGGCGGGGCGGCCCGCCCTTGCGCACCGCCCAATAATTCGCCATCGTCGCGGCAGCCTTCTGGCCACGCGGGTTCAGGGGACGGTCATGATCGGGCAACCGCGGGTCGGTCCAGTCCGATTTCGCATGCCGCAGCAGGTAGAGTGTTTTCATGACGACTTCGCGCAAGGGAACGGGAAACGGGACGACAGGGCAGGTTCGCCGCCGGCGCAGGCCGGCTGTCAAGGGCGTACCCGAAACCGTCACACAAACAACATATACTGACGCCGTTCCCCCGGACCAGAAGGACGAAAAGACCGTGAACGCCGTGCCCCATGCGTTGCCCGCCGAAGCCGCCGCCGCATCCGCCGACGGCCCGGTGCCCGGCAGCATCCCGCATAACAGCCCGGAACGCTTCATCAACCGGGAGCTTTCCTGGCTGGCCTTCAACCAGCGTGTGCTGGAAGAGGCCTATAACGCCCAGCACCCGCTGCTGGAACGGCTGCGCTTCCTGTCCATTTCGGCCAGCAATCTGGATGAATTCTATATGGTGCGCGTGGCCGGCCTGAAAGCGCAGGTGGCGGCCAAGGTGACCACGCCTTCGGACGACAACCTGACCCCGGCCCAGCAACTGGCCGCCATCAATTACCGGGTGACGGAGGTCATGCGCGACCAGCAGGCCTGTTGGCTGATGCTGCGCCAGGCGCTGCGCGCATCGAGCATCGCCGTCATCGACCCCGAAGAACTGACGGCCGCCGAGCATGACTGGCTGGAAGCGCGGTTCATCGACGAGATCTTCCCCGTCCTGACGCCCATCGCCGTGGACCCGGCGCACCCGTTCCCCTTCGTTCCCAACAGCGGATTTGCCCTGGCGCTCCGGCTTTTCGACCCGCAGAAGGGAACGAACCTGGATGCGCTGGTGCTGCTGCCGCAGCAATTGGAACGGTTCATCCGCCTGCCCGGCAACGATGTGCGCTATGTGCTGCTGGAACAGGTGGTGCTGACCTTCATCTCCCGCCTGTTCCCGCCCTTCTTGCTGAAGGGCCATGGTGTGTTCCGGGTGCTGCGCGACAGCGAGATGGAGATCGAGGAAGAGGCCGAAGACCTTGTCCGCACGTTTGAAAGCGCGCTGAAGCGCCGCAAGCGCGGCAGCGTGATCCGGCTGGCGGTCAATGCCGGCATGTCGAAGGAACTGCGCGCCTTCCTGATCGATGAATTGAAGGTGAGCGCCGATGATGTGTTCGTGCTGGACGGGCTGATCGGGCTGGCCGACACCAAGCAGATCATCAGCGACGACCGTCCCGACCTGCTGTTTCCGCCCTACAATGCCCGCTTCCCCGAACGTATCCGCGATTTCGGCGGTGATTGCTTCGCGGCCATCCGGCAGAAAGACATCGTCGTCCATCACCCGTTCGAAAGTTTCGACGTGGTGGTGCAGTTCCTGCGCCAGGCGGCGGCCGATCCCAATGTGCTGGCCATCAAGCAGACGCTCTACCGTACCTCCAAGAACAGCCCCATCGTGGCGGCGCTGATCGATGCGGCCGAACAGGGAAAATCCGTGACGGCCCTGGTGGAACTGAAGGCCCGTTTCGACGAGGAGGCCAATATCCGCTGGGCGCGCGACATGGAACGGGCCGGGGTGCAGGTCGTCTACGGCTTCGTGGATCTGAAGACCCATGCCAAGGTCTCGCTGGTGGTGCGCCGCGAAAGCCATGGTCTGCGCACCTATGTGCATTTCGGCACCGGCAACTATCACCCGATCACGGCCAAGGTCTATACCGACCTGTCCTTCTTCACCTGCGACGTGGCGCTGGGCCATGATGCCGCGCACATGTTCAACTACATGACCGGCTATGCCACGCCGCGCGCCCTGGAGAAAATCTGCATCGCGCCCATCACCTTGCGCCAGCGGCTGGTCGATCTGATCGACGCGGAGATCGCACATGCCAAGGCCGGCCGTCCCGCCCATATCTGGGTGAAGCTGAACAGCCTTGTCGATGCGAGGCTGATCGACAAGCTGTACGAGGCATCGCAAAAGGGCGTGAAGATCGAGCTGGTCATCCGGGGCATCTGCTGCCTGCGGCCCGGCGTGCCGGGCCTGTCGGAGAATATCCACGTGAAGTCCATCGTCGGCCGTTTCCTTGAACATGGCCGCGTCATGTGCTTCGGCAACGGCCATGGCCTGCCGTCGGCACAGGCGAAGATCTACATCTCCTCGGCCGACTGGATGCCCCGCAACCTGGACCGCCGTATCGAGACCCTGGTGCCGATCGAGAACCCCACGGTGCATCAGCAGGTGCTGGACCAGATCATGGTCGCGAACCTGAAGGACAATACGCAAAGCTGGGTGCTTCTGCCCGACGCGACATACCGCCGCGTCGAGCCCTGCCTGGAAAGCTTCAACGCCCATACCTATTTCATGACAAATCCCAGCCTCTCGGGCCGTGGTAGTGCCACGACGGAGGCACGGCTTCCACCGAAACTGGTATTGAGCAATTCCCTCTAAGCCGGCATTTTACCGATGTTGTCACTGAAAGCGGATCGCCTGAACGTGGATCACGCCCATGCCGACGATCGCCTCGCGGTCATTGATGTCGGTTCCAATTCGATGCGCTGCGTCGTCTACGAAAAGCTGACCCGGTCCCCGGTTGCACTTTTCAACGAGAAGGTTCTGCCCAGCCTGGGCCGGACCGTGGAGCGCACGGGCCGGCTCAATCCGGAAGGGGTTGTGCTGGCGCTGGACAATCTGGTCCGGTTCCGGCGGCTGCTGGAAGGAATGCAGGTCCGGCGCATCGACGTGCTGGCCACGGCCGCCGTGCGCGACGCAGCGGACGGACCCGATTTCGTGGCGGAGATCACGCGCCGCACGGGCTTCCATGTCGATGTTCTTTCAGGAGAGGAGGAGGCACGGCTGGCCGCCATGGGCGTTCTGTCCGGCGCCCCCAATGCCGAGGGGCTCGCCGGCGACCTTGGCGGCGGCAGCCTGGAACTGGTGTTGCTGGAGAAGGGGGAGATCGGGGCCCAGGTGACGACCCCGCTGGGGCCGCTTCGCCTGATGGAGGCAACGGACGGCAAGCCGGGGCCCGCAGCCAAGCTGATCGACCAGCATTTGTCGCGGCTGGATTGGCTGTCACGGGGCAAGGGGCGCACCTATTATCCCGTGGGCGGGGCCTGGCGCGCCCTGGCCAAGATGCATCTGGAGCAGGTCAACCACCCGCTGCATATCATTCACCAGTACGGTGTCGATGGCGCCGCCATGGCGGATTTCGCCGGCACGGTGGCCCGCGCCGGCCGCAGCAGCCTAGAGAAAATGCCCGGCGTGTCCAAGCGCCGCCTGGACATGCTGCCGCTGGCGGCCCTGGTCATGGAACGGGTGCTGAAGGCGGTGCAGCCGGGCAGGGTGGTCTTTTCCGCCTATGGCCTGCGTGAAGGCCATCTCTACGATCTGCTCGACCCGGCCGAGCGCCGGCAGGACCCGCTGATAACGGCATGCGAGGATGTGGCCGAGCGGATCGGCCGCTTCGGCCATGCGGAAATCCTGTCCGACTGGACGGCCCCGCTGTTTGCAGGTGAGGACCCGGCCGCCCGGCGTCTGCGCCAGGCCGCCTGTCTCCTGTCGGACCTGGGCTGGGCCGAACATCCGGATTACCGTGCGGAGCATGCCTTCCTGCGCATCCTGCGCATGCCCTTTGCGGGGGTGGACCATGCGGAGCGTGCCTTCCTGGCCACTGCCGTCCATGTCCGCTATGCTGGCACCATGGAAAGTCCCATCCTGTCCACGGCGCGCAGCCTGCTGAAGGAAGGGGCGCTGGCCCGGGCCTATATTCTGGGGCTGGCACTGCGGCTGGCCCATACGCTGACAGGCGGTGCTGCCACGCTTCTGCAGCGTACATTGCTGCGGCTGGGCGATGCCCGGCTGACCCTGCTGCTGCCGGAGGATGCCGCCATGCTGACGGGCGATTCGGTGCAGCGCCGCCTGGATGCATTGGCCCGGTCATTGAACCGTACCGGTGAAATCACGGTGCAGACGGGACCCAAACTGGCCCGATGACCGGTTGTGATGGTGCAATGGGATACGCTGTTGCAGCTTTATCACGTTGCGGGCTGGCGCGCGGTGTAGCTTTCTGGTAACAGTTTTGACCAGACAAGCCGTTCCGCCAACCCAAGGTCGTGCCTTGCCCCAGTTCGGATCGTCCCTTTCCCAGGATCGGACCCCATGGCCGCAGGGGGGACGCGCATGACCACGACGGTGTCCGGCATGTCCTCCCGGCCGGAAGGCCCCAGGCCGGAGGGCTTGTGGCGACGGGCGCTTCATTGGTCGCGCGGCCGGCACATTTCCATGATGCTGGGCATTGCGCTGACCATCGCCGCCATCGCGGCCGGGGCGGCCACCTATGCGGCACTGACCGAAACGCTGCCCGTCGCCATCGACCAGAATACCCTGATGCTGTTGCTGACGCTGGACGGCGTGCTGCTGCTGCTGCTGGGGGCCGTGGTCGCACGGCGCATCGTGGCTTTGTGGGTTGAAAAGCGGCGTGGTCTGGCCGGCTCGCGCCTGCATATGCGGCTGGTGGCCGTCTTCTCCATCCTGGCGGTGGCGCCGGCCATCATCATGGCCATATTCTCGGCCTTGTTCTTCTATGTCGGCCTGCAAAGCTGGTTTTCCGACCGTGTCCGCCTGGTCGTGGACGAATCGCTGGCGGTGGCCGAGGGCTATCTGAAGGAACATCAGCTCACATTGTCCCGCGATGCGGAGGTGATGCGCAACGATCTGGCCCGCCTGCCTCTCAACATCTATTGGGACCCGCCGCGCTTCCGGCAATATTTCCAGTCACAAGCCCTGATGCGCAACGTGACGGAGGCTGTGATCTTCGACGGCACCGGTCAGGTCACGGCCGTGTTCGGCCTGGGATTCGCCTTCGATTTCACCACCGTCCACGCCGAGGATCTGGAGCGCGCCCGCAAGGGCGAGGTGGTGCTGATCGTCAGCGAAGGTGGCAACCGCGTGAATGCCATCGTCCTGCTGGACCTGGATTTCGACCGGTTCCTGTTCATCGGCCGGCCCGTGGAAAGCCGCGTGCTGGAACATATGGACGTCACGCAGAGCGCCGTTCAGGAATATCGCCATATGGAGGAGCAGCGCTTTGCGCTGCAGACCCGCATGGCGGTGATCTTCGTGGGCGTGGCCGTGCTGCTGCTGCTGGCCGCCATCTGGCTGGGGCTGAATTTCGCAACCTATCTGGTCTCGCCCATTTCGGCCCTGATCGCCGCGGCGGAACGCATCCGTGCCGGTGACCTGACGGCCCGCGTGCCCGACAGCGCGCTGGAGCCCGAGGACGAGCTGGTGACGCTGTCCCGCGCCTTCAACCGCATGACCAGCCAGTTGGAAAGCCAGCGGTCCGAACTGGTGGAGGCCAACCGGCAACTGGATCTGCGCCGCCGCTTCACCGAGGCGGTGCTGGCCGGCGTGTCGGCCGGCGTGCTGGGCCTGGACCAGCAGGGGCGCATCAACCTGCCCAACCTGTCGGCAGCCACGCTTCTGTCGGTGGGCGATCCCGCCTCGCTGATCGGGCGCGACCTGCTGGAGGTGGCGCCGGAACTGGACGAGTTGATGGGCAATATCCGCCGCCGCGGCAGCCGGCAGGTCGAGGGCCAGGTTCAGTTGCGCCGGGCGGGGCAGTTGAAGACCCTGCTGGTCCGTGTCGCGGCCGAAATCGTGGCGGGGGAGGTGAAGGGCTATGTCGTCACCTTCGATGATGTGTCCGAGCTTCTGTCGGCCCAGCGCAAGGCGGCCTGGGCCGATGTCGCACGGCGCATCGCGCACGAGATCAAGAACCCGTTGACCCCCATCCAGCTTTCGGCGGAGCGGCTGCGCCGCAAATACCTGAAGGAAATCAACAGCGATCCCGATACGTTCAAGGCGATGACGGACACGATCGTACGCCATGTGGACGATATCGGCCGCATGGTGGACGAATTCTCGGCCTTCGCCCGCATGCCGCAGCCCGTGATGAAGCCGACGGCCATGCAGGATCTGACGCGGCAGTCGGTGCTTTTACAGGCCAGCGCCTATCCGGCGATCCGGTTCAATTGCCTGATGCCCGACGCGCCGCTGGTGCTGACCTGCGACAGCCGGCAGATCGGTCAGGCGCTGACCAATCTTCTGAAGAATGCCGGCGAGGCCATCGAAGGCCGGCTGGAGGAAACGCCGCCGGGCGCCGATCGCGTGCCCGGCGAAATCACGGCCCGCATCCAGGTGGATGATGAACGGGTCCTTCTGGCGGTTGAGGATAACGGCAAGGGCCTGCCGGACACGGAGGAGCGTGACCGGCTGACCGAGCCTTATGTGACCACGCGGGTCAAGGGCACGGGCCTTGGTCTCGCCATCGTGAAGAAAATCATGGAGGACCATGGCGGCGCGCTGCTGCTGGAGGACCGGCCGGGCGGCGGCGCCCGTGTCACGCTGGTCCTGCCACGCAACATCGCGCCCAGTGCTACCGCACCGGTCCCTCCTGAACAGAACGCCGCACAGGCGCGGAAGGGTTGAAGAACATGGCGCACGACATTCTCATCGTCGATGACGAAGCGGACATCCGCATGCTGATCGCCGGCATCCTGGAGGATGAAGGCATGAAGACGCGGGAGGCGGCGGATGCCGACCAGGCACTGGCCGCCGTTGCCGCCCGCCGGCCCAGCCTTGTCATCCAGGACATCTGGCTGCAGGGCAGCCGGCTGGACGGGCTGCAGGTGCTGGCTGAACTCAAGCGCGACCATCCCGACGTGCCCGTCGTCATGATCTCCGGCCATGGCAATATCGAGACGGCCGTGGCGGCCATCAAGTCCGGCGCCTATGACTTCATCGAAAAGCCGTTCAAGGCCGACCGGCTGCTGCTGCTGGTGGAACGCGCCATCGAGGCGGCGCGTCTCAAGCGGGAGAATCGTGAACTGCGCGTGAAGGTGGGCGCCGATTTCGAGTTGATCGGCCGGTCCCTGCCCGTGAACCAGTTGCGCCATTCGGTGGAGAAGGTGGCCCCGACGGGCAGCCGCGTGCTGGTGTCGGGACCGCCGGGGGCGGGCAAGGAAGTGGTGGCCCGCATGCTGCACGCCAAGTCGCGCCGTGCCGATGGCCCCTTTGTGGCCCTGAACTGCGCCACCATGCGGCCCGACCGGCTGGAAGTGGAACTGTTCGGTACGGAGCATGGGTTCGAGGGCGGGGGTCGCAAGGTCGGCACCTTCGAACAGGCCCATGGCGGCACCCTGTTCCTGGACGAGGTTGCGGACATGCCGCTGGAAACCCAGGGCAAGATCGTGCGCGTCCTTCAGGAACAGACGTTCGAGCGGGTCGGCGGCGCCTCGCGGGTGGAAGTGGATGTGCGCGTCATCGCCTCCACCAACCGCGACCTGACGGCGGAGATCGAACAGGGCCGGTTCCGCCAGGACCTGTTTTACCGCCTGTCCGTGGTGCCGCTGAAGATGCCGCCGCTGCGCGACCGGCGGGAGGATATCCCGCTGCTGGCCCGGCACTTCATGCAGCGCACGGCCGAAAGCGCCGGCCTGCCCGTGCGCGTGTTCGGAGAGGATGCAATGGCCGCGCTCCAGGCGTATGACTGGCCCGGCAACGTGCGGCAATTGCGCAATACCGTGGAATGGCTGCTGATCATGGTGGCCGGCGATCCGGGAGAGCCGATCCGCGCCGACATGCTGCCGCCGGAAATCGGCGCCATCACCCCCACTGTGCTGAAATGGGACAAGGGCGGCGAGATCATGGGCCTGCCCCTGCGGGAAGCACGCGAGGTGTTCGAGCGCGAATATCTCCTGGCCCAGGTCACGCGCTTCGGTGGCAACATCTCCCGCACGGCCAGCTTCGTGGGCATGGAACGTTCCGCCCTGCACCGCAAGCTGAAATCGCTGGGCGTGCATGGCAATGACAAGAACGGCCTCAAGCTGACGGTGGAGTGATCATTCCCTCCCTTTCTCATGAGATTGGTTAGCCGTTCTTACCGGTTTGGAAAGAACGGGGCGGCTTCCCCGTGATGGCAGCCTGGCCCATCCTGTCCCCCGTCCGGCCAAGGGGCCGGCTTGCAAGGAGGCAGAAATGGGTGTTCGCAGCCGGATTTACCGTCAGGCATTCCATGGGGCCGTTGCGGTCGGGTTGTTATCCGCGGGTCTTTGCGCTGCGGCACGCGCCCAGCCGGAAGACGAGCGGCAACAGCGCGGTGCCGCGATCATCGCCCGGTTGAACAAGGACCGGCCCCAGCCGGCCCTGGAAGCGATGCGCGGGGAGTTCCCGTTTCTGGCCGATGCCACGCAGGGCTATGCGCTGGGCGATGTCTGGTCGCGGCCGGGGCTGGATGACCGAACGCGCCAACTGGCTGCCGTTGCCGTCTTCGCTGCGATGGGGGAGCGGGCATTCATGACCATCCATGCCGGCTATGCCCTCAACCTTGGCGTGACGGAGGATGAATTGAAGGAGATCATTTACATGGTCACCGTGCCGGCCGGTTTCCCCCGTGCCATCGCCGCTTCCCAGGCGCTGTCGTCCCTATTCGCCGAACGCCGGGCCGCGGTGGAGAGGCCTTGAAGGTGTGAAACCTTCCCCCGGGACGAATTGAGCCCCCGCGCAGACGCCGATCCCGTCTCGATATATCGCCTCCATTGTCTCGCCCCCGCCATCAGTATGCTACAAACCCGCTGCCCGCCCGCGTGGCGGCCCCGCAGGGATCCGGATCGGGTGGATGATGGTGACGGATATTCGTGGCTGGCTGGAACACCGGCAGATCGGGATTTACGTCGCGGCCGTCGCGGCGGCAGCAGGCGCAGGGCTGGTGTCGGGCGGGCTGGCGGGACTGGAGGGTGCCATCAACCCGGCGCTGGCCCTGATGCTGTTCGTGACCTTCCAGCAGGTGCCCGTGGCGGAAATGGGCCGGGCCTTTGGGCAGGCACGGTTCCTGGTGGTGCTGCTGTTGGTCAACTTCATCCTGCTGCCGTTGCTGGTGGCGTTGCTGGTTCGCCTGTTGCCGGATGATCCGCTGGTCCGGTTAGGGGTGATGCTGGTGCTGCTGACACCCTGCATCGATTATGTCGTCACCTTTTCCCATCTGGGCCGGGGTGACGCGCGGCTGTTGCTGGCATCCACGCCTGTGCTGCTGGTGGTGCAGATGTTGCTGCTGCCCCTCTATCTCCGGCTGTTCCTGGGGCAGGGGGCCGCCGGCCTGGTCCAGGCCGGGCCGTTCCTGCATGCCTTTCTGTGGCTGATCGCTGTGCCGCTGTTGCTTGCCTTTCTGGTGCAGGTCGGGGCGGCGCGCAGCCGGAGGGGGGAGCAGCTGGCCCAGGGGCTGGGCTATCTGCCTGTGCCGGCGACGGCACTGGTCCTGTTCATCGTTGTGGCGGCGGTCGTGCCGCAGCTTGGCGCGGCCATCGAAGGGGCGTGGCGGGTGGTGCCCGTCTATATCGCGTTCGCCGTGCTGGCACCGGCCATCGGGTGGGGGACCGGGCGGCTGTTCGGGCTGGCGGCACCGGCCGGCCGGGCGGTGGCCTTCAGCGCCGGCACACGCAATTCGCTGGTCGTGCTGCCGCTGGGGCTGGCAGTGCCGGGGGCGGTGCCGCTCCTGCCCGCCATCATCGTCACGCAGACGCTGGTCGAACTGCTGTGCGAGCTTGCCTATATCCGCATCATGCCGGGACTGGGGCGCGCGGACGGGCAGACGCAGTCCTGATCCGTGTATCCCGGCATTCCGGCCCGCCGGGGCATTAAACTATTTTGCGGTGATCAGAACCTGTTGGTTCTGATCACCGCCCTCAAATTGCCGGGCGCCACCATTCGTTGGCTTGGCGACGCCCCACGAGCGGCGCGGCAGCAGTCGCCGCCGGACCAACTTGCGATGAGTACTCCTCATCGCAAGTTGGTATTATACCAATCTCCCTTGATCGTGACCGATCAAGGGAGATTTAGTGTTCCCTCAATTGCCGGGCGGCGGCATCCGCCGCCTTGGCTCACGGCGCATGAGCGCCGGGCTGGCAGTCGCCAGCCTCCAACCTCCCTAAAGGTCAACCTTTAGGGAGGTTGGTATTATACCCCGGCGGGCCGGCTTTCAGGTCTGGCCCGTTTGCCGGCACCGGCATTACCGGCCCAGCGCCTTGATGAGTTCGCCCATATTATGGACGAACAATTGCGTGGAGATGCCCTCCACGGGATAGTCGGTTGTGTAGGGTGAGGTGTCGCTGGGGTCCCCCACACGGGTTGTGCGGTATTCGCCGCCCACGGGTGTGCCGGGGCCGTCGCCGGTATAGGGGTTGGAGGTGGTTGTCAGCAGGCCCGGCCAATAACCACGATCGTTGAGCCCGGCCAGAATCTGCGCAATCTGCGCGGGATCGGGGACCGTGATCGCCGCATCCGGCCGGATCATGTCGAACACGTCCACATCGCGCAGGCTGAAATAGCGGGGCAGGGCATAGGTGCCGGGTTTGGCCAGCAGCGGGGACCCGCGCGAAACCTCCGGCCCGGGTATCGCGGCCAGCCGTTCATATTCGGCCCGCAGGCCGGCCGTATCGATGCTGCGGAACGATCCGTAATGGCCGACCAGTTCGGTCGGATTGCCATCGGCGTAATATTCGCCATTGATCACGTTCGATCCGCGCCGGTGCAGGTAGAGCGGTCGTCCCTCACCGATGGTGATGAAGGTCGGATGGGTGCGCCCGCCCGCCCGCAGGTTGGCGGGGGCCTGCACCTTGTCCAGCCACTCCAGCGCCTCGGGCACGCGGGACAGGTATTTGCCATCACCCGTCAGCCGGTAGAAGGCGAGCAATTGCTTGATATTGCTGGCTGTCGTGTGGGTGGCGAAGGCTTCCGGCTCATAGGTGCGCGCTCCCGCCGGCTTCAGGCTGTCCTGGAAATGCTGCAGGCCCCAGGCCGGCTGCGGTTGCGGCT
This sequence comes from Niveispirillum fermenti, assembly GCF_052474395.1. Classification (NCBI taxonomy): domain Bacteria; kingdom Pseudomonadati; phylum Pseudomonadota; class Alphaproteobacteria; order Rhodospirillales; family Azospirillaceae; genus Niveispirillum; species Niveispirillum fermenti. Next base: position 2,577,612 of record NZ_CP156681.1, on the reverse strand, counting down.
GCTGTGTGGCCAGGAAAATATCCATGCCGCGCCGGATCGGATCCAGCAGCTTGCGGTCGCCCAGTGTCTGATAGGCGAAGATCAGCACCTCCAGATTCTCCCCCGCCACATCATCGTTGAAAGTGATGTAGCCGGTATAATCCGGGCGCCCATGCACCCCGCCATCCTCGACCAGGGGGAATCGCTGAGGCCAGCCGCCATTGGGATATTGCGCATCCAGGATGAAGCTCAGCGCCTTGTTCAGCGCCGTGTGCACCGTCCTGTCCTTGCGGTCCGCCAGATGCAGGCGCAGCAGCAATTGCGCCGCTTCGGCTGTGCCCGCGTCATCAAAGGTGCCATTGCCGTAATAATGATGGAATTCCTCCATCCGCCACGCATTCCGGCCATAGGTGGCGTACCAGCGCTGCTCCGCTTCCGGTCCCGCCGTGTCGATGACATAGTTCCAGCCGCCGCTGGGCAATTGCCCCTTGATCAGGGCGCCGGCCGCCGTGCGGGCCGCATCCAGATACCATTTATCGCCCGTGGCCTGATATGCATCCAGAAACAGGTGTCCAACCGTGGCCGTGCCGGGCGGCTGCACCCAGATCATGGTCGGGCTGGCCTCCAGTTCCCCCCAGCGGCGGGAGAAATCAGGCAGATACTGCCAGACATAGCCGCCATTGACGGCCGCCTCCTCTGTCATGAAACGGGCCGCACGCTTCATCGCGGCCTCTATCACTGCACGGGCGGGTGCTTGCACCTGCTGCTGCGCGGTGGGGGATGTGGCTGGCGGCTGGGCCAGGGCAGGGCCTGCCAGCAGCAGGGCGGTGCAAGCGCAGAAAAGAGTACGCCTGAAAGCGGCGATCGACATGGCGAGGGTCTCCGGGGCTTCTTCCAGGATGGCTCTGACGGCCACCTCATGTCGAGTTTAAGCATATATGACACCGGTTTCCTAGGGGGGCTTGGGCGCCTTCATAAAAAAATGTCACCGGTGTCAAAGCCGCTGGCGCATGGTTTGGAGAAATATCGTGCCGCAACCGCATCCAGAAATTTCCAAAGGCTGCAGAAGATCGGGCCATGCGGGTGCCCATTCATCCCCACCAGTTCCATCCGCTGCGGGCTCTGCATATGATGACGTTCCGCACTGATCCGGCCCGGGGAGGTGCTGGGCATCGTCGGTCCCAGCGGGTCCGGCAAATCCACCCTGACGAAGCTGGTCCAGCGGCTTTACGTGCCGGAAGCCGGGCGGGTGATGGTGGACGGGGTTGACCTGTCCATGGTTGACCCGGCCTGGTTGCGCCGGCAGGTGGGCGTGGTCCTGCAGGAGAATATCCTGTTCAACCGGACCATCCGGGAGAATATCGCACTGGCCGACCCGGCCATGCCGATGGAGCGGGTGGTGGCCGTGGCACGGATGGCCGGCGCCCATGAATTCATCTGCGAACTGCCCCAGGGTTACGATACGCTGGTGGAGGAGCGGGGCGGCAACCTGTCGGGTGGCCAGCGTCAGCGGGTCGCCATCGCGCGGGCGCTGGCGACCGACCCGCGTATCCTGATCTTCGATGAGGCGACGAGCGCGCTGGATGCGGAGAGCGAGGCCGTGATCCAACGCAACCTGGCCCATATGGCCAAGGGCCGCACGGTGCTGATCATCGCCCACCGGCTGTCTGCCATCCGCCGCTGTCACCGCATTGTCACCATCGAGAATGGTGCGGTGACGGAAATGGGCGACCATGCCGCCCTGCTTCAGCGCGGTGGACGCTATGCGGCGCTGTGGCGCGAGCAGATGCGCGGGGGGAAGCATGATGGGCAGCCTGCGCCTGCATCTCGATATGCTGGCCGACAGTTGGAGGGCCGAAACGGAGCGGCGGCGCACGCAGCGCCGGGAGCGGCTGGAGACGGATTTCCTGCCCGCTGCGCTGGAGGTCACGGAAACGCCGCCTCCGCCGGCCGGGCGCGCGGTGATGTGGCTGATCATCCTGGCGGCCGCGGGGGCCATCGCCTGGGCCTTCCTGTCGGAGGTGGAAATGGTGGCCGTGGCGGAAGGGCGCATCATCCCGACGGCACGCCTGCAGGCGGTGGAAGCGGCGGAGGCCGGAATTGTCCGCGCCATCCTGGTGACGGAGGGACAGCGCGTGGCGCGGGGACAGCCGCTGGTCCGGCTTGATGCCACGCTGTCCGATGCCGATGAGGCGGCGGCGCGGGCGGATTTGTCGGCCGCCCTGCTGCAACGCGCTCGTGCGGTCGCCCTGCTGGCGCATTCCCTGGGCGGGGAGGCACGGTTCCACCCGCCACCCGGCGCAGCGCCGGACGCGGCGGCGGCGGAAGAACAGGCGGTGACCGCCCGCATTGCCGAGCATCTTTCGCGCCGCGCCGGCCTCGCGCAGCGGCGGGCGGGGGCGGCCCATGCCGTGGCGGAAGCGGAACTGGAGAAGCTGGAGCAATTGCTGCCTCTGATCGAGGCGCAGCACGCGGCCCAGGCCGAACTGGCGGCCAAGGGGCTTTCCCCGGCGCTGCGTGTGCTGCAATTGCAGGAACGGGTGGTGGCGGTCCGCCAGGACAAGGCGGTGCAACAGGCCCGCGCCAGGGAGACGATGGCGCAGGCGGCCATGCTGGACCGGGAGATGGCCCAGACCGACGCGGAGTTCCGCGCCCGGGCGGCGGCGGAACAGGCGGAGGCCGAAGCCGTGATCGCCACCCGCAGCGAACTGGTGAAGAAAGCCGAGCAACGTACCACTTTACAGGTATTGACCGCCCCTACCGATGGCGTAATAAACGAAATATCAGTCACTTCCACGGGTGAGGTGCTGGAGGTGGGCGCGCGTGTCGCCACACTTGTGCCGGCGGACAGTGCGCTGGTGGTGGAAGCCCTGGTGCTGAACAAGGATGCGGGCCATGTGCGACAGGGGATGGAAGTGGCGGTGAAGATCGAGAGCTTTCCCTTTACGCGGCATGGCATCCTGCATGGCACCGTGGAGCATCTGTCGGCGGATTCGGTGCTGGATCAGGCCCGTGGCTTGGTCTTCCCGGCCCGCATCCGCCTGACGGCAGGGGGCGTGACGGACCGCGGAGAACATCTGCACCTGTCCCCTGGACTGACGGCAACGGCCGAGATTGTCACGGGTTATCGTACCGTGGCCGATTATGTGCTGTCGCCGATCGCCAGGGCAGCCAACGAGGCGGGGAGGGAGAGGTGAGAGCAATAATCGGACTTGTCATAATCAACTGGGTGCTTTGTGCAACGGCTGCCGCTGGCTCTTTGAACGAGAGTATCGCTGCGAGCTTGTCAAGCTTTGGACTCTGTGAAATAAATTTCCATACAGCGAGGTACGAATGTAGATCAAAGGAAGAATCAGGATACTTTTTTGGGATTTTTCCGCAGTATGCACACATGTGGGGAGAGAAGGCCGGAGAAGTTTCACATATACCAGATATAGTCGCATATAACAATTTCGATAGAAATGTTACAGTAAACAATATTTATAAATGTGATAAAGAAAAATACTGGTGCGAATATTTTAATAATCAGCATGATGTTGAGCGGATATTTCAGAGGAATATTAATGATAGCAGAATAAGTAATGACGAAATTATAGCTCATATTGTTGCAATTGGGTATATGTACAGAATAGATGAATATGTAGATTTTATTTCTGGATATGATAAAACAATTAAATCAGAATTCAATTCAGATGCAACTGTATATGATATTTCTCGCAAAATAGCGTGCTCTGTGCGAAAGAGTATGTGCGACTCAGAGTATATTGAGGCCATCTCAGGTATGCCTGTTATAGGAATGGCTTATGAGTATCTTCGATCCTCGCTCCTAAGTACGGTCTATTTGAATTCTATCAAAAGTGGTATATGGTTTGATCTTCCGGATTTAAATTACTTTGGGTGGGGCACTCTTGAGATGTTGAGTTTCAAATATGGGCATTTCCGCAACGCAGAGATGGCTGCACGAGAAAGTATCAAGTTAAGTAAGCTTTCCGCTGATGCAATTAAAGAAAGGAGAAAGTAGATGTCGACAGCATGCTATGATAGTGATTCTGGAAATGTTATCCTTCCAGGTAGAAATATTGGGACTTATTAAGTCCCTTAATTCATTGAAATAACAAACAAAAATTCAGTTTTTCATGTGTCATTCATAGAAAATGCAATTAACTTTATATTTGATCCATCGTTTTATAATGCAAACCCAATACGACAAATGCTATGATGATAGAAGTGTTGGTTCATACAAAATTGATTTTATCTATGATGTCGACGGACCAAACAAACTTTATGCTGGAATTTGGCTTAGAGCCTGATCCGAAATTAAGTTGAGTGTTATCAGTGGGTTATCTTGACAGCGCTCCCTATCGGTGATTCAGGGGTTTCGCCAAAACCAACCGTGCATCTTTGATGTGGACTGATACCACCCGCGCCCTTCATGCCCGCAACGGCCTTGCTTTGCCAAGCGATTTGACCGAAGCGGAGTGGTCTTTGCTGGAACCGCTGCTGCCTGCTGCGTCCTCTGTCGGGCGTCCGCGGAAATGGCCGTTGCGCCGGATTGTGGAGGCGATCCTTTATCTGTTGCGCGGCGGCCTGCCTTGGCGGATGCTGCTGCCTTGTTTCCCGCCGGTCTCGACGGTGCGGCGCTGGTTCTACCTGTGGCGTGACAATGGTCTGTGGCTCACGGTCAACCATGTCCTGCTGATGGCGATGCGTGAGCAACAAGGCCGTGATGCCAGCCCAACCGCTGGCGTGATCGACAGCCAGAGCGTCAAAACCACGGAATCCGGCGGTCCGAGGGGATATGACGCCGGGAAGAAGATCAGAGGACGCAAGCGCCATAACCTCACCGACACCCAAGGCAATCTCGTCCATGCCCTCATCCACACTGCCGACATCCAGGACCGCGACGGCGCGCCGAAGTCTTCCGAACGTCGTCGATCGAGGCCGTTCTCGAAAAATGCGAGCAGTTCTTCAAGCTGATGCCAAGCCCATCGCAGGAAGCAAGCGCACCGTCAGAGATTTGAACCGTGTTGCGGTTTACTCCAGAGCCTACAAGCCCAGCCTGCGGCTGGGTCCTGGTCAGATCGAAACGTTGTGCGGCGACGACCGGTCCCGGCGCGCTTGCGTCGCGTAGGCGCCGCGCGCCGGACCTCGGTCGCGCATGCCAACCATCGTGGACACTACGGATATCAATGTTCACGACGTGCCTGGATGTGCCAGAATCGCAACGTCGTTTACGTCCCTTACACAGCCAAAACCGCTCCGGGTATTTCCAATTAAGGCGATTTCGCTTAGTGTTGCGTAAATGCAGGCCCTTGATAAGGTAAAAAATTCAAGCAGATAGCTTGTTTTGCTTTGATGCGAGTGCTGTGGCACTGTTATATGGTGTTGCAAGCTAACTAGATACAGCTGTTGCACCTCTGATGGTGCTGGAGCCCAAAAATTTTCCGTCGACGCCGGTCAATCTCCACGTACTTACTGATCCAAGTCGCCTCGCTCCTGCCAGAATGTTCCAGGCGATGACGTGCATCCGTTTGCCCTGGAGGCGCAGGAAGTCGAGTACGTTGGTGCGGCCGGCAGACCGGTTGACGTGGATGAGGCAGCCCAGGCTCTCTGTCTCGTTGGAACGACGCCGCGTGTCCTGAAAGGGCACGGGGACGTTGGCGGGATGGGTGTTCCATGAGCCTATCTCAGCGTTTCATATCCGGTTGATCGGAGGATTATGATCTCGTTGCATCATACGGGAGATCAGATCACCCAAGGCAGAGCGTCGGATGCGCCTTTCTCGCGGCCTCCAATCTGAGAGCAGCCCCATCGCGAGCAGGTCGGGGCCGACGGAGATCATATCCTCACCGGTCTCTTCTCGAACAAGTTCATTTATGAAGTCGAAGTCCTTCCCATCATAGAGGTCCAAAAGCTGTAGGTGAACCGGTCCGGGATTGTCGGCGGCTCCAACTCCTGAGAGGATGGGGCTACGATGAGCAAGACAACGAACAAATTTTCGGCTGAGGTCCGCGAGCGGGCTGTTCGGCTGGTGCTGGACCACGAGAAGGATCATCCGTCGCGATGGGCGGCAGTTTCATCCGTGGCATCCAAGATCGGGTGTTCGGCGCACACGCTGAATGAATGGGTCAAGAGAGCCGAGGTAGAAAGCGGCAGCCGTGCTGGCATTCCGCTGGATGTGCTGGAGAAGTTGAAGGCGCAGGAGCGGGAGATCCGTGAGCTGCGCCAGGCGAATGAGATCCTGCGCAAGGCATCGGCATATTTCGCGATGGCGGAGCTCGACCGCCGACAGAAATGATGCTGGGCTTCATCGATGCCCACCGCCAGGAATACGGGGTCGAGCCGATTTGCGAGGTTTTGCCAATCGCCCCGTCAACTGTGCGTCGGCATGCGGCCCGCGCCGCTGATCGGGCCAAACTGCCGGCGCGGGCACAGCGCGATATCGGCTTGAAGGCCGCTATCCGCCGGGTGTTCGAAGAGAATTTCCAGGTCTATGGGGTGCGCAAGGTGTGGCGGCAGTTGCAGCGCGAGGGCATCCAGGTGGCGCGCTGCACGGTCGCGCGGCTGATGCGGGAGATGGGCCTGCGCGGTGCCATCCGTGGAAAGCCGGTGAAAACCACCATTGCCGACAAGGCCTTACCCTGTCCGCTGGATCGGGTGAACCGGCAATTCCGGGCGGACAGGCCCGATCAACTGTGGCTTTCTGATTTCACGTATGTGTCCACCTGGAGCGGGTTCGTCTATGTGGCTTTCATCATCGACGCCTTTGCCCGGCGGATCGTCGGCTGGCGAGTGTCCCGGACGGCCGACGCCGGTTTTGTCCTGGATGCCCTGGAGCAGGCCCTGCACCAGCGCCGACCGAAGGGGAAATCCGGACTGGTTCACCATTCGGACCGGGGCAGCCAATATTTGTCCATCCGATACACCGAGCGGCTGGGGCTGGCCGGCATCGAACCGTCGGTCGGCAGCGTCGGCAATTCATACGACAATGCCTTGGCCGAAACCGTCAACGGCCTCTACAAGGCGGAGGTCATTCACAGGCGAGGACCGTGGAAATCCTTTGAAGCCGTGGAATACGCAACCCTCGAATGGGTCGACTGGTTCAACAACCGACGCCTGCTCGAGCCTATCGGAAATATCCCGCCCGCAGAGGCCGAACAACGCTATCATGACGCCGTGAGCATTCAGCAAATGGCAGCATGACTCACGAACTTTTGCCGCCGACAATCCCGGCGCGGTTCAGTTCTATAAACATCAGATTTGACAACAGGTAGCTGTGCTATGTAATTTTCTAGGCCAATTTGCCAGGATCCGATGTGCAATGTACAAAACGATCTAAGCATAGACTTAAGTGCGTTTGCCTCAACGCTAGATAATGCTGGGGATATTTTCTCCATCCAGTATGATCTAAATTTTGGAGGCGTAAGAATTATACAATTTAATAGGAGTTCGTCCCCCAACTTTTCAATGGATCTCGACATTGAAGAAAACAGAATGGTGACGTAGGTCACGTCTGATTTTCCCAGAAAATCCACAATTAAATGCTTGAATAGATGTCGAAATGGTTCTGATAGCCGTCTGAAATCCAACATAGATGTCTGACCATCACAGTGGATAGGCCAACATTTCTCGTCTGCAAGATCACGCAAGGAATGCATTTCATCCAAGTAGTCATCATGGTAGCGCAGGGCAGAGGGAAGGGGCGGCAGAACCTGCAAGACTGACCCTACGCGGTCCAACAGTTGGTTGGGCAGACCGGTCATGGGGGCACTCCGTCGATGGTTCGGATCGTCTCGACGAACGTGTCATAGCTGTCTTCCCAGACCTCCTGGAGACTGGTCTCAAAGTATGACCGGGCGTAGTGCCGCGGCATCTCGGATGTGGGCGACCAGCCGAAGAAAACGCGAAGTTTCTCGATTGCGGTATCCATGTCGTCTCCCTGGCCGCGGTAGCGTGCAAGCCGGTAGACTGCGCAGGTGTGTCGCAGATCATGCGCCGTTACACTGGTTTTGCCACGGTTAGCCAGTGCCTTGCGGGAACGATCCGACAGAGCGGAACTCACCTGCTCAAAAATACTGGTCGCGGAGCGGATGGCGAGTGGCTTGCCTTGCTGCGAGGAAAACAGAAAGGGATGCAACGCCTTGAACCGATGGTTGACCGCGACACGATCTGCCAGGGCGACGATCACCTTGGAAACCGGCAGCTGACGTCGAGAATGTTTGGTTTTCAGGCTCGGGGCGTCAAACCGGCTATCTTCATCGAGGGTCTCGTCGACATTCATCCAATAATGGGTCAAGCCAGATGTTGGATCGTAATCCTCCTTCACCGCATTGACTGGCAGAATCAGAACTTCGCCCCGGCGAAGCCCAAGGTGCAAAAAGACGAGGAAAATCAGAAAATTACGCCATCTTAGATCCTCCGATCGGAACGGATTGTCAGGTGAGGCTGGCGCGAACAGGCGGTGGAGATCCTCAATTACGACCGCAGGCAATGCCCTAATTGGTGCTGCTGGTTTTGGATGCGTCGGCGCAATCTGGGAATATAGCCTGTCCAGACGCACCAGATTGGCGTCGATCGCGCCCATCCGTTGATCGGCAACGGGCCCCATATGCGTCATGACGTCCTGGACGAACATCAAAGCGTACTTCCACGTTGCTGCTCGATCTGCACCATCGACAGCGCTGCTGTTTCGCAACGACGTCAAAAACCCTGACAAAGCCGCTTCAACACCACGGAAGTCCTGCCTGGCAAGCATGCAGTCTAGGCAATCTTCGCCGGACTGATTGATGACAGACTGATAAAGGCGCTCGACGGCGGCGAGATAGACACTCCGTGTGCCATCTTCGATTCCGGCCTTCAGCACGTCCGCCCAGATCGTCGCCCAATAGCGGGGCAGCCCGAGCGCGTCTACCAAGATATAGCCGCGGAGCGATGACGGAACTGCGGGATGTCGAAGTCTGAGTCTTGCCATAGGTAAATATGGTCGCACAAAACACAAACATCGCAACGTTTAAGTTCTAATTACCCGTAGTGGTCCGTGGGGATGCAGGATTTCAGAAATGGAAAGCAGAGCATCCGAAGGCTAGTCTCTCCATTCAACGATCTCCGCACCAACTGGCTTATCCAAGAAATACTCGTCATGCTGATTTTCAGGCCGCATCTGCGCCACGAGCTCCTCCAGGCTGAAACGCTGTTGCACAGGCGTAACTCTCAAGCCTGTCGGGGATGCGGCTATTTCCACCGGTGTTCCTTCCTTCAAATTCATTTCCTGCACAATGGCCGCAGGAATCTGAATGGCATAGCTATCCCCAAGTTTGATAACGGTCGCGCGCATTTCCATCTCCGTTAGACCACCCGCCCAAGTCTACAAGCCCAGCCTAACGGCTGGGTCCGGTCGCGGTTTACAACACCGTGCGGCGACGACCGGTCCCGGCGCGCTTGCGTCGCTGAGGCGCCGCGCGCCGGTTTTCGGTCGCGCATGCTAACCATCATGAGCACTATGAGTATCCATGTCCACGGCGTGTCCGAACATGGCAATATCTTCATGCCGTTTACGTAATAGGCCGATTGCGCTGATCAGGTGATCAGATCACCCAGAACGCAACACTTTTAAAATTGCCTTAAATTTCCATAATACACATTATCAATCTTTCCCGTTTGGGCGACACCCGTTTGGGTGAGGTGGATTCTATTCTGAAGTGCGACTCTTCTTTATAATCAGACGGTTAATCTGCACCCGTCTATCATGGCTCAATGCCGGGTAGCCCGAGATAGGGCCGGAAGGCTGGGTCGACGTCCTGCGGAAGGCGGATGGAAGCTGTGGCGATCAGCAGTTCAGCCTCACCGATCGGGCCGCTTCGTGGCACGCCCACTGTGATGTTGAAACGGTAGGCATGCCCCTTGATGGCCATATCCTGATTGTGGCCTGCGAAATAATGGAACGTGTATTCCGGTACGATCCCATAGGCCATGCGGCCATACTGGATGAGGCGGAAAACATTTTCTTCCGACCGGACATCGCGTCGGGCCGACCGTCCGCTGGCAAAAGCCATGTCCACCCGTTCCCCGTAATCGGAGCCGATGACAGTCGCGACTTCCCGCGGAATGGCGCATTCTTCGCAGACCGGTTCGGCGTCGCGTGCTGCGATGAAGACATTGTCGGCACTGTAGAGGCGCCGGCCGAACCACATCTCTTCCGGATAGGGATACCAGTTGGGGGAGACATGGCAAAGCATGTCCGCTTCCCCTGCCCGCATCAGTTCAGGCACGCGCTTGGGCGGTGCCACGCGAACACTGGCGCCGTAACCCAGGCGGGCGGCAACCTTCCGGCACAGATCAACGGTCAGGCCTGTCGGCTCCGCCTCCCCTTCCAGTTGGATGAGATAGGGCGGCGGCAGGCTTTCGGACATCAGCAGCCGCAGGACATCACCGGCCGCCGCCGCCGGCACTAACACCGAAAAGGCTGTCAGCAGCCAGACGCACGCCATGGCTGCTGCACGACCGGTTGGGGATGATGAGGCGACAGGCGTCCGCCGTGTCATTGCGATCGAGCCCGGATACATGCAGCCAGGCTTCAGATGCGTCGGCCGCCGGGGCGGGTCGCGGGAGACGGCTTGGCATAGGCCTTGGCCGCCGCGTCCGGCTTGCGCAAATTCTCCATCAGTGCCATGGCGAACCGGCCGCCATCGTTGCGGGCGCGCAGGAAGCTGGCCACCACCTCACGCGCGGCATCCTTGTCATAGGGCACCTGGTCGGGCGGCACGGTGCGGGCCGCCTCCGCCGCCTGGGCGGCGCGCTCGGCCCTGGCCAGCACATCGGGATCGATGCGGCGGCGGATGGCGCGGATCTGGCGCAACAGCTCTGATTTCGCGTCGGCGGTCATGTTGTGTTCCGCGGGAAGTCCAATGCCACAATGCGCGCAACCGGCATCGGACGGCAAGCCCAATCGGCCTAATGACCGGTTGCGTAACCGTTCCCATGTCCTATCCTGCCTGCCCATTGCCAGCCATGGATCACGGGAGGAGCCCGATGGAGCGTATCCACGCCGAAGCCCAGTGTCTTCTGTCGCCGCTGAACCCCACCCTTACAAGACGGATATTCGCCATGACCACCCTGGCCAGTGGCTTCGCCCTGTCCACGCTGCCGGTTTCCGCGCAGACCATCACCACACCGGCCGATGGGCTGGCGGCGGGAGAAGTCGCCATTCCCGTCGCCGACGGCAGCCTGCCGGCCTATCGTGCCAAGCCGGCGGGCCAGGGCCCCTTCCCCATCATACTGGTCATCCAGGAGATCTTCGGGGTCCATGAATATATCAAGGATGTCTGTCGCCGCTTCGCCCGGGAAGGCTATCTGGCTGTGGCGCCGGAAATGTTCGCGCGACAGGGCAATGCCGCCGCCTATACCGATACCGCCAAGCTGATTGCCGACATTGTCAGCAAGGTGCCGGACGCGCAGGTCATGGCCGACCTGGACGCTGCCGTCGCCTGGGCGGCCGGGCAGGATGGTGGCGATGCTTCCCGCCTGGGCGTCACCGGCTTCTGCTGGGGTGGTCGCGCCACCTGGCTTTATGCTGCCCACAGCCCGGACGTGAAGGCGGGCGTAGCCTGGTACGGCCGGCTGGCGACGCCTGCCACGGCATTGCAAACCATGGTGCCGGTGGAACTGACCGACCGGATCAAGGCCCCGGTTCTGGGCCTTTACGGCGAAAAGGATGGCGGCATCCCCGTGGAGGATGTGGAAAAGATGCGCGCAGCCCTGGCCGCTGCCGGCAAGACAGAAAGCCATATCCACCTTTACCCGGAAGGCCCGCACGGCTTCCATGCCGATTATCGCCCCAGCTACCGGCCGGAGATGGCGGCCGATGGCTGGAAGCGCTGCCTGGAATGGTTCCGTGCCAATGGGGTGGCCGGCAAAGCGGGCTGAACCCCGCGCCATTCATGCCGGACCGGTCTTTCTGACGCTTGCCAGGGGCGGGGCGTGCCACCATAGTCCCGCCCCGCCGATCCACGCCGCCGGAGAGCATGTTACCCATGGCCGCCCATCCGCATGACATCGATGCCCGCGCCGACCGCTTCAACCATCGCCACCTTCTGGGTATCGAGGGATTGACGGCGCCGGAGATCAATTTGCTGCTGGACACGGCCGACCGCTATGTCGAGCAGAATCGCTCCGCCAACAAGGTCAACGGCAAGCTGGCCGGCAAGACGATCGTCAACCTGTTCTTCGAGAATTCGACGCGCACGCGCACCAGCTTCGAACTGGCCGCGCGGCGGCTGGGTGCCGATGCCATCAACATGGCAGTGGATGGCAGCTCGGTGAAGAAGGGCGAGACCCTGATCGACACGGCCACGACCCTGAACGCCATGCACCTGGATGCGCTGGTCGTGCGCCACCAGGATTCGGGGGCGCCGAAGCTTCTGGCCGACAAGGTGAACTGCGCGGTGATCAATGCCGGGGACGGCCAGCACGAGCATCCGACCCAGGCCTTGCTGGACGCCCTGACCATCCGGCGCAACCTGGGCACCCTGAAGGGCCTGACCGTGGCGATCTGCGGGGACATCCTGCACAGCCGCGTGGCGCGGTCCAATATCCACCTGCTGAACATCATGGGCGCCCATGTCCGCGTTGTCGCCCCCCCCACATTGCTGCCGGGTGCCGTCGACCGGATGGGGGCGGAGGTGCATCACAGCATGAAGACGGGCCTGAAGGATGCGGACATCGTCATGATGCTGCGCCTGCAGCTTGAACGCATGCAGGGGCAGTTCCTGCCCAGCCAGCGGGAATATTTCCGCTTTTTCGGGCTGGATTACGACAAGCTGGCGCTGGCCAAGCCCGGCGCACTGATCATGCATCCCGGTCCCATGAACCGCGGCGTGGAGATCGACAGCCTTGTGGCCGACGATATCCACCGTTCCGTGATCCTTCAGCAGGTTGAACTGGGCGTGGCCGTGCGCATGGCCTGCCTGGACCTGCTGACCAGTGACGGTGCCGCTGCAAAGGCGGCCTGATGCGGCCGGATGGTCCGGTGGCTGCGCGTCAGGCAGCCACCGTGGTGACGGTCTTGTTCTGCTCGCGCGTCTTCAGGAAACGCAGCGCGGGAAAATCCTCCTGCGCGCGGTTCAACTGCCAGCCGTTGCGGGCCAGATAGACCAGCGCGCCATCATGATCCTCCGCGATGTCGGCGCGGCGGCTGTCGATGAATGCCTTCAGCGCCACCGGATCGTCGCTTTCCACCCAGCGGGCGGCGTCATAGCCGGCGGTTTCGAACCGCGCCTTCATGCCATACTCAGCCTCGATCCGGGCGGCCAGTACCTCGAACTGGAGCTGTCCGACAACGCCGACCACCCAGTCGGCGCCGATGACGGGCTTGAACACCTGTGAAGCCCCCTCCTCCGCGAAATGCTCAAGCGCCTTGCGCAGGTGCTTGACCTTCATCGGATCGTCCAGGCGCACGCGCTGCAACAGTTCCGGCGCGAAGCTGGGTACACCGGTATAGCGCAGATCCTCCCCCTCGGTCAGCGTGTCGCCGATGCGCAGGGTGCCGTGGTTGGGAATGCCGATGATATCGCCGGGAAACGCATCCTCGGCCAGTTCCCGGTCGCGGGCCAGGAACAGCACGGCGTTGTTGACCGCCAGCAGCTTGCCGGATCGCATATGCTTCAGCTTGGTGCCGCGCTTGAAATGGCCCGAGCACAGGCGGAAAAAGGCGATGCGGTCGCGATGGTTGGGGTCCATGTTGGCCTGCACCTTGAACACGAAGCCCGTGACCTTGCCCTCCGCCGGGTCCACTGCGCGGCCATCAGCCTTTTGCGGGCGCGGTGGCGGTGCGTACTCGGCCAGGCCCAGCAGCAATTCCCGCACACCGAAATTATTGATGGCGGACCCGAAAAAGACCGGGGTCTGGTGACCCTCCCGATAGGTTTCCAGATCGAAGGGCGGACACAGTTCGCGCACCATGGCCACATCCTCGCGCAGCTTGGCGGCCTGGTCAGCGGGGATCAACTCATCGATCCGGGGATCATCGACGCCATGGCATTCGATGCCGTCGGTGGCCACGTCGCCAGACCGGCGATCCATCAGGATCAACCGATCGCGGATCAGGTCGTAGCAGCCGCGGAAATCGGAACCGGAGCCGATGGGCCAGGAGGCCGGCGTGACCTCAAGCTGCAGGTCGCGCTCCACCTCATCCATCAGTTCGAATGGATCGCGGGCTTCTCGGTCCATCTTGTTGACGAAGGTGATGATGGGCACGTCGCGCATGCGGCACACCTCGAACAGCTTGCGCGTCTGCGCCTCGATGCCCTTGGCGGCGTCGATCACCATGACGGCGCTGTCCACGGCGGTCAGCGTGCGATAGGTGTCCTCGGAGAAATCCTCGTGGCCCGGCGTGTCCACCAGGTTGAAGGTCCGGTCGGCATAATCGAAATTCATCACCGATGCGGTGACGGAGATGCCGCGTTCCCGTTCCACCTTCATCCAGTCCGAACGCGCACGCCGCTGTTCCCCGCGGGCCTTCACGGCGCCGGCCATCTGGATGGCGCCGCCGAACAGCAGCAGCTTTTCCGTCAGCGTCGTCTTGCCCGCGTCGGGGTGCGCGATGATGGCGAAGGTGCGGCGCTTGGCGACTTGCGCTTCAAGGATGTTGGCGGGCATGGGGTATACTCTGCACGGGGAAACCGACGGGATCAGCCGCCTCAATACCTGATTTGGGCCCCCAGCAGGACGGAAACTTTTGCAGGCGACCTGTGAAGCGGCACTTTCGGGGCGGTTACAGGCCCGCCAGCGCCTCCGGCGTGTCGACATCCAGCAGGATGCCCTCGTCCTCCACCGCCACCTCGCACAGGGCGGCGGCATGGCGGATCAGCAGGGAACGGGCCCCCGTATCGCCTGTCAGAGCCTGCATTTCCGGGAGAAAGGACCGGTCCCACAGAATGGGGTTGCCGCGCCGCCCGCCGCAAGTGGGCACGATGATGGCCCGCCCATCCTCCGGCGAAAAGGCGGCCACCAGACGGTCTATGGTGGCGGACCCGATGCGGGGCATGTCACCCAGCAGCACCAGAACGCCATCGATATCGTCGGACAAGGCTGCCAGCCCGGCCTTCAGGGTGGCCGACAGGCCCTGTCCATGGTCGGGCGCGTGGGTGAAATCCACGCCTGTTCCTTCCAGCGCGGTACGGACCTCTGCGGCCTGATGGCCGGTCGCCACGCTTACGGCACAGAGCTGGGCGCCCATTGCTGCTTCCACCACATGCCGGACCAGGGGCTTGCCCCGCCAGGGACGCAGCAGCTTGTTGCCCTCTCCCCCCATGCGCCGGCCGAACCCGCCGGCCAGCACAAGGCCGGCGATGCGCGGTGCGCGGGGTGTGGATGTTGCCATGGCGCGCGGCAGGGGCCGGCCCGGCATCTCCGCCAGCAATCCGCCAACACCCATGGCCATGATGGCGGCGGCATCGACGGGCAGGCCGGCCCCCAGCCTTTGCAGCACCCAGTCAACGCCGTTCAGCTTTGGCGAACGTGCGCAGCCGGGCAGGCCCAGCACGGGCCGCCCGTTCAGTTCCCCCAGCAGCAGAAGGTTGCCCGGATCGACGGGCATGCCGAAATGCCGGACCGTGCCCCCCACCCTTTCCAATGCTGCGGGGATCACGTCCCGACGGTCGGTGATGGCCGATGCACCGATGACCAGTACCAGATCGCCTTCCGCCTCACGCAGGGCGCTGGCAAGCGCCCCCACTTCATGCGGGACACGCATCTGTTGCGCCAGATCCGCCTCGATCCCCGCCAGCCTGTCGCGCGTCACCTGAACACTCTTGTCCAGCACTGCCGGTTTCGTGCCCGGCAGCATGGTCTGTATCAGGCTGGCCGACAAGCCGGCCCAGGGGGCCACACCGACCGGCCCGGCACCCGCCAGCATCCATTCCAGGGCCGAAACGATGGCTTCGGGCACGGCGAAGGGAATGATCTTGATGGTGGCCAGCATCTGCCCGGTGCGGACGGGTGTGAAGGGGGGCAGGGTGGCGATGGTCACCGCCTCATCGGTGCGGTTCAGGGCATGGATCGTCGCGGCATCGATGGTCGCCAGCCCATCTTGGGCAGCAAACAGGTTGACCCGGCCCGTATAGGCGGCACTGATCGTCAGATGAGGTCCAGCCAGCCGGGCGGCGATGCGTGTCGCGGCCGCATCCTCCGTGATGTCACCCGCATCGAGGCGCGCCACCATAATCGTTTCGATTCCGGATTGTATTAGCCTTTCGATGTCTTCCCGGCCCAGGACACGCCCCTTGGCAAATCGGCCGGCGGCATGGTGGACAGCATGGGCCAGAATGGCGCCTTCGGCCTCGGCCACGGCAAGGGACCCGAACCACATCGGCTCAACCTGCCCTGTGCTTGGGGCCGCGCAGGGCCAGGGTCATTTCCGCCAGGATCGATACCGCGATTTCCCCCGGCGTCACGGCACCGGTGTCCAGCCCGACGGGACCATGGATGCGGGTCAGGGCATCATCAGCCAGCCCCTGCGCCCGCAGCCGCTCCAGCCGGGCCGCGTGGCTTTTGCGGCTGCCCAGGGCACCGATATAAAAGGCCGGGCCGGCCAGCGCGCGGACCAGGGCCGGATCATCGAACTTCGGATCGTGCGACAGGGTGACGATGGCCGTTCGCGCGTCCGGTGCCAGCATGTCCAACGCCTCATCCGGCCATTCCAGCACCAGGCGTGTGTCGGGAAAGCGTTCCGGCGTGGCAAAGCTGCGACGTGGATCGATCACCGTGACATCATAGCCGGCCAGCCTTGCCGCCGGCGCCAGCGCCTGTGCCAGATGCACCGCGCCGACGATCAGCAGGCGCGATGGCGGGGGAAAGATATTGATGAAGAAACGGCCATCGTAGAATTCCACGATGCCACGGCGGTCACGCCGGATGGCATCCAGCACGCCGGGCAGGAATTCCTCCTCCAGCCCGGCATCGCCTTGCTGGCGGCCATCGGCGCCGACCAGGGTCTGGAAGCCCGTTCCCAGGTCGGTGACCAGCGCCACGGGCCGGCGATCGGCCTGAGCCCGGCGCAATGCTTCCAGAATGCGCCGCTTCATGCCAGGGGCTCCAGATAGACATCCAGCTTCCCGCCACAGGCCAGCCCCACTTCCCACGCCATGTCATTGCTGATGCCGAAGGACAGGATGCGTGGCTCCCCCTCCTCCACCACCTTCACGGCTTCCAGCGCAACGGCACCTTCGATACAGCCGCCGGAAACGGAACCGGCCATGGCACCGTCGGTCGTGACGGCCATCAGGCTGCCCACCGGTCGTGGGGCCGATCCCCATGTGGCGATGACGGATGCCAGCGCCACGCGCGATCCGGTAGCCAGCCATTCTGCGGCCTGGGCAAGGATGGCGGCGCTGTCGTCGGGTTCAGGGGACATGGGGGCTGTTCTCAGGGCGGGACCAGGGTTTCACATAGGCAGCCGGATATGGATTTGCCAGAGGCCGTCCTATGCCGGGTCGTCGGCCATGGCCTGGGCGAAGGCCGCGAAGAAATCATCGGCCAGCTTGCGGGCCGCCCCCTGGACCAGGCGGGACCCGATCTGCGCCAGCTTTCCGCCCACTGTCGCCTCGGCGGTGTATTTCAGCAGCGTGCCGCCGTCACCGGTATCTTCCAGCGTGACCAGCGCGCCGCCCTTGCCGAAGCCGGCGGCCCCGCCCTGCCCTTCGCCCGTGATGCGGTAGCCGTTGGGGGCGTCGATATCGGACAAGGTGACGCGGCCGGCGAACCGGGCGCTGACGGGGCCGATCTTCACCTTCACCTTGGCCGCCAGTTCGGTGTCCGACAGCCTTTCCAGTTCCTCGCAGCCCGGAATGCAGCGATGCAGCATGCCTGTATCGTTCAGGGCCGCCCACACCGCGGCACGTCCGGCCGGAAGTCGGTATTCGCCAGCCATATCCATGGGATGCTTCCGTTCCTGTCGTCTTCACTGCGGCGCACAGTGCCACAAACCCGGTGCAGAAGGGAAACCCCGCTGATCGGACCCGCACCGGACGGGCCGGAACGACCACATGACGGGCAGGCAGTTAATAACGGTTTGCAAAGAGGGTGGCGGCATCCTAAGTATGACCCATCACTTTTGGGCCCCTTGCGGGCGACGCCTCACGGGGCGACGATGGAAAGAAAGCGTCGGCCAGGATGGATACGACGATCAGCGACAGGACAAGCGGGGCCGGGGTCCCGCCGCCGCGCAGCGATGAGAAGGACGGGGGACGGACCGGCCACGGGCCGCACGGCCGCCCGCCGCCGCTGGACGCCGCCAGCCCGCATCATCCGCCCGTCGCCCTGCCGGCACTGTCCCTGGACAAGGTGACACATCATTATGGGGCCAAGCGCGCCCTGGATGATGTTTCTGTATCGATCGCGCCGGGGGAGATCGTCTGTCTGGTCGGGCCTTCCGGCTGCGGCAAATCCACCCTGCTGCGGCTGGCGGCCGGGCTGGAGATCCTGCAGGACGGCGCCGTGGCCATCGGCGGCCAGATGATCGCCCGGCCGGGCCAGTCCCTGCCGCCGGAGCGGCGCGGTATCGGGCTGGTCTTCCAGGATTATGCCCTGTTCCCGCATCTGACCGTGCTGGACAATGTGCGGTTCGGCCTGAACCGCCTGCCCGCCGCCGACCGGACCGGGCGCGCCATGGCCGCGCTGGAACAGGTGGGGATGGAAGCCTATGCCAAGGCCTATCCGCATGCCCTGTCGGGTGGGCAACAGCAGCGCGTGGCGCTGGCCCGGGCCATGGCGCCACGCCCGTCCGTGCTGTTGCTGGACGAGCCTTTTTCAGGGCTGGACACGCGGCTGCGGGAAAGCGTGCGCGACGAAACGCTGCATGTGCTGAAGCGCAGCGGTGCGGCCACCATGATCGTGACCCACGATCCGGAAGAGGCCATGTTCCTGGCCGACCGCATCGTCCTGCTGCGTGACGGCCGGCTGGTGCAGGTGGGCTCGCCGACGGCGCTTTACACAAAGCCCGTCGACGCTTTTGCCGCCAGTTTCTTCGGCGAGGTGAACGTGCTGGAGGGACGGGTGTGCCGGGGCCGGGTCGATACGCCTGTCGGCAGCCTGCCGGCCCCGCGCATGGGGGAAGGCCAGGCGGTGGAGGTGCTGATCCGCCCGGAGGCACTGCGCCTGGCCTTGACAGGAGAGGACGAGGGTGCAGCCAGCGTGCCCAACCTGGCACAGGTGGAGGCGTCGCGCCTGCTGGGCCGCACCAGTCTGGTGCATCTGCGGGTCACGGACCGGGAAGGCCGGTCCCATCACCTGCACGCCCGCGCGCCGGGTCATTTCCTGCCAGCGGATGGCAGCCATGTGTCCGTCATGCTGGAGCCGCGGCAGGCTTTCGTCTTTGCTCGGCCATGACAGCCGGCCCGATTGCGGCAGTGTTTCGTTTCTGCCATGATCCCGCGCCTTTCGGCCGGGCCCCGGTCTTGCCGTGTCGCATGAGGTGGAGTGATCCATGGGTGGATTGAACGTCTGGGAAATCCTGGTGATCCTTGTGATCATCCTGATCATTTTCGGCGCCGGCAAGCTGCCGAAGGTCATGGGCGACCTGGGGCGGGGCATCCGCAGCTTCAAATCCGGCATGTCGGACCCGGAAGGTGACGTGGCCAGGGATCGTCCGGCCTCATCGCCACCGGCCCCGGTCCGGATCGACGAAACGACGACCAAGGTCTGATCGGACATGTTTGATATCGCCTGGTCGGAATTTCTGATCATTGCCGTGGTGGCGCTGGTCGTCATCGGTCCGAAGGACCTGCCCAAGGCGCTCAGCACCTTGGGCAAATGGATCGCGCGGGCCCGGTCCATGGCCCGCGACTTCCAGAACAATGTCGACGACATGGTCCGTCAGGCCGAACTGGAGGACCTGCGCAAGCAGGTGCAGCAGGCCCGGAACTTCAACCTGAACGACGAACTGGAGAAGAGCATCGATCCCGACGGCGGCCTGCGCAAGTCGCTGACGGTGGACGACTTCACCAGCCCGGCCAAGGGTGATGCCCCCCAGCCCGCAACAACCTCCACCGAGGCCATCGGCGCGCGCACGCCGGCAAGCGGAGCGGCGGTGGATACGGCAAGCGGAGCGGCGATGCATACGGCAAGCGGAGCGGCGATGCATATGGCAAGCGGAGCGGCGATGGACAGGTCAAGCGGAGCGGCGGCTAATATTTCAAGTGAGGCGGCGGCGGATATGGCCAGCATCGCGTCGCCGCTGCCACCGATGCCCCGTGATGAGCCATCCCCGGACACGCACACACAGCCGGCCCCCGCCCCCATTGCATCGCCGGACCCCACCAAGGATAAGCAACCTTGAGCGAACCCACCGAACAGGATGAACTGGACGCCGGCAAGATGCCGCTGCTCGAACATCTGATCGAGTTGCGGAACCGGTTGATGTGGAGCCTGGGCGCCCTGTTCCTGGCGTTCATCGCGTGCTTTGCCGTGGCCGACCATATCTATCAGTTCCTGATGCATCCGCTGGTCCAGGCGCTGGGCGTGAAAGCCAATGAACGGCGCATGATCTTCACGGCACCGCAGGAATTCTTCCTGACGCAGATGAAGGTGGCGTTCTGGGCCGGGACGATGGTGGCCTTCCCCATCATCGCCTCGCAATTCTGGAAGTTCGTGGCGCCTGGCCTTTACAAGCATGAACGCCGGGCATTCCTGCCCTTCCTGGTGGCCACGCCCGTGCTGTTCCTGCTGGGGGCGGCGCTGGTCTATTTCTTCATCATGCCGATGGCGCTGAAATTCTTCTTCAGCTTCGAGGCGGAGGCAACGGCCACGACCCTGGCTGTGCAGGCCGAGACACGGGTGGCCGATTACCTGTCATTGATCATGGCGCTGATCTTCGCCTTCGGGCTGGCGTTCCAGCTGCCCGTGGCGCTGACCCTGATGGCCCGCGTCGGGCTGGTGACGGCAGACGGGCTGGCGTCAAAGCGGCGCTATGCCATCGTCGGCGTGTTCATCGCCGCTGCCATCCTCACGCCGCCCGATGTGATCAGCCAGATCGGCTTGGCCGTTCCCTTGCTGCTGCTCTACGAGGTGTCGGTGTTCATGGCCCGGCGGATCGAGAAGAAGCGCGCCGAACAGGAAGCCGCCCTGGAAACCTGACACGGCGAAGCATGGTAGCCGGTGGTTTCGCGCCGACGTATTTTTCCGTGCAGGGATGGGTGTTGGTGCTATAATTTGTCGCACCTGGTTCGACCGATCGCCCACCGATCATCCGTTGCGCGATGGATAATGGCGCCATCGCGGCCCCCTGCCGGGCTTCCCGGCCGAACCGTCCCGCCGGCCCTTCCGCCGTGGCACATGACTGCCCGGACCGGGATCATTGGGCCGGCCTGTCGGGAGGGTCGACGCGATGGCTTACCGGATGGCCGCCGATCGGGCGGTACTGAATACGGACCGATCCCTGAATCAGGATCGCTCCCTGTCTATGCCGGGCATCCGGCGCATTGGCGTGCAGGACCTGATGCAGGCCCTGTCGCTGGGCGTGCAGGATTTCATGGCCGCACCCACGCAGCTTCTGTTCCTTGGCATGATCTATCCGCTGGTCGGGGTGCTGGCCGCCGCCACCGCGGCCCAGGCCGACCTGTTCCCCCTGCTCTACCCGGCGCTGGCCGGCATTTCCATCATGGGGCCGCTGGCGGCGCTGGGGATGTACGAGTTGAGCCGGCAACGGGAACTTGGCGCCGACGTAACCTGGCGCAATGCGCTGGACGTGCGGCATTCGCGGTCGCTCTGGTCCATCGCGTGGCTGGGGGCCGTGCTGCTGGCGGTATTCATCGCCTGGCTGGCCGTGGCGGAAAGCATTCATGCGGCGACGATGGCCACTCTGCCCCATGCCGGCATGGCCGATTTCATCGCCAATCTGCTGAGCACGCGCGAAGGCTGGACGATGATCATCGCCGGCAATGGTGCCGGCCTGCTGTTCGCGATGCTGGTCCTGACGCTGACCGTCGTATCCTTCCCCATGATGCTGGACCGTGACGTGGGCATGCTTGATGCCATCGTCACCTCGTTCAGGGCCGTGTGGCACAATCCGTTTCCCATGGCCATCTGGGGACTGATGGTGGCTGGATTGCTGCTGCTGGGCAGTCTGCCGCTGTTCGTCGGCCTGGCCTTCATCATGCCGATCCTGGGGCACGCCACCTGGCATCTTTACCGGCGTATGGTGGTCTGACGGCAACCGGCATCATATAATCGCACCGGCGATCGTTCAGTTCGCCGGCGGGATCAGTGTCGAGATCAGTCCTCCGGTGCGATGGTGACGCGCATGCCGTTCAGGGCCGTGTCGAAGCGGACCTGACAGGACAGGCGTGACGTCACCCGCCGTTCCGCCGCGCAGTCCAGCAGGTCGCCCTCGTCCGTTTCAACCGGCGGCAACCGGTCGATATGGGCAGGATCGATATAGACATGGCAGGTGGCGCAGGAACAGGAACCACCGCAGAGGGCCTGCATTTCATCGATACCGCTGTCACGCACGATTTCCATGACAGACAGGCCGGCCTCGGCTTCCACGGCACGTTCCCGGCCGTCGCGGGTGATGATGATAAGGGTGGGCATGATAGATCGACTTCCCCTAAATTAAGGTCTTGCACGCTCTTTTCAGACGGCGGTGAAATCCGGCAGGCGTTTGGCGAGGAAGGCGGCAACCCCTTCCCGTCCGTGGGCCGTTCGCGCGCTGGCCGAAATGGCGCGGGCTTCGGCGTCCAGATGGGCCTCCAGCGGCTGGCTGGCATCCAGCAGCAGGCCACGCATGCGCCCCAGGGCCCCGGTGGCGCAGGAGGACAGGGTCCGGGCCTGTTCCAGGGCTGCGGCTTCCAGATCGTCTTCCGTCAGGATGCGCGTGGCCAGACCGATGCCGACCGCTTCCTCCGCCGTCAGGGCGCGGTTGGCCAGCAGGATTTCCTGAGCCCGCCGCAACCCGACCAGCCGCGGCAGCAGCCAGGACAAGCCGCCATCGGGTGTATAGCCCAGGGCGCCATAGGCCGGGATGAAGCGGGCGCGGGCCGATGCCAGCACGATGTCGCCCGCCATGGCCAGGCTGAACCCCGCCCCCGCGGCCGGGCCATTGACGGCGACCACCAGTGGTTTCGGCATGCGCAGCAAGCGGATGATCGCGGCATGCAGGCAGGCCGTCACCTCCTTCAGATAGGCGCCGATGCCGTCACCGGCCACCGCGAACTCATGGATGTCGCCGCCGGCGCAGAACAGGCGCCCACGGCCCGTCAGCAGCACGCAGCGCACGGTTTCATCCTCGTCCGCCGCGATGGCTGCCCGCATCAGGGCCCGCGCCATGGCTAGGCTGATCCCGTTTCCCGCCTGCGGCCGGTCCAGCACCAGCCGCAGCACCGCCCCATCCCGTTCCACCAGCAGGGGAACGGGCTGTTCCGCCTCGCCGCCCATGCCGGTCACCAGGACAGGGGCAGATTGGCGAAGCCGCGCACCATGATGTGACGCACGCGGGTGGCACGCGCGATATCCAGTTCATATTCGCCCAGGAACGGCATCAACTCGCGCATCACTTCCTTCAGGATGGTGCGGGCGGCATTCGCCCCCGCGCAGAAATGCGGCCCCATGCCGAAGCCGAAATGACGCACGCGCGCCCGGCCGATATCGAACCTGTCGGGATCGGGGATCACCCGCTCGTCACGGTTGGCCGAAGCGTAGAACACCACCGCCCGGCTGTCGGCCGGGATGCGCGTGCCATCGATCTCCACCTCCTGCACGATCTGCCGGGCGAAACACTGGGTGGAGGTGTCCCAACGCACGGACTCCTCGATCGCCGCGGAGATGCGGCCGGGGTCCTCCAGCATTATCCGCCGCTGGTCCGGATGACACCAGAGCGCATGGATGAGGTTGGGGAAGAAATGGCCGATGGAGGCGTTGCCCGCCATCAGCACGGTGGAGACGTTGGCCACGATCTCCTCGTCGCTCAAGGGGGCCCCATCCTCCTTCGCATCCAGCAGGACGGAGATCAGATCGTCGCCGCGCTCCTGGCGCCGGTTATCCAACTGATCGCGCAGGAAGGCGGCGATGTCCTGGAAGGTTTCCGGTGCCAGGACCGACCCGAAGGGCCCGTCATCCTGATGGAACAGCCCCTTGGTCAGTTCGGTGGCCCGCACGGCGGCATCGGCATCCAGGCCCAGCATGCGCCCCAGCGCGCCGAACAGCACCGGCTGGCTGATGTCGGCGATGAAATCACACTCCCGCCTGTCGGACAGGACCGCCATGCGCTCTGCCAGTTCGGCCCGGATGCCGGGCAGCATGGCCTCGATCCGGGCATTGCCCAGCCCGCGCTGGATGATACGCCGCAATTCGTCATGGCGCGGCGGGTCGATGGACCCCAGGGTCTTGCCGACCCGCGTCGGGCTGTCCTGCACGACATTGCCATGGGCGGACGAAAAGACGGGATAGTCGGTAACGGCCCGCTCAACTCCCGAATAGCGGGTGATCAGCCACAGGCCGCTGTCCGGGTCCTGATATACAGGCGCCTCGTCCCGCAACCGGCGATAGGTGGGGTATGGATCGGCGATGAAGGCCGGATCGGCGGGGTCGAACATGAACATCGTCATCATCTCCCTGTAGGGTGCGGAGCGATTGCCGGACGGCCGGAACCGCTTCCAAGCCGGCTCTTACGGCCGGTCCATCGCATACGCGCCGGCATCATAGCTGTAGGTGGTTTCGGTATAGGGCAGCATGGTGCCGTTCCATTCGTGGAACCGCTTTTTCAGGTCGGCGGTGATGGCGGATTCCACAGCCAGCCGGTCGGCCCGTTCCCGTTCGTCTGCCGACAGGTCGAACAGGGCCTCGCGCGTGCCGCGACGCAGATATTTCCAGTCGCCATGACGCACGGCCACCTGCTCCCCCTGCTTGTGGCGCCAGAAAAGGGTGCGCGGGATATCCGGTTCCGCAGCGGTCAGCACGGGCAGCAGGTCGATCCCGTCCCATTCCCCCGCCCCGCCATCCGGCGCCCCGGCGGCGGCCAGCAGCGTGGGCAGCCAGTCCATGCTGGCGGCCACCTGCCGGCTGGTGCCGGCCGCCTTGATGCGGCCGGGCCAGGAAACCAGACAGGGCACGCGGATGCCCCCTTCCAGCAATTCACCCTTCATGCCGATCAGGGGCCAGACATCGGAGAAACGCTCCCCCCCATTGTCACTGGTGAAGATGACGATACTGTCATCGGCCAGCCCTGCCTGCCGCAGCGCGTCCATCACCCGCCCGACCCCACGGTCCAGGCTGTCCAGCATGGCGGCATAGGTGGCGAGGCTGCCGCCATCATGATGGCGTATGTCCGTGAGCGTCCGGGCCACCGCCTCATCCTCCGGCCCCTCCCAGGGCCAGTGCGGGGCGGTGTAATGCAGGCTGAGGAAAAGGGGCTGTCCGGCTGTCGCGGCGGCCTGCACCTCCGCCACGGCCCGGTCGGTCAGCAGATCGGTCAGGTAACCGGCATCACCGGACCGCACATCCCCGTCGAACAGCCCGTCTTCCCCCTTTGCCGGCGTGCCATAGGCCAGATGGGTGAAATAGTCCGCCCCACCCTTCTTGATGCCGTAGAAATGCTGGTAGCCGGTTTCCAGCGGACCGGGGAACGGCGCTTCTCCCAGATGCCACTTCCCGACCAGTGTGGTCCGGTACCCACGGGCGGCCAGAAGTCCGGGCAGGCTGGCGATGCCGGATGGCAGACCCACCTGCGCCCTTGTCAGCGGTTCCTCCAGCCCCAGCGGCAGGCGGTACTGGTACCGGCCGGTTAGCAGGGCCAACCGGGTCGGCGAACAGACGCATGAATTGGCATAGGCCTGCGTCAGACGGACCCCACCGGCGGCGATGGCATCGATATGCGGGGTCGGAACGATACGCCCGCCATAGCAGCCGATATCGGCATAGCCGAGATCGTCCGCCATGATGAAGATGATGTTCGGTGGGCGGCGGTCCGTTGCCGCCACCACGTTCCAGCCCGGCATCGCGGTGGCGGCCAGGGCGGCGGCACCCCCCAGCCATTGCCGGCGGCTGATCCCTTCATCGGACGGGCGCATGCTTCCCTTATCCCCTATTGTCAATGCCGGATGGAGACCTGCAGGCCGATGGTCCGCGACGGGTCGGTGGAGATGATGGCCGCCCCGGCCTGGGCGAAGGCGTTGTAACCATAATTCACCACACGCCGATCCGTCAGGTTCTTGCCCACCAGCGCCAGTTCGATACCCGACGGATCATGCGCAACGCCGACACGCAGGTTCATCTTGGCATAGCTGCCGGATGTCGGGATGACGGCGTTGGCCAGGTCGATGATATGCTGACGGGTGCGGAATTCCACCAGCGCATTGGCGTTCAGGGAATAGTGGTCGTCCAGCGCCGTGTCATAATTGACCTGCACCGTGCCGGTCAGCTTTGGGGCGAAGGGGATGCCGCCGATCGAATTGGCCGGCAGCGCCCCACGCTTTTCAACGTCGGCATAGGTGACGCTGGTGGCAAAGGACAGGTCCGGGGTCAGGGCCAGGTTCAGTTCGGCATCCACGCCGCGCGACTGGATCTGGTCATTGCGGACCACGAAGCCAGCACCCGTATTGATGGCGATCTGGTAATCGGAAATGCGGGTCTGGAACAGGGCGACGTTGAACACGGTGCCGCGTCCGAAGCTGAACTTGCCACCCAGTTCGACCGTCTTGGCCCCTTCATCACCGAACTCGGCCGTGGCGATCGTGCTGGGCGACGCCTGGAAGCCGCCACCCTTGCTGCCCGTGGCATAGGATGCATAAAGCATGGCATCCGGCGTCAGCTTGTAGCTGAGCGAGGTGGAGTAATCGACGAAATCATCCTTGCGGCTCATCCGCGTCGGCACAAAGGCGGGATAGGCCGCCGTCGCCAGCAGCCCGGGCCGCACGATGGTGCGCGTGTAATCGACCCGCTTCTTCTGGTTGTCGCTGCGCAGGCCCAGCGTCAGGTCCAGAGCGTCGGTGACGGCATAATTCACCTGGCCGAACAGTGAAATCGCCTCCGTCTTGTATTCCTGGTTGGTGGCCACGGCGCCGTTCAACGGCGTCCCGACCTGGGGCAGGACATCCAGGTAATCGAAGTTCCCCCATTTGTCATGGTAGTAATAGGCACCGGCGATGTAGCTGAACCGCTCATATTCGGGGGAGGTCAGGCGCAGTTCCTGGCCGAAGCTCTCATTATGCTCGGTCGCGCCGCGCAGCACGGGCGCCTGGCGCACACCCGCCGGGTTGATCAGACGCTTCATGTCATATTCGGCATAACCGGTGACGGCCGTCAACGTGTGGTCGCCCAGCGCCAGATTGATGGTCGAGTTGGTGCGCCAGCCCTGGGTATAATCGAAAATCTTCTCGAAACCCGGACGTACGGTCCCACGGCTGACATCACGGATGGCGGCGGTGAAGGCCGGGTCGCCGTACATGGCGGCAGTTTCGGCCAGCCGGCCCAGCGTGTCCGCCCCGGCATAGAAGGTCTGGCCATCGCGGTCGATCCAATGCGCCTGGGCTGACACGGTCCAGTCCAGCACGTCGTTGGGCTCCCACCGTGCCGTGGCGCGGATGGCCTTGCGGTTGCTGGACTGTTCGTCCTGCCCCGTCAGCGCATTGCGTATCCAGCCGCCCTCGTCGGCGAACTGGCCCGCCACGCGGATGGCGAAACTGTCATTGACGGGCAGGTTCACCGCGGCATTCAGAATGTCGGAACCCAGTTCGAATTCATGCATGTAGCTGGCTTCATAGCCGAACTGCGAACCGGGCTTCTTCGTGGTCAGGGTCAGCGCGCCAACGGACGTGTTCTTGCCCAGGATGGCTGCCTGCGTGCCCTTGACGATCTCCACCCGTTCCACATCGAACAGGGCGGCGGCATAGTCGCGGGCATGGCCGGCAAACACGCCATCGACGAACAGGCCGATGGTCTGCTCGAAACTGTCATTGGAGGAACTGGTGCCCAGCCCGCGCACGACGGGATTGATCGTGCCGCCCGGTGCCGACTGCATGCGGATGCCCGGCACGACCTGGGTGATCTGGTCCAGAGACACGATGGCAGTGCGCGCCAGCGCCTCACCCTGCACGACGGTGACCGATGCCGGCACCTCCTGCAGGGGCTGAGACCGTTTCAGCGCCGTCACGATGATCTCTTCCAGCACGGCCTGACCGGCCGCGCTCTGTTCCTGGGCCAGGGCTCCCTGGCTGGTGCTGGCCAGCAGGCCGACCAGAATCACACGCGAAAATCCGCGCATCACTTTCCTCCCCATTTTCGTTTGAACAGCGCCCGCATCGGCGCCGGATGTTTCTTGGCCCATCGCATCGGGCACAGGCTTTATTTATTCCAAGTGGACTAAATAGTAAAGCCCATTGTGCCGTTTGGTGAATAATTTTGCCTACGATGGGATGCCAGACAGCAGACGGGCAAAAGGGTTCGCGCCAGGGGATTTCCCCAGGGCGGCGGTTGTTTGCGGATGGATCGCTCGGCAGCGGTCAGCCGCCGCCCGCTGGTCCGGAACCCGGTGGTGAAACGGCGGTGGGGGACGGTATTGTCCCGCTCACACGCTGCGGCGACCCTTCTTTTCTGGCAGGTCGCGGAAAAACAGGGCCAGGCAGCGTTCGACATGACTGTCGATGAAGGCCGGTTCCAGCGGTGAGCGGCCCAGGATGCGGGTCACTTCCGCCGATTGCATGAAGATACGGGTGGCCGCGCCGATGAACAGATAATGCAGGTGATGGGCGTCGCCTTCCACGAACTGTCCCTTGGCCTGGCAGGACCGGATCAGGTCGGCGACCAGATCGAAATAGCCCTTCAGGTAATCGGTGACCATCGCATCCAGTTGCGGGCTCGCCTCGCTGGACGAATGGGTCATCAGGCGGTGGACATTGAGGTTTTCCGCGCTGTAACGCACGAAATCCTCAAGCACCAGCCGCAGTTTGATGACATCATCCACCCCGTGCAGGCCCGCCAGCCTGTCGCGCTGCTTGGTGGTGAAGGCCCGGACCGTGCGGTCCATCGCCGCCTGCCACAGGCCTTCCTTGCCATTGAAATGATAGGTGACAAGGGTGTGCTTGGCGTCCGCGGCATCGGCCATGGCCCGGGTCGATGCAGCCTCGAACCCGCGCGCCGCGAATTCGACGATTGCGGCTTCGATGATCCGTTCCCGCGTGTCGATGGCGCGCTGTTGCTGCCGGCGGCGCGGGGGTTTGGCTTCTGGCGTCTGGGTCTCGGTCGACATGACCCTATCTATACGGGATCAAAGGGTTTTCGCCAGTCCATTCTATGTCTGCCAGCCTCCGCCCCGCGCCGGGGCCCGATCGCTCAATGCTGTGCCGCCGCGCGGGTCTGAAGGCTGTGATAGTTGGCGGCGCGGCGCGCTTCGTCCAGGCGCATGCCGCCGGCCACGGCCGTGCGGATACGGTCCTCGGCCGCTTCGATCTCCTCTGCGATGGCCAGCACGGCGACCAGCTTGTCAGCGGGTATGGCGATGACGCCGTCCGCGTCACCTACCAGCCAGTCGCCTGGCGCCACACGAACGCCCGCGACCTGCACCGGCACGTTGTAGGCGTCCGCCGTGACGCGGTCCTTACCGGTGCGCATCGTATTGCCGCGGGCAAAGACGGGATAGCCCAGTTCCACGCAGCGGTCGCTGTCACGGCAGACCCCGTCAATGACGGTGCCGGCGACGCCCTTGGCATGGGCCACGAAGGTCAGGATGTCGCCCCAGACCGTCTGATCCGGGCGTCCGTCATTGTCGATGACCACGACAGTGCCGGGGGCCACCTCGTCGATATAATCGCCGACCACGCCGCCCGTCAGGCCCACAGGCAGCATGCGGATGGTGAAGGCCGGGCCGGCAAAGCGCATGGTGCGGGCCACGGGCATGATGCCCACGGCCTGACCTTCGATACCCAACCTGTCCAGCGCATCCGACAAGGCCGTGACACCGGCCTTTTTCAGCCGTTCGACCAGTTGCGGATCAGTCATCCTGCTTCTCCGTTCGTTTCAGCATGTCTTCGTAATTGGCCCCCATCACCTGGCCGATGGGCACGCCGGCATCGATAGCGCGGGCCATCAGGGTTTCGCGCGCCAGGATGTCCTCGGCCACGGCGATAACCTGTTCCAGCCTGGCGGCGGGAATGAAGACCACGCCGCTGCCATCGGCGACCAGCCAGTCGCCCGGCGACACGGCCAGCCCCGCGATGGTGATGGGGCAATTGTAATCATGTTCGGCCACCCGGCCGCGCGCCGTGACCGGCACGGCGGCGCGGGCGAAGACGGGCAGGCCCAGGTCGCGGCTTTCATCCACGTCGCGACAGGCGCCGTCGACGATCACCGCCGCTACGCCCTTGCCGACCGCGCCCCGGCTCAACAGCCCGCCCCAGCCCGACACATCGGTCCGGCCACGATGTTCCACGACGATGATGTCGCCCGGTTCCGCCGCCATCACCGCGCCGGCACCCAGATGCCGTTTCGGAAGGGCCGGCAGCGGCGCGCCCAGCTTTACCGTCACGGCCCGGCCGGCAATGCGACGGCCCGGCAGGGTCAGGGGCGACAACCCGCTGACAGCACCCGTCAGGCCCAGCTTGTCCAGGGCATCCGACACGGTGCAACTGTCGAAGTGCTGCAGCCGCTTCACGATTCCCGCATCAGCCATTGTCGGTCACCATCGCGATGGCGTCGCACTGCACCAGCATGTTGGCGGGCAGATGCTCATAGGTCAGGGTGTGCCGTGCGGGGCGGCTTTCCGGGTCCGGGAAGGCCTTCAGCCATTCGGCATTCACGGCGGCCCGTGCTTCGGGCACCTTGGCATAGATGGTCATGCGGGCGATATCCCCCATGCCCGCCCCGGCCGCGGCCAGGACCCGCTGCAACTGCCAGAACATCAGCCTGGCCTGCGCCGCGACGTCATCGGGTAATTTGCCTGTATCCGGGTCCAGGCCATAGATGCCGCCCGTCGCCACCAGCCCGCCAACGCGCGATGCGGCGGGGATGGGCTGGGCGCCATGATTGAAACCATCGACATTGATGCTGCGCCTTGCACTGCTCATTGCTTCCCCCCTTTCTCTCATGCGCCAGGGTTGCCGGCCGGGGATGCTCCCCAGGCCGCGAAACCGACGCCGATGCCGGTTCCGGCCGGCGTGCGCCGGATGGGTTCATATTCGGTCCAGGACAGCGGCAGATGGTCGGCCGCACCCGCCGTCATCACCCAGTTCAAAATCTCCGAGGAGCCGGAATTGAGCGCTTCGGGCGGAATGGACCGCAGCAAATCCCCGGCACCCGGCTCCAGGCCCGCCAGAACGCGGCGGTCCAGTTCCTCATCCACCACGAAATGCGACAGGCCGCCCGACGCCACCACGGCCACCCGCGCGTCGGACGGGCTGTCCTCGATCGCGCTGCGCAGCAGGCGCCCGATATCGAACGCGCGCGCCGCCGTCATGACATTGGGCGGGAAATAGGTATTCAGCAGGACGGGCAGCATGGGGATGGCACGGTCCCGGAACAGCCGCTCGGCCACGAAGCCGAAGGCATGGCCGAACCCGGCCTTTACCGGATCATCCACCTTCGACGCAGCACCGATATCGACATGCCGGCGGATCAGCCCGGTGATGACCTCGCGGGCCAGCTCCGGCGCTCCGGGAAAGCGATGGACGCGGTCCATGGCATAACCTCGGGCCATCTGATGCATCCAGGCCGGCTTGTCGTCACGCCCCCAGACATCGTTGGTGGCGATCTCCGCCCCGTAATAGACCGAGATGGCCGGCGTGTTCGACAGGGGGAACAGTTCCCCCTGATCATCACCGATGACCATGACGATGTCCGGCGCGGCGGTCAGCAAGGCGTCGGCCAGCCTGTCCAGCCCGGCCTGACAGCGCACGGCCGCACTCTCGAACGCCTGCGGGGTGGCGATGGCCGCATAGGCATCGCCGCGCTCTGCCTGCAACTGGGCATAGGATACGAAGCGCCCGTCCGACAGGTTCAGCTTGTCATTGGACAGGTCGGCCTGCGCCCGGTGCTGCCATTCGCCCCAGTCGATGGTCAGCAGGGGGCTGTGCGAGGCGGCAAGCCCCAGAACGATCTCAGCCATGACCGGTCTCCGGCAGGCCCCGGAACAGGCGCCTGGCATTGCCCTCGAATATCTTGTGGCGATCCTGGTCCGTCAGGAAGCCCATGGCCTCGATATCGGGCTTCATATCGTCATAGGAACGACCGGTATCGGGATTGATCTGGCTGCCGCTGCCGATGCGTTCGGTTCCAAAACAGACATTGTCCGTGCCCACCACCTTCAGCAAAAGTTCCACCGACAGGGGGGAGTGCAGGCAGGTGTCGAAATGGAAGGCGCGCAGCGCATCGTCGAAGCTGCCCGGCGCCTCCGACAGCTTGCCCTGCACCCCATCCTTGCCCAGGTCGGGGAAGGCGCCGCGTTCGGCACGCCAGCGCCCGACCTGGTAGGGAACGGAGCCGCCGCCATGCGCCACAATGATCTTCAGCTTGGGGAAGCGCTGCATCACCCCGGCCTTGATCATGGACAGGAGCGCAATCGAATGCTCGGTGATGAAATGGTTGGCATAGGTTTCCCGCCCGTTGCAGCAGGAGCAGGCATGGATCAGCGCAGGCACATCATGCTCGCACATCTTCTCATAGAGCGGATACCAGTAGGGATCGCCCATGGGCGGCACATATCCCGTCCCCTCCGCCGGATCGGGATTGATCAGGATGGAGTTGAAGCCCAGTTCCCTGATGCAGCGTTCCATCTCCGGGAAGACCCGCTCGATGGGTTCGCCCGGCACCTGCGGCAAGCCGGCCATGCCTGCGAACCGGGTCGGAGCCAGGCGCACCTGCTGGGCGATGGCGTTGTTGGTCCAGCGGGTCCAGATATCGACAAGCCGGCTTCCGCGCGAATGCAGCATGGTGAAGGGCCGGGGCGAGACCATCTGGAAGTCGGTGCCCACCATATCCAGCGCCTTGAACAGGGTCTGGAGATAGTCAAGATACCGGTCGTCGGAGATTTTCGGCTCCATTCCGGAATAATGCCCGTCGCTGCCGACCAGCATCATGCCGCCGGCATTGAATTCCGGTGGTGCCCAGAGATGGGAGTGGACGTCGATGATCACGGAGATGTCTCCCGTTTCTTCAGAGATTGTAGACGTCGAGCGTCAGGGCACCGGCGCGCACACGCTCCAGAATGCCGGCTTCCTTGGCGTCGCGGTCGCGCGCCGCCTGCACCAGGGCGGGGCCGTCCGCCGCCGGCAACACGATCACCCCGTCGGCATCAGCCACCACAAGGTCACCGCGGCGCACCGTGACGGCGCCGATGCGCACCGGTTCCCCCACCGCGCCATCGCCCTTGGGGTCCTTGCCCGTGCCCTGGATGCAGATGGCGCCGGCGAAGGTCGGCAGGCCCAGGTCAACCAGTTGCAGGCTGTCGCGCACCCCACCGGTGATCACCAGTCCGGCCGCCCCCAACGCAATGGCAGAGGTCGCCATGATCTCTCCCCAATAGCCGAACTCGGTCCCGCCGCCGCAATCCACGACCAGCACGTCACCGGGCTTCACGGCCCTCAGGGCACGATGGATCCAAAGATTATCGCCCGGTGGACAGCGCACGGGCAGCGCCGGCCCTTCCACATTCATGCGCCGGTCGATCGGCTTTATCGCCGAAGGCAGCGCGCCACGACGCCCAGCCGCTTCATGCAGGCTGGCGCTAGAGATCGTGGCGGCATAGGGCCATGCCGTCATTCGATCCTCCCCCGGATTGTCGGATTTCGTTATGGCTACAAATTATACAGTTGGAAGATTTTATCAAGCAAAATCTTCCAATAACCAATGCGTACCCATCACCTGTTCGTTGCGATCCAGGTCGCAACGGCTGCGCGGGACACAGTGAAAAGCACAACGCCCGCCAGCCCGGCGACAGCGCAGACCGTCATCAGGCCCAGCGCCAGCGGGTTGCCCGCCCCTTCCGCCAGCCCGGCGAAGAAGGCGGCCGCCACGGGGCCCACGCCCAGCGCCAGCGTGCTCATGCAGATCAGCAGCAGTGCCGTCATGGTGGCCTGCATGGCGGGCGGCACGATGGAATGGATGGCGGCCAGCACATTGTTGCCGCCGCCGCCGGCCAGGAACAGCCCGGCCGAGGCCATGGCCAGGAAGCCCGACGGTGTCGATTGCAATGGAGCCGCCAGCAGGAACAATCCGCCGGCCATGCCGCAGGCGGCCGAAACGACGGGCAGGGCATCCGGCCGTTTCAGCCGGCGGGTCAGCATGGGTACCAGGATCGTCCCGCCGACCAGCGCCAGCATGTTGAACAGCCCGTATATGCGTCCCCCTTCCGCCACGGGAATGCCGTAGGTGCGCAGCAGGAAGGTGGGGCCCCAGGCCAGATAGGCGTTGGTCATGATCTGCAGACAGCCCGCCCCCAGGAACAACGCGAAATAAAGCCGTGAATGGCTCGTAGCGTGGCGCAGAACGTCGCGCAGCGTGACGGCCGTACCCGCCTTGGGTGTCGCACGGCGGGCCGGCTCCCGCGACACCAGGGCGAACACAGCCGCCAGAACCAGCCCCGGCACACCGACGATGATGAAGATCACCTGCCACAGCCGCAGTCCGCCCAGTTCGCCCGACGGCTCCACCGCATAGATCCAGCCGATGGCGAAGGCCGCGACGATATAGGCACCCGATGCCCCGAACATGCCGCAGGCATTGTAGATGCTGGCCGCCAGCCCGCGCCGCTCCGGCGGCAGCACGTCGCCGATCAGCGAATAGGTGGCCGGTGTCAGCACCGCCTCCCCCACCGCCAGCCCGATGCGCAGCAGCACCAGCATGGCGAAGGTGGAACTGAAGCCGGACAGGATCGTGCAGCAGGACCAGAGTATGACACCGGCCAGGATCAGCCGCCGCCGGTCCCCGCGATCGGCAAGGCGGGCTACGGGAATGCCGACGACACCATAGAAGACCGCAAACGCCGTGCCGAACAGGAATCCGATCTGCAGATCGGACACACCCAGATCGGCCTTCAGCGGCCCGACAAGCAGGCCCAGCACGAAACGATCGACGAAGGAGACGATGTAAAGAAGCGACAGGATGGCCACCATGGACCAGGCGCGCAGCGTCCCGGTCGCGGCGCGCGATGCGTCCGCGTTCATTTTACCTCCGATGAATGTGATCGGCATCGGGTGGGGCGGATGGTGTTCCTCGCGCCCCACCGGATGCCGGGATCAGCCGGCGTCCGCCATCTGCCGCAGGTCGCGTTTCAGGATCTTGCCGCTGGCGTTGCGCGGCAGGTTCTGCACGAACACCACCCGTTTGGGCACCTTGAACCCGGACAGGTACGCGGCGCAGTGGGCCAGCACCTGCGCCGCGGTCAGGTCTGCTCCGGCTTTCGGCACGATGAAGGCGGTGACGGCCTCGATCCAGCGCGCGTCGGGCAGGCCGACGACAGCCACCTCCGACACGTCGGGCAGGATGTAGATAGCTTCCTCCACCTCCCGCGAGGCGACATTCTCGCCACCCGTCTTGATCATGTCCTTCTTGCGGTCCACGACGGTGATGTAGCCCTCGGCATCCATCATGCCCAGGTCGCCGCTGTGGAACCAGCCGCCGGCGAAGGCTTCCGCCGTCCGTGCCGGGTCCCGCCAGTAGGCGGTCATCAGTTGCGGCGACCGGTGGACGATCTCTCCCACCTGGCCCGCGGGCAGGTCGTTCATGTCGTCATCCACGATGCGGGTCTCCACATGCAGCGTGGGCCGCCCGGCCGCCCCGGCCTTGCGCTCCTGATCCTCCGGCTGCAGCACGGCTGCCACGGGCGCAATCTCCGTCTGGCCATAGCAGTTCCACAGACGCACCCAGGGAAGGCGTTGCCGCAGTTCCTTCAGCACCTCCACCGGCATGATGGA
Organism: Niveispirillum fermenti; assembly: GCF_052474395.1. NCBI lineage: Bacteria > Pseudomonadati > Pseudomonadota > Alphaproteobacteria > Rhodospirillales > Azospirillaceae > Niveispirillum > Niveispirillum fermenti. The sequence continues at coordinate 2,541,748 of NZ_CP156681.1, read as the reverse complement.
GGCGCCGTAATAGCCATGGGTCAGGCTGGTCAGGCGGGCCGGATCGAACAAGGGTGACCGCAAAAGGGCTATCCACACCGTCGGCGGCGCGAAGAAGGAAGTGATGGCATGCTTTTCGATCAGCGGCAGCACGATGTCGGGCGTGGGGGCCGCGGCGATGATGTTGCGCGCGCCCACCTGCAATGCCGGCCCCAGGAAGGCATCCAACTGTGCGCAATGGAACAGGGGCAGCACATGCAGGGCAACGGCGTCCGCGGTCCAGCCGCAGTCGGCGACGCAGCTCTGATACTGCCATATCACGGCTTCATGGCTCAGCATCGCGCCCTTGGGCCGGGATTCGGTGCCGCTGGTATAGATGATCTGGACGATGGAGCGCGCATCGATGCAGGCCGGGTCCGGCCGGGGAGCGCCCGTGCCCAACAGGCCCCGAAAATCGCGGGTTCCGTCGATCGGTTCCATCCCCACGTCGCCAAAGCCCCCCTCACCGGGAATGCCATAGCGCAGGGCCAGCCCCACCTTGTCCGCCGCGGCCAGCGCCGTGGCGGCACAACCGGCATCGGTGAACAGCACCGAACTGCGGCTATGATCCAGGATATAGGCGACGTCATCACTGTTCAGCATGAAGTTGACCGGCACCAGTACGGCGCCGGCCCGCGCCACGGCGAAGCGCAAGGCCGCGAACCAATGGCTGTTGCGCGACATCAACGCCACCCGGTCACCCGGAACGACCCCGGCGGCTGACAATCCGGAGGCCAGGTCATCCACCACATTGTCGAACTGCGCATAGGTCCAGTGATGTGCCCCGCATTCGATGGCGCGCTTGTCCGGAAAGCGCCGGACACTGCGTGCCAGCATGTCGCCCAGCGTCTGGCGCCGGCTGACCGCATCGAACATGCCGGCCGGCCGCAACAACTCGGCCTGTGCCGGTTCCAACGCCATCGGGACGGGTTCCCGCGATACAGGTTCCATGCCCTGTTCCTCCCATTCTTGCGTGCCACCTGGTTGATCGGCGGCATCATCGGATGGGAAGCTGTATATCGTATTATTTGATCCATGTGGAAAATTTTTATCGACTGAACTGCCTGCCCCGGCATCTGGGCGGGGGGCACCTGCGGCGGGCGCACTTGCCATCCTGCTGGCTCCTGTTCTAAAAGCGGGGCAGGAAGGGTTCCTTCCAGCATCCAGAGCCGGACATCGTCCGGCGCCAACCTGCCTGCCCGGGCAAGGTGGCGGCCCCCGACGGGGCGATGCGGCCGGTCAGCCGGCAACAAAGCGGGTGGTCTGTGCCTCCTGTCATGCCCCGTCGATCCGCCCGCCGGCCCCCGGTCAGGCCGCTTTTTGATCGTGGAGTGGACGATGGAAAATGACGCCTGTTTCAGCCCCGGTGACGAATGGCTGCGTGATCTGATTGCAGCACCGGGGGACCTCATCGTGCCCGCCAGCCCGCCTGACGGTGCGCATGGCGCCATTTTCACCGTACTGCATCGCAGCCGCGGCTTGTGGACACATGTCTACCGGGTGGAACGCCAGCCGGGACGCACGGGCGGTCTGGTCACCTTGTTGCGTGTGCTGGAAGGCAACTGCCTGGACATGGCCCTTGCAGGCATGCCAGCCGAAGGCAGTCACGCATGAAGACAACAATTTGCCTTCGCCGCCCGTCGCCGTTTCAGTCCACCTCGTTGCCGCGGGTCGGCAGGTCCTGCGCAACGATCAGCATGGCCAGACAGTTCCGGGTGCCCACCCGCCGCAACTGGTGGCGCAGATGCCCGTCGAAATGCACGGCATCGCCCTTTTCCAGCGATACGATACGGTCGGGAAAGACGACTTCCAGCGACCCTTCCAGCACGTAAAGAAATTCGTCCCCGGGATGGTCGGCATTCTGCGTGTGCCGGCCGTCGCCGGGTTCCAGCATGAAGACGCTGAGGCGGCGATGATCCCCGGCCGGCAGCACGGCGCGCAGGGCCGCACCCGGTCCCATGTCGGATGTATCGCTGATATCGACATGCGCGTCACGGCGGATAACGATGATGGAGTCGGCGTCGGTATTTTCCCCGAAAAGGTGCCCGACGGGAACGCTCAACGCCTCCGCGATTTTCAGCAGCGTGCCGACGGACGGTGATTTCTGCCCCCGCTCCACGCGCGACAGATACCCCTTGTCCAGTTCCGTGCGCTCCGCCAGTTCCGCCAGGGTCAATCCCTTGCGGCGGCGTGTCGTGCGAATGGAACTGGCGATGACATTGGCATCCGGCACCGGCATGGCGCCCCGGGCGGACGACTTCTTCTCCCTCATGACAATTTCCGTCCTGGCATTCCCTTATCGCGAACTGAATGCCTGATAAGCAACAAATTGTCCACTAAAACCAACCCATTGAAACCACTGGAGAACGGGCCGGGGAGTGCGTCCCCGGCCGGGGCGAAACCAAAGCTGTCCAGGAAGGACACGCCGCTCTGGATATATTGCCTGTCCGTCAGGTTCTTGCCGTAGAGCGCGATTTCCAGGTCACCATCCTGCAGACGCAACGCCGTGCGGGCATTCAGCAGGCCGTAGCCCGGCTGGGCGATGGAGACGGCATTCTGCGGATCGTACCGGACTTTGCAGCGGGGGCTCGTGACGGGTCCCCGGCCGTTTTGCACGCCTGTGCTTCGCGGGCGGCTTCCACCTAACCGCCCTGCAGGGCCTGGAACCGCGCATAGGCACCGGCCCTGACCAGCAATTCCTCGTGCGTGCCTTGTTCCACCACCTTGCCCTGGTCCATGACATAGATGCGGTCCGCATCGGCGATGGTGGAAAGCCGATGGGCGATGACCAGCGTCGTCCGGCCGGCCTGCAAGCGACGCAGTGCCTCCTGCACAGCCCGTTCCGACGCGCTGTCCAGGGCCGATGTCGCCTCATCCAGCAACAGGATCGGGGCGTTCTTCAGCATGGCACGGGCAATGGCGATACGCTGGCGCTGTCCCCCGGACAGTTTCAGCCCCATCTCGCCCACCATCGTATCGTACCCTTCCGGCAGATCCATGATGAAATCATGGGCAGCGGCATCGCGGGCGGCCGCCTCCACCTCCGCCCGGCTGGCACCGGGACGGCCATAGGCGATGTTGGCATGGACCGTATCATCGAACAGCGCCGTTTCCTGGCTGACCAGGGCGATGGAAGCCCTGAGCGAAGCCAGCGTCACCTCCCGCACATCGTGACCGCCGACCGTCACGCTTCCGCCCGACACATCGTAGAAGCGCGGGATCAGGTTCAGCACGGTGGTCTTGCCGGACCCGGAAGCGCCCACCAGCGCCACGGTGCGGCCGGCCGGGATTTCGATATCCACGCCGTCCAGCGCCGCCTTCTCCCCGTCATAGGAGAAGCGGACATTCTGGAAGCGGATATCGTGGCGCGTGCCGGCCGGCAGGGCACGGGCGCCGGCCCGGTCGGTGATGGCCGGCTTGGCATCCAGCACGGTCAGCACCCGTTCCGCCGCCGCCAGCCCGACCTGAAGCTGGGCGTTCAGCTTGGTCAGCGCCTTCATGGGCTGATAGGCCAGCATGAAGGCGCCGATGAAGCTGACCAACTGCCCGGCCGTGCGCGTGCCTTCGGCGATGGCCAGTCCGCCATAGATGATCACGCCCACCACGGCCATGCCGCTGAAAATCTCGTTGATGGGCAGCATGGAGGCGCCGGTGCGGTAGCTTTTCGCCGTCAGCTTGCGCAGACGGTCGATGGTCCGGCCGACCCGCTCCTCCTCGTAATCCTCCATGCCATAGGCCTTGACATGGCGCGCACCCTGGAAGGTCTGGCTGAGCACGGCGGAAAAATTACCCAGTTCCGCCTGTGTGCTGGCGGCGATGCGGCGCAGGCGCTTGCCCAGGCGCGACAGGAACCAGCCGGACAGGGGAAAGACCGTGAAGGCGATCAGTCCCAGCCGCCAGTCCTGATAGAACATCAGGCACACCAGCACGACGAGGGTCAGGCCGTGGTTGACGGCCCCCGTAAGACATTCCGACACGGCCAGCCGCATCTGATTAACGTCGTTGACCAGATGCGATATCCATTGGCCGGAGGCACGACCGTGCAGATAAGCCAGATCCGACCGGATCAGATGGGCATAGACCTGCCCCTGAATGCGGGCCACAATACGCTGACCCACATGGTTGACTAGCACGGAATGCCCGTAGGCGGCCGTACCGCGCACGATGAAGGCCGCCATGATCAGCGCCGCGAATGGCAGCAGGAACCCCTGATTGTCGGGCTGGAACGCACGGTCCAGCAAGGGCTGGAACCCCCAGGCCACGGCACCGGTGCCCGCCGCCTCCAATGCCATCAGCAGCAGCGCCGTCGCCAGCTTCGGCTTGAACGGGCCCAGATAGGCGGCCGACAGCCGCCGCAGCAGGGCACGGGTGCGGGTGGCCTTCGGTGCGGCGGCGGGTACGGCTTGGGTCAGGGACAAGACGGGTCTTTCAGACGGTGACGGGCGGGAAAGCAGTTCCCAGGAAATGGACCGCCCCGGAGCAGGGCGCAAGGGCAAGCGTCAATCGCAGGGCGAAACCCTTCTATTCCGATGCGCCGCTTTGCCCCCTGGCCCAACCGGCGATGATGGCGCCGACGCCATCCTTGGAAAAGGCGATGCCGATACCGGCATCGACATGGCGCACGACACGGGCTTCCGCTGCCAGCGCGATCTGAGGTATTTCCAGCATCACGGGCGTGCCCACCGGCAGGGCGGGTACATCCACGAGCAGCGCGCCGCTGGGGGATACGTCGCGCATGCGGCAATCATGTGCCGTCCCCTGCACCGACAGGCGCACACCGTAATGCACGGCATGCCGGTCATAGAGGCGCCGGTTGGGCTTGAAAAGAGCAGTGATCCACGAAGGAAGCGAGAGCGCCGGCATCGTCACACCCTGCTGATGCAAATGGCCGTCAGGTCGTCGGCCAGCGGCCGCGTCACCATAGTGTCGAAGGCGGCGAGCAATCGCGCAAGCCTGTTCTCGCCGCCGGGGAAGGTTTGACGGACCAAGGCCTGCAATCCACCCTCTCCCACCAGGTGGCCCTGCCTGTCCTCCGCCTCCGTCATGGCGTCGGAATAGATCAGGAGGGAGGATCCGCGGGGAAAGGGCACGGTATCGGCCGTCAGGAAAGGATTGTTGGACACACCCAGCATGACCCCGCTGGCATCCAGCATATCCACCTGTCCGTCCTGGAACAGCATCGGCCCCGGCGCCCCGGCCGCCGCATAGGACAAGGTGCCTTCCCCGGCGTCGATGATGGCATAGAAGCAGGTGGCGAACTGTCCGACGGGCAACAGGTCCTTCAGCGGCCGGTTCAGCATGGTCAGCCATTCCGCCGCGTCGAACCCTTGCGGGGGAATGCGTTCGATCAGCGTGTGGAGGCGGAAGGTATTGATCGCGGCGGAAATGCCATGACCGGAAAAATCGGCCGACAGCACGCCCAGCCGGTCCCCGCCAAGATCGAACAGGGTCCAGAAATCCCCGCCCAGTTCGTCCGACGGCTCGAAATGGCCTTCGATCGACAGGCCGTGACGCAGGCCGGCCGCCGCCAGCGTCCGCGCGTCCGGTATCAGGGATTTCTGCATGCTGCGCGCCAGCTTCAGATCATTCTGCAGGCGCTTGTGGAAATCCGTCAGGTTTCGCAGAAAGAACTGCTTTTCCAGATGCAGGCGGACGCGCGCCATGCATTCGCCGGGATTGATGGGCTTGGTGACGATGTCGCTGGCCCCGGCCTCGAAACATTTGACGCCGGCGGGGTCACCGGCCGGCGATGTCTGCATCAGCACCGGCAGGTCAGCCCAGGCCGGCTCCTGCCGGATGTGCCGGCACAGGGTCAGCCCGTCCATGACCGGCATATCGATATCCAGCAGTACAAGGTCGTAGTTTCCGGCACGCAGCAGTGCCAACCCCTCCTCCCCGTTGCCGGCACTATCAATCCGGCCAACCCCGACCCACTGCATGAAGCGCGTCAGGATCTCCCGGTTGAACCGGCTGTCATCGACGATCAGTATCCGGCAGTCCGGAAAGCTGATGCGTCGTGGACCTGATCCCCCGTCGGGTGGCGCCATGGTCATGGCTGGTGTCATGGCTGGAAATGCAGGTGGACCCGCCGCCCGCCGTCGGAAAACCGTACATGATCGGCAAGGTCGTGCATGATGCGGATGCCGCGGCCGGACTTGGCGGTCATCTCCACGGGACGCATGACCAGCCCCGCATGACCATCCCCCTGGTCCATGACGCTGAGATGCAGCCCGTCCCCTGCCCTTGCGGTGACCATGATACGCCGGCTGGCATGCCGACGGTCCGCGAGGCGCGCATGGACAAGGGTGAAGAAACGCTCGAACGATGCGGCATCCCCGACCGAGCCGGCATCGACCGACAGATTGCCATGGATCACGGCGTTGCTGAGTGCCTCCTGCAGGCAAATCTCCGCGTCCGCGCGCCGGGGCGCTGCCAGCCAGCCGCGCGACAGCAGGACGTCGCAAAGTACGGGCGTCATGTCCAGGCTGAAGGCTGTCGCGGTCGACAGCGACAGGTGCAGCCCGCCATCTGCCTTCAGCCGTAACGGCAATTCAACCGGCAGGGCCGTTTCGTCGTCACCGATCTCGATGATGGCGCGGGAGCCGAGGCCAAGGGCGAGGCGCATTTCCCGCTCGGTGGCGCGCAGGGTCAAAAGGATGGAGGGCGCGGACTTCACCGTTCCCGCCTCCGCCCCGTCCGCCGACCAGTCACAGACCGACAGGCCATGCGTGGCCGCGATACGGGCCAGCAGGGCAGCCGCCACTTCCCCGCCCACCGTCAGGCGATCGTCCGGCACGGAAGGGAGGGCGGCCAGCGGTTCCAAAGCCCGGACCCGTCAGGGCCGGACGCTGAACAGCGTCTGGAACTTCGCGATCTGCAGGATACGCTTGACCCCGTCCTGCGCACCGGAAAGCTCGATCTCCATGCCCTTGGGCAAGGCCACGTCACGGGCGATCAAAAACATGCCCAGTCCCGAACTGTCCACGAATTCCAGCCCGGAAAGGTCGAAAACGCATTTCGAGCCGGTGGACTTCTCGATCGCATCAACCACATTGCGGAACTTTTCGTGGTCGATCAACGTCATACGGCCCTTCAGGGTGACATGCAGCCCATCGGTGGCGGTTTGGACGGCGTAGTCCATCAGAAAATCTCCGTTGGATCAGTCGAAAAGGTTGTCGATCTCGGATTGATCAAGGGGGTCGGGCACATCGTCCGCGTCCGCGGCCACCTTCGCCGGTGGGCGGGCCGGGGCAGGTTTGGACGCCGGTGGTGACGGCCGGGGGGCCGCACCCGCCATCAGCGCATCAACCTCGCTCTGGTCCACCCCGTCGCTGCGCGGGCCGGTCAACAGATGGGCGTCAGGCCGGGCATCCGCCGGTTCCCCGTCCAACGGGGGCTTGACGCCTTCGACGCTCCAGATGGAAATCATGGCATTGATGCGCTGCTCGACATAGCGCAGGGCATTCACCACCTTGCTGGTGCGCTGTCCCGTCAGGTCCTGGAAGGAACAGGCGGTGAAGATGTTCGTGACCTCGTTCTCGATGTCGGACACCAGATCGCCATCCACGCCCAGGCGCTTCAGCCGGCCCGCCACTTCCATCAGCCGCTCGGCCGATTGCAGAATCTCGATGGAGGCGCGTTCTGTGGTGGAAACGATGGCATCCAGCTCATTGGTGGCGATGTCCAGCCGGTTGTTGGACGTATCCTTGGGCCGCAGGGCCGCAATCTCCCGCCGCGCCTGTTCGATGGACGCCGCCATCTCCAGCAGTTCGCTCCGAAGGGCATCCGCCCGGCCGGCCGTCTGGTGCAGGCTGGCCTGCTGCTCGAACAGGGCCCGGAGGTCACGCAAGGTGCCGTCAAGCTGGCCCTGCCCCACATCGGCCGCACGGCGCGCATGTTCACGCAGGAAGGCAAGACCTTGCGGATTCTGCGCGATACGGTCGTAGAGGCTGGCGTAATCGGCCTCCGACAGGCCTGCTATGTTTCCCATTTCGTGCAAGATACGCACTCTTCCACCGTGGCCGATCGCCGCCCGGCCCGCCGCCCCACGCGACGGGCATCCTCGACACCGGGGTACATTGCTACCATCATAAGGGTAAAGCCAGCAATGTCGCACCAGCGCCTTCACCGGCTTTTTATCGGTCACCGCAAATGCCCGATCGCCTTTGGTCAATCCCGAGTCCTGTCAATATTGCACAGGCCGGGACGTCCGACCGGACATGTCCCGATAGTCGGATGGCCAGTGTTGACAAAGTCATGACAATGCGTTTGCGAACCTTATCGCCGGCATGGCAATGCCTGGCATTTTATGCATGGCCATCCACCTGACGTTGCCAGACATCAAGCGCGCGATTGTCCGCCGGACCGATGATCGCGATTCGACCGATCAGTTTGCTGCGCCGGGTGGGCGGTCTTTCTCATCAAAGGGCTAAAGCGTCCAAACTGGACAAGTCAGGGTGGCCTGCTATCCTGACCGTCCAATATGGACGATGCAGATGCTGGATCTGGTGAAGCTGGGCAAGGTGCTGGCGCTCGTCGACAGCTCTAACGAGGGCGAAGTTGCCGCAGCCGTACAAAGCGCGCGACGGCTTCTGGCGCGCGATGGAAAACGGCTGGCCGATCTGGCCACCATGCTGATGGAATCCAGCCTTGCCCCGTCGGCTGCCGCCGCCCCGCCCCCACCGGCACCACCCCCGCCCCCGGCACCGGCCGCCACCCCGGCGGATGCCCGGCCCCGCATGCGCCGCCATGCGGCACCGGACCTGCAATCGGTGTTGTTCCGCCATGGGGGCCGTGCGGCCGTGCTTGCCCCCTGCTCGCGCGAAAAGCTGCTGCGGGCCGCCGTGGCCCGCTGGTCCCAGGCTCAGGATGCCCCAAACGAGCGCTGGACGCGCAGCCTGTCGGGCTGGACGCGCAGCAGCCTGCCGCGCCATATGCCGCCGGAAATCCGCCGGGCCGTGGAGACGGCCTATTCCCTGCCGACCACGGTGGCCGGAGCCATCGCCGAACTGGAATATTGGGAACGGCGCGGGCAGGAGATCGCGCTGATGCGCGAGGATACAAGCGATGCCGCCCCCATCCTGGACGAATATGCCGATCCCGCCGGCCATCTGGACCTGCCTGCCTATGCCCGCGCCATCGTCATCCGGCGGCTGGTCGAACATGGGCTGCGCGCCGTCACCATCCAGGATGCCCTGGCCAGGGCCGAATATTGGCGGGCGCATAGCGGCCGGGGAAGCTGGCTGGAAGCGGCGATCCTGGCCGACCTGCGCCATCTGGCCGGCAAGCGGGTAACCGGCACCGACGATGATCACACCGCTGCCACCGGCCAGCCGACCCATTTCCGCACGGCATCGGAAAGGCGGGAAGAGGTGATGCGCATCCTGTCCGATCCGGTGATGGCTGCCCTGCCCGACCGGGAAATCGCCCGGCGTGTCGGCGTATCGCCGCAGACCGTCGGCAACCTGCGCCGCCGGGTTGGGGGGTGACAATCTCATCTGACACCGGTTACCATCCCCTGCAGAATAAACAGAATCCGGCAGGGGATCATCATGCTTTCCATTTCGATCAGGACATGTCTGGCAATGGCCATGTTGCTGTCGGGGAGCCTTCTGGCAGCCCCGGCTGATGCGGATGCACCCTTCACGGTGGCTCCCGGCCTGTTCGATCCATCCAGGCCGGGGGATCTGGGGCTGGAACCGGCGCCGGGCACACAAACCTTCACGATCTTCGCACCGGATGAGGACAGCGACAAATTCCACAATGGCGCGGTGCTGATCGGCTTCAAGGGACGGCTTTATGCACAATGGCAGGTGTCCGAACGGGACGAGGACACGGCCGACACGTGGGTTGCCTATAGCCACAGTCCGGACGGGGAAAACTGGGCACCGCCCGCCATCCTGTCGCCACGCGGTGACACCGCGACCCAGATGCGGTCCAACGGTGGCTGGTGGACGGACGGCAATGTGCTGGTCGCTTTCATCAATGTCTGGCCCACCGGATTCCAGTCGGGCGATGGCGGCTATGCCGAATACAGCGTCAGCAGCGACGGAACCCACTGGTCCCCGCCAAAGCGGGTGATGGGCCGGGATGGCCAGCCCGTGGAGGGTATCATCGAGCAGGACCCCCACCACCTGCCCGATGGCCGCATCGTCACGGCCTTTCACCTGCGGCCGGGCATGATCGTCGCTCCCTTCCATACCGACGATCCGCTGGCCATCGGCGGCTGGACGCGCGGCCGGATGGAGAACCTGCCCCATGACGGCAAGGTCAGCCGCGAACTGGAACCCAGCCTGTTCATGCGTGCCGATGGCTGTGCCGTCATGGTATTCCGCGACCAGGGCGAAAGCTTCCGGCAACTGGCGTCGGAAAGCTGTGACCGGGGTGAAAGCTGGACCCTGCCGGTGCTGACCGGCATGCCCGATTCCCGGTCGAAGCAGAGTGCGGGAAACCTGCCCGATGGCACGGCCTATCTGGTCAACGCCCCCAATGACAGCCGTGTGCGCATACCGCTGACCGTCACCCTTGGCGGGAATGGCCGGCATTTCGATCGTGCCTTCCTGCTGCGCGGCGGCGATGACCTGCAACCGCTGCGCTTTGAAGGCCGCTACAAGCGCCCCGGTTACCATTATCCCAAGAGCATTGTCTGGAACGGTCATCTCCATGTCGCCTATACGACCAACAAGGAAGATGTGCAGGTGACGCGGGTCCCCCTGGCAGCGCTGACCGCCGCCCCACAGCCATAGATGCCGGCCTGTGTGGGAAGAGGCTGAATGGGAACAGGGTTGTGGAGATTGCGGCTAACAAGTCCTAAGGTAGCGTGCATGTCCGGAGTCTTGAGGAACCAGCATGCCCCCCTCTCCCCGCGCCGACCTGTCCGACGCGCTTGCCCATCATCGTCAGGGTCGACGGGACAGGGCCGAACGGCAATATCGTGCAATCCTGGCGCGCGAACCCGGCCATGCAGACGCCCACCACCTGCTGGGTGTGCTGCTGGGAGAGAAAGGCGAATATGAAGCGGCTGCCACTCATATCCGCCGGGCACTGGCCCTTGCGCCGAAGGCTGCGGCCTTCCATCACAATCTGGGGCTGGTGCTGCGGCAGGCCGGCCGGCTGCCGGAAGCGCTGGAAGCGCTGACCCAGGCAACCAGCCTGCTGCCGGATGATGCCAGCCTGCATCTGGCCCGGGGCAATCTGTTGCACCGGATGCGCCGCCCACAGGAAGCGGGGGACGCCTATCACCTGGCCCTGGACCTGGACCCGGCCCTGGCGCCCGCCCATTCCGACCTGGGGGTGCTGCTGATGGAAGTGGGACGGCTGGACGATGCCATTGCCAGTTTCAGCCAGGCCATCCGGTGCAAACCCGACATGGCAGAGGTTCATGCCAACCTGGGAAGCGCGCTCCAGGCGACGGGCAGGCTGGGGGAAGCCGCGGCGTCGATGGCAACGGCACTTCATTTCCGCCAAGACCCGGTGACACAGACCAATCTGGCCAACCTGGAAAAGGAAATGGGCGATCTGGACGGGGCCATCGCCCGCTACCGGCATGTACTGGCTGGTCATCCCGGGAACCGGGCGGCTGACAGCAATTTGCAGATGGCCCTGCATTACGCAACCAGCCAGGGCAATGCGGATTTCCTGGCCGCCGCACAGGGTTGGGCAGCACGCCAGGTGCCGGGGGCAATGCAAACCACCCCCCTTCCACCCCGCCCGGCCGCGGCCGATGGCCGTGTGCTGCGCATCGGCTACATCTCCGGCGATTTCAAAAGCCACCCTGTGGGCTATTTCCTGGAAAGCGTCCTGGCCAGCCATGACAGGCGGCAGGTGCATATCACATGCTATTGCAACAACGACCGGTATGACGGGCTGACCGATCGGCTGCGGGCCGCAGCCGATGGATGGGTCGATATCGCAGCGATGGATGACGATGCGGCGGCTGCCCGCGTGCGGCAGGACGGGATCGACATCCTGGTCGACCTGTCCGGCCACACCGATCGCAACCGGCTGCCACTGTTTGCCCGCCGGCCGGCACCGGTACAGGTCACCTGGCTTGGTTATTTCGGCACGACGGGTCTGCCGCAGATGGATTGGGTGATCGCCGACGAAACCGTGCTGCCGCCGGCGGAAAGCCGCTTCTTCACCGAGAAGGTCTGGCACCTGCCGGGCAGCTATCTATGCTTCACCCCGCCTGAAGAAGCGCCGCCGGTGGCCCCGTCCCCATTGCTGAATACGGGCAGCCTGACCTTCGGGTCCTTTCACAACCGGGCCAAGATCACGCCGGACACGGTCCATCTCTGGTCACGGACATTGCTGGCCATTCCCAACGCCCGGCTTCTGGTGAAGGGCCGGCAGTTTGGTGATATCGGCGTGCGACGGGGCCTGCGCGATCAATTCATGGCCCAGGGCGTGGCACCCAACCGGCTGCGGATCGAGGGGGCGGCTGTCAGGTCGGAATATCTGAAAAGCTACGACATGGTCGATATCGTGCTGGATACCGTGCCATTCGGAGGCGGAACCACAACGGCGGAGGCCCTGTGGATGGGGGTGCCCACCCTGACCCTGCATGGTGACCGCTGGGCAGGGCGGATCGGCCAGGGATTCTTGCGGGCGCTGGGACTGGAAGACCGGCTGGTGGCAGCCGATCCGGCGGATTTCGTGGCCAAGGCCACCGCCCTGGCCGGCGATCCCCCGGCCCTGGCCACCCTGCGCCAGGAACTGCGCGACCGGTTCCGGCAGTCCCCGCTGTGCGATGCGGCGGGCTTCACGCGCCGGCTGGAACAGGCCTATCGCGCCCTGTGGGCGGCCTGACGCCGGGGCCCGCGGCGCATGACCTGTCAGGTCCGCCCCCAGGGTGGCCCCGGGAACAGACCTGATGCGTCGTCAATCACTGAAGAGGGTGCCCGTCAGCGAAGCTTCGCCATGCACTCCACCTCCAGCAACGCGCCCAGGGCCAGCCCGCTGGCGCCGAAGGCCGACCGGGCCGGCAGGCGATCGGGCTTGAAATAGGTGACGTAAATCTTGTTGAAGTCGCCCCACTGCGCCATGTCGGCCATCATGACGGTGCATTTGAACACATCATCCATGGTCAGCCCTCGCCGCTCCACTGCGGCCTTGATGTTTTCCATGGTCTGGCGGGCCTGCGCCTCCATGCCATCGGGCAGCTTCATGTCGGCGTCGTTGCCGATCTGGCCCGACAGGTAGAGGATGCCGTTCACCTCCGTGGATTCCGCGAAGGGCGCGCCCGGCCAGGCCTGATGGAACCGGATGCCGTCCTTTGCCAGAGCGGTTGTGGCCAGCAGGGCGGTGGCCAGCACCGCGATCGTCATCTTCAGCATTGTATGGTCCTTATCCCCAGGTATCTTGCGCGAAACGGATGAAGTTGCGGCCCAGGATCTTTTCCACCTGCCCCGTCTTCAACCCCCGCGCCATCAGCAGGTCGGCCAGCTTCTGGAACTGCCCGGGACCGCGCAGGTCCATGATGAAGGGTGTCGTCGTGGCCGTTTCCCCAGCCGCCGCGATGCCCTTGGCGACGCGGTCGGCATTTTCCTTGCGCAGTTCCTCCATATAGGCATCCATGTCGTCATAGCTGGTGATGCCCCCGTCGGTGCCGATGCCGACATGGTCCTCCCCCGCCACCTTCACGGCGTGCAGGATATGCTCCACCACGTCATTGGCGGTGGCGACACGGTTGCGCGCCAGGAACGGCATGAAATAGATGCCGACGAAGCCGCCCTTCTGCGCCACAGCCCGCATTTCGGCGTCGGTCTTGTTGCGCGGCAGGTCCACCAGGGCACGGCAGCCCGTATGGTTGATGGAAAGCGGCCGCGTGGATGCGTGGATGGCGTCCAGACAGGTCTGCCGGTTGGAATGGGAGAGGTCCACCATCACGCGATTCTGCTCGATCCGGGCCAGAACCTCGCGGCCGAAATCGGTCAGACCCTGATCTTCCGGCATGATGCTGCCGGAACCAAGCTGGTTCTTCACATTATAGGTCAGTTGCATGACGCGGATGCCCATGTCCGCGAAGATATCGACGCGGGAGGCATCGTCGCCGAACATGGCCCCGTTCTGGAAACCCAGGATCATGCCGATCCGGTTTTCCGCCTTGGCCCGGGCGATATCGCCGGCCCGCAGGACCAGGGCCAGTTCCTCCGGCTGGGCGCGCACCTGGGCCAGGGTTTCCGCCGTTTGCCGGACGCTGAATTCGAACGGCTCGTCGGGGCCGGCCACCCAGCCGATCGTGACATTCACGGCCGTCAGCCCGGACCGCCGGGCATCGGCGACCGCCCGATCATCAATGCGGTAACGCACCTCCCGCGGGGCATCCTCCGGAGGCCTGGCGTTGGGATTGCCGATCCCGCCCAGTGTATTGACGATGGTCATGCCCCGGATCGTCGTGGCACCGGCCGGGCCGTCGATCGGCGTCACGGCGGCATGTGCAGCCGTGACGGGCAACAGGAAGGTGGCTGCGGATGCCAGCAGCAGGTGGCGGCGCGCGATATCCGTCATCACGGCATCTCCTCGGCGGTGATCGGGCGATAGTCGGTGCGGTCCAGGCGCGCCCCGCGCTTAACAGTGAAACGCAGGGTCCGCAGGTTGGACAGGTCGGCCAGCGGGTCCTTGTCCAGCACCACGAAATTGGCCAGCTTGCCCGGCTCGACAGAGCCCATTTCCGCTTCCTGCCCCATGGCCCGCGCACCGTCCAGCGTGGCGGCGCGGATCACGGCGGCGGTCGACATGCCAGCCCGGTCGTGAAGCAATTCCAATTCGTCGTGAAGGGCGGGCCAGGGATGGGCCGCCGGCGGCACGCCGTCGGTGCCCGCCACAACCGTCACACCCGCCCGCAAGGCCTGTGCCGTCAGGGCGGCCGCCACATCCAGCGAGCAATGGGGGCGCGGTTTCATGTCGGGATTGGCCGCCAGCCGCCGGTCATATTCGCGATAGACCCACAAGGTGGCATCCAGCAGGATACCCTTGGTGGCCATCTCGCCGAACAGCTTCGCCATCTCCGGATTGTCGCCGCCGATCAGCTTCGCCGCTTCCACAGGCCGGCGGTCCTTGTAGGTCGTCGGGCGTGGGTCGGAAATCTGATAGGCCAGGTAACAGGTGTGTGAAATGGAATTGACCCCGGCCGCCACCACGGCGTCCGGCGGGGTCGGGAACACCATGCCGTGGGCCCAGACCATCATCCCCTGCCGGTGCGCTTCCGCCGTGATGCGCTTCACGTCCTGCGGACGCAGATTGTCATAGAGCTTGACCGCGACGGCCGACGTGCCGCGTGCCAGTGTCACGGCCTCGGCCAGATCGGTGTCGTCGTCCACGGCGCGCATCCATGGGGCGCTGCCCGGCTTCACCCCTTCCGCTGCGGCGGCGGTGCGGGGATCATCGAAGAAATCCGGTCCCGCGAAGATGGCGCCGGCAAGGATGTCGGGACCCGGTATCTCGCCCATCCGTGCGGCCCGTGCATATTCGTTCACGGCCCGCAGATCGTCCGCCATGTCGCGCACGGCCGTGATCCCACCGAACAGGTCGCGGCGCATCTGCGCTTCGGCCCGGGGGCGGTTGGGCGGGGTCGCCATGTGCTGGTGGCTGTCGATCAGACCGGGAATGACGAAGGCACCATCGATATCGATGATGGCGGCCCCGGCACGCCGGGCCGGGTCCAGGTTCGCGGCGGGCAGCACCTCCACGATGCGCTCACCGTCGGTGATGATCGCCATGCCGGCCTGCGCCGGTCCGCCACGTCCGTCGATCAGGGTCGCACCGGTATAGATCACGCGCACGCCTGGGGCCGCGGGGGCATAGGGGCGCGGCACACCGTCGGCCGCCACAGGTATGGCGGGCACCGCCAGCGCCGCCGCCAGCAGCAGGAAACGCCACGTCCGGCCCCACCCCCGAGGGTGCCGCGCACCACGCGGCCCGCCGCCATTCTTGCCAGGATAATGCATGTTGTCCGACCGTCCTTGTTCAACTGGATTGCTAGCCTAATACTGCCTTGCGGTAATCAGAACCTGTTGGCTCTAATCACCGCCCTCAAATACCGGCGCCAACATTCGTTGGCTTGGCTACACCGCACGAGCGGCGCGGCGGCGGTCGCCGCCGTACCAGATTGCGATGAGGTCCATTCATCGCAATTTGATATAAAGGGTCCGGCAAGCCAAGCATGGTTGCCGGCCGCTGAACAGCCCCCGGTTTCACTCATTCTCCACGCACAGCCTCTGATCGCGCGACGCCCGTGGACCCTGGCAGGGATACCATCGATATCGACGCAACAATGAATTTCTTATTTCATTTTTTGGATGCAAATATTTAGAATACGGATAAACATCCATGACCCCGCCACAAACCAGAGTGCAACATGGCTTCCGCTTCTCCCCGCAAGATCGTCGTCACCCAGCGATTCTTTGATGATCGTTCGCTGGCCTATCTGCGTGCCCATGGATGCACCGTCGAACTGGCCCCGCCGCCGCCTGGCATGGGCGAGGGCGATATGGATGTGGAAACACTGCGCCGGCTGCTGACGGGTGCGGCGGGCTGGATCGTCGGCCACGCCCATGTGACGCGGGCCTTGCTGGCGGCATTGCCCGACCTGCTGGTGGTCGCCCGCCGCGGGGTGGGATATGAGCGCGTGGATGTGGAGGCGGCGCGCAGCCTGGGCCGGGTCGTGACCATCGCCGCCGGCGGCAATGATGCCTCCGTGGCCGATCATGCCATCGGGCTGATGATCGCCGTGGGCCGGCGGTTCCGCCAGTCGCAGGCCGGCATGCTGGACGGCGACTGGTCGATCCTGACCGGTTCGGACCTTTGCGAGAAGACGGTCGGCCTGGTGGGGCTGGGCCGTATTGGCCGAAGCGTCGTGCGTCGCCTGTCGGGCTTCGATGTCCGCGTTCTGGTCCATACAAGCAGCCCCGATGCCGATTATGCGCAGCGGACAGGCATCGAATATACCGACCTGCCCGAACTTCTGCGCCGTTGCGATTATGTCAGCCTGCATGCGCCGCTGACCCCGCGGACGAAGGGCCTGATCGGCGCTTCGGCCCTTGCCGCCATGAAGAAGGGTGCCTTCCTGATCAATACCGCGCGGGGTGGTCTGGTCGATGACGCCGCCCTGCTGGATGCGCTGCGGTCGGGCCATCTTGGCGGTGCCGGGCTTGACGTGTTCGCCAGCGAGGCCGACCCCGCCCTGCGCCCCGTCACAGAGGCGCTGCTGGCCTTGCCGAACGTCGTGGCCACGCCGCACGCCGCCGCCTCCACGCATGAGGGACTGGCCCGAACCAATCTGGTTGCGGCGCGCTGCGTCGTGTCCATCCTGGACGGCAAATCCCCCCCGCCCGGCACCGTGATTGCCGACGGCCGGGACACCTTGCCGCTGCCGGCCGGCGGCTGATCATTCGGGGTTGCACGACGGCCACCCGGCTGGTGTAAGAAACCAGGTGGCTCGCGGCGCAGGGCGGAGTGGCAGGTGGCGGAAATGGCAAGCACGGACGATATTGAACAGGATGAGAGCCTGACCGATCACCAGCGGACGGAGCCGGCCACCCATACCGTGCTGACGCGCCTGCGCGAACTGATCGTGACGGGTAAGATCGCGCCGGACACCAAGTTGCGGGCCGAAGCGCTGGCCACGCTGCTGAACGTATCGCGCACACCCATTCGCAGCGCCCTGGCCGTGCTGTCGGCCGAGGGGCTTGTCAGCTACAGCGTCAATCGCGGTTATACTGTCCGTCCCGTCACGATCGGCGATGTGTTCGACAGCATCGATGTGCGGGCGTCCCTGGAAGGGATCGCCGTGCGCACGACCGTCGATCACGGCTGGGAGGCGGACGCGCTGGCCGAACTGGCCGAAATCGTGCGCCAGGGCCGGGTGATTGTCGATCGGGGCGTCTGGTCGGAAGAGATCGAGCTTGACTGGTATCAGCTCAATTTCCAGTTCCATCGGGCCATCCTGTTCGAATCCCGGAACGAGGTGTTGCGCGCAGCCATGCGCATGACCCTGATCTATCCCGTGCTGGGCGATGCTGCACGCCTGTGCCCCAGCGTGGCGGCCTGTGTCCCGCCGCGGCACCGGCAAATCCCGTCGACCCCGCCGGCCCATATTCTGGGCTCTCAGCAGGACCACGAGGAGGTGCTGGCCGCCATCCGGCGGGAGGACAGCACAGAGGCGCAGCGGCTGATGCACGCCCATGTGCTGGCCACCAAGACCCGCCTGCACGCCGTCGTCATCCCCCGATAGGGGGCGGGGCGCGTGCGCCCTCCCGAACCCTTTCCCCCCCCTCAGAAGCCCGCGGCGATGGCAATGGCGGCGTCACCCGCCTCATTCTGCAACCGGTCCAGTTGAGCCACGACCTGTTCGGACGCGGCCTCCACCTCGGCAATTTCCGCCATCGCGCCGTCCAGATCACCGGCATTGAACAGTTCGACGGCGCGGATGCCATGTTCATGCACCGACCGGTGCGGGGCTTCCAGCGCTGCATAGGCGGGGTGGGAGCGCAGCGGCATCGACGCCGCACCGTAATACCATTTGCCCAACCGGCACGCATCATGGCGGGCCAGTTCGTCGGCCCGCAGCGTCTGCAGCCCGACCACCATGTCCGCCAGGCGTTTCTTCCACATGATGTGGTCGACCTTGGCGATCTTCACGATCTTGTTGGGGATGTCCTGCTTCATCAGGTCGGACAATTGCCGGCCCAGAAGGGCCTCCACCCCCTTTGTCGCTTCCACATTGCGCATGATGGCCTGGCTGTTGGAAGCGGCACGGCCCGCGATGTCGGTCACGCCATGCGCCACTTCCTGGGCAGCCGCCGTTTGCTGCTGCAGGATGGCCGCGATTTCCGCCATGCGTTCCGTGGTGGTGTCCACCCGCTGGGTCACGTCGTCGATTCGGGAGGAGACGTCCCGCATCTGGTCCTGACCCGCAGCCACAGCACGGGTACCCTCCTGCATGGACCCGACGATGGCGCCCATCTCATTGCGCAGATGGGACAGGCGGGCGCGGATATCCTCCGTCGCCTTGGCCGTCTGGTTGGCCAGGGACTTGACCTCCGACGCCACGACGGCAAAGCCCTTGCCGGCCTCCCCCGCCCTTGCCGCCTCGATCGTGGCGTTCAGGGCCAGCAGGTTGGTCTGGGCGGCAATAGCCTCGATACTGCCCAATATGTCCTGGATGCGGTCGGACGCCTCGGACAGTTCGGAAACGCGCGACGCGCTGTCGGCCACGGCCTGAGCGATGGCATCCATGCCGCGGACGGCGCTGGCCACGGCCTGCCGCCCGCCTTCCGCCACGTCATGTGCTTCCGATGCCAGACGGGCCACATCCTGACTGCGGGCCGAAATCTCGTTCACGCCGGCAACCGTTTCCTCCGTCGCCGCCGCGATGGCCTGCGCCTGGGCATCGACGGCGCGCAACTGCCCCACCATTTCCGCATTGGCGATGGAGGCGTCGTTGATGGCGGTGGCCACATCGACGGTACGGTCCATCAGCCCGGTCGCGAAGCCTTTCAGATCGGTGGGAACGGCCGCAGGTTTGCCGGCCTCCGCCGCCACCGGCGCGGGCGGCGCCAGCAGGCGGTCAAGGGCGGCCGAAAGCATGCCGCCCAGCGCGCGCACCTCCTGTTCCGCGACACCGATGCGCCAGCGATTGGCCCGCATGATGGCGGCCACCATTGTCGCCTGCGCATCCATGAAAGCGGCACTGGCCGCCGCGGGGCTCATGCCCGCCGCGCGATAGGCACCGGCCAGACGGGCAACATCCGCCTTCTCCAACTCACCTGCAATCAGGGAGCGCAGTGCCGCGACGGTCGCGCCGTCGGGATGGGCGCCATTGCCGAGACGGCGGTGCAAAACTTCGGCAGCGGAACCAAATACTCCTCCAAGCCGCCCCAAAACCGCGCGCCCCGCCGCAAAAGCCTGACCATGCATTTTCTGTCACCTGTTGCCGCATCGACCTAACGGGCTGTGTGTAACAGGTTTGTCCTTATTGGAAAATGCTGCCTGAACTTTTGCGCAGTGCAAAAATTATTGCTTCATTGCAGCAATGTCAGGAACCGAACGGTTGAAGACAAATCGTTGCGTTGCACGGCGCGCCGGTCGGCCGCCTCCCAATCCTCGCCCCATTTCTCGATCTGGTAGTTCTCGTCCAGTTGCGCCAGATCGAAGGCCTGTTCGGGCGTGAGATGTCCGTCGACCAGGGCCAGCGACACCAACAGGGAACCCGTGATGCCGATGCAGTTCTGCAACGCCGTCAATCGCCATTCATCCAGTTCGCCGACGGCGGCCCCCAGGGCCTTCAGCGCCCCCTCGGGCTGGGGCCTGTGGATGATGCCGCTTGTGATCAACAGGTGTGCGTCATGGCGCCGGGCTGCCCAGTCCAGCAGCGGGTTCCACAGCCTCGCCTGCCGTTCCACCAGTTCTTCCGGCTCTTCCGCGCGGTAGCAGACCAGTTCGCTTTCGCCATAGGCGGCGGATGCCGCGGCCACGTCGGCCAGCCGCCCGCGCACGCCGTCGATGCTGGTGCTGGCCAATTGCGTCAGGGGCATGGTGGCGGGTTTGACCTCCTCCCCCTGCGCCGTCCATTCGGCGGCGATGGCATCCGCCAGGGCCTGAGTTGGCACGGTCAGCGGCAGTTTGGCAGGCGTGCGCACGGGCTTGCCATCCAGGGCGATGCCGAATCCATCCTCGACCGCAACCACATCGACCTGCTTGTAGAAGCGCTTCATCCTTTTCAACCCTTGTCCAACAGGCCGGCCACCGCGTCGGGCAGGGCGGCATAATCATGCACCAGCCGGTCGGCCCCCGCCGCCAGCAGTTCGGCCCCGTCATGGTAGCCCCAGGCCACGCCGACGGACCGCACACGCGCATTGCGCGCCATCAGGATGTCGAAACTCGTATCGCCGATCACGACCGTGCCGCTTGCGTCCGCCCCGCTTTCAGCCAGGGCGGCATGGACCATGTCGGGGCTGGGCTTGCCTGCCACGCGGTCGCTCGTCTGCAAGGTCACGAAGCGCGGGGCAAGCCCGTGATGGGCCAGGGTGGCATCCAGCCCGCGCCGGCTCTTGCCCGTGGCGATGCCCAGCGCGAACCCCGCCGCCTCCAGCCTGTCCAGTGCTTCCAGCACACCATCGAACAGCGGTTCCGGATGGGTGCCGGCCAGCCGGTTGTGGTAAAAGGCCGCCTTGTAGGCCTCGGCGATGGCCTCATGCGCGCTTGCATCCAGCAGGGGCGCCAGTTGGGCAACCGCAGCGACCAGCGGCAGGCCGACGACGCGGCGCACCGCCATGGGCGGCGGCGATATAACGCCGTGAGCGGCGAACCCCGCCTCCATGGCGGCGATGATGGCATGCTGGCTGTCAACCAGCGTGCCATCGCAATCGAACAGGGCGAGTTTCAGCACATCGACCTCAATCCAGCGCCGTAAACGGGTCTTCCTTCAGGTTCTGGCTGAACCCGAAATAGTCCCAGGCGGGGCGCATATGGTCGGGCAGCGGGGCTGTCACGTCGATCATCCCGCCGCGCGGATGCGGAATGATGATGCGCCGCGCATGCAGGTGCAGTTGGCGCTTCATGTCCGCCCCGTCCAGGAAGGCGGCCTGTCCGGCATATTTGCCATCGCCCAGGATGGGGGTGCCGATGGCATTCATATGGACACGCAACTGGTGCGTGCGCCCCGTGCGGGGCCACAGCGCGACGAAGGCCGCCTTGCGGTGGGCATGTTCCAGCACGGTATAATAGGACTGGGCACGCTGGCCATTGCGTTCATCGACCATCATGCGCTCGCCCCCCGCCGCCATCTCCTTGGACAGCGACAGGTCGATGCGGCCCTGGTGCGGTTCCGGCACGCCCACCGTGATCGCCCAGTAGATCTTGCGCGCATCGCGGCCCCGGAAGCTTTCGGTCAGGCGCGTGGCAGCAAAGCCGTTGCGGGCCAGGACCAGACAGCCGCTGGTATCCTTATCCAGCCGGTGGACCAGCTTGGGCCGGCCCTCGGCGTCGAATTTCAGCAGGTCCAGCATGGCGTCCAGGTGCTTGGCCTGGCCCGTGCCGCCCTGAACCGCCAGGCCGGCCGGCTTGTCCAGCACGATGACGTCGGCATCGCGGTAAAGCACGCAGGCGCGAAGGGCCGCGACATCCTTGTCGCTGAAGACGGGTCTGGGCGTTTTCGCGGCCCCCTGCGCGTCCGCCGGTACCGGTGCCGGGGTGGCGTCGGGCAGCGGCGGAATACGCACGGTCTGGGCCGGTGCCAGCCTTGTGTTGGCATCGGCACGCTTGCCGTCCACCCTCACCTGACCCGTACGCAGCAGCTTCTGCAGGGCGCCATGGCCCACGGCCGGGAAATGCCGCTTGAACCAGCGGTCAAGGCGCATGTCCGCCTCGTCCTCGGCAACCATCCTCGTCTCGACGGCCTTAGCGGGGCCGCGCGCGTCACCGGCATCACTCATGCCGTCACCATCCGTACCAGATAAAGCCCGGCGAACAGGCCGCCGATGCCGACAATCACGGACGACAGCACATAGGCCGCCGCCAAACCGACATCCCCCCTTTGCAGCAGGGCCGCCGCATCCAGGGAGAAGGTGGAAAAGGTCGTGAACCCGCCCAGAACGCCAACCGTCAGGAAGGCCCGTACCTCTGCCGGTGGTGACCAGACATGAGCCATCAGCCCCACCAGCAGTCCCATCACCAGCGACCCGACGATGTTCACCGTCACGGTCGCCCAGGGAAAGCCCGTGCCGAACAGCCGTCCGAACCCCACCGCTGTGAGATAGCGCGCCACGGAACCGAACGCACCCCCGATTGCGACATACAACACCATCTTCATGCGCCGACCCCGAATATCCAACCCTCGCGGCGGGCGGTTTCTGCCGTCATGCCGGACGGGTTCCAGACGCCCGGCTTCGCCGCCAGGCGCGACAGCCCGGCCGCGGTGATGATGGCATCGCCGAGATCATCATTGTAGTCGAGCAGATCGTTCCACGCCAACCGGCAACCGAAAGGAGCCAGACATCGCTCAAGCTCGGCCTTTTCCCTGATCTTGTTCACATTCCCGTTCACCTGCTTGCGGAACAGGGTCGGAAACACCTCGACAATAACGCTCTGATCCGGCCCCGGCGTTTGCGCCGGCCATACCGCCAGCCTGTCACCCAGCAGGTTGCGCAACCGCCGCAATGTCAACATGCCGGCCAGCGACGCCTTGCCGACCTGCTTCGACCCGATGAGCTTGAACAATGATTCCGGCCGGCCAAGCCCGCCCGCCGCGGCCGCGATCTCCGTCTGTCGCCGCTTGCCCGTCCCGTCCCCCCAATGGGCCGGTCGCGTTCCCCTTATCCAATAGCTCGGCTGGAACAGGGGGTGGGAAACCGCGGCGCCACCGAAATCATCGGCGGCACCGTTGGCAGCCACATGCACCAGGTTCCACAGATCGAACATGTGGTCCTGATCGGTCCGGCCGTCGAGATAACCGACACCCTCCAGCCACGGCAGGGAGAATCCGAAATCGAAGCCGACAAGCAACCTCTCACCGCGTGCGACCCGTTCGGCGATCCAGTACGCCACCGCTTCCCGGCGCCAATGTCCTGCAACCGCAACGGCCGGATGGACGATACTATCCTGCCCGCAATGCGCGACGGTCACGCCTTTGTAATTTTTCTCCCGCCCCGACCAGTCGATGCCGACGAACCGGTCGAAATCCCTGCATATTTCCTGCATGCAAATCATATCCGCCTCTGATTCGGTATCCGTTCCTGACTTTATGATGTCCTGTGATGCGCCGGAAAGCGGGGCACCGGAAGTTTTCCTGCGAGGATGTTCGGCCATTGCCCAATCGCCGGTCCCGTCGCATCATCGTTCCCTGCAACCGGGAGGCAATATCGATGACCAGCATTTACGATTTCACAGCCAGGACGCTGGATGGCAAGGACGTATCGCTGGGCGAATGGCGGGGCAAGGTGATGCTGATCGTCAATACTGCCAGCAAATGCGGCTTCACCTATCAGTACCAGGGGCTGGAGGCGCTGTACCGCGATTATGGCGAGCGGGGGCTGGCAGTGCTGGGCTTTCCCTGCAACCAGTTCGGCCAGCAGGAGCCGGGGGATGCGGCGGAAATCGCCAATTTCTGCTCGCTGACCTATGATGTCAGCTTTCCCATGTTCGCCAAGATCGATGTGAACGGCGACGATGCGCATCCGCTCTACAAGTGGCTGAAGACGCAGAAGCGCGGTCTTTTGGGAACCGGCGGCATCAAGTGGAACTTCACGAAGTTCCTGATCGACCGGTCCGGCAATGTGACAGGTCGCTACGCGCCCACGACCAAGCCAGAGCAATTGACGGCCGACATCGAAAAGCTGCTGTGACGATACCGGTGCCGCCCCTTGCCTTCCGGCGGGGGCGGGCCCACCATGCGTCCGACCTGCAACAGGACGCATGATCATGACGCATCAGGGAAATTCCGCCGCCAGCCGCGACATCGCCTTCCATCTGCACCCCTATACCAACCTGAAGGCCCACGAGACGGTCGGACCGCTGGTCATTACCAGCGGCAAGGGTGTGACCGTCACCGACGAGACGGGCAAGGATTATATAGAAGGGGTTGCCGGCCTGTGGTGTACGTCCCTGGGCTTTGATGAGCCGCGGCTGGTGGATGCCGCCATCGGGCAGATGCGCCGTCTGCCCTTCTACCACGCCTTCGCCCATAAGTCGCATGAGCCAGCCATCGATCTGGCCGAGCGCCTGATCGCGCTGGCGCCCGTACCGATGAGCAAGGTGTTCTTCGCCTGTTCGGGGTCGGAAGCCAACGACACGGCCGTCAAGCTGATCTGGTACTACAACAATGCGCTGGGCCGTCCGCGGAAGAAGAAGATCATCGCCAGGGCCAAGGCTTATCATGGCGTCACCGTGGCGGCGGCCAGCCTGACGGGCCTGCCGAACTGCCACCGTGATTTCGATCTGCCCCTCGCCGGCATCCTGCACACCGACTGCCCCCACCATTACCGCCATGCCGAGCCGGGAGAGAGCGAGGAGGCGTTCGCCACCCGGCTGGCCGCCAACCTGGAAGCCCTGATCCTGCGCGAGGGGCCGGAGACGGTGGCCGCCTTCTTCGCGGAACCGGTGATGGGGGCCGGCGGCGTGATCCTGCCGCCCGCCACCTATTTCGAGAAGGTGCAGGCCATCCTGCGCAAATATGACGTGCTGCTGGTGGCGGATGAGGTGATCTGCGGCTATGGCCGCACCGGCAACATGTGGGGCAGCCAGACCTTCGGCATGAAGCCCGATATCCTGACATCCGCCAAGGCCCTGACCTCGGCCTATCTGCCCTTGTCAGCGGTGCTGGTCTCCGACGCCATCTACCAGGCCTGTGTGGATGAAAGCGCCAGGATCGGCACCTTCGGCCACGGCTACACCTATTCGGGCCATCCGGTAAGCTGCGCCGTGGCGCTGGAAACCCTGAAGATATATGAGGAGCGCGACATCGTGGGCAGGGTGCGTGCCCTGGCGCCGCGCCTGCAGGAGGGGTTGCGCGCCTTCCGTGACCATCCGCTGGTCGGGGAGGTGCGGGGCACCGGCCTGATCGCCGGGGTGGAACTGGTGGCCGACCGGGCAACGAAGCGGCCATTCGACGCGGCGCTGGGCGTAGGCACCAGACTGGTTTCCTTCAGCCACCAGCATGGCGCCATCCTGCGACCCATCGGCGACACGATCGGCTTCTCCCCGCCCCTGATCATAACGGAGACGGAAATCGATACGCTGCTGTTCCGGTTTGAAAAGTCGCTGGCCGACACGGCGGACTGGCTGGTCCGCGAAGGTGTCAGGCTGGATTGATGCCGCATGCCGAAGGCGGTGTTGCCGCCGCGTGTCCGCCAGATGGGCAGGGAAATCAGGAATACGCCCGCAAACCCCTTGCGGCGAAATGATGAATTGACCGAAATCAAGGCGATGTTAATCGTTACCCGTCATGTTTGCCCCCGATGGCCCGTCGGCAATGTCGGGACCCTGCGCGACAAGCCGTCGCGTGGGGTTTTGTGAAGCCAACCTTTGGAGTAATAAACAAGGGTGGACAAACGGCATGGCCGGCGTGACACTTATTGGTGGCGTCAACGGGACAGTGGCCCATGGATTACGAGAGCTTCTTCAAGAGCCAGATCGACGGTCTGAAGCGTGAGGGCCGTTACCGCGTCTTCGCGGATCTGGAGCGTCGTGTCGGGGAGTTTCCCACCGCCACCTTCCATGGTGAGGATGGGGTGCCCAAGGATGTCACGGTCTGGTGCTCCAACGATTATCTGGGCATGGGCCAGCATCCGGTCGTCATCGGCTCGATGATTGACAGCCTGCATAAATGCGGGGCCGGGGCCGGTGGCACGCGCAACATCTCCGGCACCAACCACTACCATGTGCTGCTGGAACGCGAGCTGGCCGACCTGCACGGCAAGGAAGCGGCCCTGCTGTTCACCTCGGGCTATATCAGCAACCAGGCCACGCTTTCGACGCTGCCACGGCTGCTGCCCAATTGCGTCGTTTTCTCCGACGCGCTGAACCACAATTCGATGATCGAGGGCATCCGTCATTCCGGCGCGGAGAAGCATATCTTCCGCCATAATGATGTGGAGCATCTCGACGCCCTGCTGTCGCGCTATCCGAAGAACCAGCCCAAGCTGGTCGCCTTCGAAAGCGTCTATTCCATGGATGGCGACATCGCCCCCATCGCGGAAATCTGCGACGTGGCCGAGAAGCATGGCGCCATGACCTATCTGGACGAAGTGCACGCCGTTGGCATGTACGGCACCCGTGGTGCCGGTGTCGCCGAACGCGACGGTGTCATGGACCGTCTGACGGTGATCGAAGGGACGCTGGGCAAGGCGTTCGGCGTCATGGGCGGCTATATCACGGGATCGACGGCGCTGGTCGATTGCGTGCGCAGCTTCGCGCCGTCCTTCATCTTCACCACCTCGCTTGCACCCGTGCTGGCGGCCGGGGCGCTGGCTTCCGTCATGTTCCTGAAGGAACATAACGAAATCCGCATCCGCCACCAGGAGCGTGCCGCCACGCTGAAGCGCCGTCTGGCCCAGGCTGGCCTGCCCGTCATGCCGTCGGTCAGCCACATCGTGCCGCTGCTGGTCGGTGACGCCCATCTGTGCAAGCAGGCCAGTGACGACCTGCTAAAATACCACAACATCTATGTTCAGCCGATCAATTACCCCACGGTGCCGCGTGGCACCGAACGGCTGCGCCTGACGCCGACACCGTTTCATGACGATCGCAAGATGGACCAGCTGGTCGAAGCCCTGCTGTCGGTCTGGCAGAACCTGGAACTGAAGCGCGCAGCCTGACGCAGCCTGATGGTGAATATCCGTCGCGGCGGCTGACCGGTCGCCACGCGGACAATATGGACAGGGCCCGGAAACGCAAACGGCGTTCCGGGCCCTTTCTGCGTTCGGGCCGCATCACGCGGGGGGGGGGGGGGCGGCGACCTGCCCGTCCGTTGTGGAGATGTTGTAACCCATTGGTCATTGCAGCCCCCTTGATGACAACCTTCCGGCGCGGTACAGGGGGATGAAATGGAAACGTTCAGCCGATAATGACGAGGAACGCAGGGATGGCAGAGGTCGATATGGATGAGCTGATGGCTCAGCTCAAATCCGAATTCAGCGATTACATGAGCGACCGGCTGTCCACCATCTACAATGCGCTCGACCTGTTGAAGAAAGGCCAGGCGCATGCTGCCGACACGCTGCGCGAGGTGCGGCGGGAAATCCATTCCCTGAAAGGGTCCGGCACCACCTTCGGCTATCCCATCGTCTCCCTGATTGCCCAGCGGCTGGAGACCTATGTCAATGATCTGAAGGATCTCGACGAGAAGCAGATTGCCGACCTGCAGACATTCGCCGACCGCATGGCGGAAATGGCGGAGCTTGATGAACAGCCGGATATCGCCTCCACGAACCTGATTATCCGCCGCCTGCCCACGCGGTACGAATTCGACATTACCGACGTGGAAATCCAGGATGTCGAAATCATGCTGGTCACGCCGAACAAGCTCGTCGCCCGCCGCGCGGCCACAGAGCTGGCGGCTTGCGGCTACCGCGTCAATATCATCCCCGACCCGATCGAAGCCATTTCCATCGCCGTGCGCATGCCGCCGGACATGATCATCGCGTCGGCCGTCATGGATGGGCTGGGCGGGATCGACCTGATCCGCGGCCTGCGGGCCATGTCGGTCACCGCCCACGTGCCGGCGGCCCTGATGACCAGCATGGGCGCCGACCAGTTGCGCGGCGTGCCGGAGGAAGCGGCCATCATCCGCTTGGGCGCCACCTTCAGCGACGACATCGCCGCAACGATCACCCGGTTCAACCTGGGGTGACGACCGGTCCCGCGCGCCCTTCCCCTGTGCGCGCATTCCTGGGGCCGTAGGTCGCAGCCGATGCTGTTGCCGGGCCGGGTGGTTGGGGCGTAGCATCCCGGCCAGCCTTCATCGTCTTTCCCACCAGGGCCGGCCCCATGTCCCACAGCCAACCGCACACCGCCTTTCCCCGAAGCCGTCCCCGCCGCAACCGTGTGGATGGCTGGACACGCCGGCTGGTGGCGGAAAACCACCTGACCACGTCCGACCTGATCTGGCCCGTCTTCGTGGTGGAGGGCGAGAACCAGCGCCAGCCCATTGCCAGCATGCCCGGTGTTGAACGGCTTTCCCTGGACCTGCTGGTGCCGGCCGTGGCGCAGGCCCGTGACCTGGGCATTCCCTGCGTCGCGCTGTTCCCCGTCATACCGGTGGAGCGCAAGGACCCGGCCGGCAGCCTGTCCGGCGATCCCGACAACCTGATGTGCCGTGCCATCCGCGCCATCAAGCAGGCAGTGCCGGATATCGGCATCCTGGGCGATGTGGCGCTGGACCCCTATACCAGCCACGGCCATGACGGCATCGTGCGCGACGGTTATGTCCTGAACGAGGAGACGGTGGATGCGCTTGTCCGCCAGTCCCTGGTCCAGGCCGACGCCGGTTGTGACATCGTGGCCCCGTCGGACATGATGGACGGGCGCATCGGGGCCATACGCGATGCGCTGGAAGGGCGCGGGCACACATTGACGCGCATCTGCGCCTATGCCGCCAAATACGCCTCCGCCTTCTATGGGCCGTTTCGCGATGCCGTGCAGACCGGCGGCCTGCTGAAGGGGGACAAAAAGACCTATCAGATGGACCCCGCCAACGCCGAGGAGGCCTTGCGCGAGGTCGCCCTGGACATTGCCGAAGGGGCCGACATGGTAATGGTCAAGCCCGGCCTTCCCTATCTGGACATCGTGCGCCGGGTCAAGGACGGCTTCGGCGTTCCGACCTTCGCCTATCATGTCAGCGGCGAATACGCGA
This sequence comes from Niveispirillum fermenti, assembly GCF_052474395.1. Classification (NCBI taxonomy): domain Bacteria; kingdom Pseudomonadati; phylum Pseudomonadota; class Alphaproteobacteria; order Rhodospirillales; family Azospirillaceae; genus Niveispirillum; species Niveispirillum fermenti. The sequence goes on along the minus strand of NZ_CP156681.1, from coordinate 2,512,383 downwards.
TGCTGCGTGCGGCTGGCGGCCATGGCTGGCTGAATTACGATGCGGCCCTGCTGGAAACCCTGCTGGGCTTCAAGCGTGCCGGCGCGGATGCGGTGCTGACCTATGGCGCGGTGGACGCAGCCCGCCTGCTGCGCGGGAATTGACGGGTCCGTCGCTCCCCGTCCCCTTTCAGGCCGGCGGCCGCCAGGGCTTGACCTCAACCGCCCTATCCTGATCCAGCCGGCCGATGCAGGCGATGTTGGACGGACCATTGCCGAACGCATCGGCTTCCGGCACACGCAGGGTCACCTCCAGCAGGACCATGTCGGCCAGCATCTCCCCGAACGGTTCCGGCCGGTCGCCGCCCGTGCCGCGCGCATCGGAGCCGAAGATGCGTTGAAGATACCAGGACGCACCGGAAAGCCCCGTGGGGGCCCCGGTCAGCAGATGGCTGCGAAGCATGCCGTAAAGTTCCTGGCACTGCGCCAGGGTGCGGCTGCGGGCCGGCATGGGCAGGGAGACATAGGCAACGACCCGCCGGTCGAAATGACGGAACGATGTACCGGTTTTCACCAGTCCGTCGCGCCCGTCGGTGAGATCCAGGGCCATGGTGGCCTGCCGCACCTCCCGATCCAGCCGCAGCATGCCCCAGTCCAGCAGGGTGACGGGTGTTTCCAGCAGCCAGGCATGCAGCCGGGGGTCGGTTCGCCGGTCATCGCCCCCTTGCTGGCCCAGCGCGGCGGGCACAAGAAGCGACAACAAGCACAGCCAGCCCAATACCCGCATCGCCGGTCCTCCCGCATTTCAAGAGGGGCCAAGCGTAGCGCCAGGGTATGACCCTTATGTTACAGCGCGTCCAGGAACCGTTCCAGGCAGCGGTCGGACCACACGCCGTTGCGTCCATGAAAGCCGACATGTCCACCCGACCGGCTGATGGCCGGGACCAGACAGGGATGGCGATCCCATGGAAAACCGGTATAGGCGTCGGGCGGTATCCAGGGGTCGTCCAGCGCATGTACCAGAAGCGTGGGCACCCGGATGCGCGGCAGGAAGGCCAGGCCGGAATTGACGGCATAATATTCCGCCGCCCCGGACCAGCCGTTCCACGGGGCCACGACCTTGTCGTCGAAATCCCACAGGTCGCGGGCGGCCATCGCCGCATCGGCCCAGCGCGCACCCAGCCGGGCACGATTGTCACGCATGTCCCGCTTCATCTGGCCCAGCAGGCGGCTATGGTACAGCCGGTTACCGCGCGCGCAGAACAGCCGGCTGCCGGCCGCCAGATCGATCGGCGCGGATATGGCAGCCCCGGCCCGAACGGTTGTGGGGAAATCCCCCTCACCCAGGAACTTCAGCACGCAATTGCCGCCCAGCGACCAGCCGACCACGATGACGCCCCGTGCCGTCAGTGCCGATGGCAAGTCAGCCAGCACCGCCCGCAGGTCCGCCGACCGGCCGGCGTGATAGCGCTGCCGGCAGGTGGCTGCGGATGGCCCCGCGCCACGCAGGTTCAGGCGCAGCACGCCATGGCCACGGTCCAGCAAAATCCGCGCCGTAGCCCGCATGTAATAGCTGTCCTGACTGCCCGTCAGCCCATGCAGCAGGACCGCCAGAGGTTGTTCGGATGCCGACGCTTTATCCGGCATGTCGAGTGCGCCCAGCAGGATATCCCCGCTGCCATCCCGCATCGTGAAGCGCATTTCGCGGGCAGGCGGCAGCAGCACCTTTGGATCGACCAGCGTGTTCCGCATGGTTTGAAGGTGCGCGCCATACCACGGGAAACGCGGTCTGAAGTATGGAAAATCAATAACTTGCGGCAGGTTTCCGCAGTCAGTCATGAGCCAGGAAATTCCGCACGGCCGTCACCTGGTCATCCGCCAGCAAGGCCGGGGCATGCCCGGCGTCCGGCACCAGATAGAGGGAGGCGCGCGGCCCTTCCTTCGTCATGCGCTCCGCCGTGTCGGCCAGCAGCAGATCGGACTGTGCGCCCCGCACGACCAGCACCGGCTGACGGATGGCGGCCCAGACCGGCCACAGGTCGACATCGGTGACGGCACTGTTCTTGAATATGCGGGCGATATCGGGATCATAGGCCAGCCGGAAGCCGCCGCCGGGCTGCGCATCGCTGCTGGTTTCGGCCATGCGGCGCCATTGGGCGTCCGTCAGCGCGCCGAACCCGGCATAATGGCTGCGGAAATAGGCCTCCACCCCGTCCATGTCGGCGAAGAACGGGTCCTGGCCGACATAATCGCCGATCCGTTCCAACGCCTGGCGCGGAATGAAGGGGCCGACATCATTGATGACCAGGCGACCGATCGGGCTGTTCGGCTGTGCCGCCAGCATCATGCCGATCAGCCCCCCCATGGAGGTGCCGACCCAGTCAACCTGCTCCGTATCCAGCCGGGCCAGCAGCACGGCCATGTCGGCCAGATATTGCGGGTAGCCGTAATTGTCGGGGTTGGCCAGCCGGCCGCTGCCGCCGCGTCCGACAATGTCGGGACAGACCACCCGTGCCCCCAGCCTGTCAGCCAGATCGGCTGCCAATATGTCGAAATCCCGCCCGTTGCGCGTCAGGCCATGCACGCAGACGATGGTACGCGCGCCGGTTCCCCATTCACGATAGGCGATGCGGTGGAACCCGGTCGCCGACAGTCCCTGGCAGGATTTATCGACAAAGCTGGTCATTCTCGGGCGGTCTCCGGCTGGCATGCGGGCGACCTGCTTAGCATGCGGAACCGGGGGACCGGAACCCGGAAACAGCCGGGCCAGCCGCCGGGCACCGCATCATTCCGCTTCCAACGCGGCATAGGTGCCACGATAATAGAGGAGCGGTGTGCCGGCGCGGCTGGCAAAGCGCAGGACGCGCCCCACGATGATCATATGGTCGCCGCCTTCATGGACGGCATGGCGGGCGCAATCCATGACCGCCAGGGCGCCGGGCACGATGGGCGCCCCGCTTTCCCAGCGTTCGGCCGGCATCCCGTTCCAGCGGCCTTCCGACGGGCCGGAGGCAAAATTCCGCGACACTGCCTGCTGTTCGGCGCCCAGAATGGCCAGGGAGAAGCCACCGGACAACAGAAAGGCGGCAAGGCTTTCAGACCTGTTGTCCAGGCAGAACAGGACCAGCGGCGGGTCCAGCGACACGGACGTGAAGGAATTGATTGTCAGGCCGACATCATGCCCGCCCGGCCCCGTCGCAGCCGCCACGCAGACGCCGGTGGCAAAGCAGCCCAATGTGTCGCGGAAGGCGCGCTGATCGAAGGTCATGCTCTGGTCGGCTCCTTTCGGCTGGCGTCATGGACGGTTACCCGACCCCGTTCCGCCACGCAAGGCCGGAGGTCACGGGTCTGCGACCAAAGGCGTGGCGATTGCCGGTTTGCGGGGGGGCACCGCACTTGCTACAGTGCGGGCTTCTGACGGCGGATCGGACTGGCATCGTGGCAGGCGGCGAAGAAAAAGCCCCCATCATCATCAAGAAGATCAACAAGGGCGGTGAAGGGCACCATGGCGGCGCCTGGAAGGTGGCCTATGCCGACTTCGTGACCGCGATGATGGCCTTCTTCCTGCTGCTCTGGCTGCTGAACGTCACGACGGCCGAGCAGAAGATGGGTATCGCCGATTATTTCAGCCCGGCCAGCGCATCCAAGCAGACCAGCGGGTCCGGCGGCATCCTGGGCGGGCAGACCATCCGCGTCGATGGCGCCATGGTCAATGCCAGCAGCCCGCCCGGCATCACGGTTCCCACCCCCACCATGCCGGCCGCCGCCAATTCCCAGGAACAGACAGACGACAGCCAGGACAGTTCCAGCGGCCGGCCGACCGAACAGGACGTGACGGGCAAGGGTGCGGGCGAGCGCGAAGGCGGATGGACACGCGGCGACGTGGTCAATGGCCTGGCCGTTCTGGAACGCAATGGCGGCACGCAGGAGGCCGACCGCAACGGCGACGGCAAGGTTGACGAGGCCGAACTGCGCAATGCGCTGGCCCGTCATGAGGAACAGCAGTTCGCCCAGGCGGAGGCGGAGCTGCGCCAGGCCATCCAGCAGATCCCCGAACTGCGCGACCTGGCACAGAACCTGATCATCGACAAGACGCCGGAAGGCCTGCGCATCCAGCTTGTCGACCAGGAAGGCTATTCCATGTTCCCGTCGGGCAGCGCGCGCATGCTGCCGCAGACGGCCCAACTGATGTCGCAGGTGGCGCAGGCCGTGGCCAAGCTGCCCAACAAGCTGTCGATCAGCGGCCATACCGACAGCATTCCCTTCAGTGCCGGCGCTTCCTATACCAATTGGGAATTGTCGACCGACCGCGCCAATGCCACGCGCCGCGCGCTGGAAGCCACGGGAATTGCCGACAACCGGTTTGAAACCGTGGTGGGCAAGGCGGACCGCGATCACCTGTTCAAGGATGATCCGAACTCCCCGCGCAACCGCCGCATTTCGATCGTGCTGCTGCGGGAAAACCCGCTGCTGGCCTCCCCGCCGGCCGGCGGTGGCGGCCCTGCCGGCGGTGATGCACCGGCATCCGCGCCCACCCCGCCTTCCCGCACGCCACCCGGCGTCCTGCCCGCTCCCTCCACGCTGAGCACCACGCGCTAGCTTCTGTTCGGTTCAGCCGTTCGCACCGCACCCATCGCCGGCGGATGGGTCCCTTTTGCGGCAACCGCGCCACAGCCGGCAGACCGCAGCGCCAAGGAACCGAATTACCCACAGAATTGCATCACGGCCCCCCTGTTCAAACCTTTACGATCTGTTAGTCTCTTTTGTGCGGATGCGAAACGAAACCGCCGTCGGCACCGCCCTCGACGACGGATCGCATGGCACGAAGGGCGCAGGGGGCTCTGTTGAGCGGGTCTGGAAAAGGTGTTGACGACCTGTTGTCGTCCTATGATGCCAACGGTTTCTATGACGAGCTGTTCGGCACGGCCAGTCATCCGGCATTGCATACCGAGGCGGTGAAGGACCGGCTTCGACAACTTGACTATGACGACCTGCGGCGGCGCGCTTCCGATGCGGAACGCGAGCTTTACAATCTGGGCATCACCTTCCTGGTGTATAGTGATGCCAAGGCCGTCGACCGCATCCTGCCGTTCGACGTGATTCCGCGCATCATCTCCGCCCCGGAATGGACGCATCTGGAAAAGGGCGTGCAGCAGCGCATCGCGGCGCTGAACATGTTCCTGCACGACATCTATCACGACCAGAAGGTGCTGAAGGACAAGATCATACCGGCGGAACTGGTATTGGGGAACGCCAACTACCGGCCGCAGATGCAGGGCATCACCCTGCCCTTCAAGACCTATATCCAGATCATGGGCGTGGATCTGGTGCGTGATCATGACGGCACCTTCCGGGTGCTGGAGGATAATGGACGGGTGCCGTCCGGCGTGTCCTATGTGGTGGAAAACCGCCATATGATGCAGCGCGCCTTCCCCGATCTGATGGGCGATATCGGCATCCGCAGCGTCGATAATTATGGCGCCAAGCTGCTGGAGGCGATGTGCGAGATCGCACCGCAACGGCCGGAGGGGGACAATACCGAGCCCCAGGTCGTGCTGCTGTCGCCAGGTGCCTATAATTCCGCCTATTTCGAGCATATCTTCCTGGCACGCGAGATGGGCGTGCCGCTGGTGGAAGGCCGGGACCTGACCGTGCTGGACGACAAGGTCTATATGAAGACCACCGGCGGGCTGCGCCGCGTCGACAGTATTTATCGCCGTATCGGTGATGATTTCCTGGACCCCCTGGCGTTCAATCCCGACAGCCTTCTGGGTGTGCCCGGCATTTTCGAGGCCTACCGCAAGGGGAATGTGGCATTGGCCAACGCCATCGGAACGGGTGTGGCCGATGACAAGGCGGTCTATGCCTATGTGCCGCGCCTGATCAAATATTACCTGGGGGAGGAGGCCATCATCCCCAATGTGGAAACCCATATCTGCCGTGAACCGGACGCCCTGAAATACACGCTGGACAATCTGGACAAGCTGGTTGTCAAGCCCGTGGGCGAGGCTGGCGGCTATGGCATCACCATCGGCCCCCGTGCCAGCCAGGCCGAACTGGATGATTGCCGCGCCAAGCTGCTGGACGACCCCGCCAATTACATCAGCCAGCCCATGATCCCGCTGTCGGTCTGCCCCACCCTGACCGAGGAAGGGATCGGGCCGCGGCATGTGGACCTGCGTCCCTTCGCCATCACGGCAAGGAACACCTGGGTGCTGCCGGGCGGGCTGACGCGCGTCGCGCTGAAGAAGGGGACGCTGATCGTGAATTCAAGCCAGGGCGGCGGATCGAAGGATACCTGGGTGCTGACCGAAGGCCCGGTGGAGGAACCGCCGCCGCCCGATGCCAGCATCGATCCCTTCCAGTCGCAATCACAGTCCCAGACCCAGAGCCAGTAAGGGGAGAAACGGACATGACAGCCCTTCTCGCCCGCTATGCCGAATGCATCTTCTGGATGGCCCGCTATATGGAGCGGGCCGAGAATCTGGCCCGTATCCTGGACGTACACGAAACCTTTGCCCGCGACAGCTTCGGCGCGACCAACTGGCTGCCCATCCTTCGCCTGAACGCCGACGAGAAGCGGTTCTTCGAATTCTATCCCGTGGCGTCGGTCAAGAATGTCCTGAACTTCTATGTGCTGGATCAGCAGAACCCGACATCGATCGTCGCAGCTGTTTGTGCAGCGCGGGAGAATGCGCGGCAGTTGCGCCCCCTGATCAGCACGGAGATGTGGACGCAGATCAACGTCTTCTACAACCGTCTGCTGGCCTGGAGCCCGGCTGATCTGGCCCAGCACAATATCCAGCGCCTGTGCAACTACATCAAGGAGGCCTGCCAGACCCATACGGGCATCACGGAAGGAACATTCTTCCGGGATCAGGGCTGGCATTTCTACAATCTGGGCCGCAATCTTGAACGGGCCGACCAGACGACACGCCTGCTGGACATCAAGTATCACACGCTGCTGCCCAGCCCGCGTGACGTGGGCACCCCCATCGATATCAGCCAGTGGAACAGCCTGTTGCGCTCCGCCGCCGGTTACCACGCCTTCCGCCGTGTCTATCCGCGGGGCATGACGCCCGCCGCCGTGGCCGGCTTCCTGCTGTTCAATGACAATTTCCCGCGCTCCGTCCAGGTTTGTGTGCGGGAAGTGGACAGCCTGCTGACCCGGCTGAACAGCAAGTACCGGCTGCGCCGCGGCACCCTGCCGCTGGAACGGTCGGATGAGTTGCGCGGCGACCTCACCAACCAGACCATCGATGCCGTCATCGCCCAAGGGCTGCACGAATATCTGGACGGGCTGCAGATAAATTTCGGCAAATTGTCGAACGATATCGCACAGGCCTTTTTCATGGTGGACCAAAACGGTAGCCTGTCTGCCTGAAACCAGATCGGCTGAAAGGCCCCATGAGCGTCATCCCGCCCCTGCACCGACCGCTGCAACAGTTCTTCCGGTCCGGACCCATGCCCTGCCCCTATCTTTTGGGCCGGGTGGAACGAAAGCTGTTCACACGTCTTGTCGGCCCGCAGGCGGCGGAGGTGAATTCCGCCCTGTCACGCGCCGGGTTCCGGCGCAGTCACGACATCGTCTACCGCCCCGTCTGCCCCGGCTGCTCGGCCTGCGTGCCGGTGCGGGTGCCGGTGGGCCGGTTCACACCCAACCGCACCCACCGCCGCGTGCTGCGCGCGAATGAGGATCTGTCGCTGGATCTGGTGGCCACGCCGTCCAATATGGAACAGTTCCAGCTTTTCGCCGCCTATCAGGATGCACGGCACAGCGACAGCGACATGAACCGCATGACCCCCGGCGATTTCGCGTCGATGGTCGATGAAGGGCGGGTCAACACCTTCATGGCCGAATTGCGGGACGCGGATGGGATCCTGCGCGGGGCCATGCTGGTCGACCGGCTGGATGACGGCTATTCCGCCGTCTACAGCTTCTATGATCCGGATTTCCCCCAGCGCAGCCTGGGCACACACCTGATCCTGGCCATGATCGAGCGGTGCCGGCAGGAGCGGCTGCCCTATCTCTATCTGGGCTACTGGATCGAAGGCAGCCGCAAGATGGCCTACAAGGCCCGCTTCCAGCCGCTGGAGGCCCTGGGCCGGGACGGCTGGATTCCCCTTCCCACCCCGCGGATGGCGGAGTTCTGATCTCCCCCGGACGCCCAGGCGCTACAGACGGCCTTCGCGCAGCAGTTCGACCGCATGGCCGGCTGCGCGCGCCGTCAGCGCCATGTAGGTCAGGGACGGGTTCTGTGTGCCGCTGGATGCCATGCATGCCCCATCGGTGACGAACAGGTTCGCCACCTCATGCGCCTGATTCCAGGCGTTCAGGACGGAACTGGCCGGATCGCGGCCCATGCGCGCCGTTCCCATCTCGTGGGTCTTGGACCCGACGGGCATGTCGAACCGGGCACCGGCCGTCACATCCTCGCAGCCACCGGCGGTCAGGATCGCTGCCGCCTCCTCCCGGCCGCGCGCGATCATGGCCTTTTCATTGGCGCGCAGGGTGCAATCCAGATGTGCCAGGGGGATGCCCCAGCGGTCGACCTTGGTGGGATGCAGGGTCAGGCGGTTGTCGGGATGGGGCAGCATTTCCCCGAACATGTCGATGCGGATGGTCCAGGGACCATATTCCAGCGCCGCCTGCTTGGCCGCCTTCCCGATGCCGGGCCGCAATCCCGCCGCATCCAGCGGCCGGCCGCGGTTCGCCGATCCCTGGAAGCCGAAGCCGCGGATGAACCCGTCACCGGGACGCTGGCTGTCCGTGCGGTAATTGGGGATATAGATATCGTTGGGCCGGCGGCCATAGGGGTAACGGTCCAGCAGCCCGGGCACCCGCCCGGCGGCCCACGCCCCGCCGACATGGTCCATCAGATGGCGGCCCAGCGCGTCCGATCCGTTGGCCAGCCCTCGTGGGTGGGCGTCACTGCGGGAATTCAGCAGGATATGGGCAGACCCGATGGCGGACGCGCACAGAAAGACCAGCCGGCCGCGATGGATGGTTGCTTCCAGGCTGCCGGCATTGATCACGCGCACGCCCACCACACGACCCGTGGCCGGATCGACCTCCAGGCTGTGGCAGATGGCGTCGGTCATCACGGTCAGGTTGCCGGTGTTGCGCGCTGCTGGCAGCGTGGCGGAAAGGCTGGAGAAATAGGCACCGTAGGAGCAGCCGCGGCTGCAATGCGACCGGGCCTGGCAGGGTCCGCGGCCCAGCGCCTGCTGTTCAACGGTGGGGGCGGTCAGGTTCGCCGTGCGTCCCATGATCATGGGTACGTCCGGCATGGCACGCTTCAGCGCGGCCGCCACCTGCCTTTCGGCACAGTTCATCTCGAACGGCGGCTGGAACACCCCGTCGGGGACGGCATCCAACCCATCCGCCGATCCGGCAATACCCGCGAACCGTTCCACGTGATCATACCAGGGTGCCAGATCGCCATAACGGATGGGCCAGTCCACCCCATGTCCGTCGCGGGCATTCGCCGTGAAATCCGCCTCGCCCCAACGATAGGATTGCCGCCACCAGGTCAGTGACCGGCCTCCAAGCTGATAGCCCCGTGTCCACATGAAGGGCCGGTCATCGGGATAGGAGAAGGGATAGGTCTGTGTGTCGGCAAAGAACTGCAGATGCTGCATCCGGTAGATCCAGTCACCCTTGTCCTTCATATATTGCCAACCCTGGCCGGCATAGGATTCCGGAACCAGATTGCGGAACTCGATCTCCCATGGGGCCTCGAAATCCGTATAGTCGGGCCCCGCATGTTCCACCTGCCGGCCCCGTTCGATGACCAGGGTCTTCAGCCCCTTCTCGCACAGTTCCTTGGCCGCCCAGCCGCCCGTAATGCCGGACCCGACGACGATGGCATCCCAATCCATCAGCGATGCTCCTCCACCAGCCGCCGATAGTCGGCCTGTGACAGGTCGCCGTGATAGGCGCCGGGCACGGCGACATAATCGGGGTCTGCCCCCTGCGAGGTGAAATAGGCGTAATAGACAAGCTGTTTCAGCCGGCGGTAGGGCTGTGTCGCCGGCAGCGCATCTGCCGCAAAGGCGGCATGGTCGATACCAGCCAGCAGGGTGGCGCGGCCGGCGGCCGGGCGCGACAGAAAGCCGTCCGCTCCTGCCTGCCGGTCAATCCCGGCCAGCGCGGCCCGGAACTGGGCCTGTGTCGCCGGCGACGCCCAATCCAGCATCAATGCATCCATCACCCCATGCACATTGGCAGCCCTGGCACCAGGTGTGCCGGTGGGCGGGATCATGATATCCGCCAGTTCGGCCAACAGGGCCATCTCCGGGCCGGTGAAAAATCGGCCGGCCGCACCATCCGGCACCTGCGTGCCGTCATAGGCGCCGGCCGGCACCGCCGCCAGCAGCAAGGAACCGCCAACCAGACGGATGGCACCGGCCAGGGCCTCTCGCCGGTTCATCATCGGCTCCCGCCCTCAAGCGGAAGGATCCGGATGGAACGGAAGCGCATGGCACCCTGGCCGGGCAGCAGGACGATCGGACCGCTTTCCGGCAGGTTCAGTGCCGCCCGGTCCTCAGCAACCAGCAGCGAACCGTTGAGCCAATGTTCGATCCGGTCACCGGTGACACAGATGCGCACCCGGTTCCAGTGGCCCACAGGCTTCATGGCCGGCTTGTCCGGGTTGGGGTCTGTCAGGTTCCTGGCTGCAATCCGGCCATCCATGCTGCCGCTGGCCGTCATCCCCTGCCCGGCCGGCCCCTGCGCCAGGCGGTAGGTGGCGCCATCCAGATAGAGGATGCCGCCTGCCGCTCCTTCTTCCTCGGCTGCGACGTCCATTTCCAGTTCGAAGGCTGCCAAGCCTTGTGTAGCGATGAGGGGTGCCGATGTGGCATCCCGCCGGATCGTTCCGTCATCAATCCACCAGCCACCGGGCGACCATCCCACCCAGCCGGCTTTGTCCGTGCCATTCCAAAGCAGGCGCCAGCCCAAGGCATGGCGTTCGGCCGTCAGATGGTTGGCGATGTGATCCTGTTCATCGCGCGCATCGACCGGACTGGCGAAACGGGCAGGATCATCGGTGATCACGCGGATATCGCGGAACCGCACCTCCATCCCTTCATTGGCCGGGTCCGGCCCCACATCATGCACCTGGAGGCCGAAAAAGCCGCGGGCGGTCAAGTCATCGACCAGATTGGCCGCCGGCTTCCCGTTCAGCCAGGTGCGGATGCGCGGACCGATCGCCTCCACCCGCAGGTGGTTCCAGCCGCCGGGACGGAACGTGGCCTGCGTTTCCGGCCGATGGGCCGGGCTGGCCAGCCACAGGCGCCGTTCCTCATCATAGATGCCCCCGGTCCAGCGACGGTCGGAGGGGTCGATCTCAACCTGATAGCCATGGACCACGCCGTCGCGATAATCCGGCCGGCTTTCGGACCGGATCATCACACCTGTGTTCAGACGCGGATCGGTCTTCACATCGAATTCCAGGATGAAATCACCGAAAGTTTCCCGTGTCGTCAGGAAACTGTTCTTCGACGCGGCCACCGACCGGCCGACGATCTCTCCGCCTTCCAGCGTGAAGGGCGCGTGCCCGCCCAGCGTTTTCCAACCGGGCAGGCCGCCATCGGCCGCCGGTCGATCCGGGATCAGGCGGCGCCAGGGCGGCGGCGGCGGCGCGGCCCGCACCGGCATGAAGGGCAAGCCCAAGGATCCGGCCATGAAACCAAGCGCCGTGCGACGTGACAACGTGCAGCGTGACAGCGGCATCGCCATCTGTACCCTCCCGATCCTGTTCGTGCCGGGCTTGTCATTGGAGAAGGCGCCCGGTTATCTGACAACCTTGTCATATATCATCGGTGCAAGCCGGGGAAGACCAATCATGCAGTGAATGGTCAGAACCCGATGGGGATACGCAAAGAAACACCGACGCACGCTGCTCAAGCAGGGCCGTCCACACATGGTATCAGGTGTCGTCGTCCATCACTTCCTTCACCTTGCCGGCCAACTGCTTGAGACTGAACGGCTTCGGCAGGAACTCCACCGCCTCGCCACCGCCGACGGCGCTGCGGAACCGTTCCTCCGCATAGCCGGAGATGAAGATCACCTTCACATCGGGCATGAATTCCCTTACGGCGCGGATCATGGCTGGCCCGTCCAGTTGCGGCATCACGACATCGGTGATGATCAGGTCCACGGCCGGCCGGTCCGGTGCGCGCAGGATTTCCAACGCTGCCTCCCCGCTCTTGGCTTCCACCACCTCGTACCCTTTGTTGCGCAGGGCGCGGGCGGAGAAGATGCGCACCGCGTCCTCATCCTCCACCAGCAGGATGCGGCCCACGCCGGTCAGGTCGGCGGCCCCCTTCTCTCCCCGTTCCGGCGCGGGGGGGCTTCCTCCCTCCTCCCGGTGGCGTGGCAGATAGATGGAGAATTTCGCCCCGTCGCCGGGCGCGCTGTCTACAAAGATGAAGCCGCCGGTCTGGCGCACGATGCCATAGACGGTCGAAAGGCCCAGCCCTGTGCCGGAGCCCAGTTCCTTGGTGGAAAAGAAGGGCTCGAAGATGCGTTGCAGGTTTTCCTGGGGGATTCCGATGCCGGTATCGATAACCTCGATCACGACATAATCGCCTGCGGGCAATGTTTCCGTGGCCCGTTGTACCGGGGCGGCGACCGGCAGGTTGGACGTGACGATGGTCAGTTTCCCCCCCGTCTCGACCATCGCATCACGCGCATTGACGCAGAGATTGATGATCACCTGCTCCAACTGTCCCTGATCCACCTTGACCAGGCCCAGGTCGCGCCCATGCATCATGCGCAGTTCGATATTCTCGCCGATCAGGCGCCGCAGCAGGTTCGACAGTTCGGCCAACACGTCGGTGACAGACAATATGCGCGGCTGCAATGTCTGCTGACGTGAAAAGGCCAGAAGCTGGCGGACGAGATTGGCGGCCCGATTGGCATTCTGCTTGATCTGCATGATATCGGTGAAGGAATGGTCCCCCGGCTTGTGCCGCAGCAGCAGCAGATCGCAAAAGCCGATCATGGCGGTCAGCAGATTGTTGAAATCATGGGCGACGCCACCCGCCAGCTGGCCGATCGCCTGCATCTTCTGCGATTGGACGAACTGTGCCTCCAGGTTTTTCTGGTTGGTCATGTCCACCAGATAAAGGATCAGTTCGGGCCCCGCCACGCCGTCCAGCCGCCGGGCATAAAGATGCACGATGGGGCCGGGACTGCCCCGCAGCGCCACCTCGTGCGGGGCGGGGGCTACCCCGCCATCATGCATGATGGCGGCCAGACGCTGTTGCACAACAGATCGCTGATCACGCCGGAACAGATTGATGACCGGCCGGCCCTGGGCATCGGCCATGACCATGCCGGCCAGGGCCAGCACCGTGTCGTTGCATTCCAACAGCCGGTATTCGGCATCGACCAGGGCGATACCCATGGGCGCATAATCGAAAAACCGCTGGAAGCGCGCCTCCATCGCCGCCAGCGCGGCATTCAGGCAATCGGTATCCACGGCCGGCAGGGGGGAAGGCGGCGCCACCTCTTCCGCCCCTGCCGACATGGTCGGCGCCGGCTGCGCCGGCGGGGCCTCCACCACCTGCCAAAGCATGTAGCCGGGGCATCCGTCCAGCGGCTGTACAAAAAGGCGGCGACGCCGCTCGCCCGGGAAGGTGATATCCACCTGTCCGCCCTGCCCGCGCTCTGCCGCGGCCTGCAACCGTTTGATCTCCAGCGGCGCCAGCCCGCCGCCCGCCGCGGCACCCAGGGCATCCAGCGGCAATTGCCGGCCGGGTGTGGCAAGGTCCCGGAAAGCGGGATTGTACAGGACGCCCCGGCCGTCGGGCCCCAACAGCAGCGACGGTACCGGCGATGCCTCCAGCGTGCGGGCCAGCAGGTGGCGGCGCCACTCGGTCTCGCCGCTGCGGGCCGCCACCGCCCGGATCAAAAACAGGGCGCCGAAGGCCAGCACCCCACCGGCCAGCCAGACCACCAGGCCTCCGCGCAGGCCCGCCGCCCATTCGGCCGGCGGCGGGCCGTCCAGCCGGGCCAGATAGAACATGGCCGCCAACGCCACCGCGACCAGCGCCCCCAGCCCCAGGGCGGCAACGCGGGCCGTCGGATTCAGGCCGGACAGGGAAACGGGTGTGCTTTTGCGCATGGGCATTCGACCGGTGTCGGAAGATGTTGACGGATCGGGCGGGATCAGCGCGACAGGGGACGCCGCTTCATCTTGAACACATAGGAGATGATCTCGGCGACGGCCTTGTAATGGTCGGGCGGAATTTCCTCGTTCACTTCCGCCGAGGCGTATAGCGCGCGGGCCAGGGCGGGGTTGGCGATCAGCGGCACGTCATTCTCCTCCGCCACCTCACGGATACGCTGCGCCAGATGGTCGACACCCTTGGCGACGACGGTTGGCGCGCCCATGCTGGCCTGATCATATTTCAGGGCCACAGCATAATGGGTGGGGTTGGTGACCACCACATCGGCCGACGGGATGTTGCCCATCATGTTGTTGCGCGCACGCTCCATGCGCAATTGCCGGATCTTGCCCTTGATCAGCGGGTCGCCTTCGGCCTGTTTGAACTCGTCCTTGATCTCCTGCTTGGTCATGCGCATCTGCTTCATGAAAGCATAGCGCTGATAGACATAGTCGGCACCGGCGAGCGTCAGCAGCACCAGCAGGACGGCGAAGATGACCTTGGCCGCCAGTATCTGGGTCTCTGAAACGATGTCAATGATGGCCATGGCGATGAAATGATCGACCGATTGCCAAAGCGGCCGCAACATGATGTAGACGACAATCCCGACGATAATCAGCTTTGCCAGCGACTTCAGAAACTCCACAAGGTTTTTCATGGAGAATTTCTGTTTCAGCGCCGAAAGCGGGTTCAAACGGTTCAGGTCGAACTTGAACACCTTCTCCGTCGTCACCAGAAATCCAACCTGCACCACCGACGCCATGACGGCGGCAATCAGCAGGATCACCAGCGGCACGACCATCGAAACCAGAACCGAGGTTACCAGATCGATCAGCACAACCCCCAGCGCCCCACCATCCATCAGGATGGCGTGCGGCTGTTCGATGAAGGGCGTGATGGAAAGGCTGATGCGCCCGAAGGACCAGGGCAGAACCAGCAGGATCAGCACCAGTGCGGCGCTCAGCACGAATAGATGGTTGAATTCCTGGGATTTGGGAACCTGGCCCTTGTCGCGCGCCTCCTGCAGGCGTTTGCCGGTAGGTTCTTCTGTTTTACTGTCTTCATCCTGATCCTCGGCCATGCGCTCCCTCCCCTGCTCACGGCTGCAGGATGTTGATGAGCTGACCCTCGAACCGGTTCAGCCAATAGGTCATCAGGGCCGTCAGGCTGAGCCCCAGCAACAGCAGCCCCAGCACGATCTGGATGGGGATGCCGACGAAAAACACCTGGATCTGCGGCACCAGCCGCGCAATCAGGCCCAGCCCCAGATAGAACAGCAGACCGATCACCACAAAGGGTGCCGCCAACTGCATCCCGACCAGGAAACTGTCGCCAAGAACGCGGGCCAGATGCTGGGCGGCGTCCCCCAGGGGCAGCCATTCCCCCGGTCGGAACAGGCTGTAACTGTCCACCACGGCCAGCAGCAGCAGATGATGCAAATCCGTGGCGAAGATCAGCATCAGCGCCAGCATGGACAGCACGGCCGATACGGCATTGCCCGCGCCCGACATGGCGGGATTGAAAGACTGGGCCGCCGACAGGCCCACCTGATTGGCGATCAGCATGCCCGCCGTCTCAAGCGCGGCCATCATGAACCGGGCGATCGTGCCCAGGAAGATGCCGATCAATGCCTCTGCGATGACCAGCAGCGCCAGGTCACCCGGCCGGGATGGGGCCGCCGGCATGTCGGGCAGCATCAGCGGCATCAAAATGAAGGAAATCAGCAACGCCAGCAGCAACCGGATGCGCGGCGACACGAACTGTTCGCCATAGCCTGGCATGATCAGAAACGCCGAGCCGACGCGCACGAAGATCATCAGAAACACATAGACGGAACCGCCGAGAAGGGCGTCCAGCGACATCAGCCGCCATCCCCTTCAGGCCCGGTGCCCAGCGCCACGATACGGTCCATGATCCGCTCGGTGAAGCTTTGCAGATGCCCGTTCATGAAGGGCAACAGGAAAACCATGGCCGTGAACAGGATCAAAATCTTCGGCACGAAGGTCAGCGTCTGTTCCTGAAGCTGGGTCAGCGCCTGGAACAATGAGATGACAAGCCCCACCACCAGCGCGATCAGCATCAGGGGCATGCTGACGATGATCGTGGTGAAAAGCGCGTCGCGCACAATTTCGATGGCCTCGGCCTCGTTCATGATGGACGGTCCGGCTCGTCACATCGGCATGCGCAGAATTTCCTGATAGGCAGAGATCACCTTGTCGCGCACGCTGACCACGGCCTGCAGGGTCACCTCCGCGTTGGTGACGGCATTGACGACATCGGCCAGATCCGCCTTGCCAACAACGCCTTTTGCGGTCATCTCCTCACCGGTGCGCATGGTCTGCACCGACTGGGAAACCGCCTCTTCCAGCATGTCGCCAAAGGACGGTCCGTCGGTCGGCGCCGCGGCGCGCCCGCCGGGAACATTGAGCCCGCGCGTGGCCGCGTTGGTATAGGCGGCGGCGGCGTTGCTGAACGGGATGGCCATGGTTCGTCTCTCTCCACATCAAAACCGGGCGGTGGAACGGATCAGTTCGACCGCAAAAGATCCACAGTGCGCATGATCATCTGCCGGGTGGCTTCCAGCGTGTTCAGGTTCGCCTCGTAGGAACGCTGCGCCTCGCGCATGTCCATGCTTTCAACCAGCGAGCTGACATTGGGCAGCAGCACATAGCCGTCGGCATCGGCGCTCGGATGGCCGGGGTCGTAGCGGCGCTGGAAATCGCTGCGATCCACATCGATCTTGCGCACCTTCACCAGATCGGTATCCAATTCACGGTCCAGGACATTCTGGAACATCACGACCTTGCGGCGATAGGGAAGGTCGCCTGGAGAAGGGGCGGTGGAATTGGCGTTCGCCAGATTTTCGGCGATGACGCGCAGGCGCGTGCCCTGCACCTTCATGCCCGCGGCCGATGCCGCCATCGAATTCAACAGATCCATTCCCGCTCTCCCTCACACCCACAACTGCCCCAGCCGGGGACGCCATCATCAGCGCGGCGCCGCCAGCGCCGTCTTCAGCATGGCAACCTGCTTGCGGTAAAGATTCGTCACCGTCTGATATTCCATCGAGTTCTGACCGACTTTCATGAGCTGTTCCTCCAGCACCACGGCATTGCCGCCAGGCGCGGTCTCATAGGGGCTGCGCTCCTTGCCGTCCTGGAAACCGGACTTCACCGGCAGGGTGCCGGACATATGCCCCGAACCCGAACCCGCGACCTGCATCTGCGAGGCGACGCGAAGCTGCTTCTTGAAATCGAACTCGACCAGATCGCTTGGGCGGTAGTTGGGCGTGTCGGCGTTGGAGACGTTCTGGGCCAGAACCTCCTGCCGCTGGTTGTGCCAGGCCATCTTGTCCGACATCAGGCGGAACAATCCGCTGTCCTTCAGATCCATGGCATATCCTTTCCATTCCCGAACAAGCCGCCGACCGGCAGTTTCCGCCGCCGGCAAAGACAAGAGAAGCAATTTCCGCGCCATTTTCGGCAATATCCCCGCGCCGGGCGGGGAATTCATGTCCCGCCTTGTGCGGGACGGGGTTTGCCGGACCGGGACGCCAAGCCGGCAAACTCTTCGTCAGCATAGCGCATCGTCGGCCCGGATATAAGGTGATTTTATCGCCGGGGCCGGCTGCACAGGCTTCAATGATCTGCTAAGCTGCTTTTCGTCGCAAGGGTGGTTTCGTGGCCGGAACGGGTGCCACGATCCCCTGTCACCGGCGGCACCGATCCAGGATTGTGATGCGTTGAGCCCGATGAGCGATACCCCGCCGACGCCCGCCCGCCGACAGGTGGCCGTGGCCCTGCGCCACGAGCAGGGGGATCCCTCCCTGCCCCGCGTCGTGGCCAGCGGCAAGGGGGCCGTGGCCGAACAGATCCTGGAACTGGCCTTTGCCCATGGGGTGAAGGTGCGCACCGATGCCGACCTGGCGGAAATCCTTGCCGCCATCGACGTGGACAGCGAAATTCCGATTGAAGCCATCGCCGCCGTGGCGGAAATCCTTGCCTATGTCTATCGTGCCAACGGCACCTATACTGCTGAAGATGTTGGCAGGCACGACAGCGCCGCCACATCCGATGCCAGTACCCCTGATGTGACCACAGACGAGCCGCCCGCGTCATGACAGAGCCCACCATTCCCGCCCGGCCCGATGCTGCCGATGTCGCCCAGACACTGGACAGCCTGCTGGAACTGCTCGCCCGGGGTGAGGAGGCACTGGCCAAGGGCGAGATGGTCGACCTCGCCGGGCTGGAGCGCGAGGTGAAGCCCATTCTGGAAGCCGCCACATCACTGCCCCCCCCGGACGCCAGGAGCCTTCTGGATCGGCTGGAGGCGGTGAGCGGCGCGCTGGACAAGGTGGCGGCAACGCTGGAGCGGGTGCATGGCGACAAGCTGGGCGGACGGGAGACCCATGCGACCCGCATCCGTGCCGCCCAGGCCTATCGCACGCCCAAGGATTATTGAATGGACGCCACGCAATATCTGCGCCTGTTCATGGCGTTGGGCCTGGTCCTGGCGCTGATCGGGATCTGCGGCCTGTTGCTGCGCCGCTATGGCCCTGCCGCAGGGTTGACAGCCAGGCGCAAGGGCGACCGCCGGCTGGGTATCGTGGAGGTGCTGACGCTCGATGCCCGCCGGCGTCTTGTGCTGGTGCGCCGTGACGGGGTGGAGCATCTGCTGTTGCTGGGCCATGGCGAGGACAGGGTGGTGGAAACCGGCATCGCGCCGCCATCCGCCACCCCTCACGATTTCAAGGCGGTGCTGGGCCGCCAGGACATGACGGACACAACCCCATGACGGGCAGGCCGATCCTCCCCCTTATCCGCCGCGTTGGTCTGCCGGCCGGGCTGCTGCTGGCCCTTGTCGCCGCACCGGCCCTGGCACAGAGCTTCTCCCTGGACCTGGGTGATGAAGGGCCCAGCAGCACGGGCCGCATCGTGCAGTTCGTGGCGCTGCTGACGGTACTGTCACTGGCGCCCAGCATCCTGATCATGATGACCTGCTTCGTGCGCATCATCATCGTGCTGAGCTTTCTGCGGTCGGCGTTGGGCACCATGCAGGTGCCGCCGAACCAGGTGATGGTCAGTCTGGCCATGTTCCTGACCTTCTTCATCATGGCCCCCACCCTGCAGACCGCCTACGATGTCGGGGTGCGCCCGTTGATCAATGAGGAGATCGACGAGGTCACGGCCTTCCGCCGCACGGCGGAGCCGTTCCACGCCTTCATGATGCGCCATGTGCGCGAGCGCGACCTTCAGCTTTTCATGGACATGTCCAAGACCCCGCCCGTGGCAGAGCCCAAGGACATACCGATCCATGTGCTGATCCCGTCCTTCATGCTGTCGGAACTGAAGCGGGCATTCGAGATCGGGTTCCTTGTCTTCGTGCCCTTCCTGGTCATCGACATGGTGGTGGCCAGCGTGTTGATGTCCATGGGCATGATGATGCTGCCGCCGGCGATGATCTCGCTGCCGTTCAAGCTGATCTTCTTCGTGCTGATCGACGGCTGGTACCTGATCGTCGGCAGTCTGGTGCAAAGCTTCGGCGAAGTGTAGCGCCGCGAAATGTAGCGCGGCCAGACCAGGCCCGTGGCGGCGGTTTTGCGCCGTCACGGGTCCCGCCGGCCTCAACCCTGGTTGTTGCGCCGCGCCATGAAGGCCAGCCGCTCGAACAGGTGAACATCCTGTTCATTCTTCAAAAGCGCGCCATGCAGGGGCGGGATCAGCTTCTTCGGGTCACGCTGGCGCAGCGTTTCCGGCGAAACATCCTCCACCAGAAGCAGGCGGATCCAGTCCAGCAGTTCCGACGTGCTGGGCTTCTTTTTCAGCCCCGGCACCTCACGCACCTCATAGAACAGGGTCAGCGCATCGCGCAGCAATTCCGCCTTCAGGTCGGGGAAATGCACCTCCACGATGCGGGTCATCGTGTCGGCGTCGGGGAAGCGGATATAGTGGAAGAAGCAGCGGCGCAGGAAGGCGTCGGGCAGTTCCTTCTCATTGTTCGAGGTGATGATGACGACGGGCCGCCTGGCCGCCTTGATGGTCTCCCCCGTCTCATAGACGAAGAACTCCATGCGGTCCAATTCCTGCAGCAGGTCGTTGGGGAATTCGATATCCGCCTTGTCGATCTCATCGATCAGCAGGACGGGCGGTTCTTCCGCCTCGAACGCCGTCCAAAGGGGGCCCTTACGGATGTAATTGCGGATATCCTTGACGCGCGGGTCACCCAACTGGCTGTCGCGCAGCCGGCTGACGGCATCATATTCGTAAAGGCCCTGCTGGGCCTTGGTCGTCGATTTCACGTGCCAGGCCAACAGCGGACGGCCCAGGGCCCGGGCCACCTCCTGTGCCAGCACGGTCTTGCCCGTGCCGGGCTCGCCCTTCACCAGCAGGGGCCTTTGCAGTGTGATGGCCGCGTTGACGGCGACACGAAGATCATCCGTGGCGACGTAATCCTGGGTGCCTTCGAAACGGGTCATTGGGAATACCTGTCAGGGAGGTTTGACGATACCGGCGTAAACGGACCGGCGGTTCGGCAGGCCAGGGCACAGCGCGCCCCGCCTTGCCTTGCCGCCTTGACGGGTGTCACCCCGCCAGGGCCGCTTCCACCGCCGCGATGGCATCATTGGCCCTGGCGCCATCGGGGCCACCGGCCTGGGCCATGTCGGGGCGGCCACCGCCGCCCTTGCCACCCAGGGCCGCCGCCGCCACCCGGACCAGATCAACGGCGCTGGCCTTGGAAACCGCATCCTCCGTCACGCCGACCACGACGGATGCCTTGCCGTCGGCCACGGCGATGGCCACGACCACGCCGCTGCCCACCTGCTTCTTCAATTCATCGGCGAAGGGCTTCAGATCCTTGGCCGGCAGGTCATTGACCACCCGGCCGATGAAACCAAGGCCGCCAACCTGCCTGATCTCTGCGGCCCCACCGGAACCGCCGCCGCCAAGCGCGACCTGGCGGCGCAGGTCGGCCAACTCCTTCTCCATCCTGCGGCGTTCATCCAGCAGGCTGGTGACCTTGGCCACCACTTCCCCCGCCGGAACCTTCAGGGCCTGGGCGGTATCCAGCAGGCGCCCCTCCTGCTGTTCCAGATAGGCCAGCGCCCCCGCCCCGGTCAGCGCCTCGATCCGGCGGATGCCGGCGGCAACCGCCCCTTCCGACACGATCTTGAACAGGCCGATATCGCCCGTGCGGCGGACATGGGTGCCGCCGCACAGTTCGACGGAAAACTCCTTGTTCCCCCCCTCATCGGCACCACCCATCGAGACGACACGGACCTCTTCGCCATATTTCTCCCCGAACAGGGCCATGGCACCGACGGCAATGGCGGCATCGGGCGTCATCAGGCGGGTCGTGACCTCGCTGTTGCCGCGGATGCGGCTGTTGACCGCCTCTTCCACGGCCGACATGTCGCCGGCCGCCAGCGGTGTCGGCTGGGAGATATCGAAGCGCAGACGATCGGCACTGACCAGCGACCCCTTCTGCGTGACGTGGTCGCCCAGACGGCGGCGCAGCGCCTCATGCAGCAGGTGGGTGGCGCTGTGGTTGGCGCGAATGGCCGAACGGCGTGTGCCGTCCACCTTCAATTCCACATTGTCGCCTACGGCCAACGTGCCCTTGGTAACGGTGCCGACATGGGCGAAGACCGCACCCAGCTTCTTCTGCACGTCGCGCACAGTCACTTCCGCGCCCTTGGCCGATATCAGCAGGCCGGCATCACCAACCTGGCCGCCACTTTCGCCATAGAAGGGGGTCTGGTTGACAACGACAAGCACCTCGGTGCCCTCGCCGACGCTGGTCAGCCGGTTGCCGGCCATGTCCAGGATGGCGGTGACGGCCCCTTCGGCCGCCTCGGTGTCATAGCCGAGGAACTCCGTGGCACCCAGTTCATCCTTCAGTTCGAACCAGACGCTCTCCGTCGCGGCCTCCCCCGAACCGGCCCAGGCGGCGCGAGCCTTGCGGCGCTGCTCCTCCATCGCCGCCTTGAACCCGTCCACATCGACGGGCCGGTTGCGGGTGCGCAACACGTCCTGCGTCAGGTCCAGCGGGAAACCATAGGTATCGTAAAGCGTGAAGGCGACATTGCCGGGCAACGCCTCCCCCCTGGCCAGACCACCCTCTGCCTCGTCCAGCAGCTTCAGCCCGCGATCCAGCGTCTGCTTGAAGCGGGTTTCCTCCAGGCGCAGGGTCTCGGTGATCAGGGCCTGGGCTCGCACCAGTTCCGCGTAATGGCCGCCCATCTCGCGCACCAGGGCCGGGACCAGACGGTACATCACGGGTTCCTTGGCGCCCAGCATGTGCGCATGCCGCATCGCGCGACGCATAATGCGACGCAGGACGTAACCACGCCCTTCATTCGACGGCATGACGCCGTCGGCAATCAGGAAGGAGCAGGAGCGCAGATGGTCGGCAATCACGCGGTGCGAGGTCGCATGCGGCCCCCGCAGGCTGGCGCCCGTGGCTTCCGCCGATGCCTCCAGCAGGCCCTTGAACAGGTCGATATCGTAATTATCATGCACGCCCTGCAGTACGGCGGCCAGACGTTCCATCCCCATGCCGGTGTCGATACTGGGCTTGGGCAGGGGCACGCGCTGGTACCCGCCATCCTTGGCAGGGAACTGCTCGTACTGCATGAAGACTAGGTTCCAGATCTCGATGAAGCGGTCGCCATCCTGATCCGGGCTGCCCGGCGGCCCACCGGGAATATGCGCCCCATGGTCATAGAATATTTCCGAGCAGGGGCCGCAGGGACCCGTATCGCCCATCATCCAGAAATTGTCGGACGTGGGGATACGGATGATGCGATCGTCCGGCAGGCCGGCGATCTTCTTCCACAGGCCGAACGCCTCGTCATCATCATGGAAGACGGTGGTCGTCAGCTTGGACGCCGGGATGCCGAATTCCTTGGTGATCAGGTTCCAGGCCAGTTCGATGGCATCAGCCTTGAAATAATCACCGAAGGAGAAATTGCCCAGCATCTCGAAGAAGGTGTGATGGCGGGCCGTGAAGCCGACATTGTCCAGGTCGTTGTGCTTGCCACCGGCGCGCACACATTTTTGCGAGGTGGTCGCGCGGGTATAGGGTCGTGGCTCCTGCCCCGTGAAGACGTTCTTGAACTGCACCATGCCGGCATTCGTGAACATCAGCGTCGGGTCATTGCGCGGCACCAGCGGCGAGCTGTCGACAATGGCGTGGCCATTCTTCCCGAAATAATCGAGGAACGTGGAACGGATTTCGTTGACGGTCTTCTTGGACATGGGATGACGACCTGACTGCTGCATTGAACGCGACATGGGGTACGGGTTGTACCGTGGCAAGCGGCGGCCTGTCCATGCCCGCTTGGGGCTGGGGGGTCATGCCCGCTTGGGGCCGGGGTTCAGGCCGGCACCGTGTCCGGTCAGCGCGTGCAACCCCCTCTGATGATGGTCACGGGCCGGACAGCAAAACGGGGAAGGCAAGCGCCTCCCCCATCTTCGCATGCAGCGCCCCCGTGCGGGGAACGCCCGTCCATCAATCCGGGCTGGAAGCGTCGCCATCGGTCTCCGGCGTGCCCATCATGGCACCGGCCACGATGCCGGCATTGGACCGGATCTTCTGTTCGATGCTGTCGGCCACGGCCGGATTGGTGCGCAGGAAGGTCTTGGCGTTCTCCCGCCCCTGGCCGATCCGCTGCCCATCGTAGGAGAACCAGGAGCCCGACTTGTCAACGACACCGGCCTGGATGCCGAGGTCGAGCAGTTCACCCACCTTGGACACGCCCTCGCCATACATGATGTCGAACTCCACGACGCGGAAGGGTGGCGCCATCTTGTTCTTCACCACCTTCACACGGGTCTGGTTGCCCGTCACCGTGTCCCTGTCCTTGATGGAGCCGATGCGGCGGATATCCAGGCGGACGGAGGCATAGAATTTCAGCGCATTACCGCCCGTGGTCGTCTCCGGATTGCCGAACATCACGCCGATCTTCAACCGGATCTGGTTGATGAAGATGACGAGGCAGCGCGACTTGGAGATGGAACTGGTCAGCTTGCGCAGGGCCTGACTCATCAACCGGGCGTGCAGGCCGACATGGCTGTCGCCCATCTCCCCTTCCAGTTCGGCGCGTGGCACCAGGGCCGCGACGGAATTGACCACCAGCACGTCGATCGCCCCGGAGCGCACCAGCGTGTCCGCGATCTCCAGCGCCTGTTCGCCGGCATCGGGCTGGGAGATCAGCAATTCATCCACATCCACGCCCAGCTTGCGGGCATAGGAGGGGTCCAGCGCATGTTCGGCATCCACGAAGGCGCAGACGCCGCCATTCTTCTGGGCCTGGGCGATGGCATGCAGCGCCAGCGTCGTCTTGCCCGAGCTCTCGGGCCCGTAGATTTCGATGATGCGGCCCCGGGGGAAGCCGCCGATGCCCAGCGCGATGTCGAGGCCCAGGGAGCCCGTGGACACCACCTCCGTCTCGGAGATGGCCTCCTTGGCGCCGAGCTTCATGATCGAGCCCTTGCCGAACGCGCGTTCGATCTGACCCAGCGCGGCATCGAGAGCTTTTTGTTTGTCCATGGGTGTTTCAACCAGACGGAGTGGAGCTGCCGACATATCTGTCCCCTTCCTTCTCGCACGGATAGGCATGCGCGTTCAACTGCACCTGTTGTACCTTTTTTGTTCTCGCCCGCCAAGTGCTAATGTTCCCATTACGTTCACATTCGTCGCCTGTTCAGCCATGGCAATGGCGTGCGGATGCGCGGATGGTGCAAAGGACAGGAGTGTTCGTGGCGGAAATCGCCTATGCTGTCCTGTCCGCATCCTGCCTGCCGGTCCATCCATGCCGATCGCCGTGGGGAATCACCCCGCCCGACCATTGCCCTGTGCCGTTCTGGCCCTGTTGCTGCTGGCACTGCCGGCCCCGGCGCAGGACCCCGGCGCGGCGCGCCTGCCGCCAGCTGCCACCCCCGCCATGGAGCAGGAGGTGATCGTGACCGGCCGCCGCGATGGCGAGCCTGATTTCCAGGAACAGCAGGAATATCACGACCATGAATATCGCCGTCTGAAGCAGGTCTATGATCCCGATCCGCTGCCGCCCATCCGCGGCGACCGGCTGGTCCGCATGCCGGAGGCCATCAGCAGCACGGTGCAGGGCAAGCCGACCCTGACGGAGAAACAATGGTGAGAACCGGTTCATCGACAGCACCCGCCGCCCCCCTTCTGGCGCGACAGGCCATGGAGGCCGCCGCCCGCGGCGATGCACACGCCGCGCTGGCCCTTTGGCAACGGGTGCTGGCGGCGGCACCCGACCATCCCGGCGCATTGCTGAGCCTGGGTGATGCAGCCCGCCGGGATGGCGACGAGGTGACCGCCCTGCGGATGCTGTCACAGGCGGTCAGCGTTGCCCCCAACCTTCTGCCCGCCCGCTGCGCGCTGGCCAACCTGTTGCTGCATACGGGGAACGAGGCCGAGGCCGGCCCGCATCTGGAGACCGCGCAGCGCCTGGGCCCAGACCAGGCCTATGTCTGGCGTGATACGGGCCTGTTCCGGCGCGTCACGGGCGATCCGGCCGGCGCGCTGGAGGCATTCGAGCGCTGTCTGGCACTGGCCCCCGGCGACACATCAGCCGCCCTGGGCCGATCGCTTGCCTTGCTGCGGCTGGGCCGATGGGCGGAGGGATTTGCCAGCTACCGGCACCGCTGGTCGGTTTCTGCCCGGCCGCCCCGGCACCAGTCCATCCCGGCCTGGCAGGGCGAGCCGGCGGCCGGTCGGCGCATCCTGGTATGGGATGAACAGGGGGCCGGCGACACCATCATGTGCGCGCGCCTGACCCGCCCGCTGATCGACGCGGGGGCGGATGTGGTGCTGGAGGTACCGCCCGCCCTGGCGCCCCTGTTCGCTGACGGGCACCATGGCCGCATGCTGGTGCGTGGAGAGCCCCCCCGCCCGTGGATTTCCAGGTGCCGCTGCTGGACCTGCCGGGATTGCTTGGCCTGACCCCGCAGACCATTCCCTGGACCGGCCCGTATCTGGCTGCCGATCCGGACCGCGTCGCGGCATGGGCGCCGCATCTGCCCCGCCGCCCCGGCCGGCCGCGCATCGGGTTCAGTTGGGCCGGCAATCCCGCCCATCCGGGCGACCGCTGGCGTACACCGGGGCTGGCGCCGCTTCTGGCGCTGCTGGCCTGCCAGGGGGCCGACTGGTACGCGATGCAGGTGGCCGCCGGCCATGCCGAACTGGCCGCCGCCGCGCTGCCCGGTTCCGTCACCGATCTGGCGCCCCGGATCACGGGCTGGACCGACAGCGCCGCCATTCTGCCCCATCTGGATCTGCTGATCACGCCCGACAGCGCCCTGGCGCATCTGGCCGGCGCGATGGGCCGGCCCGTCTGGACCCTGATCGCGACCGACACGGACTGGCGGTGGCTGGAGAAGTCGGCGAAGACGCCCTGGTATCCTTCCATGCGCCTGTTCCGCCAGCAGCGCTGCGGCGATTGGGCCGGCCTGATCACCCGGCTGCGGGCCGCCCTGCCCGTGACGGCTTGACAGCGGCCGGGACCAAGGCACCATCACCACAGGAAACGGCCCGCAAGCCCAAGGACCCGGCCTTGACCCTGGACAGCCTGAGCATCGCCTTCGACATGCTGACGGACGGGGCCGCCCTGTTCGATGCGCAGGAAAGGCTGATACGCGCCAATCCCGCCTTCCGGGCGCTTTTCCCGGCCACGTCGCCCCAGATGGTGCCCGGCGTGACCTTCGAAGCGCTGCTGCGCGCCGGGATTCGGGTGGGGGAGAACCCTTCCGCCCGTGGCCGCGGGGAAGAGGATTTCGTCGCCGAACGGCTTTGCGAACTGCGCCGTGCCGATGGCCGGCCGGTGGAGTTCCGCCTGCCCGACGGCCGCTGGATTCGCGTGCAGGACCGGCGCCTGCCCGATGGCGGCATCCTGTGCCTGCGCACCGAGATCACCGAACTGAAACGCCGCGAGGTGGCGTTGAGCGACAGCGAGCAGCGCTATCGCCAGTTGGTCGATCTGTCGCCCGACGGCATCGCCGTGCACGATCTGCAAGGCTGGGGACGGTTCATCAACAAGGCCGGCAGGACCATCCTGGGCCTGGCCCCCGACCTGGAAGCGCGGGGGGTCCATATCCTGTCCTTTGCCAGCCCCGAGGCGCGGCCCCTGGCAGAGATGCTGTTCCGGCGGGTCACGGGCGGAGAGCCGGTGTCTCAGATGCGTATCGGCCTGCAAAGCTGCGATGGCAGCGAGAGACTGGCGGAAATGTCCGCCGTCCCCTTCCAGACGGGGGAGGAACGGCTGGTGCTGTGCCTGTTCCGCGATGTCACGCACGAGGCGGCGGCCAGTCTGCGCCTGCGCGAGAGCGAGGCGCGTGCGCGTTCCATCCTGGATACGGCCATGGACTGCATCGTGTCCATCGACGGTGACGGAACGGTGCTTGAATTCAATCCCGCCGCCGAACGTACATTCGGATGGACCCGGGCAGAGGCCGTGGGCCGGACACTGGTCGATCTGATTGTGCCGCACCATCACCGGGACCCGTCCGATACGGGGCTGGCCGCGCTGCTGGCCGGGCGGAACGATACGATGCTGGGCCGCCGCATGGAGACGGAGGCCAGGCGGCGCGACGGCAGCACGCTGCCCATCGAACTGGCCGTCACGGCCGTGCCGCTGGGACCGGGCCGGCGCTACACGGCCTATCTGCGCGACATCACCGACCGCCGGCAGGCCGAGCACGAGATATGGGAGAAGACCCGCATCCTGGACAGCATGATGGACAATGTCGGGATCGGCATCGAGGTGTATGACGCCGATGGCCGGCTGCTTGTCGCCAATCGCCGCGTGTCGGAGCTTCTGGACATTCCACCGGGTTTCATGCGCCCGGGCCTGAAGGACCATGACCTTGTCGTGTTGCTGGCCCGGCAGGGTGAATATCCAGGCGAGACGGTCGAGGAAAGTCTGGCCGACTATGACCGCATCCGACGGCTGGGCGTGCATTTCAGTGAGCGCCAGCGGCCTAACGGCGCCTGGCTGCAGGTCCGGCATTTTCCCATGCCGGGCGGCGGCTTCGTCGTGCTGTTCGCCGACGTGACGGAACAGAAGCGGCTGGAAAGCCAGTTCCTGCAGGCCCAGAAGATGGAGGCGCTCGGCCAGCTTGCCGGTGGGATCGCGCATGATTTCAACAATATCCTGTCGGTCATCGGCGGTTATGCCGGCATGGCCCGCATGGGTGTGGCCGCGGACAGCCCCTTGGCCGGCTATCTGGCCAAGATCGGCCAGGGCGTGGACCGGGCCGCCGCCCTGACGCGGGAGTTGCTGACTTTCTCGCGCCAGAAGGGCGTAACCCCGTCGCGCCCCATCGACCTGGGCGGGGTGCTGCGGGGGCAGGAATTCCTGCTGAAGCCGCTGCTGGGCGCCACCATCGACCTGACCCTGTCGGTGCCCGACGATCCGGTCTGGGTTGCCATCGACCCGGATATGGTGGCCCAGGCGCTGCTGAACCTGGCCATCAATGCCCGCGACGCGATGCCTGGCGGTGGCCCGCTGTCGGTCGTGCTGGAAACAGTGGAAACCGGGTCCCCGCCCGCCGGTCTGGCGCCGGGCGCCCATGCGCTGCTGTCGGTCACCGACCGGGGCACGGGCATGCCGCCGGAACTGCTGGACCGCATCTTCGACCCGTTTTTCACGACGAAGCCGCCGGGCCAGGGCACCGGCCTGGGGCTGGCCATGGTCTATGGCACCGTCACCCAGGCCGACGGCACCATCCTGGTGGACAGTCAGCCCGGCCACGGCACCCGCTTCACCCTGTGGCTGCCGCTGGCCGTACCGCCGGTGGCGGCAGCCGTCACCGGTGCCGACCCCCGCCCCGGGGCCGCAGTTGCGCCGGCAACGATCCTGGTGGCGGAGGATGAGCCGGAGTTGCTGACCCTGGTCACGGCCTTCCTTGAACAGGACGGCCATCATGTGCGCGGTGCCGCCGATGGGGTGGAGGCGCTGGAACGGTTCGAGGAGGGCGGGGTCGACCTGTTGCTGACGGACCTTGTCATGCCCGCCCTGGGCGGGGTGCGGCTGGCCCATCTCGTGGGCGAGCTTGATCCAACGGTTGCCGTGCTGTTCATGACCGGCTATCCCGGTCGCGGCCACGCGGAAGTGACGGATTTGCCGTCCGGCATTCCCGTGCTGTACAAGCCCATCGACCCGGACGGCCTGCGGCGGGCCGTCGCCGATGCCCTGGCAGCGAAGAGAAGCACATGAACCGGCATTACATGCCCGAGGACCCGATCCGGTCCCTGCGCATCATGGTCGTGGAGGACCAGCCACAGACCCGGATCTGGATCGCCGATGTGTTACGCCAGATGGGAATCCGCGAGGTGCTGGCCGCCAATGATGGCAGCGATGCGCTGGACATGATCCAGAGCAACCCGCGCGGTATCGACCTGATCATCTGCGACTGGGCCATGCCGCGCATGAACGGGATGGACCTGCTGACGGCCGTTCGGGCCATCCGGCCGGACCTTCCCTTCATCATGGAAACGGGGCACGGCACCAAGGATCATGTGCTGGCGGCCCGCGCCCAGGGGGTGGATGCCTTCATCGTCAAGCCCTACAGCGCGGCCCAACTGGAGGTGCGGATACGCACGCTGGCCAAGAATATCCGCAATCGCAGCACAGGCGCGCCATGACCCCGCCCCGCCGGACCGCCCCCCTGGGCCTGATCTGCGCCATACCGGAGGAGATGGGCGAATTCTCACCCCTGTTCCGGCAGGAGGGAGAGGAACGGATCGCCGGTTTCCGCTTCCTGAACGGCCTGCTGGACGGGCAGCCCGTGGTGATGGTGGAAGCGGGGATCGGCAAGGTGAACGCGGCCGTGGTGGGGACGCTGCTGCTGCACCATCTGGGTGTGCGCGGGCTTTTGTTCTCCGGGGTGGCGGGCGGCATTGACCCGTCGCTGGCCGTGGGCGACGTGGTGATCGCCGACCGGTTGATCCAGCATGATTACGGGGCCCTGGCGGGGGGAGCGCTGAAACCCTATCAGCCGGGCGTGCCGCCGCTGCCGGGCTTCGACGAACGGTTCGGCTATCCGCTGGCCGACGGGCTGCACGATACGATCCGGGCGGCACTGGCCGGGCTGGACCTGTCCCCGGCGCCAGGGGCATCGCGCCCGGCACAATGGCGGTTCGGTACGGTGCTGACGGGCGACCATTTCCTCAATTGCGCCAGAACCAGGGCCGGGCTGTTCGACCGGTTCCAGGCACAGGCCATCGAAATGGAAGGAGCGGCACTGGCCCAGGTGGCGGCCCGGTTCGGGGTGCCGCTGGTGGTCGTGCGCGCCCTGTCCGATCTGGCGGGAGAGGAGAGCCACCTGGATTTTCCCGCCTTCGCCCGCAATGCCGCCGGCAACGCCGCCCGCATCATCCGCCGCATTGCCGCGGTGATCTGAAAAATCGCCCATGGCCCGACAGGCAGGGGCCGGCCCGGCCGTTGATAGGACGGGTCCGGCAACCCTGTCCCTGTAGGAGCGACCATGAGTATCAGCAGCATCAGCAGCGCCAACATCTATGCGCCGTCCGCCGCCGCCCGGCAGCAGCGGGCGCAGGAAAAATTCCAGGCCGCCGACGCGGACGGTTCCGGTGGCCTTTCGCTGGAGGAGTTCAGCGCTGCCGGTCCGAAGGGAGCGGACGCCAACGCCCGTGCCGCCGGCAGACCCAGCGCGGAGGACATGTTTGCCTCCCTAGACAGCGATGGTGACGGCAACCTGACCCAGGCAGAAATGGAAACCGCGTTCCAGCGCATGGGTGACGGCACGCGCCGCACCCTGCTGGATGCCCAGGAACAGGCCGGCGGTGCTGGTGGGCCCCCGCCGGGCGGTCAGCCCGGTCCCGGTGGACCACCGCCCCGGGCCAGTGCTGGCAATGACCTGAGCGGCCTGACCACCGGTTCCACACAGGATGACAGCGCGGAAGAAGACCCGATCAGCGCCCTGATCAGCCAGTTGCAAAGTGCCATCGCCAGCTATGGTCAGAAGACGGGCACCAGTCAGGCCGCAAGCAGCCTTGCCGCCACCGCCTGACATATCCGCACCGGTCCCGCCGGCAATCGCATGCCGTCGGCGGGATCTGTCGGGGAACCCGACGGTTCCTCGCACCTTGCGGGGGGGACAAGGTGGCAACCAAAGGTCATAACCCATGTCCTCCCCGAATTTTTTAGACCATTATCAATTGGTTATAGGGCTAAGCTTCACTTGCCAGCCTTTACCTTTGTCGTCACTATCCCCATGTCTCCTGACGACAACCACAAGGGATGAGGCGAGAAATGGCCACCGCACCGGCGATCAATATCGGCATCACCGACGAGAACCGCGCCCGCATCGCGGACGGGCTGTCGCGCCTGTTGGCCGACAGCTACACGTTGTTTCTGAAGACCCACAATTTTCATTGGAACGTCACCGGGCCGATGTTCAACACGCTGCACACCATGTTCATGGCGCAGTACACTGAACTGTTCACCGCCGTGGACGAGGTGGCGGAGCGTATCCGCGCGCTGGGGTTCCATGCGCCCGGCAGCTACAGCCAGTTCGGCAAGCTGGCCTCCGTGAAGGAGGAAACCGAGGTGCCGCGCGCCCAGGACATGATCCGCCAACTGGTGGAAGGACATGAGACCGTGGCCCGCACGGCCCGCACGATATTCCCGCTGGTGGAGGAAGCCGGCGACGAGCCAACCGCTGATCTGTTGACACAGCGTATGCAGGTGCATGAAAAGACTGCCTGGATGTTGCGTTCCATGCTTGAGTAACCGAACGGAGTTCGACGGAACAATGACAGGTTTGAAGACAGCGCCGCGTATCGCGGCGCTGACCTTTTTCTTGATGTCCACGCCTGCGGCCCTGGCCCAGGTTCCCCAGACCTCCCCCCTTCCCGAAGGTATAGAGGTGATGATCCGTCAGGCGGCAACGCGGGACGGTACGGCGCTGGACACGGTCGAATCACTGGCTCTGGATGCCTATCCCGACCACGCCGAGGCCATCGGCGCGCTCACCAGGGACCTGCGTGATCAGCGCAAGAAGGCCGAGCGGGATGCCAAACGGGCCGCCGGCAGCAGCGTCATCGCCGGCTGGAGCGGCGATGGCGAACTGGGCGCTTCCCTGTCCTCGGGCAATACCGACGACCGGTCGCTCGCCATCCGCCTGAACCTGGTGAAGGAGACGCTGCGGTGGCGTCATGAGATCACCAGCAGCGCCGACCTGCAGCGGGCGTCAGGCGAAACCTCCAAGGAACGTTATACGGCCGGGTACAAGCCCAATTATTTCATCAATCCCCGGCTTTACGCGGCCGGTGAGTTCACCTGGGAACGCGATCTGTTCGCCGGGTACCGCCACCGGCTGACCGAAACGGTCGGTATCGGTTACCTGATCCTGGACAGCGACGGCAAGCGCCTTTCGGTGGAGGGCGGCCCCGGTGCCCGGCACAGTTTCCAGGTCCGCGCGCCCGGCGTGTCGGCCGTGGAACATGAATTCGTGTTCGGCGCCAACGCCAATTACACCCAGGAATTCAACGAAAACATCAAGTTCGCGCAGACCATCAAGACATTGACCGGCGACCAGAACCAGACGCTGGAAAGCAGTTCCAGCCTGACCGCGCGGATCAATTCGCTGTTCTCCGCCCGCATCGGCTTCACGCTGCGCCATGAGACGGAGCCGCCGGATGACCGCAAGCAGACCGATACATTGAGCCGGGCGACGCTGGTCTATACATTCTGATCGATGAGGCAGGCGGCAATGGGGGGAACGGGTGGCTTACGTCTTGTTCCCCCTGCTGCTCTGGATTGCCTACGCGCTCTGGTTCCGGTTGCGGCAGGACACACTCCTGTTCCGCCCCTCTGCGCGTGCCACACCCCTGGCCGATGCCGGGCTGGGTGATTTCCAGCCCGTCTGGGCGCAGACGGCCGACGGGCTGCTGCTGGAAGGCAGCCTTCGCCCGGCGGACGGGCTGACCAAGCCCACCATCCTGTTGCTGCATGGCAGCCGGGGACAGGCGGCGGACCGGGCCGACCGGGCGCGGGTCCTGGCCGATGCGGGGTTTGGCGTGCTTCTGGCCGGTTATCGCGGCTATGCGGGCAATCCAGGCCGGCCGGGCGGGAACGCCCTGATGCTCGATGCCCGCGCCTGGGCCGACCTTCTCGTCACGCGCGGAATTTCCGGGGGAAGGCTGGTTCTTTACGGACAGGAAATGGGAGCGGTTCCGGCTGCCATGCTGGCGGGGGAGCGTGCAACGGCCGCCCTGGTCCTGGAAGCGCCCTGCCCCAGCATGGCCGGGCGGATGGGCAGGCGCTTCCCGCTGCTTCCCGTGCAGGCTCTGTTACGCCACCGGTTGAGCGTGACGGGCCTGCTGCCCATGGTGCGTGCCCCCACACTGATCCTGGGCAGCGCGGATGCGGAACTCGGAAAGCCGGCGGCGGCACCGCTGACGATTGTTCCCATGCCCTCCGGGCATGAAGATGGTGAATTGCCGCCGGACCAGTGCCGGGCACTTCTGGCCTTCCTGGGCGGCGAGGCGGCACGGACCAGGGCACGGCCCACACTGGAGCAGAAGACCCCCGCCGCCGGTGGCAGGGCCGTGGCCATTCGCCGCCCGGACAGCCCCGGGCCAGCGGGGTGACGGAGCAACCCTAGATACCCTCGCCCGCCTCAACGACATCAGACAGACGGTTGCGGATGGCATTGGCCGTGCTGCGGGCCGACGCATCGTCACGATGGCGCGGGCGCGGTGCGGCGATCCGGTCGGCAGAGCGCACGCCGGCCGGCGTGCCCGCCAGCAGGACGACGCGGTCGGCCAGATAGACGGCTTCGTCGATGTCATGGGTAACGAACAGGATCGTCTTGCCCGTGCGCTGCCACAGATCGACCAGTTCATCCTGCAAGGCCTGGCGCGTGATGGCGTCAAGCGCGCCGAACGGCTCGTCCATCATCAGCAGGTCGGGGTCAACGGCCAGTGCGCGGGCAATGGCCACGCGCTGGCGCTGGCCACCGGAAAGCTGGTGCGGCCAGCGGCCCGCCTTGTCGGCAAGGCCCACCAGGTCCAGCGCGTTCAGGGCCCTGCGGCGCTTCTCCGCCCGGTCCAGTCCCAGCCCCTCCAGCCCGAATTCCACATTCTTCACGACGCGCCGCCATGGCAGCAGGCGGGCATCCTGGAACACCATGGCATAAGGCCGCCGGCCCGGCGTTTCCGGGTGATCGCGCGTTACGGTGCCGGCGGAAGGTTTGACCAGACCAGCAATGACGCGCAGCAGCGTGGATTTCCCCACGCCCGATGCCCCAACCACCGCCACGAATTCCCCATCCTCGATATCCAGATGGAAATCCCTGAGAACGACGGTGCGGCCGCGGTCACTATCGAATGACAGCGTCAAATCCTTGATCGAAATCATGCTTTCCACGCCAGCAGACGGTCGCGCAGGGCGACGAAGATCATGTCGACGATGCCATACAGCAGCGCCATGGTGATCATGTAGACAACGACAATGTCGGTGGCCAGCAGGGACGAGGCCTGCATCATGCGCTGGCCCAGACCGGCCACGCCGAACAGTTCGGCCGCCACCACGGCCATCCAGGCCTGCCCCAGCCCTGTGCGCAGCCCCGCCATGATCGGCTGGATGGATGCCGGCAGAATCACCTTGAATAGCTTGGCGATGGGGGAGCGATGGCCGAAGGCGTCGGCCAGTTCGATCAGGTCGCGATCCACGGCCTGGACAGCCCCCAGCGCCGCGAAATAATTGATCCAGAAAACGCCGATGATGATGATGAAGTTGGCCGCCGTCGGCGACACGCCGAACCAGATGATGGCGAACGGCACCCAGGCCAGACCGGGAATGGGGCGCAGCAGGCGGACGATCCAGTTCGTCAGATCTTCCAGCGTCCGCGACATGCCGGTCGCCACGCCCAGCCCGACCCCCAGCGCCGAGCCCAGGAACAGGCCCGAAATATAATGGCCCAGGCTCTCCAGCACCGCGGAGTGCCAAGCGCCGGAACTGATCTCCCGCCAGAAGCTGGCCGGTATTTCGCTGGGTGCCGGCAACAGCATGGGCTTGACCACACCCAGGCGGGGCATGGCCTCCCAGATGGCCAGGAAGGTGATCACGCCCAGCAGGGAAAGCAGCAGGCGGCGGGTCTTGGAATGGGGCATGGGGGATCGTCGGCGTTTTACACAGCGTCGGCAAGATTGCCCGGCCAGAATTCCACACAAAAACCATCAGGTATCAATGGGAATTGTCGCAACCGTGCTGTCCGGTCCGCATCAGTTGCAATGAAGTGACTTTAAGAGATTTCCGTAACCAATTGAATGAAATGCAATGCCGTCCCCAGAACGGGGACGGCATTGCCCGGTGATCCTCAGCGGCCAGCGGCCTTCTGATAATAGGAAAGATCGAAGAGCTGCTCGACCGGCAGCGCCTCCTTCACCGTTCCCAGCTTCACCTGATAATCCTGAACGGTAGCCGTCTCGTTCAGGATGGCGGCCGGGTCGGTGTTGAACTTCACGGCCGGCGACTTCAGGGCCTGTTCGATCACGGCGCGCGGGATCAGGCCCTTGCCGATGGCCGATTCGACGGCGGCCACTGCGACGTCCTTGTCCGTGCGCAGCACTTCCGTCGCACGCGCCGTCAGTTCGACCAGCTTCTGCGCGATGTCGGGATGCCTGGCGGTGAAATCATCGGTCAGGGCGATGACATTGCCCGGCTGGTTCTTCAGGATGTCCCCACCATAGGCCAGCACCTTCACGTCCGGGTTGCGGCCGGTGATGATGGTCAGGGCCGGTTCGCGGATGATGGCGCCATCCACAGCCCCGGCCAGCAGGGCCTGCTGCGTTGCGTCGATGCCTTGCGGCACCAGTTCGACATGGGCTTTGTCGACCTTCGCCACTTCCCACAGCCAATATTGCAGGAAGGTGTTGGGGACGGAGCCGGCCGGCTGGGTGGCCAGCTTCAGCGGGCGGCCCAGCTTCTTGGACAGGGCGGCGATGGCCTCTGCCGGGCTGCCCGCGGTGGCGGCCAGGGCGGGACCGGCAGCAACCACCAGTTCTTCAACGGCCGTGGCGGCCACCACCTTGATGCCCACACCGCGGCCGCGCGCCACGATCACTGGTGCCACCCCGGCGATATAGGCATCCAGTGTTCCCGAGGCGACGGCCTGGATCATGTTCGGGCCGCTGTCGAACTGCTTGAGCTGCAGGTCGAAGCCGTTTTCCAGATCCCAGCCCTGGCTGTCGATGACGAAGGCCTGCGCGGCCCCCAGCACGGGGATATAACCGGCGCGCACCACCACCGGATCGGCAGCCTGGGCGGAGCCGGTGAAGGCCATGCCCACCAGGGCGGTGGCGGCGGCAAGGCGGGTGGCGAAACGCTTGAACGACATCGGGCAGGGCCTCCTTGAAACGTCGAAAACTTCTCTGGGCATTACGTCGGCTTGGATGAACCGTCGGGCTGAGGGTTTTACATCCCGAGGTTTTCGTCAATTATTATTGTGGTTTCTATTAAATAACATTATTCATGTGTGATATGCAAAATTGAACATACCAATTTTTCTTGGGGTTTTTCCTTGACAGTGGCGCCATGATCACCAAATCTGAACCCAAGATCGCATGGTCCGGGTTGCCCTTCCCTGCAGGGGCCGCGGGAATTTGACGAACAGCAGCTTGCGCCGCGTCATCAAACGCTAAAGCGCCACGAAGCCCCTTCGTGGTTTGGTTCAAACCATCGGTGATGAGAGGGCAGTAAAATGCACAAGAAAACCAAGTTCAGCATTCAACGGACCCCTCCCCGCTGCGGCCGAATGTCCGGGTGTTGACGCAGAACTTTTTGCGTCCTCCAGCATTATTACAGCGTTGTGCGGCAAGGCGATGAGCTTTGCCGTTGATGGGAGCAATTTTGACATGACGAACCAGGCTTTCAGTATCGAAACCAGCCGGTATACTGCCGGCATTGCCGTGGCCGATGGCCAGGGATTCCGCTTCTTCTCCGCCCATCCCCTGTTCGCCAGCCTGGATGGCCGGCATTTCAGCAGTGTGGCCGCCGCCGAGAAGGCCGCCCGCCGGCGGGAGAACGAGGCGCGTAACGGCATGCGCCGTCAGGACAGCCGCGGGCAGGTATTCCGGTCCTGGGGATTCAAGCCTGAAAGGGCCCAGGCCTGACAGGCCGGCATTGCCACAGCCCCGCGACATAGGCCGTAGCCGATAAGAATGAGGCCGGCGGGATGATCACCCGCCGGCCTTTTCATATCCGTCTTCCGTGCCCCTTCCGGGCCTGGGCGGAACTATCCCAGGCGGGCCAGCGCGTCGGCCAGCTTGGCCCGGGTGGTCTCGGCATCTGCGCGGCGCTCGCGCTGTTCCTCGATCACCTCTTCCGGTGCGCGATCGACGAAGTTGCGGTTCGACAGCTTGGCGTCGATCTTGCCGATCTCCTGCTCCAGCTTGGCGATCTCCTTGGCCAGCCGGGCCTTTTCCTTTTCCACATCGATGAAATCGGCCAGCGGCAGGATCAGCGTCGCCTCATCCAGCACAGACTGGGCCGACCCCTTGGGCGCGTCCTGCATCGTTGCCTCCACGCCCGACAGGCGGGCCAGGCGCAGGATCAGGTCGCGATGGGTGGCCAGCCGCGCCTGGGAAACCACGCTGGCATCCTTCAGCAACAGGGGAAGCTGGGCAGAAGGCGGAACGTTCATTTCGGCACGGACGGTGCGGATCGTGGAGATCAGGCGCACCACCCATTCCATCTCGTCGCCGGCCGCGGCATCGATCAGCCCTTCCTGGGCCACCGGCCAGGGAGCGGAAATCAGGGTCTGGCCCTGGCCGCCCAGCTTCTCGTTCAGTTCCTCGGTGATGAAAGGCATGATGGGGTGCAGCAGGTGCAGGATGCGGTCCAGCACCCAGGCCGTGGTGGCGCGGGTCTCGGCCTTGGCGGCCTCATCCTCCCCATTCAGGATGGGCTTGGTAAATTCCAGGTACCAGTCACAGAAGCTGTTCCAGGCGAACTGATAGATGCCGTTCGCCGCCTCGTTGAACTTGTAGGCGTCCAGCGCTTCGGTGACCCGGGATGCCGCCTGCTGCACGGCACCGACGATCCACTTATTGACTGTCAGCGTCACCTGGGACGGGTCGAAGCCCGGTACGGCGGCAACCTGGTTCATCTCCGCATAGCGCGCCGCGTTCCAAAGTTTCGTGGCGAAGTTGCGATAGCCTTCGACGCGGTTGACGGCCAGCTTGATGTCGCGGCCCTGCGCCGCCATGGCGGTCAGGGTGAAGCGCAACGCATCACAACCATACTGGTCGATGACGTTCAGCGGGTCGATGACGTTGCCCTTCGACTTCGACATCTTCTGGCCCTTCTCATCACGGACCAGGGCGTGGATATAGACAGTCCTGAACGGCACATCGCCCATGAAATGGATGCCCATCATCATCATCCGGGCCACCCAGAAAAAGATGATGTCGAAGCCGGTGACCAGGACATCGCCGGGGTAGTAGCGATCCAGTTCCGGCACCTTCTCCGGCCAGCCCAGGGTGCTGAACGGCCACAGAGCGGACGAAAACCAGGTGTCCAGCACGTCGGCATCGCGGGTGAGCGCCACACCAGCCCCGGCCAGGGCCTGCGCCTCTTCCTGCGTCTCCGCCACGAACACATTCCCGTCGGCATCATACCAGGCGGGAATTTGATGACCCCACCAGAGCTGACGCGAGATGCACCAGGGCTGGATGTTGCGCATCCATTCGAAATAGGTGTTTTCCCAATTCCTGGGCACGAACACGGTCTTGCCGGTTTCCACGGCCTCGATGGCCGGCTTGGCCAGCGTGGCGGCGTCGCAATACCATTGATCGGTCAGCCAGG
This sequence comes from Niveispirillum fermenti, assembly GCF_052474395.1. NCBI lineage: Bacteria > Pseudomonadati > Pseudomonadota > Alphaproteobacteria > Rhodospirillales > Azospirillaceae > Niveispirillum > Niveispirillum fermenti. Next base: position 2,473,368 of record NZ_CP156681.1, on the reverse strand, counting down.
GCTCGATCACCACACCGGACCGGTCGCCGTGCGGCTGTGTCATCTTGTGCGGGACGATCTGTTCCAGCAGTTCCAGTGCCTCCAGATCGGCCACGACACGCTTGCGTGCCTCATACCGGTCCAGGCCGCGATAAGCGTCGGGCACCGGCTCGCTGAACGCCTCCAGGCGACCATCGGCACCGGGCTTGTAGCCTTCAAATTCCTGCACGATGCGGGCATCGCGGTCCAGCAGGTTGATCAGCGGCAGCTTGTGGCGCCGGCCAACCTCGAAATCGTTGAAATCATGGGCCGGCGTGATCTTCACCGCGCCCGACCCCGTCTCCGGGTCGGCATAATCGTCCGCGACGATGGGGATCAGGCGACCGACGAGCGGCAGGCGCACGAATTTGCCGATCAGGTCCTTGTACCGCTCATCCTCCGGATGCACGGCCACAGCCGTGTCGGCCAGCATGGTCTCGGGCCGCGTCGTGGCGACAACGATATGGCGGCCTTCCTGGCCGTCGATGGGATAGCGGAAATGCCAAAGGTTACCGCTCACCTCCTTCTGCTCCACCTCCAGATCGGAAATGGCGGTGTGCAGCTTGGGGTCCCAGTTGACCAGGCGCTTGTCGCGATAGATGAGGCCCTGGCGGTACAGTTCCACGAACACCTTGCGGACGGCCTTGTTCAGGCCCTCATCCATGGTGAAGCGCTCCCGGCTCCAGTCGGTGGAAGCGCCCAGGCGGCGAAGTTGGCGCGTGATCGTGCCCCCGGATTCCGCCTTCCATTCCCAGACCTTCTCCAGGAATTTCTCCCGTCCCAGATCCTGGCGCGAAATACCCTCCTTCCCCAGGTTGCGTTCCACCACCATCTGGGTCGCGATGCCGGCATGGTCGGTGCCGGGCTGCCACAACGCATCCTTGCCGCGCATGCGCTGATACCGGGTCAGGATATCCTGCAAGGTGAAGGTCAGCGCGTGACCCATGTGCAGGCTGCCCGTCACGTTCGGCGGCGGCATCATGATGGTATAGGGCGTCTGGTTCGAATCGACATGCGCGGCGAACGCGCCCGTCGCCTCCCAACGCTGGTAATGGTTGGCTTCCACTTCCGAGGGGGAGAACGTCTTTTCCAACATGGCCGGGCCTTCCGGGTAAAAGGGATTGGGTTAGATAAAGGAAAAGGGGCGGCACCAGCAAGGCGCCGCCCCTTTTGTTCATGTCAAAGCAGGCAAGCGCGTCAGTCGAGCCCGCGCCGTACAACCCGCTCGATCTCCCGCTTGACCATGCGTTCCACCATGGTGGGAAGATTGTCATCAAGCCATTCACGGATCATCGGACGAACGATCTCGTAAACGATCTGCTCCAGCGTGACATCGCCACGCCCGACCGGGCCATCGCCTGTCAGGCTGGGGCCGCCACGGCGGAACCCGGCCAGACCCGATGCAAAGGCACGGCTGGCCGCATCGGCGGCATAATCGGAGATCAGCCCGCCATCATCCTGCAGGGGGGGTGGCGGACGGCGTGGCGGCGGTGGCGGCGCATAGAAGGGTTCCGGATCTTCCTCCGGCAACACCTGCGTCAACTCCAGCGGCTCGTCCTCTTCCTCATAGGACGGCAGCTCCGGTTCCGGGTCGAGTTCGGGCTCCGGCTCGAACATCGGCGGGGGTGGCGGCGGTGGCGGCGGGGGAGGAGGGGGTGGTGGCGGCGGCGGGGGAGGCGGCGGCGGCGCAGCAGCCGGCGCTTCCTCCGGTGGCGCCTCGCCATCTTCGGAAATGATCCTGCGGATGGAAGCGAGAATCTCTTCCATCGATGGTTCTTGTGAGGACCCTTTGTCGGCCATTGCGCGCGTAACCTGACCTTCCACGAATGTGGCGCCAAGCCTAGGGCAGAACGCTGCAAATTTCCACGAACTTGTTAATGGCGTTAAGAAAACGCCCCTGCCCGCCCCAAAAGGGACAGGGGAGGCGTCGCCGCCTCCCCTGTCCCGTTCGACACCGGCCGGTCAAGTCCACCGAATCAATCGATGGACAGGCCCCAGAACTTGTTGGACGCCCGGTTATAATGGCCTTCCACATCATAGACCTGAACCGCCAGTTCCAGCGTGTTCGCCGACAACTGACCGATGGCCGCCATCACCTGGAAGCTGGCCACGATCTCGTCACGCTGCGACCGGACCAGTTCGACCTGGGCGTTCAGCAATTCCTGTTCGGCATCCAGGGTATCCAGCACGGTGCGCGAGCCCACCGTCGCTTCCTGACGCACGCCTTCCAGCGCGATATTGGCGGCGCGAACCTGTTCCTCACGCGACTTGATGGATGCACGCGAGGTCACCAGTGCTTCCCATGACCGGATGGCGGTCTCGCGCGCCTGGCGTGTCGCCTCATCGATCTGGATGCGGCGCTGGGAGGCCGTCTGCTTGGCTTCACGCACACGGGCCGTCGTGCCGCCGGCCTCGTAAATGGGAATCGAGACGCGGGCCGTGATCGATCCGGTATCGTAGTCACCCAGCGTGCCGGGGCGATCCCAGGTACGGCTGTAAGTGCCGACCAGCGACACGGTGGGCAACAGTTCGCCGGCGACCTGATCGACGGCGGCATCGGCCGCGCGCTCGGCGAAACGGGCCGCAACGACCTGCGGATTGTTCTGTTCGGCCAGGGCGATCGTGGCCTCCAGCGAGGCCGGCAGGCCCATCAGGGGGGCCGGTTGCTGCAGGTTCTGCGGCGGTGCGCCGATCAGGCGGGTAAAGGTCGCGCGGCTGGCATTCAGCAGGCCTTCAGCCGCGATACGGTTGGACCGCGACAGGGCCAGACGCGACTCGGACTGGCTGACATCGGTGCGGGTGATCTCGCCCACCCGGAACCGGTCGTTGGAAGCATCCAACTGGCGCTGCAGCACCTGGACATTGTTGACATTCAGGTCCAGCACGGCCTGATCACGCACCACGTCGCTATAGGCCGTGGCGGCGGTCAGCAGCACGCTCTGCTCGGTCGCAAGCAGGGTAGCGCGCTGGGCCTGGACGAGGGCTTCCGCGCGGCTCATTCCCGCAACGGTGCGGCCGCCGCGAAACAGCGGCTGGACGACGGTGGCGCTGGCCGTCTTCTCATTCCAGTACGTGTCGGACGGTCCGTTCTTCTGTACGTTTCGGCCGACCTGGCCTTCGGCGGACAGGGTCGGCAGATAGCCGGCGCGGGCCTGCGGCACCAGTTCGTCGGTGGCACGCAACTGGGCGCGCGCGGCGTCGAGGGTGGGGTTGGATTCATAGGCCTGGGCCAGCGCATCCTGAAGGGATTGCGCCTGGGCGGGCGACAGGCCCAGCCCGAAGGCCAGCGCCACGGCCGGCAGGGCAGCACGCGCCGCATGGCGCAGGAACGGGCTGGTGGAAGTCGGCTTCTGACGGGTGGCGTCCATGTCAATACACCTTCATGGTCGGATCGATACGCCGGGCCCAAGCGTCGATTCCGCCCGCAAGATTGATGGCCCGGTCAAAACCCTGGGTACGCAGCCATTGTGTGGCGTGCGCGCTTCGCATGCCGTGATGGCACAGGACCGCGATATCACGATCCCGCGGCAATGCCGCCACGGCGGTCGGCAATTGTCCGAGGGGAATGTGAAGGCTTCCGCCGATATGGCAAAGTTCCACTTCCCAGGGTTCGCGCACGTCCAGCACAACCAACCCGTCATCCCCCCGGAGCCTCTCCGCCAAATCCTCCACCGTCACTTCATTGTCTGTGATGGGACGCACAGGCGGGGCTCCGTTCAACCGAAAGATCAGAAGCGGAAATCGGGCTTTGCCTCCAGCCCCGGCAGCAGCGCGGCGGAAGCGTCGAACAGGATGCGGCTGGAAACCTGGCCGCCGGACTTCTGATAGAGCCGGGCGACGCCCTGGCCGCTTTCGGGAATGACGACGGTGACCAGGCGGCCACCCTCGGCCAACTGGTCAAGCAGAACCTGTGGCACGGCGGCGACGGCCCCCTGGATGACGATGACATTGTAGGGGGCCTGACCGGCCCACCCGGCGTTCAGCGGGCCGCGCATGATAGCGGCATTGTCCACGCCCAGCGTCTGCATGGCCTGATCGGCCTGCGCCGCCAGATCGCCATCCGCCTCCACGGCCACGACGGTGGAGGCCAGACGGCCCAGAACGGCGGCGGAATAGCCCGTGGCCGTGCCGATATCCAGAACGATGTCGGTCGCCTCGATACGGGCTTCGTTCAGCAGGCGCGCCAGCACCATGGGTTCCAGCAGGAAGCGGCCGTTGCCAAGCGGAATGCTCTTGTCGACATAGGCGACGCCGCGCAGCCCGGCGGGCACGAACCGGTCGCGCGGAACGGCCAGAAAGGCATCGACCACACGCTGGTCGGTCACCTTGTTCGGCCGGATCTGGCCTTCGACCATGTTCAGACGGGCGGCGCTATATTCGGTGGGGGCCATCATGGACGGGTCTGTCGCGCTGGGGAAAACGAAGGGTGGCGTGAATCCGCAGAAGGAATTCCACGCTGCTATATATCCGCCCCGACCGCGGAACACAATGTTGCGCCTGCACCCTGAAAGCATCCGACGGAATAATTGCAGCAGACCCTTGACCAGCCCCTTTCCAGCCGTCTATATACCGGCCCCACCCCGGACGGCGAGAGCCGGAAGGCGGGCCATCGGCGCGGTGGCAGAATGGTGATGCAACGGACTGCAAATCCGTGAATCCGGGTTCGATTCCCGGCCGTGCCTCCAAGTTTTCAAGCCTGTCCGCCAGGTCAGAAGGCCCGCCCCAAACGGCGGGCCTTTTCGTTTTCCGGGGTCGATCCAGAAACTGGAAACGACCGGTTCTCAGCCCGCCGCCTCCAGTCCAATCGCCAGCAACCGGCGCAGTTCGGCTGGAGTCGCCGGGTCGGACACCAGAAGCGGCAGACGCAGCAGCGCGATCAGCGACAGGCTGTCGGTAATCTCACCCGACAGGGCCATGTGCAGCGCCTGGCGCAGGGGAAGACGCCGGACACGCAATTCCTCGGTATCGTCGGGCGCTGCCTCCCCTTCCGTCAGCCCCCAGGCCAGGAACAGGCTGCCCTCTTCGTCCGATACGCTGTTTGACAGCGCCACACGCTGGATGGGCAACAGATGGGCCGCCGTCACGCCTGTTTCCTCCCGCAATTCCCGCCGGGCACCGTCGACCGGGTCCTCCCCCATCGGAACACCACCCTCCGGGATCTCCCAACTGTAGCGGCCCAGCGGCAGCCGGTACTGGCCCACCAGCCAGGTGGAACCATCCGCTGCCACCGGTACGACCCCGACGGCATGATTGCGGAACCGGACCATGCCATAGACCCCCGGCGCGCCGCCGGGCTTCAGCACCTCGTGATGCTCCACGGCGATCCAGGGATTCTCATAGACGTTCCGGCTGGCCAGGATACGCCAGGGATTGCGGTCGGGATCGGGGAGCATGGGCCGCCTGCCAAAGGAGCTGGAAGACTTCAGGCTACTGGAAACAAAGGGTTTTTCCAAGATGGCCAAGAAAATGCGCCAAAATGCGAAACAGGGGTTTACAAACGGTGACCGGGTTGGCTATAAGCCCGCCCACCGCACGATGCGGCGCCCCGGAAGCGGTGTTCGTATCGTGAGCACTGATCCCAGGTAGCTCAGCCGGTAGAGCAGGCGGCTGTTAACCGCCCGGTCGGGGGTTCGAGTCCCTCCCTGGGAGCCAATCGGCAGGGCCGGATGTCAAAAGCATCCGGCCCTGTTGTTTCAGGTGAGATTGGCTTTATAATATGTGACGTTCCGGCATCTGAAATGGCCTGATCCCAGGTAGCTCAGCCGGTAGAGCAGGCGGCTGTTAACCGCCCGGTCGGGGGTTCGAGTCCCTCCCTGGGAGCCATTTCCGGATCATCGGGCGTGTCGCGCCCTCCTCTCCCCTGTCATTCGATCCTGAATGAAACCACCCGTCGCCGACTGGTGGGCGGCAACCCGCCTTGTTAAACGGATTGGGTCATACTGTCCGGATCATGCAGCCTGACAGGCCGTCATGGCCGGTCAGAGAAGCGGGATCACACGCCCGCTCCCCGTTCCCCCCCCCCGACCCCGTCAGCGCTTGCCGGCATTGGGAAACTTGGCGCGGTCCTCCGCATCGATGATGCCCAGCATGACGGTGCGGAACCCCTCCACCGCCGCGGCCCCGGCCGCGCGATAGGCCTGCGCGATGCGGGCGCGCTGGGCGTCCGACAGGGTGCGCTCCAGTTCCAGCCCCTTGTCGGTGAGGGTCAGCAACCGTTGGCGCCGGTCCCGCGTCCCCGGCCGCTGCGCGATATATTCCTGTTCCACCAGATCGGACAGCACGCGCGACAGGCTTTGCTTGGTGATCTGCAGGATACCCAGCAGCTCGGTCACCGTGATCTCGGGATAGCGGCCGACGAAATAGACGACGCGGTGATGAGCCCGTCCCAGACCGATCCGGGCCAGCATGGCATCCGGCTCCGCGGTGAAGTCGCGATAGGCATAGAACAGCAGCTCGATGCCCTGGCGAAGGTCCTCTTCACGCAGGAAGAGCGGGTTGGGTCCGGATTTTATGTCAGCCATGTTGACTTATTTCTGCAATTCTGTAACGTTAAGGCTACTCATAGGGACATAAAGTAACAAGGAAGCCCCAGCAATGTCGATCATCCCCTTCGATGACCGTGACGGTCATATCTGGTTCGATGGCGCGCTGATCCCGTGGCGCGACGCGAAGGTCCACGTCCTCACGCACGGCCTGCACTATGCAAGCTGTGTATTCGAGGGGGAGCGCATTTACAACGGTTCCATCTTCAAGTCCCGTGAACACAGCGAGCGGCTGAGGCGGTCAGCGGAACTGCTGGGCTTCACCATCCCCTTCAGTGCGGAGGAGATCGACGCGGCCAAGCTGGCCACGTGCCGCGCCGCCAATCTCACCAACGGCTATCTGCGGCCCGTCGCCTGGCGCGGCAGCGAGATGATGGGCGTGGCCGCACAGCAGAACAGGATTCACATGGCCGTTGCCTGCTGGGAATGGCCCAGCTACTTCAGCCCGGAAGCACGGATGAAGGGCATCCACCTGCAACTGGCGCGCTGGCGCCGCCCGGCCCCCGACACGGCCCCGTCGGAGGCCAAGGCCGCCGGCCTTTACATGATCTGCACCCTGTCCAAGCACGAGGCGGAGCAAAACGGTTTCCAGGATGCCCTGATGCTGGATTACCGCGGCTATGTGGCGGAGGCGACGGGCGCCAACTTCTTCATGGTGAAGGACGGCGTTCTGCACACGCCGACGCCCGACTGCTTCCTGGACGGCATCACCCGCCGGACCATCATCGATCTGGCACGCCAGCGCGGCTATCAGGTGGTGGAGCGTCACATCCTTCTTGAGGAGGTGCGGGACGCCACGGAGGTCTTCCTGACAGGATCGGCAGCGGAAGTCACCCCGGTGGGACGCATCGGCGACTGGACCTATATACCGGGCCAGGTGTGCCGCACCCTGATGCTGGATTATGACACGCTGGTGAACGGCCGCCCCCTGGCCGTGGCGGCGGCATAGCGGCCGGAGGGGGTACCGGCTGGTGCCACCGTCAACGGGCCAACGGGCGGGCGGCGGCGGGGGTGTCATAGCAACGGTCGGAATATTTGGCCGTTGGTATCGGCGGCGACCGCCGCCGCCGCGCCGCACGTGCGGCGTAGCCAAGCAACTGTTTTCATGCGGCGTAAGTTCTCTGATCGCGGATGATGGCATTGGCGAGGACGACGATCTTTCGCATGATGGCAACGAGGGCAACCTTTGGCTTCTTTCCAGCGGCGATGAGTTTTTTATAGAAGGCGGCCAAGGGTGGATTTCGCCGACTGGCGACGACGGCAGCCATGTAAAGGACGGTTCGGACAACGGGCCTTCCACCGTAGATGCTGCGCGGGCCATCGCGTTTGCCGCTCTGGTTATCCATCGGGGCAACGCCGGCCAGGGCGGCGACCTGATGTCGTGTCAGTGTGCCCAACTCCGGCATATGGGCCAGCAGGGTGGCCGCCAGCACCGGCCCGACAGCAGGAATGGACTGGAGCAGGTTGTCGTTGACCTTCAAGGTTTTGGATGCCGCGATCTGCTCGGCAATGCGCTTGTCGAGGCGCAGGATCAGCAGGGCGATGGCATCCAGGCGCCGCTTGGCCAAGCGGCGCAGTTCCGGATCCGCCAGGGTCTGGGCCTGGTTCCTGACCATGGTCTGCTCGTCGAGCAACTGGCGCCGGTAGGTGGCCAGTTCCGCCAGGACCTCCCGTTCCGGATCGGGTTGGTAGGCGGCTCCGGGGATCGCCTGGGCATAGGCGGCGATCATCCGGGCATCCAGCCGGTCATTCTTGGCCCAGCGTCCATGCGCCCTGGCAAAATGCCGGACCTTGCGAGGATCGACGAGGCGGACGGGAATGCCGGCTTTCGATAAAGCCTCCATGACCGGCCGCTCATAGCCACCACTGGCTTCCAGGACGACCTGCACGGCGCGCTTGCCACACCGTCGCCGAAGGAGACTGTAACCAGCCTCGGCATTCTCGACTTGGAAAGCCTCTCCTGTCTCGGCATCCAACCCGTCCAGACGGGCCTTGCTGACGTCCAGGGCGATGATAGAGTCCTGTTGTGCCATCTTCATACTCCCTGCCTTGCACGTACGGGGCTGCAACCCCAAGCAACTGTTCGGGTCAATGAAGGGGCCGACCGGAGAACCATGCTTGGCTACGGTGTATGATCTACCTTTCCACGGAGCGGTCTTCCGGACGGATCGCCGGCCGGGGCATGCCCCGGCCGGCGATCACACATCTTACTGACATTTCGAAAACACAAGCCCACGGATGTGGGCGCCGGCGCCTGAGGCCGGTGATCGGTTGCGATCACCGGAAGTTGGTATCACGCCTCCCCGATGCTTCTCAGCACCGCGCGCACGGGCGACGCATCGGCCGTGGACAGGCGCAGCGGCAGGGCGATCAGTTCGAACACACCCTCCGGTACCCCGTCCAGCACCAGCCCTTCCAGGATGGCCATGCCATGGCGACGCACAGCCATGTGGGCATCCAGCGTCTTGCTGGTCTCGGGGTCCAGGGAGGGGGCGTCGGTGCCGATCAGACCGATGCCCTGCCCGGCCAGCCAGTCGATCGCGTCCGCTGCCATGGCGGTGAAGCGGCTGTCCCAGGCCTCATGCGGAAACCGGTCATAGGTCCGCAGCAGCACGCGCCGCGTGTCCGCCGGCACCCGGCCCGCCAGATGTTCCACCTCCACCCGTTCCAGGCCGGATGGCAGATGCAGGACCAGCGCCGGCCCCATATAGGTTTCCAGCCCCACGTCACCGATGGGCACGCCCCCCGCATCGTAATGCAGCGGCGCGTCGGCATGTGTGCCCGTATGGGTGGACAGGGTCAGCCGGCTGACATTGACGGGACAGGGCGGATCGATGGTCCAGACCCTTTCCTCCCCATAGGCCGTGTCCCCCGGCCAGACGGGAATACCCGTCCGGACGGGCTGGGTGATGTCATAGATCCGCCTCACAGCGATGTCCTCAGGCTCAACAGCTCGGGGAAGAAGCCGATATCCAGTGCCTTCACCAGATATTTGACACCGCTGGTGCCGCCGGTTCCCGACCGGTAGCCGATGATGCGCTCCACCGTCTTCATATGGCTGAACCGCCATTGCTGGAACCGGGTTTCCAGATCGACCAGCTTTTCGGCCAGTTCGTACAGGTCCCAGTGCCGGCCGGTATCGCGATAGACCGCGCGCCATGCCGCCTCCACCTCCGGGTGCGGCTGATAGGGCCGGCTGAAATCACGTTCCAGGCACTCATCGGGCAGGGAAAAGCCGCGGCGCGCCAGCAGGCGCAGGCTTTCATCGTAAAGCGACGGCTCCGCCAGTGCGGCGGCCAGCGCGGCATAGGCCGGCGGGTCGGCGCGATGCACCTCGATCATGCTGGCATTCTTGTTGCCCAGCATGAATTCCAGCAGGCGGTACTGCCAGGACTGGAAGCCGCTGGACTGGCCCAGATGCGGCCGGATGCGGGCATAGTCGGCCGGCGTCATGGTGGTCAGCACGTCCCAGCTCTGGATCATCTGCCGCTGCACCTGCGCCACGCGGGAGATCATCTTGAAAGCGGGGCCCAGTTCGTCCTTGCGGATCTGCTCGCGCGCCGCCTTCAGTTCATGCACGCACAGCATCATCCACAATTCGCTGGCCTGGTGGATGATGATGAACAACAGTTCGTCATGTTCGGGCGACAGCGGATGCTGTGCCGACAGCAAACGGTCCAGGCCCAGATATTGGCCATAGGATATGTCCGGGCGGGCATGGAATTTGTCGCCACCGGCCGTCACGCCATCGGGATTGCCTTTTTCCTGTTCGCTCATGTCACGGCCGTCTTGGTCTGGAAACGTTCCTGCCGGTATTCACCGGTCCGCATGATATCCGCCAGATGCGCCACCGCGTCCCACAGGTCGGCATGGCGCAGGTAAAGCGGGGTGAAGCCGAAGCGCAGCGCGTCGGGCGCGCGGAAATCACCGATGACGCCGCGCGCGATCAGCGCCTGCATGATGGCATAGCCGTCGGGATGGGACAGGCTGACATGGCTGCCACGGATGCGGGCATCCCGCGGGCTGATCACCCCGAAACAATCGGGTCCGCACATCTGCTCCACCAGAGCCAGGAACAGGTCGCCCATCCGGGATGATTTCTCCCGGATACGGCCCATGTCGGCCCTGGCCATCACGGCCACGCCTTCTTCCAGCGCGGATAGGCCCAGGATGGGCGGCGTGCCGCACAGGTGGCGGCGGATGCCGGGGGCGGGCCTGTAATCATCGCCGAAGGCGAAGGGTGCGGCATGCCCCATCCAGCCCGACAGGGGCTGCACCGCCTGATCCTGATGCCGGCGGGCCACGAACAGGAAGGCCGGCGCCCCCGGGCCGCCATTCAGGTACTTGTAACCGCAGCCGACGGCGAAATCGACCCCGGCACCATTCAGGTCGACCGCCAGGGCGCCAGCACTGTGCGACAGGTCCCACAGGGTCAATGCCCCCACGGCATGGGCCCGTGCCGTCAATGCCGCCATGTCATGCACATGACCCGTCTTGTAATGGACCTGGGTCAGCAGCAGCAGCGCCACCTCGTCCGTCAGCGCGTCCGCCATGGCATCGGCCGGAACGGTGCGCAGTTCAATTGCGCCGCCAAGCAGGCCGGACAGGCCCTGCAGCATGTAAAGGTCGGTCGGGAAATTGCCGGGTTCCGACAGGATCACCCGGCGGCCGGGGCGCATGCGCACGGCGGCGGCGGCCAGCTTGAAGAGGTTGACCGATGTGCTGTCGGCAACGGTCACCTCATCTGCCGCGGCCCCGACCAGGCCGGCGATCATGCCGCCCACACGCGACGGCAGATCGATCCAGCCGGCATCGTTCCAAGACCGGATCAGGCCCCTGCCCCATTCATCCTCCACCACCCGGCGCAGGCGCGCCTTGGCGGCAACGGGCAGCACACCCAGCGAGTTGCCATCCAGATAGATCGTGTCCGGCGGCAGGTCGAATTCCGCCCGGAACGGAGCCAGCATATCGTCCCTGTCCAGGGTTTCCAGCATGGCACGGGTAATGGTCATGGTCCCTCCCTTCAGACCCCTCCCTTCAGACATTGTGCATGATATCAGGGATCGGCCCGAACATTGTCGGATTTTGGCTTGCCATTGGCCGGATTTTTGGAACAATGTTCCTCTAAATCGTAATATATAGGAACGTCTTCGATGGATCAGACCGACCGGCGCCTGTTGTCCCTGGTGGAACGGGACGGGCGCGCCTCCTTCGCCGATATCGCCGGAGCTGCTGCGATGTCCAAGACCGCCTGCTGGAACCGTCTGCAGGGGCTGGAAAAGGCGGGGCTGATCCAAGGCTATGGCGCGCGGCTGGACCGGGAACGGCTTGGATTGTCCATTCTGGCCTTCGTCAGCGTCACCATCGACCTTGGGCGGCATGATGAATTCGAACAGGCCGTGGCCACTGTCCCGGCCGTGCTGGACTGCTACACCACAGCCGGGGAGTTCGATTACATGCTGCGCGTGGTCGCGGCCGACGTGGCGGCGCTGGACAGGCTCTTGCGGTCGGAGATGGGGCGGCTGCCGGGGGTCCGCTCCTTCTCCACGCGCATCTGCCTGAAGAAGGTCCTGGAACAACGTCCCCTTATGGGGGCTTTGACAGGAACGGCACCATGATGACCGCACCGCAAGGCCGCCACGCATCCGGTCAGTTGCGCGACGCCCCCCAGGAGGCTTCAGGCACAAATATGTGTCCGTCCTCATAGATTGCGGCGGGATCGCGATCCCCGGCCAGGGCCAGCGGCCCGTCCAGGTCGCAGAAGTCGCAAAGCTGGCCCAGCAGGAAGGCCGGCGCCATGGCCAGCGTCGTCCCGACCATGTTGCCGACCATGACGCCCAGCCCCAGCCGCCGCGCCTCGGCCGCCATCAGCAGCCCTTCGGTCATGCCGCCGCACTTGTCCAGCTTGATGTTGATGATGTCGAAGCGGCCGGGCATGGAAGGCAGGTCGGCCAGCGACTGAACGCTTTCATCGGCGGCCACCGGGATGGGCAGGTCCAGTCCCTCCAGGTCGGCCTCCCGCCCGATGGGAAACGGCTGTTCGATCAGCCCGACCCCGCATTCCAGCAGCGTGGGCAGCAGGGCGCCCAGGCTGGCCGGTGTGAACCCCTGGTTGGCATCCACGCCGATCCAGGCATCGGGCCGCACATGGCGGATGGCCCGCACCCGATCCGCGTCGATCGGCTCCCCCGTCAGTTTCAGCTTCAAGGCCCTGGCGTGGGGATAATCCCGCAGCGTGGTGGCGACGATCACCTCCGGCCGCTCCGCCCCCAGCGTGTGGGTGGTGACAAGGGGCCGTGGTGCCGCCAGCCCCGCCAGTTCCCAGACCGGGCGCCCGCTTTCCAGCGACAGCAATTCCCACAGGGCGGCGTCCAGCGCATTGCGTGCGCAGCCGGGTGGCAACAATTCCCGCAGCCGCTGCCGTGTCAGCCCGTCGCCCAGGGCCTGCGTCAATGCCGACAGTTGGGCGGCAGCCTTGGGGGGGGTGTCCTGACGGTAATAGACGCCCGTCGCCTCCCCCCGGCCCGTGCGGCCATGGCGAGACAGGCGGGCGACCAGGAAGTCGAAGCCCGTAAAGGTATAGCCCGTGATGCGGATCGGTTCCTTGAAGGGCCAGTTCTCGATCGCTGTTGCCAGATGCATGATGGCTTTCTCCCCGCGTCCTGGACGTGGAAGGGATGGAAGGTCGAAGCTGGACCGATGCCAGCCCGCCGGAAGGCGGTGCCCGGCGTGTGTGGGAGGGCGTCAGCCCGCCTCCGCCAGCGCCGTCAGCAGGCGCACGCCATAGCCGGTAGCGCCTGGAACACCAGCAGAGCCCCGGTTCCACGCCGGCCCGAAAATATCCAGGTGTGCCCAGGGCACGCCCCCCACGAACCGGTGCAGGAAGGCGGCGGCCGTGGCCGTGCCGCCCCAGCGCGTCTTGCAGATATTGCCCAGGTCGGCGACGGGACTGTCCAGCATGCGGGTGAACGCCGGGTCCAGCGGCAGGCGCCACAGTCGTTCCCCCACTCCGTCACCCAGCCGTGTCAGGCGCGCGGCCAGTTCATCGTCATTGGCATAAAGCCCGCCGAACCGGTCGGTCAGCACCGATGTCAGTCCGCCCGTCAGCGTGGCGATATCGATGATCGCGCGCGGATTGAACCGGTCGATGGCATAGCTCAGCACATCGGCCAGCAGAAGCCGCCCCTCCGCGTCGGTATGCAGCACCTCCACCGTCAGCCCGGCATGGCTGGTGACGATGTCGCCCGGCCGTTGCGCGCCGCCGGACGGCATATTCTCCGCCAGGCCCACGATGCCGACCACGTCCACGGGCGACCGGCGCAGCGCCAGCGCACGGATCGCGCCGGCCACGGCGGCGGCACCGGCGCGGTCATACTTCATGTCCCACATTTCCTCCGCCTGCTTGGGCAGCAGGCCGCCGCTGTCGAACGTCACTCCCTTTCCGGCCAGGACCAGCGGGGCACCTCCATCCGCCACACCCTGCCAGCGCAGGATGGCGATGGCGGGCGGGGCCGCACTGCCCTGCCCCACCCCCAACAGCGCCCCCATGCCAAGACGGCGCAGTTCCGCCTCCTCCAGCACTTCCACCGTCACCCCCAGATCGGCCAGGGCGCGGCATTCCTGGACGAACAGGGCCGGCACCATGGCATTGGGCGGGGCATTGGACAGGTCGCGTGCCCATTCCACGCCCTCGGCAAGGGCCGCCAGCCCCTCGAACGCGGCGGCATCGCCATGCGGCAGGTTCAATCCGGCCGGCCGGGCGGGACCCTTGGGCGGGCTGGTCCGGAACCGGGTATAGCGGTAGGCGGACAGCCGCGCCCCCAGTGCCACATGACCGGCCAACACAGGGCAAGCCGGAACCAGCAGGTCGAGGACATCCGCCCCCGCGGCGACCGGCAGCCCCGCGATGCGCGCACCCAGCGCCTCTGCCGCCAGGGGCGTCGCGCTGTCCGCCCTCAGGACGATGATACGGCGCATTCCGCCCTCGGTCGGCAGCAGCAGATCGACCGGCTGGTCCTTGTCCCGGCTTGCCAGTAGCGGGGCCAGCGGTTCGGCAATGTCGGGGGTCACGCCCTGGACATCCTTGTCCGCGAACAGGGCCAGGACCAGGGTACGGCGTGCGTCCCCTGCCTCGAAACTGATCTTCATGGTGTCTCCTCCCACAGCAGGCGGATATCGCCGACCTGCCGCCCTTCGGCATTCTTCACGGATGGGTGCGACCAGTCGTGCAGCGCGTCCAGATCAGCCATCAACCGGGACAGAAGCCCCGCGATAGCCACCTCGGCGGCACGCTTGGCGCCATCCTCCACTTTCAGGGCAAGGCCCAGGCCCGTGCCGGCGATGCCGGCGACCCAGACACCTTCGGCCCCGCCCTTGACGATCACCCGGCCCGGCCATGCCTGCATGGCGGCGGTATCGAACCGGTCGCGCCCGGCCACCAGATAGGGTTCTCCGGCCATGGCGTCGAAGATGCGGCGGGATGGCCCGTTTCCCTGCGACGCCAGCCGGGCGAAGGCGCCGGCCAGGGTCCGCAGCGGCACGGCCGGGTTCGGCGCCCCGCAGCCGTCGATGCCCCAGGGAACCGCTTCCAGGTCCAGGCCCAGGAACGGTTCCGCCGCCCGCCGCATGGCCACCTGCACCGGATGGTCCTGGTGCGTATATCCGGCAGGATCCACGCCCAGATGCCGGGCCAGGGCCAGGAAGCCGCAATGCTTGCCCGAGCAATTATTGTGCTGGCGCCCGCATGCACAGCCCGCCGCGTCCAGCGCGCGGGCGGTCGGGGTGTCGATCGGGTCGTGCGCGCCGCATTCCAGGGCCCCGGCACCCAGCCCGAGATCGGCCAGCCAGGCCAGCGCCAGTTCGGTATGCACCGCTTCGCCATTGTGCGAGGCGCAGGCCAGCGCCAGCCGCCGCCGGTCCAGGTCGGGCTGGTGGTCCAGCAGGGCCAGCGCCTGCAGCGGCTTCAGCGCGGACCGGCTGTAGACGGGGGCATCGACATCACCCCAGGCGGCGACCGGCCCGGACGGGCCGACAAGCGACACGGCGACGCGGTGCCTGCTTTCGATGCAGCCGCCGCGGGTCACGGCCACGCTCAGCAGCGGGTGGTTTCCGGTCAGGAACGTCATGCAGCACCTTCCAGGGGCAGCACCGGCGCCGCCGCAAGCAGGGATCGGGTATAGGGATGGGTGGGGGCGGACAGCACTTTGTCCGCCGCCCCCTGTTCCACCAGCCGGCCGCCGCGCATCACCGCCACATGGTCGCACATGTGCCGGACAACGCTGATATTGTGGCTGATGAAGACATAGGTCAGGCCATGGCGGCGCTGCAGGTCGAGCAGCAGGTTCAACACCTGCGCCTGCACCGACACATCCAGCGCCGATGTCGGTTCGTCCAGGATCAGGATGGACGGATCGGCGGCCAGCGCGCGGGCAATGGCCAGGCGTTGCCGCTGCCCACCGGAGAATTCGTGCGGGAAACGGTCCAGATGTTCCGCCGCCAGACCCACCTGCCGCAGCAGCCCGACCGCCCCGGCCCGGCGACCGGCCCGGTCCACCCCGCGGATGGCCAGCGGTTCGGTGACAAGATCCCAGGTCCGCAGACGCGGGTTCAAGGCGCTCTGCGGGTCCTGGAAGACGATCTGGGCCGGTGGTACCGGCGGCTGGCCCCATGACCAGCGTCGGGGCGGCACCAGCGGGCTTCCATAAAAGACGATCCGTCCGGCACTGGGGGGCAACAGCCCCACCAGCGCCTGGGCCAGCGTACTCTTGCCCGATCCGGACTCCCCCACGATGCCCAGCGTGCTGCCGGCCGCAACCGACAGGTCGACCCCATCCACGACGGGGGTTGCCCGGCCGGGATAGTGCAGCGTCAGCCCGGCGACACGGATCGCTTCCCCGGCAGCCCGCGCGGGTGCCGGGAGGGCTTCGCCATCGCAGACCGGCTCCGCCCCGATGACGGGCAAGGGGCTGCGCGGCGGCTTGCCGTCCGGCAGGGCCGCCAGCAGCGCCGCCGTATAGGGGGCGGCCGGCCGGGACAATATCTGCCGGGCCGGGCCGTTTTCCTTTATCACGCCCCGGTGCAGCACATAAAGCCGGTCGCACAATTGCCCGACCACGGCCAGGTCGTGGCTGATGAACAGCACGGCGGTGCCCGTCGCCCTGGCATGGTCGCGGATCAGGTCCAGCACCTGGGCCTGCACCGTCACGTCCAGCGCGGTGGTGGGCTCGTCGGCGATCAGGATGCGCGGACGGCAGGCGAATGCCATGGCCAGCAGGACCCGCTGGCGCATGCCCCCGGACAGGGCGGAAGGATAAAGCCCGGCCACGCGGGCTGGATCATCGATGCGCATGTCCGACAGAAGCCGCAGCACATCGGCCGTCACCGCCGCCTTGTCCATGCCGGGCCGATGGCGGCGGATGATGCCGGCCACCTGCCGCCCGACGCGGATCGACGGGTTCAGCGCGTTCATGGGCTCCTGGAACACCATGGCCACCTGCCCGCCGCGCAGGGTCGCCAGTTCGGCCTGCTTCAGGCTCATCACGTCGCGACCCAGTACCTCCAGCGAGCCGCCGGCCACATGGAAGGAGCCGCGCGGCAGCAGGCGCAGAGCCGACATGGCGGCCACCGACTTGCCGGAACCGGACTCCCCGACCAGCCCGACGATCTCGTTGGGGCGGAGTTCCAGGTCGATGCCGTCCAGCACGCGGCGCGGGCCGTCCGGCGAGGGGAATTCCAGGCTGAAATTCCGATAGCGCAACAGGGCGTCTGTCATGGGTCAGCTCACCAGCGAACGGTTGCGGGCCTTGGGGTCCAGCAGGTCGCGCAGCCCGTCCCCCAGCAGGTTGAAGCCCAGGACGGCCACCATGATCAGCAGTCCCGGCAGGACCGAGTACCACCATTGTTCCAGGATGAAGCGCCGCCCCGCATTGACCAGCATGCCCAGTTCCGCCATCGGCGGCTGGGCGCCCAGCCCGATGAAGCCCAGCGCCGCCACGGCCAGGATGGACGACCCGATATGCAGGGTCATGACCACCAGCACCTGCGCCGCGATATTGGGCAGGATGTTGATGCGCAACTGACGGCCCAGGCCTGCGCCCATGGTGGCCGACGCCCTGACATAGTTCATGGATGCCACCTCCATGGCCTGGGCACGGGCCACACGGGCATAATAGGGCACCGAGAGGACCGCCAGGGCCAGCACGGCATTGCCCAGGCTGGCGCCCAGCGCCGCCGTCAGGGCCATGGCCACGACCAGGCCTGGCAGCGACATCACCATATCCATGGCCCGCATCAGGACCATGTCGACGTTCCTGCCCAGCGTGCCGGAAACGGCGCCGATCAGCGTTCCCGTCAGGCTGGCCGCCAGCACGATGGAAAGCCCGGCCAGCAGCGAGGCGCGCAGGCCCCACAGCATGCGGGACAGGATGTCCCGCCCCACCTCGTCGGTCCCCGCCCAATGGCCGGGACCGGGCGGCAGCAGACGCATGTCCAGCGCGATGACATCGGGGGGATGCGGGGCCAGCCACGGCCCGGCCAGGGCCGCCAGCAGCACCAGCGCCACGATGGCGCCACCCAGATGCAGGGAAAGCGGAAACCTGTTCATCACCCCACCTCCGCCATCCGGGGGTTCAACCAGCGGTAGGCCAGGTCGGTCAGGGCGTTGATCATCACATAGGCAACCGAGACGATGACCGTGAAACCCATGATCACGGGAAAATCCAGGGTGAAGATGGCGTTCAGCACGTAGGAGCCGGCACCCGGCCAGACGAAGACGCTTTCCACGATGACGGCACCGAACAGCAGGCCCGCCGCCTCCATCCCCAGCAGGGTGACGACGGGGACGAGCGCGTTGCGCAGGGCGTGGTTGAACACCACCTGCCCCCAGGACAGGCCGCCGGCCACGGCGGTGCGGATGTAATCCTGATGCAGCACTTCGATCATCGCAGTGCGGGAAACCCGGATCATGCTTCCCACCGACACCAGGGCCAGCGTCGCCGCCGGCAGCGCCAGATGCCGCAGCACGTCGCAGAACAGGCGGAAATCCCCCGTGGTCAGCGCATCGACCAGGAAGAAGCCCGTGACGGTCGGCGGCGGATCGAAATCCACCCCGATCCGCTCGTCACCGGGCAGCAGATCGAATTGCCCGTAGAACAGCAACAGCATGACCAGGGCCAGCCAGAAGGACGGCATGGAGATCGAAGCCGATGCGACCAGCCGCACGGCATAATCGAAAGGACCCTCGCGGAACACGGCCGCCAGCGTACCCAGCATGATGCCCGCCGTCGTCGACAGGGCCAGGGCCACCAGCACCAGTTCGATGGTGGCCGGGAAGACGGCGGCCAGATCGGCGCCCACGGACCTTCCCGTCACGATCGACGTCCCGAAATCGCCGCGCAGCAGATCGGCCAGGTAGCGTCCATATTGGATAAGCATCGGCTGATCCAGGCCCAGCGTATCGCGGATGCGGGCGATGGCCTCGGCACTGGCGCGCGGACCGGCCAGCATCTGTGCCGGGTCGCCGGGGATCAGGCGGGAGATGATGAAGGTCACCATGGTGACGCCCAGCACCACCGCGACCAGCCCGATCAGGCGTTTGATAACGGGATGAACCCTCATGCCGCACCTCCCCGCAGCCGGCCCATGCGGGCGGCATTATAAAGACCGGGCTGCCAGAAACTGTATTCCAGCCCGGACAGGTCGCGGCGATGGGCCATCAGCCCATGCGGCGCGAACAGCGGCACGAACGGCTGGTCCATGATGGCCAGGCGCTGGGCCTGGCCGTAAAGCGCCACGCGCGGGGCCTGTTCCATCGTGGCTTCCGCCTGTTCCAGCAGCGCGTCCACGGCCGGGTTGGCATAGCGCGCGAGGTTCAGCCCCTCCCCCTTGTTGGCGGAATGCAGCGCGAACTTCAGGATGGGCCAGGGATCGGGAAAATCGGCGTACCAGCTGAAGATGGTCAGGTCGAAATCCCCCTTCACCACCTTGGCCATGGCGCTGGGGGCCAGCACTTCCAGCCGCAGGTCGATACCCGCTTCCGCCAGTTGGCTTTGCAGGGCCAGCGCCACGGCGTCGCTGGCCGCCGAAGCCTGCACATACGACAGGGTCAGGCGCAGTCCTGGCCCGACCCCCTCGGCGTCCAGCAGGGCGCGGGCCGCCGCCACGTCGCGCATGATGACAGGAATGCTGCTGTCCTGGCCCGGCACGCCATCGGGAAGCAGCCCGTGGATGGGCGAGGCGCGACCCGCCATGATGGTATCGGCGATGCGCGGCGCATCGACCGCAAGCGCCAGCGCGCGGCGCACGGCCGGCCTGTCCAGCGGCGCGCGTTCATTGTTGGGGATCAGGGCGATGACGGCCGGCGTCGGCCGTGACAGCAGCGTCACACCGTCCAGGCGGGACACGGGCGCCGCGGCATCGGGGGCCACATTGTCGAAAATGTCCAGGTCGCCCTTGCGCAACTGCGTGCGCCAGGCCGCCTCGTCCTTCACCACCTTGATGACCACGCGATCGAAATGACGCGGGGGGCGGAGGCTGTAAGGGTTGGCGGTCAGGACCACGCGCTGTCCGCGCGTCCAGCTTTTCACGCGATAGGGGCCGCTGCCGGCGGTCCGTTCGGACAGATAGCCGCGCGCCAGATCGCCACCGCGTTCATGCGCCATCACCGCCGGGTTGATGACGGCCATGGGCAGCAGGGCTAGGATATAGGGGAATACCGGGTTGGGGCCCCGCAGGGTGAAACGCACCCGCATGTCGTTCAGGGCCTCCACCCTGTCCAGCCCGTCCAGCGCCTGGGCCACGCCGCGCCCGATGCGCAGCGCGCGGTCGAATGAAAACCGCACGGCCTCGGCCGTCACCTGTGTACCATCATCGAAGGCATGGCCGGGCGAAAGGGCGAACAGCCAGGACCGGCCCCCATCCTCCCCCTGCCAGTCGGCCGCCAGTTCGCCGTCCAGCCCGCCCGTAGGCTGTCCGTCCTGCATCCGGAACCGCAGCAGCCGTTCATAGGCCAGGCCGATGGGCGCGAAATCGTTGGCCTGCACCGTCACGGCCGGGTCCATGCCGGAGAGATCGCCGGCCTTGCCGATGACCAGCGTGCGCCTGGCAACCGCTGCCCGGTCGCCGCCACAGCCCGCCAGCAGCAGCAACCCGCCCGTGCCGGTGATGAAGCCACGCCTATCCATTGGCGGCTTCCCGCTTCAGGGCCGGCTTGTCGATCTTGCCCACGGGCAGCATCGGCAGGCTGTCCCGGACATGGAACCGCTTGGGCACCTTGTAGTTGGCCAGGCGCTCCCGGCACCAGGCGGCGATCTCGTCCGCCGTCAGGGCACTGCCGGGCCGGCGCAGGACATGGGCTTCGCCGACCTCGCGGAAAAGCGGGTCGGGCACGCCGATCACCCCGGCGAGCGCTACGTCGGGATGGGCCTCGATCACGTCCTCGATCTCGCGCGGGTAGACGTTGAAGCCGCCGGACTTGAACATCTCCGACTTGCGGGACACGAAGACCAGGTTGCCATCGGGCCGGAACCAGCCGATATCGCCCGATCTCAGCCAGCCATCGGGCGTGAACGCATCCCGCGTGGCCTCGGGGCGGTTGAAATAGCCCAGCATGACGTAGTCGCCCTTGAACTGGATTTCCCCCTGTTCACCCGGCGGCACGGTGTTTCCGTCCTCGTCGACGATGCGGCACGGATATTCCGGGCAGGGCCTGCCCACGGTTTCCGCCAGTTCATCGTTGCTGGCGTCCGGGCCGGTGAAGGTGGTGTCCGTCGTGGTTTCCGTCAGGCCATAGAGCGTGACCAGCCGCACCCCCAGCCGCCGGTAACGCGCGATGTAGTCACGCGGCATGGCCGCCCCGCCCCAGACCACGGACCGCAGGCTGGACAGGTCGCGTGCGTCGAAATCCGGCCGGTCGGCGGCGAGGATGAACATGGTCGGCACCCCGATCCACAGATTGATGCGTTCCGCCTCGATCGTGTCCAGGACCGTGCCCGCGTCGAAACGCGGCAGCAGCACCAGCGTACCACCCCGGATCAGGGTGGTGCAGCAGGTATCGCCCACGCAGGCCACATGGTTGATGGGAAACGGACAGACGGCGCGCGGCACGTCCACGCCGAAGGCCCGCCCCTGGATGGCATTGCCGAAGCAAAGCCCGTGATGGGACAGAAGCGCCCCCTTGGGCTTGCCGGAGGAACCGGAAGTATAGACGACCAGCGCCGGATCGAACCGGCCCACCGCGTCCCGCCGTGCCGTCAGCGCCGCGTCGGGAACCCCGTCCCCCGATGCCAGGAAATCGTCGAAGCCGCCATCGGCGTCCAGGTCGACCCAGGTCCGCACGCAGCCAAATTCCCCGGCCAGCCGGTCCAGGTCGGCACGATAGTCCCGCCCCTCGAACTCGCGGATGGAAAAGACGACTGACGGGCGCGCATCACCCAGCAGATAGCGGTATTCATCGATCTTGTAGCGGGGCGACAGGCCCATCCAGATGCCGCCGATGCTGGCCGTGGCCAGGAATACCACCAGATATTCGGGCGTGGCGTTGCCCAGCAGCGCCACACGGTCCCCCTTCTCCACCCCCGCCGCAACCAGGGCGCGGGCACAGCGCGTCACCAGCGCCTCCAGATCGGCATAGGTCAGCCGCCTGGCACCCGCGACCACAGCCTCACGGTCGGGAAAGCGGGTGGCGTGTGCGCCGACATAGTCACTGATGCGGGACAGCACGGGGGCCGCCTCGATCGGTTCTCCTGACGCCGTCATGGCTGTCCTTTCACTGACGGCCCTGACGGCCGTGGCTTCATTGACCTGTGCTGTTTTAATACGTATCGGCATCGATCAGGACCGTAGGTCCTGATCGATGCCGTCCTCATGCGCCGGGCTGTCACTCCTGCACCACCACCATGGCCAGCCATTCGGCAATCAGGGCCGGCTTGTCCTCCCCTTCGATCTCCACCTCCACATCGATGGTCAGCAGGTACTTGCCGGCCCCCTTGTCGGCGAAATCCCTCAAACTCATGTGCGAACGGATGCGCTTGCCCACGGGCACGGGGGTTATCAGCCGGTGGCGGTTGAAACCATAATTCAGGGCATAGAAATGCCGGCCGGTCTGCTCGCCGAACGCCTCGATGAAGCCGATATCGTGCGACATCGTGATCAGCATGGAAGTGGTCCAGAAACCGGCGGCGATGGACCCGTCGAACGGCGTGTTGGCGCGTGTCCAGTCGGGGTCCAGGTGCATCGGATCCTCGTCCAGCGTCGAGGCGGAGAACTGGTTGATCAGGCCCTGCGTCACGTCGAACCAGCGGGAGGTGCCAAGCTTCTGGCCAATCTTGTCTTGCATTGTCTTTTTCTCTTGTCATGGGTCCGGCCCCGGTCGGGGCCGGCGTCTCCTCAAAGACCGATCAGCGGCAGTTCCAGCGCGGAGGCATGGATATCGTCGCGATGAAAGGTGAAATGTGCACCGTCGGAACCGGTGACAGGTGCGAACGTGTCGGCATCGGCCCCGGCCAGTGCCAGGCGCAGGCGGAAGCCGGCGGGAATGCGGATGGAGATGGGAAGCAGCCGGACCACGACCTGCATCACCTCCCCCGGCATGACGGGCAGCGCATCGCATGCGCGGTAGCCGTGGGCGGGATCGGCCTGGAACGAATGCTCGCCGGGCGGCAGGACCCTTCGGTGCATCAGGCGCAGCACCCCCTCGGTCAGCAGCGCGACGCGGCCCTGGCTGTCCACCATCTCCAGATACGCGAACAGGGCGGCGTCCGGCCGGTCACAGGCCATCCACAGGTGCAGCACGGGCGCGCCCGTGATCTCCACCGCCCTGTCCAGCGGTGCGCTGTCATAGGTTTGCAGCAGCGCGTCGGCCGGCGCGCGATCGGGATGATGGACAGGTGCGCAGCCGATCTGTGTCCACCAGCGGTTCTGCCGGCCGGTGCTGGCATCGGCCCGGACGGCGTGGACATCCGCCCCGCCATCGACGGGCGGCACTTCGGACAGAAGCCCGTCGCCTGCCAGAAACAACCGGCACGATTGCTGACCGTCGGGCGGCCAGACCGTCGTGGTCCGCCATTGATCGGCCCCCAGCGTGTAGTAATGAAGCCGCCTGGCCGTCGGCGGACAGGCGGCGGCAGACAGCAGGTCGTCCAGGTTTTCCGATGCCGGCAGGGAACGGGGTGTCTGTCCGATGGCGAACGGGTCCTGATGCCAGCGCCTTCCATGGCTCCAGGGCCCGATGAAGACCTCCATCGGGCCGTCGACGCTGTTGAACAGTTCCAGCGCCCCTTCCGCCGTGCCGGCGTCGAACCAGCCGGCCCAATAGGCAATGGGCGTGCCCGCCGCCTCCATGGCCGGGCGCAGGGCATGGATGGACAGTTTCTCGCTGTCCATCACAAGGTCGGTGTCCCAGCCCGCGTTCAGCCGTGCGGCATCATCGATGAAGGTGACGCTGCGGGCCGTGGCACCGATGTTGAAATTGCCGGCATGCCCGGCGATGGCACGCGCCGGGTCCTCGCCCCCCACGGGGGCCGGACCCCGCACGAGCCGGCGGAACAGTGCCTTGTCGATGCCGGGCAACTGGTCGGCCACGCCTTCCACGTCGCCCCGGTCCTGCGCGGCCGTCAGGGCCGCCCAGCGGTCGTTCAGGAAGATATTGGCGACCCCGCCGGGAAACAGGTTGTGGCGATAGATGTCAAAATCGGCAAATTGCGGTGCTGTCAGCACCAGAGCCTTGCGCCCCGTGGACGCCGCCATGAAGGCGGTGTTCCCGCCATAGGAATAGCCGGTCGCCACGATGCGGCCATCCGACCAGTCGCGAGACGCGATCCAGTCGATGACAAGACCCAGGTCGTCGCGTTCCTGCGGCGACCATTCGCAAGCCCGCTGTCCGAATGATGCGCCGGACCCGCGGCTGTCCACCTCCACCAGGGCATAGCCACGGGCCGCCAAATGGCCCGCCATCGCGAATGCCGGCTGGTATTGCGGATCCCCTTCGACCAGATCGAAGGCCCGCCAGTAACGGGTGGACAGCAGGAAAGCCGGAAGACGCCCGTCCATCTCAATCGGCAGCCAGACATCCAGGGCCAGCCGCACCCCATCAGGCATCGCGATGTAATGGGAACGGCGTATCACGGGCGCGGTCATGGCAGATGCACCCCGAGCAGGTTGAAAGTGCCCAGAAAGGCCAGAAGGTAAAGGGACGCGACGGCGATCAGGCTGTAGAAGCCGCGCCGGACCAGTCCGCCGCGCCCCTGCCCCCACCAGTCCCCGCGCCAGGCCAGGACCGATGCCGCGATGATGCCCAGCGCCAGCATGCCGGCCAGATTTGCGATCAGGATGGTGGTGACGAACCGGGCCGGCCGGCCTTCCAGCAGATGGTACATCAACCCGTCGTCCGGACCGTAGAAGCCCAGAAGAGCAAAGGGCAGCGCCACCATGGTCGCCAGCAGGGCCACAGGCATCACCCGCGCGGC
Organism: Niveispirillum fermenti; assembly: GCF_052474395.1. NCBI lineage: Bacteria > Pseudomonadati > Pseudomonadota > Alphaproteobacteria > Rhodospirillales > Azospirillaceae > Niveispirillum > Niveispirillum fermenti. Next base: position 2,448,347 of record NZ_CP156681.1, on the reverse strand, counting down.
CCGTTCGGCACGGCTGCGCCCCGTGCGCCAGAACAGGCACCATGCGCCGCCCAGGAACAGCAGCAATGCCGGCGGCAGGCCCAGCCCGGCCGTGGCCGGGTTCCAGACATCGCCACAGCGCTCCCAACTGTCGACCGACAATTGCGGGGCCAGGGCGACTGCCCGGCCATCGGCGATGGTGAAGGCGTAAACGGCGGAGACATCGGGGTCGCCCTGGCGGGCGGGCGTCGCCGCCGGGTTCCAGAAAACGCCCGGCGCCACCTGCCGGTAACCGGCCACGCCCCGGATGGTCAGCGTTCCGTCGGCGCCGGCCGCCACCTTGTGGACGCCATAGCCGGCATTGAAGAAATCGAAGACCGCCTCGATCGTGCTGTGCGACCGGCGCTGCCGGCAATAGGAACCGGCGAACAGGGACGCCGCCGGCCCTTCCGCGCCCGCCACGGGCCGGTAGGCGCCCAGCAGCAGGGCCAGCGCCTCTTCCCGCACCACGGAGGAGGAGAGGACCGGTTGCGTGGTGACCTTAGGATCGGGGGTCAGGCGGGTGCGGGTGACCAGTGTGGCAAGCTGTTCCTCCAGCCCCACGACAGGTCCCTCCCCGACGATGGACGCGAAGACACCCATGCCGCGTTCAGGGACCATCAGCATGACCGTCTGAAAGCCGGGCCAGCCACCGCCATGTTCGACCACATGGGCGCCGTTCCAAAGGCTTTCCAGGAACACCATGCCGACGCCACTGACGGCGGGATGGTTGGTCGCATCGCGCGCATGCATGCGGCGGAAACCTTCCGGCGTCAGGATGCCCGCCTTTCCTCCCTCCCCGGCGATGTGGGCATTCATGAAACGCGCCATGTCCAGGCCCGTGGTCGTGATGCCGCCCGCCGGCGCGATGAACGGATGCATGGGGATGAAGCCGATCTTCTGCCAATCCCCGTTGGGCAATGCCGCATATGGGATGGCCATCCGTTCGGACGGCTGCATGCGCAAATCCAGGCGGCTGTCGGCCATGCCCAGCGGATCGAAGATGTGAGCCTTGAAATAGGCATCGATCGGCTGTCCCGACACGTCTTCCACGATCAGGCCCAGCACGGCCGTGCCGAAATTGGAATAGACGATGGTGGCACCAGGCGGGCGCACCAGGTCGGGCATGTACCGACGGATCAGGTCGGCATCCACCGGATGTGCCACAACCCGATCGGTCCCCAGCGAGAAGGCGAAATCCTCGAACCCCGCACGATGGGTCAGCAGGTCGCGTACCGTGATCTCCCGCCCCTGCCAGGAGGGCAGTTGCACCCGCTTAAGATAGATGTTGGCGTCATCGTCCAGCGATGCGATGCGGCCCTGCTCCAGCAACTGGGCGATGGCCGTGGCCGTCACGGACTTGGTGGTCGATCCGATCCGCACTTCTGTTGTCGCCGGGTCCATGGCCCGGCCCGTGGCAGGGTCGGCCAGGCCGTATCCCCTGGCGACCAACACCTCCCCGTCCTTCACCACCACGATCTCCGCCCCCGAGAACCGGCGCGCCGCCAGTGCCGGACCGAACAGGTCATCGGCCCAGGCAGCCACCGTTGCGGCATCAGGACGGGGATCGGTCACAGCGGTTGGGGACATGGGCGCCATCGGCGCGTCCGCCCGGGCCGACAGGACGGGCAGGCACAGCAGGCCGGTCAGCGCCACGCGGAAAGCCAAGGGAACACGCATGGTTCATCGCCCTTATTTGGATGAATTAATATTCAATGAGTTAGAATTCATAACCAATCTCCTGTCAATAACCAAAAGGGGTCGACGCAGAAATTCATTGAACCTGAGTTCAGGATACCCTAGCTATTAGCGGGAGAAAAATGGCGATACCGCAATCACAGGGAATTTGACGATGTCCGAAAAGGGAACGCCGCGCACTGCCCGGGCACCGGCAAAAAGCCGCAAGGAACAAGCACAGCAAACCCGCGCGCGGCTGAAGGATGCGACAAGGTCCGTGCTGGGTCGCATCGGATACCGCCAGATGCGCATTGCCGATATCACGACGGAGGCGGGCGTTGCTGTTGGCCTGTTCTACCATTACTTCCCAGACCTGAAGGCCATTACGGCAGAGGTTCTTTCCGACTTCATGGCGGGCATGACGCAAAAAGCCCGCCAGATCCCACAGGGTGGCGACCTGTTCGACACGCTTTACGAGCAGTACAAGATTCTGATCGGCCATTTCGAAGAACATCCCGGCCTGGTACGCTGCATGCTGCAGGCATCCGACGAGATCCCCGAATTCGGGCAGATATGGGACAGTTCCAACCGCCAATGGACTGCCAGCTTTGCGCGCTATCTGGGGGAATGCTGCAAGCCGGCACGGCTGGACGACGCCACCCTGACCATGATGGCCTACTGCCTGGGCTCCATGTCCGACGGGGTGCTGCAGGAATATTATGTGCAGCGCAATCCCGACCTGCTGGCCTGCACCCCATCCATCGATGCGCTGTCGGAAATGCTGGCCGTCCTGACCTATCGCGCGGTGTTCCTGACCAACCCGCCCCCGGAAAAGCTGGCTGCCACGAAGGAACTGCTGGCCGTACCGGGCACTGTGCCAGCCCCCTGACCCCAGGTCACCGGCCGGTGCGGGGCACCTGCGCCCGGCACCGGCCCGCCTCGGGCATGGTCAGAACTTGCGCATGACATTCACGCCGATCGTCCGCGGACGGTTAACATTGACGCGGGCATCGCCCAGCGTGCGATCCACGAACAGTTCGGCCCGCTTGTCGAACAGATTGTTGGCGAACAGGCTGATGTCCGTTTCGCCATAGATCACGCCGACCTTGGCGTTGGCCAGTTCATAGCCGCGCTGCCGGTCGGGGGCCGGCACGCGGCTGGTGAAGCCGTTATAGCTGGCGCCCACATGCTGAAGATTGGCCTGGGTATAGGCCGACCAGCCCGCCGTCATGTCCCATTCGTACCGGCCGAACAAATCATAGGTGAAGCGCGGCACCGCGGGAATCCGGTCGCCCTTCCGGCCGGCACCACTGCGGCTGTCGGCTGACAGATAGGCATCGGTATAGGCGGCAGCCACCCCGATTTCCAGACCCGCCATGGGCCTGACGGAGAATTCGCCTTCCAGCCCCTTGCTGACCGCCTTGTCACCGTTGGTAACGTAGGAGAAGCCGTCGGCGCGCGTCACCGTCACCTGGATGTCCGTCCAGTCGATATAGAAAGCGGAAAGGTTCAGCGTGGCGCGACCGTTCCACAAGGTGGACTTGAAACCGACCTCATAGTTCCACAGGCTGTCGCTGTCGAACGAGGATGGCGCCGCCACGCCGTTCAGCGGCGGCAGGGTTGAATTGGGTCCGCCCACGCGAAAGCCCTGCGCCGCCTGGGTATAGAGCAGGATGTCTGGTGTGGCCTGGAAAGAGAGGTTGACCTTCGGATTGATCTTCTTTTCCGAACTGTCGCTCATATCAGTGGAATAACCGCCGGCGATCAGGCCATCGGATAGCTTGAAGACCTTTTCCTTCACCTGGAAGGCCCGCAAACCACCCGTCACCTTCAACCGGTCGTCCAGGTATACGGTCAGTTCGCCGAACGCGGCCTTCTGCGTCAGCCGGCTGCGGATGGTGCTGTCCAGCAAGGGCGTACCCACCGGCACACCAAACACGCCGCCATGCCATGCATATTGGTTCAGCACGCTCTTGCGACGGGAATAGAAAAGGCCGGCAATCCATTCCACGCTGTCGGACGGGGCCGAGGCCAGACGGATCTCCTGCACGAAATTGCGATCGGGCACGACATTGTTCAGCCAGACCGGCGCCGGAGCGCCCAGGAAGGCCATTACGTCGCGCACATCATCGAATATGCGGTCCAGATAGGAGGTGGAGGAGGACAGTTCCGCCCAATCCAGATCATAGGTCAGGCCCAAACTGTAGAGATCCAGATCGTCGTTGCGCACCTCCGGCACGGCCCGGCTCTGGGTCAGGCCCGGCAGGGCGGGGTTGATCTCCTGGCTGCCGCCCACATCGGTGCGCTGGATCAACAGGCTGGCCGTCGCCGCGAACCGTTCCGACAGGGCGAATTTCGCAGCGGCACGGGTGCCCCAGGTCTCGTTGTCGTTCACATCCCTGCTGGACAATTGCGCATTGTCGATGAAGCCATCCTCGTTCCGGTAATACCCGACGATGCGGATGGCGGCCTTGTCCTGGGCCAGCGGCACATTCACCATGCCGTTCAGGGCATAATTCTCGCCGCCCTTGCGCGTGCTGGACAGTTGGACCGATGCGGCGCCCGCGACCCTGGTCAGATCCGGCTTGGCCGTGATGATCTTGATCGTGCCGCCCATCGACCCCGCACCATACAGCGTCCCCTGCGGCCCGCGCAGCACCTCCACCCGTTCCACGTCAAACAGGCGCAGATCGGGTTCGTTGCTGGGATAGGACACGGGCGTCTCGTCGATATAGATGCCGACGGGCGATTGATGGTTCTGGTCGACGCCGGTGGAGATGCCACGCAGCGTCACCTTGTTCTTGCCCGCGCCACGATCGACGAAGGACAGGCCCGGCACGGCACGGGCATAGTCCGTGAATTCATCCATGCCGCGCTTTTCCAGCGTTTCGGCCGCGACGGCGGAGATGGGCAGCGGCACTGCCTGCAGGGGCTGCTGCCGCTTCTGCGCCGTCACGATGATCTCTTCCAGCACCAGGCGGCCACCATCGCCAGTGACCGGCTGCGCCGTCGCCACGGCCGCCGGTGCCAGCGCCAGGACCACCAGGCTGGCCGCCCACCGCAGATGCCCACACCGACCATTCCCGCTCATGTTTCCTAAGCCACGCATTTTTACGGCTCCCTGCCATATTGAATTTTTGCTCATTGAATATTAATTCACTGTAATGCGGGAAGTCAACGGTCCCAAGCACGGCCCTTTGCGCATTCCGGTCGCAGGCACGGGGGTACCGGTCGCGCACTGTCACCAGCCGCGTTGGCGTCGAAAATTGGAGTGGAAAGCATGGGGGCCCCGGGCGCGCTCCGCGCCTCTGGGGAAAATCCACGGAATATCAGGGCGATGGTGGCTGGCGTAAAAAGGCTGGCCCGGCGGGCGTCATGCCTTGTCCCGGCGATTCGAACTCACTCGGGACAGGTATCATACTATTTTGCGGTGATCAGAACCTATTGGTTCTGATCACTGCCCTCAATCGCCGGCGCCATCATTCGTTGGCTTGGCGACGCCGCACGAGCGGTGCTGTGGCGGTCGCCGCCGAACCAACTTGCGATGAGTAGAACTCATCGCAAGTTGGTATCAATCCGCTTCGCCCGCCATCGGCAGCACCGGCGATACGTTCCAGATGTCGCGGGCATATTCCATGATGGTGCGGTCGGAGGAGAACCAGCCCATGCCCGCCACATTCAAGATGGCCTTCTCGGCCCAGTCGCGGGGGGTGCGATAAAGGGCGGCGGCGGCGGCATGCGCGTTGCGGTAATCCTCGAAATCGGCGGTGACCAGGAAATGGTCGCCATTCAGCAGGCTGTCCACGATGGGACGGAAACGGCCGGGATCGTCGGGGGAAAAGGCACCGGTGGCGATCATGTCCAGGGCGCGCTTCAAATGCGGATTGGCCGCCACGACCTGACGGGGATCGAACGCGCCGCCCTGCCGAAGATCCTGCACCTCGGCCGCGGTCAGGCCGAAGATGAAGATATTGTCGGCTCCCACATGCTCGCGGATTTCGACATTGGCGCCGTCCAGGGTGCCGATGGTCAGGGCACCGTTCAGGGCCAGCTTCATGTTGCCGGTGCCCGATGCCTCCATCCCCGCCGTGGAAATCTGTTCCGACAGGTCGGCCGCCGGCATGATGATTTCCGCCTGACTGACATTGTAGTTGGGCAGCATCACCAGCTTCAGGCGCCCGCGCACCTGCGGATCATTGTTGATCACGCCGGCAATGTCGTTGGCCAGCTTGATAATCAGCTTGGCCTGATGATAGGCCGGGGCCGCCTTGCCCGCCAGGATCTTCGTGACGGGAACGAACTCCCCCAGGGGATTGTCGCGGATCTGGTTGTAGAGGGCGACCGTCTGCAGAAGATTGAGCAATTGCCGCTTATATTCATGGATGCGCTTCACCTGCACATCGAACAGACTGTCCACATCGACATCGATCCGCAGATGCCGGGCGATGTAGGCCGCCAGCCGTTTCTTGTTCTGCCGCTTGGCACGGCGGAACTCCTCCACGAACACCTCGTCATCCACGCGATCGCGCAGGCTGGCCAATTGTTCAAGGTCGGTGATCCACCCTTCCCCGATGCGGCTGGTGATCAGCCGGGACAGGGCCGGATTGGCCTGGTGCAGCCAACGGCGCGGCGTGATGCCATTGGTCTTGTTGGTGATGCGGTCGGGGAATTCCCGATGATAATCCGCGAACACGGTCCGCTTCATCAGGTCGGTATGCAGGGCGGATACGCCATTGACCTTGTGGCTGCCCAGAAAGGCCAGCCCGCCCATGCGCACCCGCCGTTCCCCATTCTCATCGATAAGAGACAGACGGCGGATCGTTTCCATGTCGTACCGACCCCAGGACTGCTCCAGGAACCTGGCGTTGATATCATAGATGATCTGCATGTGGCGCGGCAGAACCCGCTCCAGCATCGAAACGGGCCATGTCTCAAGTGCTTCCGGCAGCAATGTATGGTTGGTATAGCTGAAGGTACGCCGCGTCAGGTCCCAGGCCTTGTCCCAATCAAGCCCGTGAATGTCCAGAAGGATGCGCATCAGCTCGGCGATGCCGATGGCCGGATGCGTGTCGTTGAGCTGGATGGCCGCCTTCTCCGGCAGCGCATCGAAATTCTGGTGATGCTGCATATAGCGGCGCAGGATGTCCTGCAAGCTGGCACTGGTGAAGAAATATTCCTGCTTGAAGCGAAGCTCCCGCCCGACCGCCGTCGCGTCGTTGGGGTACAGCACGCGCGACAGGTTCTCCGACAGGACCTTGCTTTCCACCGCCTTCATATAGTCGCCGTCGTTGAAGTGGTGGAAATCGAAATCGCTGGTGGCGCGGGCCGACCAGAGGCGCAGCGTATTGATCGTTTCGCCACCGAAACCGACCACCGGCGTGTCGAACGCCATGGCATGGACGGTTTCGGTATCCACCCAGCGCCGTCGCTCCTGGCCTTTGGTGTCGATGAAATTCTCAACCCGTCCGTGGAAATGGATGGGATAGAGAACCTCCGGCCGCGCGAACTCCCACGGATTGCCGAAGCGCAACCAGTTGTCGGGGAACTCGACCTGCCAGCCCTGGTCGAAGCGCTGCTCGAACAGGCCATATTCATAGCGGATGCCATAGCCGTAGGCGGGCAGGTTGCGGGTCGCCATGCTGTCCAGGAAACAGGCGGCCAGCCGTCCCAGCCCGCCATTGCCCAATGCGGGATCGGGTTCCGCCTCCAGCACCTCTTCCAGCCGCAGGCCCAGCCGGTCCACCGCCTCCCGGCAGGCGTCCGTCAGGCCCAGATTGGCCAGGTTGTTGGACAACAGCCGGCCGATCAGAAATTCCATCGAGAAATAGTAGATGCGCTTGGCATCGCTGGCATAGACACCACGTGTCGTATCCATCCAGCGGTCCACGACCCGGTCGCGTACCGACAGGGCACCGCTGGCGAACCAGTCGCGCCGCGTCGCCGTCTTGGAATCCTTGCCCACCGAATAGACCAGCCATTCCAGGAAGGAGCGTTTCAGTGCATCGACATCGACGGCCTTGCGGCCGAGGTCACGGGAACGGTAGCGGGCATCCATGGGGGAAGGGCTTTCACTGCAATCAAAGGCCGTAAAGCTTGTCATTCCGCCCTGACAATGCCCAATTGGCAATGAAAATATGAAAACCTGCCGATAAGGTTCCGGCTATTCCTCCACCCCGGACGGCATAGGCGTTTCCGGAAATTGCGGCAGGACAGGCAAAACACTTACCATCCCCCGATGACCGACCGATCCATTGCCAGACGCAAGTCCAGACCCCGGCAGAAAGTGGCCCCGCCCCAAATTCTGCTCGGCCCCATCCTGCATGCCCGCGGCGCACAGGGGCCGACGGGGTCAGGACCACGCTGGCGCCTGTCCGCCGTCTTCCTGCTGGGGGGAGAACAGGAGCCGCCGGACCTGCAGGTGGCGGGCGTCAGCCTGCCTGTTCCCCCGCGTTTCATGCAGGAATGGCGCGACCTGCCCCCCGTCGGCCCGGTGGGGGAGCCCTGTCCCGGCGGTCTGCTGCGCCTGTGGCGTTATGATTTCGCCGTGCCGCGCGGATTGCAGGATGGACGCATCGCCTATGGCTTCACAGGGGATGAACGGCGCTGGCAGGTCTGCGTACCGGGCATCGCCATCCCGCCCCGCATCGCCTACACGGCCTGCGGCGGCTGCGAGGATGAAGCGCATATCGAAGAGGCGGGCCTGAAGCGCAACAGCCTTTGGGCCCGGCTGTTGAGCCGTCATCGCGCCACGCCGCAGCACCTGATGCTGATGGGGGGCGACCAGATCTATGCCGACGGTTTGTGGGAACGGGTGCCCGCCCTGCGTCCCGCCACCGAACTGAAGCCGATGAAACGGTCGGCTGCCATCGCCGAGCCGGATTTGGAACGGCAGCTCGACGCCTGGTTCATCGCCAGCTACCGCCACGGCTGGAACCAGCCGGAAACAGCGGCCATGCTGGCCTCTGTCCCCGGCCTTCGCATGTGGGACGACCATGACATCATCGATGGCTGGGGCTCCCACCCGGCGGAGATGCTGGACAGTCCCGTTTATAAGGCCATCTATGCCGCGGCCCGCCGGGCCTTCCGGCTGTTCCAGATCGGCATGACCGACGACGACCCGGCCGACACGCTGCTTTCCGACCAGCCGCCCTCCTTCACCCTGGGCATGCGCCTGAACGGCATCGGCATCTTTGCCCCCGACCTGCGCAGCGAGCGGCGGCTGGACCGCGTGATGGACCCGGCTACCCTCGACAAGCTGCCGGAATGGCTGGCGGATTTCGCACCCTGCGCCCACCTTCTGGTCATGTCGAGCGTGCCGCTGCTGTTCCCCAGCTTCGCGCTGGCAGAGCGGCTGCTGAACCTGCTGCCCGGCCGCCAGGCGATGGAGGATGATCTCCGCGACCAATGGCGCAGCCCGGCACACCACGCACAATGGCAGACCATGCTGCGCCATCTGGTCGATTTCGCCGGCCGGACAGAGACCCGCGTCACGATCCTGTCGGGGGAGGTGCATCTGGCGGCGCACGGTCAGCTTACCGGACCCGGTGTCGATATCCATCAATTGGTCAGTTCAGGCATCGTGCATCCGCCGCCTGCCATGCTGGCGGTGGAGATGATGGAAAGGCTCACGCGCAAGCAGGAGGACCTGTTCGACCGGCTGCACCTGTCCATGCTGCCCATGCCCGGCACCGACCGCTGCCTGCTGGCTGCCCGCAACTATCTGACGCTGACCGGACGCGACGATGGCGGCATCATCGCCGAATGGCATGCCGAGGGGGTGGACAACCCCATGGTGGTGCCCATCGGATGACGGGCATTATCTGCTCAGACCGGTTCCGACAGGTCGATTTCCCGCCGTTGCCCGGCACTTTCGATCCCCAGCGCCAGAAGCTGCATGACCTGGATGGCTTCCGCGGCGGTTACCGGGTTGGGGCCGTCGCCCGTTATCGCGTCGCGCACCCCGGCATAGTACCGGCGATAATCGCCAGCCGGCCCCGCATGCGGACCGGACCGCAGACCATCCGGTGCCGGGCGTGTCAAACAGGCCGGCAGGGGATCGACGCCCCAATCGTCACACCCGGGCGGAAGCCCCGCCTTCAACTGGTCTTCCTGCCGGTCCAACCCATGTTTGATGAAGCTGCCGCCATCGCCATGCACGGCAAAGCGCAGCCCGCTGTCGGGGATCAGCATGCTGCCGTGCAGAATGATGCGCAAGCCATCAGGATAGCGCATCAAGGCATGAAAATAATCCGCGGCCCCATCGCCCGCGCGCTGGGTCGCGATGTCGACGAAGATGGAAAGTGGCAGCCCGAACAGGAACAAGGCCTGGTCCAACAGGTGCGATCCCAGATCGTACCAGAGGCCGGCGCCCGCCACATCGGCCCGTTCCCGCCAACGATCACGCCGTTCGGACCGGAACCGGTCGAAATGGCTTTCAAACTGTGTCACCCGGCCCAGGGCACCCTGCCGGATCAGTGCCGACAGGGCGAGAAAATCCGCGTCCCACCGACGATTATGGAAAATTGAAAGCACCCGGCCGCTGGCGCCCGCCTGTCGTTCCAGGGCCTGTGCATCGGCCAGCGCTACGGTGAACGGCTTGTCCACGACAACATGCTTGCCGGCGGCCAGCGCCAAGCTTGCCTGTTCGGCATGAAGGCTGTTCGGCGTGGCGATGACAACCAGATCGATGGTGGGATCGGCCAGCACCTCGCCAATCTGCGCCCTGACGGGAACCCTGGGCCAGTACGGTGCCACCTTTGCCGGGTTTCCCGACACGATGGCGGCCAGTTCCAAACCGGCCGTCGCGGCGATCAACGGGGCATGGAAGGTCTGCCCGGCATACCCGAACCCGACGAGTGCGGTGCGTATCGATCCCATTTCAATGTCCTTTCAGAACAATAATTTATAGGCCGATACTGTCCGGAAACGTCAATCCCCCCGCCCGCCCGGCACGATGACCATTCCATCATGGCCCGGTTCCACGCCCGCCGGCAACAGGGTGCGCAGCGTGGCATAGTCCATCGTCTGGTTCATATGGGTCAGAATGGCGCGACGCGGGCGCAATCGTTCGATCCAACCGCGCGTGATCTCCCAATGCGCGTGGACCGGATGTGGGGGCGCCAGCCGCACGCAGTCAACGATCCAGGTATCTACCCCCTCCAGGACAGCGAAAGCCGTGTCATCCAGATGCACCACGTCGGTGGAATAACCGATGGGCCCGAAGCGGAATCCTAAGCTCCGGGAATAGCCGTGATCCTGAGAGAAGGGAAGAATATCAATGGAACCAATGGATAAGGGCCCATTGATGATGTTCGGCACCAGCACGGGGCGCGGATAGTGCGGCGGCTTTGCCGGCACCGGATCGAAGCAGTAATCGAACCGCCGGGTCAGGATTTCCATCGTCGCGGCGTCACCATAAAGATGGACCGGTGCATTCTGCAGCCAGTTCACGGCGCGCAGATCATCGATACCATGCGCATGGTCGGCATGAGCATGGGTGTACAGCACCCCGTCCAGCCGGGAAACGCCGGCATCATTCAACTGCTCCCGCATATCGGGACCGGTATCGACCAGGATGGTCGTGTCGTGGTTCTGGACCAGGATGGACGGGCGGCGGCGGCGGTTGCGCGGTTCAGCCGGATCGGCATCGCCCCAGACATTGCCGACCAGCGGCACCCCGCCGGAACCGCCGCAACCCAATATCGTGACACGCAGGTCCAATCGCTTAGGCCGCCTTCACCGCTGATTGGGGCACCTTGTTGAAAAGGCGCAAGAAATTGCCGGTCGACACCTGGGCCATCACGGCTGCATCAACCCCCTTCACGGCGGCCAGATGCCGGGCCGTATGGGCCACGAACGCGGGCTCGTTTCGCTTGCCCCGCATGGGCACGGGCGCCAGATAGGGCGCATCGGTTTCCACCAGCAGCCGATCCATGGGGACGATTGCCGCGGTTTCCCGCAGATCCTCCGACTTCTTGAAGGTCACGATACCGGACAGGGAAATGTAAAAGCCGATTTCCAAAGCTTGTTCAGCCAGTTGCCGGCTGCTGCTGAAGCAGTGCAGCAGGCCGCGCAACCGCCCCTGACCTTCTTCCTTCAGGATGCGGATCGTATCTTCGTCCGCGTCGCGGGTATGAACGATGATGGGCAGGTCGGTTTCCAGGCAGACCCGGATATGCCGGCGGAAGCTTTCCTGCTGAACATCGCGGGGCGACTTGTCATAGAAATAATCCAGCCCCGTCTCCCCGATGCCGACGACCTTCGGCCGCTGCGCCAGGCGAAGCAGCTCCGCCTCGTCGCAAAGCGCAAACTCCTCCTCCGCATTGTGCGGGTGGACACCCAGGGTGCAATAGACGTCGTCATAGGCCATGGCCACGTCATGCACCTGGCCGAACCGGCTGATATGGGTACAGATGGTCAGCATCAGCCCAACGCCGGCATCACGGGCCCGCTGCACCACGGCATCGCGCTCGGGCGCGAAGTCCGGAAAGTCCAGATGGCAATGGCTGTCGACCAGCATCATTTCCCCTCCTCCGGCACCACAAGGCGCGGGAAGGCCGGGGCCGGGGCCGGCAGCAGCGTGCCGGGCACCAGCGGGTGGGCGCCCAGATCGCCGAAGCCCCGCTGATCAGCGGGGACGACCAACTGATCCAGGATACGGTTGCTGGCATCAGGCATGAAGGGCTGGGTCAGGATCGCCAGTTGGCGGATGACCTCTGCCAGATTGTACAGCACCGTGCCCAGGCGCGTCTGATCCGTCTTGCGCAAGGTCCAGGGCGCCATCTCGTCGACATAGCGGTTGGCATCGCCGACGACACGCCACACGGCATCCAACGCCTTGTTGAAGGCCTGCACGTCCAGCTCGGAACGCACGGCATCCAGCATGCCGGCGGCGGCACCCAGAAGGGAACGATCCGCATCCGTCAGGGCATCGGGCACCGGCACCCTGCCCTCGTGGTATTTCTGGATCATCGACAGAACACGTTGGCACAAATTACCGTAATCATTGGCCAATTCGCCATTGATCCGCTGCACCATCGCGCGCTTGGAGAAGTCGCCATCATTGCCGAACGGGATTTCCCGCAGCAGGAAGTAGCGGGTCTGGTCCAGACCATAGGTTTCCAGCAGGTCGCCAGGCTTCACGACATTGCCCAGCGACTTGGACATCTTCTCCCCCTCCACGGTCCACCAGCCATGGGCGAAGACACGCTTGGGCAGCGGCAGGCCGGCGGCCATCAGGAAGGCGGGCCAATAGACGGTATGGAAGCGCAGGATATCCTTGCCGACCATGTGCAGATCGGCCGGCCACCAGGTCTTGAAGGCGGGATTGTCCGTGTCCGGGTAGCCGATGGCAGTGACGTAATTCACCAGCGCATCCAGCCAGACATACATGACATGCTTTTCGTCACCGGGAACCTTGATCCCCCAGTCGAAGGTCGTGCGGCTGATCGACAGGTCCTTCAGGCCTCGCTTCACGAAAGCCATGACCTCCGACCGCTTGCCAGACGGCATGATGAACTGCGGCTGCTCCTCATAGAGCTTCATCAGCTTGTCGGTATAGTCCGACAGACGGAAGAAGTAGCTGGGTTCCTCCACCCATTCCACAGGCGCCCCGGTCGGGGCGAAGCGCTGTCCGTCGCGCTCGCTCAGTTCGTCCTCGCCGTAGTAAGCTTCGTCGCGAACGGAATACCAGCCATTATAGCTGCCCAGATAGATGGCGCCGTTTTCGACCAGTTTCTGCCAGATGGCCTGCGCCGAGCGAATGTGGCGCGGTTCCGTCGTGCGGATGAAGTCATCATTGCTGATATTAAGAAGTTTCGCCAAGTCCCTGAAATTCTGGGAATTCTTATCAGCAAGCGCCTGTGGCGTCGTGCCGAAATTCTCGGCAGATTTCTGCACTTTCTGGCCATGCTCGTCCGTGCCGGTCAGAAACTTGACGTCGAAACCATCCAGCCGCTTGAAGCGGGCCATCACGTCGCAAGCGATCGTCGTGTAGGCGTGGCCGACATGCGGCGCATCATTCACGTAATAGATCGGCGTGGTGATGTAGTAGGGCGGGCGCCCGGACATGAGATTTCTCCGCAGCAACGGAACGGTTGGTATCAGCCGGCAGCCGCCTCGATCCGCGCCAGCGCGGACATCAGCGTCTGCCGGCGGTCGAGATTGGCGGATTCCGCCTTGGCAAACATATGGTTGGTGTTCTCCCACACCTCCACCCACCGATCAAGGGCACCGGCCCGGTGGCTCCCCTGCATCAGGCGATGGACAAGGGCGGCTTCCCCCGGCACCACTTCGGCCGGGATGGTGCCGCGCGCGGCAGCGCGGGCAATGCGGCCCAGCCACCAGCCGATCAGTTCGGTGACGGCAATCCAGTTCGCTTCCTCGTTCCCGCCGCGCAGCGTGGCGTCGGCAAAGGCATAGGCACCCAGGACGTCCAGACGCGGCAGGCTGTCGAACACACCCAGCATGGCCTTATACAGGTCCAGCCCCCCGGCTGTGTGCAACTCGATGGCGCGGCCGATGCTGCCCTCCGCCAGACGCGCCAGGGCCGTGCGTTCCGCATCGTCCAGATCCGGCAGGTAACGGAACAGCAGGGAGCGCACCTGCGCCTCCGTCAACGGCTCCAGCGCCAGCTTGCGCGTGCGAGACCGGATGGTCGGCAGCAAGGCACCGACATTGTCCGCAACCAGTAAGATCAATGTCTTGGAAGGTGGTTCCTCAAGTATTTTCAGAATGGCATTCTGGCCACTGCTGTTCAATTGGTCGGCACCATCGACGATGACGACCCGCCACCCGCCCTCCGCCGAGGTCAGGCGCAGGAAAGGGGCGATCTTGCGCACCTCCTCCACGGCCAGATCACGCTTGAAGCGCCGGCGCTTTTCATCCCATGTGCGCTGGATGGTCAGCAGATCGGCATGGCCGCCGGATGCAACGCGGTGGCTGACAGGCCCTTCCGGATCGACAGTCAGGCTGGTCGGGTCCGGTGGAGGGCCGAACAACCCCATCTCCTGCTCTCCCGGCAGCCCCCTGGTCAGCACGAAACGCGCCATGCGGAAGGCCAGCGTCGCCTTGCCGATACCGGGTGGCCCGCCGATCAGCCAAGCATGATGCATACGGCCGGAATTCCAACTGTCCAGCAGTAATTTCTCTGCTGTTGCGTGGCCTTCCAGAAAGTTATTGCGACGGGGGTTGAATACCTCCGGGTCGAAACCACCCCCGCTCACCACACCACCCCCAGCCGTAATGCCAGCGTGGCACGGATATGGCCCTGGATGGTGTCGATCCCTGCGCTGGCATCGATGACGGCGCAGCGGACAGGGTCGGCCGCCGCAATGGCACGATAGCCGTCGCGCAGGCGTCGATGGAAATCCACCTGCATGCGTTCATACCGGTCCTCGCCGCCGCGCCGCGCCGCTGCCCGGGCCAGCCCCTGGTCGGGATCGATATCCAGGATCAGGGTCAGGTCGGGCACCGTGTCGCCTATGGCAATGTCACGCAGCCTGTCCAGCACGCCGCGGTCCATGCCATGGCCGTAACCCTGGTAGGCCATGGTGCTGTCGGCAAAACGGTCGCACAGCACCCACCTCCCCACCTCCAGCGCCGGGCGTATGGTGCGGGCAACATGGTCATGCCGGGCGGCAGACAACAGCAAAGCCTCGCTGACGGGCAGCCAGCGGCCGGGGTCACCATTGACCAGCAGGTTGCGGACAGCCTCCGCGCCCTGCGATCCGCCCGGTTCGCGCGTGGTCACAACATCGATCCCGATCCCGCGCAGCGCATCGGCCAGAAGGCGGATCTGGGTGGATTTTCCCGCCCCTTCCCCGCCTTCCAGGGTGATGAAGCGCCCGCGCGCCGGGGGGGTCATGGCTGCGTCGGGGCGGCCGGGGCGCCGCCGCCGAACATGCTCGACAAGGCGGCGCCGACACGCCCGAAGAGACCCTTCTCCTCCACATCCACGGCCGCCAGAAGGGGGAGTTCCACGTTCTGCATGCCGGGCGCGGAGATCACCAGGGTCGCCACCGGCGCACCCTTGGCCACGGGCGCCGGGATGGGCGCATTGGCCAGCACGGCCACCTTCATCTTCTGGCGCTGCTCGTGGGTCATGGTGATCTTGACCTGATCCTGAATGACCACGGGCACGGTTTCGCTCGTGCCCAGCCAGACAGGCAGATTGTCCACCGTCTCCCCGGCCTTGAACAGGGTGAAATTGTCGAACTCCCGCCAACCCCATTCCAGCAGCCGCGCACTTTCATCGGCGCGGGCCTGCATGTTCGGCAGACCATTCACGACCAGGACAAGCCGGCGGCCATCACGCTCGCCACTTGCGATCAGGCCATAGCCGGCGGCTTCCGTGTGCCCCGTCTTGATCCCATCCACACCCATGTTGCGGTAAAGAAGGGGATTTCGGTTGCCCTGCTTGATGTTGTGGTAGGTGAATTCAGTTTCCGCATAATAATGGTAGAATTCTGGAAAGTCGCGGATCAGGTGCCGGGCCAGAAGGGAAAGATCCCGGGCCGTGGAATAATGGTCCGGATCGGGCCAGCCGGATGCATTCATCAGGTTGGTGCCGTGAAGGCCGATTTCCTTCATCCGCTTCGTCATCGCCGTGGCAAAAGCCGGCTCCGTGCCCGACAGGCCCTCGGCCAGCACGACGCAGGCGTCATTGCCGGATTGGATGATGACACCGCGGATCAGATCCTCCACCCGGATGCTGTTACCCAGTTCGACGAACATCTTGGACCCCTGCACGCGCCAGGCGCGCTCTGATACGGGGAACGTGTCGTCCAGCGACAGGCGGCCTTCCTTCAGCCGCTCGAACACCATGTAGGCGGTGGCCACCTTCGACATGGAAGATGTCGGCATCCGGTCGTCCGCGCTCTTCTCGAACAGGACGGTATTCGTCTCGGCATCGACCAGGATCGCCTGGGCGGCGATGGTCTCCAGATCGGCCGCCGTCGCGGGCAGCGCCGCCACGGTGAACAGCAGGGCCGCCGTCAGGCGACGGGCGGCACCCTTCATCCGATGTGCGATCCGAATATCCATGTCAGCAATCAATCCTTTACAGTAACGGGACAGACGGGGAACAAGGCCCCGGCGACCAGCGGCACACTCACCATCGCCATTCTTCCAGGGCGGCGGGGGCCAATGCAACCTTTGCCGACACGGGGATCCGGCGCGGCATCACGCTCCGATGGGCAAGCCGTCAGTCGATGAGAATGCGCGCCTCGCTGGTGCCGACCTGCAGAACCTGGGCCAGCACGGCGTCGGCGCGCTCCACCTGATCGAACGGGCCCAGCCGCACGCGATAGAATTGCTGGCCGTTGACCGTGGCGTCGGAAACGGCTGTCGGTGCGATGGAACTCAACTTCGCCCGCAGACGGCTGGCATTGTCATAGTTCGTGAAGGCACCGGCCTGGACATAGATGCGGCCGGGCCGGGCGGGTAATGCCTGTTGCTGCACCACGGGTGCCGGAAGGAACCGGCCGTCGGGCGAGGTGCTGCCGGCCAGCGTCGTCGGCGGTGCCACGGTACGGGCCGGCGGCGGGCTTGCCGGCGGCGGCACGCCTTCAACGGTAACCGACGGGCGTGGTGCGGCCTGCGGCACCGGGCCGCCATCGGGCGACCCCGCAACCTGGGTGCCGGCATTCATGGCCGCCGCGGCGATGGCACGGCTTTCATCGGCCAGCACCTCCACCCGCACCTTGGCCGTGCCTTGCTGGTCGAAGCCCAGAAGCTGGGCACCGCGCCGCGACATGTCGATGATGCGCCCCGACACGAACGGACCACGGTCATTGATGCGCACGACGATGGACCGGCCATTCTCCAGGTTGGTGACGCGCACCAGACTGGGCATTGGCAGCGTCTGGTGCGCAGCCGTCAGTTCGTTCTCGTTATACAATTCGCCATTGGCCGTGACCTTGGCATGGAAGCCCGGACCATACCAACTGGCGATGCCCGTTTCGTTGTAGCCGTAATCGACGCGCGGATAATACCACACGCCGCTGATCTGATAGGGGTTGCCCACCTTGTAGCTGCCGCCGGGGATGGCAGCCGGCTGCTGAGGCGCGGCGGGAGCGGCCGGCGCCGGGGCTGGCGGCGGGGGAGCGGACGCACAGCCGGACAGGCCGGCGATACCAAGACCCAGGACCGCCATTCTAACAAGATTTGCCCGCGCCATACTTCCCTACCCCAACCGATTGTGGCCGCAGCCTACATCAACTCATTTGCCCGCGCCAATATGGTCGGCAAGAATTCCGACCGCAGTGGCGAAGTAGGTCGACCGGTTCCAGTTCATGATGGTGCGGTAATTGCCATAGACCAGGAAGGCCCGGCCTTTCGCCCCATCCGGTGTGACCAGCCAAGCCTCCATGTCCGCGCGCGGCAGCGGTCCGCCATCGGCGTTGCGCACGCCGCGCCGGGACCAGACGGACAGGGGCTGCGGCTTGTCCCAACCGGTCCAGGCGGCCGAATTGGCCCCCTTGGGCAGGCGCACGGCGCGGCCCCAGGTCTGGTTGGCATTCCATCCCACAGTGCGCAGGTAATTGGCCGCCGACGCGAAGACATCGGCATGCGTGCCCCAGATGTCGCGCCGGCCATCACCGTCGAAATCCTGGGCATAGCTCAGGAAGCTGCTGGGCATGAACTGGCACTGGCCCATGGCCCCGGCCCAGGATCCCTTCATGTCCTCCGGTGCGATATGGCCCTGCTCCAGGATGGTCAGCGCCTTCAGCAACTCCCCCCGGAAAAAGGCGCTGCGCCGCCCGTCATAGGCAAGCGTCGCCAGGGCATCGACCACCTTGAACCCGCCCGTGTTGCGCCCGAAATCGGTCTCCATGCCCCAAAGCGCCACGATGAAGCGCGGCTGCACGCCATAATGCGCCGCGACGCGATCCAGCAGGGCGCGATGGGTCCGCATCATTTCCCGCCCCCTGTTGATGCGCGTCTGATTGACGGCCCGGGACAGGTAGGTGTCGAAGGTAACGGTCCGTTCCGGCTGTCTTGTATCCAGTTCCAGAATGCGGGCGATGGGTTCCACCCCCGTCAGGGTCGCGGAGATGATGGGCTCGCTTATCCCCTCACGGCGTGCCTCTGCCCGCAATTCGGTCAGCCATTGCTGGAAATCCGGGGCAGCCAGGACTGACGGGCTCCAGGCCAGGGCCAAAAGGCTGGCGGCCGCCAGGTGCCGGAACCGGATTTTCAGGGACGGTCGCGTCATATCCGATGGGGCCTTTCCTGATGCAGCGCTGCCTTCGCTTGTGGCATGCGCCCCCTTACCCCCGCAAGCCTCATGGCGCTGGCAAAAGGGTGGCAATCCGTCCGGAGAGGCGATAGGCCAGCAACCCCCGCCACTCGTGGGCGGCCGTCTCCATCACCGTGATGTTGCGGGACAGGTTGAGCCCGAAACGCCAGGCCTCCGACCGGCTCGCCTCATACCCGACGGGGAAGGCAACGAAGGTCACGCCGGGCATCACCTGCCGGAAGACGCCCATGGATCGCGGCATGTGCGCGGCCGAAGTCACCAGCAGCCAGCGGCCGCCCGCAACCAGGGGGCGGCTGTTCACGGCATTCTCCCATGTGTTGCGCGACGCGCCCTCATAGAACAGCCGCCCCTCGTCGAGCCCCCAGTCCCGAAACAGGGCGGCAGCGAAGGGGGCTTCCCTCGCATCGGGACGGCGCGGATCACCGCTGCCCCCGGTGAAGACCACGGGTATTCCCGGCAATTGGCGCATCAGGCCGGGCAGGACCGTCATCCGTTCGGCATCGCGCGTCAGTTGGGGGCTGCCATGCTCGGCAGAGGCCACCGGCATTATGGCGCCCCCCAGCACGATGACGCCATCGATGCCCGTCAGCGCCTCCGGGCCAGGCTGCGGGAAACGCTGTTCCAGGGGCAACAGCAGCCACGTCGCCAAGGGCGTCACCGCAATGGTCATGAAGCCGGCCACCGACAGGAACAGCAACCCCCGCCCCCATCGCCGGCCCATGCCCAGCACACCCGCCAACGCCAACAGCAGCAGCAGATTGGCCGGTGACGTCAACGCCGCAAGTGCCTTTCCAAACGCGAAATCCATCGACCGGCTTCCCCAGATAATACCCATTTACATAAAAGATACGAACGATCGGCCGCCCCTCGACAGGGGTGAAAAATGCCGCGTGGCATCAATGATGCGTTCCAAGTCCGATGGGTTTGTGCAATCATATCAAGTGCTGTCGGGTTTGCATTTGGGAAAGCGCGTGCGCTTCTCCTGGTGCAGCGCCGGACCAGTGGCTGAAGATGCGTGCTTCGTCGCCTGTTCGGGGCGGCATAGCCGGCTTTGGCCGGTTGATCCATCCAGTTTTTGCCGGGACCACAGAATTAGGCCGTCGTGACATTGCCCCAGATTATGACGCCGGATGGCATCCTGGCTGCCGACCCTGTCCCCCGTGACGCCGTCACCGGCGTGTGGGAGATGCGGCCTTTCGTAAACCGCGTCACGGAAATCCTGCAATCCCATGAAGGTCAGTTGATCGCCGGCCTGCTGGTCGTCGAGATCGACCGGATGACCCAGCTTTTCCGGGTCCATGGGCAGGATGCGCTGGACAAGGCGATGGCCACGCTGGTCAAGCGCCTGACGCCCATTTGCGGTTCCAACGACCTGATCTGCCGATTCGCACAGACGCAGTTCGCGCTGTTCCTGC
Source organism: Niveispirillum fermenti (assembly GCF_052474395.1). Lineage (NCBI taxonomy): Bacteria > Pseudomonadati > Pseudomonadota > Alphaproteobacteria > Rhodospirillales > Azospirillaceae > Niveispirillum > Niveispirillum fermenti. Next base: position 2,427,977 of record NZ_CP156681.1, on the reverse strand, counting down.
CGGGCCTGGAGCATGCCGGCAAGGCGCTGTTCGCGGCATCGGCCATCGCCAATGCAATGGGCGACCCGATCATCGTGGGGGGGCAGCAGCTTTTCGTATCGGCAAAGATCGGCGTCGCCGTGTCGCCCAACGATGCCACCGATGGGCCTGCCCTGATCCGCAATGCCTGTGTGGCACTTGAATGCGCGATGAAATCGGGTACGGCCAATTATCTGCATTTCGTGCGCTCGATGCGCGACGATCTGAAGGACCGGCTGGACCTGGAGGATGAGTTGCGGGCCGCCATCCGCGACGACCAGCTTCTTCTGCATTATCAGCCCAAGGTCGCCATCAAGGGCGGACAGCCCGTCGGCGGGGAGGCGCTGCTGCGCTGGCGCCATCCCAGGCGCGGCATGGTGGCGCCGGGTATCTTCGTGCCCACCGCCGAAGAGACCGGGCTGATCGTACCCATCGGCGAATGGGTGCTGCGCACGGCGATCAAGCAGATACGCGATTGGCTGGATGCCGGTTATCCCCCCACCCAGATTGCCGTGAACGTCTCGGAACGGCAATTCCGCTGGGGCCATCTGCCGGCCCTGATCGATGTGCTGCTGGCCGAAAGCGGCATTCCGCCACATCTGCTCCAGCTTGAGATCACGGAAACCATCCTGCCCGACGACCTGGAAGGTGCGTTGCAGCAGATGCGCTGGATCGCCGACCGGGGCGTGGCCCTGGCCCTGGACGATTTCGGCACGGGCTATTCGTCCCTTTCCTATCTGCGCGAACTGCCGCTGGATTGCCTGAAGGTCGACCGCAAGTTCGTGATGGACATGGAGCGGGACCAGAGCACCCGTCACATTGTGGAAGCCATCGTTGCCATGGCCCAGGCCATGGACCTGAAGGTGGTCGCAGAAGGCATCGAGACTCCGGCCCAGTGGGAAATCCTGAAACGGCTGGGGGTGGAAGAGGGCCAGGGCTATCTCTTTGCCCGGCCGATGCCCGCCGACGCCTTTGCCGAGTTCATCCGTCACGCTGCCGAAAAGGGCTGATACCGGCCCCGCGGCTGAGACGTACAAGAAAGGGCGGACCGCCCCCCACCTGCACCCGATCAGCCAGCCCCCGCTTCAGCGTTCCAACTGATCCAGCGGGTTCAGCACCTGTTCGCCCTTGCGCACGGCGAAATGCAGTTGCGGCGAGCGAACATTGCCGGTCTGGCCGACCGTGCCGATCCCCTGCCCGCGCGTCACGCGCTGTCCCTGCTCCACAGCGACATCCTCCAGATGGGCATAGACGGTGACCCAGCCGCCCTCATGCCGGATGAGCACCAGGTTACCGAAGGATTTCAACTGATTGCCGGCATAAGCGACGATGCCGGCATCCGCCGCGGCAACGGCCGTGCCGCGTGCCGCCCCGATATTGATCCCGTCATTGCGCAGGCCGCCCGGCTTCTCCCCGAAACCCGATACGACCGGCCCCTTGACCGGCCACAGGAACCGGCTGCCGGCGCGCGGCGGCGGGGTATCGGGACGGGGCGGCGGCGTGGTGGGAGCCGCGGCGATCTGTGTTGGCGGCGCCTCTATCACGGCAGGCGGGGGCACGGCAGGCAGGGGCACGACCGGTGCAGCCGCCGGCGGCGGGGAAACGGATGTTGCCGGACCGGCGGCGGGGGGCGGGGGCAGGCTCTCCGCCTCGATGCTGCGGCGGCCGGCCGCGCTGCCGGCGCCTGTCACCGGTGCCGGGGCGGGGGGAACCGGTGCCGTCGTAACGGGCGGTGGGGGCGCCGTAACGACCGGACGGGGCGACCGTTCGACAGGAAGGGATGTGGCCGGCGGCTGCTCGGGCTTGCGGGCAGGCGGTGGCGGGGCAACCCAGGCCGTGGTGGTGGATGGCGGGGGGGCCGAAACGGATGGCGGCGGAGCCGCAACGGGGGCGGCCGGCATGGGGCTCTGCCCCGGCAGCCGCAGATTCTGCCCGACATGAAGGGTATAGGGCGGCTGGATATTATTCATCCGCACCATTTCCGACATATCGACGCGGAATTGCCGCGACAAGCCATAGAGCGTGTCGCCGGGCTTCACGGCATAGGTGCGGGGAACCGGCAGGGTCAGACGCTGACCGGGCTGGACAAGATAGGGCGGGGCCAGGCGGTTCGCCTCGATCAGGTCGCGTAGCGGAACGCCATATTGCTGAGAGAGGCGGTAAAGCGTATCGCCACGCGACACGAAAATGCTGTTGGCGGGCGCGGCGGGGGCGCGCATGGCCGGGGTCGGCAAATCCCCCTGGGTGGAACAGCCGGCCAGCGGCAGGCCCGCCAGGATTGCCGCCAGCAACCATGTCCGATGCCGACGGCCCGTCATGCCGACACCGGGTCCGGAGCGATCTCCGGCAGCAGGGGAACGAACCTGACAGGCCACAATGTCTCTCGCTTCAATCCAGTCTCGTCGCGCCGGATGCGCACGACGTTCAACGCGCGATGATCCGGCCCCAGCGGGATGACCATAATACCGCCCACCGCCAATTGGTCCACAAGATCGGGGGGCGGGTTGCCTATGCAACCGGCGGTAACCAATATCCGCTCGAACGGGGCGGCCTCCGGCCATCCCTTGATGCCATCGCCGACCCGCGCCGTGATATTGTGCAGGCGAAGCGCCGTGAAACGCTGTTCGGCCTCCTGCGCCAGCGGGCGATGGCGTTCGATCGTGTAGACCCGCCGGGCAATCCGGGCCAGGATCGCGGCCTGATAGCCGCTGCCGGTTCCGATCTCCAACACCTTGTGCCGGTCGCCCAGTTCAAGGGCCTGGGTCATCAGGCCCACAACCTGTGGCTGGCTGATGGTCTGTCCATTGCCGATGGGCAGCGCCGTATCCTCATAGGCCTGATCGCGGAAAGGGCGCGGCACGAAGAATTCCCGCGGCACCAGCTCGATCGCCCGCAGCACATTCACGTCCGTCACCCCCTGGCGGCGCAGGAGCATCAGCAGCCTGATCTTCCGCGCCGCGCCGCTTGTCATGCGAACGCCCCCTTCAGCCCCTCCAGGCAGCCATAATGGGTCAGGTCCAGGAAGATGGGCGTCACCGCGATGCCGCCATGGTTGACCACATGCACATCGGTGCCATGGGGTACATCCGCGTCCCCCCGCACGGGGCCAATCCAGAAATAACGCCGGCCGCGCGGATCGACCCGCTCGTCCAGTTCATCCCCGACCTTGCGGTTGCCATGGCGCACCACCTGGATACCCGTGACATCGGCCACCGCACGGTCGGGATAGTTCACATTCATCAGGACCAGCCGGGGCCAATCGGCCATCGACATGATCTTTCGCACCACATCGGCGCCATAGGCTTCCGCCACGGCCCAGTTGGGCGGGCCATCCTGGGGCAGGCGCTGGCTCATGGCGATGGCGCGCACCCCCAGCAGCGTCGCCTCCATGGCACAGGCAACGGTCCCGGAATAGGTCACATCCTCGCCCAGGTTGCTGCCATGGTTGATGCCGGACAGGACCAGGGTCGGACGCTTGTCCGCCAGCAGGTGGTTGATGGCCAGCAGCACGCAGTCGGTCGGCGTGCCATCGACGGCGAACCGCCGGGGTCCCAGTTCGCGCAGGCGCAGGGGCCGGTGCATGGTCAGGCTGTGACTGGCCCCCGACTGTTCCAGTTCCGGCGCAACCACCCAGACATCATCGGTCAGTTGGCGTGCGATCTTCTCCAGGACGGCAAGGCCGGGGGCATGGATGCCGTCATCATTGCTGATCAGGATGCGGGCATCGCTGAAATCGAAGGGCTCAACCATGGGCCGAAATCCGCTCCACCCCGCCCATGTAGGGCACCAGCGCGTCGGGGATCAGGATGGACCCGTCGGCCTGCTGGTAATTCTCCAGCACGGCGATCAGGCAGCGACCGACCGCCACGCCCGACCCGTTCAGCGTGTGCAGGAACTGCGTCGCCTTCTCCCCCCTGGCGCGGAACCGGCCCTTCATGCGGCGGGCCTGGAAATCCCCGCAGTTGGAGCAGGAGGAGATTTCGCGATAGGCCCCCTGCCCCGGCAGCCAGACCTCGATATCGTAGGTCTTCTGCGCGGCGAATCCCATGTCGCCCGTGCAGAGCGTGACGGTGCGGAACGGCAGACCCAGGCGCTTCAGCACGGTTTCCGCCGCATCCGTCATGCGCTCATGCTCGGCCTGCGACTGGTCGGGCCGCGTGATGGAAACCATTTCCACCTTGTAGAACTGGTGCTGGCGGATCATGCCGCGCGTGTCGCGGCCGGCCGATCCCGCCTCGGAACGGAAGCAGGGCGTGCGGGCCGTCAGCCGCAGGGGCAGTTCCTCGGCATCCAGGATGGCATCATTGACCAGATTGGTCAGCGGCACCTCTGCGGTGGGGATCAGCCAGAAACCGTTGGTGGTCTGGAACAGGTCCTCTGCGAATTTCGGCAACTGGGCGGTGCCGAAGGCGGCGTCATCCTTCACCAGCAGCGGCGGCGACACCTCCTCGAACCCGTATTCGTTCGTGTGGATGTCCAGCATGAAATCGCCCAGCGCCCGTTCCAGCCGGGCCAGCTTGCCGCGCAGCACCGTGAAGCGCGCGCCGGACAGCTTGGCCGCGGCATCGAAGCTCATCAGGCCCAGCGCCTCGCCCAGTTCGAAATGCTGCTTCGCGCCGGCGATATCCGCCGGCGTGCCGACGCGGCGGATTTCGACATTGTCATGCTCGTCCTTGCCCTCGGGCACGTCGGCGGCCGGCAGGTTGGGAATACCGGCCAGGATGCCGTCCAGTTCGGTGGCAAGCTGGCGTTCCCGCTCCTCGATCCGCGGCATGCTCTCCTTCAGGCCGGCGACCTCGTCCAGCAGGGGCTGAGCGTCCCTGCCTTCCTTCTTGTAGCTGCCGATCAGCTTCGACGCCTCGTTCCGGCGGGCCTGCAATTCCTGGAACTGTGTCTGGCAGGCGCGGCGCTCCTGATCCAGTTCCAGGATGCGGGAGGAAAGCGGTTCCAATCCGCGCCGGGCCAGGCCGGCATCGAAGGCAGCGGGATTGTCGCGGATGGAACGGATATCGTGCATGGAAAACCAGATGGATAGGGGTTCAGTCTGTGCCCCCGTTTATAGGGGCGGATGGGGGACCGCGTCCAGAGAGGGGATCAGCCGGGAATGGAAGCGGGATATAGCCGGGCATCACAGGGGCAGTCGCAGCACGGCGCGCAGGCCACCCTGCGGGCTGTCGCGCAACAGAACGTCGCCGCCATGCCGGCGCGCAATGTCGCGGGCGATGGTCAGGCCCAGGCCGACGCCGCCCGTCTTCTGGTTGCGCGACGGCTCCAGCCGGTAAAATGGCCGAAAGACATTCTCGCGCTGTTCCTGCGGAATGCCCGGCCCGTCATCATCGATGAGGATTTCCACAAAACTGCCCTTGCGCTCCAGGCTCAGCCAGACATGGCGGCCATAGCGCGCGGCATTGCCGATCAGGTTGGACAGGCAGCGCCGCACCGACAGAAGCCGCAAGGGCAGTACCACCGGGTCGCCCTGTGTCACCATCGGGTCCAGCGTCAGCCGCGCCCCCTCGCGCCGGGCATTGCTGGCCATCTCGGCCAGCAGCAGCGACAGGTCGATGTTGCGCTGTTCCTCCTCCCCATCCCCGCGGGCAAAGGAGAGATAGCCGTCGATCATCACCTGCATCTCGGCCACATCGGCCTTCAATTCCTCCACCTCCGCCATGTCGGGCATCATGGCAAGCTGCAGCTTCATGCGCGTCAGGGGGGTGCGCAGATCGTGGCTGACGCCGGCCAGCATTTCCGTCCGCTGGGCGATCTGGCGCCGGATGCGGTCGCGCATCAGAAGGAAGGCATGGGCGGCCTGCCGCACCTCCAGCGCGCCCTCGGGCCGGAAATCGGGGATGTCGCGCCCCTTGCCGAAGGCATCGGCAGCAATGGCCAGCCGGCGGATGGGCCGTATCTGGTTGCGCATGAACAAGGTGGCGATGGAGAACAGCACCAGCGAGCTGCCCAGCATCCAGATGATGAACAGATAGCTGGTGAAGCTGTACAGCCGCCGTTCCGGCGACAGCACCGACAGAACCCCGTCGGGCAGTTGCACCCGGATCTCGATCCATTTATGGGCGACATTGCTGTTGATGCGCCAGGGCCGGCGGACCCGGTCGTCCAGCGCCTGGCCCAATGTCTCCTCCAGCGCGCCGCGCAGGCGCGGCGGGGGCGGGGGCAACTGCTCCCCCGGCGTCCAGGTGAACAGGATGTCGGTGTTGCGGGCCGCCATGGCCAGCGTCTGTTGTTGCGCCACCTCGTCGGTGTCGCGGCCCAGTTGCTCGATGACGAAGGCGATCTCGCCGGCCACACTGTTGGCGAGCCGGTTCGTCATCGTATCCCAGTGCCGGTCATAGAAGACGAAAGTGGCGATGGCCTGGGCCAGCACGACGGGCGTCATCATGATCAGCAGCGAACGCGCGAAAAGCGTCGCCGGCACATAGCGCTTCAACAGCCGCATCGGCCGGGGACGTTGGTTCCAAAATCGGCGCAGCGCTTCGCTCAATCAGGCCTCAACACGTAACCTTCGCCCCGGACGGTCTGCAGATAACGCGGTTCGCGCGGATCATCCTCCAGCTTGCGGCGCAGGCGGGTGACCTGCACATCGATCGTGCGGGCGTTGGCGGCATCCGCCCCCGCCTTTTCCACCAGCGTTTCGCGGCTCAGCACCACATCGGGCTCGGCAGCCAGGGCGCGCAGCAGGCCCGCCTCCATCGTGGTCAGGCGCACCACCTCATCCCCCGACCGCAATTCCTCCCGCGCCGGATCGAACAGGAACCGGCCCAGGCGGATGGCTTTCTCCGTCCCGCTATCCGGGGCGGGGCGGGCCCGGCGGCGCAGGATGGCGTGCAGGCGCAGGACCAGTTCGCGCGGCTCGAACGGCTTGGCCAGATAATCATCGGCCCCGGCTTCCAGCCCCTGGATGCGCTCCTCCGCCTCCGCACGGGCGGTCAGAAGCAGGATGGGGGTATCACCCTGGGCCGACAGGTGACGGCACAGGTCCAGCCCGCTTTCCCCCGGCATCATGACGTCCAGCACGATCAGGTCGAACACCAGGCCCGCCAGACGGGCGCGGGCATCCGCCGCATCCGCCGCCGCCGTCACCAGGAAGCCGTTCTGGCCCAGATAGCGGCGCAGCGCCTCACGCAGGCGCGTGTCATCGTCGACGACAAGGATGTGGGGCTGTTCGGCAACGTCGTTCATCATGGCCCTGACATAACATGCCCGGCGGTCCGGGTCATTCGTGCCGCAGCGTGCTTACAAAGGGGGAAGCCCCGCGCCCGCCCGCCTGTCCTACCAGCGCCCCACGGTTGCGGCCCACCCCACCGACAGGGGACGGCCCAGTGTGGGACGCAGAAGCGTGGAAGACATCACATCATGGCCGGCCCTGGCCAGCCGTCCCAGATAATGATCCGCCAGGATGGCCGGCAACAGGGCCGGCAGGGCGGCCTTCGGCACCTCGCGCCGCAACGCGCGCGCGCGGACAAGCAGAGCGCGCGCGCTTTCTGCGACCTCTGCGGCAACCTTGGCGAGACCCGGCTCCGGTTTCAGTTCGAAAAGCGCGGGCTCGGTCACGCCATGATCGATCATCAGCGTCATCGGCAGGCGCGAACGGCGTCCCCGCGCCAGGAAGGGCGTGGCACGCAGGATGCCGGTCAGCGCCCAGGCGGTACCCACCAGCCGGGCCGCCTCCATCGCCGCCGGGTCGCGGGCGCCCAGCACCTGGCAGGCCAGCCCCACCACGGGGGCACCCGTGACCTGTGCATAATTGACCAGACATTCCATGTCGGCCGGCGCCTCGTCGTCCATGTCCGCTTCCCGACCGTCGATCAGCAGGTCGAACTGCCGGCGTTCAAGATCGTGGCGGGCGATGGCGGCGGCCAGCGGTTCCACCACCTCATGCCGGCGCGGGGCGCCCTGGAATGCTCCTTCGATGCTCTCCCGCCACCATTGAAGACGGATTTGGCCCAACATGGGTTCGGTCACCACCTCTCGGGTCTTGGCGACCTCGTGGTTGAAGGCATAGAGCGCGAACAGATCCTCCCGCCGGTCGGCGGGGGCGAACAGCGCGGTCAGGAACCGGTCATTGTCATGCTTGCGGACCGCCTCGGCGCAGGCGGACAAGGCGGGGGTCGCCATGATACTCGTCCAATCCAAAGGTATGCCGCCTTATAGGCCTTCCTGTCTTTGCCGGAAAGCATATCGGTTCCATATGGTTGGTAGACCGAATATTCAGGGGTCGTTCGGGTTGACCCGTGCCCTTGGCGGTCGTATTCCTCATCCCCGTGTCCGGCTGCCCCCGCGTCAGGGGCGGCTTCAACCCTTCGAGAGAACAGGAGCCATCACCATGGCCTTCACCCTGCCGGCACTGACATACGACACCGCGGCGCTGGAGCCGCATATCGACGCACAGACCATGGGCCTGCACCATGGCAAGCACCATCAGACCTACATCACCAACCTGAACAATGCGCTTGCCGACCACAGCCAATTGCAGGGCCTGTCGCTGGAAGACCTGCTGAAGCGTCTGGGCGAACTGCCGGAAGGCATCCGTACCGCCGTGCGCAACAATGGCGGCGGCCACGCCAACCATTCCATGTTCTGGTCCATCATGGGGCCGAACGGCGGTGGCGACCCGACCGGTGAGGTGGGGCAGGCCATCACCCGCGATTTCGGCTCGTTCGAGGATTTCAAGAAGAAGTTCAACGAAGCCGGCACGAAGCAGTTCGGCTCCGGCTGGGTGTTCGTCACGGCCGACACCGCCGGCAAGCTGGCCATCGTCGCCCAGCCCAACCAGGACACGCCGCTGTTCAACGGCACACCGGTCCTGTTCGGCAATGACGTGTGGGAACACGCCTATTACCTGAAGTACCAGAACCGCCGCGCCGATTACCTGGCCGCCTGGTGGAACGTGGTGAGCTGGGACGCCGTGAACGACCGTCTGGCCAAGATCAAGGCCGGCGCCGTCATCTGATGATAGCCTGCATCCCGGTGGGCGAGCCCGCCGGGATGCAGGCTATGAGGGCTTCCGGCAGGAAAGCCTTGGTGTGCCAGAAAACCCCGCCGGCAGGCCGCTGGCGGGGTTTTCTTTGATCGGCATGACGGGGGGCGTGGGCGTTTGCCGCATTATCGCCACTTCTACAACTATGCTGGACGTGGCAAACTATCGTCCCGATCGAAGACAGGGCCCGTTCCTCCCATGGCCGACTTCCACCTGTCCGTCCAGACCCCGGCAAAACCGGGCGAACCCACCGCCCGCAAGGGGATGGAGGGAGAGAATTTCCCGGTTGCCTCCCGTCTGATCCCGGCCCCCTACCGGCCACATGTTCTCGCCTTCTATGCCTTCGCCCGGCTGGCCGACGACATCGCGGACGACCCCCATGTCGAACCCGACATGAAGATCGCACAAATGGACGCGCTGGAACGGGCGCTGGTCAGCGGCATCGGCAACCAGCCCTGGCTGGCACCAGCCCTGACACTGAAGGCGACGCTGACGGCCACCGGCGTCTCCGGTGTCCATGCGCGCCAGTTGCTGCAGGCCTTCCGCCGGGACGCCATGGGCAGCCATTGCAAGACCTGGCAGGATCTGGTGCTTTACTGCCGCTATTCGGCCAATCCGGTCGGCCGGTTCCTGCTTGAACTGCACGGCGAGGGGATCACGGCGTCCCCGGCCTCTGATGCGCTCTGCACAGCCCTGCAAATCCTCAACCACATTCAGGATTGCCGGAACGACTGGGTCGAACTGGGGCGCTGCTATCTGCCGACCGACTGGTTCAAGGAAGCCGGCGGGTCGGTGGAACATCTGGTGGAGATGGAGGCGACGCCGCCGGTACGCGCCGTCATCGATCGCACGCTGGACAATGTCGACTCGCTGCTGCGCCGGGCGGGGTCCCTGCCCCGCCAGATCGCCAATCCCGGCCTGCGGCTGGAAGCGGCAGTGATCGTTGAGATGGCCATGGCCCTGTCGCGCCAGTTGCGCCGCCGCGACCCGCTGGCCGGCAAGGTGCAGGTGGGACCGGTGGGCCGGCTGGCCGCCGTTCTGACCGGCGTGCTGCGCGGCATGTCGCGCCGGCCGCCGCGCCTGACACCGGAAAGCAGCCTGGCCAGGGCGGGCAGTTGCGGCACCTCCACCTTCTACTGGCCCCTTCGCCTGCTGGGGCAGCGGCGGCGCCGTGCCATGTTCGCGATCTACGGCTTCTGCCGCGCCGTGGACGATATCGCCGACGGCCAGGAAAAGCAGGATGTGAAGCGCGGCGCGCTGATCGACTGGATGCGCCGTATCGATGCCATGTACGGGCTGCCTGGCCCTGGCCGCCATCACGGCCGGCTGCGCGACCTGGCAGCCGCCATGCGCCGGTACAACCTGCCCCAGGCCGAATTCCATGCCGTGATCGATGGCATGATGATGGATGTGGATGGTCCCATCCGCGCGCCGTCGGTTGGCACGCTGGCCCAGTATTGCCGGCGGGTGGCGGGTGCTGTCGGGCTATTGTCGATACGTGTGTTCGGGCGCGGCGATGCCGGCGCCGATGCCTTCGCGCTGGCGCTGGGAGAGGCGCTGCAACTGACCAACATCCTGCGCGACGTGGAAGAGGATGCGAAGGATGGCCGATGCTATCTGCCCGAAGAGATGCTGGAGGACGCCGGCATCGATGTGGAAATGGTGCAGGCCGACCCCCAATCGGTGCTGACCCATCCCGCCCTGCCCGTGGTCTGCGATGCCCTGGCCGACCGCACCCAGGCGGCCTTTGAACAGGCCCTGTCCCTGATCGGCAAACCGAATCGTCGCCTGTGGCCGGCGTTCGCCATGATGATGCTGTATCACCGGCTGCTGGTCCGCCTGCGTCAGCGCGGCTGGTCGCCGGATGTGCTGGGACAACGCACCCGTCTGAGCGGGGTGGAGAAGATCGGCGTGGCCCTGGCCTGCGCCCTGGGCCGTTCGCCGCGCCTGTGAGCCTTTCCGGCGTCACCCACGTCGTCGGGGCCGGCCTGTCCGGGCTGGCCTGCGCCACCCGTCTGGCCACGGCCGGTCATACGGTCATCCTTTACGAGGCGACGGACCACGCCGGCGGTCGCTGCCGAAGCTGGCACGACACGCTGCTGGAAAGGATCATCGACAATGGCAACCACCTGATCCTGGGCGCGAACCAGGAATGCATGACCTATCTGGCGCGCATTGGCGGGGCTGGCGAGCTTTTGGCTATCGATCCCGTGGCGCTGCCGTTCCAGGATCTGGCGGACGGCAGCGCATGGACCCTACGTCCGGGCGCGGGCCGGATCCCGTTCTGGCTTGCCGACCCGGCGCGGCGGGTGGCGGGTGCAGGACCGATCGATCATCTGGGCGTCCTGGCACTGGCCTTGGCAGGGCCGTCGCGCACCGTGGCCGACATGTTGCGGGCCGATGATGTGATCACCCGCCGGCTTTGGAAACCGTTGGCTGTCTCGATCCTGAACACACCGTGGGATACGGCATCGGCCCGTCTGCTATGGGGTGTCCTCCGCCGCACTTTGCTTGGGGGAAGCGATGCCTGCCGGCCGTTCATCGCCGGGCCCGGCGGCCTGTCGGGGGCACTGGTCGGCCCTGCCTTGACCGTGCTGGCCCGGTCCGGCGCGGCAGTGCGGTTCGGCCATCGGCTGCGGGCGGTCGAGCGGGCCGGCGATGGAACGATCGCAGCCCTTCGCTTCACCGACGGCCGGCAGGTGGCCCTGGACCGGGCGGACTGTGTCATCCTGGCCCTTCCGGCCGATGCCACGGGCGCATTATTGCCGGACATTCCGGTCCCCGATGCCTTTCATGCGATCCTGAATGCCCATTTTCGCCTGGGTGCGCCTGTCCGCCTTCCAGCGGGAATGCCTTTGGTGGGACTGGTCGGCGGCGTGACGGAATGGCTGTTCGCGCGCGGCGATGTGCTGTCGGCAACGGTCAGCGCCGCCGACGTCCACATGGACCGGCCGAACGACGATCTCGCCCGTCTGCTGTGGGCGGAAGCGGCACGGGTCCTGGACCTTCCGCCGGCACCGGTTCCACCCTGCCGCATCGTCAAGGAAAGGCGTGCCACCTTTGCCGCCACACCAGCCCAGAACCGGCGGCGGCCCGGCCCGGCACAGGGCCGCAACCTGATCCTGGCTGGCGACTGGACCGCCACGGGCCTGCCGGCCACCATAGAGGGCGCCATCCTGTCCGGACACCGCGCAGCCGAACTGGCGATGCGAAGGCCGGTTTGAAATAGAAAAGGGGCGACGGCCGGACAGGCCGTCGCCCCCAACTATTCCCGAAAGGTCAGGGTTACTCCGCCGCGACGCGCGGGCGCGGCTGCCCCATGCGCACAGCCTTCAACCCCTCGGCGATCAGGAAGGCCAGTTCCAGCGACTGGCTGGCATTCAGGCGCGGGTCACAGGCCGTATGGTAACGCAGGGCCAGCGCATGGTCGGTGATGGCCTGCGCGCCGCCGGTGCATTCCGTCACGTCCTGCCCAGTCATTTCGAAATGCACGCCGCCGGGGTGCGCCCCCTCCGCCCGGATGACATCCATGAAGCCACGGACCTCGGCCAGCACCCGGTCGAACGGGCGCGTCTTGTAACCGGTGGAAGATTTGATGGTGTTGCCGTGCATCGGGTCGCAGGACCACACGACGGTCCGCCCCTCGCGCTGTACCCTGCGCACCAGCGGGGCCAGCTTGTCAGCGACCTTGTCGGACCCCATGCGCACGATCAGGGTCAGGCGCCCCGCCTCGTCCAGCGGGTTCAGCGTGTCGATCAGGCGGATCAGGTCATCCCCGTCCATGCTGGGGCCGCATTTCAGGCCCACCGGGTTCTTCACCCCGCGCAGGAATTCCACATGCGCGCCATCGGCCTGGCGGGTGCGGTCGCCGATCCACAGCATATGGGCTGACACGTCGTACCATTCGCCCGTGGTACTGTCGATGCGGGTCAGCGCCTGCTCATAGGGTAGCAGCAGCGCCTCATGGCTGGTGAACAGTTCCGTTTCGCGAATCTGGGAGATGTTGTCGCCCGTGATGCCGCAGGCCGCCATGAAGGACAGCGCCTCATCCAGCCGGTTGGCCAGATCCTGGTAGCGCTCGCCCTGCGGGCTCTTCTCCACAAAGCCGAGGTTCCACTGATGCACCTTGTGCAGGTCGGCATAGCCGCCCTGGGCAAAGGCACGCAGCAGGTTCAGCGTGGCGGCCGACTGGTTATAGGCCTGGACCATGCGTTCGGGATCGGGCACGCGGGCCTCGGCCGTGAAATCGAAGCCGTTGATGATGTCGCCGCGATAGCTGGGCAGTTCGACACCCTCGATCACCTCGGTGTCGGCCGAGCGCGGCTTGGCGAACTGGCCGGCCAGACGGCCCACCTTCACCACCGGCGTGGCGGCGCCAAAGGTCAGCACGACCGCCATCTGCAAAAGCACGCGGAACGTGTCGCGGATATTGTTGGGATGGAATTCAGAGAAGCTTTCCGCGCAGTCGCCCCCCTGCAACAGAAAGGCCTCCCCGCGCGCCACCTTGCCCAGATGTTCCTTCAGGCGCCGCGCCTCGCCCGCAAAAACCAGCGGCGGATAGGCCGCCAGCTTGGCTTCCGCGGCCTTCAACCGGGCTTCGTCGGGATATGAGGGAACCTGCCGGATCGGCTTGGCGCGCCAGCTATCAGGCGTCCAGCGCCCGGCGGTCCCCACCTTCTGCGTATCCGTTGGCATGATCCTTACCTCATCCTTCTCTCTAATCCCGTCCCGGCCATGGCTCCCTTGCCGGCGGGCATCAGCATTTTGGGTTCCCCGCAATGGGCTCTCACCCACGGGTCGACTTTTGTAAGCGACTCGGGGGGGTATTTTCCAGTCCAATCAACCTGCGTTTTGCGCAATGTTCGTGCGCAAATAGGCCGCGCGGCCAGACCGCAGCTTGCCTATACTCGCGCCGAAGCCCTTCGACTGCCAGCAGGATTTGCCGATGACCAGCGCCCAGACGCCGCCGAAAGCACCGCCCGCCGCCGCCGGCTGGCGGCAGGTGATGCGGGCCCTGGGGCGGCCGAAGGTCCTGGTGATGCTGCTGCTGGGTTTCTCCTCCGGTCTGCCGTTCCTGTTGACGGGCAATACGCTGGGATTCTGGCTGCGAGAGGAAGGGGCCGATCTGGCGACCATCGGGTTCCTGTCGTGGATCGGCATCGTCTATTCACTGAAGATGTTCTGGGCACCCATCCTGGACCGGATGGACGCCCCCCTGCCCGGCCGCCTGGGCCGGCGGCGAAGCTGGATGCTGCTGGCCCAGCTCATCATCGGTGCCGGCCTGCTGGGCATGGCCAGTGTGGGGCCGGGCGGGGGCGACCTCTGGGCACTGGGCGGATTCGCGCTGCTGGCGGCCTTCGCCTCCTCCACGCAGGATATCGTGGTGGATGCCTGGCGCATCGAAAGTGCGGCCAATGGCGAGGAACAGGGCCTGTTGTCGGCCTCCTATCAGATCGGCTACCGGGCGGCCATGCTGGCGACCGACAGCCTGATCCTGCTGCTGGCAGCCGGGATCGGCTGGCAATCCTCCTACGGGGTTGCCGGGGCCGTGATGGCGGTGGGCATCGCCGCCACGCTGATGGCGACCGAACCGGTGCGTCAGGTGCCGGCCGGGGGCGTCACCACCGCCCCGCTCTGGACGCGGGCCGGGTTTGTCGATGCCTTCATCGGGCCGTTGACGAGTTTCCTGCGCACACATGGGCAATTGTCCATGCTGATGCTGGCGGTCGTCATGCTGTACCGGCTGGGTGATTTCCTGATCGGCCCCATGATCAACCCTTTCTATGTCGATCTCGGCCTGACCAAGGAGGTGGTGGGCACGGTGCGCGCGTCGGTCGGCCTTTGGGCATCGGTTGCCGGTATTGCCCTGGGCGGGATCAGCTCGGTCAGGCTGGGATTCCGGCGCACGCTGATCCTGGGTGCCATCCTCGGTCCCTTCTCCAACCTCGCCTTCTCGGCCATGGCCATGGCCGGGCCGGACATCGGCGTGTTCACGGTGGCCATCATCGTCGACAACATCGCCACCGGCTTTGCGGGCGTGGCGCTGACGGCCTATATGTCCAGTCTGACCAGTATCGGGTACACGGCCACGCAATATGCGCTGCTTTCGTCGCTCTATACCGTGTTGGGCAAGGTGCTGAAGGGCTTCTCGGGTCAGGCAGTGGAAGCGATGGAACCCTTGGTGGGGCAGATGTCGGCCTATGCGCTGTTCTTTGCGGGGACGGCGGCCGTCGGTGTTCCCGTCGTGGCGCTGTGTCTGTTCCTGGACCGTGTCGCACGCCGCCATCGGGGCACCCCCTGATCCCCGCCCATCAAAGTTGGGCAGGGCCGCGATGCACGTCTAGAATCCGCACGGGCAGGTACACATAGGCGGATTCGTCCCACCACCGGGGTTCGTCTCACCACCGGGGTCCGTCCCGCCACCGGGGTCCGTCCCGCCACCGGGGTTCGTCTCACCACCGGGGTTCGTACCACCACCGGGATTCGTGCCACCGCCGGGGTCCGTACCACCACCGGGGTTCGTACCACCGCCCGGATTCGTCCCGCCACCGGGGTTCGTGCCACCGCCGGGGTTCGTCCCGCCACCGGGGTTCGTGCCACCGCCGGGGTTCGTCCCGCCACCGGGGTCCGTCTCACCACCGGGGTTCGTCCCACCACCGGGGTTCGTCTCACCACCGGGGTCCGTCCCGCCACCGGGGTCCGTCCCGCCACCGGGGTTCGTGCCACCGCCGGGGTTCGTCTCACCACCGGGGTTCGTGCCACCGCCGGGGTCCGTCTCACCACCGGGGTCCGTCCCGCCACCGGGGTTCGTCCCACCGCCGGGGTTCGTCCCGCCACCAGGGTTCGTTCCACCACCGGGGTCCGTCCCACCGCCCGGATTCGTCCCACCGCCGGGATTCGTGCCACCACCGGGGTTCGTCCCGCCACCGGGGTTCGTCCCGCCACCGGGGTCCGTCCCGCCACCGGGGTTCGTTCCACCGCCGGGGTTCGTCCCACCGCCGGGGTTCGTCCCGCCACCGGGGTTCGTCCCGCCACCGGGGTTCGTCCCGCCACCGGGGTTCGTCCCGCCACCGGGGTTCGTGCCACCGCCGGGGTTCGTTCCACCACCGGGGTTCGTTCCACCGCCGGGGTTCGTCCCACCGCCGGGATTCGTGCCACCACCGGGGTTCGTTCCACCACCGGGGTCCGTCCCACCGCCCGGATTCGTTCCACCGCCTGGGTTCGTGCCACCGCCAGGGTTCGTGCCACCACCAGGGTTCGTTCCACCGCCGGGGTTCGTCCCACCGCCGGGATTCGTGCCACCACCGGGGTTCGTCCCACCACCGGGATCCGTCCCGCCGCCGGGGTTCGTGCCACCGCCTGGGTTCGTCCCGCCGCCACCGGTCGTGCCGGCGATGACCCCACCCACACCCGCAGCGATGCCGGCAACCGTGCCGGCGCCGACCGTGGTTCCCCCCCGCCCCCCAGCGCAGAGGCGGCACCGCGGTCATCCTGTCCCACCAGTTCCGCCACCTGCCGGTCGTCGTCACGGGGCCTGCCGATATTGGTCAAGGTGTCGTCACCCAAGGCGACAACAGTATGGCTGGCGGGATTGATCACCTCCCCCCCGACAAGCTGGATCTGCGTTTGCAGGCCCGTAGCGGCACTGATTGCCGTAGCGATGGCGCCCAGGTTCAATGGCTGGTCTGCGAAGATGACAGGGTTCTGCACCATGGCAACCAGCACAACCCGTCCCCGGGTGATGCTTTCGATCAGGTTCACACCCACACGCACCACCGATGCCGTCATGGCCGTCGCCGTGCCCGACTGCGTCGTCACCCGAAGGTTGCGTATCTCCAGTTCCGGCGGGAAGCCCCGCACCGTCTCTGGCAGGGCATGCACCCGCATCCCCCGCAGCCCGCTGTCATTCACTGCCTGAAGGACCCGTTCCGCCCGTCCCGGTATGTCGAAGGCGAAAGGGGCCAGCATGATCAGGAGCGTGGCAATGGCCACGCCATACAGCACGAAGCGGAAGAACCAGCGCAGCGGTGTCAGGACAAGGCGCAACATGGAAGACCAACCGGCAGGGCATGGACAGGAACCCCATTCTACCGTGAGCAACCTATCAAAGTCTTGTGGTCACTGCACCGCTTGCCTACCAGAACTGGCATGTGCCGACAGCACAACCTTAGGGTCGTGGACAGCGTCCACCCGGCACAGCATTGTGTTGCCAGGCGCTTTGCGTTGACGAGACCCAGGAAGCATGTCGGAAGCCTCCCCCGCGCTCTACGAATTCTGCTGGATGGACGGCACCGGAAAGGTCACGGCCGTGTCCTGCTGGGCCCGCGGCCGGCCAGAGGCGGAAGATGCTGCCCGCCGGGCAGGCTGGCCCGGCCATGACGGCACGCGGCTGGGCCGCTACCGCGCGGAATTGGAACGGCTGATGCGGATCGACGATATTTCTTGAAAATGGCTGTTGACAGGGTCGGCGCATTTTCATAAATAGCGGCTCCCGTTCGACGGTAAGCCGGATGACGGACCTGAGGCACTGTAGCTCAGCGGTAGAGCAGGGGACTCATAAGCCCTTGGTCGGGTGTTCAAATCACCCCAGTGCCACCATTCCAAAACCCCCGCCGGTCAACCGGCGGGGGTTTTTGCTTTCCGGTCACCATGCCTGTCCCCAAAATGGGCCTGTCCCCAAAATGGGCCCAAGGAACGGCCGGGCAATGGCAGGTGTTACCCGGAGAAGATTGCCCCTTGCGCTGAGGAAGGACCACACCCCATGAAATTCGATGCGAAACCGGTGATGCGCGCCGCCATGCTGCTGCTGTTGGCCCTGTCCGTCACGGCCTGCGCCAACCAGCCATCCCCGGACGTGGTGCAACCCCTGCCCGGCCTGCTCTGGGGCGTCGTACATGGGTTCCTGGCGCCGCTTTCCTTCATCGGCAGCCTGTTCCTGGATATAAGGATGTATGCGTTCCCCAATGACGGGCTTTGGTACGATGCCGGCTTCGTCCTGGGGTCCGGTATCCTGTTCGGCGGTGGCAGTCGTGCCGTCTAGTGCGTGTTTCCGGTCAACGGAAAGACGCTGCCCCTCGCCCGGTCCGGCCGCAATCTGGCGGGCGGTGATGATCCGCTTACCGGCGGCTTAAAATCAGGCCGCAACCAGATCGCCACCCGTCATGCTGGGCCCCACCTGGGAATTGCCGCCGGCCTGGCGCCTGGCCTCCTCTTCCCGGTTGCCGCCACGGGCGCCGTTGCCGGTGGACCGCTTGCGCTCCTCCTCGTCTTCGGACGGCAGGGCCAGGCTGTCCAGCATCATGATGGTGAACGTGGAGATCGGTTCCTTGCCCGACACGGCCGACCGCATGCCCGTCAGCCAGGGCTGGGAGGAGGTATCGGCCGCCTGGATGGTGCCAAGCACGCTGCTATCGGCAAATTGTGCCGGGCTGTCATCGAACTTGGCCGCAAACCGGTCGAATATCTGACCGACCGACTTGGGCCGCGTGCCGTCGTAGAAGACGTTCAGGTTTGCTTTCGCGGCATCGGGCAGCAGGCTGGCGGCCGGCTGGTTGGGATTGCGGTCCAGCGCCTTCAGGAAGCGGGAGGCGCCGCCGGCCCCCAGGAAATGGGCCATGTACAGCTCGGTATTGCCCACGGGCCGGCCCAGTTCCCCTTCCAGATAGCGCTTGTTGTCATTGGCCAGTTCAGCGGCGAAAATGGCGGAAAGCCGCGGATCCTTGCGCAGGTTCAGGATTTCCCGCCGGGTGGCCGGGTCCGATACCCGGGCCTGCCCGTCGGCACCGCGTGACACCTTGTCGGCATAGACACCCAGGCCGTGCTTGGCCCCGTGCTGTTCGATCATGCTGAGCCAGGTTCCTTCGGTAAACTGGAACAGCCCCGTGGCACTGCTGGTGGCGGCCTTCACATCGGTGCGATAGCCGCTTTCAACCCCCGCCTTGTCCATCAGATAGGCAAAATTGACCCCGGTCGCCGCGCTGGCCTGCTGGACAGCACGAACGACCTGCGCCGGCGCATGGCGTGCCGCACCTTGGGTTTCGGCGGGGCGGCCCTGGTTCAGGATGGCGAGGCTGTTGGTCACGGGGCGAACTCCACTGGTACTGATCTGCCGTTGCTGGTTTGGGAAAGCAATCAGCGTGCCAACCTGCCCGGCCCTGCGTGATCGGCGCCTGCACGCGCGGAAGGCGATGACAATCGCTTCCTATTACGTTAACGTAATGCCCAAAATAACCACGCTGCGGGACGCAACTAATTTTGACCGGACATATTAAACGGCAAGGCTTGCCGTGAAGGATGTTTGGCGCAATCTTGTGCCCATGCCCGCTGCCGGGATTCTGCTTGTTTGTTGAACCCTTCTTGGGAGGATAAGGCGAAATGACCGCTTACAACGCGCCCCTTCAGGACATGCGTTTCACCCTGAACCATGTCGTCGGCCTGCCGCAGGTGGCCACCCTGCCGGGGTTCGACGTGGTTACGCCCGACCTCGCCGACCAGGTGCTGGACGAGGCGGCCAAGCTGGCGCGCGATGTGCTGGCCCCGCTGAACCGCGTCGGCGACCAGGAAGGCGCCAAGCTGGACAATGGCGTCGTGCGCACCGCCAGCGGCTTCAAGGACGCCTATTGGAAATATGCCGAGGGTGGGTGGAACGCCGTTCCCTTCGACCCCGAATATGGCGGCCAGGGGCTGCCCTGGACGCTGGCCCTGCCCATCCAGGAAATGTGGGCCTCCTCCAACATGTCCTTTTCGCTGTGCCCCA
This sequence comes from Niveispirillum fermenti, assembly GCF_052474395.1. Lineage (NCBI taxonomy): Bacteria > Pseudomonadati > Pseudomonadota > Alphaproteobacteria > Rhodospirillales > Azospirillaceae > Niveispirillum > Niveispirillum fermenti. The sequence continues at coordinate 2,408,211 of NZ_CP156681.1, read as the reverse complement.
TGCTGAACCAGGGCGCGGTTGAACTTTTGCAGGCCCATGGATCGGACCAGCAGAAGAAGCTGTATCTGGAAAAGCTGATCAGCGGCGAATGGACGGGCACGATGAACCTGACGGAGCCGCAGGCCGGTTCCGACGTGGGTGCGGTACGGACCAAGGCCGTGCCGCAGGATGACGGGACCTGGCTGATCACAGGCCAGAAGATCTTCATCACCTATGGCGAGCATGATTTCACCGACAACATCATCCATCTGGTGCTGGCGCGCACCCCGACCGCCCCGCCGGGCGTGAAGGGCATCAGCCTGTTCGTCGTGCCGAAATTCATGGTGAACGAGGATGGCAGCCTGGGGCAGCGCAACGATCTGCGCTGCGCCGGCCTGGAACATAAGATGGGCATCCATGCCAGCCCGACGGCCGTCATGGCCTATGGCGACAATGGCGGTGCCATCGGCTACCTGGTCGGTCAGGAGAATCGCGGTATCGAGTACATGTTCACGATGATGAACAATGCCCGCCTGGGCGTGGGCCTGCAGGGCGTCTCCATCGCCGAGCGCGCCTATCAGCAGGCGGTGGACTATGCCAAGGGCCGCGTGCAGAGCCGGGCGCTGACCGGCAAGGATCCGGCACCGGTGGCCATCATCAAGCATCCCGATGTACGCCGCATGCTGATGACCATGAAATCCCAGATCGAGGCAGCCCGCGCCCTGGTCTATTTCACGGCGGCAGCCCTGGACAATGGCCACACCAACCCCGACGAGGGTGCGCGCAAGGCCGCGGCAGCCTTGAACGACCTGCTGACCCCCGTCACCAAGGCCTGGTGTACCGACCTGGGCGTGGAATTGAGCAGCCTGGGCGTGCAGATCCATGGCGGCATGGGTTTCATCGAGGAAACGGGTGCCGCCCAGCATTATCGCGATGCCCGCATCGCCCCCATCTATGAGGGGACCAACGGCATCCAGGCCAATGACCTGGCCTTCCGCAAGGTGCTTCGTGACGGGGGTGAGGCGGCGTTCACCCTGATCAAGGATATGCGTGCCGTCGCGGCAGAGGCCGCCGCCCAGCCGGGTGATGACCTTGCCACCATGGCGGCCAACCTGACTGATGCCATCGACGCCGTCGAAACGGCATCGAAATGGCTGCTGGACACCGGCAAGGCGGACATGACGGCCGTCGCGGCCGGTGCCGTGAATTACCTGCGCATGTTCGGTGTTGCCATCGGCGGCTACCTGACGGCCAAGGCGATGATCGCCGCCAATAATCTGCTGCGTGAACCCGGTGCCGACACCAGTTTCCTTGAAGGAAAAATCATTACCGGTCGTTTCTATGCCGACCAGATCCTGCCGTCGGTGCGCGGCCTGCTGAAAATCGTCACCGATGGACACCGCAGTGTCATGGGGCTATCCGACGATCAGTTCTGAGCGGACGGACAAAGGGCTTTTCACCAAGGGTTTTCCAGATGTCGGGGGTGGCTCGGGCCGCCCCCGGCCGACGGACATGCCATTGGTCATAACCCGGTCATAATTCCATTGTCGGAACCGGGCTGGCAATCGGGCCAAATGGACATGACGGCGCGTCAGGCTCCAAATAGCGGGGCCAAGACAACCTCTTGCGCTGGAGAGGAAACGCCGAGATGAATGACAATTCAACCCTGGAACTGCGAAGCCTGGCAGCCAGGATCGCCTCAGCCTACAGCAAGGCCAACCCCACACCGACGGAAAACATCGCGAATGTCATCCAGTCGGCCTATCACGGGCTGCAGCGCTGCGTTAATCCCCCTGCCCCACCATCGCCATCCCCATCGGCAAGACGGCGGCGGAGAACGGTAGCGGACTGATCGGCGGCGGGAAACCCATCCCGGAATGGCCATGCCTGTTCGCATGCGTGGCCATATCTGCCGGCCCCATACCGGCCTGTTCCCACCTGCCCTGTCCCTATCTGCCCTGTTCCTATCTGCAATGTCCGCTGATGCGCACCTTCTGTCCCGCAGACTGTTCCCGCAGGTGCGCTTTGCCGGACATCAGACCGCATGCATCCCGGCTTCGCCATCCATCAGGCGGCGCAGGGTGCCGCGGGCACGCGACAGGCGGGACTTCACGGTGCCCACGGACACCTGGGCGCGCTGGGCGGCCTGTTCATAGCTGATGCCCTGCAGGCCGACCATCACCACCATGTCGCGCTGGTCGGACGGCAGGCGGGCCATGGCACGGCGAAGGTCACGCAACTGCATACGCTCCATCTGCCGGGCCGGAAGACCGCCGATGTCCGAGGCGCTGCAATCGTCCAGGGCGACATGCGAGCGGTTGCGGCGCAGGCCGTTGATGTACAGATTGCGCAGCATGGTGGACAACCAGGCCCGCAGGTTCGTCCCCTCTTCCCACAGATGCAGGCGGGTCAGGGCACGCTCGACACATTCTTGCGCCAAGTCGTCGGCAAGAACCGGGTCGCTGCAAAGGCTGAGAGCGAAGCGGCGCAGATAGTCACGTTCGGCGGCAACGCGCATCGACAGGCTGGCGTTCACCTTCACCTGCGAAGGAAACTGCTGAGTGCTGGCCATGATCATCTCCTTTTCTCAAAGGAAAAGACGACATAACAAAGGATATGCATCGATTTTAGAAATGATGCCAGTACCACCAGAAGTCGGTGTTACCGTCCTTAAAAGTTTATCGTCGATCCCCACTCTTGATGGTCTGAATTCTTCCAACAGACGATGTTTAGATTGTGGCAAAACCGTTCACAATCCAGGAAACTTTCGGCCAATTCCGGGGGACTTATGGCCTATCCTGCCTATTGCCTGATCGGTATTATAACGACCGGCCGCCAGCACTATACCCTCCGGACAGGATAGCCAGGGGTGATGCTGCCGACCCGCGACGCCTAACCATCCGGTTGGATAGCGGATAGGTCGGGTCGGTACTAATGTGCAGGTTCACAACCCAGACCGGCCCGTCTGTCAGGAACCAGCACCATGCCGACACCGCAGGAAACGACTGTGCCACCTACCCCTTTTCGCCCGCTGACCGAGGCGACGGTGCTGTCCGTGGTGCTGCCCATGCATAACGAAAGCGCCAATATTGCTGCGCTTTTCCAGCGGCTTCAGCCGGTTATGGATCGTTTGGGCGTGCCTTACGAGGTGGTTTGCGTCGATGACGGATCGCGCGACGACACGTGGCTGCGGCTGCTGGTGGTCCATGCCGCCAATCCCCGTATCCGCCTGCTGCGCTTCAGCCGCAATTTCGGCAAGGAAATGGCGATGACGGCCGGCCTGCGCCACAGCACGGGACGCGCAGTCGTGCTGATGGACAGCGACCTGCAGCATCCCCCCGAGCTGATCGAGACGTTCTATGCCCAATGGCAGGCCGGCGCGCAGGTGGTCTATGGCGTCCGCCGCGACCGGGACACCGATCCGCCCCTGCGCCGCATCCTGACCCGCAGCTTCTACCGGGTGCTGGATCGGATGTCCGAAGTGCCGCTTCCCCGTGACGCCGGTGATTTCCGCCTCATGGACCGGGCCGTGGTGGATGCGTTGAACCGGATGGGCGAACGCACGCGCTTCATGAAGGGGCTTTATGGCTGGGTCGGGTTCCGCCAGGTCGCCGTGCCCTTCGACACGGCGGCACGTCATGCCGGCAGCACCAGCTTCAGCACATGGAAGCTGTTCCGGTTCGCCATGGATGGAATCGTGTCCTTCTCCACCCTGCCGCTGCGGGTCTGGTCCTGGCTGGGGCTGGGCGTGGCGGCCATCGCCGTGCTCTACGGCGCCCTCGTCCTGCTGAAAACCCTGATTTTCGGCATCGACGTTCCGGGCTACGCCTCCTTGATGGTTGCCTTGCTGTTTCTGGGTGGTGTTCAATTGATCTGCCTGGGCGTGCTGGGTGATTATCTGGGACGGGTCTTCACGGAGGTGAAGGGACGCCCCCTGTATCTCATCGCCGACGCCCTGGGTTTTCCGGCCGCCGGCAGCAGCACCGGGGAAGAGGCGAAGGGCCAGACATCCGCGTTCTTTCCGACCGGCGCGACGGGTTGAAGCGGTTATCATGGCAAGTTTGTGGGAGAAGCCAGGCGACTGAGGTATATCCGGAGCCGCATGACGCTTCTTGCGAAGGCCGGGCTTCGTTCCGGCTCGAAGGGTATGGCATGACGGTTGAGGGCGGAAACGGCTCGTCGTTCTGGGAAGGCGTGGGGCAGATGGCCCTGGCGGCCGCCATCCTGTTCGTGGCGGTGACCTTCAAGGATTACGGCATTACCTGGGACGAGCCGCTGCACCTGGAAAATGGCTGGCTGGCCCTTGAATGGTATCTGTCATTGGGGGAGGACCGTCGCGTCCTGGCCTTTCAGAACCTCTATCTCTATGGGGCGCTGTATGATTCGGTGTCGGCCATGGCCGGCGCCGCTCTGCCTTTCGATGCCTATGAAACGCGGCGGCTGGTGGGTGGTCTGGTCGGCGTGGCGGGACTGGCGGCCGTGCGGGCCCAGGCGCGGGAACTGGCCGGCCCGCGGGCCGGTGCCCTTGCCATCGTGCTTCTGCTGCTGACGCCCGAATGGATGGGCCAGGCGTTCAGCAATCCCAAGGATGTGCCCTTCGCCACCGCGGCCGCCTGGCTGGGTCTGTTCCAGATCCGGCTGCTGCGGGAATTACCGCGGCAGCGCCTGTCGACATTGCTGTGCTTTGCGCTGGCCTTTGGCGCGGCACTCGGCATCCGCGTGGGCGGGGTGGTTCTGGCCGGTCCGCTGGCGGTCGGCTGCCTTTATTGGCTGGCACGGCACATGCGCGTGCATCCACCCGCCACCGCCCTGCGCGAAGGGGCCTGGGCCGCCGCGCGGCTATTGCCGGCCTTTGGGCTGGCCTGGCTGCTGATGCTGGGTTTCTGGCCATGGGCACAGCTGGAACCCGTGACCCGTCCCTTCCAGGTACTGGCCGGCTTTGCCCATTTCCCCCTGGAATTCAGCTTCCCCTTCGCGGGGCGCACGCTGGTCTCCACGGACCTGCCCTGGTGGTATGTTCCCGTGGGCTTTGCCGTGAAGCTGCCGGAGATGACGCTGCTAGGCCTGGGCGTGGCCACGCTGGCTGGTCTGCGCGCGCTATGGCGCCATCCGATGGCGCTGACACAAGAACGGGTGGGCCTGGCTGCCGCCATCCTGTTGCCGCCGGCGATCGTCATCGTCGCGGGCACCGTTCTTTATGACGGTATCCGGCATCTGATATTCCTGCTGCCGCCCCTGTCGGTGGCGGCGGCATTGGGGCTTGACCGGCTGGCCGCAGCGCTGACGGGACCGAGCCTGCGTGAACGCCTGCCACAGGCCGCGATCCTGGGTGCTGCCCTGCTGATCGTGTGGGCGGGGTCGCAGGTGGTGACGATGATCCGCCTCCACCCTTATGAGGCCATCTGGTACAACCGGCTGGCCGGAGGTGTGGCGGGGGCGGCCGGGCGGTTCGAGCTGGATTACTGGGGCAGCCCCCTGTCGGAAGCCGCCAGCCGGTTGCGCAACCATGTCGTGGCCCGCGAAGGCAGCGCCGCCCTGGTCCGCCCCTATCGCGTCCGTATCTGCGGGCCGCATGCCTCTGCCCTCTATTTCCTGCCCCCGACCTGGAAGGCGGTTCCCGATGGCAAGGGAGAGGCCGATTTCTACCTGTCCTTTACGCGCAGTTCCTGCGGCGCCGTGCCACCGGGACGGGAGATTCTGCGCGTGAAACGCATGGGGGTGACACTGGCCTATGTGTTGGACCTGCGTGAACAGGGGATATCTTCCGATCCGCCATAGGACCAAGCTTCCGACGGGTGCAACCCATCGGAAGCCTGACCGCCCCCCTTCCGATGGCGCCGCCGGTCTCAGCCCAGTTCCACATCCAGCAGACGGACGAACTGCTGCCCGCAATGCATGTCGCGTTCCACCACGCCGCCCTGCGGTGCTGTGCGGGCATGGGAGATCTTGACCATGTTCAGCCCCGGCACGGGATAATGCCGGACCAGCGCCGGGTCCGCACCATACAGGCGTTCAAACAGGTCCGGACCCAGCGCGGGGTGGTTGTGATATTTGCCAAAATTCTCCGGCCCGTTGAAGAACAGGTCGAAGGTAACCCAGAAAGGGCCGGCATTCTTGGACCGGACATGCCGGCAGACTTCCTTCAACTTGACCATCACACCTTCTCCCCTTCCCCCAGGTCGATCCACACCGTGCGCACCAGTTCCATCGGGTCATCGACCTCGACCACATGGTTCAGCAGGAACTCATAGACAGGGCCCCGGTCGATATCGGCGGGGCTGAAAGCGAAACCGTAGCTGGGCAGTTCCTCGTCCAGCACGACGGGGAAATGGAAGAAATAGGGGTTGCAGGCCTTGGCGATCTGGGAGGCCATTTCCTGACTGTCCGCCGTGGCGACGAACAGAACGCCGATTTCCCGCGGGGCCGGCGTGCCGGGGGGCGGACGATCGCCCGACACGGCGTTCCAGCCATAAAGCCGCAATGAAATATGAAAATCGCCCGCCGCCGGCCCGATGGTCTTGTGAACCCGGTCGTAAAGCGCAGCCAGCATCCTGTCGTGGAACGTGTCCACCGCCTCCAGCACATGCGGGTCCTGGATGCCGATCAGCATGACGGTCTGGAAACGACGGCTGCCCGCCCCCTCCAGCTTCATCGTATAGGGCTGGTTCTTCCAGACAGAGCCCGTGACCTTCACCGTGCGGTCGTCAAGCTGGCGATATTCCGCGTCCGTCACGTCCAGCACACCGCCGGGTTCGGTCAGCAGGAAGGGATTGCTGTTCTCATACAGCATGTGGGCCGATACGCTTTCGGGGCTGCAGCGGTTGCCCATGGACAACGGCTCCACCTCGAACCCGTCCGGCCCGATGCTGATCAGCACGCCGGCCCCGCTGACCGGCTTGACGGTGCATTGGACACCGCATTCCGCGATCTTCGCCGCATGCCAGGACGGGCCGGCGGGCGCGCCCTTCATCAGGGCGAAACATGCCAGGACGGCCGTGTCCGTGGTACGCCCGCCCAGGATGATGTCCGCCCCGCCCTGCAGGGCGGCGATATAAGGCTCCGGCCCCATGGCGGCCACGATATGGTCGCAGGCATCGATCGTCGCATCGTCCAGCGCCCCCAGCGGCGGCAGCGGACGGACCTTGCCCGCCTGATTATATTGCTTCAGCCGGTCCTTGTCCTGCTCGCAATAAAGCAGGGCGATCCGGGGCCGCAGCCCCAATTCGCCTGCCACCTCCAGCACGATATCGCGCGTCCAGTCCAGGTTCAGGTCACCGCCGGCCTGACCACTGGTGCCGACGATCAGCGGGATGCCGGCATCGGCACCGGCGCGCATCAGAATGGTCAGGTCGCGTTTGACGGAACCACGATTGTTCTTGGAAATGCCGAGCGCCAGATAGGCGGCGCCGCTGTCGGTGGAACCGGCGTCGGTGGCGATCGCATGCGCCCCCTGGGCGATGCCGTACCGCACCTCCTCCTCCCGTGCGCCAGCACCCAACGACCCGGTTGGAACCAGGATTTTGATCGGACCGTCCAACATGTCTGCTTAATCCAGTGATTGGGAGGGCCTGTCTGCAAGGCCCATGATGGAAGCTTGATTTAATGCATCCATATAGTCAAGTTTTGGATGCAAAAAAAATCGATGACGTTTGCATCTGACTGCCGGCAAACCCCCAGGAGCCGCATTACTGGCGGAAACCGGGATCGATACGGTCCAGTTTGCGCAGCAGGGCCGGCCAGGCCAGTTTCTCCGCCGCCATATCGGCCAGGGGTCCGGTTGATTGCACCCGCACCTTGTCCACTGCGTCGGGCGGCGGCTCATGCAGATTGTCGCGACCGGCCGCCAGCATGTGGACCTGCGCCTCGCATGCCCGCTCCAGCATGTAGATGCGCATGAACGTCGTGGGGATGGAGGAGCCGACCGCAAGCGTGCCGTGATTGCGCAGCAGCAGGATGTTCTTCGTGCCCAGGTCGGCGACCAACCGTTCGCGTTCATCCAGATCGGTGGCGATACCCTCATATTCGTGGAAGGCGATGTCATGATGCACGGTCATCGCCGTCTGCGTGTGCGGCAGCAACCCCTCGCGCATGGCGGATACGGCCTGGCCATAGGGGGTGTGCAGATGGATGACGGCCTGCGCATCGTCACGCGCCATGTGGATGGCGGAATGGATGGTGAACCCGGCCGGATTGACCATATGGGGCGTCGGCTCCACCGCCCGGCCCTCGACATCGATCTTCACAAGGGACGAGGCCGTGATCTCCCCGAACAGCAGATTGAAGGGGTTGATCAGGAAATGATGCTGGGGTCCGGGGATGCGCACGGACATGTGGGTGAAGATCAGATCGTCCCAGCCATGGTGCGCCACCAGCCGGAAGGCCGCGGCCAGATCGACCCGCAGGCGCCATTCCTCCGGCGGGATACCGGTACGCAAATCGTCATTATTCGACATCGGGTTTTCCTCCCTTGGAAGATTGTGCAGCCATCAGCCCAGATGGCGGGCGACGAAGGCGGCAAGCGACGGACCGGCCAGCAGCACCAGCAGCACGCGCACCACCTGCGCTGACAGGATGAATGGAAGGTCGACGGGGACCGTGGTGGCGATGATCAGAATCGCGTCGATGCCGCCCGGCGTGGTGGCCAGATAGGCCGTCAGCGGATCGACATCGCAGAAGATGCCGACCAGCAGGCCCATGCCGGCACAAAGACCGATCAGGGCGAACGCCGCCGACAGGATGCGGGGAAGGGCCTGCACGCAATCGCGCAAGGTCGACCGGGTGAAGCCCAGGCCGATGTTCCAGCCGATCAGCGCATAGGCCGCCGCCGCCAGCAGCGGCGGCACCGACGGTCGCGCCAGCCCCATGCTGATCAGCGCGGCACCGGCCAGACCCGGCAGAAGAAAGGCCGCGGCCGAAAACCCCAGCCGGTGGGCGACAAAACCGCCCAGGCCGGCCAATGCCAGCGTCTCCGCCAGCGACCGGCCTTCCAGCGGAGGAAACCAGTCAGCCACAGGCAGGGTTCCGGATGGTCCCGTCATCGCGTGGGCCAGGGCGATGGCCGCACCGGTGACCATCAGGATGCGCAGATACTGCATCACGGCCACCAGACGGCCGTCCCCGCCCCGCTCCTGTGCCATGGCCACCATCCCGGCCGCCCCGCCCGGTGCCAGCCCCCAGACGGCCGTGGAGCCGGGGAACCAGCCCCGCCGCGCCAACGCCCAACCCAGGCCGGCGCTGATCAGCAGGGTGGATGCTGCCATCAGCAGGAAAACCGGCATCCAGGCCAGCATGGAGGGTCCCACCGCCCGGGCCAATGCCACCGCGACCATGCAGCCGACGATGGTATAGGCGCCCAGCAGGACCGACTTCGCGGGCCGTACCACAGCACCGCCGAGGCCGAAGGCAATGCCGGCCAGAAGCGGGCCCAGCAGTAGGGCAGCCGGCACGGAGGCGGCCTTGAGACCGGCCACCAGCCCGGCCGTTACGACGGCCAGCACCAGCCACTGCCCGAATTTGCGCATCCCCGACCGTTCCATCGGTCAACCGGCGTACAAGGGGATGGCACCCGTGGCCAATGCCGCCACCAGCACCACCAGCGAGACCAGAATGGCCCATTTCAGGGCGAAGCGCTGGGCGTCCGCCACATCGACCCCCAGAAGCCCGCACGCCAGGTAGATCGGCGCCAGCAGCGGGCTCAGCGCATGGACCGGCTGGCCGATCAGCGAGGCGCGGGCAATCACCTCCGGCGCGATGCCATAGCCGGCGGCGGTGCTGGCCACCACGGGCACCACGCCGAAATAATAGGCGTCATTTGACATGACGAAGGTCAGCGGCATGCTGGCCAGAGCCGTGATGGGCGCCAGATACGAACCGATCGACGGCGGGATCACCGACAGCGCGGCGCCGGCCATGGCATCGGCCATGCCCGTACCGTTCAGGATGCCGGTGAAGGCACCGGCGGCGAAGATCAGCACCACGACATTGACCACATTGTCGGCATGGGCGGCGATGCGGGCTTTCTGATCCTTGAGGCGCGGATAATTCACCGTCGCGGCAATGGAAAAGGCGCCCATCATCATGACCGGCAGCGGGGCCAGCCCCAGCACCATGCCCAGCACCAGCGCCAGGGTCAGGGCCAGATTGAACCAGAACAGCCGCGGCCGGCGGATACCCTCCTCTACCGGCGGCGGAACGGGGGCATTGCCGCCCGCCTGCGGACCGGTGATGCCACCATTGGTGACATGCCCCGCCACTGCCAGCCGCCGCCGTTCGGACCGGCCGAACATCCAGGCCAGCAGGAAGATGGTTGCGAATCCGGCCAGCATGGCCGGGATCAGGGGGCCGAAGACATGCATCAGATCCACACCCACGGCAGCCGCGGCGCGGGCCGACGGGCCACCCCAGGGGATATAGTTCATCAACGAATTGCACAGGCCAAGCAATGTCGCCAGGATCAGCGGATTCATGCCGATCCGGCGATAGACAGGCAGGAAGGCCGTGATGATGATCAGCGCCGTCGTCGTGCCGTCACCGTCCAGCGACACCACAGTCGTCAGCAGGGCGGTACCCAGAGCGATGCGCACGGGGTCATCCCCCACGGCGGCCAGCACGCGCCGCACCAGCGGATCGAACAGCCCCGCATCCATCATGATCGCGAAATAGAGAACGGCGAAGGTCAGCATCAGCGCCGTTGGCGCCACCTGCAGGACGCCATCCAGGATCATGCGGCCCAGGCCGGCACCCGCCCCGGCCATCAGGCCGAACAGGATGGGCACCGCCAGCAGGGCGGTGATCGCCGACATCCGCTTGGTCATGATCAGCACCATGAAGGTGGCGATCATCAGCGTGCCAAGCATGGCGGGCGAGAGCATCATTTCAATCAAGGCACTGTCTCCCGTGACCGCAACAGGGTCCGGCCGGTACGGGCCGGTTGCCTGTCGCCTTGGGCCTGGTTGGGTGGGAAATGCCGCCCGCCGCATGCGGGCGCCGGAAAGCCTGGCAATGGCCAGGAAGCAATGACCAGGAAAGGCAGGCGCCCTTGCAAAGCACCGCCGGCCCCGACCATGCGTATCCGGGCCCCAGCGCATTCCGCCTGCGACCGTCGCAATTCAATGGGCGTCATACTGTGTGGATGGCTTCGTTTCGTCAATAAAAACATCCACAGAATAAAATTTTGCATCCAATCCATTGACCGTGCGTATCCAGTCTGCCTAATCTCCCGTCCTGCCAGGCGATAAGAGACCGGCATAAGAAACCCATAGGGAGGAGGAAGGAATGCGTGCGATCAGCCGCCGGGCCCTGGCCTGCGGAACATCCGCCATGATCATGCTGTCGACGGGCGCCGCCATGGGCCAGGGGGCCGCGCCGCCCGGCGATCTGGAGGAGATCATCGTCACGGCGCAGCGCCGCAGCGAGCGCCTGCAGGACGTGCCCGTCACCGTCACGGCCTTCAGCGCCGAAGAGATCGAACAGGCCCGCCTGCGTCAGATAGACGATATCGCCAGCCGCACGCCCGGCCTGAATTTCGATGCATTCCCCGCCTCGCAGCCGCGCATCACGATCCGCGGCATCGGGTCCAGCGACCGCGGGGCTGCCGGTGATCCCAGTTCCGCCGTCTTCCTGGACGAGGTGTATCTGGGCCGCCCGGCCGCCGTGGCCTTCGATGCGTTCGACGTGTCGCGGATCGAGGTGTTGAAGGGCCCGCAGGGCACCCTTTACGGCCGCAATGTCGTGGGCGGCGCCGTGAATGTCGTCACCAACCGGCCGCAACTGGACCGGACGGAAGGCGGCGTGGAACTCACGGCCGGCAATTATGAGCGGCTGGAGGCGGCCGGTGTCGTCAATGTGCCGCTGGTGGACGGGAAATGGGCGGCCCGCGCCAGCGGGGCGTGGCGTACCCATGACGGCTACGTCCGCAACACCTTCACCGGCGGCCGGGTGGAGGATCAGGATACAAGGAGCGGACGGCTGCACCTTTACGGCGAACCGTCTGAAGCGGTGCGTCTGCTGCTGACCGTGGATGGCACCCGCGATCGGGCCACCGGCCCGGCCCAGCATGTTCTGGACCTGGACCCGACCGATCCCATGTCGGCACTGTGGACCGTGGATCGCAATCGCAAATACACGGCCGGTTCCGAGGAGGGCTATCAGGACCGCGATACCTGGGGCGTGCGCGGCCAACTGGATTGGGATCTGCCATTCGCCACCGTGACCTATCTGGGCGCCTGGCGTGATCTCGACTACCACGCCGCCTATGATTTCGATGGTGGCAATTCCAGCACGAACCCGGTCGGCATCAGCGGCGGGAATGATGAGGCGAGCAGCTTCTCCAGCCACGAATTGCGGCTGGGCGCCCTGCCCGAGAGTCGCATCCAATGGGTGGCCGGCCTCTACAATTTCAACAGCGATACCGATCGCGTGGATTCGCTTGTCATCGACATGGGCAGGCCGGCGACCGAGATTTACAATCAGGCCGCCAAGCTGAACAGCTATGCCGCCTTCGGCGACGTGACGGTGCCGCTGGACGACCGGTTCTCCGTGATCGCCGGCTTGCGCTATTCACGCGACGAGAAGGAATACACCGTCTCCAACACGGCCGGCACGGCGGTTCTGCGCGGGTCGGAACGGTTCGCCGTCAGCGTCTCCGACACCTACAACGCCTGGACCTGGCGAGCCGGCGGACAATACAAGCTGGATCGCGACCATCAGTTCTACGGCATGGTCTCCCGCGGGTTCAAAAGCGGCGGCTTCCAGGATACGCCAGGCTCGGCGGCCGAGGCAGCCGACGGGTTCGAGCCGGAATATGCCACCCAGTATGAGCTGGGTCAGAAAGGCAGCTTCCTCGACGGGCGGGTGGTCTGGAACAATACCATCTATCTGATGAAGTACACGGATCTGCAGACACGCCGCACCCTGCCCAACCTGTCCATCGTGACCGAGAATGCCGGCAAGGCGACCATCAAGGGGTACGAAACCTACCTGTCCTGGCGGCTGTTCGCCGGTGCCCGCATGACCGCCACCTATGGCTATACCGACGCGACCTTCGACCGGTTCGAGCCGGAACCGGGAGAAGATTACGCCGGCAACCGCCTTTCCCGCACGCCCAAGCACAAGATCGTCCTCTCCCCCTCCTACGAGACGGGGTTTGCCGATGGCAGCAGCCTGCTGTTCGCGGCCGATTACCGGTATGAGAGCATGATCTTCGACGACAATGCCAATGACGGGCCGGAACGGCGTCCCGCCACCCATTTCGTGGATGGGCGCATCGTGTACACGGCGGCATCGGGACAGTGGACGGCCTCGCTCTGGGGCAAGAACCTGACGAACGAGGTCACGCGCACCTTCCAGGCCGTCTTCCTGGGCGCCAATTTCGGCGCCTACAACCCGCCCCGCACCTACGGCGCCACGCTGGGCTGGCGGTTCTGACGCCACGTCCGCGTTGCATCCGGAAAGCGGGCCGGACGATGGCCGGTCTTTCACCCGCCATCGTCCGGCCCGCACCACCGGTTGGCTTCACGGGGGGACCCGGCCCCGGTCGTGACAATCGAACAAGGAACATGTAATGAACAAGAACCACCCCTATCGCATTGCCGTCATTCCCGGTGACGGCATCGGCAAGGAAGTGATGCCCGAGGGGTTGCGTGTGCTGGAAGCCGTATCGGCCCGTTTCGGGTGCCGCTTCCAGTTCGACCATTTCGATTTTGCGAGCTGCGACTATTACCAGCAGCACGGCCGGATGATGCCGGAGAACTGGAAGCAGCTGATCGGCGGGCACGATGCGATTTTCTTCGGCGCCGTCGGCTGGCCGGAAGCCGTGCCGGACCATGTGTCGCTCTGGGGTTCGCTGATCCAGTTCCGGCGGGAATTCGACCAGTATGTCAACCTGCGGCCCGTCCGGCTGATGCCGGGCGTGCCCAGCCCGCTGGCCGGCCGGCAGCCGGGCGACATCGATTTCTATGTCGTGCGGGAGAATACCGAGGGCGAATATTCCTCCATCGGCGGCAAGATATTCCCCGGCACGGACCGCGAGGTGGTGGTCCAGGAAACCGTGCTGACCCGCATCGGCACCGACCGCATCCTGAAATATGCCTTCGACCTGGCGCAGCGGCGGGACAAGAAGCATCTGACCTCGGCCACCAAGTCAAACGGCATCTCCATCACCATGCCCTATTGGGACGAGCGGGTGGAGGCCATGGCCGCGCATTATCCCGACATACGCTGGGACAAGTACCATATCGACATCCTGACCGCCCATTTCGTGCAGCATCCGGACTGGTTCGACGTGGTCGTCGCCTCAAACCTGTTCGGCGACATCCTGTCCGACCTGGGGCCCGCCTGCACCGGCACCATCGGCATCGCCCCCGCCGGCAACATCAATCCGGAACGCAAGTTCCCCTCGCTGTTCGAGCCCGTCCACGGTTCCGCCCCCGACATCGCCGGACAATGGATCGCCAATCCCGTCGGCCAGATCTGGTCCGCTGCCCTGATGCTCGACCATCTGGGCGAATACCAGGCCGGGGCGGCCATCGTAACGGCCATCGAAACCGTCCTCGCCCAGCCGCATCTGCGCACCCGCGACCTCGGCGGACCGGCGGATACCGTCACTTGCGGCAAGGCAATCGCAGACGCCCTGCGCTGATATCCCCGTTGCCGGAGAACCAGCCCCCGCCTTCATCCCCTGGCCTTGTCGGCAAATCGGCTGGGGTCCCGGCGTTTCAGCCGACAACCGGCGCAACGTTGATCAGGCGACGGGGGCGCAGGGATCAGCGGCAGCCGATGATGCCGCCATCGACCGGCATCTCGGCCCCCGTGACATAGGCACCAGCGCGCGAACACAGGAAGATGACCATACCGGCAATGTCATCGGGCCGGCCCAGGCGGGCCAGCGGGATATGGCCCTGAAGCGGGCCCTTGGGCGTCTGCTCATCATCCCGCAGATGGGCCGTCATGGAAGTGGGGAAGAAACCCGGCAGCACGGCGTTCACCGTGATGTTGCGGCTGGCCAGGTCCTTGGCCAACTGCCGGCTCAACTGGTGGATCGCGGCCTTGCTGGCACCATAGGAATAGGCCTGCAAAGGCTCGATGGCCACGCCGGCCACGGACCCGATATTGATGATGCGGGCCGGGTCGCCGCCCGCCCCGCTGGCGGTCAGTTCGGGCAGGAACTGCTGCACCAGCTTGAACGGCGTCTGGACATTGACGGCCATGACCGATGGCCATGCCTTGTCGGGAAAGCTTTCCAGCGGGGCGCCCCAGGTCTTGCCGGCATTGTTGACCAGGATGTCCAGCCCGTCCGCCCGTTCGCGGTAGCGTGTGGCCAGGTCCTGGGCGGCCTCCGGTGTCGACAGATCGGCCGGCAGGGCCAGGCACGGACCCAGTACCGACATTTCATCGGCGGCACGGGCACAGATGTCGGGCTTGCGCGAGGTGATGGCCACCTGTGCCCCGGCCCGCAGAAGCCCTTCGGCGATCATGCGCCCCAGACCCTGGGCACCGCCCGTCACCAGGGCGCGCCGCCCCTGCAGGCTGAACAGGTCCACGGCCATCCCTCAATCCTCCCCGATGTCGATGACGATCTTGCCGAAGCCGTGCGCCGTCTCCAGTCCGGCCAGCGCCTCTCCCGCGCGGGCCAGGGGAAAATGCCGGTCGATGACGGGCACCAGGCGCCGGGCCGCGATGAATGCCACCATGGCTGCGAATTCGGCCGGGTTGCCGACATTGGTGCCCAGCAGGCGCAGGTTCTTCAAGAACAGTTCCGGCGCATTCACGGGAAAGGACATGCCGCCCGTCGACCCATAGACGACGATCCTGGCCCCCATGGCCAGCGCCCGTCCATAGGCGGGATAGGCGGCGGCCGGCGCCCCGTCGAACACGACATCAATGCCGCCGGACTGCTTCGCCAGCGCCTTGCCCCAGCCGTCCTGGCGATAATTGAAGCCGGCCTTCGCCCCCAGGGCGATGGCCTTTTCCAGCGTGGCGTCTGAACCGGAGGTGACATGGACCTCCGCCCCCATGGCGAGACCGAACAGCAGGGCGAAGGTGGCGACCCCGCCACCGACACCGGTGATCAGCAGCCTGTCACCGGCCTTCAGCCCGGCCTTGGTGACCAGCCCGCGCCAGGCCGTCAGGCCGGCCAGCGGCACGGCGGCGGCCTGCGCGAAATCCAGGTGCGGCGGCAACGGCACGGCACTGGCGGCCGCCACACACACCGCGTCGGCCAGCGTACCCGGCCCGGGCATGCCCAGCAGCCCGAAGGCCGGCGCCGGATGGGCGGGATCATCCCCCCAGCACAGACCCGGATAGAGCAGCACCCGCTGCCCGATCCGGTCCGCCGGCACACCATCCCCCACGGCGTCGATAATGCCGGCCCCGTCCGCCCCCAGCGTAGCCGGCAGGCTCATCCCCGGATATTGGCCGCGCGCGATCCAGAGTTCACGATGGTTGAGCGAAGCGGCCCGCAGGGATACCCGCACCTCCCCCGCGGCGGGCAGGGGCAGGGGCACTTCCTCCAGTTTCGCGGCTTGCAGCCCATCGGCCGCGCGCAGGACCATCGCACGCATGACTTCTCCTGATATCTGAACGGTTCCGGAAGCAGGCTGCCCTTCCCTCCCTTTGGTTTCACCTGTCCGCCGACAGGGACCATCGGGCCAGGGCCGCTTGCAGCGACAGGTCGACCCCGGCCGGCCGCACCGCGCCCGGCGTGCCGGAAAAGCGCGGGGCCGGCCCCGGCTGCGCCACCCCATCCAGCGTGACGAATGTGCCGCGTGCCCGGTTGTGCGGATGGTCGCGCGCCTCTGCCAGCGACAGCACCGGTGACACGCAGGCATCGGTATCCGCGAAATGCAGGGCCCAGGCATCACGCGAGCGGGTCCGGAAGATGTCGGCGAACACCTCCCGCATGGCGGGCCAGCCAGCCTGGTCATATTGCACGAACCGCCCCGTGGGCAGCCCCAGCCCGGCCAGCAGCCGGGCGAAGAAGGGCGGCTCCAGCGCGCCCACGGCGACATGCCGGCCATCGGCACATTCGTAGCAACGGTAGAAGGGCGCCGCCCCGTCCAGCAGATTGGCCTCCCGCCGGTCCTGCCATTGGCCGGTAGCCAGGAAGGCATGGAACAGGCTGCCCAGCAGGGCGGTCCCGTCTGTCATGGCGGCGTCCACCACCTGGCCCCGTCCCGTGCGGGCGGCAGACAACAAGCCCGACAGCAGGCCCGCCACCAGGAACATGGCCCCGCCGGCATAATCGCCGATGATGTTCAGCGGCACGACCGGCGGCGCATCGGCCGGACCGATGGCATGCAGAATGCCGGCGACGGCGATATAGTTGATATCGTGCCCCGCGCGCGGCGCCAGCGGCCCCGTCTGCCCCCAGCCCGTCATGCGGCCATAGACCAGCCGCGGATTGCGGGCAAGGCAGGCTTCGGGCCCCAGCCCCATGCGTTCCATGACGCCGGGCCGGTAGCCTTCGATCAGTGCATCCGCCCCGGCAACCAGCGTCAGCACGGCATCGCGCCCCGCCTCGGATTTCAGGTCGAGTGTCAGGCTATGCCGCCCGCGATGCAGGATGGCACCGCCCACATCCTCCCACGCAGACCCCGGATGCGGCGGTCGGACGACGCGCAGCACATCGCAGCCGAGATCGGCCAGAAGCGTGGCAGCCAGCGGCACCGGCCCGATGGCATCCATCTCCACCAGACGGAACCCGGCCAGCGGGCCGGGATGGGTAGCGGCCATGAACAATCCTTTCCATGAAGAGGGAGGCCGGCGGGGGCTTCGGGATAAAGCGCAGCCGGCCAGCTTCTACACCCCGGGAGCATGCACCGCCCCGCCCGCCAGCCCCGGTGGCAGCCCGGCCGGGAACCTCACAGGCCCCGGTCCGTGACAAAACAGAAGCTATACCATCAGACCCAGTTGCCGGGCCTTGATGACGGTCTGCGGCCGGCGGCGGACACCCAGCTTGTCATAGACCTGCTGCATGTACCATTTGACCGTCCCCTCCGTCAGGCCGAGGCGGTTGCCGATCTCCTTGTTACGCAGGCCGGCCCCGACCATGGTCAGCACCTCCAGTTCGCGTCGGGACAGGCGGCTGCTGGGCTGGCTGTCCCCCTCCTCCTCGTCCTCTTCCTCCAGGAAGGGGATGATGCCCGTGAAGGATGCCGCCAGCCTGGCAGCGAACCGGTCGACCGGCGTATCCATGACGGGTCCATGACCATAGGCATCGACCAGCAGGGTGCCCACCGCCTCCCCCTCGTCCAGGAAGATGCGGGTCCAGCCCGCGGGGGCGGCCAGCGTCACGGCCTCCCGCACGGCGCGGCGCGCCTCCGACCGGTCCCCCTCCAGCAGCGCGATCTGGGCCAGCAGCAGTTCGAAGGCCACTGTGGAACGCACGGCACCGGCCCGGCGCACAAAGGCATTCCAGCGCTTGGCCACCTTGCGCGCCCGAACCAGCCGGTGGTTCTGTATCTCCAGCCGCAGCCAGGCGACGGCGATGCTCTCCTGCCGGCGGGTCGGGTTCAGGGTCGGCAGCGGCTCCACCTCCGGCGACAGGTCGCCGGCCTCGAACGCCGCGGCGGCCTTGTGCGGCTGGCCATCGCGCAACAGCAGCCGCACCTGTTCACCGACCACATAGGCGCGCAGCCGATCCAGGCCGCATTCGATGGCCACCAGATGCGTTTCCTCCAGCGCGGCCAGCGCCGCCGGCACCTGGCCGCGCGCCGCCAGCAGCCGCGCATGGACCAGATGGCCGGCCGCAAGCTGGTCCAGGAAGCCAAGCTGGCGGGCCAGACCCAGATGCCGTCGCACCAGATCGTCGGCTTCCGACAAATCCCCGCAATCATAGAGGAGTTCGGCCAGCGGCAGGGCCGGCAGCGCGGCCAGGGCCGACCCCTTGCCGGCGAAATCCTCCGCCAGGTCCAGCGCCTCGCGCAGCAGGGTCCGGGCCGCATCCACCTTGCCCTGCACCATGAAGGTAGGGGCAACCGAGGATTTCAGCGCGATGGAGGCGAAGCGCGCGCCGGGCTGTTCCAGGGCGCGGCGCGTCTCCGCCTCCAGCTTCAGGATGTCGCGGAAATGGTAGAGTTCGCGTCGCGCCGCCATGAGCTGGGCCAGCATGGTGCAACTGAGATAGGGATAATCGTCCCCCAGTTCGACGAGCAGCGCCTGTGCCCTGCCCTCCACCAGCGCCATCTGGTCACGTGCGGCCGCCATGGTGATGTACCGGTGTTCGACCAGCCGGCGCAGATGGGTGACCTGATGGGAAGGCATGGTCCCCGCCGCCTCGTGGGCATCGATGCAGGCGGCGGCGGCATCGATCATCTGTTCGGCCGGCGCCAGGGCAAGGGCCCGGATGCGCCGCCAGGCAAGCGACAGCAACAGGACGGGCCGACCTTGCAGCAACGGCCAGGAAAGGACGTTCGCCACCTCGTCCAGATGCAGGAGGTGGCCCGCATAGGTGGCCGATTCAGCCACCGATTCCAGGCATTCGGCCAGGAATTCCAGATCACCGCTGGACCTGGCATGATCGATGGCCGGCAAAGGCTGGTTCTGCGACACGAAATAAAGGCTGGCGCGGCGATGAAGCTCCGATGCCCGTTCCGGCGCATCTTCCGTCAGCCGCCGCCGCAACAGGTGGCGGAACAGCGGGTGCAGGGCGTAACGGGCCGCATCGATATCGACCAGGGACACGAACAGCCCCGCCGCCTCCAGTTCCATCAGCAGATGGCGGCTGTCGGTACGGCCCGTCACCGCGTCACAGGCCGCCGGCGTCAATGTCTCCAGGACGGCCGTGTCGATCAGGAAGGCCCGACGGTCACCATCGATGCCGGCCAGCACCTCCTCCTCGAAATAGTCGCCGACCTCCAGCGTGAAACGGGTCCAGCGCTCGGCCGCATCGATGCCGGTCACCCGCTGGCCCATGACAAGCCCGCCGGCCCAGCCGCCGGCCCGTGCCATCAGGGGGGCGGCGACGGTATCCGCATCGGCATCCACACCTGTGCTCCCGGCCGTGGCCTCTGCGATGGCTGCCTGCCAATCAGCGATCTCCGTCGGTGTGAACCGCAGATCGGCCGGCCCCACCTCCAGCAGCATACCCAGGGACCGCAAGCGGGCGACGGGCACCTTGTTGCGGCCGCGCGCGCTGATGATCGTGGTCAGGGCGTCGCGCGCGCTGGCAATGATCCGCTCCACAACCAGCAAAGCATCGGGCGGCAGCAGGTGGGCATCATCCAGGATCAGGACGGGATAGGGGCCGCCATCGGTGACAAGATGGGCCAGCAGTTCATCCATCGGGCTGTCCAGCCCGAAGGCGGGCCAGTCCAGGCCCGCCCGCGTGGCGGCCATCCACAGCCAGGACCACATGTCCTCCGGCCGCGCCATTCCGGCCCGCGCAGCCAGCCACAGGACGGGTCGGCCACGGTGGCGCAGTGCCTCGCCCCAGAAGCGCAGAACGGTGGTCTTGCCATAGCCCGCCGGCGCCTGCACCAGCGTGACACGGGATGCGTCCACGCCATCCAGCAGCGCATCCAGACGGGAACGTCTGACCAGCGGCCCGCTGCGCAACCGCGCCGATCCGACCAAAGTGGGAATGATGCCCATGTTCTTCCTCCTCCCAATGCCACACGGTTTTTGTTGTTGTGTTGGGGTGTGAACTTTTTGTTTCGTGCTGTCCGCTGTGCCTTTTCTCCCTCTTCCTCTTCAGATGGCGGTGCCCGTCAGCCTTCCGGCGCGACGGTCAGGCGCAGACCGGCCAGGGCATCCGTCATGGACAACTGGCAGGACAGGCGGGAATGGGGTCGGCGATGGCCGGAACCCTCCAGCAACTCATCCTCGTCCGCTCCGATGGGCGGCAAGCGGCCGGCGAAGGCCGGATCGACATAGACATGGCAGCTTGCACAGGCGCAGCATCCGCCGCAAAACCCTTCAAGCTCATCGATCCCGGCATCGCGGGCAGCCAGCATCACCGACTGCCCCTCCGCCCCGTCAACGGGGCGGGTTTCGCCACTGCGCATCACGATCATGATCTCGGGCATGGCCTTTCCCTGCTTGGGCGGGAACATGGGGTCAATCTATGTTCCGCCACGTCGTTCGGCCCCTATCCAAGGATAGGGTACCCCCTATCGGAACGGCATTCCATAGTGTGTAGCCGCCGCGACAGGTAATCAGCTGGCCGGTGATGTAACCGGCTTCGGGCAGGCAGATGAGATAGACGGCACCGGCCGCATCGTCGGGCGTGCCGGCCCGTCCCAGGGTGATGGCGCGGCCGATGCCGCGTCCCGCCCCCCCCCCCGTAATGAAGGCGAAGCGGTCCCATGGCCCGTCCCCCGTCAGAAGGATCGGGGCAGGCCGAGGCTTTCGGCCAGTCCATTGCGCACCATCTCGTTCGTGATGGGTCCGATGCGCCACAGGCGGCTGTCGCGCCAATAGCGCTGCATGTCGGTTTCCGCCGAATAGCCCATGCCCCCCAGAATCTGGATGCCCAGGTCGGCCGCCTTGTTGGCATTCTCCGATGCGATCAGCTTCAGCATGTTCGCCTCGTTGCCCACCGGCTGTCCGGATGCCTGCTTCCAGGCGCAGTAATGCAGCATCAGTTCGGTGGTCACCTGCATGGTCGCCACGTCGGCGATATAATGCTGTATGGCCTGGAAACTGCCGATGGGACGACCGAAGGCATTACGCTGTCTGGCATAATCCAGCGCATCCTCCAGCACGCCATCGATGACGCCCAGGCAAAAGGCGCCGACCATGATGCGTTCGTTGTTCAGTGTCGGCAGCAGCATGTACCAGGCCTTGTCGGGCTCCCCCAGCACGTTCTCATCCGCCACGAAGGCATCGTTGAAATGCACCGTGCAGGACCCCATGGACCGCATGCCCAGCTTGGCCAGCGGCGTTATGGTCACGCCCTCCGTCTTGGCCGGCACCCAGAAAAGGGTCAGCCCCTGGTGTTTCTTGGTGACGTTCCTGTCCGTGCGCGCGATGACCAGCAGATAGTCGGCGACATGGGCCGACGAACTCCAGATCTTCTCCCCGTTCAGCTTCCAGCCGCCTTCCACCCGTTCCGCACTGGTGCGCATGCCGCCCAGCAGGTCGGTGCCGCCGGAAGGTTCGGTGAAGGCGATGGCCGCCTTCAACTGTCCGGTGGCGATCAGGGGCAGATATTTCTTCTTCTGCGCCTCACTGCCGTAAAGACCGATCGACTTGGACCCTGCGAAGGAGGTGATGCCCCAGATCCAGGCCAGGCCGCCCAGCGAACGGGCCAGTTCGCGGGCCAACAGCATCTGCATCAGCACATCGCCGCCCTGGCCGTCGAATGCCTCCGGTATGCCCACGCCGTGGAAGCCGGCTTGCGTGAACTTGTCCCAAAGCGCGTAGGGATAATGATGCTCGTCCTTCTCCAGGTCGCGGGCCCAGCTTTTCGGCACCTCGGTATCGACCCAGCGCCGCACGCCATCGCGGAAGGCGCGGTATTCCTCGGGAAGATTGAAATCCATGTGAAAGCTCCTCGGGGATTTTATTGTCTCAAGGGGAAAGGTGGCCGATGGCCCTACCCCATCTTGCGTTCGTCCAGGCCAAGGCCCCGGCCGATGATTTCCTTCATGATCTCGCTGGACCCGGCGAAGATGCGCGACACGCGGGCATCGGTGAAAAGCCGGCTGATCCGGTATTCCTCCATATAGCCGGCGCCGCCGTGGAGCTGTACGCAGGCATCAACCACCCGCCCTTCCAGTTCCGTCGCCAGCAGCTTACATTCGGCCGCCTCCTCCGGCGCCAGGGCGCCGTCGTTCAGCAGCATCACGCACTGGTCGATGAAGGTCTGGATGGCGTCGATTTCCGCCCTCAGACCCGCCAGGACGAACCGGCTGTTCTGAAAGGCACCGATGGGCCGACCGAAGGCGCGGCGTTCCTTGACATAGTCCAGCGTCAGGTCGAAGGCCGCCTGCGCCGCCGCCAGCGAGCCGATGGCCGCCACCATCCGTTCCTTGGCCAGGAAACGGGTCAGGTAGAAGAAGCCCTGCGTCGCGTCCCCCAGCACATTGGCCTTGGGCACCTTCACGTCGTGGAAGAACAGTTCCGCGGTGTCCTGCGCATGCAGCCCCATCTTCTTCAACCGCTGGCCGCGGGCGAAACCTTCCATCCCGGCTTCCACCATGAACAGGCCCAACCCATGCTTGCGGTCCGGTACGGTGCGGGCCGCAACGATGACCAGATCGGCCAGGATGCCGTTGGAGATATAGGTCTTCGCCCCGTTCAGCAGCCAATGGTCACCCTTGTCCTCCGCCCGGGTGCGCATGCCGGCCAGATCGGAGCCGGCGCCCGGTTCCGTCATGGCGATGGCCAGGATGCGATCCCCGCTGACACAAGCGGGCAGCAGGCGCTGCCGCTGCTCCTGGGTGCCCAACGCATCGATATAGGGGGCAACCAGGTTGGAATGCAGGTTGATGTAGAAACCGATCTCACCATGGATGATGTTCTCCTCGATGATGATCTGCTCGAACCGGAAATCGGTGATGCCGGAACCGCCGAACCCTTCCTCCGCCCAGGTAAGCAGAAGACCCGCCGCGCCGGCCTTGCGGTAGATGTCCCGGTCCACATGGCCCTGGGCGCGCCAGCGCTCCGCATGCGGGGCCACCTCCTTCTGGAAAAAGCGCCGGGCGCTGTCGCGGAACTGGTCATGTTCGGGCAGGAAGATCAGGCGGCGCATGGCGTTGCCCCCGCCGGCGGATAGAACCCCTCGCCCCTGGCCGCCCGTTGCCGCAGCCAGGCCGACGGGGCATAGCGCGGGCCATGGGCCTGGGCCAGCCGGTCCGCCTCCGCCACGAACACCTCGATGCCGACCGTGTCGATATAGGACAGGGTGCCACCGGTCCATAACGGAAAGCCCCAGCCATAGACGGCGCCAAGGTCGGCATCCTGTGGCGTGATCAGCACCCCTTCTTCCAGACAGCGGGCCGTTTCCATGGCCTGGATATAAAGGAAGCGGCGCGTCAACTGCGCCCCATCCACGTCGCTGCGGGCGGGGAAATGCCCGGCAAGACCGGGCCACAAATGCTTGCGCCCGCCGGCCGGATATTCATAGAAGCCGCCGCCTGCCTTGCGGCCGCCGCGCCCCAGCACGTCACGCATGTGGCGCAGGACCGGTACGCCGGGCGGCGGGGTATAGCGGTCACCTTCCTCCGCGATCGTCTGGTCCACGATCTTCAGCGGCAGGTCGAGCGTGACCTCGTCCAGCAGGGCCAACGGTCCGACGGGCATGCCGGCGGCACGCGCTGCATTCTCGATCACCGCCGGGGGCACGCCCTCGGCCAGCATCGCCGCCCCTTCATGGATGAAGGTCTGGAAGACACGGCTGGTATAGAAGCCGCGGCTGTCATTGACGACAATCGGCGTCTTGCGCAACTGCGCCACGAAATCCAGCGCCCTGGCCAGCGTTTCGGGGCTGGTGCGCCGGCCCATGATCACTTCCACCAGCCCCATCCGTTCGACGGGCGAGAAGAAATGCAGTCCGATGAACTGCTCCGGCCGCGCCGATGCCTCGGCCAGTTGCGTGATGGGCAGGGTGGAGGTGTTGGAGGCGAAGATCGCACCGGCCGGGATCACGGCTTCGGCCTTTGCCGTCGTCGCAGCCTTCACGGCGGTATCCTCGAACACGGCCTCCACCACCAGATCCACACCGTCCAGGCCGGCGAAATCGGTCGTGGCGTGGATGCGGGCCAGGATGGCAGCAGCATCGGTGGCGGTGCGCCGTCCCTTCTCCACCTCCCGCGCCAGCACTCCGGCGGCATGGCCCCTGCCCTTTTCGGCCAGTTCGGACGTGCGGTCGATCAACACCACGTCGATCCCTGCCTGGGCCGACACGAGGGCGATGCCGGCCCCCATCATGCCGGCCCCCAGCACGCCGACCTTGGCCACCCGCGACGGCGGCACGCCGGCCGGCCGGCGCAGGCCGCGTTCCGCCGCCTGTTTCGACAGGAAACTGGTGCGGATGATGTTACGGGCCACGGGATCGGTCAGCAGGCGCGCGAAATATTTGGATTCCACCGACAAGGCACGGTCGAAGGGCAGTTGCATGCCTTCGAACACGCAGGACAGGATGGCGATGGGTGCGGGCAGGTTGCGCCCGGCCTTGGCCGCGCCGGCCGTGGCCGTCGTGAACAGGACGGCCGTTTCCGGCACCAGCACGCCCCGCGCCTCCGCCGCCTGATACCCCTTGCGGTCCCAAGCCCGCACGGGGTCGGGCCCCGATTGCAGCCAGGACCGGGCCGCGTCCAGCAGTTCGGCGCCCGGTACCACCTCGTCCACGATCCGCAGCCTCAGTGCTTCGTCCGGCTTGACCGCCCGGCCCGACAGCAACAGGTCCACGGCCGCCCTCGCCCCAGCCAGGCGCAGCAGGCGTTGCGTGCCGCCGGACCCCGGCAACAGGCCCACATTCACCTCCGGCAGGCCGACGACGGCCCGCCTGTCATCCACCAGGATGCGGTAATGGCAGGCCAGCGCCAGTTCGAACCCGCCGCCCAGCGCCAGCCCGTTCAGGGCGGCGACCCAGGGCTTGCCACCTTTCTCGATGGCGCGGTGCATGGCCGTGGCCCGCTGGCTGAATGCATAGGCCTGACGCCGGTCCATGGTCTCGAACCCGTCGACCAGAAGCTTCAGGTCCGCACCGGCCATGAAACCCTTTTTGGCGGATGTCAGGATGACCCCTGTCACGGCGGCATCGGCGGTCAGGTCGGCGATGGCCTGCTCCATCTCCGCCAGCCAGGACGCAGAGACGAGGTTCACGCTTTCATCAGCATTGTCGAGCGACAGGACGGCGATGCCATCGGCACCCTTTGCGATGGAAATATGACGCATGTTCATGGCTTCACACCCGTTCGATGATGGTAGCCGTGCCCAGGCCGTTGCCGGCGCACAGGGTGACCAGGGCTGTCTGCTGGCCGCGACGCTCCAGCTCGTCCAGCGCCGTGCCCAGGATCATGGCGCCCGTGGCCCCCAGCGGATGGCCCAGCGCGATGGCGCCACCACAGACATTGATCCGGTCATGCGGAATATCCATGACCTGCATGTAGCGCAGCACGACGCTGGCAAACGCCTCGTTCAATTCGAACAGGTCGATATCGCCCTTCTGCATGCCGCAATTCTTCAGCGCCTTTTCGCTGACGGCGGCCGGCGCGGTCAGCATGATCGACGGTTCCGACCCGATGGAGGCGAAGCCGCGGATACGCGCACGGGGCGTCAGCCCCGCCTTCTTCCCAAAGGCGTCCGAGCCCACCAGCACGGCCCCCGAACCATCCACGATGCCCGATGAATTGCCGCCGGTATGGACATGGGCCAGGGCCTCGATCTGCGGATAGCGGGCCAGCGCCACCTGGTCGAACCCCAGCGCCGCCAGGCCGGTGAAGGCCGGCTTCAGGGCGCCCAGCCCCTCCAGCGTCGTGTCGGGACGCGGATATTCGTCGCGGTCCAGCACCACCTCTCCCAGCACATCGGTGACGGGGATGATGGAGCGGGTGAAGCGCCCCTCCCGCCAGGACTGCGCGGCACGCCGCTGGCTTTCCAGGGCATAGGCATCGACCTGGGTGCGGCTGAAACCGTCCAGCGTCGCGATCATGTCGGCGCCGATGCCCTGCGGGATGAAGTAATTGTGGTAGGCGACGCGCGGATCAGCGCTCCAGGCGCCGCTGTCGGCACCCATGAATACCCGGCTCATGCTTTCCACGCCGCCGCCGATGCCGGCCTGGCTCATGCCGGACATCACCTGGGCCGCGACATTGTTCACGGCTTCCAGGCCCGACGCACAGAAGCGGTGGATCTGCTGCCCGGCCACCGTCTGGGCATAACCGGCGTTCAGAACGGCGGCACGGGCGATGACGCCGCCCTGTTCACCGACCGGCTGGGCACAGCCGATGACGACATCGTCCAGAAGGCCTGTGTCCAGGCCGTTGCGGTCGCGCAGGCTCCGCAGGATCTGGGTCAGCAACTCGACGGCCGTGATCTCGTGCAGCGACCCGTCGGGCCGTCCCCGGCCGCGCGGCGTGCGCACATGATCATAGATGAAAGCTTCCATCGTGATCGGTCCACAATTCGGAAATGGGAAGATGCCCCGTCTTCCCATGCCACCCCCACCCGGACACCTATCGATGGACAGGTGGAAACCGCGTTCCGGCCCGGCATCGTCACGCCATGATCAAGAATGTCGTGCAAGGGAGTGGAACGGCAGTGGAACGGACGGGTGAGGATCTGGCCCTGATGCGGGTGTCGGCGACAACGCTGGGCGACCTGCTGCTGGGCGCATGCGACCGGGCACCGGACAAGGAAGCCCTGGTATTTCCAGATGCGCGGCTGACCTATGCCGCGTTGGCGGGGCGGGTCATGCGGCGGGCACGCGGTCTGTGGGCGCTGGGCGTGCGCCCGCGTCAGCATGTGGGGCTTCTCTATCCGTCGGGCATCGATCTGGTGACCGACCTTTTCGCCGTGGCCCTGTGCGGCGGGGTCAGTGTGCTGATGAACGCCCGCTACCGGCCGGCCGAACTGGCCTATGTCGCCGCCAATGCTGATCTGACGACCATCCTGACCACGGCGGACACGCCCGAGCAGGTGGATTTCACGGCCCGGCTGCGCGAAGCCTTTCCGGGGCTGGCGGATGCTGTGGATGCCGCCGCCCTGTCACTGCCCGACACGCCGCATCTGCGGCGCATCGTGCTGACGGGAAAGACGGGACCGGTTCCCGGCTTCATCGATGCGGCCCGGTTTGAGGCCGGAATCGACGGCGTGGCGGAACGGACGATCCATCATGCCAGGCTCTGCGTGCGGGTGCGCGACACCTGCATGATCCTTTACACGTCCGGCACGTCTGCCAATCCGAAGGGCTGCCTGCTGAGCCACGAGGCCATCGTGCGAGAGGCGGCGAACCTGGGCCGCTATCGCTGGGGCTTCACCGGCCGGGACCGCATGTGGTCGCCGCTGCCCCTGTTCCACATCGCCGCCCTGTCGGGTCTGCTGCTGGCCATCGATGCCACGGGCACCTTCATCGGGCTGCCGCATTTCGAGGCCGGGGCCAGCCTGCGTCAGATCCGGGAGGAAAGGCCGACCATGGTCTTCCTGCCCTTCGTCACCTTCCATCAGGCCATGATCGCGCATCCCGACTTCGAGGATACGGACATGTCCTGCGTCCGGCTGATGAATAGCTGTTTCGTGATGATGCCGGAGGCGGTGGGGGCCGTTTACCGGCGGAAGATGCCGAACGCCCTGCAGTGCGGCACCTATGGCATGACGGAGACCAGCGGCATCGCCTCCACCGGCGGGTTCTCCATGGAACCGGAACTGGGTTTCCAGCGGCTGGGCTTCGCCCTGCCCGGCGTGGAAATCCGCATCACAGATGCCGAAACCGGTCAGGACCTGCCGGAGGGACGGCATGGCGAAATCCTGGTGCGCGGCTACAGCCTGTTCGATGGCTATTACAAGGACCCGGACAAGACGGCGCAGGTTCTGGACGCGGACGGCTGGTATCATTCCGGCGACATCGGGTCGCTGGACGACCATGGGCATGTGATGTTCCATGGCCGGTTCAAGGAGATGCTAAAGGTCGGCGGCGAGAACGTGGCCGCGGCGGAGATAGAGGCCGTGCTGGCCCGTCACCCTGCGGTGCAGCTTGCCCAGGTGGTGGGCCTGCCCGATGCGAGGCTGGTCGAGATACCCGCCGCCTTCATCGAGCGGACACCCGACAGCACGGTCACCGCGGAAGAGCTGACGGGCTTCGTCCGCCAGCAACTGGCGGGCTTCAAGGTGCCGCGCCACATCCGCTTCATCGGCGAGTTCGTGCCGCAATGGCCCATGTCGGCTTCCAAGATCCAGAAATTCAAGCTGCGCACCGCGCTGATGCGCGAATTGGACCTGAACGACTGACGGCGGGGACCGGAACCATGCGTGTCATCATCACGGGCGCGGCCAACGGCATCGGCCGCGCCACCGCCGAACGGCTTCTGGATCAGGACCTGATCCGCGGCGACCATCGTTTCCTGCTGGTGGATCGCGACAGGGACGGGCTGGCGGCGCTGGCCGATGAAATCGGCCCGGCTGCCGCCACGCTGGCCATCGATGTCGCGGCCGCGGACAGCGCGGATCGCATCATGGTCACCGCCCTGGCCCATATGGGCGGCATTGACGGGCTGGTCGCCAATGCCGGCATGATCGCCGGCGGCGGCCTGACCGACATGGGCACAGAGGATTACGACCGGCTGTTCGCCGTCAATACACGGGCCGTCTGGCTGCTGGCCCGCACCGCCCATCCCCATCTGAAGGCAAGCCGGGGTGCCATGGTCGCCACCGGTTCCATTTCCGCCACGCAGCCCACGCCCGCGCTGGGCGCCTATGCCCCGGCCAAGGCGGCCCTGCTGATGCTGGTGCGGCAATTATCGGTCGAATGGGGGCCGGACGGCATCCGCTGCAATTGCGTGTCGCCCGGTCCGACCCTGACGCCCATGACGGCCGCCGGCTATGCCGACCCGCAGCGGCGGGCGCAGCGTGAAGCCGGCATCCCCCTACGCAAGCTGGGCACGGCCACCGACGTGGCCAACGCCATCCTGTTCCTGCTGGGGCCCCATGCGGGGCAGATCACCGGCATCGACCTGCCCGTCGATGGCGGGCTTTCCAACTGCCTGATGATCGCCAGCGGCGCCGGCAGCGGTCAGGCCCGACCCGCCAGCCACGGAGGTTCATACGGAGGTTCATGATGACCTATCCCCCCGCCCCGCCCGTTGCCGGCCACAGGCTGGACGGTGACGGCACCTATGTCATCGACAAGGCTGAAAACGCGGCCCTGTGCCGGTCCACGGGCGTGGAGCCGGCCACCGATGGCACGGCCCATCCGGCCTATTATTACATCGCGACCCAGGTGGCCATGGGCCAGACCGTCGCCGGCCTTTGCGCCCTGTGCGATTTCGATATCGAACAGGGGCCGATGATGGCCAGTTCGCGGGTCGATTTCCAGGATGCGCTGCGCACGGGCGTGGCCTACCGCGTCACGGGGGAGATCATCGGCCTGACCCGCAAGCCCAGCCGCAAGCTGGGCCTGATGGACATGCTGGAATATCGCCTTCGCCTGCACGGCCCCGATGGCACGGTCGTGCTGGAAGCCACCAATGTCTGGGTGCTGCCGCGCCGGGAGCTGCTGTCATGACCATGCCCCCACCCACCGTGGGCAGCGAATTGCCCGCCTTCACCGTCACCGTCAGCGCCCGGACCATGTGTGACTGGGCGCTGTATCTGCGCGACCCGAACCCCATCCATCTGGACCCCGATTTCGTCAGGGCCAGGGGGTTGGGCGACCGGGTCATCAACCAGGGGCCGGCCAACCTGGCCTATATCATCAACATGCTGGCGGGCGCCTTTCCCGGTGCGCGGATCGCGTCGCTGGAAAGCCGCTTCGTCGACAATGCCTATGACGGTGACCGGCTGACAGCCGGTGGGCGGGTCGTGGAGACCGACGGGCGGCAGGCCATCTGCGACGTCTGGCTGACCGCCGACGGCGACCGCCCCATCATCCAGGGCCGGGCCGTGATCCTGCCGCCCCCCTGACAGCAAGCCCGATACACCGGAAATCTGAGGAACCCCCATGCCCAGCGGCCCCTTCGCCCATGTCTGCCTTCTGGTCCGCGACCTGGACCAGGCCATCGCGGACTGGACCACCCTTCTGCGCGTGCTCGACCCCGATGCCCTGAAGGAACCGGTCGTGCGTTACGACGGCTTTTCCAGTGGTGCCGACCAGGACATGCGCTGGGCGACCTTCGTCGCCAACCATTCGACGGAAATCCAGCTCATCCAGCCGGCACCCGGCACACCCCTTGGCGACCGGCTGGCCGCCAAGGGAGAACATGTGCATCATCTGTGCTTCACCACCACCGACGTTCCGGGCAGCCTGGCGCGGCTGCGGGCGGAAGGCATGCAGGTGCTGGGCGACGGGACGACCAACCGCGACCCGGACATGACATGGCAGGAATGGGGCTGGGTCGGCCCGAAAAGCGCGCATGGCGTGCTGATCGAGGTGGCCGCCCCTTATGAGAGCCGTGGCGACGGGCGGTGGTATCCGGCTTCCACCCCGGCCAACACAAACGGCTGATCCCATGGTGTTCCGCACGATATTCCTGCCCGGCGAGGGGGTCCGGCTGGTGGCGGACGCCGTCGGCGATCCGCACGCCCCGCCCGTCCTGTTCCTGCATGGCGGCGGACAAAGCCGCCGGTCCTGGCGCGGGGCCGCCCGCCGGGTGGCCGAGGCCGGATACCATGGGATCAGCATCGACATGCGCGGCCATGGCGACAGCGAATGGGCGCCGGACGGGCGCTATGACCTGGACAGCATGGCGGGGGATCTGCGCTGCGTCCTGCGTCATCTGGGCCGGCCCACGGTTCTGGCCGGCGCGTCGCGCGGCGGTCAGGTGGCCCTGGTGGCGGCAGCGGACCTGCCGGACCATGCGGCGATGCTGCTGCTGGCCGATGTGATCCCACAGGTGGACCCGGCCGGCGTGGCGCCCATCAGCCGCTTCATGCAGGCCAGCACGGACGGCTATCCCGACCTGCAGGCCGCGGCCGATGCCCTGGCCGGCCTGCCCGGCCGCAAGCGCCCAGCCGATCCGGCCACGCTGGCGCGTGTCATGCGGCGGGGAGACGATGGGCGCCTTTACTGGCAATGGGACCCGCGCATGGCCAATCCCGCCTTCATCAACCCGCCGGCCGAACGGTCCCTCATGGAACGGGCGGCGGCCCGGCTGCGCTGCCCCGTGCTGCTGGTCCGGGCCGAACATAGCGAAATCATGACCGACGCGGGGGTGGCCGCCTTCCACCGGCTGACCCCTCAATTGCAGGTAAGGCTGGCCAGGGGCGTGGGCCACATGTTCACCAGCGACCAGAACGACCTGTTCGCCCTGCCCCTGCTGGAAAACCTGAAAGCCCTTCATTCCAGCCTGTCCAGCACGTCACGGCCATAGGGGACCAGATCGTCGAACCGGCCGGCCCGCACCTTGCCGCACCATTGCGGGTCGGCCAGCAAGGCACGGCCCACGGCGATCAGGTCGAAATCCCCGCGTGTCAGCGCGTCCGCCAGCGGCGCCGGGTCGAAGGCGACCGAAGCGTCAGCCCCATGTTCGGTCACCGACATCGGCGTCCCCAGCCCGACGCTGCCGACGCTGATCACGGGCCGGCCCGTCAGACGCTTGACCCAGCCGGCCAGGTTGAGGGGTGATCCGGGAAATTCCGGCTCCCACCAGCGGCGCTGGGAACAATGGAAGACATCCACCCCGGCCGCCGCCAGCGGCTGCACGATGGCCGCCAGTTCGTCGGGTGACGTGGCCAGCCGCGCCGCATAATCCTGCTGTTTCCATTGCGACAGGCGCAGGATCAGCGGAAAATCCGGCCCGATGGCGACCCGCACGGCGGTGACGAGTTCCACGGCGAAACGGTTGCGCCCGTCAAGGCCGCCGCCATAGGCATCCGTACGCCGGTTCAGGGCATCCCACAGGAACTGGTCCACAATATAGCCATGGGCACCGTGGATTTCGATCCCGTCGAATCCCAGCCGCCTGGCATCCAGGGCCGCCCGCACGAAGGCATCGATGACAGCCGTGATCCCCGCTACCGTCATCGGGTCGGCGATAGGGCGTCCGCCGGGCTTGGCGATCCCGGAGGGGCTGGAAACAGGCAGGTCGCGGTTGGGCGCATCATAGGAAGGCGGGCGCATGGCGCCGACATGCCAAAGCTGGGGCACGATCCGCCCGCCCGCCGCCTTGACCGCCGTCACGACATGCTGCCAGCCTTCCAGCGCGCGGCCGTGGAATGCCGGCGTCCGTTCCGAATGCGAGGCGACGGGATGATCGATGGTCGTCCCCTCGGTGATGATCAGGCCCACCCCATCCTGCGCGCGGCGGCGGTAATAGGCGGCGATGTCGGCCCCTGGATACTGGCCGGGCGCACGCCAGCGCGTCATCGGCGCCATGACGATACGGTTGGGCAGGTCCAGGCCGCCCGCCCGGAACGGCCGGAACAGGGGGGCGACGGAAACGGGCATGTTCATCGGGGAAACTCCTGCTGACGGACATGGGCGCCATCCTGTGGTTCCCGGCGCCCCGTCGTCGCCTTCCGGCGGATAGGAAAGACCTGAACCGCCCGGCCGTCAGGGGGCATACCCCCTCCACGGATAGGTTCGCCCCCTGACGCTTTCAGCCAGACAGGAATGGATGCAAGGCGGGATCTACCCGCTGCTCCGAACAGACACCCGCCCTTCCGGCCGGCGCTGTTCGGCCTAATGAACGGGAGGAAACAATGATCTTTGGAAACAGGCCCGGAATCCGTCGGCGATATCTGGCCGCCGGCTGCGCCGCACTGGCAATTCTGGCGCTGGCCCCGATGCCGGGTGCCCATGCGCAGGCTTCCGACCAGGGCGGGCAGGCCGACACGGCCAGACAGGATTTCCTGGGGGAAATCATCGTCACGGCCCGCCGCCGGGCGGAAACGCTGATTTCCGTACCCGTCGCCGTGTCGGCGATCAGCGACGAAACCTTGCAGAATTTCGGTGTCACCGACATCCGCAGCATCGCCAACTATTCCCCGGGCCTGTCGATGGACCGCGTGTCCAGCGGCGGCGGGGCCACCATCACCCTGCGCGGCATCGGCACGTCCCCCGGCCAGGCCGGGTTCGAGCAGACCGTTTCCCTGAATATCGACGGGGTCCAGACGTCCCGTGGGCGGGCCATCACCCAGGGCCTGTTCGATGTGGAAAGCATCGAGGTGCTGAAAGGTCCGCAGGCCCTGTTCTTCGGCAAGAACAGCCCGGCCGGCGTCATCTCCATCACCTCTGCCGGGCCGACCGACACGGTTACGGGCTATGCCCGTGTCGGGTATGAGACGGTGGCCGACGAGATCATCACCGAAGGCGCCATCGCAGGCCCGCTCAGCGACACCGTCGGTGCGCGGCTGGCCGTGCGCTATCGCAACATGGACGGCTGGCTGCGCAATATCGGCGGGCCCGTGCCCACGTCCGTCCCCGGTGTGCGCCGTCCCGGTGACGAGGAGGTGCTGGGCCGCCTGACCCTGACCTGGAAGCCGGAGAACAGCAATTTTGACGCGACGCTGAAACTGTCGGCCAGCGATTACAGCGATGACGGCCCGGCGGCCGGCCAGCAATTGTTCTATTGCGGCGCCCGGCCCGCCGGGGGCGTGTCGGGGATGGTTGATCCCTATGGCGAATGCAAGCTGGACAAATATTATTCCTCGGCCGGGCTGGCGGATGGTGTGGCCGACAACTGGCCCTATGCCAAACAGCAGCCCTATAGTGACGTGAAGGTCTACCTGGCCTCCCTGTCGGCAAATTACACGATGGAGAATCTGGCCCTGACCTCGGTCACGGGGTTCTTCAGCACACGGTCGCGCTACAGCGACAGTTTCGATGCCACCTCCTACTACATCATCGGAGCATCGGAACGGGAGGATTTCGACAGTTTCAGCCAGGAGTTCCGGCTGCTGTCCTCCTTCGACGGGCCGGTGAACTTCCTGCTGGGCGCCTATTACGGCGATACCGATCTTTATTTCGAGAATAACAGCCGCATCCTGCTGCTGCCGGCCGACCCGGCGACGGGCAAGTACCATACCTGGGAAAAGCCCAGCGGCACGAAGGGCAAGGCCTATTCCGTGTTCGGACAATTGATCTGGGACGTGACGGACACCGTGGAACTGGCCGGCGGCGTGCGCTACACGCGCGAGACCAAGGATTCCTACCTCTACAATTCCTATGTCCAGCCGGCCCTGTCGGGCACGGTCTTCCTGCCCCCCACCTCTGTCCTGACCGACAATTTCCGCGACAGCAACTATTCCCCCGAGGCGACGCTGAGCTGGCGTCCCACGTCGGAGGTCACGACCTACATCGCCTACAAGACCGGCTACAAATCCGGTGGTCTCGGCCTTTCGGCCGTGCTGACCCCGGCCTCAGTCACGGCCGACGACTTCAACTTCGAGGCGGAAAAGGTGAAAGGCCAGGAAGTGGGCGTGAAGGCCCAGCTTCTGGACCGGCGCCTGACGCTGACCACAGCGGCCTATTCCTATCTCTACAGCAATTTGCAGGTGAACGCCTTCAATGCGGCGCTGGCATCCTTCACGGTCGCCAATGCCGCCAGCGCCCGCTCCAAAGGCTTTGAACTGGATGCGAATTTCCGCATCACGCCGGATTTCTCTATCTACGGCTCCGTCGCCTATAACCGCAGCCGCTACAAGGACTATATCAGCAGTTGCTATGGCGGGCAGACCTTCGCCATGGGCTGCAACGTGTCCTTGAGCGCCGGGCCCGACGGGATCACAGGCACCGCCGACGATAGCTATGGCCAGGAAATGGCCGGCCGGCCGCTGACGCGCGCGGCGGACTGGTCGTTGAATGGCGGCTTCAACTACACCGTGCCGGTGGCCGATCTCTGGGACCTGGGCCTGTCGGGCAATGCCCGCTACACCAGCAAGATCAATGGCACCGACAATCACAATCCCGGCGGCGTCCTGAAGGGCTATTGGGTGCTGGACGCGGCGGCACGGCTGGATTTCGACCGTTCGTGGGAAATCTCGCTGATCGGCCGCAACCTGACAAACGAGTTCTACGGCTATTTGCAGGAAAAGCCCGGTGCGCCCACCACGGCCGGCACGCCGTCGCAGGTGATGGCCATCCCGACGCGCGGCCGTCAGGTGATGGTGCAGGTCGGCTACACCTTCTGATAGCGCCCCCCGGAACGGGCCGACCCGTTCCGGGGGCAAGGGTGACCCGAAATGCCGGGCAAGGGGGCCGCCCCCTCCCGGCCAGCGGAGTGGCATATGAACAGCATCAAGGACCTGATCGGCGTGGATTTCCCGCTATTCGCCTTCAGCCATTGCCGCGACGTGGTCGCGGCGGTCAGCCGGGCCGGCGGCTTCGGCGTGCTGGGCGGCAGTAGCTTCACGCCGGAAAGCCTGGAAACCGAACTGCGCTGGATCGACGAACATGTCGATGGCAAGCCCTATGGCATCGACATCCTGATCCCGGAACACCAGACGTTGGGTGGCGAACTGAACATGGACAGGCTGATGGGGCAGATCCCCCCCAAGCATGTCGATTTCACGGTGGACCTGCTTCAACGCCACGGCATCAATGCCGGGCCAGGGGATGTCGTCACCCGGCAATTGCCTGCCACCCTGCCGGAGGTGGGTGAAGCGCTGATGGATGTGGCGTTCCGCCATCCGATCCGGCTGATCGTCAACGCGCTGGGCATCGCCCCGCCTTCCATGCTGTCGCGGGCCAGGGCGCATGGCGTTCCCGTCGGCGCGCTGGTGGGGGCCAAGGAACATGCCATCCGGCAGGTCCAGGCCGGCGTTGACATCATCATCGCGCAGGGCGGCGAGGCCGGCGGCCATTGCGGCGAGGTATCGACCCTGGTCCTGGTGCCGGAGGTGATCCGTGCCATCGCCCCCATCCGGCCCGTCCCCGTGCTGGCGGCCGGCGGCATCATGACGGGCGCGCAAATGGCCGGGTGCATGGCCATGGGTGCCGCCGGCGCCTGGACCGGTTCCGTCTGGCTGGCCACCACGGAGGCGGAGACCAGCGAGGTGTTCCGCGAGAAGATGGTGGCCGCCACCTCCCGCGATACGGTGCGTTCACGCACCCGCACGGGCAAGCCGTCGCGGCAGTTACGGTCCGGCTGGCATGCGGCCTGGGACAGCACCGGCAGCCCCGGTGCCCTGCCCATGCCGCTGATGGCCATGATCTCCATCCCCACCTTCGAACTGATCGACAAGGCGGCGGAGCGGCCGGAGGCACCGGCCCGCGACCTGGTCACCTATTTCGTCGGACAGGGCGTCGGGCTGGTGGAAAACGTCCGCTCCGCCACCGCTGTCGTGCAGGAATTCAAGGAGGATTTCGCCGACGCCGTGGGCCGCATGATGGCATTCGTGGAGGACGACCGATGAGCATGCAGGCCCACCCACTGAGCCCGCTGCTGGCGCCGCGTTCCGTGGCGCTGGTCGGGGCGTCGGAGAAATCGATCTGGACGATCCTGATCCTGCGCAACTTCAAGGATTTCGGGTATCAGGGCGCGCTGCATGCCGTCAACCGGACCGGTGTCGACACGTTCGGCGTCAAGGGCTACCGCTCCTGCCGGGACATCGGCGCGCCGGTTGATGTCGCCTTCATCTTCGTACCCATCGATGCCGTGCCCGATGCCCTGGCCGATGCAGCGGCGGCGGGCATCCGTTATGCCACCATCCTGACATCCGGCTATGCGGAGGTAGGAGAAGAGGGACGCCGCCGGCAGGACGCGCTGGTCGCCCAGGCCGAGGCGCTCGGCGTCACCCTTTGGGGACCCAATTCGCTCGGCTACAACAATGTCGAAGCCGGCATCCCGGTGTCCGTGATCCCGGTCGTGAAGCCCTTCCTGCCCCCGTCCATCGCCATCCTGTCGCAAAGCGGGGCGACCGCGGCCGAACTGGCCGAATATGCGCATGGTCAGAATATCGGGACCAGCTTCGTGGCCGCCACCGGCAACGAGGCGCAGGTCAGTCTGGCCGAAATCATCGATTACCTGGTCGATCATGAAAGCACCAGGGCCATTGCCGTCTTCGCCGAGACCATCCGCAATCCGGCCGCCTTCGTCCGGGCCGCCGAACGGGCCCGGACGAAGGCCAAGCCCATCGTCGTGCTGAAGATCGGCCGCAGCCAGTTGGCAACGCAGGTGGCGCAGGCCCATACCGGTTCACTGGTCGGCGATGACGCGGTTTTCGATGCCGTCTGCGACCGTCTGGGCGTGATCCGCGTCGCTTCGACGGAGGATCTGATCAACACCGCCGGGCTACTGGCCGCCACGGGCCGCCTGTCGGCCGACGGGCTGGGTTTCCTTTCCATTTCCGGCGGGGCCTGCACCCTGGTCGCCGATGCGGCGGAGGCGCATGGCGTGCGGCTGCCACCCAACGACCCCGGCACCGTCGCTGCCCTGCGCGGCGTGCTGTCCGACCTGGGGTCGACGCTTAATCCGCTGGACGTGACGGGGGCCGCCATGCGTGACCCCGACCTGTTCGGCCGTGTCATTCCGCTGGCAGCGGGTGCGCCGGGCATCGGGCTGCTGGGTGTCGGCATCGCCGTGCCGACGGCGGAAGGACAAAGCCTGCCGCCGGCCCTGACCGCCATCGGGCGCGCCGCCGCCGCCATCGAGACGCCGAGCGTCGTCGTTTCCACCTGTGGCAAGTCGCTGAATGATTATGCCCGCCAATCCATCGCCGAGCATCGGCTGCCGCATGTCATGACGGGCATCGACGCCTTCCTGCGTGCGGCGGGCAACGCCATCCGCTGGTCGGCGCGGGTGGACGAAACCGGCGTGGCGCCGACCCTGGTGCAGGACAAGCTGGACCAGCCGCCGCCCCTGGACACCGAACAGGCCGTTCTGACGTTCCTGGAGGGTCGGGGCGTGCCCGTGGTGCCGCAACGCCTGGCACGCAGCGCCGGCGAGGCGATGCGGCATGCCGGTGATATCGGCGGGCCGCTGGCCTTGAAGATCGTCTCCCCCGACATCGCCCACAAGACGGAGGTGGGCGGCGTCCGCCTGAACGTGCAGGCAGCGCAAGCCGGAGCGGTCTTTGAGGCCATCATGGCCGACGTGATCCGCGCGCGGCCCGGCGCCCGCCTGGAGGGCGTGTCCATCGCCCCCATGCGGGGTGGCGGCGGGCTGGAACTGCTGATCGGCGTCCGCCGCGATCCGACCTGGGGGCCGGTGATCGCCGTCGGCTTCGGCGGCGTGCTGGTGGAGGTGCTGGCCGATCTGGCCATCGCCCCCCTGCCCGTGACAAGGACCCAGGCCGCCGGCCTGCTGCGCGGCCTGCGCGGGGCGCGTCTGCTGGACGGGTTCCGGGGCACGGCGCCGGCCGACATCGACCGGCTTGCCCAGGTGATCGTCGATATCGGCGATGCCGCCCTGTCGCTGGGTGGCGGGCTGGCCGAACTGGAAGTGAACCCGTTGCGTGTGGCGGGCGCGGAAATAGAGGCGCTGGACGGGCTCATCGTCTGGCGGAAGGAGACGTGATGACCGAACAGACACCCGCCCCCGTGACCTTGGAACGCCGGGGCCATGTCGCCATCGTCACCCTGAACCGCCCGGCGGCGCGCAACGCCATCAGTGCTGCGATGGCGGAAACAATCGAAGGCTTCGTGCAGGAGATCGAGGCCGACAACGCCATCCGCGTTGCCATCCTGCGGGCCGAGGGTCCGATCTTCTGCGCCGGGGCCGATCTGGCAGAGGTCGCGGCCGGCCGGGGCATGTCGCTGGCCCGGCCGGAAACCGGCTTCGCGGGCTTTGTACAGGCACGGCGGTCCAAACCCTGGATCGCGGCCCTGCAGGG
Source organism: Niveispirillum fermenti (assembly GCF_052474395.1). Lineage (NCBI taxonomy): Bacteria > Pseudomonadati > Pseudomonadota > Alphaproteobacteria > Rhodospirillales > Azospirillaceae > Niveispirillum > Niveispirillum fermenti. The sequence goes on along the minus strand of NZ_CP156681.1, from coordinate 2,368,863 downwards.
ACCGTCCCATGGCGGCGGCACGGAGATGATACTGACCTGTGACCTGATCGTGGCCGCGGAAACGGCCGCACTCGTGCTGCCAGAGGTGAAGCGTGGGCTGATTGCCGGGGCCGGCGGCTCCTTCCGCGTCGCCCGCTACCTGCCCCGCCCGCTGGCGATCGAGATGCTGGTGACGGGCCAGCCGCTGCCGGCCCCACGTGCCCATGCGCTGGGTATCGTCAACCGTCTGGTCCCCACCCCCGCAGAGGTGCTGGACGAGGCCCTGCGCCTGGCCGAACTGGTGGCCTCCATGTCGCCGCTGGCCGTGCGGCAGAGCCTGCGTGTCGTCCGCGCCGCCGCGGACCAGGGAGAGGCTGAGTTGCTGGCCCTGCAGGATGATGCGAACGGCATCGTCCTGTCCGGTCCCGATGTGAAGGAGGGGGCCGGCGCCTTCATCGAGAAACGCCAGCCGGAGTGGCGGACATGACGCGGGCGGCTCTGGTGCCCGTCATCATCGGTGTCGGCCAGGTCAATGACCGGCCGGGACCGGAGGAGCCGGGACTGGATTCCGCCGGGCTGATGCTGGCAGCCCTGGCCGCAGCCGAGCAGGATGCCGGGGTGGCGCTGCTGGGCCGGCTGGACTGGCTGGGGGTGGTAAACCAGATATCCTTCCCCGACCCGGCCATCGACGCGGCTCTGGCCGACCGCCTGCCCGCCCGGCCCGGCCACCTGCATCTGACCGGGGACGCAAGTGGCCATGGGCCAGTCGAACTGTTGAACCGCGCCGCCAACGCCATCGGCCGGGGCGAGGTGCGTATCGCCGCCATCACGGGGGGCGAGGCCCTGCGCACGGCTGCGCGGCGGGATGGCGGCGGTGCCATGGCCAACGCCCTGGCCGCCGCGGCGGAGGCCGGGGCCACACCCCTGGCCCGCCGCTATGGCCTGGTTACGCCGGCCGATGTCTATCCGCTTTACGAGAATGCGACGCGCGCCGCCTGGGGACAGACCCTGGCGGAGGCGCAGGCCGAAACGGCCCTGATCTGGTCCGGCATGTCAAAGGTGGCGGCGGCCAACCCGAACGCCTGGTTGCATCAGCCCGTGGATCCAGCCGGCATACTGGCCGAAGGCCCCGCCAACCGCATGATCAGCTTTCCTTATACCAAGCTGATGGTCGCCAACAGCGCGGTGAACCAGGGAGCCGCCCTGATCGTCACCAGCCTGGCCATGGCCCGTGAACTGCGCGTGCCCGAACATCGCCTGATCTTTGTGGGCGCCGGTGCGGCCGCGCATGAGCCGGCAGATTTCCTGCGGCGCGACGGCTTCACGGCATCGGCCAGCCTGAACGCCACCATCGACGGCACCCTGGCCGCCAACGGTCTGGTGATGGGGATTCTGGACCATGTGGAGCTTTACAGCTGCTTTCCCTGCGTGCCCAAGATGGCCCGCCGCCGCCTGGGCTGGCCGGTGGACCGGCCGCACAGCGTCTATGGCGGCCTGACCTTCGGCGGCGGTCCCATCGGCAATTGCATGACCCATGCCGCCGCCGCCATGGTGGAAAGGTTGCGGGCCGGCGCCGGTACGGGGCTGATCGTGGCCAATGGCGGCTATGCCACCCACAACCACGCCATTGCCTTGTCCAGCCGCCCGCCGGCCGCCAACCCCTTTCCGCAGGAATACGATGTCCAGGCCGATGCCGATGCGTTGCGCGGCCCGGCACCGGACCTGCTGGAGATGTATGAGGGGCCGGGCGTGCTGGAAAGCTTCGTCATGCCCTATGGACGGGAGGGTACGCCGCGCGGGGCCACCATCGTGGCCCGCACACCGGAAGGCGCCCGTTTCCTGGCCGCCGTGCCGGGTGATGACGGGGAAACCCTGTCCTGGCTGTCCACACCTGACGGTCCGGGTCCTGTCGGCGGCAGGGGCCGAAGCCTTGCCCTGGGCGATGGCCGCTGCCGCTGGGTACGGGAATGACCCCGGACCCTGTCGGCGGATAGGGGACAGGGCATCGCCCGCCCCTATCATGGAAAATAAAGTGTCGGGGAGGAAAACAGTGACGATCAGCAGCACCGGCCAGCCCCCCGGGGCAGCGCCGGACACCCTTGACGCCATCATCGTCGGGGCAGGATTCGCGGGCCTCTACATGCTCCACCGTCTGCGCCAGTCGGGCCTGCGGGCCATGGTGCTGGAAGCCGGGCCGGATGTCGGCGGCACCTGGTACTGGAACCGCTATCCCGGTGCGCGCTGTGATGTGGAAAGCGTGGTCTATTCCTATTCCTTTTCGGATGAACTGGTCCGGGAATGGAACTGGTCGGAGAAATTCGCCACGCAGCCGGAAATCCTGGCCTATATCCGCTTCGCGGCCGACCGGCTGGACCTGCGTCGCGACATCCGCTTCAACACCCGCGTCACCGCCGCCCATCATGACGGGGCCGCCAACCTGTGGCGTGTACAGACAGAGGACGGGCGGGAGATCGCGGCGCACTTCTGCATCATGGCGACAGGGTGCCTGTCTTCCAGCCGCCTGCCCGACATTCCCGGCATCAGCGCCTTCAAGGGACAGGTGATCCAGTCCGCCCATTGGCCCGATGAACCCGTCGATTTCACCGGCAAGCGCGTCGGGATCATCGGCACGGGATCGTCGGGCATCCAGATCATTCCCATCGTCGCGGCACAGGCCGGGCACACCCATGTCTTCCAGCGCACCGCGGCCTACAGCGTGCCGGCCCGCAACGCGCCGCTGGCCCCGGATTATCGCGCGGCGGTCAAGGTCGGCCATGGGGAAATCCGGCGGCAGTTGCGTGCCGGGCTGATCCATGGCAACAGCGACCTGCGGGTACCGGGGGAGGAACCGGTGCCACCCGGCCGGACAGCAGCCGAAATGACCCCGGCGGAACGGGAGGCGGCGCTGGAGGAACGCTGGCGGCGCGGCGGCGCCTGGTACATGTTCACCTTCTCCGATCAGGTCGTCGACCGGCAGGCGAACGAGATCGCGGCCGATTTCATCCGCCGCAAGATCCGGCAGATCGTGAAGGACCCCGCGGTGGCGGAGAAACTGTGCCCCACCTCCTATGCCATCGGGGCCAAGCGCATCTGCGTGGATACCAACTATTACGCCACCTTCAACCGGCCCGACGTGACGCTGGTCGATCATGCCGACGCGCCCATCCGGGCCGTGACGGAAAAAGGCATCCGCACGGATGGCGGTGAATACGAACTGGATGTCATCATCTTCGCCACGGGCTTCGATGCCATGACGGGCGCCTTGCTGGCCATGGATATCAGGGGGCGCGACGGGCTTTGCCTGCGGGACAAGTGGCAGGATGGTCCACGCACCTATCTGGGCCTGGGACTGGCCGGGTTCCCCAACCTGTTCACCATCACGGGGCCAGGCAGCCCGTCCGTCTTCAGCAATGTCGTCGTTTCCATCGAACAACATGTCGAATGGATCGGCGACTGTCTGGACCATATGAAAAGCATCGGCGCCACCCGGATTGAGGCGACGGAGCAGGCGGAAACGGATTGGGTCCGCCATGTGGGCGAGGTGGCGCACGCCACCCTGATCCCGACCACCCGGTCCTGGTATGTCGGGGCCAACATCCCCGGCAAGCCCAATGTCTTCATGATCTATGTCGGCGGCGTCGGACCGTACCGCGACATCTGCAACAGGGTTGCAGCCGCGGGCTATGCGGGCTTCACCCTGTCCGCCACCGACAGCACCGGCAAGGAAGGTGCGGCATGAGCATGATGGCAGCGGCCGGCCCGCAGGCCGGAGAGCGTTTTCTGGAACAGCGGCACGCCCAACTGATCGGCGGTGAATGGCGGCCCCCCGCCACCGGCCGTGTCCTTGACGTGCTGGACCCCGCCACGGGCGAGGTCATCGCCCAGGCCCCGGATGGCGATGCGGCCGATATCGATGCGGCCGTGACGGCGGCGCGCGCAGCGCATGAAGGTGAAGCATGGCGCGGCCTGACATCGGATGCACGCGCCCGCATTCTGTGGCGATATGCCGACCTGATCGAGGCGAACGGCGAGGAACTGGCCTGGCTGGAGGTACGCAACAACGGCATGCCGCTGGGCTTCGCCAATTGGGCCATCGGCGCCGGCGCATCCTGGCTGCGCCATTATGCCGGGCTGACGGCCAATATCTTCGGCCGCAACGCCTCATCCGCCCTGTCGGGCGGCGGCCAGCATGTGCATGCCTATACCCGGCGCCAGCCGGTCGGCGTCGCCGGGCTGATCCTGCCCTGGAACGGGCCGATCGGCGCCTTCCTGATCAAGGTGGCGCCGGCACTGGCCGCCGGCTGCTGCCTGGTGGTGAAACCGGCGGAGAACACGCCGCTGACGGCCCTGCGCCTGGGTGAACTGGCGCTGGAAGCCGGGCTGCCGGCGGGGGTGCTGAACATTGTCAGCGGCCACGGGGCGACGGCGGGTGCCGCCCTGGCCGCCCATCCCGGCGTCGACAAGATCTCCTTCACGGGATCCACCGCCATCGGCCGGCAGATCGTGGCGGCATCGGCCGGCAATCTGAAGCGGGTGACGCTGGAACTGGGAGGCAAGTCGCCCTGCATCGTCTGCGACGATGCCGACATGGACCAGGCCATCCCCGGTGCCGCCATGGCCATCTTCGCCAATAGCGGCCAGGTCTGCTTCGCCGGGTCCCGTCTGTTCGTCCAGCGTCGTTCCTTCGACCGGGTGGTCGACGGCATCGCCGGTTTCATGAAGGGGCTGAAGGTCGGGTCGGGCCTGGACCCCGATACCGTGATCGGCCCCCTGATCTCCGCCCGGCAGCGCGACCGGGTGCGCGATTTCATTGACAGCGGCCGGGCGCAGGGGGCGGAACTTGTGGCCGGCGGCGGTGCGCGCGACGGGGCCGGCTTCTTCCTGGAACCCACCCTGTTCGCCAATGTCCGCGCCGACATGCGGATCGCGTCGGAGGAGATTTTCGGCCCCGTGCTGGTGGCCACCCCCTTCGACGACCTGGACGAGGTGGTACGCGCGGCCAATGGCACGCGCTATGGCCTGGGTGCCGGCATCTTCACGGGTGACGTCAACAAGGCACACCTGCTGGCCGACCGGATCGAGGCCGGAAACATCTGGATCAACAGCTATGGCCTGATGCACCCGACCATGCCGTTCGGTGGCTTCAAGGAGTTTGGCTGGGGCCGGGAAATGGGAACAGAGGGGATGGAGGCGTTCCTTGAAACCAAATCCGTCTATGTGCAGCTTCATGGCTAGGCATACCCTGCCCTTTCTGCTGCTGGCCGGCCTGTTTCTGGCCGGTGGCGGTGCCCCCGCATCGGATCGCGTGCTGCGTGCCGATGAGCAGGCGCAGGACTGGCCCAGCCATGGCCGTACCTATGGGGAACAGCGCTATTCCCCGCTGGACCGGATCAGCCCGGCCAATATCGGCCGGCTGAGGCTGGCCTGGTATCACGACCTGGATACCAACAGGGGACAGGAGGGCACGCCGCTGGTCATCGACGGCGTGCTTTACACGACTACGGCCTGGAGCAAGCTGGTGGCCGTGGACGCGGCCACGGGACGACAATTATGGATCCATGATCCCGAGGTGCCGGGGCCGGCCGCCTTCAACAGTTGCTGCGACGTCGTCAATCGCGGCCCGGCCTATGCCGATGGCAAGCTGTACCTCGCCACGCTGGACGGCCGGCTGCAGGCGGTGGATGCGAGGACGGGCACGCTTCTCTGGTCGGTACAGACCACCGATCCGGACAAGCCCTATACCATCACAGGTGCCCCGAGGGCGGCCAAGGGCAAGGTCTATATCGGCAATGGCGGTGCCGAATATGGCGTGCGCGGCTATGTCAGCGCCTATGACGGTGCCACGGGCGGGCTGGTCTGGCGCTTCTACACCGTGCCGGGTGATCCGACGCGCAAGGACGGGGCGGCATCGGACACCATCCTGGAAAGGCTGGCCCGCGAGACATGGAGCGGTGAGGATTACTGGAAGAAATATGGCGGCGGCGGCACGGTTTGGGACAGCATCGTCTATGATCCGGACCTGGACCAGCTCTATATCGGGGTCGGCAACGGCTCGCCGCTGAACCATGTCATCCGGTCGGAGGGCAAGGGCGACAACCTGTTCCTGTCTTCCATCGTGGCACTGGACCCCGATACGGGGGCCTATCGCTGGCACTATCAGCAGGTGCCGGGCGAAAGCTGGGATTACACGGCCTCGCAGCAGATGATGCTGGCCGACCTGCCGTTGGACGGCGACATGCGCAAGGTCCTGCTGCATGCCCCCAAGAACGGCTTCTTCTATGTCATCGACCGCCGGACCGGAAAGCCGTTATCGGCGGAAAAATACGCCCCGACCAACTGGGCGACGCATATCGACCTGGAAACAGGGCGGCCCGCGCTGACACCGGAAGCGCGATATCTGGAAAAGCCCTTCATCGCGACCATCGGGTCCGCCGGCGCCCATAGCTGGCATCCCATGTCCTTCAGCCCGAAGACGGGGCTGGTCTATATCCCCGTTCAGGTCATTCCCGGCTATTACCACCGTGACCGGGCCTTCACCTACCGCAAGGGACGCTGGAACCTTGGCTATGATCTGATGCGCCTGCCCCTGCCGCGCGACGCCGCGTCGCGCCAGGCCATGCAGGAAGGGCTGCAGGGCTGGCTGTCCGCCTGGGACCCGGTCGCGCAGAAGGAGGTCTGGCGGGCCGATCACGGCATGCCATGGAACGGCGGCACGCTGGCCACGGGCGGCGGGCTGGTGTTCCAGGGAACCTTCGACGGCCGGTTCATGGCCTATGACGCGGCCACGGGTACGGAATTGTGGCACTTCGCGGCGCAGACCGGGGTCATGGCCGGACCCGTCAGCTACGAGGCGGGTGGCCGGCACTATATCGCCGTCATGGCCGGTGCCGGCGGCGCCGTGCCGCTGGCACTGCCCAGTTTCCAGGGCCCGCAGGCCCAGCCAAACGGGCGCATCCTGGCCTTCGCCCTGGATGGAACCGCCCACCTGCCGCCGCTGGAAGCCGTCCTGCCCCCTCCCAGCGAAGCCGCCGTCCCGGCACCACCGGACCGGATCGAACAGGGCCGACTGCTCTATGCCGATAATTGCGGCGGCTGCCACGGGCTGGGCACCTTGTCGGGCGGCATCCTGCCCGACCTGCGCCGCTCCGGCGTGCTGGAGGATGCGGAGGCCTGGCGGCAGGTGGTCATGGAGGGCATCTTCCAGGATCGCGGCATGATCGGCTTCCGCCAGTTTCTGAGCGAAGACGAAGCCGAAGCCATCCGTGCCTATGTGGCGGACGAGGCGGCGCATCTGCGCCGGGAAACCGGAAAGGAACCATGACCATGCCGCTGGACCCGGATGCCCGCCGCCTGCTGGACATGGCCGCCGCCGCGGGTGCCCCGTCGCTGGATGCCATGGGTGTCGTTGCCGCCCGCGCGGCGGTGGCCGCCATGGGGCCCATGCTGGCCCCGCCCGCCCCGCCACACGCCCTGCGCCATCTGGTGCTGGACGGACCGGGTGGTCCGCTGCCCGCCCGCCTTTACCGGCCGGAAGGCGTGGACGCAGACATTCCCCTGCCGGCCCTTGTCCACCTGCATGGCGGCGGCTGGGTACTGGGCGATCTGGATGGATGCCACAGTTTCTGCGCAACCATCGCCAGCCGGGCCGGAATCGCGATCCTGTCCGTGGATTACCGGCTGGCACCGGAACACCCTTTCCCTGCCGCCCTGGCCGATACGCTGGCCGCCGTCCGCCAGGCGGTGACGCTGGCCGCCGATCTGGGCATCGATCCTTCACGGCTGGCCATCGGGGGCGACAGTGCCGGCGGCAATCTGGCGGCCGTCACCTGCCTGACCCTGCGTGACGGGGGCGGGCCAGACCTGCGGATGCAGGTTCTGCTCTATCCCGTCACCGATCTTCGCATGCGATCCGCCTCCTATGCCTTGCCCGATGGCGACGGGATGCTGACCGGCAGCATGATGCGCTGGTTCCGGAATCTCTATGCCGGGCCAGGGGCGGACGTGACAGACCAGCACCTGTCACCCCTGCTGGCGGACGACCATGCCGCTCTTCCGCCGGCCTATGTCCTGACCTGCGGCTTCGATCCGCTGTGTGACGAGGGCCGGGCCTATGCCGATGCGCTGGCGGCGGCGGGCGTGCCCGTCACCCATGTGCATTGTGCCGACCAGATGCATGGCTTCCTGTTCATGGGCGGCGCCATCGCCGCCGCCGGCCCTGCGGTTGAGGCGGTGGCCGATCACCTGCGCACCGCACTGGCCGGATAGGCCCCGCGCCGCATCGCCCGAAAATCTGAAAGGACATCCATGCTCACCTTCGATGAATGGCGGGCGCGCTCGCCCTTTTATGATGAGACCCATGACGCCGTAGCCCGATCCGTGGCCCGGTTCGTGGAACGGGAGGTCGCCCCCCATATCGACCGCTGGGAAGCGGAAGGCGAACTTCCCCGGTCGCTGCATGCCAAGGCCGCAGAGGCCGGTATCCTGCAACTGGGCTTTCCGGAGGAGTATGGCGGCCTGTCCGAAGGGGTCGACATCTTCCACGGCCTCACCCAGGCCGAGGAACTGGCCAGGCCGGGAGCAGGCGGACTGCATGCTTCCCTGATGACCCATTCCATGGCGCTGCCGCCGGTCCTGCGCCTGGGATCGGACGAACTGAAGCGCCGCATCGCCCCGCCCGTGCTGGCGGGCGAAAAGCTGATGGCGCTGGCCATCAGCGAACCTTCGGGCGGGTCCGATGTCGCCGCGCTGAAGACCAGCGCGAAACGGGTCGGCGACCGCTATGTGCTGAACGGATCGAAGACCTTCATCACGTCCGGCATGCGGGCCGACTATTTCACGGTGGCCGTGCGCACGGGCGGCCCCGGCATGGGCGGCATTTCGCTGCTGCTGGTGGAGGCGGACAGTCCCGGCTTCACCCGCACGAAGCTGGACAAGATGGGCTGGCGCTGTTCGGACACGGCCACGCTTTACTTCGACAATGTCGAGGTGCCGTCGGAAAACCTGATCGGGCCGGAGAATGAGGGCTTCCTGCGCATCGTCCAGAATTTCAACGATGAGCGGCTGCTGATGGCCATGCAATGCTGTGCCCATTCCCGCGTCTGCCTGCGCGAGGCGGCACAATGGGCCCTGACGCGCGAGACGTTCGGCAAGCGACTGGTGGACCATCAGACCATCCGCGTGAAGCTGGCCGACATCGCGCTGATGATCGAAGGAACGCAGGCCTGGGTCGATCAATGCGCCTGGATGCGCCGCGAAGGCCGCCTGACCCCGGCCAGTGCCGCCATGCTGAAGGTGCAGGCAACCCGCACCCTGGAACTGGCGGCACGGGAAGCCGCGCAGGTCCTTGGCGGCGCGTCCTACATCACGGGGTCCAAGGTCGAGCGCATCTATCGCGAGGTGCGGGTGAATGCCATCGGCGGCGGATCGGAGGAAATCATGCTGGATCTGGCCGGCCGCCAGCTTTTCCGCTGAAGCAAAGGCACCGGGGCAGCCCGCCCGCCGCGGTGCCCTGCCCCACCCGTCAATATTCCGCCGTCAGGCGCAGGCCCCAGGTGCGCGGGGCACCGGGGAAGCTGTTCTGGCCCAGGAAGCCGAGGGTGGAACCCCAGAAGGCATATTCCTCCTTCGTCAGGTTCTTGCCATAGACCGAAACGGTCCAGACCCCCGACGGGGTCGTATAGTTCAGGTTGGCGTCCAGCAAATTGTATGATTTCTGCTTCAGCAGATTGGGATCGTCGAAGAAATAGGCACCGGTGTAGCTGCTGGACAGGTTCGCCTTGAACGCCCCGCCATCGGCCAGGGTGCGCTCATAGCTGGCCGTCAGGTTGAAACTGTCCTTGGGTACGCGCACGAACTGTCGGCTGCCCGGATCGGCAACGCCGGCAAAGCTTTTATACTCGGCATCGGTGTGGCCGTAGCTGCCGGATACCGACAGATGTTCCGTCAGGATGGCCGTCGCTTCCACCTCGATGCCCCGGATGGTGGCGTCGGCGGCGTTGAAGACGGACTGCACCACGCCCTGGGTCGGGCTGGTGCCCAGCACGGTACGCTGCAGATCCTTGTAATCATTGTTATATGCGGAAAGGTTGAAGCGCAGGTGCCGGTTCAGCAGATCGGCCTTGTAGCCGATTTCATAGGCCGTGACCTGTTCGGCCTTGTACGGTTCGATGATGGGCGTGCCACGCAAGGAAAAACCGCCGCTGCGGAAGCCGCGCGTGGCGGAGGCAAACAGAAGCTGGTCATCCGTCAGCCTGTAAGCCAGGCCCAGCTTGGGCGACAGGTTGCTGTCGTCGGTCTTGGCCTGCGGCGACAGGGTGCAGGTGGAGAAATCCAGCGCGCAGGCGCCGAACGGCGCGGCCTGCGCCTTCTTCGTCTCCTCCGTGTACCGCGCACCGACGGTCACGGTCAGCCGGTCCAGCGGCCGCCAGTCGGCCTCCGCGAAGATGGCGAAACTGTCATTGTCCAGCAGAGAGCGGGTGGCCAGGCGCTGGGTCCCGTTGTTCAGGTCCCGCCCCTCGCGGAAATTGAAATTCTGCTCGAAATAGTAAAGTCCCGTGGTGAAGTCGAAACTGTCCGACAGCGGCATGGCATAGCGCAGTTCGGAACTGAACTGATCCTGGTCCTGCGCAATGCTTTGCAGGAAGGCACGGCTGGGCGTGCCGTCGAAATCGGTCAGCACGCGCGTGCGCACGTCGCGATAGCCGGTGACGGAGGTCAGCACGCCACCGCCCAGGTTCCAGTTCACCTCCAGCACGCCGAACAGCACATCGATATCGTTGCTGCCGCGCGTGTCCGGGGCCACAGTCCAGAAATTGGCCGGGGTGAGATAGCCTTCCTGCTGCGGCAGGGTCAGGGGAGAGCCCGGCAGGGTGGAGGGCGAAACGCCCCGCGCCACCACGGGGTCGCCCTTCTCCGAATACCATTCGCCGATCAATGTCACGTCCAGATTGTCGTTGGGCGTGAAGCGCAGGCTGGGCCGCACGATCAGCGAATGGCTTTCGCCATAGTCGCTGTCGGTCGTGGCATCGGTGAAATAGCCGTCAAGCCAGCGGCTCTGCACCGCCAGACGGGCGGCAAGCTTGTCCTGCACCAACGGGCGGTTCAGCACGGCCGACGCCTCGTAGCTGCCGTAATTGCCGATCCCGACCGTGGCCTTCGTGCTGTCGGAAAAGGATGGCCGCGCACTGCGGAAGGATACGGCACCACCCGTGACATTGCGCCCGAACAGGGTGCCCTGCGGACCGCGCAGGATTTCCACGCTTTCAACGTCGAACAGGTCGCCCAGCGCGCCATAATTGGAACCCCAATAGACGCCATCCTGGAAAATGCCGACGGCCGGCTCATCCGACGGGGTGGAACCCGACACGCCCATGCCACGGATGGCGAAATTCTGCACGCCCTTCTGCGCGGAAGGCTGCAAGGCCACCGACGGGGCCAGGCGGCCGACATCGACAATATCGTTGACGAAGAAATTCTCCATCTGCGCCGGACCAAAGGCCGTCGCGGAAATCGGCGTCTCCTGAAGGCTTTCACCGCGCGCCCGCTTGCGCGCAGTAACAACGATCTCGTCAAGCTGCATCGCGTCTTCGGACATCGGAACAGGTTGGGCCCAAGCGGAATCGGCGGCCAGCGACAGTACCAGGACTGAAATACCGTACGAAATACCGGATTTCCTCTTCATGCATACCTCCCTATGGCGTGTCCTTCGCGGGATCGCGCCTTTGTCGGCAGGATTGGCCTGCATCGCGCCGGCGATGCAAGATAGATCCATACCCATGTCTGCATTACGGGCTCTGTCGCCATCATCGATCGGCGGCACAACAGACCCGCGGCCACTGTCCATGCCCCGGCCATACCGGGAACCTGCCAATCGAGAGGTTCACACGAAATTGCCCCCGCTTACGCTGCCCGTGCCAACCACAGGGAATGGGGAGGATGGGATGCCCGACGGCCGGATGAACCAGAACAGCCAGGATGGTTGCCCGCATGCGGCCGGTATCCTGGACTTCACGGACAAGGACCCGTTTGGTTTCTATGCCGGACTGCTGGCCGGTCCGTCGCCGGTGTGGGACGAAGGGGCGCAGGCCTGGCTGGTCCATGATTTCCAGCAATGCCTGGACTGCGAGCGCAATGAAACGCGCTTCGCCAACATGTACCTGGACGCCGACCCGATCACGGTGGCCATCAAGGGCGGTGGCGCCAACATCACCCTGAGCCGGGAGCCGGAGCATATGAAGCTGCGCCGCTTCCATTTCCGGCTGTTATCCGCCGATAGTGTCCGTGTCTTCCGCGGCCGTCACATAAGGCCCGTGATCACCGGCTTGCTGGACCGCCTGGAAGGGGCCGCCACGGCCGATCTGGCCGAGCAATATGCGGCGCAAATTCCGCCGCGGATCATCTGCGCCCTGCTGGGCATGCCGACCGATGACAGGACGGTGGGCCAGATACTGGACGCCAACGAGGCCATCGTGCGCTTCATCGCATCCGGTTACCGCGACATGGTGCTGCGCGACGCAGCCCTGGCGGCATCGGAACGGCTGAACGCCATGCTGCTGCCCTATGTGCGGGACCGGCGCGAGCGGCCGGGCGACGATTTCATCAGCCGGGTCTGGCTGGATGCCCCCAAGGATGGGGTCGTCCTGGATGAGGCCGGCGTGATGGGCATCTGCCGGGAATTGTTCTTCGCCGGCTCCGACACGTCCGTGCATGGCATCGCCAACGCGCTGCACCTTCTGCTGGCTGATCCGGCAGTGAAGGACCGCGTGGCGGCCGACCGCGACACGGCCCTGCCGGCGCTGGTGGAAGAGGCGCTGCGGCTGTTGAACGTGGTGCAGTTCCGCCATCGCCGTTGTCTGGCCGATACGCAGGTCGGTGCCACCACCATCCGGCAAGGGGAAGTGATCATCCTGCTGCATGCCGCGGCGAACCGTGACCCCGCCCGCTTCGAATGCCCGCACGAGGTGCGGCTGGACCGGCCGGAACCGACGGCCCATCTGGCCTTCGGCCGGGGTATCCGGTCATGCATCGGCGCGCAACTGGCCCGGGCGGAAATGCAGGAGGCGCTGGGACTGCTGCTGGACCGGTTCCCCGCCGTCGCCCCCGATGCGGAGCAGCCGGCCCCCTGCTTCCGTGGCCTTTACATGCGGTCAATGGGGCCGTTGCACGTTAAGTTGCGGCCGGCCGCGCCGTGACCGTCCCGGTATCGGTGGCGGCCGCAGAAAACAGAAAAACCGTGGGAGGAAAGAGATCAATGGCCGCACAGCCGCCGGCACCCGGGTCCTGGTCCGCATTGCGCAAGAGCTACATCATGGCGATGGTGATGATCGTCGCCTTCATCAGCTATGTCGATCGCCAGATCGTCACGATCCTGATCCAGTCCATCAAGGAGGATTTGTCGCTGAGCGACACGCAGATCGGGCTGCTGACCGGTGTTTTCTTCTCCGTGCTGTACGTCATTGCCGGCATTCCGCTGGCCCGCATTTCGGACCGGGGGAACCGTCGCACGCTGATTTCCCTGTGCGTGGCGTTCTGGAGCGCCATGACCATGTTCTGCGGGATTGCCACCAGCTATGTGCAACTGGCCTTCGGCCGCATGATGGTGGCCGTGGGCGAGGCGGGCAGCGCGCCTGCCAGCTATTCCCTGCTGGCCGACCTGTTCCCGCCGCAGCGCCGCACCCGCATCTTCGCGCTGATGAGCTGCGGCAGCGCCTTCGGCATCGCGTTCGGGGTCTATCTGGGCGGCACCTTGAACGAGGTGCTGGGCTGGCGGACCACCTTCCTGGTCGTAGGGGCACCGGGCCTGGTGATCGGGCTGCTGTTCTGGCTGACGGTGCCGGAGCCCGCCCGCCCGGCCAGGGCGACCGATGCCCCCCCGATCCAGGGCCTGTTCCGCACATTGCTGTCCTTCCTGGACCTGACCACCTATCGCGCGCTGATTGCCATCGCCCTGTTTGCATCCATCGCCGCCTTCGCCATGCTGTCCTGGATGCCGGCCTTCCTGATTCGCGTGCATGGCATGTCTTCGGGGGAAGTCGGGTTGAAAATGGGCACGGCCCTGGCGCTGGGATTGCTGCTGGGCAACATCTGCTGCGGCACCATCGCCGACAAGATGGGCGGGCGCGATGTGCGCTGGCTGATCTGGACGGCGGGGTACGGGTTGCTGGCCTGTGTCCCGACGGGGCTGCTGTCGCTGTTCTGGCCCGATGCCCTGGGATCGGTCATCTGGTTCGGCGCCTTCACTTTCTTCCTGGGTTTCTGGGCGCCGCCGGTCATCACCGTCGTGGTCGGGCTGGTGCATGACCAGTCGCGCGCACTGGCCGCCGCCACCATTCCCATCTTCCAGAGCATCGGCGGTGCCATCGGGCCGCTGTTCGTCGGCATGGTCAGCGATGCCTTGACCCCGACAGAGGGGGTGGAGGGCATCCGCTATGCCATGGCCGCGTCGCTGGGCTGCTGTGTCCTTGCCGGCGTAGGTGCGCTTTTCACAGGCCGCTGGCTGCGGCTGGAATATCGGGCGGCACCCGGTTGATTCCGGCCGCCCGGCCGGATGGTCAGGGAAATTCCTGTCGCGCGGCTTCCCACAGCCGGTCGGCAAGGGCCGCCAGTTCGTCCCCGCCATAGGGCGCACTATGCCCGGCACCCCATACGGGGCCGGGCCAGGCCGGGTCAGTGTGCCGGCGCCCGATAACATGCACATGCAATTGCGAGACGTGATTGCCCAGCGCACCGATATTCACCTTGTCGGGCGTGAAGACATGTTCGAGCAGCCGGCCCGCCGCGGCGATCTCCCGCATCAGCAGGGATTGATCGGCCGGCGTCAGGCGGTGGATTTCCACCGCACCGGCCCGGCGGGGCACCAGGATCAGCCAGGCGAACAAACGGTTGCGCATCAGCAGCAGCCGGCTGAGCGGCCAGTCCCCCAGCGTGATCGTATCCCCGGCAAGCCGCTCATCAAGCCTGAACCCGTCTTCCATCCCGCTGCCCTCCGTTCTGTACCCTTATCCCCGAACTATACCAATGAACGGGCCCTGGGTTATGGTGATTGACGGTCTTGATGTCGATCATCATTGCGCTTTCCACAAAAATAACAGAAACGGCTGCCAGAACAGGTTGGTTACCGCCGTTGCGGGCGGGCTCCGGGGGCAAGACGAGACGATGGGCAAAATCCTGAAGATGCGGGCATCGGCCTGGGCGGTGCTGGTGCTGCTGGTCCTGGGCAATATCGGGGCCTGGGCGCTGTCCAACCGGCCGACCACGCCGGAGAAGCTCTGGGCCGGGACCATTGCCGGCGTCGCCTTCAGCCCTTACCAGGAAAATCAGAACCCGCAGGATGGGCGCCACCCGTCGCGCACCGATATCGAACGCGACATGGGCGTCGTAGCCCCCTATGTCCGGTCCATCCGTTCCTATTCCGCCACGGACGGGCTGGAGGTGATCCCGGAGATCGCCGCCAAATATGACCTCGACGTGACGGCCGGCGCCTGGATTTCGGGCGACCTGGGCAAGAACGAGCAGGAGATCAATTCCCTGGTCCGGGTGACGCGCGCCAATCCCAATGTCACGCGCGTCATGGTCGGCAACGAGGTGATGTATCGCGGCGACCTGGAGGTCGAGGCCCTGATCGACTATGTCCAGCGCGTGAAACGCCAGCTCGACGTGCCCGTCTCCACCGCCGAGCCACCCTATGTCTGGATGAAGCATCCCGAACTGGCCGAGGCGGTGGATTATATCACCATCCACCTGCTTCCCTATTGGGAGAAGGTGCCCATCGAGCAGGCCATGGATCAGGTGCGCCGCGGCTATGACGAAGTACGCGCCAGATATCCCGACAAGCACATCCTGATCGGCGAGGCCGGATGGCCGTCCGACGGGCCCTATCGCGGCGGGGCGCAGGCCAGCCTGGTCAATCAGGCACAATTCATCCGGAATTTCCTGAACCTGGCGGGCGACAACCGCTGGGACTATTACATCATGGAAGGCTTCGACCAGCCGTGGAAGCGGCAGATCGGCGGTGAGGCCGAGGCAAACTGGGGCATCTGGGACACCCATCGCAGCATGAAGTTCCCAATGGAAGGCGGGGTCTTCGAGGTGCCGGGCTGGCCCGTGCTGTGCGCCATCGCCGTGGCGCTGGCCTTCATCCCCATGTTCTGGTTCGTGCTGTCCCGCGATGACCTGCGGCCGGGCGGGCAGCTATTTTATGGCGCGCTGATCCAGGCCATCGCCTCGGGCCTGGTCTGGACCGCGACGGAAGCCATGACGACGGGCATGAACACCATGTCCTTCGTCGCCTTCCTGATCCTGATCTGCGCGCAGATTTTGCTGCTGATCGTCGTTCTGATCGATGGTCTGGAACTGACCGAGGTGGTATGGACCGACCGCTGGAAGCGGAAATTCACACCCGTCAAGGTCAATACCAGCGGCTACTATCCCAAGGTTTCCATCCATGTGCCCTGTTACAACGAACCGGCACACATGGTGATCGAGACACTGAACGCGCTGGCGAAGATGGATTATCCCAACTTCGAAGTTCTGGTGATCGACAACAACACCAAGGACGAGGAGGTGTGGAAGCCGCTGGAGGCGCATTGCGCCAGGCTGGGCCCGCATTTCCGCTTCTTCCATCTGGCAAAATGGCCGGGATACAAGGCCGGCGCACTCAATTTCGGACTGGCCGTGACGGCGCCGGATGCCGAAGTGGTGGGCGTCATCGACAGCGATTATCAGGTCACGCCGGACTGGCTGTCGGCCACCATCCCCTATTTCGAGAACCAGAAGGTTGCCTTCGTCCAGAGCCCGCAGGACTACCGCGACTGGCACATCCACCCGTTCCATCGGATGATCAACTGGGAATATCAGGGCTTTTTCCATATCGGCATGGTGCAGCGCAACGAGCGGAACGCCATCATCCAGCACGGCACCATGACCCTGATCCGGACCTCCATCCTGAAGCGGGTGGGCTGGTGGGCCGAATGGTGCATCTGCGAGGATGCCGAGCTGGGCCTGCGACTGTTCGAGGAGGGGCTGGAGTCGGTCTACATGCCCGACAGCTTCGGCAAGGGACTGGTACCCGACAGTTTCGCCGGCTACAAGACGCAGCGCTTCCGCTGGGCCTATGGGGCTGTGCAGATCATCAAGCGGCACTGGCGGGAGTTCCTGCCGTCGGGGACCAAGCTGACCTTCGGCCAGAAATATCATTTCGTGACGGGCTGGCTGCCCTGGTTCGCCGATGCCGCGCATATGGGCTTCGTGATGGGCGGCATTCTCTGGTCCATGGGGCTGCTGCTTGCCCCCAAATATTTCGAGTTCCCGCCCACCGTCTTCATCATGCCTACCCTGGGCGTGTTCTTCTTCAAGGTGGCGTGCGGCCTGTGGCTTTATGCGGCGCGGGTGAAATGCGGGTTCCTGGACAAGGTGAATGCGGCGGTGGCCGGCATGGCGCTGACCCATACGGTGGGCCGCGCCGTCTGGACGGGCCTGTTCACGCAGGGCCGCCCCTTTGTGCGCACGCCCAAGTGCGAGGACCAGCCAGCCCTGATCCAGGGCTTCCTGCATGCGCGGGAAGAGGTGGTGCTGATGATCCTGCTCTGGATCACCGCCTTCCTGGTGGGCTGGCGCGAAGGCGGCGACAATCGCGACGCCTATATCTGGTCGGCCATGCTGGTGGTGCAGTCCCTGCCCTATATCGCCGCGCTGGCCGTTGCCACCATCAACGGCCTTCCCATGCCCAGGCAGGACGATCCGGAGGCACAGCCGGCGACGGCGGCGGAGTGATCACCGCCGGCCCGACCAGGCCACCAGCCGCCGGGCCGCCTCTGCCACCTCTGCTTCCGCCGCGGCGAAGCTGATGCGCAGAAACCGATGGCCACGGGCCGTGTCGAAATCCAGGCCCGGCGTGATGGCCACACCCGTCTCGGCCAGGATGCGCTTGCAGAACGCCTCGCTGTCATCGGTCAGGCGGCTGACATCGGCATAGACATAGAAGGCCCCGTCGGCCGGGGCCAGATCATCGAACCCGGCACGCGGCAGTTCATTCAGCAACAACTCCCGGCTGCGGCGATACCGGGCGACATGGCCATCGGCCTCCTCCACACAGTCGAACGCCGCGACGGCGGCCCGCTGCGACAGGGTGGGGGCGGAAATGAACAGGTTCTGCGCCAGGCATTCGGCGGCCCGGACAAGCTCCGGCGGCACGACCATCCAGCCCAGGCGCCAGCCCGTCATGCTGAAATATTTGCTGAAGCTGTTGATGACCAAGGCCCGGTCGCTGAACGCCAGGGCCGTCTGCGCCCGCAGGCCGGTGAATTCGATACCGTGATAGATCTCGTCGCTGATGAGGCGCACGCCGTTTTCCTCGCACCACCGCGCCAGGTCGCGCAGGGCGTCGGGTGACAGCATGGTGCCGGCGGGGTTCGACGGGCTGGCCACGATCAGCCCCTTCACGGGCCGGTCCAGGGCGGCCAGCAGGGCCGGCGTCGGCTGGAAACGGGTTTCCGGTCCCGTCGGAATTTCCACGGGCACCAGATCCAGCGCGCGCAGGATGTTGCGATAGGCAGGATAGCCGGGTGCTGCCAGCGCCACACGGTCCCCCGGCTCGAACGCGGCCAGAAAGCCCAGCAGGAAGCCGGCCGACGACCCCGTGGTGACGGCGATACGCTCTGGCCCGACCGATACGCCATGGCGGTCACGATACCAGCGGGCGATGGCCTCCCGCAGGGACGGGATGCCGAACGCCTCGGTATAGGCGATACGGTCGGCGTCCAGCGCGGCATGGGCCGCCGCAATGACGCCGCGCGGGGCCGGCGTGCCCGGCTGACCGATCTCCAGGTGCAGGACATCACCACCCGCCGCGGCCCGCTCGTTGGCGGCGCGCATCACCTCCATCACGATGAAGGGGGCCACCGAACCCCGGCGCGACGGGGCCCAGGGGTCCGTGGCGATCGCTTCGCGCAACGTCGCCCTTCCCTCGCCATGTTTTTCGTGGCTAGTGTCGGGGCGAAGGGCGTTGCCGATGGATAGACTCATGTTTGCGGTTCCAAAGCGGATTGCCAATGCGGCGGTGGCGTTGCTGATGGCGGCCACGCTGGCCCTACAGCCGGCCGTGGCCCAGGCCCGATCGATCAGTTTCATCCGGGACACGGAAATCGAGCATATATTGCGCGTCTATGCCACACCGATCTTGGAGACGGCGGGCATCGTGCCGGAGGCCGTGACGATCGCCCTGGTCAATGACGACACGCTGAACGCCTTTGTGGCCGGCGGTCAGAACATGTTCTTCCATACCGGATTCCTGATGGATACGGGGCTGGACGAACTGATCGGGGTGACGGCGCACGAAACCGGCCACATCGCCGGCGGCCACCTGGCCCGCATGGGGGATGCCATGGCCAACGCCGCGACCATCGCCACCATCTTCACCCTGCTGGGCCTGGCCGCCGCGATCGGTGCCGGGCGCGGCGATGTGGGCATGGGCCTGATGGGCGGCGGCCAGGAAGCCGCGATGCGCACCTTCTTCGCCTTCACCCGCGCGCAGGAGGGCTCCGCCGACGAGGCGGCCATGAAATATCTGGAAAGCCTGGGCTGGTCGTCGGAAGGGCTGCTGAAGATGATGCAGCGGCTGGCCGGGCAGGAACTGCTGCCCGAGAACCGGCAGGTTGAATATGTCCGCACCCACCCGCTGACCCGCAACCGTATCGAGGCCATCCGCAATTTCGTGGAGACGCGGTCGCAGAACAACGGCAAGCGCCTGCCCGACAATTTCCATGACCTGCATGAGCGCATGGTGGCCAAGCTGATGGGCTTCATGCGGCCGGGCATCGCCCTGCGACGTTATTCGGCCACCGACAATGCCATCCCCGCCCGCTATGCCCGGGCCATTGCGCTCTACCGTACCGGCCGCGCCGACGAAGCCGTCACCATGACAGACGCGCTGATCGCAGCCGAACAGGACAATGCCTATTTCCATGAGTTGAAAGGCCAGATCCTGTTCGAGGAAGGGCGGGTGGCGGATGCGGTGGCCCCCTATCGCGAGGCGGTGCGTCTGAACCCCGATTCGGGCCTGCTGCGCAATGCGCTGGGCCATGCGCTGCTGGAAGTGGGCGACGACCGGTTCCTGGAGGAAGCCATCAACCACCTGACGGTGGCCGCGCGGGTGGAGCGCAGTTCCGCCATCACCTGGCGGCTGCTGTCATCGGCCTACAGCCGCGCCGACATGCCGCCGCAACTGGCCTATGCGCGCGCCGAGGAAGCCTTGTCCCGCGGCGACATCCGCGCCGCAAAATTCCATGCCGACCGGGCGGAGCGTATGCTTCCCGCCGGCTCCCCGGAATG
Organism: Niveispirillum fermenti; assembly: GCF_052474395.1. Lineage (NCBI taxonomy): Bacteria > Pseudomonadati > Pseudomonadota > Alphaproteobacteria > Rhodospirillales > Azospirillaceae > Niveispirillum > Niveispirillum fermenti. Next base: position 2,348,559 of record NZ_CP156681.1, on the reverse strand, counting down.
GATACGCGCCCAGGATATCCGCGTGATGGTGGAAAGCCGGGTCTCGACCTCGGAGTTCTGAACCGGTCAAAAGCCGAAGGCAGGGGCCCCGGGCAGGGCCCCGAAGGCAGATCGTCAACGCGGCCGGACGCGCGCCTGACGGGCCTGGAAGAAGGCCTCGACGACGGTTGGGTCGTACAGGGTGCCGGCCCCTTCCTGAATGGCCCGCAACGCCTCCGCATGGGGAACGGCGGCCCGCCAGCTTCGCCGGTGGGTCATGGCATCATAGACATCGGCCACGGCCACGATCCGGGCCGCGGCCGGAATGGCGGTGCCGGCCAGACCTCGCGGATAGCCGCTGCCGTCCCAGCGCTCATGATGGGCCCGCGCGATGGCCGCACCGAAGGACAGGTAGTTGCTGCCTTCCACCATGCGGGAGGCCTTTTCCAGCAGGGCGGCCCCCCGCTCGCAATGCATCTCCATCTGCTGGCGTTCCTGATCGTCCAGCGGCAGGGTCTTCGTGATCAGCCGGTCGGGCACGCCGACCATGCCGATATCGTACAGCATGGCCCCCATGGTGATCAGGTCCAGGAACTCGTCATCGATGGGCGTGTCCCAACCGGCATTGCCACGCAGGGCGAAGGCGATCTCCGTCACCAGCCGGGACAGCCGCAACCCGTGGTCACCGCCGCCATCCGGGTCCTTGTAATCGGCCAGGCCGGCAAGGGCGATGACGGCCGCCTTGTGCGACCGCCGCACCTGTTCGTAAAGGTGCAGATTGTCGAAGCCGATGGCGATCTTGGTGCCCAGCAGTTCGGCAAGCTTCCGTTCCAGCCCGTCCAGCGGCCGGCCAACATGCAGGCAGGCCGCCGCATCACGGCCGTCCGCCGTGCGCAGCCAGAGGATCAGACGCTGATCGTCGTAATGATGCTGACGGCCGTTCAGTACAGCCATCACCATGGCCGACAGGGCCGGATCGGCGCTGTAGCCAAGCGGCATGCCCGCAAGGTCGGCATAGCGGCCGGATGCCGCCAGGATTTGCGCATCATTGCGGGCGATGCCCCGCGTGACGCAGACAAAACCGTCGGCCGCCACGTCCAGCACCTGCGCCAGTTCGCCCAGCACCGCCTGTGCGAACCGGTCGATGGCGCGCAGCGTGAACAGGCTGCCGGCGGCGTCGATGATGCGCGCCATGCCCCGGCGGGAACGTTCCAGTTCCGTGATATGCTCATAGGAGCGTAGGGCCGCCACCGTGGCGGTTCCCAGCTTCTGGGCCGTCAGCTCGGTCTTCGCCTTGTAATCATTGATGTCATAGGCATGGATGACGGCGTCTTCCGGCGCCTGGCCCGGCTGGCCCGTGCGCAGGATGATGCGCACCTGGCTGTTGCCCAGATCCTCCCGGATAAGGGGCACAAGGCGCAGGCCCGCGTCGTCGGTCTCCATCACCACATCCAGCAGGATCATGGCGATGCCAGGGTCCTTGGCGAGCATCTGCAAGGCCTCCGCCGCGGAGAAGGCGGACAGGAACTGCAGGGGACGGCCGTTATAGACGAACTTCTTCATGACCAGACGGGTCATGGCATGCACCTCCGGATCGTCATCAACGATCAGGATCAGCCATGGCCGGTCGACCTGGGGGCCAACGGCGACCGGGCTTTCCGGCGTCTCCTCATGGAAGAGGAATTCGTCGTTGTTCACGCCCATCCGGTGCCACCCGCTCCGTCCTGCGGGCCGCGGATTCCCCTCCACGGCCTTATCTACTGATTATATCGGACTTTACACACCTGCGTATCACCGCATACCTCGTTCGTGTAGGCAAGTGTCTTGAAACCCCAGCGGTGGAACCTCCACCTGTTGCAAGCGCCGCCCAGGCATCGCATGGTGCGGGGACGTTGCAAGGATGGAACCACAGATATGCCGATATTCCCGTTCATTTTCCGCCGGAACCGTCTGCACCGGGGGCTGGCTGTGCTGGCCCTGGGGTTGCTGCCCGCCATGCCCGTCACGGCGGCCGACAAGCCGCTGGACAAGGCGGCGGTGGAACAGATCGTCAGGGAATATCTGGTCGCCAACCCGGAAGTGATCCTGGAAGCCCTCCAGGCGCTGGAAAACCGGGAACAGGCCGCGTCCACCCAGGCCGCAAAGGAAGCGCTGACCGCGAATCGCGCAGCGCTGGAACAGAGCCCCACGTCGCCTGTGGGCGGCAACCCCAAGGGCGATGTGACCCTGGTGGAGTTCTTCGACTATAATTGCGGCTATTGCAAACGCACCCATCCGGAACGGACCGCCGCCGTCAAGGGCGACGGCAAGGTCCGTGTCATCTACAAGGAATTCCCCATCCTGGCCGCCTCCTCCCGCGAGGCGGCGCGCGCCGCCCTGGCCGCCAACCGCCAGGGCAAGTACGAGGCGTTCCACACGGCGCTGATGTCCCATCAGGGCCGGCTGGACACGGATACCATCCGCCGGGCCGCCCGGGATGTCGGGCTGGATGTGAAGCAGATGGAAAAGGACATGGGCGACCCCGCCATCGAGGCGGAATTGAAGGCCAACGCCGAACTGGCACAGAAGCTGGGCATCCGCGGCACGCCGGGCTTCGTGATCGGCGATACGGTGGTGCCCGGCGCCATCGAGGCCGATCAGTTCGTCAATCTGTTCAATGCGGTCCGCGAAGGGCGCAAGGGCGGCTGACCGGCGCCCCTCTTGATTCGGGACCCGTGCCGCGGATGCTAGCCGGCCGGACAGGATGATCCGGTCGGCATAGCCGGCATGACCTATGACATTCGGCCGATCCCCGATTGTGACAATCCTGCTCCACGCCGATGGCAAGAAGGTCTCCAACACAATATCTTGTTGGCACGCACCATTAATTCCTCAGCGGATAGATCAAGGGACAAGATTTTGCGATGGCAGGCTGGCGCCTTACGTAATGTTCGCGCCCCATTGCTCCAATCCGTGGCCGTGTTATAACCGCCCGGCTTCCGGTGATCACCACAGCAGGGCGACCAACTTGGCGCAAAGGCCATCGATCCTCATCCTAAACGGGCCAAACCTGAACATGCTCGGCACGCGCGAGCCCCATATCTATGGGGCGGAGACGCTGGCCGACGTGCAGGCTCTGTGCCTGGCCGAAGGCGAACGCCTGGGCCTGGAGATCGACTTCCGGCAGAGCAACCATGAGGGCGAGCTGGTCACCTGGATCCAGCAGGCGCGGGGCGTCCGATCCGCGATCCTGCTGAATGCCGGGGCCTATACACACACCTCCGTGGCCATACTGGACGCGCTGACGGCTGTTGACCTGCCCGTCATCGAGGTGCATCTGAGCAACATCTTCCGGCGCGAGCCATTCCGGCACCATTCCTATGTGTCGATGGCCGCCCGGGGGGTTATTTGCGGCCTGGGGTCGCACGGCTATGTACTGGCCCTGCAGGCGGCGGACCGCCTGCTTCGGGCCGGGACCCGGCCCTGACATCCCTGGCGCCTTTTGGATAAGGTTGAGAAAACCATGTCGAGCTTCGATCTGGATGCCGAGTTCGTGCGCACCATGGCCAAACTCCTGGAGGAGTCCGGCCTGACGGAAATGGAATATTCGGAAGGCGAACGCCGCATCCGGCTCAGCCGGGCCGCCCCGCCCGCCCCGGTGGGCTTCAACCCGGCCGCTTATGCTGCGGCCCCCATGCCCGCACCGGCCGCGGTGGCAGTGGCACCGGTTGCCGTCGTGGCGCCGGCCCAGCATCCCGGTACGCTGAAATCCCCGATGGTCGGCACTGCCTATCTCGCGTCCGAGCCCGGTGCGGCCCCCTTCGTGAAGGCCGGCGATACAGTGAAAGCCGGCCAGACCGTGCTGATCATCGAAGCCATGAAGGTCATGAACCCGATCAAGGCGCCCAAGGGCGGCACCGTGACGGAGCTTCTGGTCGCCGACGCGCAGCCGGTCGAATTCGGCCAGCCCCTGCTGATCATCGAGTGACCAGGCCATGACGGCGTATCCCCAGGACGGCCTGTTCGACAAGGTCTTGATCGCCAATCGCGGCGAGATCGCGCTTCGCATCCACCGCGCCTGCCGCGAGATGGGCATCAAGACCGTCGCCGTGCATTCCACGGCCGATGCCGATGCCATGCATGTGCGTCTTGCCGACGAAAGCGTGTGCATCGGCCCGCCTTCGGCCAAGGAAAGCTACCTCAACATCCCGGCGATCCTGTCGGCGGCCAGCATCACGGGTGCCGATGCCATCCATCCCGGCATCGGCTTCATGGCCGAGAACGCCCAGTTCGCCGACATGGTGATCGAGCATGGCTTTGCCTGGATCGGCCCCACGCCGGAGCATATCCGTGTCATGGGCGACAAGGTATCGGCCAAGAAGACCGTGATCGCCCGTGGCCTGCCCTGCGTGCCCGGTTCGGACGGCCCGGTGGACAGTTTCGAAACGGCGGCCGCCGTGGCGGACAAGATCCAGTACCCCGTGCTGATCAAGGCCGCGGCCGGCGGCGGCGGCAAGGGAATGAAGGTCGCCTTCAGCAAGGAGGAACTGCGGGAAGCCTACCAGCTTGCCCGTGGCGAGGCCCGGGCCGCCTTCGGCAATGACGAGGTCTACCTTGAAAAGTACCTCGCCAATCCGCGCCATATCGAGGTGCAGTTGCTGGGCGACCACCATGGCAACGTGGTGCATTTCGGCGAGCGCGACTGTTCCATCCAGCGCCGCCATCAGAAAGTGGTGGAGGAGGCCCCGTCCCCCGCACTGAATGCGGAAGAGCGGGAAAAGGTCGGCAGCCTTGCCGCCCGCACGGCCAAGCTGCTTGGCTATCGCGGCGTCGGCACGATGGAATTCCTGTACGAGGACGGGCAGTTCTATTTCATCGAGATGAACACCCGCCTGCAGATCGAGCACACGATCACGGAAATGATCACGGGCGTCGATCTGGTCCGCGAGCAGATCCGTGTCGCCACTGGCGCGCCGCTGGGCTATACGCAGCAGGATATCCGCTTCCACGGTCATTCCATCGAATGCCGCATCAATGCGGAACATCCGGAAACCTTCCTGCCCTCCCCCGGACAGGTGAAGCAGTACCACGCACCGGGTGGGCTGGGCGTGCGGGTCGACAGCGCGCTTTATGACGGCTATCGCATCCCGCCGCATTACGACAGCATGATCGCCAAGCTGATCGTTCACGGCAACACCCGCAACGAGTGCCTGATGCGCCTGCGTCGCGCGCTGGAGGAGTTCGTCATCACCGGCGTCGACACCTCCATCCCGCTGCATCAGCGCATCATCGCCGAGCCGGACTTCATCAACGGCGATTATGACATCAAATGGATGGAAGGCTGGATGAAGCGCCTGCAGGAAGGCTGATGCCTGTCGGCGACATGATCCCGGCGGTAAAAAGGGGCCCGGCGGACATCCGCCGGGCCTTTCGCATTTTATAGTAGCACGAAGGTGGCAAGGCCCAGGAAGGCCAGGAAACCGACGACATCGGTGACCGTGGTCAGGAAAACACCCGACGCCACGGCAGGGTCGATCTTCATCCGGTCCAAAACGAACGGGATCAGGGCACCGCACAGGCCGGCGCACACCAGATTGATGACCATGGCGGCCGCGATCACGCCGCCGATCAGCGGGCTGTTGAACCAAAGATAGGCGATGACACCCATGATGACCGCCAGGGCCAGGCCATTGAACAGCCCGACCAGCCCCTCCTTGCCGATGACGCGGGCGGCATTCGCCTTGGTCAGTTCCTTGGTCGCCAGCGCACGCACCGCAACCGTCAGCGCCTGGGTGCCGGCATTGCCGCCCATGCTGGCCACGATGGGCATCAGCACGGCCAGCGCCACCACCTTTTCGATCGTGCCGGCGAACTGCTCGATGACGACGGCTGCGATCAGTGCCGTCAGGACATTGACCGCCAGCCAGCGAAAACGTGAAAGCGCCGTGGAGGCGGCGGCCCGGTAGAGGTCGTCGCCGCCCACGCCGCCCATGGCCAGCATGTCGGCTTCCGCCTCCTCCTCGATCACGTCGACCACGTCATCGACCGTAATGACCCCGACCAGTCGCTGTGCTGCGTCCACGACAGGCGCCGACACAAGCCCGTAATTGCGGAACAGGCGGGCCACCTCCTCCTGGTCCATGGTAACGGGAATACGGCGTATATCCTTGTGCAGGATCTCGTTCAGCTTCACCCCGCGCCGGGCGCGCAGCACGCGCGACAGGGGCACGCTGCCGACCACCCTGTGCATTGGATCAACGATGAAGATGTCGTAGAATTCGGCCGGCAGGTCGCTGTCATCGGTCGTCGCGGCGGCGCGCAGATAGTCCAGCAGCCCGCCCACCGTCCAGAATTCCGGCACCGACACCAGGGTGCGGCCCATCAGGCGGCCGGCGGAATATTCAGGGTAGGTCAACCCCTCTTCCACCAGGGCGCGGGCCTCGGGCGGCAGGTTGGCGAGGATGGCCTGCTGGGCATCCTCGTCCAGATCCTGGATCACGTCGACGGCGTCGTCGGTATCCAGTTCCGCGACGGCCGCGGCCAGGGCCTTGGGCTCCAGCCGCTCGATCACCTCGTCACGCAGATCGACGGGCAGATAGGCCAGCACCTCTGCATCGAATTGCGGGCGCAGCAGCGCGATCAGCAGTTCGCGCCGATCCTCGTCCGCCTGTTCAAGCAGGTCGGCGACATCGGACGGGTGCAGGTCGGCCAGCATGCCGGCGGCGGCGGACAGATCGCCAGCCTCCAGCAGTTCCTCGATCGATCCCTGGTCCTTCTGATCCATGCCGCCTGCCATCGACAAGGGCCCCCCTTCCGTCCAGGTCCGGCACCCGCCCTCAGACGGGGAAATGCGCGCCGGCCAGTTCCCTCATCTCATCTTCCGTCGCTTGCCAGTTCGCCGCGACAGCCCAAAGGTCGTAGAAGGGATGCCCGCGACTGGTAACCATCACCTGCCCGAAACCCACACCCGACAACAGGCCGCCCAGCACCGGGAGCGTGAAGCCGCTGCGATGCGCCATGTGGACATGGCCATCCTTGATGGCCCAGCGCAGGCCGAACACCATGTCGATGGCAGCGACGGGGCCGGCCTCGCTCTGATACATCGGCTCCAGCAACCTGCCCTCGGCAATCTCTTTCGCGGCGGCCTGCATATCCGGACAGGTCAGGACCATCACACCCCGGGGTGACAGCACGCGACGGCATTCCTGCAGCGCAGTGATGACGTCGTGTGCAAAAAGATGCTCCAGGACATGGCTGGAATAGACGCCATCGAACGATCCGGACGGGATCATCGACATGTCTGTGATGCTGCCGACAATATCGGGCCGGACATCCGAAGCGACATCCAGCCGGGTTTCCGTCCAACCCGCCCCCGCGAAGCCCCTGGTCGTTCCGTCCCGCCGTTTCAACCCGCAACCGACATGCAGCAGGCGTCTCACCGGTACTTCCATATATCCCCCACAGGGCGGGCGACGGCCGCAGCCGTCCCGCTTTGATACCGTCAGGTGGCCGGATTGTGCATCTGCGCGTCGATGACCGCCAGCGCCGACATGTTCACGATGCCGCGCACCGTGACCGACGGGGTCAGGATGTGGGCCGGCTTGGCCGCCCCCAGCAGCACCGGCCCGACAGCCAGCCCGTCGCCCAGCACCTTCAGCAGGTTGAAGGAGACATTGGCGCTGTCGCGGTCGGGCATCACCAGCAGGTTGGCCGACCCGTGCAGACGGCTGTTGGGGAAGATACGGGTGCGGATCACCGGGCTGATGGCGGCATCGGCATGCATCTCCCCTTCCACCTCCAGGTCGGGGCAGCGTGCGGCAATGGCCTGAAGGGCCTCCCGCATCTTGATGGCAGAGGGGTCGTTGTGGCTGCCAAAGCTGGAATGCGACAGCAGCGCCACTTTCGGCGCCAGGCCGAAACGCCGCACCTCTTCCGCGGCCAGGTCAGTGATCTCCGCCAGATCGGCGGCCGTGGGGCTGGCATTCACATAGGTGTCGGTCAGGAAGAAGGTGCCACGGTTCAGGATCAGCACGGAGAGAGCCGCCATCACGCGCGCGCCGCGCTTCTTCCCCACCACGTCGTTCACATGCTTCAGGTGCCAGTCGTAAAGGCCGACCGTGCCGCAGATCACGGCATCGGCCTCCCCCTTTTCCACCATCAGGGCGCCGATCACGGTGGGGTTGGTGCGCACCACCTGACGCGCCCGGTCCGGTGAAACGCCACCGCGCTGCATGATCCGGTGATAGGTCTGCCAATAGTCATTATAGGCCGGGTCGTTCTGCGGATCGATCAGGCGGACATTCTCGTCCAGGCGCAGGCGCAGGCCCAGCTTCTCGATACGCCGGGCCACGACCTCGCGGCGGCCAATCAGGATGGGCTGGGCGATGCCATCCTCCAGCACCTGCTGGGCGGCGCGCAGCACGCGCTCCTCTTCCCCCTCGGCATAGGCGACGCGGCGCGGGTCCGCCTTGGCCTTGGCGAAGACGGGCTTCATCAGCAGGCCGGAGCGGAAGACGAACTGGCCCAGTTGCTCGCGATAGGCGTCGAAATCCTGGATGGGACGGGTGGCCACGCCGCTATCCATGGCGGCCTTCGCCACGGCGGGCGCGATTTCCAGGATCAGGCGCGGATCGAAGGGGCGCGGGATCAGGTATTCCGGCCCGAAGCTGGGCGGCGCCTCGCCATAGGCCATGGCCACCACGTCATGCACCTCTGCCTGGGCCAGCCGGGCGATGGCGTTGACGGCAGCGATCTTCATCGCCTCGTTGATGGTGGTGGCCCCGACATCCAGCGCGCCGCGGAAGATGAAGGGGAAGCACAGGACGTTGTTGACCTGATTGGGAAAGTCCGACCGCCCCGTGCCGACGATGGCATCGGGGCGCACGGCCTTCACCTCGTCCGGCATGATCTCAGGCGTCGGATTGGCCAGCGCCATGACGATGGGGTGCGGCCCCATCTTCTTCACCATGTCCTGGGTCAGCACGCGGGGTGCCGACAGGCCCAGGAAGATGTCGGCATCGCCGATGATATCATCCAGAACCCGGGCATTCGTGGCCTTGGCATAGCGTTCCTTGCGCGGGTCCATCAGCTCGGTGCGGCCCTGATAGACCACACCCTTGATGTCGTTGACCCAGATATTCTCCACCGGCAGGCCCATATCGACCAGCAGGTCCAAGCAGGCCAGCGCTGCGGCACCGGCGCCGGAGCAGACCAGCTTGACGGTGGCGAAGTCACGGCCCGTCAGCTTCAGCGCATTGGTGATGGCGGCCGCCACGATGATGGCGGTACCGTGCTGGTCATCATGGAAGACCGGGATCTTCATGCGCTCGCGCAGCGTCTTTTCGACATAGAAGCATTCCGGCGCCTTGATATCCTCCAGGTTGATCCCCCCGAAGGTCGGCTCCAGCGCCGCAATGACATCGACGAGCTTTTCCGGGTCCTTCTCGTTGATCTCGATATCGAACACATCGATGCCGGCAAACTTCTTGAACAGGACGCCCTTGCCCTCCATCACCGGCTTGGACGCCAGCGGGCCGATATCGCCCAGGCCCAGCACGGCGGTGCCGTTGGTAATGACAGCGACCAGATTGCCGCGGCTAGTATATTTGGCGGCGTTCGCCTCATCCTCGACGATCGCCTCGCAGGCATGCGCGACACCCGGGGAATAGGCGAGCGCCAGGTCACGCTGTGTGGCCAGGGGCTTGGTCGGGGTGACGGCGATTTTGCCGGGCGTCGGCAGACGGTGGTAATCGAGTGCCGCGTCGCGGAAGGCGTCGGTCATTTCCTGAATAGCTCCCAGCATCCGAGGGGTCTTTGTTGGGGCCTAGTTAGGCCCGTCCGCCCCGCCCTGTCCAGCCATAGCAGACAGCTTGCCGCCAGGGTCCCGGCGATAAGGGCGCTAGGCTGCGTTGCAGTGATCGGAATGCTGAAAAGACGGACACTTGTTCTGGAAAGCCGGACGGCTGCGACAGGGAGAAGGGCATGGCACGGGCCAAAATGAAAAGGGCGATGCCGGCCGGCATCGCCCTTTTTTCATCGTTCAGCATGGTGCGGCCGAAAAAACTCGAACTTTCACGGGTTGCCCCACAGCGACCTCAACGCTGCGCGTCTACCAATTCCGCCACGGCCGCAAAACACATGCCGGAACACCGCTTCAGGCTGGAAGCCCCCGGCGGTTGGCGGTGGATAGCAAATCGCGGCGGGCGCATCAAGCACCAATCGACATGCCATGAGAAGAACGACAGACCACGCCGGACGCAGTCCAGACCACGCCGGACGCAGTCCCGACCCATGTACGGATTTGACGGGAGGGGTCCGCATGATAGCTTCACGCTCACGTTCCACACCCCCACGGGAGATTGGCGACAATGAACCTCAAGAAAACCCTGCCCGCCGTCCTGATGGCCGCCACCATGCTGACGGGCCTGCCCGCGCTGGCCGATACGGTGGTCGGTCTGGCGGCCCCGCTGACGGGGCCCAATGCCGTATTCGGGGAACAGATGCGGCGCGGCGCCGAAATGGCCGTGAACGACATCAATGCCAGGGGCGGCGTGCTGGGTGAGAAGCTGGTGCTGGTCAACCTGGACGATGCCTCCAACCCCAGCCAGGGGGTGGCCATCGCCAACCGCCTGGCCACGCAGGGCGGCGTGGCCGCATTCGGTAATTTCAATTCCGCCGTCTCCATCCCGTCGGCCCGCGTCTATGCGGACGAAGGGATCGTGATGATCAGCCCGGCTTCCACGAACCCGCAGCTCACCGAACAGGGGCTGGATACCGTATTCCGCACCTGCGGCCGGGACGATCAGCAGGGCGATGTGGCCGCCGCCTGGCTTCTGAAGCATCACAAGGACGGCAAGGTGGCCGTCATCCACGACCAGACCACCTATGGCCGTGGCCTGGCGGAAGCAACTCGCGCCGCCCTGCGCAAGGGCGGCAAGAACGAGGCGATGTTCGATGCCGTCAATGTCGGCGACCGCGACATGTCGGCCCTGGTCACCAAGATGAAGGATGCCGGCATCGACATCGTCTATTTCGGCGGGCTGCATACGGAGGCCGGCCTGCTGGTGCGTCAGATGGCCGATGCCGGCCTGAAGGCCGTGTTCATGTCGGGGGACGGTATCGTCAACCAGGAATTCTGGAACATCGCCGGCCCGTCGGGTGAAGGCACGCTGGTGACCTTCGGCAATGAATACCGCGACAAGCCCGAAGCAGCCGACGTTGTGAAGCGCTTCCGCGATGGCGGGTTCGAACCGGAAGCCTATACGCTTTACACCTATGCCGCCGTCCAGGTCTGGGCCGCGGGTGCCGTGAAGGCCAAGTCGGTGGATGCCGAAAAGGTGGCCGCCGCCATGCGGGATGGTGAATATACCACCGTGATCGGTCCGCTCTCCTTCGATGATAAGGGCGATCGCAAGGTCACCGACTATGTCGTCTACCGCTGGTCCAACGGCAAGTACGCCCCCATTCCGGGGCAGTGATCCACTCACAATCACCAGGCCCGGCATCCGCCGGGCCTGGTCCCCGGAAAGCGGGATCGCCGGTCAGGCAGCGCTGGTCAGGTCGACCTGGAAGGACGGCGGGTTCTTCAGCGTCTGATAGATGACGCAATAGCGTTCCGTCAGCTTCAGCAGCGTGGCCCGCTGTTCATCCGTCAGGTCGCCCTGCAGGTCGAAGGACAGGCGGATATCCTTGAACCCGACGGGCGCATCCTTGGCAACACCCAGTGTGCCCCGGAAATCAAGGTCGCCCTCGGCCCGGACCGTGCCGCCGGCAACATTCAGGCCCAGCGCCGTGGCCACGGCCTTCAGCGTCACGCCGGCGCAGGCGACCAGGGCCTCCAGCAGCATGTCGCCGGAACAGGCGAAGCTGCCCGGTCCGCCGGTGGCGGGGTGCAGGCCCGCCTCCACCAGCGCACGGCCCGTATCGACCTTGCAGACGACATTCTCGCTGTCCAGTTCGCCCGCGGCCTTCAGCGTGACGATGGCGGCGGTCGCCTCGTCCTTGTAACGCTGCTTCAGCGGGGCCTGCAGGCTGCGCAGATCATCGGCATTCATGAATCGTTCCTCGTTTGGCTTCGTTTGGCTTCAGGCGTCGTCAGATGGCGTAATCGGGCTGCACCGTGCCGGGGTGGCGCGCATTGCGCAACTCCTGCAGCAGCCGGGCCCGCCAGCCCGGAAAACTGTCATGTTCGCGCCGGCCCCGGCGGGGCAGGCCGACATGATAGTCGCCATGGATGCGCCCCGGCGTGCCGCCCAGCACGACCACGCGATCGGCCAGGGCCAGCGCCTCCTCGATATCATGGGTGACCAGGATCAGGGTCGGCCGCTCATCCTCGGCATAGGCGTCCCAGACATCCAGCAGATGGTCCTGCAATTCCATGCGGATCAGGGCGTCCAGCGCACTGAACGGCTCGTCCAGCAGCAAGACCTCCGGCCGCGTCACCAGCGCGCGGGCGATGGCCACACGCTGGGCCATGCCGCCCGACAATTGCCGCGGCAGCGCCCGGGCGAAGGCCGACAGGTTGACGCGGGCCAGCACCTCGCCCACCCGCGACGCCCGTTCGGCCCTGGAAAGCCCCTTCAGCCCGAAGGCGACATTGGCCGAAATGTCCAGCCAGGGCATGAGACGCGGTTCCTGGAAGACCACCCCGATTTCCGGCCTTGGTCCCGTCACGGGCGTGCCGTCCAGTTCGACCTGGCCGTTGCTGACATTGTCCAGCCCGGCGACAAGGCGCAGCAGCGTGCTCTTGCCGCACCCCGACCCGCCCACGATGGCCAGGATTTCCCCGCGTTCAACGGAAAGGCCGATGCCCCGGATGGCGACATAGCCGTTGGCATAGCGCTTTTCGACATTGGTCAGGCGCAGCATGACGGGTTCCCTTCGCTCAGCGCTTCGACTTGAAACCATCCTGCCAGGCGACCAGCGGCGCCGTGGCGCGGGCCAGTGCCAGATCAGTCAGCTTGCCCAGGACAGCGAACAGCACGATGGCGCCCAGGATGACGGGCGTGCGCCCCGTCATCTGCCCGTCGATCAGCAGATAGCCCAGGCCCTCGCTGGCCCCCATGAACTCTGCCGCCACCACGAACATCCAGCCCAGCCCCAGGCCCGACCGCAGGCCAATGACATAGGTCGGCAGGCTGGCCGGCAACAGCACCCGCCAGACCAGTTCCAGCGGCGAGAAGCGATAGGCCCGCGCCACCTCCACCAGCTTGCGGTCCACCTCGTGGATGGCGCTGGCCAGGTTGAGATAGACGGGGAAGAAGACGCCGACGGCGATCAGCAGCACCTTCGATGTCTCGAAAATGCCGAACCACAGGATGAATAGCGGCACCCAGGCAATCGAAGGGATATTGCGCAAGGCCTGCAGCATCGGGTCCAGAAGCCGGCGGGCCAGGGTGGAATAGCCCGTCAGGGCTCCCATGGCCGTACCCGCCGCCACACCCAGCCCGAAGCCGACCAGCACCCGCCACAAAGTGGCCCAGACATGCATCCACAGGTCGCCGCTGGCCGCCAGATCCGCCACGGCCACCAGCACGGTGGACGGGGCCGGCAGCAGCTTGGCCGATATCCAGCCCAGATGCGCCGCCCCTTCCCATGCCGCCAGAAGGCCGACCGGCACCTCAAGTCCCAGGACGGCCCCGCCGAACCGGTCCCACCGGGAGGCGTCCGGCATCCGGCCGCCTCCCTGTCCCGCATCACTCATCCCATACTTCCTTCGACCCCGTTATCGCCGCCGCCGTCACGGCGCCGTCAGGCTGGCGCTGAAGGACGGATCGATCAGGGCGTCGGTGACGGCCTTCACACCCACGTCGGCGGCGATGATGCCGGCTTCCTGCAAGGCCAGTCCTGCCTTCAGGATCGTATCATGCTGCGTGGCACCAATGGCACTGTGCGACAGGTCGGTGCGTTCCAACTGGCGGCCGGCCACCTCCGGCGTCAGGCTGGCGGCCTTGGCCAGCGTGGCGGCCAGTTCCGCCGGATTGGCCAGGGCATGGGCCCGCGCCTTCTCATAAAGCTTCAGCACGCGGGCGACGATCTGCGGATGCGCGGCGGCGAAATCCTCCCGCACATTCAGCACACCCCAGGTATTGAGATCCGGCGCACGGTAGAACAGGCGCGACCCTTCCAGCAGTTCGGTCTGGGCCATCATCGGGTCCAGGCCGGCCCAGGCGTCCACCGCCCCCTGTTCCAGCGCCAGACGGCCATCGGCATGCTGGAGCAGGACGGTACGGATATCCCGCTCCGTCAGGCCATGATCGGCCAGGGCCCGCAACAGGAAGATATAGGGGTCGGTGCCGCGCGTCACCGCCACCCGCTTGCCCTTCAGGTCTTCGACCTTGGTGATGGGGCTGTCCTTGCGGGCGACCAGGGCGGTCCATTCCGGCTTGGAATAGACGTAGATCGACTTGATCGGCCCGCCATTGATGCGGGCCAGCAGGGCAGCGGCACCAGCGGTGGAGCCAAAATCCACACCCTTGGCGTTCAGGAATTCGATGGCCTTGTTGGACCCCTGGCTCTGCACCCAGCGCACCCGGATGCCGTCGCGGCCAAATTCCTCTTCCACCCAGCCCTTGTCCTTCAGGATCAGCGAGACGGGATTGTAATAGGCCCAGTCCAGCGTCACGGTGCCGGGATCGGCCGCCATGACCGTGCCCGACGGCAACAGGGCGGCACCGGCCAGCGCAATGCCGGCAACAAGGGACAGGAAGGAACGACGCAACATCAGGCTACTCCCTCTGGCTTAACGGCCATTACTGGACCCCGTGGGCGCCTTTGGCACGCCCAGCGTGGAATTTCAAGCGCGCCAGCAATTTGGCTTCAAACCGGCGTCGTCGAATAAAATTATTACCCATTTATCGTGCGTCAAATAGAATTTTTCACATCCCTCCTGCGTTGTACATTTCGAAAAATGCCATTGCCTAATCCCCGACCTTTCGGCCTAAGGCTGCAACAGCCGGTTGGATGAGTTGCTAAGGAGGGGACAATCCGGTATCCCCTTCAATAAGCACATACTCTTGATGGCATCCTGCCACTGGGGAAGGAAGCTGTGAGGATTCAAGATACCGATGATCCCGTTATCCGATTCTCCTGTCCGTGTCCTCATTGTGGAGGATGATGCACTTGTAGCGTTGGGCGTGCGCCTGACATTGACGGAATTAGGGTACTACGTCGTCGGTATTGCAGCATCGGAGCTGGAAGCCCTGTCCATTACAGCCCTGGAAGAACCACATCTGGCACTGATGGATATCCGCCTGCGCGGGGCCAATGATGGCGTGCAGGTCGCGCGGCGCCTGTGGCTGGAACAAGGCGTGCGCAGCATCTTTCTGTCCGCCTATGCCGATGAACAGACGATGGAGCGGGTGGCACAGGCCAAGCCGCTTGGATTCGTGCAGAAACCCTATTCGGCCCAGCAACTCCGCACGGCGCTGGACCTTGCCTGCCAACGGCTGCAGCTCAAGGGTTCGACTGATCCAAGCCCTTGAAACTCCTTCACAAGGGCACGGGATTGCCACATTTCGACCCCATGATGGCAATCGATTTGACCGCGTTGAGGGCAGGTTGCCGGTTAAATGATCAACGGCGGTAAAAAAATCCATCGACGTTGTTGTCAACAAACCCTTAACGCTTCAAGGTGCGTATGTTGAAGCGTACCCGGTAACGGGGGGATGGGCCCTCGCGTACCGGTCACATAAAAGCGAAGGAGCGAAAAATGCGCGTGCTTCCCCTGGTTCTTTCTGGCCTGATGGTTATGGGCCTGGCCGCCTGTGGCCAGGACAAGTCGAAGGAGGCGGCACCGGCAGCCCCCGCCGAGGCGCCGGTCGTTGAGCCGACCCCCGCGCCCGCTCCGGTTCCGGAAGAAGCCGCCCCCATGACCGAGGAAGCCCCGGCCGATGTGCCGGCCGAAGCCCCGGTTGAGGGTGAGACCGTGCCGTCCGAGCCCGCGCCGGACACCACGACCCCGCCGCCGGAAGGCAACTAATTCTCCATCATCGGGAAACCGGGTGGAACGGGAGGGCCGGATACCGTCGGGGTGTCCGGCCCTTTCGCTATTCAGACCGTCCCTATTCAGAATGCCCGCCGGATCACCCCCAAGGCTTCAGCCGTTACCCTTCTCATACCCAGTCCCGGTGATCGCAACCGATCACCGGCCTCAATCGCCGGCGCCCACATCCGTTGGCTTGTGTTTTCGAAATGTCAGTAAGATGTGTGATCGCCGGCCGGGGCATGCCCCGGCCGGCGATCCGTCCGGAAGACCGCTCCGTGGAAAGGTAGATCATACACCGTAGCCAAGCATGGTTCTCCGGTCGGCCCCTTCATTGACCCGAACAGTTGCTTGGGGTTGCAGCCCCGTACGTGCAAGGCAGGGAGTATGAAGATGGCACAACAGGACTCTATCATCGCCCTGGACGTCAGCAAGGCCCGTCTGGACGGGTTGGATGCCGAGACAGGAGAGGCTTTCCAAGTCGAGAATGCCGAGGCTGGTTACAGTCTCCTTCGGCGACGGTGTGGCAAGCGCGCCGTGCAGGTCGTCCTGGAAGCCAGTGGTGGCTATGAGCGGCCGGTCATGGAGGCTTTATCGAAAGCCGGCATTCCCGTCCGCCTCGTCGATCCTCGCAAGGTCCGGCATTTTGCCAGGGCGCATGGACGCTGGGCCAAGAATGACCGGCTGGATGCCCGGATGATCGCCGCCTATGCCCAGGCGATCCCCGGAGCCGCCTACCAACCCGATCCGGAACGGGAGGTCCTGGCGGAACTGGCCACCTACCGGCGCCAGTTGCTCGACGAGCAGACCATGGTCAGGAACCAGGCCCAGACCCTGGCGGATCCGGAACTGCGCCGCTTGGCCAAGCGGCGCCTGGATGCCATCGCCCTGCTGATCCTGCGCCTCGACAAGCGCATTGCCGAGCAGATCGCGGCATCCAAAACCTTGAAGGTCAACGACAACCTGCTCCAGTCCATTCCTGCTGTCGGGCCGGTGCTGGCGGCCACCCTGCTGGCCCATATGCCGGAGTTGGGCACACTGACACGACATCAGGTCGCCGCCCTGGCCGGCGTTGCCCCGATGGATAACCAGAGCGGCAAACGCGATGGCCCGCGCAGCATCTACGGTGGAAGGCCCGTTGTCCGAACCGTCCTTTACATGGCTGCCGTCGTCGCCAGTCGGCGAAATCCACCCTTGGCCGCCTTCTATAAAAAACTCATCGCCGCTGGAAAGAAGCCAAAGGTTGCCCTCGTTGCCATCATGCGAAAGATCGTCGTCCTCGCCAATGCCATCATCCGCGATCAGAGAACTTACGCCGCATGAAAACAGTTGCTTGGCTACGCCGCACGTGCGGCGCGTCGGCGGTCGCCGCCGTACCAGCTCCCGGTGAGTTGCACTCACCGGGAGCTGGTATCACGCCGCAGGCGGGCCCAATAATCCAGCCGTTTGCGCACCTCCCGCTCGAAACCGCGTTCCACAGGGCGGTAGAAAGGCCGGCGGTCCATCCCCTCGGGAAAATAGTTCTGCCCGCTGAACCCCTCGGGCGTGTCGTGATCGTAATTGTAGCCGTGGCCATAGCCCAACTGCTTCATCAGTTTGGTCGGCGCATTCAGAATGTGCTTGGGCGGCGACAGGCTGCCCGTTTCCTTGGCGGCGCGCGCAGCCTCCTTATACGCCGTGTAGGCCGCGTTTGATTTCGGCGCCGTGCCCAGATAGATCACCAGTTGTGCGATGGCCAGTTCCCCTTCGGGGCTGCCAAGACGCTCATAGGCTTCCCAGGCGGCGGTTGCCTGGGTCAGGGCGGCAGGATCGGCCATGCCGATATCCTCCACCGCGAACCGCGTCAGCCGCCGGGCGATGTATCGCGGATCCTCTCCCCCAGCCAGCATGCGGGCATACCAGTAAAGGGCGGCATCCGTGTCCGATCCGCGCAGCGACTTGTGCAGGGCAGAAATGAGGTTGTAATGGCCTTCCTGCGCCTTGTCGTATAGCGGCATGCGCCGCTGCACGGCGGCGGCCAGACCGTTATTGTCCAGCATCGTGCCTTCCGGCAGGGCGAACAACTCCTCGCACAGGTTAAGGCAATAGCGGCCGTCACCGTCCGCCAGTGCCTTGACGGCGGCCCGGGCGTCGGGGTCGAGCGGCAGGGGCCGCCCCTCCTCCGCCTCCGCACGCGCCAGCAGCAATTCCAGGGCCGCATCGTCCAGCCGGTTCAGCACGAAGACCTGCGCCCGCGACAGCAGGGCGGCGTTCAATTCAAAACTGGGATTTTCCGTTGTCGCCCCGACCAGGGTTACGGTCCCATCCTCCACATAAGGCAGGAACCCGTCCTGCTGCGCCCGGTTGAACCGGTAAATCTCGTCGATGAACAGCAGGGTGCCCTGCCCGCCCTGCCGCCGGGTCCTGGCCGCCTCGAACACCCGCCGCAGATCGGCAACACCGCTGAAGATTGCCGAAAGGGGTTCGAAATGCAGGTCGGTCGTCTGGGCCAGCAGGCGCGCCAGCGTCGTCTTGCCGCAGCCGGGCGGGCCCCACAGGATCATGGAGACCAGCCGCCGGGACCCGATCATCCTCCCGATAGGGCCATCGGGCCGCAGCAGATGGTCCTGGCCGACCATCTGGTCCAGGCTTTGCGGACGCAATCGGTCTGCCAGGGGCCTGGGCGCCTGTGCTTCAAACAAACCTGCCACCCTATCCGTTCCCATGGCCATGGCGATCCCGTTCCGTTCCCTTATTTCAGATGGGGGACGGGCTGCGCAATGTCCATCCCGCCCTGTCGGCGCCGTCGCCGGACGGTATCAGGATGGGGGCTGCGCCGGGGTGGCCGGGGCCGCGGCGGGGGGCGGCGCGGCCGCTTCCTGCCGGGCCGTGCGGTAATTGTCCAGGAAATTGCGGAACAGGTCGATTTCCGTAATGCGTGAGCGGATGGTGGCGGCATCGGCCAGCCCCGCCGCTTCCTCCGGCCGGGTCAGCAGGCGGAATGTGTTGGCATCCCTGGAATTTTCCATAGCAGGGCCGAAATCACGGCGCAACGTCTCCAGCCCGGCATTGTCCTGTGCCAGCGACAGCGCGATGGCATGGTTGATCACCAGCCCGGCCGTCTGTGGTTCCAGCGCCGCGCCCGCGGCCGGCGGCGGGCCGATCAGATCACCCAGAGCCGCCGCCGCGGCCGGCCATTGGCGGTCACGCATCGCGATATCGACGCGAAGCAGATTGGCATTGTGCGACTGGTCTGTCGCCAGCAACTGCACGGCGTCCGCCCCCTTGCCCGTCTGCGACAGGGCGCGGGCACGCAGAAGCTTGCGCTCCTCCACCAGTTCAGGGGGCAGCCCGTCCACCAAACTCTTGTCCAGGGCGGCGATGGCGTCATCGGGCTTGCCATCCAGCAGGCGGATACCGGCCAGCCGCGCCCCGACCTGGGCCTTTTCGGTTCCCGTCAGCCGATACTGCACCTGATGGTCCAGCAACTGGGCCGCCCGGTCCAGCAGATCGATCTCCACCAGCCGTTCGGCCAGACGGCGGATGATCCTGTCGCCATCCGGACCAGGCGGGGTCAGTTCCCGATATTGTTCATAGAGCGCAAGAGCCTCCACGGCCGACATGCTGGCCGCGCCGTCATTGGCGAACAGATTCGTGAAGGTCCGCGTCAGGTCGGATGCGATCTCTCCTGCGTCCCTGGTATTGGGGAACTGCGAGATGGTCTGCCGCATCGTATCGAAGGCCTGGGGATAATTCCCGGCCAGCGCATGCACCTCGCCGATCCGGCGCAGATTGGACAATTCCAGGGCGTCACCACGCCAGGCGAAGCGCAATGTCTCCATCTGCCGGGCGGCCTCCTTGGGCTCCATCCGGCCCAGGTCCAGCGCGGTGTCGATATAATCGCGCTTGCCACGCATGGCATAGAGCCGGTCGCGCCCTTCCTGCGCACTGGCGAAATAGGGCAAAGCCTTCTCATTATCGCCCAGGGCCCGGAACACGGCGCCACGGAAATACTGCACCGCCGCGGCCTGAGGCCCTGTTTCCCCACCCCGCTTGGCGACACGGTCCATGATCGATGCGGCTTGGTCGGGGTGCCCGGCCTTCAACGCCGCGTCCGTGGCGGACAGGGCGAGGCCGGTGTAAAACGGCTCCGGATAGCGGTCCAGCAACTCCCTGTTCTGGGTGAACAGAGTGTTGGCCCCGTCGAAATCCTGCTGACCGGCCAGGGCGGCGGCCCGCCACAGGGCCGCGTCGGGTTCCGCAGACAATTGCCGGTTGGAAAGATCGGCCTGTGCGCCTGCGTAATCGCCCGTCAAGGCGCGGCCGATACCGCGCACGGCCAGAAATTCCGGCCGGCGGTCGACATCGGGCTGCAATTCCTGCACCCGCGACAGCATCCCCAGCGCCTCATAGCCCAGCCCGTTGGCCAGATAGAAGCGTGCAATGTCCAACCGCCCGCGCGTGCGTTCCGCCTCTGGCATGGCAGCCAGCCGGTCCCAGCGTTCCTGTCGCGCACGGGTGAAGTCACGCAAGGGGACCTGTCCCCAGCGCTGAAAATCGAACAGCCTCTCCTCCTCCGCCGCGGGCGGCGGGGGTGGAACGGCGACCTGCACGTCGGCCGCGGGCGACAGGGTCAGCCCACCGGGAACGGAAACCTCCACCCCCTCGCGCACGGGCTGGACCAGCAGACGATCATCCAGCGGGCGGACGACGATGCCCTGCAGCGTGGGCAGGAACTGTACCTCCGCATAGCGCAGCGGAACCGGCATATGCGATCCCGGCTGCGGCAGCGGCACCACCTTCAGCATGTCACCAACCACAGGATCATGGAAGGCCAGCACCGTTCCCGCGTCCGGGGCCGCTACCACCAGCCGGGAGCCCAGCGCGAAATCCAGGTCCGGTTCAGGCGTCAGAATATGGTCATCGGGACCGTCGGGCACCGCCGAGGGGGGCTGGCCGTTTGTACGGGACAATAGCAGCCGCCATGCCGTTCCATCCCGCTGCACTGAGGCCTGCATCAGCGCCGGCATCGGAAATCTGAACCCCGCACCGTCCGGCACGTCCAGCCGGTCGATACTGACCGGCAGTTCCGGCGGGGGGGCCGGCACCGCACCGTCGGGAATTTCCCCGTCGAACAGCACATGCAGGAAGCCCGCACGTTCAAAGACGGCAGCGGACCGCGCCACCTTGGGATCAAAGACCAGGACCACCGGGGCCGCCGCCGCTTCCACCGCTGTTGCTGCCGGCTCGACCACCGGTGCCGGCGCCGGCACGGGTGAAGCCAGCGGCGCCGGCGTAACGGGTGTCGCCGCGGCGGCCGACGGGGCCGATGCCGCGGTGCCGGATGGTGATGCCCCGGGGCCGGAGGATGCCGCTGGTCCGGGTGCTGCGGTTTGTGCTGGCGGCGGCACAAGGGCCGTGGGAGCACCCGTGGCCGCCTGCTGCGCCGGCGGGGTGATGGCACCGGGGGCCGGCCGGCCGCGCATTTCGTACAGCGGTGCCCCTTCGCGCACGCCACGCGGGTCGGCCGCCGGAGGGGCGGCGGCAGTGGTAGCAGCGGCAGGGGCGGCGGATGCCGGAGCCGTCGTCGCCGCGGCGGGATTGGTCGGCCGGGCGATGGCGCCGGGTGGCGGCCTGTCCAGCACATCGACAACGATGCGGTTGCCCACCCGGCTGTCCTTGAGGCCGGCCCCGGCAGGAATGTCGAAGCGCAGGGTCACCGCGCCGTCACCGGCCGTCTGCGACAACCCGGCGATACGGCTGGGCCGCGCCCGTGCGACCGCTGCCAGATCCAATTCTGCCGGCACGGGAAAGCGGATCGAAACCGCCGTACCATTCTGTTCCACACTATAGGGCGTGGACCGGGGCCAGTCGAAGACAAGCCGGCTGTAGGTCGGATGCACACCGCTGCGCACAGGCACCCGCAGCGCGGGCGCGGCGGCCGGGGCCGGCGGGTTCTCAGCCGGCGCCGGGATGGATTGCTGCGCCGCGGACGGTGGTGCTGCCAGCAGCGCGCCCAGAGCCACGCCCAACACCAATGCCCGCCGCAATCGAAGACGCCCGGCCATCATGGCGTCACCCCATGTTCACGGACGACCAGATCGACGCGCCTGGCCTGTGGCGACACACGCCCGCCCGACCGTCCATCGCCATGACCGCGCACCGTGATATCCCGCAGATAGCCGGCGGCCCGCAGCGCCTCGGCCACCGATTGGGCACGCGCCAGCGACAATTCCCAGTTGCTGGGCCAACGGCTGCCGGCCGGCAGTGCATCGGCATGACCGACGACATCGACGGCATTGCCGATATTGGCTGCCACCCCCCCCATGACGAACATGGCCTGCCGGCCGCGCGCCGACAGGGTGGCATCGCCGGGCGCGAACAGCAGGTCAGCCGGCATGGACAGGACCAGCGAGCCGTCGATACGGTCGATGCGCACATCGGCCAGCTCGGGATTGCCCGCCATCTGGCTTTCGAACACGCGGCCCAGATAACCCAGGTCGATGGCCTTGCCACGATCCAGGCTGGCGGCGGAAAAGGCGGCCTCCGGCCTCTCCTCGCCCTCCTGCGCCGGCGTGGCCCCCGGCACGCCCGCGGCCAGCGCCTGGTAACGGGCCGGATCAGGCTCGGACATGGCGTAAAGCATGACGAAAAAGGTCAGCAGCAGGCAGATCAGATCGGTGAAGGTCACCAGCCAGGCACGTCCGGCCACCGTGTCAGGTGCCGCGAAACTGAACAGGGCCGGGGAACGGCGGTCGCGCATCACTGGCCCCCCGACCCGTGGATCGTGAATAGCAGCCGCATGCCGCCCGCCCTTTGTCCCTTCTCCAGCCCGACCGACAGGGATGGGGCATCGGCCCCCAACGCCGTCAGGGCCCGGGCCAGCGAACCGGCCCGCGCGACAAGGGGGCCCGTGTCGGCATCATCGGGTGCGGCGAACAATATCTCCGCCCGCACCGCCACACCCGATCCGCGCGGTTCCAGCACGCGCGCGATGCGGTCCATCAACCCCTGCTGATCAGGCCTGATCGATTGCCCGTCACCGGAGAACAGGGCCGCGGCCGGCAAGGCGATGAACAGGGTCCCCGCCTCCTGCCCGGCCTCCACCTTGGCCAGGGGCAGTTCGGCCCGGATCAGGTCTCCCAGGTCCCGCACCGCGCGCGCCGCCTCGCGCAGCGACTGCTGCCGGTCTCCGGGCGCCCCGGTCAGCAGCGCCTGGCTGGAAAAGGCGTCATCCACGCTGCGGATGACAGCGCCCACCTTCTCATCATGGAAATGCGAAACACTGTTCAGCAGGATGAAGAAGGCCAGCAGCAGGATGAACAGGCCCAGATACAAAAGCTGCCCCCCCTGCCCGCCGCCGCCCTGGCCATCGCCGGGCGCGGCGAACCGCACGGGAACCGCGATGTCAGGATCGGATCGGTCGGATGGGAGCGGGCCGGGCATTCATCCTCAATCGAACAGCGAGTCGATAAAGGCCTGATCGATACCCGTACCGGGCATGGACGGGCCGTTCAACAGGTCGGAATCGGCGGAACCGGATGCGGCGGCCGGGGCGGCGTCGGGGTGACGGCGCTGCACCTCCTCCCCCATGGCGATCAGCAGGGCTTCCACCTTCTGCTCGATATGCTTCAGAGCACGCACGACCTTCGTGATGCGCTGTCCCGTGATGTCCTGGAAATTGCATGCCTCGTAAATGCCGGTCGTGATGTCCATCAGCTTGTTTGACACTTCGGCCGGCACGTCACCGGCCAGCGCCATCATCTGGTCGCAGGCATCCATGATGCGGTTGGTCGCATCCTCCGTGGCGCCGACCACGGCGTCCAGTTCATCGGTCGCCAGGGGAATATGTTCTGAATGGATATCGGCCGGCTGGATGCTGGCGATCTCCTTCTTGGCGGTATTGATGAACCGGGCCAACCCTTCCAGTTCCGCATAGACATGCAGGTGATGCTGGCCCAGGTCTCCCCCCATGGAGGACAGGACGGATGCGACAATGGTCGTCACCTCCTCACGCGAAAGGGGCTGACGCGCCTCCGCGCGGGCATTGTCCAGACGGCCCTGGAGAACCGGATCGGCAGCGGCAGTGCGGAGCATCGGGAGACACCTTCAAGCGCTAAGGACCAAGGAACCGGGCAAAGCCGGCAGAGCGAACGGACAGCGCCCGGCCGCCTTCATACAATTAATCGGGCACGGTGGGCAGCGTCTTCCGCGCTGCCAGCAAAATCGTCACTTCCTGGGCCCGCTTCTGTTCCATCGCCGCCAGGACGGGCGCAACCTTCGCCTCCTTCATGCGGCTGATCACATTGATCAGCACGTCATTTTCCAGGCTGTTGAAGATTTTCGCGGCATCCACGGGCTTCATCGTCTCGTAAATCTTCACCAGACTGTCCAGTTGGGCCTGCTGTTCACTGTTGACCTGAGTCAGCAAGCCCTGGATTTCCTGCTTCAGGCCCTGCAATTCACCGATCTTCTGATCGAATCGCTGTTCGGCCGCCGCCAGCATGGCTTCCCGCTGGTCCAGTTCGCGCGCGCGCGTGTCCAACTGCTCCCGGCGTTCCTGCAGGCGCTGGAGCAATTCCAGTTCCGTGGGGGTGAAGCTCTGACCCGGTGCGCCGGACGGGGCCGGTCCCACATCGGGTTGATGCGTGGCGGGCGGGCTGGCCGCAGGCTCGGCCGAAGCAGGCGGCTGTGCCGGCGGGGATTGGGTGGCCGGGGGATCGCCGGCCTGTGCCACCTGGGTCGGTGGCGGCGTCAACGCGGGCGCGGGCGGCAACTCGGGCAGACCCTGCGGCCCCGTCTCCTCCGCGATGGAGGGGGAGATCAGCGACAGGCCCCGCCCCGTGGTCAGGGTCAGCCAGATGTCCCCCACCTTGAAGCCCAGGACCAGCATGGCAACAAAGATGGTGGCCGGCAAAAGGCCGGGACGGACCAGTGCCCGACGCGCAGCGCGCCCCTTGCCCGGCGGAACACGCCCCTTGCCTGCGGCACGGACGGGCGCGCCGGGCCGCACGGGCTTGGCCTTGGCCGCCGCCGGCTTGCCGCCGGACGGCGTGGCGGCATTCTTCTGCGGGGGCTTGGCCGCAGGTGCGGGCTTGGGCTGCCGGGAAACGGGAAGGTCGGTCATGGGCGCAGATTCTCCAGCGCCTGAAGCAGTTCCTTCTCCGCCCGGGAGCGGGGTTCAGGTCCGCCCGGCGACGGGGCCTGCGGAGGCGGCGCCGATGTCGCAGCGCGCACGGCAGCCGCAGCGGCAGGGGCCGACGGGCGCGGCAACGGCGCGGCCGTCAGCGGCGGGGGTGGTGCGGATGGCATGACGGCCGCCCGCGCCTTGCCCGAGGCCGCTTCCAGCCGGTTGGCAAGG
Source organism: Niveispirillum fermenti (assembly GCF_052474395.1). Lineage (NCBI taxonomy): Bacteria > Pseudomonadati > Pseudomonadota > Alphaproteobacteria > Rhodospirillales > Azospirillaceae > Niveispirillum > Niveispirillum fermenti. Next base: position 2,323,279 of record NZ_CP156681.1, on the reverse strand, counting down.
CCGTCGGCCGCCTGCACGATCAGCTCCATCTCCTCCTTCAGGGTCTGGGCACGGGTGATCAGGGCGGCCAGCGCCTCTCCCAATTCCTGCGCCGTGCGGCGCATGCCCTTCACCGAACTGTCCGCCTGGGCCGTCGCCTCGGCAAAGCCCTTAACCAGTTCCTCCAGTTCCGCCCGGCTTTCCTTGACGGCGGAAAGCTGCCGGTTGAGCCGCAGGGCGTAGATGATGGTCGCCACCAGCAGGCCGACGATGGCCACGTCCAGCAACAGCGAGAGGATGGAGGCGATCATGGCTGCGACTCCGGCTTGGGGGCTTCCTTGTCGATACGCACGGCGATATTCCCGCCCTTGCGGCCCATCCGGCCCAGGAACATGGGCACATCACCGCAGCGCAGTTCGATCGTCTCGTCGGGTGCGACGTTCAGCAGCACGCGGCTGCCCACCCGCCAGGACATGACTTCCTGCAATGGCAGCACGATCTCGTCCAGCACGGCGGAAAGATGCACGTCGGTCTGCCAGAGTTCGGACGCCAGATGGGTTTCCCAGATGCTGTCGCGGCCGAACTTCTCACCCATGAACATCTGCAGCAGCAGTTCGCGCACGGGTTCCAGCGTGGCATAGGGGATCAGCAGTTCCAGGCGCCCGCCCCGGTCTTCCATGTCGATGCGCAGCTTGACCAGCACGGCGGCGTTCGCCTGGCGCGCGATGGTGGCGAAACGCGGATTGGTTTCCAGCCGATCGAAACGGAAGGTGACGGGCGACAGCGGATCGAAGGCCGCCGAAAGGTCCGACAGGACCACATGCACCATGCGTTCCACCAGATTGCGCTCGATGGTAGTATAGGGCCGGCCTTCGATACGCATGGCGGCGGTGCCGCGGCGCCCGCCCAGCAGCACGTCCACGATGGAGTAGATCAGCGCCGAATTGATCACCATCAGGCCGTAATTGTCCCATTCCTCCGCCTTGAACACGGCCAGCATGGCGGGCAGAGGGATGGAGTTCAGATAGTCGCCGAACCGCACGGAACTGATCTGGTCCAGGCTGACTTCGACATTGTCGGAGGTGAAGTTGCGCAGGCTGGTCGACATCATGCGCACGAGGCGGTCGAACACCACCTCCAGCATGGGCAGGCGCTCGTAATTGACCAGCGCAGAATTGACCAGCGCCATGACGCCGGTATTGTCGCCGTCGCCCGCCCCGTCCTTGTCGAAACCCAGCAGACTGTCGATTTCATCCTGGTTCAGGACGCGCGTGGCACCGCCGCCGCCGCCCATGTCGCCAAAGGCGTCGCCGGCCCCTTCATCGGCCATGGCCGCCCATTCGGCGGCCATCCTTTCTTCTTCGCTCAGTTCCTCAGGCCCGGCCATGGAACGCACCCTTTCGCATCACTGCTGGATCAGGAATTCCTTGACCAACACATCCTTGACCTTGACAGGCGCGGCCGCCGCATTGACCCGCATCAGCAGTTCCTCCCGCAGCCGGTAGATGCCGGCGGACCCCCGCAGATCATCGACGCGCAGTTCACGCAAGTAAACCTGGAAGGCATCCGTGATGCGGGGCATCGCCTGGTCCAGCGGCACCATATCCTCCGGCCGCGCCACCTCGAACGTGATCCCCAGCTTCAACAGCGTGGCCCGCCTTTCACCCGTATTCAGGTTGATCAGGATATCGGGCATGTCCTTGTAGAGCGGCGGACCCTTATAGGGGGGCAGTTCAGGTTCGGCCGGCGCTTCCTCCGCATGCTCGCCCTCCGCCTTTTTGCCCAGCAGGCCGTCCAGCGCACCGGTGAAGAAAGCGGCAGCGGCCCCGGCGATGACCAGGACGACGGGCAGCACGATGAACAGGACGATCTTCTTGCCGCTCAACTTCTTGCGCGGCAGATCGGTCTCCGACCCGCCGCCATCGGTCTCCAACGACGTCATGCTCACCACCCCCAAAACCGACAGGCCCGCCGATGCGCGTCAAGACCCTGCGCCAAGACCCAAGGAAATCCGGCATCGCTGTCGATCCGGAATGATACCAAGCCAACTCAACGCTTTCCACGCATTTACAGCATCGAAAGCATAATTTGCGGTGAATTCCCAACAATCTTGCGCAGGAAACCAACCGGAACCGGGTCCGGAGCGGCGGGCAGCCGGTCATCCGCCCTCGATGATAAAATGCTGCAACGCAGCTTAACCCCCTTCCGGTTTGATGATACCGTCGTCCGGACCGGCAACCAGCCGGCGAATAATGCGGGGGTCTGGGGCGAATGGGCATTCACGTCGCGTTGAACCACAAGACAGTCTACCGCTACGACCGGCCGGTTTTGCTGGGCCCGCAGGTCGTGCGCCTGCGCCCCGCGCCGCACTGCCGCACGCCCATCCTCTCCTATTCGCTGAAGGTCACGCCCAAGAAACAATTCCTCAACTGGCAGCAGGACCCGCAATCCAACTGGCTGGCCCGTTTCGTCTTTCCGGAAAAGACGACCGAATTCACGCTGGAAGTCGATCTGGTGGCCGACCTGGCGGCCATCAATCCGTTCGACTTCTTTCTGGAGCCGGCGGCGGAACGGGTGCCCTTCGACTATGATCCGCTGCTGGCCAAGGACCTGAAACCCTTTCTGGAGACAGAGCCGGTGGGCCCGCACCTGCGGGAACTGCTGGACGCGGTCGACCGGTCGGAACAGGCCACCGTGGGTTTCCTGGTGGGGCTGAACGCCCGGCTGCAGGAGATGATCGGCTATGTCATCCGGCTGGAACCCGGCGTGCAGACGCCGGAGGAGACGCTGGAGAAGCGCACCGGCTCCTGCCGCGACAGCGCCTGGCTGCTGGTGCAGATCCTGCGCAATCTGGGCCTGGCGGCTCGCTTCGCCTCCGGCTACCTGATCCAGCTTGTCGCCGACCAGAAGCCCCTGGAAGGGCCGGAGGGGCCGGAGGCGGACTTCACCGACCTGCACGCCTGGTGCGAGGTGTACCTGCCGGGTGCCGGCTGGATCGGACTGGACCCGACATCGGGCCTGTTCGCGGGCGAAGGCCACATCCCCGTCGCCTGCACGCCCGATCCGTTCAGTGCCGCCCCCGTATCGGGGGCGCTGGACGAATGCGAGGTGTCGTTCGAGCATCATATGGCCGTGACCCGCATCCGCGAGCAGCCACGCACCACCAAGCCCTATTGGCCCGAACAATGGGCCGCCATCGATGCGCTGGGCCGGCAGGTGGACCGGGAGATCGTGGACGGGGATATCCGCCTGACCATGGGGGGCGAACCGACCTTCATCTCCATCGATGACATGGACGGCGCGGAATGGAATACGGCGGCATTGGGGCCCACCAAGCGCCTGCTGTCGGGCGACCTGATCCGCCGGCTGAAGCGGCGCTTTGCGCCCGGCGGCCTGCTGCATTTCGGCCAGGGCAAATGGTATCCCGGTGAAAGCCTGCCGCGCTGGGCGCTCCAGCTTTACTGGCGCAAGGATGGCGACGCGCTGTGGACGCATGAGGAATACCAGGCCGACGAGCGCCGCGACTATGGATTCACCGCCGGGCACGCCGAGAATTTCATCCGCACCCTGGCGGAAAAGCTGGGTATTTCCGGCGACTATGCCCGCGCGACATATGAGGACCCCTGGCACTATATCCAGAAGGAACGCAAGCTGCCCATCAATGTCGACCCCTTCGATTCGAAGCTCGACAGCGAGGAGGAACGGGCGCGGCTGGCCAGGGTGTTCGAGCGGGGGCTGGACCAGCCCATCGGCTTTGCCCTGCCGCTGAACCGCCGGCACGAGGCGACGGGGCCGGTCTGGCTGTCATCGGCCTGGACGACGCGGGCCGACCGTCTGTTGCTGGCCCCCGGCGACAGTCCGGTGGGTTACCGCCTGCCCCTGGGCTCCCTGCCCTGGGTGGCACCGGCGCAATATCCCTATCACTACGAGCAGGACCCGTTCGATCCGCGCACACCGCTGCCCGCCTATGAGGAACTGTCGCAGCAACTGGCGGAGAACAAGGGACGCACGGAGCCGGTGGAGAACCGCCGACGGATGGCCGACGTGCGGGAGGCCGTGCCCGAAAAGGGACAGTCGGCCTGGTGGATCGTCCGCACGGCCCTGTGCGTGGAGCCGCGGAACGGCCGGCTTTATGTCTTCATGCCCCCCACCTCTTACCTGGAGGATTGGCTGGCACTGGTGGCCGCGATCGAGGCGGCCTGCGTCGAGCTGGACATGCCGGTGGTACTGGAAGGCTACGGCCCGCCCAAGGACCCGCGCCTGGACAGCATCGCGGTCACCCCGGACCCCGGCGTGATCGAGGTGAATATCCACCCGGCCGCAAGCTGGGATGACCTGGTCCGCAACACGACCGAACTGTATGAGGACGCCCGTCAGAGCCGGCTGGCCACGGAGAAATTCGCCCTGGACGGACGGCATGTGGGCACGGGCGGCGGCAACCACGTCGTCGTCGGCGGGCCGACACCGGGGGACAGCCCGTTCCTGCGCCGGCCGGACGTGCTGCGCTCGCTGCTGACCTACTGGCAGAACCATCCGGCGCTGTCGTTCCTGTTCTCCGGCACCTTCATCGGCCCCACCAGCCAGCATCCGCGCGTGGACGAGGCGCGGCACGACAGCCTTTACGAGCTTGAAATCGCCTTCAAGGTCCTGGACGAGGCGGGGGCCGACTGCCCGCCCTGGCTGGTGGACCGCGCGCTGCGGCATCTGCTGGTCGACGTGCAGGGCAACACCCACCGCAGCGAGTTCTGCATCGACAAGCTGTACAGTCCCGACAGTTCCACGGGCCGGCTGGGGCTGCTGGAACTGCGCAGCTTTGAAATGCCGCCGCATGCACAGATGAGCCTGGTGCAGCAATTGCTGCTGCGCTCCCTGATCGCCTGGTTCTGGAAACAGCCCTATCGGGCCCGGCTGGTGCGCTGGGGCACCCGGCTGCATGAGCGCTTCATGCTGCCGCATTTCGTCGCCCAGGACATCCAGGATGTGGTCGGCGACCTGCGGGCGGCCGGCTATGCCTTCAATGAGGAATGGTTCAAGCCGCACATCAATTTCCGGTTCCCCACCCTGGGCCATGTCAGCCAGCGCGGCCTGGTGCTTGAACTGCGCACGGCTCTGGAGCCCTGGCATGTACTGGGCGAGGAGCCGGGCGGCGGCGGCACCGTGCGTTTCGTGGACAGCAGCCTGGAACGGGTGCAGGTGAAACTGTCCGGTGCCAGCGACGACCGGTTCATCGTCACCTGCAATGGCCGCAGGGTGCCACTGCATGCGACGGGTACGGAGGGCGAGTTCGTGGCCGGTGTCCGGTACCGCGCCTGGCAGCCACCTAACTGTTTGCACCCAACGATCCCCGTGCATACGCCGCTGATCTTCGATATCGTGGATAGCTGGACGGGTCGCTCGATCGGCGGCTGCACCTACCACGTGGCACATCCGGGCGGGCGGAACTTCACCACCTTCCCGGTCAATGCCAACGAGGCGGAGGGGCGGCGGCTGGCTCGGTTCTTCCCGTTCGGGCACACGCCGGGGCCGATGGCGGCACCGGTCGAGATCCGCAATCCAGAGTTTCCGTTGACCCTTGACCTACGCCTTGGCTGATCCTCCCCGCGGCAGCGCGGGCTTATCTGCGGAACCCTGGGACGAGATGGTCACGGGCGACGGTCAGGTGCGCGCGCACTGGCAGTCCTTCATCTCGTCCGGGGCCAGCGACAGCGCCTCCATGGAGGAGCGCTGGGATGCCGGCCGCCGCCTGCTGTTCCAGAACGGCGTGACCTACCATGCCTATGCCGACCCGCAGGGGGTGGAGCGACCCTGGCCGCTGGACCCCATCCCCCTGCTTCTGCCGCAGTCGGAATGGCTGATGATCGCCCGGGGGGTGCAGCAGCGTGCGCGCCTGCTCGACCGGGTGCTGGTCGATTTCTACGGACCACAGCGCCTGCTGCGCGACGGGGTTCTGCCGGCGGGCCTGGTGTTGGGCGATCCGGGCTTCCTGCGAGCATGCCACGGCCTGACGCTGCCCACGGGATCGCGTCTGACGCTGCTGGCAACCGACATGGTGCGCGACCGCGACGGCGTCTGGCGCGTCCTGTCCAGCCGCACCCAGGCCCCGACGGGCACGGGATACACACTGGAAAACCGTGTGGTGCTGAGCCAGACGCTGGCGCAATCGTTCCGGGCCTGCAACGTGGAACGGCTGTCGCCCTTCTTCGAACAATTGCGCCAGACGCTGGTGGCCCTGGCCCCGCGCCAGTCCGGTCCCGATGGCTGCCCGCGCCTCGTGCTGCTGACCCCCGGCCCCCTGAACGAGGCCTATTTCGAGCATGCGTTCCTGGCCCGCCACCTGGGTCTGACCCTGGTGGAAGGGGCGGACCTGACCGTGCGCGACCAGGCCGTCTATCTGAAAACGCTGGGCGGGCTGGAACGGATCGACGTCATCCTCCGCCGCGTGGATGATGATTTCTGTGATCCGCTGGAACTGCGCTCCGACAGCATCCTGGGCGTTGCCGGCCTGCTGGAGGCCGTGCGTGCCGGCAATGTCGTGGTGTGCAACGGATTGGGCAGCGGCGTCACGGACAGCGTGGCGCTGACGCCATGGATGGGCGAGCTTTCCCGCCACCTGCTGGGAGAGGAGCCGTTGCTGGCCGATGTCCCCACCTATTGGGGCGGGGATGCACGGCAACGGGCGGAAATGGTGGCCGGCCTGGACCGGCTGGTTTTCCGCCCCGCCTATTCCACGCTGGGCCACCGGCCGACCTTCGGGCCGGAACTGGACCATGCCGGCCGCGCCGAACTGGCGGCCAATATCCGCCGCCGCCCGCAGGATTGGGTGGCGCAGGAACCGGTCACCCCCTCCACCGCCCCCGTCTGGCGGGACGGGCGGAAGCTGGCCCGGCCGCTGGTGCTGCGCGCATTCGCCTGCGCCACGCCGGATGGCGACTGGATGGTCATGCCGGGCGGGCTGGCACGCATCAGCGCGGATGACCGTTTCGCGTCGGTCTCCCTGCAGACGGGGGCGGGCGCCAAGGATGTCTGGATCACCGGTGCGGCGGGCACCAATCCACAACGCCGGCGCGGGGCCAGTCCCCTGATGCCCGATGGCACGGGCGACACCGGCCCCCGCACGGGCGACCTGCCGTCGCGCGCCGCCGACCATCTGTTCTGGGTCGGCCGCTATGCGGAGCGGGCCGACAATGCCGTGCGCATCCTGCGGGCCGCGGCCCGCCGCCTGTCCGACGACGCCCACCCGGGCGCGGAGGAGGAATTGCTGCCGCTGCTGCGGCTGATGGGTTTCACCGGCATGATCCCGGCGGAAATTTCCGGCCTGCCCCAGGCCGATGCCGTGCGCGGCATGCGTCAGGCGCTGGAGATCGTGGCCGACCGCGGCAATCCCGGCGGCCTGCGGGCCACCATGGACCGGCTGCGCCGTGCCGCATCGGGGGTGCGTGACCGGTTGCCGGGCGAGTTCAGCCGTGTATTGACCGTGCTGGACGAAGTGTCGGCCCGGCCCGTGAAGGCCGACCCGGCAGCCATGCATCTGCATCTGGACAAGATATCGCGGCTTCTGGCCTCGTTGATCGGGCTGGAACTGGATGGCATGTCCCGCGGGCCTGCCTGGCGCTTTCTGGTGCTGGGGCGCCGCCTGGAACGCGCCATCGGCATCGTCGGCGCCTTCCATGGCTGCGGGCTTGGGGCCGGAACCAGCGCGCCGGTGGCCGCCCTGTCGGTCCTTCTGGAACTGGCCGCCGCCGCCACCGCCTACCGGGAGCGCCATCCGGTCGGCATCCGGCGCGAACAGGTGCTGTCGCTGCTGCTGGCCGACAAGGAACATCCGCGTTCCCTGGCCTTCCAGATCAAGACGGTGCAGCGGCAATTGGAGAAATTGCCGGTGGTCGAGGGCGAGACGCCGGCCACCAGCCCGTCACGGCAGGCCTTCGACCTGCTGGACGCCGCCGCCGGCCTTGTCGCCGATCCCCAGCCGGCCCGCGACCCGACCGCGCTGGCGGCGTTGGCGGAACGGCTGGGCCGTCTGCTGCCGGAAATCTCCAACCTGTTGAGCCAGGCCTATTTCAGCCATGTCTTTGCCCGCACGACGTGAACAGGTCCCGGTGGCGCTGCCGACGGATGGCGAGCCAAAGCCGGCGCCCAAGCCGGCAACGCGCTACCGCTGCACACATGTGACACGCTATGCCTACAGCGATACGGTGACCAGCGCGCAGATGCTGGCCCATCTGAAGCCGCGCCGCCACCCGCGCCAGACCTGCCATGACACCCGGCTGACCATCGTGCCATGGCCCGCCGTACTGACGGAACGGGAAGACTGGTTCGGCAATCCCGTCACCTATGCCGCCCTGCATACCCCCCATCGCGAACTGGCCGTGACGGCGGAGATGGAGGTGACGGTGGAACCGCCACCGCCCTTCCCGGCCGAGACGACACCGCCCTGGGAGGAGATCGCGGCCCTGGCGGCCGGCCGGGGCGACACGGTGGAGTTCGTGCGGCCGTCGGCGCGCGTCCCCATGGCCGACGCTGCCCTTTGCCTGTTCGCAGCCGGGTTCTTTCCCACCGGCAGGCCGGTGGGCATCGGGGCCCTGGAATTGACGCGCCGCATCCATGCCGATTTCAGCTTCGATCCCACGGCCACCACGGTCAGCACCCCGATCAGCGAGGTTCTGACCCGGCGCCGCGGCGTCTGCCAGGATTTCGCGCATCTGATGATCGGAACCTTGCGGGCGCTGGGCCTGCCGGCCCGCTATGTTTCCGGCTATCTGCGCACGCTGCCCCCGCCGGGCAAGGAGAAGCTGCGGGGGGCCGACGCCTCCCACGCCTGGGTGCAGGTCTGGTGCGGGCCGGATGAGGGCTGGATCGATCTTGACCCCACCAACGGCCGGCAGTGCGACACCGATCATCTGACCCTGGCCTGGGGACGCGATTACGACGATGTCTGCCCGCTGCGCGGCGTGATCCTGGGTGGCGGCAGCCATGGTGTGCTGGTGGCCGTGGATGTGGAGCCCGTGGACAGCCCTTGAGGTTCCAGCCCCCACGGGCCCTGCTCCCCCACCGTCGGCGGCGGCGACCCTGCCCCACACCGCCGATGGGTTCCCACGATCCGCCGACATGCGCTATAGAGCCGCTTGACGGGGAAAATGCAGCGGGGTCGGTTCGGGATGCAGGTCGGCATCGACATGGGTTTGACGGCGGAGGGGCGCACCGCCACGATGGACCTGGAGGAATTGCTGGCCACCCGCCTGCTGGTGCAGGGCAATTCCGGTTCCGGTAAATCGCACCTGCTGCGCCGGCTGCTGGAACAGTCCGCTCCCTGGGTGCAGCAATGCATCATCGATCCAGAGGGGGATTTCGTGACGCTGGCCGAGAAGTTCGGCCATGTCGTCGTCGATGCGGCCCAGCATACCGAATCCAGCCTGCAGAAGGTGGCGGCCCGCGTGCGCCAGCATCGCGTCTCCGTCGTGCTGGCCCTGGACGGCGCCGATATCGAAGGCCAGATGCGCCTGGCCGCCGCCTTCCTGGGCGGTCTGTTCGATGCCGAGCGCGATTATTGGTATCCGATGCTGGTCGTGGTGGATGAAGCACAGCTATTCGCGCCTGCGGCAGCCGGCGAGGTCTCCGACGAGGCGCGCAAGGCCAGCCTGGGGGCCATGACCAACCTGATGTGCCGGGGCCGCAAGCGCGGGCTGGCCGGCATCATCGCCACCCAGCGCCTGGCCAAGCTGGCCAAGAACGTGGCGGCGGAGGCCAGCAATTTCCTGATGGGCCGCACCTTCCTGGATATCGACATGGCGCGCGCGTCGGACCTGCTGGGCATGGAGCGCCGTCAGGCGGAGATGTTCCGCGACCTGCAGCGCGGGCATTTCGTGGCCCTGGGCCCGGCCGTGTCGCGCCGCCCCCTGCCCATCCGCATCGGCGAGGTGGAAACGTCGGGCCGTGGCGGCAGCCCGAAGCTGATGCCCCTGCCCGACCAGCCGCCGGCCGATGCCCGCGACCTGATCCTGACCCCGTCGGCAGACGAACTGGCCGCCCCGCCGCCGCCCGTGCGCAAGGCCCCACCCGCGCCGCCACCCGACATCAACACCGCCCTGCGCCTGGCCGGCCAACGCCAGGCAGAGATGGCGGCCACCGCAGCACTGAATCCCGAACCCTCGCTGTTCGAAGCTGCGGAGAATGACGGCAAGCTGGACGAGGTGCTGAGGCAGGTCCTGGCCGATCCTGATGCCGCGTTCCGCACCGATGCCGTTCTGTATCAGGATTTCCTGGTCCGCTGCCGCATCCACCGGCTGCGGGGGGAAACGCTGGACATGCCGGCCTTCCGCCGACGGCTATCGGTGATCCGGGCCGGGGTGGATGCGGAAGGGGCCGACGACCCGGACTGGACGGAGGCGGAGAAGGCCGCCAAATCCCTGCCGGAGGACATGCAGGGGGTGTTCCTGCTGCTGGCACGGGCAGCACTGGCCCAGGCGCCCTGCCCGTCCGATGCGGAGGTGGCACGCGCCTGCGGCAGCCGCTCCCCCGGACGGGCACGCCGGCTGCTATCCTATATGGAACAGCGTGGGGTGATCGTGCAGCGCGGGCTTATCGGCGGGCTGCGTGCCATCGGCCTGCCGCATCTGGGACGGGAGACAGCGGCGGGGGACCCCAACGCCCCCGACCCGCTCGACACCGATGGCGACGGTGCCGCCGGCGCGGCATGAACGGCCGCACAGGCAGCCTTGCAATGGCTGGCGATTGCCGTCATGGTGCCGGCCTTCAATTCCCCTTTTCGAGCGCGCGGAGCGACGCCCATGCCGACCGGCACCGTCAAATGGTTCAACAGCGCCAAGGGCTATGGCTTCATCACGCCTGAGGATGGCGGACCGGACGTGTTCGTCCATATCTCGGCCGTCCAGTATATCGGCCTGCCCACCCTGAAGGAGGGGCAGTTCCTGGAATATGAGGTCGAGGTCAATCGCAAGACCCGCAAGCCCATGGCCATCAACCTGCGCAACTGATCCGCCGACGGCGCCTTACTTTTGGCGCATGCGGGGTATTCCCTGTCGATGGGACACTTGCATCGGGGCCGTTCCCTGCTATGACGGCGCCCAAACCCGCGCCGGCCACCCGCCGGCGCGCCTAAGATGGGAATCCGGACCATGTCCACACTCCATAAGCAGGCGATGGATGCCGTTCTGAAGGCCGCCGAGATCGATGTTCTCGGCACCCTGGAGGAACAGGGGATCAAGGACCGGTACAGCGAGGAAGGCGACCAGGCCGCCTACGATGTCGCCATCCTGCATGGCTACCGCGTCTTCATGCGCATCTGCGAGGCCAACGGCCTGGCCGCCGATGCCGACCTGTTCGCCGAAATGGCGGCCGAACTGGCTGACGACATTGCCAACGACCGTGGCGACGCGGACTGACCCCACCCGCTTGCAAACAACCCCGGGCCCCGATCACGGTGGGTGTCGCCCATGAGGATTCGTGACAGGGCAAGTCTTGCACCTGAAGCCGCCGATTGGCTGCGCACCAGGCACAGGCTCAGTCCGTCCCCGCGCGGCGCCCGCCGTCCGGGTCAGGGGCGATCAGGTTGCGCCCGTCCCACGGGCTCAGCATCAGTCTGAAATCACGGCAGGTCAGTTCGATGTGCCGGGTCAGGATCGTGGCCGCCTGCCAGTCGATATCCGTCTCCACCGACAGGGCGACATGGTCCAGGTCCGGGCAGCGCATGCGCATCTGGTTGACCAGCCGCACCAGACGCACAAGTGCGGCGGCAAGGTCGTCCGGCAAGGCCGTTATGTCGGGATAAGGCACCATGGATCGTCGGCAAGTCTTTCAAAGGACGGGCGTTTCCGGACGGATGACGCCCGTCCCGATCTTGCCGCGTTGCCGATGGAAATTCATTGGACCATTCGGCCGCAACACCTATAACGGATAGTCGATACGCACCCGCCACCGGCGGGTTATGCCAAGGGGAGAGTGAGCCTTGTCTCAGGCGCTTCAGACGGTCGCCAAGCTGGCCCGCGCGGCAGAGAAGGGCTTGCCCATCGCCCGTGGTTCCGTCCGCATGGACGAGGCGGGCGATGTCAGCGTCACCAGCCCCACCGAAATGTCGGAACATCATTTCTTCCTGGACGGGCTGATGTTCCATGTCAGCCTGACGCCGGAGGGGGATCAGACCCTTTTCAGGATCTGGGCCGATGTGGGTTATCTGCCTTTCAGCATCGAATCCCCGGAAAAGCGCGTCCACCTGTCGCGTATCCTGCGCGCCACTGCGGGCCTGGAAAAGGCCAAGTTCATCACCGACAGCAACCAGAAGATCATCGTGCTGGGGCAGGCCCGCGTGCCGGGCCACCTGACCTTGCCCGATCTGATCTATGAGGCGCTGCAATTCCTGCAGGAAGCACGGCCCTATCTGAAGGTGTTCGGCCAGTATTTGTGATACCGGCGGCCGGATTACCGGTCGTGCGCTTGTCATGCCCCCGATTTGTCCCGCCGGGTCCACCTTCATCCGGGATGAAGGTGTCCGGACAACCGCGTGCGGTCACCAGCGGCGTCTGGCCGCGCCGAAGGGAGGACGCTTGACCAGCGGCTTCGGCGGCGGCGGGGGCGGCGGTGGCGGCGGCGGCGGTGGCAGGTCGGCCGTCACCTTCTCCCCCGCCGCCATCTGGGCCAGCGCCTGCATCAATGTGCGGGCACCGGCCATGCGGGTCTCCTCCGCATCCCAGGGCCGCAGAAACACCAGCTTGTGATCGGGTCGCAGCTTGGCCGTGCCGGCCTGCTTCTGAATGAATTCGACCAGCTTGGCGGGATTCCTGAAATTGCTGTTGCGGAACGTGACGACCGCGCCCTTCGGCCCGGCATCCAGGTTCGACACGCCGGCTTCCCGGCATAGGCGCTTGATCTCCATCAGGCGCAGCAGATTGTCGACCTCTGGCGGCAGCTTGCCGAACCGGTCGATCAGTTCCACGCCGAACGCTTCGATCTCGTCCTTCGATGTCAGGTCCGACAGGCGGCGGTACAGCGTCAGCCGCACGCCCAGGTCGGGCACATAGCTGTCGGGGATCAGGACCGGCATGCCCAGCGCGATCTGGGGCGACCAGGCGTCCTCGGCCAGTTGCGCGTCGCTCAATCCGCCGCGCGCCGCCTCCACCGCCTCTTCCAGCATCTGCTGATACAGCTCGACGCCAACCTCCCGGATCTGACCGGATTGCTCCTCGCCCAACAGGTTGCCGGCGCCGCGGATATCCATGTCGTGGCTGGCGAGCTGGAAACCGGCGCCCAGGCTGTCCAGGGTCTCCAGCACGTGCAGGCGCTGCTGCGCCGTGGCCGACAGCACCGTCTTGGGCTGATAAGTCAGGTAGGCATAGCCGCGGACCTTGGACCGGCCGACGCGGCCACGGATCTGGTAAAGCTGGGCCAGGCCGAACAGGTCGGCCCGGTGGACGATCATGGTATTGGCGCGCGGAATGTCCAGGCCCGATTCGATGATGTTGGTGGCCAGCAGCACATCGTACTTGCCGTCATCGAAGGCCGTCATCACGTCTTCCAGTTCCGTGGGCGCCATCTGGCCATGGGCGGAAACGATCTTCACCTCCGGCACCAGTTCCTCCAGCCGAGCACGGACCCGGCCCAGATCCTCCACCCGCGGGCAGACATAGAAGCTCTGCCCGCCGCGGTGATGTTCGCGCAGGATGGCCTCCCGGATCACGACCGGGTCGAAGGGCAGCACGAAGGTGCGCACGGCCAGGCGGTCGACCGGCGGCGTGGCGATCACCGACAGTTCGCGCACACCGGACAAGGCCAGTTGCAAGGTGCGCGGGATGGGCGTGGCGGACAGGGTCAGCACATGCACGTCCGCCCGCAATTCCTTCAGCCGCTCCTTCTGCTTCACGCCGAAATGCTGTTCCTCGTCCACGATGACCAGACCCAGGCGCTTGAAATCCACGCCCTTGCCCAGCAGCGCATGGGTGCCGATGACAATATCCACCGTGCCATCGGCCACGCCCTGCCGGGTCTGGGAGGATTCCCTGGTCGTGACCATGCGCGACAATTGCCCGATACGCACGGGCAGGCCGGCGAAACGGCTTTCAAAGGTGCGGGAATGCTGCCGGGCCAGCAGCGTTGTGGGCACCACGACGGCCACCTGTCGCCCCGCCATGACAGCCAGGAAGGCGGCGCGCAGCGCCACCTCCGTCTTGCCGAAACCGACATCGCCGCAGATCAGCCGGTCCATGGGCTTGCCGGACCCCATATCCTCGATCACATCATCGATGGCCCGCAACTGGTCATCGGTTTCGGCATAGGGGAAGCGGGCACAGAACTCGTCCCAGGCGCCGTCGGGGATGGGCACGGCATCGGCCCGGCGCAGCGCGCGCTCCGCCGCGATGCGCAGCAGGGCGTCGGCCATGTCCTTCAGCCGGCGCTTGACGCGGGCCTTGCGTGACTGCCAGCCCACGCCGCCCAGCTTGTCCAGCGTGGCGCCCGCGTCCTCGCTGCCATAGCGGGACAGGACCTCGATATTCTCCACCGGCACATACAGCTTGTCGCCGCCATCATAGATGAGGCGCAGGCAATCATGCGGAGCGCCGCCGACCTCCAGCGTTTCCAGCCCGTCATACTTGCCGATGCCGTGATCGATATGGACCACGAAGTCGCCGGGGTTGAGCGAGGCGGCCTCGGCGATGAAATTGGCGTTGCGGCGCTTCTTCTTCGATCCGGCGCGGACCAGACGGTCGCCCAGGATGTCCTGTTCGGTGATGATTGCCAGGCCCGGTGCCGTGAAGCCATGGTCCAGCGGCAGCACGATCAGCGCCGTCGTCCCCCGCGGCAGGGACGTCAGGTCGGCCCAACTGTCCACGGCCTGCAGGCGCGTCAGACCATGTTCCTTCAGGACCGACAGCAGCCGGTCGCGGGACCCCGTGGTATAGCCCGCGATGACCGTGCTGCGGCCATCCTTCTCCAGCGCGTGGATATGGTCGCGCAGCACGTCATAGACATTGACGCCCGGCTGCACGCGCGCATCGGCGAAATCCCGCCCCTTGCGCCCGCCGCCATCCACCATGTCCTTGTTGGACACCTCCCCTTCCACCGCGGCAAAGGGGGAGAGTTGGGCCACGGCGCGCACGGCCAGATGCCGGTCGAACGTATCCCCATCCAGGAACAGCAGCGAGGGCGGCAACGGCTTGTAGACCGGATTGCCGGATTTGCGCTCCGTCTCCGCCATGGTGCGGCGGGCCTGGTAGAAATCCTGGACCTGCTCCAGCCGCTCGTCGCGGGCCTGTTCGACATTGGGGTCAAGCGTCACCGACGCATCGGGCAGATAGTCGAACAGGGTCTCCATGGAGCTATGGAACAGCGGCAGCCAATGTTCCATGCCCGCATGCTTGCGGGCAGCACTGACGGCCTCGTACAGCGGATCATCATCGGTGACGGCCCCGAAATGCTCGCGATAGCCCGTGCGGAACCGCTGGATGGACATTTCATCCAGGAATATCTCCGACATGGGCATCAGCAGGAAGCCGTCGCGCTTCTCCACCGTCAACTGCGTCATGGGGTCGAAGCTGCGCACCCCCTCCAGATCATCGCCGAACAGGTCCAGGCGCAAGGCCTCCTGGCTGCCGGGGGGAAACAGGTCGATGATGCCGCCACGCACGGCAAATTCCCCCGGCTCGCGCACCGTCTGCGCCCGGACATAGCCGTTCTGCGCCAGAAAGCGCTGCAATTCCGCGACATTGACGCGCGTGCCGACCTTGGCGCCGAAGCTGGCATTGCGGAAGGCGAGGCGTGGCGGCACCTTCTGCACCACGGCGTTCACCGTGGTGATGACCAGCAGGGCCGACGCGCCCCTGGCCGCAGGCCGCAGCAGTCTTGTCAGGGCCGCGATGCGTTGCGCCACGATCTCCCCATTGGGGGACACGCGGTCATAAGGCAGGCAATCCCACGCCGGAAAGCCCACCACCTCCACCGACGGATCGAAGAAGGCCACCGCTTCGGCCAGCCGGGCGGCGCGGGCATCGTCGCTGGTGATATGCAGCAGGCCCGCCGCCCCGCCGCGCCGCGCCAGGGCCGCCAGGATGCGTGCATCCTGCCCGTCCGGCGTGCCCGATAGCAGCATGCGGCGGGGATGGCCCAGGTTCAGCGCGATGTCGGGCGTCGGGATCAGGCTCATGGCAATCGGCTTTGCTGCTGGCGCGGGATGGTGCGGCGGGTATAGCAGGGATCGCGGCGGATGGGAACAAAAGGGGGACGGCCGTCGCCGTGCCATTCGGCGTGGATACCGGGGGCGGGATTTCCCGACCCCGGTATTACCGGTAGCGGTGAGCCCGCAGCATCTCCATCAGCGGCCCCTGCCATTCCGGCGGAGTCGGTTCCTGTCCCGTGATCCAGTTGTAGAGATCGGGGTCGGACATCTCCAGCAACACCTCGAACCGGTCCACCAGATCGTCGTCCATCGCGGCGACATGCTTGCGGGCGAAGCTGCCCAGCAGCAGGTCCATCTCCTTCGTACCGCGATGGTCGCTGCGGAAGATCAGGCGCTTGCGGCGGGGGTCCAGGTCGGCGTCGGGCAGATCGATCATCATCTTGGTTCCGGTTTGAAGCTGGGCTTTGATATAGAACCAGACGGGCGGCCTGTCAGCCGTCCGCTGTCCCATCGTCCCCGTGACAGATAGAGCCGCCCCTTGCGCCCCGCCATCCTGTTCCCCCTTTTCGCGCCCGTGACCAGCCTTCCTGGGCTGGGTCCGCGCCTTGGCAAGCTGGCCGAGAAGCTGGCCGGCCCGCATGTCGTGGACCTGCTGTGGCACAAGCCGACGGGCATCGTGGACCGAATCCAGGTGCCCGCCATCGCCGAGGCGCCGGAGGGACGGCACGTCGTGCTGACGGTGCGGGTGGACGGTCACATGCCGCCGCTGGCCCCCAACCGCCCTTATCGCATACGCTGCATCGACCATACGGGATCGATGGATCTGGTCTATTTCCACATCAAGGGCGACTGGCTGGAAAAGAAGCTGCCCCCGGGCAGCCAGATCATCGTTTCCGGCAAGGCCGAATATTATAACAACCATCTCCAGATCGCCCATCCCGACCATGCCGCCCCGGCGGAGGAAGGGGCCCCGCCCTCGTCGACGGAGCCCACATATCCGCTGACGGGCGGCCTGAACCCCAAGCCGTTGCGCACGGCCATCCAGGCCGCCCTGGCTCGCGCGCCCGAACTGCCGGAATGGCAGGATGCTGCCTGGCTGAAGCGGCGCGACTGGCCGGACTGGCATACGGCCCTGACCCGCCTTCACCACCCGGTGGATGAAGGGGACATCAATCCGCTGGGGCCGGTGCGGCAACGCCTGGCCTTCGATGAATTGCTGGCCAACCAGTTGGCCCTGGTGCTGGTCCGCGCACAGCAGAAAAAGCTGACGGGGCGGGAGACCCAGGGCGACGGGCGCCTGCGCGCTGCCGTCTCCGCCGCCCTCCCCTATCGCCTGACGGGCGCACAGGAACGGTCGCTGGCGGAGATCCATGCCGACATGGCGTCCAAGTCCCGCATGCTGCGCCTGTTGCAGGGCGATGTGGGCAGCGGCAAGACCATCGTGGCCCTGATGTGCATGCTGAACGCCGTGGAAACGGGCGCCCAGGCCGCCCTGATGGCACCGACGGAGATCCTGGCACGCCAGCATGCGGAAACACTGGCACCGCTGTGCGAGGCCGCGGGCGTGCGGCTGGCCGTACTGACCGGCCGCGACAAGGGCAAGGCGCGGGCCGCCCTGCTGGAAAGGCTGGCGGCGGGGGAGATCGACATCCTGGTCGGCACCCACGCCCTGTTCCAGGAGGAGGTGACCTTCGCCGACCTGGCCATTGCCGTCATCGACGAGCAGCACAAGTTCGGCGTGCATCAGCGCCTGCAACTGGCGGCCAAGGGGCGTGGGGTCGACACGCTGGTCATGACGGCCACCCCCATCCCCCGCACCCTGACGCTGACCGTCTATGGCGACATGGACGTGTCACGCCTGGACGAGAAGCCGCCGGGACGCCAGCCCGTGAAGACCGTCGTCATGCATGCCGACCGGCTGGAGGAGGTGGCGGGCAGCCTGTCCCGCGCCATTGCGTCCGGCCAGCGCATCTATTGGGTCTGCCCGCTGGTGGATGAAAGCGAGCAGGTGGACCTGGCCGCCGCGACGCACCGGCACGCCGCCCTGGCCGAACGGCTGGGGGACAGGGTGGGCCTGATCCATGGCAAGATGAAGGGAACGGACAAGGATGCCGTCATGGCCGCCTTTGCCGAAGGGCGGCTGGACGTGCTGGTCGCCACGACCGTGATCGAGGTGGGGGTGAACGTGCCCGAGGCCACGATCATGGTGATCGAACATGCCGAACGGTTCGGGCTGGCCCAGCTTCACCAGTTGCGCGGGCGGGTGGGCCGTGGCACGGGCGCCAGCACCTGCCTGCTGCTCTATTACCAGCCCTTGGGAGAGGTGGCACGTCAGCGCCTGCAGGTGATGAAGGATACCGAAGATGGATTCATCATCGCCGAAAAGGACCTGGAATTGCGTGGGGCCGGCGAGATGCTGGGCACCAAGCAATCGGGCATCCCGGAATTCCGGCTGGCCGATCTGGCGGTGCATGGCGAGCTGCTGGCCGTCGCCCGCGACGATGCGCGGCTGATCGTGGAACGCGACCCGGAACTGGAGACGGAGCGCGGAACGGCACTGCGGACGCTGCTCTATCTGTTCGAGCGGGATGCGGCGATTAGGTACCTGCGGTCGGGGTGATCCCCGCCCATGCTTGCCGTCCGGCGGCGGAGGTGGAACATTCCACCCATGACAGACAGAAGGCCCCCCATGCCCCACGCCCCCTCCTGGTATGCCGACACGGCCCATGCAGCACCCGCCCGCCCCCTGCTGGTCGGCGACACGGTGGCCGATGTCTGCATCGTCGGCGGTGGCTATACGGGGCTGGTGACAGCCATTGAGCTGGCGGGCAAGGGGCTGTCCGTCATCGTGCTGGAGGCGGAGACCGTCGGCTGGGGTGCGTCGGGGCGCAATGGCGGGCAGATCGTCACCGGCTTCAACAAGGGGATGGACCAGATCGAGGGCTGGGTGGGCAAGGACGATGCCCGCCATCTCTGGGACCTGTCGGAAGAGGCCAAGGCCATGCTGTCCGATCTGGTCGACCGCCATCGGATCGATTGCGACCTGAAATGGGGCTATCTGCTGGCCGCCCTGAAGCCGCGGCACATGACGGGGCTGGCGGAACACAAGGCGGAACTGGAGGGGCTCGGCTATCACAGGACGCGCATGGTCGAGCGCGACGAGGTCCGGTCCATGGTGGCCACCGATGCCTATCTGGGCGGGCTGTATGACGAGGGCAGCGGACAGTTGCATCCGCTGAACTATGCACTGGGCCTGGCCCTGGCAGCGGAGGGGATGGGCGTGCGCATCCATGAACGCAGCCGTGTGGTCCGCGTCGATACCGGCGACAATCCGCGGGCCTTCACGGCCACAGGCACCGTATCGGCCCGCTTTCTGGTGCTGGCCGGCAATGCCTATCTGGGCGGCCTATGCCGGCCCATCCGCAGCCGCGTGATGCCGGCAGGCACCTACATCATCGGCACCGAACCGATGGACCCCGACCGGGCCCGGGCCCTCATCCCCTCCGGTATCGCCGTGGCGGACATCAATTTCGTGCTGAACTATTACCGCCGCAGCCCGGACCACCGGTTCCTGTTCGGCGGCGGCGTCAGTTATTCCGGTTTCGACCAGCCGGGGCTGAAACAATCGCTGCGCCGGACCATGCTGAAATATTTCCCGCAACTGGCCGATCTCGCCATCGACTATTGCTGGGGCGGGCATGTGGCCATCACCATGAACCGCATGCCGCATCTGGGCCGCGTCAGTCCCACCACCTATTTCGCCCAGGGCTATAGCGGGCACGGCGTGGCGCTGACGGCCATCGCCGGCCGGGTGATCGCGGAGGCGATTGCGGGCCAGGCGGGACGGCTGGACGTGTTCGCCCGTATCCCCCACCGCCCCTTCCCCGGCCCTGCGGGGCTGAAGATGCCGGCCCTGGTGCTGGGCATGATGTGGTACCGGCTGCGCGACTTACTATAAGGCCGACGGCAAAGGCCCCTGGCCCCTGCGGTTCAGGGCTTCACCGCCAGCGCGATCCAGCCGGGCACCGGCTCCCCCCGTTGGGTGCGGGCGCTGAAGGGGGCAAGATGGCGCAATTCCAGCCCGGCATCCGCCACGGCCCGGCGCAGATGCGCCTCCCCATGGGCGAAGCGCCGCCCCTCATGCAGGATGAAGCCCGGTTCGACCGTCCGCTCGCAGGTGAAGGCGAAATGGCCACCATCGGCCAGGGTCACCGCCGCCGCCGCCATGACGGGGTTGAGGTCGCCGACATAGACCAGCACATCGGCCGCCACCACCAGATCATGCGCCGCCGGCCGCGCCAGCATGCTGGCCACCAGATCACCGACCCACAGCGCATCATAGATCTGCCGCGCGCGGGATTTTTCCACCATACGGGGCGACAGGTCGAACCCGGCCAGATGCGCAGCGACCGGGCGCAGGGCCGCCCCGGCCAGCCCCGTGCCGCATCCAGCGTCCAGCAGCCGCAGCCCCGCGCCGGGACCGATCCCATGGTCCAGCAGCAGGTCGCGCAGCGCACCGGGCCCGCCATAGCGAAGCTTTCCGACCAGTTCCTGCTCGAACCGGTCGGCATAACTGTCGAACAGCGCGCGCACGAAGGCCGCGGACAGCGTCGCCGCGGCCGGGCCGTGGGCCAGTTCGGCCAGCGCCGCGGCGGCACCGCCCGTATCGTCCGGATCGGCCTGCAGGGCCGCGCGCAGCACGGCGGCGGCCTTGCCCGGCTCGTCCAGTTGCGTCCAAAGGCGGGCCAGAATGACGCGGCCACGCGGCAGCGCGGGATCGGCCGGGTGGGCACGCCGCAGCGCGCCGTCCAGCATTTCCACGGCGGACAGCCCCTCGTCAGCGGCCAGCATGACCTGTGCCGTATCGATCAATATCTCCAGGTCGTGCCGTGCCAGGAACCGCGCCTCGCGCGCATGGGCCAGCGCCGCGTCCCGGTCACCCGCCGCCAGCATCAGGTGGGCCATGTGGCGATGGCCCATCGCATCGTCAGGCCGCGCGTCCAGCAGCAGCCGGCACGGCTCCATGGCCTCCCCGTGCCGACCCAGCCCGGCCAGGGCCGCCACCAGGCCCCGCAGGCAGGGCAACCGGTCCGGCTCTTCCGCCAGGGCACCCCGGAAGGCCTGCGACGCCTCCTCCAGCTTGCCTTTCTCCAGCAGCAGGTCGCCCAGCAAACCCGCCGCCTCCGCCCCGCCGCCCATGGCAAGCAGGATGGCAACCGCACCATCAGCGTCCTGACGGTCCAGATGGGCGTAGGCTTGGGTGATCACGTCGGTCATGGCGAATCCGGAAAACGCGGGCCGGCCGCTGCCGGGCGGATCGCGCTATATCATGCCGGTGAATGGCCGCCAGGGGGTACCGATGGGACAAACCAGCCCTTCTCGTGGGGATATATGCGGCGAATACAGCAAATCCAATGATTCCCGGTTGACCCAATGCGTCTAATCTGGAATTGCTATGCGGCCGGTGCATGGTGCCGGTCATGGTTTTCTTCAGGGAGCGGTCACCGCATTTCGTAACGGTGGCCTGGGCATGGGTCCCGCGCACAAGCGGGAATTTCGTCGGCGGCATCACCGCCGGGAACGCGACAGGGGGAACGAGGATGAAAGAGATGCAGATGCGCATGCGACGCGCCGCAGTCCCTTCCATCCGTGACTCCGCCCTGTTCATTGCCTTCTCCTTTGTATTCGCGCTGACCTTTCTCGCCGCGCCCGCTCGGGCCGCATGCCTTGACCATATCGTGGCCGCGGAAAAGGAATTCAGCATCCCGAAGGGCATCCTGATGGCCGT
Source organism: Niveispirillum fermenti (assembly GCF_052474395.1). Lineage (NCBI taxonomy): Bacteria > Pseudomonadati > Pseudomonadota > Alphaproteobacteria > Rhodospirillales > Azospirillaceae > Niveispirillum > Niveispirillum fermenti. The sequence goes on along the minus strand of NZ_CP156681.1, from coordinate 2,301,389 downwards.
GTCCCTGGTGGAAAGCGGTTCCGGTGGTGCTCCCTCCCCCTATGCCATGAATATCCGCGGCCGCACGGTCTCGCCCCGCACGGAAGCGGAGGCTGCAACCTACCTGCGTGACAATCAGGGCAACCTGCGTGGTGCCGTCTATGCCGGCTGCATGCAGCTTTCGCTGACCCATCACAAGCAGGCCTTCCGTCCGGTCGAAAAGATCGTGAACCCGGAAGCCAATGTCCGCTATGCCGCCCGGTATCTGGTGACCCTGCGCCGGGAAACCGGAAGCTGGGCCGGGGCCGTCGCCCGCTATAATGGCGCCAGCGGCACGAAGGCGGCCGCCTATCAGTGCAAGATCAAGCAACAGCTTGTCAGCCTGGGCGCCCAGACCAGTGCCGATCTGGTTGGTGTCCCCGATTGCGCTGGCCAGAAGACGCCGCATGTCGCCCCCCGCACCCGCCGCGCCTTTGAGAAGCTGGACGATATCCCTGTCGGCTGAGCGGCTGTCTTTCTGGTCGCAGCGCCGGTCGTGCCGGGGCCCCGTCAGCATGGCCAGCCCCTGACCTTCCCGATCATCTGCCACCTGATTATCCAGCAGCCGCTGGTTCTGCCGCCGGTTCGTTTGACGCCCGTGATTTGCCGGTTCTGCCCGGACTGGCAACCCGGTGCCATGTCTGCCATGTAAAGCCGGGGCTGGTGTCCGCCGCGGGGATCACGCACGAAAGGTGCCGGTCCCCTTCGCCCGCACCGGAAACCATGTACCGTCTTTCCACCCTGCCCCCTGTCGGCCGCGCCATCCTGACGATGGTGGTGGCGGTGGCGATGTTCAGCACGATGAATGTGCTGGTGAAATGGCTGGGCTCCTCCTACCCCGTGACACAGGTGATCTTCTTCCGGGCATCGATCGCGCTGGTCGTGATCCTGCCGCTGGTCCATCGCGCGGGCGGCCTTGCCTCGCTGCGCACCGCGCGGCCCCTGGGGCACCTGGCCCGTTGCCTGATCGGTGTCACCTCCATGGCCTGCGGCTTCACGGCCATTACCTATCTGCCGCTGGCCAATGCCGCCGCCTTTGCCTTCACGGCCCCGCTCTGGACAACGCTGCTGGGCCTGCTGATCCTGGGGGAGAGGGTGCGATGGCGGCGGGCGGTGGCGCTTGTGGTGGGCTTCGCCGGGGTGCTGATCATGCTGCGCCCCGATGCCAACCTGCTGCGCGAGGCGATGGCGGGTGGCCGGGTGGCCGTCGGCAGCCTGCTGGCTCTGACCTCCGCCGCCCTGGCCGCCTGTGCCATGATCTCCATCCGGCGCCTGTCCGCAACGGAACCCAGCACGACCATCGTCTTCTATTTCATGCTGAGCGGCAGCATCATCATGGGACTGGCGTGCCTGCCCGACTTCGTGATGCCGACGCCCACCGATGCCCTGCTTTTCGTCGCGTTGGGCGTCGTGGGTGGGGTGGGGCAGCTTTTGCTGACCAGCGCCTATCGTGGCGCGCCGGTGGCCGTCATCGCGCCCTTCGACTATACGGCCATGCTGTGGGCCACGGGCTATGGCTATCTGATCTGGTCGGAGGTGCCCCATCCCATGGTAGCGCTTGGGGCCTTGATCGTGATCGGCAGCGGGGTCTACATCATATGGCGTGAATCCAAGCTGGGCATGATCCACAAGGCCCAGGCCGCCAGCACCACGAAGAACCTGTAACATGAACTATCGCCACGTCTTCCACGCCGGCAACGCCGCCGATGTCATGAAACATGCCGTGCTTGCCTGGCTGCTGGACCGGCTGCGGGCCAAGCCCGCCCCCTTCTTCGTGCTGGATACACATGCCGGCATCGGACGCTATGATCTTGACGACCAGGCCGCACGGCGGACAGGGGAGGCGGTGCGCGGTATCCGCCGTGTGCTGTCCCGGCCGGTGGATGGCCTGCCGGACTGCCTGTCGCCCTATCTGGAAACGATCCGGTCGCTGAACGCCGAGGGTGGGGATGGCGACCCCATCCGGCATTATCCAGGCTCTCCCTGGCTGGCACGATCGCTGATGCGGCCGGACGACCGGCTGCTGCTGGCGGAACTGCATGCCGACGATGTGCGCACGCTGCGGGCATTGTTCCAGGGCGACCGGCAGGTAAGCGTCCACCATATGGATGGCTGGCTGTCGCTGAAGGCCCACCTGCCACCGCGGGAACGCCGCGGCCTGGTCGTCATCGATCCGCCCTTCGAAGCGCCGGACGAATATGAGCGCATGGTCGCCGCCCTTGCCATCGCGCACCGCCGCTGGGCCACGGGACAATACCTGCTGTGGTATCCCGTAAAGGACCGCGCCACGGTGTGGCGTTTTCACCAGATGCTGGAGGATACGGGCATCCCCCGCATGCTGGCGGCAGAGCTTTGCTGGTCCGACGACGACCGGTCCGACCGGCTGAACGGGTCCGGCCTGATCCTGGTCAATCCGCCCTGGAAGACGCAAGAGACCCTGTCCACGATGCTGCCCGCCCTGCAAAAGGCATTGGATGCCGGCATCGGCCCCGTCGGCTGCCACTGGATCCGGGGAGAGGATGGCAGCACCGCTCTTTGATGCGGGTGTGCTTGTTTTCGCGCCTTCATCTTTTGGTCACGCTTGCCATCTTGCAGCGCACACTGGCTTAGGTCACAGTACGAAAGTGTGATGGCGTATCCGAACGGGCGATAGCCTTTCGTAGGGGCGCGCCGGATGCCGCATCGGGGGACAGGGGGACTGGAATGGTGCATATGCCGCGTCGGCCATTCATGGCGGAAATCCAGATGGCCAAGCGAACCGGCAGCGCCCGCAACGGGGCGGAGGTGCGGGACGGCGCCGTGACGGCGGCCGTTTCATCCGCCGCCCTGCCCCCGCCGCCGCCCGTCATGAATGTCAGCGTGGACAATGCCGAGGTGCTGGCCGCCATTTCCGCCCTGGGGGGAAAGCTGGACCGCTTCCTGACGGTCGACCACACCCATATCGAACAAATCCAGGTCGAAATCGCCGATATCGCCGGCCGCATCAAGGCGACAAAGGTTGAAATGGCCGCCCTGCGGCATCCCCTGGCGCACGAGGACACGTTCCAGGAGGCGAGCGAGCAATTGTCAGCCGTGGTGCGCGCCACAGAGGCGGCGACCAACATCATCATTTCCGCCGCCGAAGAGGTGGAGGACATCGTCAATGAAGTGCGGTCTCAACTGCCCGAAGGGTATCAGAGCAGCCGGCTGAAAGATTTGAACGACGTCACCCTGCGCATTTTCGAGGCCTGCAATTTCCAGGATCTGACGGGGCAGCGCATCACCAAGGTGGTACAGGCGCTGGCCTTCATCGAGGAACGGATCGACAGCATGATGTCCGTCTGGAACAGCAAGGAATTCGAGGCGCTGCCCCTGCCGCCCAGCATCGCCAAGCATGATGATGGCCTGGCCCTGCACGGGCCGATGGATGGGCAGGCCAGCGTTTCGCAGGCCGATATCGACGCCCTGTTCGACTGATCCCATATCCGGTGATCGAAGCCGATCACCGGACCTGTTGTCCGGCACTGCCATCCGGCGGCCCGGCAGGGTGGACTGTGTCAGGCGACGTTGCGCCGGACCATGTCCTCCAGCCTGGATGTCCGCATGTAAAGCCCATGGCTGCGTTGCAGCAGCGAGCGCAAGGCGGGCGGCAGGGCCAGATTGTCCGGTCCCGACGGGTCGGAACAGATATGGCCGCCTGACAGGGCGTAATCGTCCCCCACGGCCTGCTCCTGGGTCAGTTCCCCTGCATGCACGGCTTTCTGGGCCAATATCCACGCCATGACCTGTGTCAGCCGGCTGGTGACCCGCATCGACTCATAAGAGGCCTGAAGACGAACGGCGGGCGGCAGGCTGCGCTGGTCCGCCGCCTCCTGATAGGCCACGTAGTTGCGGGCCTCCAGCAGCAGGCTCATGGTCTCATCATAGGTTCTGTTGAAGAAGGCTGTCGGTCCGTTCACCCGCGACTCCTTCCCGGCGCCGGCACGATCGCCTGGATGCGCCTGCGACACCGGCAAAGTGTAAGGGCATTTGCCGCCGTTTGACAATCGGTGCCGGTCGCCTCCTTGGGGGTGCCCCACCCCTACCAATGTGCAGGGGAACTTTTTGCGTCTCCCCCTCTTGAAGGGCGGAAGCCCGGTTCTTACGTCAATGGCGTGGAGGCGGCGCCCGATGACGGGGTCGCGGATATCCACGAAGCCAAGGGGCCGGCCGATGACGGGGGCCCCGAGACCCAACGTATCGCTCCTGGAGGATACCAATGCGTAGCTATGACCTGTCGCCGCTTTTCCGTTCCACCGTCGGTTTCGACCGCATGACGCGCCTTCTGGAGAATGCGCTGAACGGGGAAGATAATGGCAGCAACGCCTATCCCCCCTACAATATCGAAAAGCGTGGCGAGGATCAGTACCGCGTCACCATGGCCGTGGCCGGTTTCAGCGAAAGCGATATCGAGATCACGGCACACCCCAATCTGCTGATCGTCCAGGGCAAGGCCAAGGAGACGGAAGGGACAACCTTCCTGCATCGTGGCATCGCCGGCCGCGCGTTCGAGCGCCGCTTCCAGCTTGCCGACCATATCCGGGTGACCAACGCCATACTGGAGAATGGTTTGTTGCACATCGAGCTGGTGCGTGAAGTGCCGGAAACCCTGAAGCCGCGTTCCATCCAGATCGCAACCTCCACGCCCAAGACCTCGCTGCCCACGCGCGACGCGGCGTAACCGCGATTATCTTGAAACGCTGAAATTAAAAGAGGGCCGCTACGATGGCGGCCCTCTATTTTTTACCCATTTCCCTGAAGCCCCGCCCGTTCAACCCTGCCGAACGAACAAGCCGAAAGTAGGAGCCCGGGCTCCAGGGGTCAACCGGCAACAGACGTTAAAGAACCATGGACGCAAAGAAAACGTCATGATTGTTGCCGAATTAACGCACCCTCATCCAGCCTTCGCATAACCGGCCTGCTTCAGGGCCGTGCCGATCTCGTCCAGGGTGGCGGGATCATCGATGGTGGCTGGCATCTTCCAGGCTTCGCTATCGGCGATCTTCTGCATCGTGCCGCGCAGGATCTTGCCGGAGCGGGTCTTCGGCAGCCGTTCCACGACCAGCGCCTGCTTGAAGGCGGCCACGGGTCCGATCTCGTCGCGCACCTTCTTGACGATTTCGGCCAGAATCTCGGCATGCGGCCGGTCGACCCCCCGCTTCAGGACGATGAAACCCAGCGGAAGCTGGCCCTTCAGCGCATCGGCCACGCCGATCACGGCGCATTCCGCCACGTCGGAATGACCGGACAGGACCTCTTCCATCGCGCCCGTCGACAGACGGTGGCCGGCGACATTGATGATATCGTCGGTACGGGCCATGACGAAAATATAGCCGTCATCATCGATGAATCCGGCATCCGACGTCTGATAATAGCCGGGAAAATCGGCCAGATAGCTCTTGAAGAATTGCTCCCGCGCATTCCACAAGGTGGGCAGCGTGCCGGGCGGCAGCGGCAGCCTGGCCACGATGGCGCCGATGTCGCCGCGCTTTACCGGGGTTCCGTCAGCCGCCAGGACCCGGATGTCCCACCCCGGCAATGGAACAGCAGTACTGCCGTATTTCACCTTCAGCAGATCAAGCCCCAGCGGATTGCCCGCGATGGGCCAGCCTGTCTCCGTCTGCCACCAATGGTCGATCACAGGCACCTTCAGGTGCGTTTCGGCCCAGTTCAACGTATCGGGATCGGAACGTTCGCCGGCCAGGAACAGGGCCCGCAGGGTGGAGATGTCGTGATTGGCGATCAACTCGGCGTTCGGGTCCTCCCGCTTGATGGCGCGAAAGGCGGTCGGGGCCGTGAACAGCGTCACGACCTTATGTTCCTCGATGACCCGCCAGAAGGCGGCCGCGTCCGGCGTGCCGACGGGCTTGCCTTCATAGACAAGGGTCGTGCAGCCCTGCAGAAGCGGACCATAGACGATATAGGAATGGCCGACGACCCAGCCGACATCGCTGGCCGTCCAGAACACCTCCCCCGGTTTCAGGCCATAGAAATGCTCCATGGTCCATTTCAGCGCGACGGCATAGCCGCCCGTATCACGAACCACGCCCTTGGGCTGGCCCGTCGTGCCGGACGTGTAGAGGATGTAGAGCGGGTCGGTGGCCTCCACCATCACGCAATCGGCCGGCCGGGCCGCCTCCATGGCCTGGCCCCAGTCCAGATCACGGCCGGGGGTCAGGGCCGCATGAGCCTGCGGACGCTGGAAAATGATGCAATGCGCAGGTTTATGATGCGCCTGATCGATGGCGGCATCCAGCATGGGCTTATAAGGCAGGATCTTGCTGCCTTCGATCCCGCAACTGGCCGACATGATGACCTTCGGCGTGGCGTCATTGATGCGCGTGGCCAGTTCATGCGGCGCGAATCCGCCGAATACCACGGAATGCACGGCCCCGATGCGGGCACATGCCAGCATGGCGGCCACCGCCTCGGGGATCATGGGCATGTAGATGATGACCCTGTCGCCCTGTGTCACCCCCTGGTCACGCAGCGCACCGGCCAGCCGTGCAACCTGATCCAGCAGCTCCGCATAGGTGATGAAGCGCTTGCTGTCGGACACCGGACTGTCATGGATCAGCGCCACCTGCGCACCGCGACCGGCGGCAACATGCCGGTCAAGCGCGTTATGGCAAATATTCAACCGTCCCCCCCGATACCACCGATAGAAAGGCTTATCACTTTCGTCCAGTATGGTTGTCGGGAAGCGATCCCATTCGATGGCTTCCGCAGCATCCCGCCAGAATTCCACAGGATCGGCCATGGACTGATTGTAGATCGACTGATAGCGCCCGGTCATGTCGTCCCCTCCCCGCTTCATGCACCGGAGCCGCGGGATGAAACGGCCGGCACATACGTTTGCTCTGATTTCGACCCTGTTGGAACGGGACATCAATGATTATGTCTGCCGCTTCACACTAATCAGCAAGAACAGCCGCCAGCTTTCATCCCCGACCTTGGTCTGCGACATTTGCAACCAGCCATCACGAGTAGCCGTCTCCATGATCGTTGACAGCCGACATATCCAGTTCTCGCCAGAGGCCATCCGGGCGGCGGTGAAGACCTATCGTGAACTGTTCCCGCAAAAGCAGCCGCCGGGCCTGCTGGGTCCCATCCTGATCCGCAGTGACAATCCCCTGATCCTCGGGGTGAAGATCCAGGCCATGGGCTCCAGCGTCTATCGCGAGATCGAGATGGAGGAAGCCGAAGTGGCGGCCGTGCTGATCATCTATTGCCGCAAGATGAAGATCCCGCTGCCACGGGCCGCGGAAAAATCGATGGAGGTCGATGGCGACCGTATCGCCTTGATCGTGTCGAAGGCCATGCAGGTTGTGGCCTAAGCGGGTTCCTCCAGATCGGCCCACACATGGGCGGGCTCGGAGCAGCTGCAAACCATGGAGTTTAACAGTCCTGGCGGGGCCCGCCTACCGGTCGGCCTGCCGGTTCACGACGGCGGAAACGGGCGCCAGCACGATCCCGCGGTCACGCAGGCCGACCGCCCAATCCGACAGGCGTTCCACACTGACGGGATAGGTGGCCTCGGCAAAGCCCACGGCCACACCATTGGCCTTGGCCAGTTGCTCGAGTTGAGCCAGTTGGGCGTCGATGCCGATGACGGACGGCACCCGGTCGATCTGAAGGTCGCTGATCACGCGCGGCAGGGACAGTTCCTTGGCCACGGCACTGCCCTTGCTGCCTGCAACCTGCCAGAGGTCGACATAAAGCAAGCCGCGGCGATGCACCTGCTGGAGCAGCCCGCGCACATTGTCACGCTGGGTCAGGAAGGCCGTGCCGCTGTCCGTCCTGGATGTCACGCCGACATAACCCGTGAAGGCGGCCATGCTGGCCTCAAGCCGCCTTGTATTCTCCTCATCCGACAGGTTGGTCAACAATGTGTTGGGACCGGGATCGTTGGCGGGATAGCCCGCCGGCTGCAAAGGCACGGCCAGCAGCACCTCGTGCCCCTTCGCACGCACATCATCGACACGGGCCTGCAGATCCTGTCCGGATGGGGGAAACGCGAAGGTGACAGCGCTGGGCAGCCGGTCGATGGCCGCCTGCGTCGCCGCATGCGACAGGCCCAGGCCGGTCAGGATGATGGCGATGCGCGGACGCTGGTCTTCCTGCGGGAAGGGCCGGGCGTAATATTGCCAGGCCGTCGTGCCATCGGGCGCCACACGGGGCACACGGCCAACGCGCAGCCGTTCAACCAGCATGTCGTTGCGCGAGGGGGTCAGGGTGACAGGCATGTCCACAGGGTCCAGCGGCGCCTCCTCCACCGGGGCCGCCGTGGCGGGCGGGGCGAAACGGGGGCTTCCGTCCGGCAACAGAATCACGATCCGGCTGCCCAGGCCGCGGGCAGCATCCAGCCGGGCCACCGTTTCCGGCCCCTTCACGGCCAGCACAACCGCCACGCCTGCCATGGCCAGCACCAGCAGCAGGGCGGCGATGGCCGGTGGTGATGGACGGGCCCGCCGCGCCGGGCCTTTGGCCTTGCGCCCGTTCCCACCCGTCTCCTCCTCCGTCTCCAGACCCAGCAGCGACAACTCACTGCTGTCGGAGAAGGGGTTGCCGGCCTTGCCCTTGCCGCGGCCACCGCGCGGCTTCACCCTGTCCCAGAACCGCTGACCCGCCTTGCCCGGCACAGACCGGTGATCCGCCTCGTCCCCCTTGGCGTCAGCATCCGCGCCCGCCGTGGCACCACCGCGGCGCACACCGAAGCGCGAGGCCAGCACGGCTGCACTGCCGCCACCGGTTCCCGCCGTGGCACCTGCCTTGGACTTGTTTTTTCTTGTGAACGGAAACAGGGGCACGGCCGGGGATGCTTATCGTCAGTTGGTATGTTTCGCCTGGGAGAAGAGGGCAACACCACGCAGCAGGTCAAGTGCGCGGGAAAGCTGGTAATCGACGGGCTCCGGCGCGGGCGGCTGGGCCGTCGGCGTGGTGGAGGGCGTCACGTTGGCACCGGGGTCGGCGGGCGCGTTCGGCACCGGCGGGGAGGCCGGCGCGGGTGCCGCCGGCGTGCCCGGACGGGTGCCGCCCTGGTCGGTATTGCGCAAGGCATTGGGCAGGTCGGCCTCGCGCCGGCGCTGGGCCGCCTGGGCCAGTTCCTCAACCTTGGCGGGCTGCACCTCGATGTCCGGGGAGATACCCAATTGCTGGATCGACTTGCCCGAAGGGGTGTAGTACCGCGCCGTGGTCAGCCGCATGGCGCTTTGCTGCCCCTGGAGCGGAATGACGGTCTGCACCGACCCCTTGCCGAAGCTCTGGGTGCCCAGGATGATGGCACGCTTGTGATCCTGCAGCGCACCGGCCACGATTTCCGATGCCGATGCCGACCCGCCATTGATCAGCACCACGATGGGCAGCCCGTCCGCGGAATCGCCGGGCTTGGCAGTGTAACGGTCACCCTCCTTGCCGCCGCGTCCGCGGGTGGAAACGATCAGCCGCCCCTTTTCAAGGAAAGTGTCGGACACGGAAACCGCCTGATCCAGCAGGCCGCCGGGATTGTTGCGCAAGTCCAGCACATAGCCGATCAGCTTCGGCCCCAACTGTTCCTTCAACCTGGCGATGGCCCGGTCCAGACCCGGCTGGGTCTGCTCGTTGAAGCTGGAGATGCGGATATAGCCGATATTGTCCTCGGCCCGGAACCGCACGGACTGAACCTTGATATTGGCACGGGTCAGGTTCAACTGGATCGGCTCGGCCACATTGTCGCGGCGGATGGTGATGCGGATGTCGCTGCCCACGGGGCCGCGCATCTTCTCCACCGCCTCGTTCAGCGACAGGCCCACGATCTGTTCATCGTTCAGATGGGTGATATAGTCGCCCGGCTGCACCCCGGCGCGGGCCGCGGGCGTCTCATCCATGGGGGAGATGACCTTGACGAAGCCGTTCTCCGACGTGACCTCGATCCCCAGGCCGCCGAACTCACCCCGGGTCTGCACCCGCATATCCGCGAAGTTCTTCTTGTTGAGATAGGAGGAGTGCGGGTCGAGCGAGGTCAGCATGCCGTCGATGGCCGCCTCGATAAGCTGCTCGTCCGTCACCTCCTCCACATATTCGGAGCGCACGCGCTCGAACACGTCGGCGAACAGGTCGAGCTGCTTGTAGGTTTCGGACTTCAGCGGCTGGCGGGCGGCGGCGGGGGAAACCACCAGTGCGGGAGCGGTGAAGGCCAGAAGGGCCGCGATGGCGGCGGAGGAGAACAGCTTGCTCATCATCAACCTTGTCCCTTGCCGTCGGAGGCTGCAAGGCCGCGGGCGGGGTTGACCGGCTGACCACCGCGCCGCAGCTCATAATACAATGTCGGGCTCGAACCACCCGACAGAAGGCCCACCGGCTCCCCTCCCAGCACGCGCTGGCCGACCTGGGCGTCGATACGCCCCAATCCGGACAGCAGGGAATGATATCCGTTGGCGTGTTCAAGGATCAAGAGAAGCCCGTACCCCTTGAACGGCCCCGCGAACATCACCGCGCCATCGGCCGGCGCCACCACCGCGGCACCGGCCCGGCCGCGATAGGTCAGGCCCCGGCTGGTGGCCCCGACATCGTCGGTCTGACCATAGCGGGTCACGACCTGACCGCCGACGGGGGCCACCATGCCGCCCAGGATGGCGCCGGATTGTGGTTCCGGTGGGGCACGTTTCAGGCCGGCGATGCGGTCGCGGGCGCGTTTCTCCCGTTCGGCCTCTGCCTGGGCCTGGCGGCGACGCTCCGCCTCCGCCTTGCGCGCGGCCGCGGCCTTGCGCTCCGCCTCCAGCTTCTCGATCAGCTCCTTCAGGTCGCCGGCGCGTTCCGCCAGGGCGGTGGCGCGCGCGGCCACGCGCGTGCGCTCCGCATCCGTGCCGCGTGACACCTGCTCCCGCCGGGCCACCAGGGCCGCCAGGTCCTTCTGCCGCAATGCCAGGCTTTCCGCGGCCCGCGCCGTCTTTTCCCGCTGCTGGGCCAGTTTCTGCCGCAGGTCAACCAGGGCCTGCAACTCGCGCGACAGCGCATCGGCCCGTGTCTTCAGCTCAGGCACGGCGGACCGCAGCAGCAGCGCGCTCTTCACCGTGTCGCTGGGCGATTGCGGGGCGGCGATCATCGCATCGGGCGGCAGACGCGACAGGCGCTGCAGCGCCCCCAGCAATTCCGCCAGCGCCGCGCGGTCAGCCTCGATCCGCTCCAGCCTCTCCTTCTCCTCGCTCCCCAGTTCGCCCAGTGCGGTTTCCAGCCGCGCCAGTTCATCGGACTGGGCGCGTTGCTGTTGGGCGGCTTCCACGGCGCGGGCCCGCAGGTCGGCCAGTTCCTTCTCCAGCGCCTCTGCCCTGGCATCCAGTTCGGCGCGGGCCTTGTCGGCCTGCTGCAGGTCGCGCTCCACCTGTTGCAACTGCCGGGCCGGATCGGCGGCACGCTGCTGCGCCGATGCCGGAAGCACCAGCAGGGCCGGCAGCATCAAGGAGAGCAGAAGGGTCCGACGCGGTGCCAATGGGCGCCCATTTCCGTATGTATGCCAAGGCTCCAGAAGGGTGGAGACGACCGCCCCTCCAGGCCAACCCCTTGATAGAACATCGCTGACGCGGCTGTCATCCGGTTTGCGATAGCCTTTTGGCGGATCAACCCTCCGGGCCGGCCGGCGGGTGGAGCAGCCAGTCGCGCAACGGGGCCCAGATGCGGGCCTTCGCGCCACCGCTGACGATCATGCCGATATGGCCCAGGCTCGGTTGCCAAACGGTGGCTCCCGGCAGGGCCGTGCCCAGCGCGCGTGCCGCCGCCGGAGGCACGATCCGGTCACGGGCGGGCACGATGACAAGGGACGGACAGGCCAGCGACTGCGGCCTGACCGGCATGTCCGCGATGCGCCATTCCCCCCGGCCCGGCGTATTCTCGCCATACCATCCCGTCAGGCATTCCCGCGCGATGGCCGCCGGCAGGCTGACGCCATCATTGAGCCAGTCCTCCAGTGCCACGAAATCGTCCGCTTCGTCCCCGGCCATGTCCATGGTGCCGAAGCGGCTGAACTTCTTCAGAGCCAGCAACGGGTCCAGCGTGGCAAACAGGGTCTGCACCCCATCCACCGGCAATTCACCCAGCAGGCGCATCACGGGATCGAAAGGCGTGACCAGGGCAGCCGTGCGCTGGGCCGCGGCGGCATCGTCGGCGTGAAAGTCCCACGGGGCCGCCATGGCCACATAGGCCGACACCAGGTCCGGCCGGCGCAGGGCGGCGCCAAGCGCCAGAAGCCCGCCCATGCAATAGCCGGCCAGTGTGACGGGCCCGCCGACGCGCGCGCATGTCACCTCCAGCGCGCGCACCAGCCGCCCCGCCACCACGTCCGACATGGTGAAGCCGCGCTCCGCCGCCTGCGGATAGCCCCATTCCAGAAGAAACGGGCGGATGCCGCCCCCGCCTTCGCTGTCGCCGCCGCCTTCGCCGGCCAGCCAGCGCAGCAGGCTTTTCCGCCAGGACAGGTCCAGTATATAGCCGCGGTTGATCAGCGACGGCACGAACAGGACCGGCCGGCCCCGGGCGCCCATCTCCAGCAAGCGGGTGGCCCCCTCCTGCCAGACGGTCGGCGCGTCCTCGATATCCCGCTGATAGGGATGGTGGCGATAGCGTTCGACCCCTTTCAGGAAGGCGTCGATTCGCCAACGCATGCCACGATCCACGGCATTGCTGAACGGCGCCAGCCGTTCAGTCGGCAGCGGGCCGTCGGGCAGGCTTGCGGCGGCGCCCAGGCTTTGCAGCAGGTCGCGCCGCAGTGCCGCCGCCCTCTCCCTCAGGCTGGGGTGCCAGTGCGGCCAGTTCGCGTTCAAGAGCGGCAATGCGGCCGGAGAGCTGAGCAAGATCGCCAGCCCCGTCCCCAGATGCAGCCCCAGCGGGCGCGGTCCCTGGCGCAGCGGCGGCGGGCCTGCCGGTTCCGCGCGCGTCCTGCCGTTCGTCATGGCTTTGCGTCCCCTGTGCCGCGGCCGCGCCGGGCCAAAGCGATTTCATCATGTCCAGCCACGGATTGCCGGCCTTGGCCGATCCCAGGGCCTGCTCCAGCATGCCGTTGAAGGTGATCGCCGTCTGGCCGAAAGCCGTCATGGTGCGGGCCATGCTGTCGGCCACGGCGGGGTCGGCGCACAGTGCCGCCCATTGGTCCTGCCACAGGTCCAGATAGCGCCGGGCCAGTTCATCCATGCCGGGCGGTTCCTTGGGTTCGCTCACCTTGCCCCTCACCTTGCCGTCGACGCCGGGCTCCGGCGGTTTCCGGCGGCCGTCGGACCGGCCGCACTCCATGCAGCATAATCAAACCGGTACGTCCGCCAAACAATAGTTACGTATTATGCGTGCGGCGTTGCGGAACGCTTGCGCTGCGACCGCGTAATGACGTACTCCTTGATATAACGATCCGCAGCATCGACCGGGGGAAACGTCGCCAAATGGCTGAAAAAGAAGACACCAAGCCCGCGCCGGTGACCATCAAGAAGTACGCTAACCGCCGGCTGTACAATACCGCCACCAGCTCCTATGTCACGCTGGACCATCTGTGCCAGATGGTGAAGGACGGCACGGACTTCGTGGTCTATGACGCCAAGAGCGGCGACGACATCACACGATCGGTCCTGACGCAGATCATCGTGGAGGAGGAATTGAAGGGCCAGAACCTGCTGCCCATCCCCTTCCTGCGGCAGTTGATCAGCTTTTACGGCGACAATATGCAGTGGCTGGTGCCGCGCTATCTCGAACATTCGATGAAGTCCTTCACGGGCAACCAGGACAAGATGCGCGAATATTTCCAGAATACGTTCGGGAGCATGTTTCCCTTCGGCGGATTCGAGGAGATGAGCAAGCAGAACATCGCCCTGTTCGAGCGGGCCATGCGCATGTTCAGCCCCTTCAATGGCGACATGCCGGTCACCCCGGCGGAAGCCCCTGCACCCGAAGCCGGCAAGGCGAAACCCGACGACAAGTTCTCCGAGCTGCAAAAGCGGCTGGACGAGCTGCAGAGCCAGATGGAGAACCTGACACGGCGCAAGGACTGACCCATCCGCCCCGTCGTCTCCGGTCTGCCCCCGTCATGTCCTTGATATACCGAAGAAGGTGCCCCCTGTGCCGGCAGGGGCACCGCTGGGATTTCCATGCAAACGTCCTGCGCCAATGTTTGCCGCCCCAGTGTCTGCCGCCCCAGCCTCTTCGCCCTTCTGGCATCTCTGGGTGATTCGCGGAGATGGCACGCCAATCCTGGCCGGCACGCATGAAATTCCGCCGGGCGGACCTGCGTCCCCTGCCATTGCGCATCGCCGACGGCTGCCTATAATCCCGCGCTTTCCGGGATCACCCGTGCGAGAGCGACAGGGAGCTGGCAGCCGTGACAACCTCATCCGCCCCCGAAAGCCAGGGAACGCCGGTTCCCGTCGGCATCATCATGGGCAGCCAGTCCGACTGGGTTACCATGAAGCACGCCGCCACCGTGCTGACCGACCTGGGCGTGCCGTTTGAAACCCGCATCGTTTCAGCCCACCGCACGCCGCAGCGGCTTTATGATTACGCGACCAGCGCCAAGGCACGCGGGCTGAAGGTCATCATCGCCGGTGCCGGCGGCGCGGCGCACCTGCCGGGCATGGCCGCATCCATGACCTGCCTGCCCGTGCTGGGCGTGCCGGTGGAAAGCCATGCGCTGAAGGGCCAGGACAGTCTTTTGTCCATCGTGCAGATGCCCGGCGGCGTGCCCGTCGGTACGCTGGCCATCGGCAAGGCCGGGGCCATCAATGCCGGTTTGCTGGCCGCCTCCATCCTGGCCCTGTCGGATGAACGGCTGGATACAGCCCTGACCGCCTGGCGGCAGCGGCAGACGGACGCGGTGGCCGCAGCCCCCGTGGACGATCCGGCCTGATGCCGCACCGGCCGGCCCCTGATGTTCCCTGACGTGAAGGACAACCCACCCATGACCGCGATTCCGCCCGGCTCCGTCATCGGTATCCTGGGTGCCGGCCAGTTGGGCCGCATGACGGCGCTGGCCGCCGCCAATCTGGGTTACCGGGTGCATGTCTTCGCACCGGAGAGCATGGACAGTTCATGTGGGCAGGTGGTCGCCTATCACACGCAGGCGGGGTGGCACGACCTGCGGGCACTCGCCCGCTTCGCCGACGATGTCGATGTCATCACCCTGGAATGGGAGAATGTGCCGACCTATGCCGTGGAGTTCCTGGCCAGGCACGTCCATGTGCATCCCGGCGCCAATGTCCTGGCCGTCGCCCAGGACCGGCTGGCGGAAAAAAGCTTCGCCAACAAGCTGGGGATAGGCACGGCCCCCTTCCGTGGTGTGCGCAACCCGGCGGAACTGGCCCTGGCCATGGCGGAGATCGGGACTGCCGCCATTCTCAAATCAACCCGCATGGGCTATGACGGCAAGGGGCAGATCCGCCTGAACCCGGGGGATGAATTGTCGGGCGCCTTCGATGCCATCGGCAGCGATGATGCCATCCTTGAAGGTTTCGTGGATTTCGAACTGGAAATATCCGTCGTCACGGCGCGCAAGGCCGACGGCACGCTGGCCTCCTTCCCGCCGGTACAGAACAGCCACAAGGCCGGCATCCTGGATACGACCAGGGTCCCCGCCGCCATCACACCTGCCGTCGCCACGGAGGCCGTGCGCATCGCGGAAACCCTGGCAACCGCACTTCAGGTGGTCGGTCTTCTGGCCGTGGAGATGTTTGTGACGCGCGATGGCCGCGTGCTGGTCAATGAAATGGCTCCCCGGCCGCATAATTCCGGTCACTGGTCCATCGATTTCGCCGAAACAAGCCAGTTCGAGCAGCTTATCCGCGCCATCTGCAACCTGCCGCTGGGTTCCACAGGCATCATGCGGCCCTGTGTGATGACCAACCTGATCGGGCATGATGTCGACCAATGGCAGGCCCTGTTGGGCGAGCCCGGCAGCCGCCTGCATCTTTATGGCAAGGGCGAAGCCCGATCGGGTCGCAAGATGGGCCACGTGACCCGGCCGGTCTGACCCGCCGTTTTTCCCGCATCTGCCGCAAGTCATCAATCCGCGCCCTTCGCCTGCCATGAACCGCCGGGGCCGCGCCGCGCCCACACCCTGTCTGTGATGCAGCGCACAATCATGCGCTGCAATAGCAGCCATGCGCTTGCATCTGCTATTCGCAGACGCAGCAAGAATTTGGAATGCATTTGCGGCTCAGCTTGCCATGCTATGGTCCAGATCGGGGTTCAGGTGGAGGGTTCCATGGAAACGGGCCGTATGGGTCGGGCTGCCTTGCTGGCGGCCGGGCTGACGGGACTGTTGGCGTTGACGGGTTGTGGCCGTGGGGGCCAGGATCCGCAGGCAGCGGCGCAGGCGCCGCAGGTTGTCGTCAGCCAGCCCGTCAAGAAAAACGTCAAGGAATGGGATGAATATACAGGGCGCTTCGCCGCCGTGGAGGGGGTGGAGATCCGGGCCCGGGTCAGCGGCTATCTGACGGCCGTCAGTTTCCAGGATGGCCAGATCGTGTTCAAGGGCGATCCGCTGTTCGTGATCGACCCCCGCCCCTATCAGGCGGTCGTGGACATGGCACGCGCCGGTGTGGCCCAGGCCCGGTCATCGGTGCAACTGGCCCAGCGGGAATTGGACCGTGCCCAGGATCTGCGGCGGACGCAGGCCGTATCGCAATCCGTGCTGGACACCCGATCGCAACAGCTGCAGAACGCCCAGGCTGCCCTGCTGTCGGCAGAGGCGCAACAGCGCGCCGCCGAACTCGACCTTGAATTCACCACGGTGCGCGCACCCGTGACGGGCCGCGTCTCGAACCGGCGGGTCTCGGTCGGCAATCTGGTCAGCGGCGGAACCGCGCAATCCACCCTGCTGACCACGATCGTCTCGCTGGACCCGATCCATTTCTATTTCGATACCGACCAGGCCTCCTATCTGCGCTATACACGCCTGAACAGCATGGGCGAGCGGACAAGCAGCCGGGACGGCGCCACGCCCGTGGAACTGGCCCTTCCCGACGAACAGGGCTTCACCCACAAGGGCCGCATCGACTTCCTGGACAATCGCATCGATGACGGCACGGGCACCATCCGGACCCGCGCCGTATTCGACAATCCCGACATGCTGCTGACCCCCGGCCTGTTCGGGCGGCTGCGGCTGGTCGGCCGCCCCGATTACGAAGGATTGCTGATCCCCGACGGTGCGATCGGCACCGACCAGAACCGACGCTTCGTGCTGGTCGTCGACCCGGAAAACAAGGTGGTCTACCGGACGGTGACGACGGGACCGCTTGTGGACGGGCTGCGGGTCATCCGCGACGGGCTGTCGGCCAATGATCGCGTGATCACGGCCGGCCTGCAGCGCGTGCGCCCCGGTGCCACCGTCACACCCATGGAACAGCCGGTCCAGGGCGCCGCCCCGGCCCAGGGGGCACAACCATGAAGATCGGCCGTTTCTTCATCGACCGGCCGGTCTTCGCCATCGTCCTGTCGATCATCATCATCGCCGTCGGCACCATCTCGTACCTGACACTGCCCGTCTCGCAATATCCGGAGGTGGTGCCGCCCACCGTCACGGTGACGGCACGCTATCCCGGTGCCAATGCCGAAACAGTGGCGAATACCGTCGCCGCCCCGATCGAGCAGGAGGTGAACGGGGTTGAAGGCATGCTCTACATGTCCTCCAACTCGACCAGCGACGGTCAGATGAACCTGACCATCACCTTCAATCTGGGCACCAACCTGGACGAAGCGCAGGTTCTGGTACAGAACCGCGTCGCCATCGCCGAGGCAAGACTGCCGGAGGAGGTGCGGCGCAACGGCGTGGTGACGCGCAAGGATTCGCCTGACCTGATGCTGGTGGTCCATCTGCTGTCGCCCGACAACACCTATGACCAGCTCTATATCTCCAACTATGCCCTGCTGCGCGTGCGCGACGTGCTCAGCCGCGTGGAGGGTGTGGGCAACATCAACCTGTTCGGGGCGCGCGACTATTCCATGCGCGCCTGGCTGGACCCGCAGAAGATCGCCTCCCTTGGCATGTCGGCGGGCGAGGTGGTGGCCGCCATCCAGCAGCAGAATGTGCAGGTGGCCGGTGGCAGCCTCGGCCAGCCACCGCTGGACACGCCGCGCGACTACCAGCTCAATATCACGCTGCAGGGGCGGCTGACGCAGCCGCAGGAGTTCGAGAACATCATCGTCAAGCATGGCGACGATGGCCGGCTGGTCCGGTTGAAGGATGTGGCGCGGGTGGAACTGGGCGCGCGCGACTACATCACCAATTCCTTCCTGGACGGCAAGCCGGCCGTGGTGCTGGCCGTGTCGCAGCTTCCCGGCTCCAACGCCCTGGAGACGGCGGCCCGGCTGAAACAGACGGTGGAGACGCTGAGCCGGGATTTCCCGCCGGGTCTTGAATACCGCATCGTCTACGATACGACCCAGTTCATCGCGGAGAGCATCAACGAACTGATCAAGACCATCGTGGAGGCCATGGCCCTGGTGGTGCTGGTCGTTCTGCTGTTCCTGCAACGGTGGCGGGCGGCCATCATTCCCGTTCTGGCCATTCCGGTATCACTGATCGGCACCTTCGCCATCATGTCGATGTTGGGGTTTTCCATCAACAACCTGACCCTGTTCGGGCTGGTGCTGGCCGTCGGCATCGTGGTGGATGACGCCATCGTCGTGGTGGAGAATGTGGAGCGTAACCTGGCGCTGGGCCATTCGCCCATCGAAAGCGCGCGCATCACCATGGATGAGGTGGGCGGCGCGCTGGTTTCCATCGCCCTTGTGCTGTCCGCCGTGTTCATCCCGACTGCCTTCATCGAAGGCATCCAGGGTGAGTTTTATCGACAGTTCGCCGTCACCATCGCCACGGCCACCATCATTTCAGCCTTCAATTCCCTGACCTTGTCACCGGCATTGTGCGCCCGGCTGCTGAAGGCCCATACGCCGGGGCACCAGGCGGCCACCGCGCGGCTGGCCGTGGTGTCAGGCCTGCTGGACCGTTTCTTCGCGGCGTTCAACCGGCTGTTCGACCGGCTGGCCGATGCCTATGCCGGGCTTGTCACGCGGGTGACGCGGACCACACCGGTCATGCTGGCAGTCTACATATTGCTGATCGCAGCCACGGGCTTCGTTTTCACCCGCATCCCGTCGGGCTTCATCCCGCAGCAGGATCAGGGCTATCTGATCATCGCCGTCCAGACGCCGGAAGGCACGTCGCTGACCAATACCACCGATGTTGTGCAGAAGGTGGCGGCGATCGCACGCGAAACGCCGGGCATCGCACATACGGTACAGTTCGCGGGCTTTTCCGGCGCCACCCGCACCATCGCCCCCAATGCCGGCGCCATCTTCACCCCCATGGTCCCGTTCGAGGAACGCAAGGCCAATGGCTGGACCGCCAACAGCATCCTGCAGGAATTGCAGAAGCGGGTCTTCATGGCGGTGCCGGAGGCTCAGGTATTCGTCGTGCCACCACCGCCCATCCGGGGGCTGGGTACATCGGGCGGGTTCACCCTGCGTGTGCAGGATCTGGCCGGCAACGGACCGGCGGCCCTGGAACAGGCCACATGGGCGCTGGCCCAGGCCGGCAACCAGGTGCCCGGCCTGACCAGCGTCTTCACGCCGTTCAGTGCCCGCGCACCGCAAATCTACCTGGATGTCGACCGCGCCAAGGCGCAGATGCTGGGTGTGCCGGTGACCAGCGTGTTCCAGACGCTGGCCATCTATCTGGGGTCGGCCTATGTGAACGACACGAACCTGTTCGGCCGCACCTTCCAGGTGACGGCGCAGGCCGATGGGCCGTTCCGGCTGGATCCGGAGAATATCGGCAAGCTGCAGACGCGCAACGACCAGGGCCAGATGGTGCCCCTGGGGTCCTTCGTGGATTTCAACTTCATCACCGGCCCCAACCGCGTCCTTCGCTACAACCTGTTCCCGGCGGCGGAGCTGCAGGGCAACAACCTGCCGGGCGTCAGTTCCGGCACGGCCATGGCCGCCATGGAACAGGCGGCAGCCACGGCCCTGCCCGCCGGATTCAAGGCCGAATGGACGGATCTGTCATATCAGGAGAAGAATACCGGCAATTCGGCACTCTACATCTTCCCGCTCTGCGTCTTCTTCGTCTTCCTTGTCCTGGCCGCCCAGTATGAAAGCTGGTCGCTGCCCTTCGCCATCCTTCTGATCGTGCCCATGTGCCTGCTGTCGGCCGTGGGCGGCCTGATGATGCGCGGCATGGACAACAACATCCTTGCCCAGATCGGGTTCGTCGTGCTGGTGGGGCTGGCATCGAAGAATGCCATCCTGATCGTGGAATTCGCCCGGCAACTGGAGGCGGAAGGCCGAGACCGCTATGATGCGGTGATCGAGGCGTGCCGCCTGCGCCTGCGTCCCATCCTGATGACGTCCTTCGCCTTCATCCTGGGCGTGGTTCCCTTGATGATCGCCAGCGGTGCCGGCGCAGAAATGCGCCAGAGCCTGGGCACGGCCGTCTTCTTCGGCATGCTGGGGGTCACCTTCTTCGGCCTGCTTTTCACGCCCGTCTTCTATGTCGTCATCCGCCGGTTCGTAAGCGGAAGCCACAGGCAGCCGGACCCGGCCTGATCCGGCCCGGCACCAACGGCGCCGGCGTCACGTGGCCGCCGGCGCCGGGAACCGCTGTGCCATCCAGTCGCGCCAGTGGCCTTCCAGCGATGCGGCACGCTCGGCCGCGTCGTTGCCATAGGCAAAGCGGACAACGCTGACACTCACATGGTCGCTGCGTTGATAGACGCCGCACATCATGATGCCGGGCCCCGGCTCCGACAGGCGCAGGACGAGGTAACGCTGCCCCTTCTCCTGCACCACCTTCTCGATCACCCCGGCCAGCGTCTCCGGCCCTGCGGGCCCCGCCCTTTCCTCCCCCACCAGGGGATTGTCCAAACCGGTGGCGGACAAAAGGTCCCGCCAGCTTTCCAGCGTGGACAATGTGGTGGGAACCATAGCCATGAAACCGGCACCGGGAAGACCGGGGAAATATTCCAGATAAAGCCGCAGCGCGGCGAAGAAGCAGGGCCAGCCGCTTTCAAAGCCTTCCAGTTGGTCGTCCCAATCGTCGCCGCTGGCAAACAGGGAATGGACCATGCGCACCTGACACAGCCCGCCGGATCGGGCCACGATGGAAATCTCGGTCGCCACCGGCGGGGCGTTCTCCATCCAATCCCGCTCCACATAGCCGAACCGGTGGGGCGGCTGCCACAGTGTCACCTCACCATTGGTGGAGACCTCCTGGCCGAAATCGAAACGGAAACGTCCGCCTTCACGCTCTTCGATCTCCGCACGCATGAACCAGGCGGCATTGCCGGGCCCCGTCGCCATGGCCTGCCACACCTGTTCGGGGGTGCCAGGGGTCAGAAACTCCATCTCCACCCAGCGTTTGCCGCTGTCATCCTTCTTGATCGGCATCGGGGGCTCCTTTCCTTTCGTCAGGCGCGGGATAGGCCGCAACAACCAACCGGTGCGGCCGGCCGCCCGGCGCGGTGTCGTCGTGATAGCGGCCCGCCAGTGTCGCCACGCAGGCCGCCAGATCCTTGCTGAAGGCCGCACGGTCGGCCGCAGAACGGAACCGGATGATGGTATCGATGGAAAGCGTGGCCAGCCGCCGGTCCGACAGGCGCGCCCGCGTCCAGAGCTGGCCTACCTCCCGCACGATGCGCGCCGCCAGCGCCACCAGATATGACGCGGACATCCGATCGGCCGCACGCTCCGGGTCGGCCGCCAGCGGGCCCAGCGCCGCCGGGGAAACGATGTAGCTGGCGGCCGTCGCCACCATGATACGTTCCGTCAGCCCGCCCCATTGCCGTTCCTCCACCGGCCTTACCAGCCCCTCCACCTCCAGCGCGCGCAGATGGTAATTCACCTTCTGCCGCGGCAGGCCCAGGCGGCCGGCAAGGGACGCGGCCGATGACGGCACCGCCAGTTCGGCCAGGATACGGCCCTTCACCGGGTCCAGGGCAAGACAGGCCGCCACGGGGCGATCAAGGATTTCCACGTCGAGCATGAGCGCATGATGCCTTGACAAAAAAATTTGTCAAGGCACTCGGTCGTCAGCCGCGATGTGTTCGTTGGTACCGGACAGGTGGCGCCGGACAGGCCGGGGTGAATGCTGGCACCCACCGGCGCGGACAGCCAGCCCTTGACCTGTTCCCGGTCGCCCCTTACCCATCTGTCCTGATGCCTGCGCCTACAGGCGGGATGGAAGCGACGGCAAACTTTCGCGGTGGAGCGGATCAATGGCGGGTGCCCAGACAAAGATGGAACAATTGGCCGTCCCAGGTGCAGATTGCGGTCTGTGCCCACGGCTGGCCGCGTTCCGGGAGCGCAATCGCGCCACCTTTCCGGCCTATCACAACGCCCCCGTCCCCGCCTTCGGCACGCTGGCCGGACGATTGCTGATCGTGGGGCTGGCCCCCGGCCTGCACGGGGCGAACCAGACGGGTCGCCCCTTCACCGGCGATTATGCCGGCGACCTGCTCTATGACACGCTGGTCCGATACGGGTTCGCCCGCGGCCGGTACGACCGCCGGCCCGACGATGGGCTGGAACTTGTTGAATGCCGCCTGACCAACGCGGCCCGATGCGTACCGCCGGAGAACAAGCCGACACCAGCAGAGGTGGCGACATGCCGCCAGTTCCTGACCGCGGAAATCGCGGCGATGGAACAGTTGCGGGCCATCGTGGTGCTGGGCACGGTTTCCCACGCCAGCACGGTGACAGCACTGGGCCGCCGGCCGGCGCATTTCGCCTTCGCCCATGGCGCCCGCCATGAGGTGAAGCAAGGCGTCACCCTTTTCGACAGCTATCATTGCTCCCGCTACAACACCAATACCGGCCGGTTGACGGCGGGGATGTTCCAGGCGGTCTTCGCCGCCGTGCGGGAGCATTTGGACACAATCGGCTGACAGGACAGCCGGCCCCTGCCATCAGAATTTAAGGGCGCGCGTCACGCCACCAGGGCGGCGCCAACCACGAACCATGCATACATGGTACCGAAGAAGCCCGTGATGGCCAGGAAATCGCGGACGAAAGCAGCGCGGTTCATTTGAGCCTCCGTTGTTCTGATGACCGCACTCTGACAGAACAAAAAAAGAACATCAAGCCTGTTGTTCCTTTTTTGTTCGCATGACGCCGTGGCATTTCCATGACCTGTGCGCATGGCGACGGCCGAGCGCCCAGCCAACGGCCAAGCCCTTGCCGCACGGCACCCCCGCCCGGACAGACAGTTGACGCCTGCGCGGATGACGATCATCTATGGACCAGCCGTTACCGTCCGTGGCAGGGCTTCCCCGTACCGGGGCCTGAAGCGGACCGGCTTCAGCAGATTGTCCCGTGGGGCCGGTCGGCCCTTGTGATTTCGGAAGAACGCAGCACCATGCCCATCAGGATTCCCAACAACCTGCCCGCCCGGTCCGTCCTGGAGCAGGAGGGCGTGATGGTGATGGACGAACAGCGGGCCGTGCGCCAGGACATCCGGCCGATGCGCATCGCCATCGTGAACCTGATGCCCCTGAAGGTCCCGACAGAGACGCAATTGGCCCGCGTGCTGGGCGCCGGACCCTTGCAGGTCGACGTGACGCTTGTCACCACGGGCAGCTATGTGCCCAAAAACACCTCGGCGGAACATATGGCCGCCTTCTACAAATCCTGGGAGGAAGTGCGGGAGGAACGGTTCGACGGGCTGGTCGTGACCGGCGCGCCCGTGGAAACACTGCCATTTGAGGATGTAAAGTACTGGCCCGAGTTGCAGGAGATCATGAACTGGGCCCGGACCAACGTCTATCAGAGCCTGTTCATCTGCTGGGGCGCCCAGGCGGCTCTCTACCATTATTATGGCGTGCCGAAATACCCGCTGCCGGCAAAGGCCTTCGGCATCTTCCCCCACCGCGTGCTCAATCGCACCAGCCGGCTGCTGCGTGGTTTCGACGACATGGTGCAGGTGCCCGTTTCACGGCATACGGAGGTGCGGCGCGCCGATGTGGAGCGTTGCCCGCAACTGGAGATTCTGCTGGAAGCGGACGAGACGGGCGTGTGCCTGGTCCATGACCGGGAAACGGGCGACAGCTTCATGTTCAACCATCTTGAATATGACGATTGCACCCTGCGCGACGAATATCGCCGCGATGTCGGGGAGGGCCGGCAGATCGCCCCACCGGCGCATTACTTCCCCGACGATGATCCGGAGAAGATGCCAGCCAACCGCTGGCGCAGCCATGCGTTCCTGTTCTTCGGCAACTGGCTGAACGACCTGTACCAGGGCACGCCCTACGATCTGGCGGACCTGGACCGCACCGTCAGCCGGTCAGGCGACCGGGCCGCCTGACCGGCTGCGCCGCCTATTGGGGGTGAGGCGGGATGCAGGAATAATCACGGGTCCCGGCGGTCCAGACCCCAGCTTCCCCAACTTCCCGGTGTGCTGTATCGCCGCTCGATGGCGGATGCGCGGCCATCCCCGATGATGTTGTCCAGCGCCTTTTGCATCCGTGCCACGGTGGCGGGCGGCAGGCGTTTGTTGCAGGCCATGGCGCCAGTGGACCGGGTCAGCCGCATCACCATGCGCACCGGAACCTCCGCCTGCCGCGCCTGATAGGGCGCAGCCCAGGCACCGCCGGCGAAAAGGTCGGCCTGGCCGTTGAACAGAGCACCGATCTCCGCCGCGCCTTCCATCGGTACAAGGGTGACACCCGCCACATCGCGTGTCATGTCGCGCAGATGTTTTTCCAGGGCGCCGCCCCCCTGGACGGCGATGCGCAAGCCGGCCAGATCCTCCGGCTTCGTGATCCGCTGCTGGAAACCCAGCGACGCGAACAGGGCCCAGCCCCCCTCCATCAAGGGTCCGACCCATTGATAGAGTGGCTTGCGCTCCTCCGTCAGATTGATGAGAAAAATACAGGCATTGGCCGTGCGGCCCAGCACGGCTTCCGCCTCCAGCCAGGGCAGAATACGGTATTCATGCGCAATGCCTGTTTCCTGCATGATCAGCCGGACCTTGTCGGCCGCCAGCCCCACAAGCTCACCGGTCAGCGCATCTTCAAAATTGGCCGGGGGGTTGGTCTCGGTGAGCAGCAGCAGTTCTTTTCCACCGGCTGCCATCACCGGCACCGCCGACCAAAGGCCAAGTGCCGCCACCATCGAACCCGCCCCCAGCCACCGCAGCAGGCCCCTTGCCGTTTTCCTGTTGGACACCACCGCCAACCCGCTCACAACCCTTGGATTGAAACCATGTCCGATCTTATCGGACAACCTGCAGTACGCCTCACCTTTTCCGCCTATGCAACGACAAAATTGGCATCCGCGACCTTCGGTCTATGCCCCAAAGAATAATACCAACGTATGTATCAATTATTAATAATTCCCCGGACTGCGTAGCGTCGGGTTGGCCAGCGGACCGGGCTCAGGCCATCAGCATCCAGCCCGCTTCCATGGCTTCCGGACCGGCCAGGCCCAGCGCCTCCCAGGCGGCGACCGCGCCGCCGGCACCCGTTGCCTGGACCGTATCGCCGGCATCAACCGTTACGGTGATGCGATAATCCAGACGCCGCGATGAATAATCGCGCAGTTCCAGATACACATCTTCGGCCTGCTGCGTGAATATCCGGACCGACAGCCCGGACGGGCGCGCCATGTCGCTGGTGACGACGACATTATCCTGCCCGCGCGTCAGCAACTGGGCCATAGGCATGATACCGGCCAGACCGGGAAATTCCAGCGTGATCTTGTAATTGGTATAGGCCGCGCCCCGGAACATGAACCAATCATTGTCGCCCGATTCGGACAGGATACCCGTCATCGCCTGTTCCACGATCAGGCGATGGTCAGCCTGATCGGTTCCGAACGGTGTTCCGCCGACGGGAGCCGACAGATAGGCAGCGACCGCGGCAGCCTGCCAGCCCTCCCCCGTAATATCATGGGTCATGGCATAGGCGGCAGTGTCGAAGGCACCGGCCGTGCGGCCCTCCGCAAAGCCGGACAGCAGGTAGTGCCGGGTCAGGGCTGCCGCATCATGCCCCACGCTGGCAGCCAGGTCAGGGTTCGACCCCAGATAATCATATGGGTTGAACCGGTCCGTGGCCCGCCCCTCCCCCGCACCATGGGCGAAATAATGGGCATAGGCGGCGTTGCCGTCGCCGCCGAACGCACGAACCAGATCGGGATGGGAGGCCAGATAGATCGCCGGATCGAAGGAAATCTCCCGATATTCCTTGTATCCGTAATGCACGTAATGGGCGACACCGGCCGCCGCATCCAGGCCGAAGGCCGCCCGCAGATCAGCATAGGAAGCGATGTAGGAGAGGCCCGAGAAGCTGACCCCCTGCCCCATCGCAGCACCGGTCTGGATGAAGTCCAGCATGCCGCCGGCCCGGCTGACGCCGATCAGGTCGAGCCGGGCCGGATCGGACGCCAGATAGGCCATGGCATCGAAGCCCGATACCGTCCGTCCCTCGCGCAGGCCATAGGTGACGTAATGCTGCATGGCCGCCGTGGCATCCAGTCCGAAGGCGCCGATCAGGTCCAGATTACTGGCCAGATAATCCAGCGCGTCGAAACCGTCGGCCAGCCGGCCTTCCGCCTGCCCGAACGTGATCCAGTGACTGCGCGCTGCATCGGTATCCGGGCCGAAGGCCGCGATCAGGTCCGGGTTCGAAGCGAGATAGAGCAGGCTGTTGAAATCCAGGGCCGCCATCTGTTCGCGCGTCAGGCTTTCCGACGAGCCCAGAAACCGGAAATTCTCCACATTGCTGACCAGCGCGCTGCCGGCCGGTCCCTTGATCAGCAGGCTGCCATCGATGGTGGTGACGATGCGATAATCGCTGGTGCGGCCCGGCAGATGGACGATGTCTTCCCCGCCCCCGCCATCCACGGTGTCATTGCCGCCGCCCAACAGCAGGATGGTGTCATTGCCGCCACCGGTGACGATATGATTGTCCAGCGCATTGTCGCGGACCGTATCGGCCCCGGTCCCGGTCGCCACACGGGAGATGAAGGTGCCGACCGCCAGCGACAGGTTGCGGGCCAATCCGGCCACATCGGAATAGCTGCCGGGCCGCATATCGACACTGGATTGCGCGGCGAAGCCTGACAGGTCCAGCGTATTACGCCCTCCCCCATCCCAGATGGCGACCACGGGCTGACGGTTGATCGTGAAATCAAAGACAGAGCGGCCGGCCGTGCTGTTGAAGCCATAGACCGTGTCACCGTCACGGGTGGCATAGTTGCGACCATAGAAATCCTGCACGGCCAGGATATCATACATCATGGGCGTAGAAGCATAGCGAGACCCGTGATTGGCACCCGTATTGCCTGCGCTGAAATACGACATCAGGGTGTATTGCGCGCTGTCCTGATAAAAATCGGCATTATTGGCATAGGTCACAGGCCTGTTGCTGCCGGACGCATTGTAGTCGCCGGGGTGCAACAGGCCCAGCGTATGCCCGATCTCGTGCAGCAGGGCGGAGAAATCGTAATGGCCGGGCGTGTTCCCCGACCATGTGTCCCCGGTACCGTGATTGACCCAGAGCGGCCGCGTCGTACCCGACGTGAAGGCGAAACCCCAGACGCCGCTGCTGATCGTGTCGGAATTGGCGAAAGTGATCTGTCCCTGCCGGGCCGACGGAGCGGCATTCTCGACAAAGGTCAGCCGGGCCACATCGGACCACAGATCCAGCGCCAGGCGCGCGGACTGCATCTGCGCTGTGGTGAAACTGTTGAAGCCGGCATAGTCCGCCCCGCTGCTGCCGGCCGGCCGCGTCACGGGAAAGCTGAAGCCGATGCTGCGTCCGGGCGCCCAGGCGCCCCCGTCGGCATCCTGCAGACGGTCGATGAACGCCGCATCCGACAGGACAGGCTTGCCCCCCGCCCCTGATGCCATCGCGGCCAGTTCCGCCATCGTGATGGCATGGGCCCCAGCCCCTATGCCGCACAGCACGCACATGCCCGCCCCCATCGCCCGAACCCCAAAAAAGGTAGCAGCCGGTGGCCGGCAGCAACAGCAACCGAAAGGATGTCCGCATCCTTTTTCAACCGCCGTCCGCGAAATCAGCAATCCCGACACGGCCCTTGTCTGCTAAATAGCCCCCGTGCAGCCACGGGAGACCTTACGCGCCATGACCAAGCCCGTCCTTTACCGCAACGCCCGCATCATCGACCCGGCCAGCGGCCTGGATCAGGTGGGCGACCTGCTGACGGTCGGCACCCGTGTCGCCGCCCTGGGACCCGATGCCACCGCCAACGGCGTGCCGGACGGGGCGGAGACCGTGGATGCCACGGGCCTGGTGCTGGCCCCCGGCCTGGTCGACCTGCGGGTGCAGGTGGGCGAACCGGGGCTGGAGCATAATGAGACGATCCTGACGGCCAGCCGCAGTGCGGCGGCCGGCGGCATCACCGCGCTGGCCACCCTGCCCAATACCGACCCCGTCATCGATGACGTGGCCGGGCTGGAATTCATCGCACGGCGGGCGCGGGAAACGCGGCTGGTCAAGATTTTCGCCTATGGCGCCGTGACGCGGGAAACCGCCGGCAAGGAACTCAGCGAGATCGGCCTGCTGGAGGAAGCCGGGGCCGTCGGCTTCACCGATGGCGGCCCCATTGCCGACCCGGCCCTGATGCGCCGTGCCCTGGCCTATGCCAACGGGTTCGGCCAGACCATCTTCCAGCATCCCAGCGAGCCACGTCTGGCCGGCGGCGTGATGAATGCCGGGGAGATCGCCACCCGCCTGGGACTGGCCGGCATCCCACCCATGGCCGAGGTGATCATGCTGGAACGCGACCTGCGGCTGGTGGAGATGACGGGCGGGCGCTATCACGCGGCCAACATCTCCACCGCGGAATCCGTGGCCGTCATCCGCCGGGCCAAGCAGCGCGGGCTGAAAATCACCTGCGACACGGCCCCGCCCTATTTCGCGCTGACCGAAGCCGACATCGGGGATTATCGCACCTTCTTCAAGCTGGCGCCGCCGCTGCGCAGCGAAACGGACCGGCGCGCCATCGTGGACGGGCTGGCCGACGGCACGATCGATGCCATCACGTCCGACCACCAGCCACATGACCAGGACAGCAAGCGCGTACCCTTCGCCCAGGCGGCTTTCGGCGCCGTCGGGCTGGAAACGCTGCTGCCGCTGACCCTGGAACTGGTCCATAAGGGCGCATTGCCGCTCGTCCGCGCGTTGGCGGCCCTGACCAGCATCCCGGCCGCCATCCTGGGCCGCGGCACGCTGGGCCGGCTGTTCGCCGGCGGCCCGGCGGACATCGTCCTGTTCGACGAGGGACGCCCCTGGAGGGTGGAGGCGGAAAAGCTGGTATCGAAATCGAAGAACAGTTGTTTCGACCGGCGACCGGTGCAGGGGCTGGTCTTGCGCACGATCGTGGATGGGCGCACGGTGTTCGCCCGCACCTGATACGCGCGCCAGTCGGCGCGGATACCGGGATCAGGATTTCCCGACCCCGGTATGACACGCATCCAGCCGACCAGACCGCCAGCCAACAAGAAGAACCATGCCCATGGCCGATCTATCCCTGCTCTCCTTGTCAATCGCTGCCATCGGCGGCTATCTGCTGGGCTCCATCCCCTTCGGCCTGGTGCTGACGCGGCTGGCCGGATATGGCGACATCCGCCAGATCGGCAGTGGCAATATCGGGGCCACCAACGTCCTGCGCACGGGCAACAAGCTGCTGGCGCTGGCCACACTGGTGCTGGACAGCGGAAAGGGCGCCATCGCCACGCTGGCGGCCTTGTGGCTGGGCGGGGTGGAAGCGGGGATCGCGGCGGCGGCCGGGTCCATGCTGGGCCACAGCTTCCCCGTCTGGCTGGGCTTCAAGGGTGGAAAGGGTGTCGCCACCTCGCTGGGCGTGCTGCTGGCCATTTCCTGGCCCGTGGGACTGGCGGCCTGCGCCACCTGGCTGCTGGCCGCCGCGATCTTCCGCATCTCGTCCCTGTCGGCCCTGATCGCCGTCGGGGCCAGCCCCGTGGTCGGCTGGTTCCTGGCCGGGCCGGCCATCGCGGGACTCTGCCTGTTCATCGCGGCACTGGTCTTCATCCGCCATCACGAGAACATCGCCCGGCTGCTGAAGGGTACCGAACCGCGCATCGGCGCCAGGAAGAAGGAAGCGGCCTGAACGGCTTCCCCCTACCTCCGGCGCCGGCCCCTCATCCCTTCGGCGTGCGATGGACGGACAAGGCCCCCGGCCCCTGGGTCGTGGGCATGATCTCTACCCGATTGACATTGAAGTGCGGCGGCAACGTCGCAACCCATGTCACTGTTTCAGCAACATCTTCTGGCGTCAGCGGCACCGTGTCGGCGTAGACCTTCGCCGCCCGTTCCGCATCCCCCTTGAACCGGACCAGGCTGAAATCGGTCTGGACCATGCCCGGTTCCACCGACGTGACACGCACGCCCGTGCCGGTCAGGTCCGCCCGCAGCGACAGGCTGAACTGGGTCACAAAGGCCTTGGACGCGCAGTAGACATGGCCGCCGGGATAGGGATAAGTGCCGGCAATGGAACTGAGATTGACGATATGGCCGGCACCACGGGCCACCATGCCGGGCAGCACCAGGCCGGTAATGATGGCCAGCGCCTTGTCGTTGGTGTCGATCATCACCTCCCAATCGTCCAGGTCGGCCTTGAAGGCCGGGTCGGCGCCCAGCGCCAGACCGGCATTATTGACCAGCAGGTCGATATCCGTGAAATCGGGCGGCAGGGCGGCCAGCGCCGCCTCCACCGCCTTGCGGTCGCGGACATCGAACTGCATCAGGTGGACCGGCACAGTCAGTTCGTCCAGCAAGCTGTTGAACTTGCTCAAATCCCGCGCCGTCAGGATCAGGCGGGAGCCCAGGGCCGCAAAGCGGCGGGCGAAGGCATGGCCGAAGGCGCCGCTGGCGCCGGTGATCATCACCACCTTCGGGGCATAGGGCACGCTGGTCATTCGGCTGTTCTCCATCTCTGCTGATGCGGCGGTCAGGCGCCGCGCTCGGCCTTCTTGGCCTGCCCCCACAACGCCTCCATCTCGTCCAGACTGGATGCTTCGGGGGTTTTTCCTTTTTCTGCAAGGGCCTGCTCGACGAAGCGGAACCTTCTGTCGAACTTAAAATTGGTGCCACGCAGGGCCGTTTCGGGATCGATGTCCAGATGGCGGGCCAGATTGACCAGCGCGAACAGCAGGTCGCCCAGTTCATCCTGCACACGGGCCTTCTCGGGCCGGGATGCCTTCATCTCGGCCCGCAATTCGCCGATCTCCTCCTCGATCTTGTCCAGGATCTCGTCGGCGCGGGCCCAGTCGAACCCCACGCGGGCGGCGCGCTTTTGCAGCTTCACGGCACGGGTCAGGGCTGGCAGGCCGGGGGTGATGCCGTCCAGGGCCGACGGGGGGATACCGCTGGCCGCGGCCTTTGCGGCCCGTTCCCTGGCCTTCAGTTCCTCCCAATGCCGGGTCTGGTCGTCGGCGGTCTGCACCGACACCTCTGCGAACACATGGGGATGGCGGCTGATCATCTTGTCGGCCGTGTGGGCGGCGATGGCGTCGAAATCGAACAACCCGCGCTCCTTGCCCATCTGGGCATAGAACACGGTCTGGAACAGCAGGTCGCCCAGCTCGTCCTTCACGGCCATCATGTCACCGGACAGGATGGCATCTGCCACCTCATAGGCTTCCTCGATCGTGTGGGGGGCGATGGTGGCGAAATCCTGCTCCAGGTCCCAGGGACAGCCGCCATCGGGATCGCGCAGCCTGGCCATGATGCCCAGCAGCCGGTTGGTATTCTCGGTCATCGCCCTTGCTCCCTCATCCATCCGCGGGATGTCAGGCGGCGACCTTATCGGACGGGGCGCGACGATGCCAGGATTGAACAGGGCATGAAATTCAACGGGGAACGCATGGGACAGGCATATCGCACGCATGGGCCGCGCGCACGGCCACCCCTTTGCGTTCGCCCTCTGTTCCGCCATAGTGCGCCCATGGAACCGCAGCCGACCGCGCCATCCGAAGACGACCTGATCCCCCCCGCCATCGCCGGCTGGTTCCGGGCGCAGGGCTGGGCGCCGCGCCCGCATCAGATCGGCATGGTGGCGGCGGCGCGCGACGGGATGCATGCGCTGCTGATCGCACCGACGGGGGCGGGGAAGACGCTGGCCGGCTTCCTGCCCACCCTGATCGATCTGGCCGAACGCCCGCGCGAGGGGCTGCACACGCTCTATATCTCGCCCCTGAAGGCGCTCGCCGTCGATATCCAGCGCAATCTGGAAGCGCCCATCGCCAGCCTTCGGCTGCCCATCCGGGCGGAGACGCGCACGGGCGACACGCCGGAGGCCAAGCGTGCCCGGCAACGCGCACGACCGCCGCACATCCTGATGACCACGGTGGAAAGCCTGGCGCTCATGCTTTCATACCCCGAGGCGGCGGAGATTTTCCGGCCCCTGCGTCGCATCGTGATCGATGAGCTGCATGCGCTGGCCGGCACCAAGCGGGGTGATCTGCTGGCCCTGGGGCTGGCACGCCTGTCGGGGCTGGCACCACACGCCCTGCGGGCCGGATTGTCGGCCACCGTGGCCGATCCCGACGCGCTGACAGCCTGGCTGTCGCCCACGGGTCGGCTGCATGATGATGAGGGTGAACTGGCGCCCGTGCGCGTGGTCCGCGGCCGGCCGGGCGCCCCGCCGCGGGTGGAAATCCTGGCCACCCGCGAGCATCTGCCCTGGGCCGGACATATGGCCCTGCACGCCATGGCGGAAATATATGATCGCATCCGCCGTCACGGCGTCACGCTGGTCTTCGTGAACACCCGCGCCCAGGCCGAACTGGCGTTTCAGGAACTGTGGCGCCTGAATGCCGACAACCTGCCCATCGCCCTGCACCATGGCAGTCTTGCCGTGGAACAGCGGCGCAAGGTGGAAGCGGCCATGGCGGCGGGCCGCCTGCGGGCCGTGGTGGCCACGTCGTCGCTGGATCTGGGCATCGACTGGGCGGAAATCGATCTGGTGGTGCAGGTGGGTGCGCCCAAGGGCGTGTCCCGCCTGTTGCAGCGCATCGGCCGCGCCAACCATCGGCTGGACGAGGCATCGCAGGCCCTGCTGGTGCCCGGCAACCGGTTCGAGGTCCTGGAATGCGCGGCGGCAGTCGCCGCCATCAAGGCCGGCACGCTGGATGGCGACCGCCCGCGTCCCGGCGCGCTGGACGTGCTGGCCCAGCACGTGACGGGCGTTGCCTGCTCTGCCCCGTTCAATGCTGATACGCTTTATGCCGAAGTGGTCCGGGCCGCGCCCTATGCCGATCTGTCGCGCGACGAATTCGATGATATATTCGATTTCGTGGCCCATGGCGGCTACGCGCTGGCGGCCTATGAACGGTTCAAGCGACTGGTCCAGGACCCGGAAACGGGCCTGTGGCAGGCCGCCAGCGGCATGGTGCAACGGCAATATCGCCTGAATGTCGGCACCATCGTGGAAGAGGTGATGCTGAATGTCCGGCTGAACCGGGGTGCCGTGCTGGGACGGGTGGAGGAATATTTCGTCAACGGCCTGGTGCCGGGCGACAGTTTCGTGTTCGCCGGCCAATTGCTGAAATTCGTCGGGATTCGCGACAATGACGTGATCGTGGCCAAGGGTGGGGACGGCACGCCCAAGGTGCCGGCCTATGCCGGCGGGCGGCTGCCGCTTTCCACCCACCTGGCCGACCGGGTACGCGCGCTTCTGGCCGACCCGGCCCATTGGGACGGGTTTCCCGATGCTGTACAGGAATGGCTGCGGCTGCAACAATACCGCTCCGTCCTGCCCGACCGGGCCGGGCTGCTGGTGGAAAGCTTTCCGCGGAACGGAAAGGAATATCTGGTCGCCTATTGCTTCGAGGGCCGCAACGCACATCAGACACTGGGCATGCTGCTGACCCGCCGGATGGAGCGGGCGGGCCTGCACCCGCTGGGCTTCGTGGCCACCGACTATGTGCTGGCCGTCTGGTCGCTGAAACCGGTGCAGGACCTGGAGGGGTTGTTCGACCAGGACATGCTGGGCGATGATCTGGAAGCATGGATGGAGGAATCATCCATGCTGAAGCGGCTGTTCCGCAATGTGGCCATCATCGCCGGCCTGATCGAACGACGTCACCCGGGACTGGAAAAGACGGGACGGCAGGTGATGTTCAGCGCCGACCTGATCTATGACGTGTTGCGCCGGCACGAACCGGGCCATGTGCTGCTGCGGGCCACCCGGGCCGATGCGGCGGCCGGCCTGACCGATGTGCGCCGGGTGGCCGACATGCTGGCCCGTGTCCGGGGACATATACGCCATCGCCGGCTGGACCGCATTTCCCCGCTGGCGGTGCCCGTCATCCTGGAAATCGGGCGGGAACAGGTGCAGGGCAGCGCCATCGACGCCCTGCTGGACGAGGCCGTGAACGAGATCCTGGAAGAGGCCGTGCCCGAACTGGTCGCCCCCGGCCCGAACGGCCCCTTCCAGGGGCGCCTTCTATAGAGGCGGGGTGATGCGCATCACAGGTGATGCTGCGACCGCATAACTGTTCTGCACTTGAAATCTGCGCAGTGTGGCGACGATCACAGGCATAATTGCGGCAGTGCATCATAAAGGATCACATGAAGTGGCGCGATGGCGCCCTTTCCCGCATGTGAAGAGAAAAGCGATGAGATCGATACTGACACTCGGCGCCATTCTTCTGGCGACCGCCCTTTCCATTCCGGCCCAGGCCGCCCCGGCCGATGATCTGGCCGCCCGTATCGACCGCGCCTGCGTTGCGCCGCTGGCTACTCCCGGCAGCCTGTCACTGACAGACCATGCAAGGGCCGTGGAAAGCTTCGCCGGCCGTACCGACGCCTACCAGAACTGCCTCTATGGCGAACTGAACCGCAACCGCGCGGCCCTGAGCCAGAGCGAGCAGGAAGTGATCGCCGCACGGCTGAGCCGTTCCAGCTACGCACTGCACGCCGCCCGCACGCAATATGCCTCCGCCCTGCGCGCCGCGCGCCTGCCGATGCAGGTGGCGGACAATTCCTGATCCTTTCCCAATCAATCTCCTTTCCCCATCGATCCACCGGGGGGAATGTAAAGGCCGGGTCCCGCGACAGGACCCGGCCTTTTTTCTTTATCGGCAAAGGGCGCCCAAGGGGCCACCCTTCTTCCGCGTCAGCCCAGCACGCTTTCAGCTGACACGACCCGGCCCAAATGCGCGATGCCGGCATGGGTCAGTTCGCCCTTGGCCACGTTCAGCCCGTTGCGCAGATGCACATCATCCTTCAGTGCCTGCACCCAGCCCTTGTCGGCCAGAGCCAGCACGAAGGGGGCCGTCGCGTTGTTCAGCGCGAAGGTGGATGTACGGGCGACAGCGCCCGGCATGTTGGCCACGCAATAATGGATCACGCCATCCACGACATAGGTGGGGTCGGCATGGGTGGTGGCGTGGCTGGTCTCGAAACAACCGCCCTGGTCGATGGCGACATCCACCAGCACGGCACCCTGCTTCATCCGCGCGACCAGATCGCGGCTGACCACCTTCGGCGCCTCCGCACCCGGCACCAGCACGGCGCCGATCACCAGATCGGCCTCCAGCACGGCCTGCTCGATCGTGTCCACATTGGCATAGACGGTGTTCAGGCGGCGCCCGAACTGCTGGTCCAGCTGGCGCAACCGGTCCAGGGACTTGTCCAGCACCGTGACATGGGCTTCCAGGCCCATGGCCATACGGGCGGCATTGGTGCCGACCACGCCGCCACCGATGATGGCAACCTTGGCCGGGGGCGTGCCGGGCACGCCGCCCAGCAGAATGCCGATGCCGCCATAGGATTTCTCCAGGCAATGCGCGCCGGCCTGGATGGACATGCGCCCGGCCACCTCCGACATGGGCGCCAGCAGGGGCAGTCCGCCATTGCGGTCGGTCACGGTTTCATAAGCGATGCAGATCGCACCCGACGCCTGCAACAGCTTGGTCTGTTCCGGATCGGGGGCGAGGTGCAGATAGGTGAACAGCACCTGACCGGGGCGCAGCATCCTGCATTCGCCTGGCTGCGGCTCCTTGACCTTCACGACCATGTCGGCGCGGGCGAATATCTCCTCTGCCGTGTCGACGATGCTGGCACCCGCGGCGACATACTGGTCATCGCTCAACCCGATGGCGGCACCGGCATCCTTCTGCACGATCACCTGATGGCCGTGTACCACGAGCTGACGCACATTGCCGGGGATCAGCCCGACGCGATATTCGTGATTCTTGATCTCTTTGGGAACACCGATGAGCATGGTTATTCTCCCTGTTCGGACGTGAAAAAAGAATACGCCCGAGGGCCGGTGAATGTCCTTGCAAAGACCGGTGCCGGCATGGCCCTATTTCGACGTTTCTTGCATGATTTTCCTGATACACGGTGGAATATGCGGCCAGCCGACCTGGATGCCATTGATCGTCGGATTTTAATCGAGGTACAGGCCGATGGTCGCGTCTCCGTCGCGGACCTGGCCGACCGGGTCGGGCTGTCCCCGTCGGCCTGCCATCGCCGGTTGAAGAAACTTGAGGATGAAGGGGTGATCGAAGGTTATGTCGCCCTGGTCAGCCCGGCCGCCCTGGGGCGCGGCACATCCGTTTTCGTGCAGATCACGCTGGACCGGCAGCAGGACCAGGACTTGCGCGCCTTCGAGGCCAAGGTGATGGAATGCCCGGAGGTGATGGAATGCTATCTGATGGCGGGGGATGCGGATTTCATGCTGCGTGTCGTCGTGGCCGACGGCAGCGATTATGAACGGCTGCACACGCAGACGCTGACCCGGCTGCCCGGTGTGGCGCGGGTGCGATCCAGCTTCACCCTGCGCACGGTGGCCAAGCGGACCACCGTGCCGATGCGATAGAAACGGCCTGCCGCAACCCTGCCCCCCCCGAACCAATGCACCATGGAAACAGTAGGTAACGATATGCAAATCCGCGTCGGCTGTGGCGCCTTCATCCAGGATGATCAGGGACGCCTGCTGCTGGTCAGGCGCCGCCGGAAGCCGGAGGCCGACCATTGGGGGCTGCCGGGTGGCAAGGTGGATTTCCTGGAACGGGTGCCCGACACGATCGTGCGGGAAATCCGGGAAGAACTGGACGTTGATATCGCGTTGACCGGCCTTCTGTGCGTCGTCGACCAGATCGACCCGGCAGGCCCCAGCCACTGGGTCAACCCCGTCCACCGGGCGCGGATCATCCGGGGGGCGCCCCGCGTGATGGAACCCGATGCGCTGGCGGACTGGGGCTGGTTCCATCCGGATGCCCTGCCCGGGCCGCTCACGCTGTCCACGCGCGTGGCGGTGGCGGCGGCCCGCGATGACGGGACGGCCGGTCACGACGACTGAATCCGCGCAACTCATACTATTTTGCGATGAGTTCTACTCATCGCAAGGTGATATCAGAACGCCTGTTCGTACTGGTCAGGCTTGAAGCCCACCAGCAGCCGGCCGTCGCCCAAATCCAACACCGGGCGCTTGATCATGCTGGGCTGGTCCAGCATCAGCGCGATGGCCTTTGCCTGATCGATATCCTGCCGGGCGGCGTCGGGCAGCTTGCGGAAGGTCGTGCCGGCGCGGTTCAGCAGAACCTCCCACCCGACCTGCGATGCCCAGGCCGACAGCCGTTCATGATCGATGCCCGACTGCTTGTAATCATGAAAGCGGTAGGCGACCCCCCGGGCGTCCAGCCAGGTCCGGGCCTTCTTCATCGTGTCGCAGTTCTTGATGCCATAGATCGTGACGTCGCCCGGCATGGGTCTTCTTCCTGTCTGGTTCATTGCTGTACGGGATTGCCGGCACGGGGCTTCCGGGCCCGCCGGCTGCGCGCCCTCTCCTACCCCGCCAGTTCGTCCCTGGCCAGATCGAGCATGGGTAGAAAGGCCGTGTGTTCCTGGGCGCCGGACAGGGCATAGCGCCGGTCGAAGATATAGCAGGGAACGGCCTGCACCCCGAGTTGCCGCGCCTGGCTGTCGCTGCCGCGCACGGCGGCGACATCGCCGTCACCTGCCAGATAATCGGCGACGGCATCACCATCCAGCCCGTTTTCGCTGGCGATGACGCGCAGTTCATCCCTGTCGCCAATGTCCCTGCCCTGCTGGAAATGCGCATGGAACAGGGCCAGGGTAAGGTTCGTCGCCTTGCCGAACCGCTCGGCAAAGCGGACCAGCCGGTGGGCCTGCAAAGTGCTGGGTATGCGCTTGACCAGATCCAGGCGCAGGGACAGGCCATCGCGCGCCGCCGCCTGTTCAACCACGGCACTCATCTGCCGCGCCCGCTCGACGCCACCGAACTTCGCCGTGAAATACAGGTCGCGGGACATGCCGGATGGCGGCAGGTCGGGGTTCAACTGGAACGGCATCCAGCGGATGTCCACGCGCACGCCCGGCCTTTCCGCCAACGCACGATCCAGCCGGACGGTGCCCAGAAAACACCAGGGACAGACAAGGTCGGAATAGATTTCGATCAGCATCGGGATAACCGCCCCTTCCAGATGGCCCAGCATAGGATACAAGGCCGCCCCCGGCGAGGGGGGATGGCCATGCGCATGGGAGATAACTTGCGCCACCCGCCGCCGGCGATCATGATGCACGTGACAGTTTCATGACATCCGAGGGGCGGATAACGGATGGGGCAGAAAGGCATGATCGCGCCGCAGGTGGCCGCCTGTTTCGTCAGCCATGCCACGATCCTTCTGGCGGTCAACCTCGCGCACGACCCTGATCCCGTGCTGGCCCGACACCTGCCGGCAACCATTCCGCCGGCCGAGGACCTGCTGGATGAACGGGTGCTGATCGATCAGGTGATCCGCGCGCCCCAGGGCGACAAGAGGCTGGACGGCACGCTGGCATGGCTGGAACAGGTCTGGTTCACGATGACCGACCAGGCATCGCTGCACCCTCTGGTCCTGTGTGAACTGGATAGGCGCCGCGATACACCGGTGATCTTCGAACTGGATGGCGACATGGCGCGCGCCGCGGACATGCTGCATCATCTGGCGCGGCAATGCCGGGGCTTATGCGATGTGACAGGCCTGACGGAGGTGTCTGACCTGGCGCGGCAATGGCTGGTGGATCGCCGGCAGGAAAGGCTTTCGCACCTGGCGCAGCAATGCCGCTTCCTTCTGGAGAAGGGGGAGGAACAGGATGGCGAAAGGCCGTCGGCCGAACTGCTGCGCCGTATCCTGCTGCTGGCCCTGGAAGGCACGATGCCGGCCGCCGACTATCTGGCCCTGCATGTCGGCCCCCAGGCCGGGGGCCGGTGGGACATGGCGGAACTGACGCGGCTGGTGCGCCGACGTTACCCGCTGCTGCGCCGGGCGGATGTGGAGGCCATGGCCGCAGCCCTGCCGCCAGCCCGGCACAGCGCGGTGGCCTGACCCATTCCATTCCGGCGCACTGGCACCTCCATGCCCCCTCTGGCCCCCCGCAACAATCCCCAACTGGCCTTGAAGCGCCGGCCCCGATGCCGTTTGCTGCCGAACTGGAACGGCTTTCCTTGGACTGCAAACCGATCCGGCGGCGACTGCCACAGCGCCGCTCGTGCGGCGTCGCCAAGCCAACGGATGTTGGCGCCGGCATTTGAGGGCGGTGATCAGAGCCAACAGGTTCTGGTCAGCGGAAATAAGCTCTGGAAAGCCAACGGAAGCGGAGGGAGACGAATTGCACAGGTTCGAAAAATGGGTGCGCCTGACATCACTGGCCGTCGGCATGATGGCTTCCTCCCTGCCAGTCCTCGCGGCAAAGGTGGATAGCGTCAAGCTCATGCAGAGCCGCGAGGCCGTCTCGGTCCAGGTCACCGACCTGTCACCGCGCTTCCTTGACTTCCACGGAGCGGCAGCGGGGCTGGATGGCGAGACACGCTGGGCCCTGTGGCAGGAAAGGTACGGTTTCGCTGCCATTCCGCCGACGCCGGAGGGGATGGCCATCGCACGGCGGCTGCTGGACGAAGCATGGAACCGTTATCCGGAAGCCATGCCCGCGATCCGGGCCGGCGCCGCCGGGATGAAGCCGTCACCGCTCGACATCCTGCTGGAAGTGACGCGCCTGTTTGATTGGCACGACCCCGTCCGTGTGGATGTCGTCGCCTTCGTCGGCGGATTCGAGGCCAACGCCTTCACCGCGGCCCGCAATGGCATCGCAATGGTGGCCATCCCGCTGGAGATCGATGGCGGGCAGCGTGATCTTCTGCTTCTGCACGAAATGACGCACGCCGCCCAGATCGCCATGGGCGTCATGTCCGGTGGCTGGGAGCGGGAGGTCGGGGTCACCGTCCTGACCGAGGGGCTGGCCTGCATGACCGTGAAACAATTGCGGCCAGGGCGGAAGGATGAGGATTACGTCGCCCATCGGCCCGGCTGGTATGACGAGGCGATGGCGAAGGCGCCCGCCATCCTGCGCGGCATCCGCGGCGCCCTTTCCGACAAGGACAGCGACAGCGTTTTCCGCTTCACCATGGGGACCGGCACGACGGGCACGGAGCGGGAGGCCTATATCGCCGGCTGGCTGGTCGTGAACCGGCTGCTGGCCGACGGCTGGACCTTCCCCCGTCTGGCCCGCGTTCCGGAAGCGGAAATGAGTGCGCTGGTCGCCGCCACGATCGACATGATCCTGGCGGATACGAACTGAGAATGGCAAAGACCGTCCCGCGGCCGCCCCCTGTCATTCGACAGGCGATGGCAGCGGGCCAGTCGCCGTTGCTGATCTTATCGTGGTTTAGGTGATTTACGGCGCGTTCAGGGCGGTGGCCAGGGCCTGCGCCTCCGGCCGGTAGAAATGCCGATCGACCAGAATGGCGCGCGGGCTGGTCTGCTGGCCATAGAACTTGTCGTTGAACTCCCGCCGCGGCGCGATGACGGACCCTTCGATGGCCATGCCGCCGAACAGGCCGCTGGTCTTTGAATAGACATAGATATCGGCCGACAGGCCCACGGCATAGGAGGCCCCCACGCCCGTGCCCAGTTCACCGATGGCGACATTGGCATCCGCACCCAGCTTCACCTTGCGGTCCAGCACGGCGTCCAGACCCTTCTGCGTCATGATCACCATCATCATTTCCGATGCCTGCCCCCCGAACTGAAGGCCGAAGCTGGCCTCTGCCAAGGTGTAGAAGGCCGGGCCGCTCCAGGCGCCATCATCGCCGCGGGCAACCATGACACCCGTGCCCCCGCCCCCGCCGATGAAAAAACCAGCCTGGATGACATTGGGCATGATCAGCACGGCCCGCGCCCGGCCGACCAGGGTCTTCAAATCCTTGTATTGCGGGTCCGTCAGCAGGGTCAGGGCCGTCACCCGCGCCCGCTCAACCATGAGTTCGGGTTCCGTCAGGGCCTGGGCCGGACGCACCAGGGCGGTAACCGCCAGGGTCAGGCCGAACAGGGCCATCACGAAACGCTTCATCTTGCTGCTCCCTTACTATAGGCAACCATCTTTTCATGCCCGCAATGCCTAGCCAAGGCAAGCGGCCCTAACAGGGCGGAATATTGGCACCGATAAGGCGCCATTGGCCATCCCCCCCGCCCTCCATAGCCATATGGTCCAACCGGAACAGGTGCCAGTGATCCACGGCAACGGCCAGCGCCGCCCCCGGCGTCAGGCCCAGCGCCAGCGCCAGGGCGGCACGGATGGGCCCGGCATGGCCGACCATCACGACATCGCGACCGGCAAGGGCCACCGTCTCCCGCCGGATGGCTGCCGCCACCCGCCCGGACAGGGCGGCGAAACTTTCGCCGTCCGGTGGCGCATTGCCGGCCGGGTCGTGCCAGAATTGTTCGGCTGTCGCCCGCTCGTTCTCCCAAACCTCCGCATGCGTCCGGCCCTGCCACCGACCGAAATCCTGCTCCGTCAGGTCGGCGACGCAGCGGGTCGCCACGCCGGGGGCCAGCACGGCAGCCGACCGGATGCTGCGCACCAGGGGACTGGTCAACCAGACAGCATCCGCAGGCAGGCGATGACGGGCGCCATTGATCATTTCGATATCGGAAAGATCCACATCCACGTCCAGCCGCCCCGCCATGGCGCCCGGGGGCAGCCGAAGGGGGGCATGCCGTATCCACCACCAGCGGGTGACCAAGCCGGCAAGGGTCATGTCGAAACCGGAATGAGCGCGGCCAGGCCCAGCAGGAAGGCGATTTCCGCCATTTGCTGCCCGGCCCCCAGCACATCACCGGTGATCCCGCCGATCTGCCGGCGGGCCAGCCGCGTCAGGGCCCAGACGGCAGCGGCCGAACCCGCCATGATCCCCAGGCTGGACAACCCGCTTTCAAGGTTCAGCTTGCCCAGCGCCGAACTGGCCAGGGTGAAACCGATCAGCAGGGCGACCAGGGCGCGGGCCCGGTCGGGCCGGCCCTGGCCGGCCGAGACACCCTGGCTCCTGGCATCGGGCAAGGCCAGCTTCATCAGCGGCAGCAGGCCACGCGAAAAGGCGTGTGCCCCGATCAGGGCCAGTGCGACGGTCCGGGGATCAGCCAGCGTGGCCAGCACACCGACCCTTGCCAGCACCGCCAGGATCAGCGCCATGGCGCCATAGGTCCCGACGCGGCTGTCCTTCATGATGGAAAGCTTCGATGCCGTATCGCGGCCGCCACCGAAGCCATCGGCCACATCGGCCAGCCCGTCCTCGTGCAGGGCACCGGTCAGCCAGGTCAGGGCCGCCACGGTCACCACGGCCGCCAGGGCCGGTGACAGGCCGGTCATGCAAAGCAACCAGAAGGACAATCCGCCGCCGGCCCCGATCAGCCCGCCAACGATCGGAAACCAGGGCAGCGCACGGCGATCCAGGTCCGCCGGCCACTCCCCCTTCCAACGCAGGGGCAGCCGGGTCAGGAAGATCACGGCGGCCATGAATTCCGCAAGCGGCTGTGGCCTGTGCTGCTTTGTTGCATCGCTCATGACATCGGTATAGGCCAGTGTGACTTTCACCGCCAGCACCGTTCCGGCCCCGGCCGGGAGGGCCAGCCGGTAACCATGTTCAGACACGTCACCC
Source organism: Niveispirillum fermenti (assembly GCF_052474395.1). Classification (NCBI taxonomy): domain Bacteria; kingdom Pseudomonadati; phylum Pseudomonadota; class Alphaproteobacteria; order Rhodospirillales; family Azospirillaceae; genus Niveispirillum; species Niveispirillum fermenti. The sequence goes on along the minus strand of NZ_CP156681.1, from coordinate 2,258,417 downwards.
AGGAAGGCGCCATGTCCGGCCATCACGACCATTCCCATCACCATCATGATGACGGCCTGCCCAGCCTGGACGAAATCCGCCGCGTGCTGCCGGAACTGCCGGGACCCGACCTTGAATCCGCCACCGCCGCCCTGCAGCGCGAACAGACATTGCTGAAGCCGGCGGGCGCGCTGGGCCGGCTGGAGGAACTTGTGCAGTGGCTGGCCACATGGCAGGCCAAGGCGCCGCCGGAACTGACCCACCCCCGCATCGTAGTGTTCGCCGGCGCGCATGGCATCGCGGCCCAGGGCGTGTCAGCCTATCCCCCGGCCGTCACGGGCCAGATGGTGCAGGCCTTCATCAATGGTCACGCGGCCATCAACCAGTTGGCCGAATTGCACGATGCCGACCTGCGCGTGCATGAGATGGACCTGGACAACCCCACACAGGATTTCACCCAGGGTCCGGCCATGAACGAGGCGGCCTGCGCCCGTGCCGCCGCCTATGGCATGATGGCCGTGGAGCCGGGCCTGCACCTGCTGTGCCTGGGGGAGATGGGGATCGGCAATACGACATCGGCCGCCGCCTTGTGCGCCGCGCTTTTCGGCGGGCCGGCATCCGATTGGGTCGGCCCCGGCACCGGCGTGGATGCGGAAGGCGTGAAGCGCAAGATCGCCGTGGTGGAAGCCGGACTGGCCGCCAATCCGTCGGCGCTGACCGACCCGTTCGAAGCGCTGCGCTGTCTGGGGGGACAGGAACTGGCCGCCATCATGGGGGCCATCATCGCCAGCCGGCTGGCCCGCGTGCCGGTCGTGCTGGACGGTTTCGCCTGCACCGCTGCGGCGGCCGTGCTGTACAAGGCCGATCCGAAGGCGCTGGACCATTGCATCGTCGCCCATCGCAGCGCCGAACCTGGCCATACCCGCCTGCTGGCCGCCATCAACAAGCGTCCCCTGTTCGATTTCGACATGCGACTGGGCGAGGGCTCAGGCGCGGCCCTGGCCATTCCCGTGCTGAAATCCGCCCTGGCTTGTCACCTGAACATGGCCACCTTCGCCGAGGCGGGCGTGGCCCAGAAGGGTGAACGCCCGGCCGGCGCCATGCATTGACCCGGGGGGATCCAAGGCATGACCGGCATCGTCATCGACCGTGCCCTGCGGGCGCAATGCCAGACCTTCCTGCAGGGACACGGGGCCGTCACCCCACGCATCTGGATGGAACGGATGCTGGCCATGCCGGAAATGGACCTGCCCGGCGATGAATATGGTGCCGGCCCCACCGTCACCGCCCTTCAGGATCAGGTGGCGGGGCTTCTGGGCAAACCGGCAGCGCTGTTCTTTCACAAGGCGGTGGTGGGACAGCAGGCCGTGCTGTTCGCGCACCGGGAACGCACGGGCCGGCGACTGGTGGCCGTCCATCCGCAAAGTCACATCGCCATCGACGAGACCGATGCCGTGGAGCGGCTGAGCGACATCCGGCTGGCCCGCATCGGCCCGGACGATGCGCCTTTCACGCTGGCCGACCTGCAAGGAATACACGAGCCGCTGGCCGCCGTCGTCGTGGAACTGCCGCTGCGCAATGCCGGCTTCCGGGCCACGTCCTGGACGGAACTGGTGGCCATATCCCAATGGTGCCGCGATCAGGGCATCGCCTTCCACCTGGACGGTGCCCGCCTCTGGGAGACGCAACCCTGGTACGGCCGCACGCTGGCGGAAATCGCCGCCCTGGCCGACAGCGTCTATGTCAGCCTTTACAAGGGGTTGGGCGCGCCGGGCGGTGCCATCATCGCCGGCCCCGCCGATCTGCTGGCTATGGCGACGCCCTGGCGCAGCCGCATGGGTGGCAATCTCTACAGCGCCTTTCCCTATATCCTGGGTGGGCTGGACGGTTTGCGCCGGTTCCTGCCACGCATGGCCGATTACCATGCCCATGCCATGGCGCTGGCCGCCGCGCTGGACGAACGCGACGCACCCCGGGCCGCAGACCGGGTGATGTGCAATTCCTTCCGGCTGGTCTGGCCCGTGGATGCCTCCGCCCTGGCAGATATCCTGGCCATGACGGCCCGTACCGACCGGTTTTGGGCGTTCGGCCGGGTTGTGCCCTTGCCGGTACGGGATTATTGCTACACCGAAATGGTGGTTGGCGAGGCGGCGATGCTGCACGCGCCGTCTGCCCTTGCCGACCGGTTCGCAACCTGGCTGGCCGCCGCAAGGGCGGTATCCGCCAAGGCTGGGTGACCCGGCCGGCCCCGCATGCTAAGAACCCGCCGCCAGCCGGCAGCGGGGCCGGCAGCAGGGAGTGAGGGTGCGATGAAGATTCTGGTCGTGGGGTCCGGCGGTCGTGAACATGCGCTGTGCTGGGCCGTCAAGCGTTCGCCCCTGTGCGACCGGCTCTATTGCGCGCCCGGCAATGCCGGCATTGCACAGGTGGCCGAATGCGTGCCGCTGGCAGCCAACGACGTGGCCGGCATCACGGCCTTTGCCCGCGCGCAGAACATCGATTTCGCCATCGTGGGGCCGGAAGAGCCGCTGGTCCTGGGCCTCGCCGACAGCCTGCGCGAAGCCGGCATCCCCACCTTCGGGCCGTCCGCCGCCGCCGCCGCCCTGGAAGGGTCAAAGGGTTTCATGAAGGATGCGGTGGCCCGGTTCGGTGTGCCCACCGCCGCCTATGGCCGGTTCACCGATGTGGCTGCGGCCAAGGAATTCGTTGCCCGGCAGGGGGCCCCCATCGTCGTGAAAACCGACGGCCTGGCCGCCGGCAAGGGCGTGACCATCTGCCAGACGGTGGAGGAGGCCTTTGCCGCCATCGACGAGGCCATGGTGGGTCGCCGCTTCGGGGATGCGGGGACCGAGCTGGTGATCGAGGAATTCCTGGACGGGGAGGAAGCCAGCTTCTTCGCCATCTGCGACGGTGTCCGTGCCGTGGCCCTGGCCGGCGCACAGGACCACAAGCGCGCCTATGACGGCGACCAGGGCCCCAATACGGGCGGCATGGGCACCTACAGCCCCGCCCCCGTCCTGACGCCGGCACTGGAAGCCCGCATCATGGAAGAAATGGTGCTGCCCACAGTGCGCGGCATGGCGGCCGAGGGGAAGCCCTTCATCGGCGTGCTGTTTGCCGGCATCATGGTCGTGGCCGGCCCCGATGGGCAGCCCGTACCCAAGCTGCTGGAATATAATGTCCGCTTCGGGGACCCGGAATGCCAGGTGCTGATGCGCCGGCTGAAGTCGGATCTGGTGCCGCTGCTGCTGGCCGCCGCCAACGGCGACGTGTCGGGCCAGCAGCCGCAATGGCATGACGAGGCCGCGCTGTGCGTCGTCATGGCCGCCGAAGGCTATCCGGGTGATTATGCGAAGGGCACGCGCATCGGCAATCTGGACAGCGCTGCTGTGGTCGATGGCGTGGAAATCTTCCACGCCGGCACCAAGGAAGGGGCCGATGGTACCATCCTGGCCAATGGCGGCCGCGTCCTCGGCGTCACCGCCATCGCCCCGCGCGTGGCCGACGCCCGGACAAGGGCCTATGAGGCCGTGGACCGCATCGATTGGAAGGAAGGTTTCTGCCGCCGCGACATCGCCTGGCGGGCCATGGCCCGGGGGCTGTGAGCCCCCCTGCCCCGGAACGGAATGGCCCTGGCCAGGAATGAACGACAACGACCCCGCCGGTTTCGGCGGGGTTTCATTTTGCGATATTGGGATGGTGACGGCGTCGGCAAGCCTTGCGGCGAACGATCCCCATCAAAGGGTCCCCAATCGAACCCGCCGGGCCAATCGAACCCGCCGGGTCGGGGCAGGCGTCATTTCCGCTGCTGTGGAATAAAGCATCCCGTAGCTCTGGTCCCATTACAAGTCATTGATTTTGTTCACATCAAGCCTGGCTCAGAAATCATCTCACGGCGAAAATCGTATCAAAAAACCTTTGCAACGAACTCAAAAGAAAAGCCCGCCGAATTACCGGCGGGCATCAATCTTGAAACAAAATTTCACGCTCTCTGGAAGTCAGCCCTGAGGTAGAACGCCACCTCACCCACCCCGAACTTTATGGCCGGTTTCACAACTCCTCCCCGGAGTATCTGCCTGAGATATGTGGTTCCCAGTTCCTTGGCGGCCTGCCCAAACGTGACGTATGTTCGGCAGAAACTTTCCAGGTCATCCCGGTGAACAACGGCGCATTTGCGAGTGGTGACCGGATTGGTCAGGACCGCGTGCGGCAGCAGGCCCTTGGAAATAAGCGCCCAGGTAATCCCGTTTCCCCACTTCGTCTGTTCCCGGATCTGCTCCACGGTAAGGTATGGCCAGGGTTCCGTGCCAGGCGCCTCCCTGGCCAATACCCGGCGGACTTCATTTGGATCAACTGCCAGAGAACATTTGGACCCCGACGGCCACGGGGCGACACGGGAAAATCCCCCTTCCAGCAGGATCCGCATGACATGAGCATAAGGCGCCCTGCACCGTTTGGCGGCATCGAAGATTTCGACCATCCCATCCTCGACCGCCGGCATCGTCACCTGCATGGACAATCTTTTCAGGAAGTTGTCCAAATCCGCCTGAAGGAAGCCGTTGCAAAAGAAGCCTGCTTCAAGGCGGGAAAAGAACGGAACGACCAATCCTTCACGCATCAGCGCCAGGAACCGCGACCTGGGCATGCCCAAGTATGCCATCGCCTCGTTCTGGGGAACCATGGACCGGAGCTGTTCGATTAGGGGGTCGACTTTCTCCGCCGGGAACGTGGTCCTGTCATTTGACAAGTTTTCATGCTCGGCGGTGATCAGTCCTCGTGCCGAAAGATACTGCCTCATCCTTGAACTTTTCATGTAGCAGGCAGTCGCAACGGTGGTTACCGACCAGCACCGGCGCCGCCCGATCGGTACGTCAAAGAAGGTATGCAATTCGCCTACGGGCAACGATTCCGCCACTTCCTCACGGATTGCGTCTCGGGCCAGGTTAAGGGACGCCTCGTCCTTTTCCGCCCGTAGCCAGTCATAGAGCAAGCCGAAGAAACGCTTTCCGCCCAACTCCCCGGAATTTTTCCAATTGGCGGCCATGGTCTTTCGAACGAAACCCCTGAACAACTCCTCGCCGCTAAGCATGATATCGCAGCCAATCGACGCTACGTCCGCTACGACCTCATCGTCCAGATCCCGGGTGGCAACCTTGGGTCCGAAGCGGGAGACGGCACCGACGATCTCGCACAGGCGGACGGCCTTATGCATGGGGATGGAATCCAGCCACGGCGACGTTGAATCCCCCTCTCCATTCAGCCGGCGATACAGATACACCTCCATGGACGATGGCGCCCGGGCGACCCGGTCAATGTCCCCAGCCACGATTCGACCAACATGCGGAGCGACCGCCCTGGCAAAATCAGCGCATTCGATCATGTTCGTTTTAGCGCGACCGAGGGTAAGCAGTGCGACCCCGTGGACCGGGCATGACCTAAACCAAGAGAGTTGCCAATAAATGCGTTGAAACGGTGCAGACCGCCTTTGATCGATCTGGGCGGCAACATCCTCCGAGATGCAGTCAGGGCAGACACGCACGTGGGTGCGGAGCGAAGAAGCCACATTGACCATCTGGCCACGGAGCTGGAAACCGTGTCCTTCCCGCGATGTGAAGGAGTTGCGGCGTAAGGCGTGCGGGTCGGCACCGGAAACCGCTGCTAACTCCGCCAGCGCCTTCTCCTCTCCCGTCGCCACGGCCAGAAACTTGAACCCCATGTCCAGGCAGAAGCCATGGGCATCGCATCCGTTCCTGAATGCCAGCCGGGAGCAGAAGCTCGTCGGCGTCTCGTCTGGATGCAGCGGTACAGTCAAGGAAAGCATAGTCATGCCGTCTTCCCCCGCTTGCGCTTGGGACGGGCCGGCAGCGCGGCGTCCAGGCGGGAGTTGGACGGTACGATCTCCTGCCAATCGGCCGCGAAGAAGATGTTGCTGTCTGCCGAACAATCCCGTTCCTCGGCATAGATCTCCGCGAAATGTTCCACGCCGACCACAGCGTCCGCCCCGGCTTGGGAGTGTGCGAACAGGACTGCACGCCTGACGAGCGTGATCGCCGATCCCAATCCCCATTCGGAAGCAACGATCAGACGGTGGATGAATTCATCCGTCCCGATTTCGTCATGAATGGCCATTCCGGCATGGTTCGCCACGATTTCGTAGGCGATTTCCCGCACCAGATCCACATCGTCGGGAAATGCCAACGGCTGGAAGCGGAAAGTCTGGCTGCGACGCTCAACCTGGCGGTCGCCACTGATGAACGCCGACAGCACCGGGAGACCAGACAGAATCAAGCTGACGGCCCATTCCCTCTGCTGCATCGTGCTTTTCAGAACATCTCGCAGCTTGGTCAGCTCAGAGTTGCTCCCCCTTCCCAGGATATGGTGGGCTTCGTCGAGCCAGATGAACCGAACGCCATGTTCCTTCAAATGATACCTGATCATTTCCCAGATGCGATGATCCGCAAGCTCCCGCTGCAACGGGTATCCAAGCCGTTCCAGGACTACCCGGCCAAGCTGCTTCAGCGTGCATGGGGAAGGCGTCGTCAGCCTCAGGAAGTTGCTGTCATCCAAGCCGTTGACGTGCTTGATGGCCTTCTCCATCGTCAACGTCTTTCCCGCGCCGGACCCACCAACGAGCGCCAGCATCCGACCCTCGGGGTGCTGGCTGGCGACCGCTACGGACATGTCGTCGATGAAGTCCTGCAGGACTTGACGAAAGCGATCATCGCGGTCGGTGCTGAAATACTTGTCGACGATCCGCGCTGCCAGTGCCGTACGCCCGCAGGCGGTCTTCACGGGCGACGATGCGGTATAGTTTGTCATGTTCATTCCTCCGTCGTGAATTGTTTTGAAGCTGCGGGGCGATGGGCGCGATGGGTTCCGTCAGCGGCAGGTGTTGGGGAAAAGGCAGGCCGGCCAATGGGCGGCGAAGTTTCAAAGCGCATTTCGGTGTCGCCCGGCTGCTCACCCTCAGCCTCCATGCCGGGGAGTTCCCTGGCCTGGCCGCCCCTTGCCTTGAAGTCGAACTTCATGAACAGGCGCTTTTCGATGCGCTCCAACTCGTCGGTGCCAAGGATGGCGCTTCCCAGTTCGGCGGCGTCGGCGGCCTCGTCCGCCTGCCCCCGGATGGAGCGGATGGCATCGGCGACGATGTGCGAAGACAGGTGTTCCATGTCCGCGTTGCGCCGACCGAGGTCCCTCGCGGCGGCCGTCCATTCCCACCAGGTCACGCCATCAAGCGCTAGGCCGTCCATGGCCGGCGGAACGCTGATCCAACCATCCGGCGTCTGGACGGAGACCCTTCCGAGGTCCCAGCGGCCAACTTTTACAGTCACCTCGCCCAGACCTGCCTTGCGACGCAGTTCCTGGAGTTCCCGCGACTGGTAGTGGATCCCCAGGATGCGGACGCCCTGGTTGGAGATCCGGCGCTGGCACGGAATGCCGAAGACGCAACGACGGGTATCGTCATCTGGAGGCGGCAGCACCCCGAACTGGGCGACCAGCCGATTCCAGGTCTGAAGCGGCGTTGCCCCCGCCAGTTCAGCATGCGGGCGATTATGATAGGCATCGACTACATAGCGGACGAGGGTGCGGTTAAGGGTTTCCAAGTTGACGCTGGCATGGCGTTCGGCGTCGTAGTCCCCCTTCTCCACGGGATTGGAAAAGGTCTGGCCCTGGAAGTACCGGGCGAACTCGCGCTGGAAAGTCCCGAAGACCCGTTCAATCCGACCGCGCAGTTCGGGGACACCCGCTGGCGGGTAATGGTCACCTGCACCAAGTGCCGCGATGGCCAGTTTCACCTGTTCCGCCCGGAAAGACGGGCCATTGTCCATGCTGACCGTCTCCGGAATGCCATGCATGTTCCACGGTGACCGGCAGCCGACCGCACCGGCGATTTCGGACTTGTCACGGACGACCATCTCCAACGTGGCAATGGCGCTCGCCGACGATGGCGCTGTCGTGAAGCGCATGGCCAGGATGCAGCGTGTCGCGCAGTCAATTGCGACCGACACCCAGACCCGGCCGATTGCGCCGATCTTCTCCCGCTGTTCGTCCGTCAGCAACTCCCAGATGCCGGACTTTGAGAGCAATACCTGGAGAGACACCTGCCATTCATCCATCTCCACGACTTCAAGGGGACGCCCCAAGGGGTCACGGCTATAGATAATGTTGAACTTCTGGCGTGCGGCTTCCGCACCGTACCGACCGGCGGTTACCGTGAACGGATCAAGGGTCCGGTTCAGATGCTTCCAGAATGTCTGGTAACTGATGCTTTCGATCGGCTCTAGGTTCGCGACCGACCGTTCCCGGTTCTTCTCGTCCAGGGCCATCCGATAGTCGCGGTAAATCATGATCTTGCTGTCACGGTTCGCGCTGGCATAGCGCCCGACATGTTGGTTAACCAGGGCCCAGGCATCGCCAGACTTCCGCGGAGTTCTGTTGCCGCGCCCCTTCGTGTTCGAGCAGAGCGCGACGGCGACGAAGCCGCCGTCGCGGAAATCGCGCAGCCAACGGCGCAGGGTGGACGGTGTAGGAGGAAGCGAGACATTGACCTGAACTTCGCATGAAGCCCGGCGGCCGGGACGACTGCCGGAACTGGTCGTACGGGTTGCCGTTGCCTCATCCCTCACGATCTGGGCATGGATTTCGGCAATGGCGATCTTCATCGAAACGTCAGATCGGGTGACGTCCTTCCGCTTCGCCTCCATTTCCATGAACATCTCGCAGTAGGCCTTGCGGCGCAGAATCCGGCGCTGTTCATCCTGGGGAAGGTCGAACAGCGCCACGTCCCGGCCCTTGGCACGGCGCGCTGCCGTTTCGGGAAGGTAGAACCCCTGCTTCACGATGAGGGTGCCGGCCTGGGCGAAACGGGCGATTTCGTCATGAGGCAGGAACTCGCGGACGTCGTTGTCCTCGACGCGGGCCAGGTGGTGGCCGCGATCGCTGGTGGAGACAGGCCGGTAGGCCTGGCCGTTCAGCAAGACCTGGTCATGCTTGGTGAGCCGATAGTGAACCACTGAATGCTGCATCATCATGATCCTTTCTGCTCAGGCAGCCATGGCGGGACGGTGGAGGCGGACCATCGCCAGGTCGCCGATATGCGTTCCGTCGGCGAGTTCCAGCCCACCCTCGTCGATCAGGTTGACGACGGCGTTCAGGGCACGGGCGGGCGGGAGGCCGGACATCGCAACCAGGCTGCGGATCGGCACGGTCCCCCGGACACCGGCGGCGACCTGCGACGTCACCTGCACATCCTCATCGTTGCGGCAGGCCCGTGCCCTGAGGATGTGGCGGGCGTCGGCGACCTTCGCCCGCGGAACGTGCTGTTCGGTACAGATCTCGAAACGGTCAGCGAAGCCGTCGCCCGTCTGCCGGCGGATAAGGGCGATGGTGTCCTCAATCCCGGAGGACCCGACCTTGGCGAGCGGCTTGACGGCATATGCGATCCGCGCGCCGGACACGGTCTCGACCAGAAAGTCGAACGTGTGCCGCGCAGCACGACCGTCCCGCCGGACATAGGCGATGGCGGGCGGCTGGTCATGGACGGCGACGATGCGCCGGTCCGTCAGCAGCAGGTAGGCGAGGTCGCGTTCGAGGGCGCTCTCATAGACGACCGCCCTGCCCGACACGGGATCGTGGATCGATCCACGGCACGAGAAGCGGCTGTTGGCTGCCGGCTTCCTCGACGCGATGGAAGGGAGCGGCGGGTTCCATACCCCGTCCGCGGTCTTGCCACCGACCGGCTGGTCGGGACGGAGAGCGTTGTCCTGATCGGAGGGCCTGATCGAGAAGAGATCCAGGCCGGCACGCTTGGCATGGAGATGTTGGGAAACGAGATACTGGCGCATGATCGCCTCATCGGGCTGCCGGCAACCGCATCACGGTTTGAACCGGCCGAACATTGGGGCCATCGAGGCAAAGGGAGGGCGGCGCTGTCAGAAACGACGGCGTTCGGAAACCCAGACCCCGACGGTGGCGGGCAGGCAGAGCAAGGCTCAGCCTATGAGGCGCGCCGGACGACCGTCGGTGGAATGGATGGTGGCGTGAGGGGCGGTGGGGGCCGTGCTCATTGCACGGCCCCAGCGTCATGCGACATGGAGGCGACGATCTCCTCCACCTCGGCCCCGGTCAGGGTACCGCGGTCGAGCAGCAGGTCGGCGACGGCATCCAAGGCAGAGCGGTGGCGGTGGAGCAGATCCTTGGCCGCCTTGTACTGTACTGAAAGCTCGGCCTCGACCTGAGCGGCGAGGGTCGGATCCTGGCGCAACATCGCGGCGACGTTCTGCGGGGAGACCTCGCCCTTCCAGGCCAGACCGTCGCCGAAGCCGTAGGAGCCCAGCATCTGCGCCGTCAGGGCGGTCGCCTTCGCCAAGTCGCTATCGGGATGCCCGCCGGAACCGTTCGCGGGCATCCCGTAGACGATCTCCTCGCCGGCGCGGCCGGCGAGCGTCACGCGGATAAGGGCCCGCATCGACGCGCCTGTTTCCAGGCCGGACGACCGGAAATGAGCGCCGGAGTGGTTCGGCAGGACGGTGACCGACCGCAACTGGCCGGGCAGTTCAAGCGCACCGGCCACAGCATGGGCCGCCTCATGGACGGCGATCCTGCGCTGATGGTGGATCGGCAAATTCAGCGCGGGAGAAACCTGGGCGAGAAGGTCCGCGATGATCATCTGGCGGCCTGCCCGGCGCGCGAGACGTTTGGCATTTCGCACCCAGAACTCGACATCGGCGCCAGTCCCGCCCAAGCCTGCCGCCGCGACATCGGAGAGGTCAGCGTCAGGAAGATGGCGGTGGCCGAGATGCTCCCTCAGGATGCCCGCCAATGCGAGTTGGTCCGGCGGAAATACGGGGATAACGCGGTCGAAACGGCCGGGCCGGAGAAAGGCCGGGTCGATATTCAGCGTATTCGCCACCCCCAGGATGATGACACGGTGTTTGACCGCTTCGTCAATCCTTTGCAGGGCCTCGTTGACGACCTGGATACTGTACTCCCTGTTCCGACCTTCCATCTTGTCCCGGACGCCGAATGAGTCGGCTTCCTCCAAAAGGAACAGGCAGCCGCCGAGAGCTTGCGCCTGCTCGAAGCTTTCGCGCATTGCTTTGAGCATGTGGCCTTGGTGACCTGCCGACTGCCACTGTCCGTAGGAACCGATCACCAGCGGGAGCCCCGCGCTTCTCGCCAGGCGCGCCGCAAAGGTGCTCTTGCCAGTACCAGGCGGTCCGACAAGCATGCATCCCTTGTCAATCTCGTCGGCGGACAGGATCCCGGCGTTATAATCGGCCAAATCCTTGATCAGGTTACGGGCCCACTCCACTGCCTCGTCCATGCCGCTAAGCCCGTCCAGGGTCGGGCCGTCGATGACAGGCATTCGAACCTTCGCCTCCGCCAAGCGCGCCAGGCGTTCGATCCACTGGTCGGCACCTTCGTCGAACCGGTGAGCGAAGCGGAGGTCGGTAGGCGTCAGAAGCCGGCACAGCCGATCCGGTACGGAAACATCCGGCCGAACGCCGAACGCAGCCGCCGCCGCGTCAGCCAACACGGCAGCGTCGACCAAGGGGATCGAAACCTGATGATCGGCACCGTTCCGGACGATCTCAGGGGCCTTGGCTTCAGGCGGAACCAATACGAGAACGCCCTTTCCGTCATCGAGGGCCCTGATGATGCCAAACTCGACGGAGTTGTCGCCCAGGGAGGCCCTGTCGAGGTCGTCGACGATCAACCACTCGTCGTACACCCGCTGCGACTGAAAAACGTCAGCAGGCCCCTCGGCATCGGTGTTAGGAATGCCATCCTGCCCCTCCCGCAATTCTGCAGCGGCTGCCTCCATTTCACGTTGAATGGATGCATTCACGCGATCACGAAACGCCTGGGAAATCGCCGGCACCCATGCCGGCGAACCAATGTTCACGACAACGACTTGCCCCGGCTGTTCAATGGCGGCCGCCGCCTCCGGCTTGCTGGCAAGAGCGCGATCCAATAGGACGGATGCCGTGGCGGCGTATGGGGTCGGCCGATCGGCATTGTCGGGCTCGACCGCGTCGGCGGCCTTCTCGGCGTCGAGATGCTCAACGATCTGCTTGTTGTAAGCCTTTGATAAAGCAGACAGCGTGGTGGGCGGTCGGTCAAGCTGCGAAGACATGGTGATACCTGCCTTGTCCAAAGTCGTCGGACCTTCGGCACAGAAGTGCGAAGGCGGCTACGCTTTGCGCAGGTCACAAGGACGGATGTCAGGAAACGACCGTGTTCCTTGCGCCTACGCGGCGCAGCATATCTTTCCCGACGCCAAGGACATGGCCGGAGCCATCGTGGCGTTCACGTCGAGGTGGAGGTGGAGGATATGTGAGGAAGCATTTGTCATAGCCATATAGTTGCTTGAGCGGGGTAGGATGTCAATCCCAGAATTCCGGAACGGTTGAAAAACTCTATCCGCCCTGCCCTGCACCGGATTCCAGGGCTGCCAGGGGCCTCTCCTGGCAGCTGTTGTCCTACCCATGCGGCCGGACAGGGCAGCGATTACAACGGTTACGTGGCCGGCAACGGGATCGGGCGGTGAAGCAGTTCACCACTGACATTGACTAAATAGGATAACATAAAATAATAAATACAATTATGGAGAGTCTAATGCCGCCACTAAGCCGCCGTCGCACGATTATTACAAACGATGATCCCGCGTTGGACGAAATGAGGCTGGGGCAGGCGTCTGAAATCCATAATGTCAACGTTGCCGGCAAGCGGACCAGCCTTCGGCTGCGCGGAATTGAATGGGAGAGCCTGCGCCTCATCGCCCAGCGTGAGGGTTGCGACCTCTCCCACGTCGCCACGGAGATCGACAAGCGCCGCGGCGATACGTCCCTTGCCGGTGCGCTGCGGCTGTTCGCGATCGCCTATTTCCGGGAACTGCTGCGTCTCAAGGAGGATGTTGCAGGTTTCAGCCCGGTCCAGATCCTCCAGGCGCTGGCAGGGCCCCAGGACAATATCGGGGCGGATGCGGTACACGGCGGTCGCGACCTGGCACCGGCCTGATCACGGCGATGATCAGCCCCAGTCCCAGATCATCGGCCTTGCCGGCTTGGCGGTGGAGACATGTTCCTGTACCGGAATCGGGGGCGGGCCTCCGGCGTTTGGCAGCGACCAGCCGGAAGGGACTGCCGACGAAGTCTTCCCCCGATATGGTATGCGGTACCGTCGTGCCTTTCTCCTCGAACTCGTCCATGGCGATCTCCGTATATTATAGAACAAAAATGGAACATCTGCCAAGCGCCAGAAAAAACGCGGCCCGCGGTTGAACGGTCACGGAATAACCGGTAGCCCTGGCTTACGCCATCGCCTGGGAGATCCGCATGCGCCGCCTGCCCCTGCTCGCCGCCGTCCTGGCCGCTACGTTGCCGGTCGCCGCGATGGCGAAGGACACCGTCAAGATCGCCACGTTCATCCTTGGCGGCCCCGTCGCGCGCCACGCCAAGGAAGGTTCCTTCGGGGTCCTGGTCTATTCCGAAACGTCCAGGGACGATAAGAAGCGGGTCAGCGACCACTGCCCTGTTTCGATCGAGATTCGATGAAGTTTCCGCCCCGTATATCCGGCGCAGCCGGTGCGCTGGCAATCGCGTCCGTTGTGGCCTTCGTCGTCGGCGTTGCTGCGCTGCTGGCGTCGATCTTCTGGATGGGATCGGTGCTCTTGCCGTTGGGGATCGCGGGCATCGTGGGCGGATGGCTGCTGTTCGAACATTCGATGCAGCACATCGCCAGGGAGAACGGCATGGATGCCGGTAGATGATAGTAGCGGCTGTATTTCACGGCAGGTCGGTTAATGGGGGCTTTACAGCCCCCATTTGTGCCGCGGGTTTACTGGACGACTACCCAACCTGAATCAGCCCGTGTGAATTTCATTTCCGTCGTACCTCCCGCGTTGTTGAGCCAAGGTCCATCAACACGAACCGTAACCGTGCAGGCGAAGACGGCGCTTCCATTGACCTTGGCACAACTCAGTTTCTTGAATTCACGCAGCACCATCTGCTGCCCACCTCCAGCTGCCTGGGTCGCCTCATTCGCCTTGTCGAACTGGGCCCGGATCGCATTGCGCATGTCATCCTCCCCCGGCTCACCGTTGCCGCACCCCGCCATCGTCAGCAGCGGCACCAGGGTCAGCACCCGGCAGTATTTCAAAATATTGCTCATTTCATCTCCTTCATTCGTGGTCAGTGGTCGAATTGAACCGGCCCCACTTGCCTGGTCATCGCCAGGCCCGTCGGGACGTTGTGAATGCGGTGGTCGGAAGTCGGCCCTCGACTGCAATGTCTGGGGCCTACCTCAATCAGCCGAACGAATGGCCGCACGCCTTGAGGTTCGTCGCGAACTCGTCGTAGATCGTCTCCACAAGGTCCTCGTGAAGACCGGAAACAAGGGTTTCTCGCCGAGATCCATAAATCAGGTAGATGCAATAGCCATATTGGCGCACGAAATCCGCATTAGCGATTTGGCTGGCGTTTTGGGTACCGGCGGCGAAGGCCCCAGCCGCACCGGAACCATAGAAGGCGGCCGATGGTGTTCCCTTAGGCGGGGTAGTCAAGCCCCATCCAATGGCCCGCACATGATCAACATCGAAAAGTTTCTCTGCCTGCGGGATGGAGATCCGTTGGGCATTGATCTCAATTCGGGTCGTTGCAATGTGACCGCCCCGTTTAAAGAGCAGCCAAATAATATAGAACACGCCCACAAAAGGCATGATTGCTGAAATAAAGGCCAGACCAGAATATGGAGATGCTGTTGAGGCTACAACGATGGGCAGAATGATCAGAAAAATCAAGGAAAGAAAGATTTTCCCTCTCCTTGATTTCTTTACGAATACATCCATGATGATCTTGTCACCTTCCTTTGTGGTCTTGTAGTCATAGGCCGGCTCAGTGGCCTGCGGCGTGCGGGCGGGATCGCGGAGAGACATCTGATGCATCCTTGGGCTAAGGCTTCTGATGGCTGGTGGTCGCCGTTGCGCGCCGATCAGCCGGAATAGGTCCATTCCAGGCCACCATCGTTGAACGCCAGGAACTCGACGTTCAGGTATGTGTCCGCGTCGTTGCCGCCGGAGACCTTCAATCTGTCGTAGGGCTGACGGACGATGGAATGGGCGCCACGCGAACCGGACAAGCCGCCGACATCTACGCCTCGCCTGCTGTCAACGTAATAATTGTAGTTCAGCGTCACCGCCGATCCGACCCCAACGCCGAACGGGTAGTAGCGCGTCGGCGGCGCACCGGGGGTCGCGCGCGTTTGGTCGGTGGAGGATGAGCCCACGCAGCATGGGCAGCCACCCGGGTGGGGCGGTAACGAATTGTTCTCGTTGGTAGGCAAGACTTGTACCTCCTTTGCAAAAGGACAAGCGCAACCGTCCGCCGCCGGCCTGGCGCCGGGACGGTAGATACGTACAGCAAAGGTTGCACGCCCAGCCTATTCCCCCCGCCCGGGTAGCTACTCCCAGGTGTTGGTGGGGTGTTTTATTCAGCTGGCCGCCCGACATAGGGGCTGTGCCTTTGCTTCACGCGCAGTTGCGCCCCCACCTCCGGTATCTAGCCGGGTGTAGGTGGTACATAATATGCCACGGATGGGAACGCACATGGAACAGGTTTCCATGGGGGAACGGCCATGTCGCCGCCGGACGGTGAAGCCGTTCATAGGATGCCACGCCGGTATCAGCCTATGCTTCCTGCAGTTCGGGAGTGGAGGTCCATATGTTCCGACAGGCGGTGTTCGGCTTCCTCGTCCTGTTTCTTGGCGCCTTCCCCGCCGGCGGGGAGCAGCCTGCCCGCCCGCTGGCGAATTTCGACAAGGCGAAGGTCGTCGCCAGGGACAGCATCTATGCCGACCGTCGCATCGACTATTACTGCTCGTGCAGCTACACGCCGAAGAACGCATCGGGGGGCGTGATCGACAAGGCCAGCTGCGGCCTGGTCAGCAGTTCGTCCATCGCGACGCGCCTGGACTGGGAGCACGTCGTCCCTGCCTGGTTCTTCGGCAACAAGCGGTCCTGCTGGGCTAAGGTCGGGTGCAAGCCCGGCGTCGAGGGGCGGGAATGCTGTGAACGGACCGATCCCGAGTTCAAGCAGGTGGAGGCGGACCTGCACAACCTCGTCCCGTCGGTCGCCCTGCTGAACGTCGTCCGGTCCAACCACGCCTACGGCATGGTGGAGGGCGACCCGAGGAAATACGGCCGGTGCGAGTTCGAGATCGGCGGGAACCCGAAGCGGGTCGAGCCGCCCCAATCCGTGCGCGGCGACCTGGCCCGCGTCTGGCTCTACATGATCGACACTTATGGCGTTGAGGTCACGGAGGCCGACCTGGCCGTCCTAAAGCTGTGGTCGCTCGCCGATCCGGTGGACGAATGGGAACGGCTGCGCGACCGCCGGATCGAGGCCGCCCAGGGCAACTTCAATCCCTATGTGCGGAATGCCGCGCCCTGAACCTAGCGGCTGGAAAGGATGGACGACGATGCGGATTTTATTGGCCGGCCTACTGGGTGCCATGCTGACTATCCCGACGCTCCCAGCCGCGGGCCTCAGCCAGACCGACGAGCAGGTCCGGCAGGCGCTGATCCAGCAGTCGATCGCCAGCTATCCCGGCAACTGCCCCTGCCCTTACAACACTGCCGCCAACGGCAGCCGGTGCGGGAAGCGCAGCGCCTACAGCAAGCCAGGCGGCCACGCGCCGCTGTGCTTCCCCCAAGACGTGACGGACAAGATGGTCGAGGACTATCGGCGGGCGAACGGGGCCAAGCCGAAGTAACGCCCACATCGGTTCGTCGGATTCCGATTGAAATAGCCGCCGAACGAAGAAAGTTCGGTCATAGGGCTGATGCGCGTTCGCATACGACAGGATTTGTCGTCCCGCTCATCCACAGTGCAGTCAGCGGCCAAGGTGAGCCGTGTCATGGCAAGAGGATGAAGCATGAGTAAGGGCAGTAAAGGCGGCGGTAGCTACCGCAGCGCAATCAGCGGGCGGTACGTCACCGCCAAGCACGGCAAGGCCAGCCCCCACACGACGGTGCGCGAAAGCGCCGGTTCGGGTGGCGGCAACGGCAGCCACTACCGGAGCGCCATCTCGGGGCAGTACGTCACCGACGCCTACGGGAAGGCCCACCCCAAGACCACCGTCAAGGAGAGCTAACCATGGCCAAGCGCTATGTCCGTGCCACCGGCAAGAACTCGCAGGGCGACATCACCTCCCTGTGCAACTCCGGTGAAACCTGGTCGCCCCGCAGCAAGGCGAACGCGATCAGCGACATCGAGACCGGGACCCACGAATACTGGGTCAACTGGTTGAACTCGCCGGAGACGCAGATCAGGGTGGTGAACGGCCCCTCGGGCAAGTACCTCAGGACTGATCGCGACAGCACGTCGCGCAACAACCTGGACGACCTGCCCGACTGCTGATCGACATCTCGGGGCCGAAGCATCGCTTCGGCCCCCGTCTTCTTTAAGGGCTGGTGTCAAGGCAACGCAGCAAAGTCAGAACGCCGATAGCCATCCACCATCTTTACGAGTTCAGGAGGGGAGATCACCTCCACGGCGTCCCCCCACATATATAGGTGCCAGCACATTTCCAGCAGGCCGGCCGCGCGGAACTTCACGATGAGGGATCCATCGGCTTCGAACTCGACGGTCTGCGCCGGGTGGAAAACAAAGCCTTGCGCCTGCTGTGCGGCCTTCGGAGCGAATTTCCACACCACGTCATGTATACCGTGGGGATCTTCATAGGAGCCGAAGCAGCGTTGCGCGTGCTCAGCGAGATCGAAACCCTCCTTCCTCAGGAAAGGGTCCGACAGGACGGTCGCCTCTTCTATGCAATCGACGCGATAATGCTGCACATCGCCGCCGGATTTTCCCAGATCGATCGCGACGAGATAGCGTCGGGCCCCCAATAACAGCCCGTGCGGGGCAACTATCCTGTCCCGCGCCGCGATGTCCTTCTTACCCCGATAACGGATGCGCAGCTTGGACGCCCCCTTGAGGGCGGTGGAGATCGCAAGGTCTACAGCCTCCTCGCTGGTAGGCCTGGGACCGGGGCGTGCCGCATGGCCCAGAGCCATGAGCAGCGCTTCCTCGTCGGCCTCGATGCGTCGACTGCGGTCGGTCGGGATGAGGGCCAGTATCTTGGCGTGCAGGCCCCGCAGAGCCTTGGCATGATCGATTCCCGCGCTTTTGGCCAGGGAGGCTTCTGCCAAACTCAATGCCGCGAGTTCCTCAGCCGTGGGATTCAAGAGCGGCGCGATACCGGACCTTGGCAGGTACCAGCGTGAGCATCCCGGGTCATCGTCATCGTTGCGCTTTTCGAGTTCCGGGAAGAGGTCGCCCAAAGCCTGGATCAACCTCTGCGCGGTCCGATAGTTGCGTTCCAGCATCGCCTCGATCTCTTTCAGGCTGACGCCCCTCATCGATGTTGCCTTCGCTGCAACCCTCAATAGCTCGACCGCATTCCGGTAAGACATTCCCTGCTCCTGAACACGCGGTACTTTCAGCCGCCTGCTG
The DNA here is from genome assembly GCF_052474395.1 of Niveispirillum fermenti. Classification (NCBI taxonomy): domain Bacteria; kingdom Pseudomonadati; phylum Pseudomonadota; class Alphaproteobacteria; order Rhodospirillales; family Azospirillaceae; genus Niveispirillum; species Niveispirillum fermenti. Next base: position 2,239,923 of record NZ_CP156681.1, on the reverse strand, counting down.
CAATCATGATGCGGGATTGGTAGGATGGAGTTGAGATTGAGGTAGCCCGTTTGGGGAGAGCGGTAATGCTGAACTACCAGGGAAGGACGATCTTCTCGGCGAGTGATCTCGTCAACTTCATGGGCTGCTCACACGCGACGGTACTGGATTCCCGCAACCTCGTCACGCCGACCACGTTCGCTCCGGATGACGAAACGGCCGTCCTGCTCCAGGAGAAAGGCATCGAGCACGAGCGCACCTATCTCCAGCGCCTGCGCGACGAAGGGCGCACGGTCGTGGAGATCCCAGCGGACGGCACCTTGGAGGAACGTGCCCAGGCAACGCGGCGGGCGATGCGCGCAGGCCCCGACGTCATCTACCAGGGTGCCTTCCTTGCAGGGCGCTGGCATGGCTATTCCGACTTCCTGCTGAAGGTCGACGGCATCGACTCATCGCTGGGGTCGTTCGCCTACGAGGTGGCCGATACCAAGCTTGCCCGGACGGCGAAGCCGAAGCACCTGATGCAGCTCTGCGTCTACGCTGAGATGCTGGCAGCCGTGCAAGGCGTCATCCCGCCGCGCATGCACGTCGTCCTAGGGACCGGAGTGGTCGAAACCTTCCGCACGGACTCGGTGCTGCATTACTTCACCTTCGCCCGGCGCCGCTTCGAGGCGTTCGTGGACGCCCTGCCCGCCGTGTCAAGCGGCGACCCGTGCAGCCACTGCACCTTCTGCCGGTGGGCCGACCGCTGCGACGCCGAGTGGGAGGCCGCCGACCACCTCTCGATCGTGGCCGGCATGGGACGCAGCCAGGTCGCGGCCCTGCGTGAAGCGGGCATCAACGACATCAGCGCGCTGGCAGCGCTGCCCGCCGGTACCAGGATCCCCGGCATCCAGCCCGGCACGGTCGCCAAGCTCTCTGCCCAGGCCCGCCTCCAGGCTCACTACCGCCGGACCGGCGAGCAACAGTTGGAGTTGCTTCCGCCGGCACCGGGCCGTGGCTTCGCCCGCCTCCCCCAACCCAGCGAAGGCGACATGTTCTTCGACATGGAGGGGGACCCGCTGTTCGACGGCGGGCTGGAGTACCTTTTCGGGATCGTCGCCATGGATGGCGGCGTGGACCGTTTCGATGCCTTCTGGTCCCATGACCGCGACGGCGAGAAGGTGGCGTTCGAGCAGGCGGTCGATTTCATGACGGCCCGCATCGCGCGGTATCCCGGCGCCCATATCTACCATTACGCCTCGTACGAAGAGACGGCCCTGAAGCGGCTGGCCATGTACCACGGGACCCGCGAGAACGAGGTGGACGACATCCTGCGCGGCAACCGGCTGGTAGACCTCTACAAGGTCGTGGCGGAATCCGTCCGCACGTCGGAACCCCGCTATTCCATCAAGAACATGGAGGCCTTCTACCTGCCCGGCGGTCGCCAGGGGGAGGTCAAGACCGCCGGCGACAGCATCGTCATCTATGAGCGCTGGCGGCGCCTCGGCGGCGACCAGCTGCTCCGGGAGATCGCCGACTACAACGAGGTCGATTGCCGATCCACGAGAGGGTGCCGCGACTGGCTGCTATCGCTCCGGCCGCCGGGGACGCCGTGGTTCACCGGACGTACGGTGACGCCCATCACCCCTGAGAAAACGATGGAGCGGCAGGAAGCGGAAGAACGCACGCAGCGCCTGGCCGACGCCTTGGTGGCTGGCAACGATGAGCCATGGCGGCAGCTGCTCGCGGACCTGTTGGAATTCCATCGGCGGGAGGCGAAGCCAACCTGGTGGGCCATGTTCGCGCGCCAGGACATGGACCATGACGCCCTGCTTGAAGACGCGGAATGCATTGCCGGCCTCCAGCCGCATCCGACGATCCGGCCCCGGGCAGAAGGAAAGTCTGCCGTCTACGCCTTCACCTTCCCGGCGCAGGACTTCAAGATACGTGTCGGTGACAAGCCGGTACGTTCGGGCACCCTTGAGCCGGCCGGCGAGATCATATCGCTCGACGAGGACAACGGCGTCATCGAGTTGAAGCTGGGGCCCAGTAGGTCACCTATAGTGCCGGGAAGCGCCCTGATCCCCGAGGGTCCCGTGGGCGACAAGGTCCTGCGCGCCGCGATCTACCGATACGCGGAGGATGTCGCCAGGGGCGGCGTAAAGTATCCCGCCGTAACCGCGATCCTGCGCCAGGATCGGCCGCGGTTCATGGGCAGGCCGCCGAACCAGGCCGTCGTGCCGGAGGGGATGGACGCCACCACCGGGATGGTTGAAGCCCTTCGGGTATTGGACGACAGCTACCTGCTTGTGCAGGGCCCTCCGGGCGCGGGCAAGACCTATTCGTCGGCCCAGGCGATCGTCGCGCTCCTCGCCGCCGGGAAGCGCATCGGGGTGGCGTCCAATTCGCACAAGGCAATCAACAACCTGCTGAAGGAGGTGGAGGCGATGGCCACCGCCCAAGGGCTGCGTTGCCAGGGCATGAAGAAGTCGTCGCGAGAGGACCAGGTGCTCGGCACCGGGGGCTGGATCGAGGACGTGATCGGCGGAAGCGGCAGCGGGGTGCTTCCCCACCATCGGCTGGCCGCCGGCACGGCCTGGCATTTCGCGCGGGAGGAGTTGGACCAGGCGTTCGACTACCTGTTCATCGACGAGGCAGGCCAAGTGAGCTTGGCGAATATCGTGGCCATGGGCATGGCCGCCCGCAACATCGTGCTGGTTGGGGACCAGATGCAGCTCTCCCAGCCGATCAAGGGCACGCATCCCGGCGGCAGCGGCCAGTCGGCACTTGATCACCTCCTGGAGGGACATGCGACGGTGCCGGCCGACCAAGGGGTGTTCCTGCCGATCACCCGCCGCATGCACCCGGACTTGTGCCGGTTCATATCCGAGGCGATGTACGACCGGCGGCTGGAAGCTGAGCCGAGCACGGCCAACCAGCGTGTCGAGGTCGACGTCTCGAAGGACCCGGAAGCGCTTGCCCCGGCGGGGCTGCGCTTCGTCAAGGTCGAGCATGCTGGATGTACTCAGCGGTCGGAAGAGGAAGCGGCTCGGTTGGATACCACCTACCGGGCGCTGCTCGGCGGCCACTGGACCGACCGAAATGGAAGACGCCATTACATCGGGGTGGACGACATCCTGGTGGTCTCTCCCTACAACATGCAGGTCGATCTGTTGAAGCGCGTCCTGCCGGAGGGGGCACGGGTGGGCACGGTGGACAAGTTCCAGGGCCAGGAGGCGGCTGTCGTCTTGGTGTCGATGGCGACATCGTCTGGAGATGACCTGCCGAGGAACATCGAGTTCCTTTACAGCCGGAACCGGCTCAATGTGGCTGTGAGCCGAGCACGATGCTTAGCGGTCATCTATGCAAATTCACGGCTGCTTGAGGTTTCTTGTTCGAAGATAAGGCAAATGGAGCTGGTAAATGGTCTTTGCTGTGCCCAGCAATTCGCTACCATGACATTCAGATAGAAAGTATTTTTCCCTGACAGCGCGAGGACAAACGCCAAGGATCTATTTGGCCACTGCTAATGTCATTCACGAAAAACGCTATTAACTCTCATATCTGGAAACTCCCGATATATAGCGCTAACCAACTGGGTAAAACCAAGAGAAACGATCCACTTACCGAGTTGGTGGAAGTAACTCAAAAAAGCCGGCTGGAGCCGGTCGGCGATTATTGCAGCTTCAGCCTTACCCTCACTCGTCAGCCGATACGTGCGCGGACGTCCAGTCGCTACACTCACCAACCCCTTGGTTGCCAAATTATCAATAGCGTCGTATACGCTGCGGTCGAATGGCCCGTAGTCGTAAGGAACAAAATTGAATTTTGGACCGCCAAATGCGGGTGAGGCCTTTCGGTCTATCAGGAAAAGCATTTTCATGATCTGGATGGGAGACGCGCTACCATCGGGCATGGCGGCGAGAGCCACCAAAGCAGCATCTTCCTGTGAAAAATCTGTCATTCCTCCCGAGCCTCTGGGCGTTGCATGGATGCACCCTATATGTGATAACGTCAGGCTTCAATAGTATCTAGGACAGGGCAAAATGTCTCTCACAGAGAATGCAAGCGGTAGAGATAATGCTGCCAGCTGGCTCTCCGACACAATGCGAATTACCCTTTTTGGTGAGCCTCAACGGTGGGAGTTCCCAAACGGGAGCCTGACAGAGATCTTGTTTGGCTCACCTCCAGAAATGGAGCAGACCTCACGCCGGGGCGCAACGGAGACTCGGCTAGAGGCCACTAAGCATGAGGGCTTCCAAATTAACATCGTCCGTCAAGGCGGGCGAATAGATATTCACGTACTGACAGATGAAGTATTCGACGATTCATCATCAATGATAAGGCCAATTAATGATTTTGCCCCTGTCATTAATAGAATAACAAAAGAAATAAATAAGATTTCCACATCATTTTCTCGAGTTGGAGCGGGGGCTAGTCTTATTCAACCACAAAGCGATACTGTTGAAGTGTATAAAATCTTGAAGCAGCGATTTCCATGTTTATTAGTTGATACAGATAACTGTGATGATTTTCTATATCAAATCAATCCTTATACCATTGATGAAGATATTAGACTTAATCATTTGGAGCGATGGTCACACGGAGTTTTTGAACGCATTGACATCCCTGTTATGGGGGGGGGCTTTGAGGGCGGGAGCATCCAAAGCCGATTGGTAGGCGTAAAACTTGACCTTGATTATAACACCGGAGTCGATTTACGATTGAATCTCGATGCCAATCGAGCCTCTTCATTACTAGAGAAGCTCGTCGTATCAATGTTCGAGCGGATGGATGGGTTATGATGCTCGGAATTGGGACTTTACTTGGACCTAAAAGTCGTTTTATTAACCGATCCCCGCAGCACGGCACCTTCCGCGCGCTTCGTGATGATGAGGCGTATGCTTCTGACGTGGACGACATCGTCTCGTTCACTCATGTTTATTCGGGAGGAGTGCAGCGTATTTTTAAGTCGTCTCCCGAATTTTCTACTTTTTTAGTTGGAGAGGTGCGCGATACTGCAATTAACTGGTCTTTCAACGACGTCAGCTTCTCGTCAGCATTGGGTTCTTACAACACGAAGGTCCCAGCGTGGGTTTCCGCAATGTACGATGCGAGCCTTCAGTCAGTTGAGGACGAAGATATTCTCGCGATGTTCGATGCACTAGAGGAAGCAATTTACACGGATCTCGCCAAGCTTGACCGGGAATTGGCATATATTGACGTTCACCGGTTGGCGCCGGAATTCATAGTCGGTATACCTCGAGCTCTTTTTCCGTTGAATGGACACCTTCTAAATTGGCAGCCTTACGTTAAGAGAGCTTGGTTTGCCTTGGCAAATAGAAAATTGGACGTGAGCGAGCTCCTTCAGGGACTTCTTTGACCAGATGCTGAACAACCCCACTTCTATCCCCTTTGATCGAGCTGATTCGATTGGCTTTGTTATCCGTCGAATCTCGGGTGATCAGTGGCATACGGGTATGCTCTACATCCATGAAGGCAAAGCTCGTTTACGGCATCTATGCAGCCACAATCACCTTGAGGATGAGCCTGCGGAAGAGCTGCACTATCTCTGGACAGAGGTAGCGGCTATTGGTTCGATAAATAAACGGCTCATCGCATTGCGTCTTGGAAAAGGAGGAAAAAACAAAGTACCTTATGGTGTAGGTTTTCTGGATAATGGCCATTACTTGGACAAACAAACTCTTCATTACACTAAGACCGAACTAGGTATGGGCCTCACTTGTGCAACGTACGTGATGGAAATTTTGCATACATTCGGATTCAAACCATTTACCATATCCGAGTGGACTCCAAATGATGGTGACGTTCATTGGCAGCGATCTATTTTGCAATACTTTAAACAATGCCATCCGGATGCTGAAAAGCATTTTGAGACGGAACAACAAAATATCGGTTCGCCGCGATTTCACCCACAACATGTGACGGGCGCAGGGCATGCAGAAGAATGGCCTGTTTCCAAAACAGACGCGGAGCTTTTAGCAACACAAGTGACCATTAATTACAATGCAGTATTTCCCCAACCGCTAATGCATTAACAGTATGCTGCCCGTCACTCAAATTAATACTTGCTGGATACACCATACTAAAAAATCTGAACGGATGTACCACAAATGGCCGCTGACTGGACTGACGCGGAGAACGACGCCACCGTCGCGGACTACTTCACGATGCTCGATGCCGACATTGCCGGCCGGCCCTACAGCAAGGCCGATCACAATCGCCGGCTCCGAGCGGTGATCGACCGGCCGCGCGGCGCCATCGAGTTCAAGCACCAGAACATCAGCGCGGTCCTGGTGGGCCTCGGGAAGCCATGGATTCCCGGGTACAAGCCAGCGTCCAACTACCAGATGTCGCTCGAACCCGCGGTGGTGCGATGGCTGGAACGACATCCGAAATGGCTTATGCCGACAGCCCCGGACATGACGGTCGAGTTCCAGTCCTTGCCGATCAGCGAGAACGACATCCTGCGGATTCTCCCGCCGCCCACGCACAGCAACGCGCCCCCGCTCCCCGAGATTGGCCGGATGGCTGCCATCGCCAGGAAGTACGACGTGGCAGGGCGCGACGCGCGCAACCGGGACCTTGGCGAAGCGGGCGAACAGCGCGTGCTGGCCCACGAAAGGGCCGCCCTGCTCTCGGCTGGCAGGACGGACCTGGTGAACGGGATCCGCTGGGTATCCCACCTCGACGGCGACGGGGCCGGCTATGACATCAGGAGCTTCGACGCCGACGGCCGCAACCGGCTGATCGAGGTGAAGACGACCAACGGCTGGGAGCGCACGCCCTTCCACGTCACGCGCAACGAACTGGCCGTTGCCGACGAACGCCGCGACGAATGGTGCTTGGTGCGGCTCTGGAACTTCGCGCGGGAGCCCAAGGCGTTCGAACTGCGCCCACCACTGGAGGCGCACGTGTCGCTGGTGGCGACCAGCTTCCAAGCAAACTTCCTGTGAAGCTTCTGGGACCGACGCGCTAGAATATCCGACGCACGAAGAAATCGACCCGGTTCACGCCGTGCCAGGCCGGCAGCGGATGAGTTGACGCAGGGAAGACGGGGCTGCCGCGTAGGCCGTCCACATAATTCCTTAGGCTGTCGGCCGCCCTTGATCCCTGCCAGTGCAGGAAGGCCAGCACGAAGAGGCCATGCGTGGCGAGGCCGGCCCCCTGCATGGCCTCCAGCCCGGCGATGTTCCTTTCCCAGTCCCGGACCTGCTGGGCGGGCCTGCTGGACGCCTCCTTCCCGGCCCAGGCGATCTTGACCCCGATCGCGATCCTGTCGTCGCGCCGGACGGCCAGCATGTCGCACCGGGCATCGCTGCCCGCCGGCGACACACCGGCCTGGACCGTCCAGTCGTCCTCGCTCAGCGAACGGTACAGGGCGAACTTGAGCTGCTCCTCGGTCGGTCTCGTATCCCGGTGCCCAACCATGGGAACGAAGCGAAAGTCGCTGACCGCGCGCCCTATGCCGGCCCGGATCGCGTCGACCGGGAGCCCCTGCGCCGCCTCGACGGCGGCGGCCCTGGCGCGGGACGCAGCCTCGATGTGTTCTCGGGCGAGCATTTCGCCGAAAATGCGGGCGAGCTTGCTGATGCTCTCCTCCGCTGCGGCGGCGTCGTAGCCCTCGTCGCAAAGAATAAGGTTCAGACGCGACTCGTCAGCCATGGATCGCCCCCGTGTCGTCGTCGATGTGGCCGTGGCCTAGCCAGTTACAGCGCGGGAACGGGCATGCGGAAGAAGGCCGTCGGTACGTACGCCGTCAGCGCCGTCCGAGCCGATGGGCTTCGCGGGCGATGTACCCAATTTCCGCCTTCGCGGATAACGCCCTCCTCGGGCAGGCGCCACCCTCCTGGCGCTTCGCGCGCCGAAAACAAAACGCAATGAGGCCGGTTACAGACTTCGCCGCGGTCAAGGGAGCAGGGAAGCGCCCCATTTCCAATCAGGCAACCCAAATGTCCCTGCGCCTCCACCGGATCATCGCCGACTACGTCCGCCTTCGGCTTGAACCCATCATGCCGCCGCGGGAGGTCATGGCCCTGCGCGACCACCTGCTGGGGCTGGCGCGGGAAAGGCGCTGGCCGGCCAGGTCGGGCGGCGGCTTCGACTACCAGGCCATCGCCGCGGCGGCCGGCGTCCCTCCTTCCACGCTGCTCGACGCCAGGGCGCAGCTGAAGCCGCTGCTGGACGCCATCGTGCGGGAACTGCCCAGCCCGGCCGTCGCGAAGCCGAAGCGGGCCGTCCGGAAGGTGGCACGCAAGCTGGCCCTGGCCATTCCGAGGGCGAAGCCCTTGGCCGCCCCAACGCAGGAGCCGCCGAGGGCAAAGACGCCGTCCGTGCCGCCGGCCCCGGCCCGGAAGCGCGGGCGGCCGAGGAAGGATGCGCCGGTCGTCGCGCCGGTGGCCAAGGCCCGGCGCCGGGGGCGCCAGCCCGCCCCGGTTGTCCAGTTTCCACCCGCGCTGTGGCCCGAGGCGCGCACCTTCGCCGACTTCCATCGGGAGCTGGACCAGCAGGCCCGGCGGCATGACGACAACAACCATGTGCTCCAACGGGCCCTCGCCGCCGCCGGCGTCGCGGTCAATGTCTCCACGATCCGCAACTGGCGCAGCGGGGTCCGCCATCCCAGGACCGTCCGCAGCATGCAGGCCATCGCGATCCTTGAGCAGCGGTACCGGCTACCTGACGGGCACCTGTCGGGCCGCCTGCCCCATCCTGCCCGCGCCATCGCCGGCAACAACGTCCATGGGATCACCAACGCCGAGCACCGACGGCTGGCCTGGCACCTGCCCGACGACTTCACCACCCGGCCCCCAAAGGAACGGGAGGAGATCCTGCGATGGGTGCGGGAGGTGGTCGTGCGCGGGTCCACCGCCTACAGGGCGTACCAGGCCGCCGCCATGAAGACGCCCTTCGCCCTCCGGCTGCCCCATGCCGGCGCCTTGGTGGATGCACGCTGGAAAGACCAGGGAGGCCGGCGTTCGGAAAGTCCGAGGTTCGACGTCGCCACCATGGCCGACGAAGAGCTGGACCGCGAGATCGCCGGCCTGGTCGGGTTCAAGAGCGCCACCCTGACGCCCTTCGGGTACCAGCGGTCCGGTGCCTGGGGCCGGGAGATGGCCTTGCAGCAGATCGAGCACCTGGGCCTGATGTTCGGGGCGCTGGCCGCTCCCGCCGCCGGGCCGGTCCGCGGCCTCGGCGCCGACAAGGGGAGCCTGTGCTTGGCGCTGCTCGCCTTTCCCCAGACCTGGGGCTGGTACGTGGACTGGCGGGAGCGCCGTCGCGGCTTCTACACCAGCTGGGAGAGTGGCGCGCTGTCGGTGGCGGCGGCATTGACCCGCCCCGAGACCGGATGGCTGTGGCAGAACCCCGGTCTGGCCCAGCGCCTTCAGCCTGTCCCGGGCCTGCTGGCCCAGGACGACATCGACAGGGCCCTGGCCGACTGGCGGGCCGCGTGCCAGGCCGCGCACCGGTACGCCGTCAGCCGGGGCAAGGAGGTGAAGCGGGTGGCCAAGGTCCACCGCGACCCGTTCGAGCCGATCCTGCCGGTGCTGGAGGCGGATAGTCCGTTGACTGAATACAAGAAGATCGCCGACGAGATCGTCCGGCTCATGCCGAGGGCCGACCGCTATCCCGTGGCTGCGGCCGAGGCGACGCGGGCGCTTTTGATGGTCCGCCTGGGCCTGCACCTGGGCGTGAGGCAGAAGAACCTGCGCCAGCTGCTCTGGAAGCCCAGGGGCGCCATGCCCTCCACGGCGCGGCACCTCAGCGACCTCCGCCGGGGCGAACTGCGCTGGAACAGCCGCGACGGCGGCTGGGAGGTCTACATCCCCGTGGAGGCCTTCAAGAACGCCGGCTCCTCATATTTCCGCGGCCAGGCCTTCCACCTCCGCCTGCCGGACCTGCACGGGCTGTACGACCTGATCTCCGGCTACCTGGACCGGCATCGCCTTCTGCTGCTGGGCGCCGCCGCCGATCCGGGCACGTTCTTCGTGAAGACGGCGAAGCGGACCTCGACCGGTGCCGAATACGGTCAGACGACCTTCTACGAGGCCTGGCGCCTGATCATCCAGCGCTACGGGATCTACAACCCCTTCACCAAGCGCGGCGCCATAGAGGGCCTGTTGCCCCACGGCCCGCACAACGTCCGCGACGTACTGGCGACCCATATCCTGAAGAAGACGGGCTCGTACGAGCAGGCCAGCTACGCCATCCAGGATTTGCCGGAGACGGTCCAGGAGCACTATGGGCGGTTCCTGCCCGGGGACAAGGCGGCGCTGGCGGCCAAGGTGCTGAACGAGGTGTGGGAGGCGGCGTGATCGGCCGTGGACGGCACCTTGCGGCGAATAGCGATCCTATTCGCCGCAAACGATGCGGTGATTGTCGTCCTTGCACGTATCGGACTTAGGCGAACCCCAAAGGCTACACCGAGAAGCAGCCATATCTGGGAAGACTAGCAGCCCGAACCTCGCATATGTCAGCGAGCCGCAGAGGGATTAGAAGGGGCCAAAAGCGGCGCCTAATATTATCAATAACTTAGCTGAATGCATAAACGTTATCGTGTCAGATTGGCATACCATAGCCCTTCTAGGGAAAAGATATGCCACCATCGACAGCTGCCATTTCAAAAGGGTGGTGATCCCGCTGGGACTCGAACCCAGGACCCCATGATTAAAAGTCACGTGCTCTACCGGCTGAGCTACGGGATCGCCCCTTGAAGTGGCGCGCACCATAGGCGGGTGAAACGGCCACGTCAACACAGGTCATGTGGCATTGCACCCTTGCGGAACGCAGGGGTGCCACCGCCATCGTCAGGTGGGGCCGGCCTTGCGTTCCGCTTCGAAACGGGCAGCCAGGCTGGCTGCGACGCGCGGGCTGACGAACTGGCTGATATCGCCGCCCAGACGCCCGATCTCCTTCACGAAGCGCGAGGAGATGAACTGGTGGCGATCGGACGCCATCAGGAACACCGTATCGACGGCGGGGTTCAGCCGCGCGTTCATGCCGGCCATCTGGAATTCATATTCGAAATCCGAAACCGCGCGCAGGCCGCGAATGATGACGCTCGCCCCGCAATCAACGGCGAACTTCATGAGCAACTGGTCGAAGGGGCGCACCTCCACGCTGCAGCCCTGCTGGCTGAGCGTGGCCAGTTCGCCGGCCACCAGCGCCACGCGCTCCGCCGTGCTGTAAAGCGGACCCTTGCCCGCATTGCTGGCCACACCCACGATCAGATGATCAACCATCCGCACCGCGCGCTGGATAATGTCGAAATGGCCGTTGGTGATCGGGTCGAACGTGCCCGGATATACACCGATACGCGATGCCACCATGTTGGAAATCCTCTCCCCTTACCCCCAGCAGGACCGGCTCCATCGCCCGGACCCTGTTTTAGCCGCCGGAGATCGATCGTCCCCGGCGGTCCGTCCCCCGGTGCCGGTCAGCCGGCGGCACCATCGGCATCGGCTGCCCCGGCTTCGGCTCCCCCCTCGCCGGCACCGTCATCCTCCAGCCGGGCCACGGACACCACCTTTTCCTCCCCCGCCAGGCGGAACAGGGTGACGCCCTTGCTTTTGCGGCCCGTCAGCCGGATGTCATGCACGGGCATGCGGATGACCTGGCCGCTGTCGCTGACCATCATCACCTGGTCGGTCTCATGAATGGGGAACACGGCAGCGATCGCCTTGTTGCGGTCACCCATGTCCATGTTCCAGATGCCCTGGCCGCCGCGGCCCGTCAGCCGGTATTCATAGGCCGAGCTGCGCTTGCCAAAGCCCTGCTCCGACACGGTCAGGATGATCTCTTCCCGCGCCTGCATCTCCGCAAACTGTTCCGGCGACAGGGCGGCCTCTCCGGCCACGGGCTCGGCATCGACATCAACCGAATCGTCCGCCTCCTCGCCCAGGGCGCGGCGCAATTCGCGGGCCTGCTTCAGATAGGCCGCCCGCTCCTCCATCGTATAGTCGGTGTGATGCAGGATCGACATGCCGATCACACCATCGCCCTTGGCCAGACGGATGCCGCGCACGCCGGTGGAAGTGCGGCCGCTGAACACGCGCACCTCGGTCACGGGGAAGCGGATGCAGCGGCCCAGGCGGGTGGCCAGCAGCACATCATCCTGATCGGTGCAGGTCCGCACGGCGATCAGGGTCTCCCCCTCTTCCTCCAGCTTCATGGCGATAAGGCCGTTGGCGCGGATATTCTGGAAATCCGACAGCTTGTTGCGCCGGATGCCCCCGCCGGACGTGGCGAACACGATCTCCAGATCGCCCCAGGTCGCCTCATCCTCCGGCATCGGCATGACGGTGGAAATGGTCTCTCCGTCCGTCAAGGGCAGCAGATTGACCAGCGCCTTGCCGCGGGTCTGCGGCGTGCCCTGCGGCAGGCGCCAGACCTTGAGCTTGTGGACGATGCCGCGGCTGGTGAAGAACAGCATGGGCGTATGGGTATTGGCCACGAACAGGTCGGAGACATTGTCCTCCGCCTTCAGGCTCATGCCCGACCGTCCCTTGCCGCCACGCGCCTGGGCGCGATAGGTGGAAACCGGCACGCGCTTGATATAGCCGCCCTGGGTGACGATGACGACCATGTCCTCGCGCTGGATCAGGTCCTCGATATCGGACTCGAACTCCGATTCCTCGATCAGGGTGCGGCGCGGCGTGGCAAAGCGGGCCTTCATCTCGCCCAGTTCGTTGCGGATGATGTCCAGCAACAGCGCACGATCGGCCAGCACAGCCAGGAAATGCCGGATCTGGTCGGTGACGCCGGTCAATTCCTCGCCGATCTTGTCACGCTCCAGCCCGGTCAGCCGGTGCAGGCGCAGATCCAGGATGGCGCGGGCCTGCGCTTCCGATACGCGGTAGGTTCCGGTTTCCGACAGGCCGCGGCCCGGCTCGTCGATCAGCGCGATCAGCGGGGCGACGTCGGCCGCCGGCCAGTCGCGGGCCATCATCTGCTCACGCGCAGTCTGCGGGTCGGGCGCGTTGCGGATCAGCGCGATCATCTCGTCCAGGTTGGCGACCGCGACGGCCAGACCGACCAGGATATGGGCGCGTTCGCGCGCCTTGCCCAGTTCGAACTCTGTCCGGCGGGTCACAACCTGTTCGCGGAAGCGGACAAAGGCCGCGATGATGGCCTTCAGGTCCATCAGTTCCGGCCGGCCGCCATTCAGGGCCAGGGCGTTGACGCCGAAGCTGGTCTGCAGCGCGGTGTGCCGGAAAAGCTGGGCCAGGACGACATCGGCCACGGCATCGCGCTTCAGTTCGATCACGACCCGCACACCGTCGCGGTCCGACTCGTCCCGGACGTCGCTGATCCCCTCGACCAGCTTCTCGGTCACGCATTCGGCGATGCGCTCCAGAAGCTTGCCCTTGTTCACCTGATAGGGGATCTCGGTGGCGACGATGGCCCAGCGATCCTTGCGGATCTCCTCCACATCCGTCTTGGCGCGCATGATCACGCTGCCACGGCCGGTATGGAAGGCCGAGCGGATGCCCGAGCGGCCGAGGATCACGGCACCGGTGGGGAAGTCCGGACCCGGCACGATCTCGATCAGTTCATCGATCGAGATGTCCGGATTGTCGATATAGGCTAGGCAGGCATCCACCACCTCACCCAGATTGTGCGGGGGAATGTTGGTCGCCATGCCGACGGCGATGCCGCCGGCCCCGTTGATCAGCAGGTTCGGGAACTTGGCCGGCAGAACCGTCGGCTCTTCCTCCGACTCGTCGTAGTTCGCCTGGAAATCGACCGTTTCCTTGTCGATGTCATCCAGCATGAACTCCGCCACCTTGGCCAGGCGCGCCTCGGTGTAGCGCATGGCCGCCGCGGCATCGCCGTCCATCGACCCGTAATTGCCCTGGCCGTCGATCAGCGGCAGGCGCATGGAAAAATCCTGCGCCAGGCGGACCATGGCATCATAGATCGCGCTGTCGCCATGCGGATGGTATTTACCCATCACGTCACCGACGATACGCGCCGACTTCTTGTAAGGCTTGGTACTGTCGTACCCGCCTTCCTTCATGGCGAAGAGGATGCGGCGATGCACGGGCTTCAGGCCGTCGCGCACATCGGGAAGCGCCCGGCTGACGATCACGCTCATCGCGTAATCGAGATAGGAGCGCCGCATCTCATCTTCGATGGTGATGGGCGAGATATTGGACGGCAGAGCGGGTGTGGATGTCACCGAGCGGAACTCGTCATTACGGGGCGGACAGAAACGGCCGGGGTGACCGGCCGCTTGGCGCCCCTTGTAGCATCATTCGCGGGTGCGAACAATCAATGGGGGCGGGACCCCGCCCCACCTGCCCCGATCCCCTGCCGCGACAGCCACCAGAACCGCACGGACAGGAAAGTGACCGACACGAAGCTGGCGACGAAGATGCCCTGGTACAGGCCCAGCACGCCCTGGCCGAAGCGAAAGGCCAGCAGATACGCGACCGGCATCATGATGGCATAGTAGGAGCAGAAATGCAGGATGGTCGGCACCCAGGTGTCGTTACGGCCGCGCAAGGCATGGGCCATGACGACCTGCCCGCCATCGGCCACCAGCAGCCAGGCCGTCAGCGCGATCAACGGCGCGGCCAGGGCGGTCACGGTGGCATCGTGCGTGAACTGGCCCGCTATCTCCCCCGGATAATGCAGGAACAGCACACCGACCAGTGCAAGGCAGACCGTTGACACACCCAGCCCCGTCCAGCCGGCAAGCCGGGTTTCCCGCGCGTCACCGGCGCCGAAGGCGTTGCCCACCCGTACCGACGTGGCGGATGCAAGACCCAGGGCACACATGAAGGGCAAGGCGGTCAGGTTCAGCGCAATGGTATAGGCGCCCATGGCTGCGGCCCCCAGCCAGCCGGCGAACAGCCCCAGCCCCGCGAAGGCCGACCCCTCCAGCCCGTTGGAAAGGCCCGCGGCATAGCCGACCTTGCGCTGTTCGGCGGCGTGGCGCCACCACCCGGCGAAACCGCCGCGGATGCCCCATTCCACCCGCCTCGGATGCCACCAGACATAGGCGACCAGACCAATCGCGCCCAGCCAGCGGAGCACCGTGGTCGACCATGCCGCCCCCTGCGCGCCCATGGCCGGGAAGCCCCAATTGCCCCAGACCAGCAGCCAGTTCAGCCCCACATTCAGCACATTGCCGATCAGCATGGCGACCATGCCGGGCAGCGGCCGCTTCATCCCTTCCAGATAGAGGCTGGTGGCCAGGTGCAGCGCCGCCGCCGGCATGCCCAGCGCCACCACCCGCATGATGCCGGCACCGCCATGGGCCAGTTCCGGGTCCTGTCCCGTCAGCAGCAGGAAAGCCTCCCCCGTCAAGCAGGCACCGGCGACCGTAAATCCTATCAACAGGGCGTAGGGCAGCGACCGGCGCCAGATGCGGCCGGTCAGATGATCCTCGCCCCGGCCCACGGCCTGCGCGGAAAGGACCAGAACCCCCATCAGCAATCCGATCATTACGCCCAGCATGACGCCGACCGGCATGTTGCCCAGCCCGTAATAGGCCAGTTCCCGGGCATCGTAGCGGCCGACCATCACGGTATCGACCAGCGCCATGGTCATCACCCCGGCCTGGGCGATGATCACAGGAACGGACAGGCGGACCAGCTCCCCGACATGACGGCGGATGCGGCGGAACGCGGTTTCCCGCTTGGGGGCGATAAGGGTCATGATGGGTGCGACGGGAAAGGGCCGGAATCGGGTTTGCAGGGGGCGCGACGATACATCCGATATCGGAAATGTCCAGCCCGGTGATGTCGCCGGAACAATTCAGCCCGCCTGAGGGTTGGATAGGGGTAGAGAACAGATCGAAGGGAGACCCCAGCATGGGCATCGTTCCGCCGCTTCCCGGTTCCACCCCACCCGACGAGACGGAAGTGCCGCCGCCCGGCGAGACGCCGACGCCGCAGCCGGGCGGCCCGCCGGATGAACCGCCGCCGGTTCCCATCCATGATCCCGCGCAGGACCCAAGCCGCAGGCCGCCGCCGCAACACTTGTCCGGGGGCCCATGCGCGCTGGGGGCTTGACGGATGGGCGGGGCCGCGCGAAACCGTGGCCCCATGACCCAGCACGCCCCCATCCACGTCATCGGTGCCGGCATGGCCGGCAGCGAAGCCGCCTGGCAGATCGCTCAGGCCGGCATCCCCGTCATCCTGCACGAGATGCGGCCCGTCCGGAAAACGGACGCGCATCAGACGGATTTCTTCGCGGAATTGGTCTGTTCCAATTCCTTCCGCTCCGACGATGCCGAATACAACGCCGTCGGCCTGCTGCATGAAGAGATGCGGCGGTGCGGATCGTTGATCCTGACGGCAGCCGACACGCACAAGGTGCCTGCCGGCGGTGCGCTGGCCGTGGACCGCGACCATTTCGCCGAGCATGTGACGCAGACCCTGACCAGCCACCCCCTGGTGACCGTTGAACGCGGCGAGGTCGATGGTATTCCGCCCGAGGAGTGGGACAGCACCATCATCGCCACCGGCCCGCTGACCAGCATGAAGCTGGCCGAAGCCATCCGCGCATTCACGGGCGAGGAGCAGTTGAGCTTCTTCGATGCCATCGCGCCCATCGTGCATACCGACAGCATCGACCTGTCCAAGGCATGGTTCCAGTCCCGCTATGACAAGGTCGGGCCGGGGGGCACGGGCGAGGATTACATCAACTGCGCCATGGACAAGGAGCAGTACGAGGCCTTCATCCAGGCGCTGATCGATGGCGAGAAGGGCGATTTCAAGGAATGGGAGAAGAACACCCCCTATTTCGAAGGCTGCCTTCCCATCGAGGTGATGGCCGAGCGCGGCCGGGACACCCTGCGCTACGGCCCCATGAAGCCCGTCGGCCTGACCAACCCGCATGAGGGCAAGCGCCCCTATGCCGTGGTGCAATTGCGCCAGGACAATGCGCTGGGCACGCTCTACAATCTGGTCGGCTTCCAGACCAAGCTGAAATATGCCGAACAGGTTCGGGTGTTCCGCATGATCCCCGGCCTGGAGAATGCGGAGTTCGCGCGGCTGGGCGGCCTGCACCGCAATACCTTCATCAATTCCCCGCGTCTGCTGGACGGGTCCCTGCGCCTGAAGGCCATGCCGCGCCTGCGCTTCGCCGGGCAGATCACGGGCTGCGAGGGATATGTGGAAAGTGCGGCGGTGGGCCTGCTGGCCGGCCGCTTCGCGGCCTGCGACCGGCAGGGATCGCTGCCCGCCCCGCCGCCCCGCACCACGGCGCTGGGCGCCCTGCTGGCCCATATCACGGGCGGGGCGGAAGCAGAGACGTTCCAGCCCATGAACGTCAATTTCGGCCTGTTCCCGCCCGTGACGGAACGCCAGCCCAATGGCAAGGAACTGCACGGCAAGGACCGGAAGAAGGCCTATACCGGCCGCGCGCTGCGCGACCTGACAGGCTGGCTGGATACACCGGCGGCCTGACGCGCGCCGGCCGAATCGCGCCGGCCCTGATCCCCCCGACCTGGATCGTCAGAACACCATCTTCCCGGCCGGAACCGGGAAGATGGTGTGCTTCATCAGGCCTGCAAGGCCTCCACCACCGGCAGGTGACGGAGGCGCTTGCCTGCCAGAACCGACAGGGCATTGGCCACGGCCGGGGCCGTCGGCGGCAGGCCGGGTTCGCCCACGCCACCCAGCGTTTCACCCGACGCGATGAAATGCACATCCACGACGGGCGCCTCGGCATGGCGCATCAGGCGATAGGTGTCGAAATTGCGCTGTTCGGCACGGCCAGCCTGCACCGTCACCGCCTCGTACAACGCTGCCGACAGGCCCATGATCACGCCGCCTTCCATCTGGCTTCTGGCGCCGTCGGGCAACACGACATCGCCGCAATCCAGCACGGCTGTCACCTTGTGGATGCGGGGCGTGCCGCCGTCGAGCGACGCTTCGACCACATGGGCCGACAGCGCACCGAAACTGGCGAAGAAGGCGATGCCATGGGCGTGGCCATCGGGCAGTTTACCGCCCCAGCCCGCCTTTTCCGCCGCCATGTCCAGCACGGCCAGGGCCCGCCGGTCATCACGCAGCAGGTGGCGGCGGAACGCCACCGGGTCCTTGCCGGCCGCCGCCGCCAATTCATCGATGAAACATTCCAGGAAGAAGGCGTTCTGCGTCGCCCCCACGGCACGCCAGGGTGCCGTGGTGACCCGCACGTGCCGGCGCGCCCAATCCAGCCGGAAATTGGGCAACTTATAGCGCAGCGCTGTCAGGTCCTGGACGGAGGAACCATCCAGCTCCCCTTCCTTCAGACCGGCCGGCGTGAACTCCGCACGCATGGACGGGCCGGCGGTGCGAATGGTCATGGCGGTCACCTCGCCCCCGGCATCCAGCGCCGCCGACAGGCGGGCCATCTGCGCCGGACGGTAATAGCCGCGGTCGAACTCGTCCTCCCGCCGCCAGAAGAACTTCACGGGCGTGCCGGCCAGTTCACGGGCCACGATGGCCGTGCCGGGAATACCCTCATCCGTCAGGCGCCGGCCGAAACCGCCCCCCAGCATCAGCGTATTCACCGTCACAGCCGCGTCATCCAGCCCGATGCTGGCCGCCGCGGTGCGGCGGGCACGGTCCTGAACCTGGATGGGGGCCCAAAGCTCCAGCCTTCCATCCTTGAGCAGCCCGGTGCAGCTCCACACCTCCATGGGCGCGTGGCAGATATAGGGAACACCGTAATCGGCCGTCACCACCTTCGCCGCCTTCCTGAAGGCATCGTCGGGATTGCCGGTCGCGGCCGCCTGGATGGCATCGGCGGCACCCAGCCCTTCCCGCATGGCGTCGACCAGGGCCGCACTGGTGATCCCGTCCTGGGGAGAGGGGGCAAGGGTCACCGCCACCGCGTCGGCCCCCTTGATGGCTGCCCAGACGCTGTCCGCAACCACGGCCACCCCGCCGGGGATCCGCACCACCTTGCTGACACCCTTCACCTTCAGGGCCGGCGCCGCGTCGAACGTGGCGATATCCCCATGGAAGACGGGGTTCAGCCGGGCGCAGGCGTAAAGCATGCCCGGCAAGCGGAAATCCATGGAATAGACGGTTTCGCCCGTCACCTTGGGCGGGATATCCAGGCGGGGCACGCCTTTGCCCACATAGCGGCGGGTCGCCGGATCACGCAGCGGCGGATTGTCGGGCGGGGTCAGCATGGCCGCATCGTCTGCCACCTCACCGATCCCCAGGCTGCGGCCGGAAGCGGCATGCGCCAGCCGGCCATTGTCCAGGGTGATACCCGCCGGATCGACCTGCCAGCGGTTGGCCGCGGCCTGGATCAGAAGGGCGCGGGCCTGGGCCGCCCCCTTGCGCAGATGGTCGTTCCAGCGCCGCACGCCCCAGCTTCCGCCCGAACTCATGGCCCCGCCGAAGCGGTAGGCATCGGCGGGAATGGCGGTCTGGACGCCGACATCGGCGATATCGACACCGATTTCATCGGCGATGATAGCGGCGTGGGCCGTCTGGCTGCCCTGCCCCATTTCCGTGGTGGGGGAGATGATGACGATCTTGCCGTCCTTCATGACGACGACATGCGCCGTCAACATGCCTTCGCGGGCGTTGGCCCCCGCCGCATCGCGGCCCAACGCCGGATAGGGCGGCGGCGCGGTCTGAGCCGGCACCGGCAGCGGAAGCGACACGGCAACGGCAAGGCCGCCAAGACCGGCCAGAATGGCACGGCGGGACAGGGCGGCGTGGATGATGTCATGGTGTGGCAGGCTGTCCATGGTCATGTCCTTTCCCGTCAGGCGATGCCGGCGGCGCGCTTGATCGCCGTCTTGATGCGCGGATAGGTGCCACAGCGGCAAAGATTGCCATCCATCGCGGCATCGATCTCCGCATCGCTGGGCTTCGGTGTCTCGGCCAGCAATGCGGCGGCCGACATGATCTGCCCGGACTGGCAATAGCCGCATTGCGGCACCTGCTGTTCGATCCAGGCCTTCTGCACGGGATGGTCGCCGCCCAGCCCCTCGATCGTCGTGATGGTCGAACCGGCCACCGCCTCCAGCGGCAGGACACAGGCGCGCGTTGCCACACCGTCCACATGCACCGTGCAGGCCCCGCACTGCGCCACGCCGCAACCATATTTCGTGCCCGTCAGCCCGGCGATATCCCGGATCGCCCACAGCAGCGGCATGTCCGGATCGGCATCCAGCCGGTGCATCTTGCCGTTGATGGTCAGTTCGATCATGTCACGCATCCTTCCGCCAAGGAATTGATTATCCACAAGATAGGGTGACCGGTATCATACCGCGCCCCCGTTTTTGTTTCTGTTCGGTAAATAGGAATGTCAAAAGATGTCAGCCGGCTGACTGCCGGATACTGGACACCGTCACGTTATATTCTATTGAATATTTCGACATGAACCGGACAGGCGCGCCGAAACGCGGCAAGCCTGCTGGCCTGCCACCGCGATCAGAAGAATTCCAGCCGCACGGCGAACATCTTCTCCACCTTCTTCACCTGCCCCACCTCGGCCAGGATGATGACGCGGTCGTTCGGCTTGATGACAGTGCTGGGCCGGGGGATGATCACCTTGCCGTCACGCACGATGGCGCCGACAATGATGCCGTGCGGCATCCGGATGTCCTTCAGCGGCAGGTTCACCAGGGTGGAGGTTTCCAGCGCCTCGGCCTCGATCACCTCGGCGAAATTCTCCCGCAGGCTGTGGACGGCCTTGATGCGGCCCCGCCGCACATGCTGGAGGATGGAGGAAACGGTGATGGAACGGGGGCTGACCACCGCATCGATGCCCAGCGGCAGCACCAGCGGCTGATAGGTCGTCTTGTTGATCAGCGTGATGGCCCGCTGGCAACCATGGCGCTTGGCCAGCAGGCTGGCCAGAATGTTGCCCTCGTCGCTGTTGGACACGGCGACGACCGTCTCGCTGGCGCCGACATTGGCTTCTTCCAGGATGGCGGGGTCCAGGCCGTCGCCATGCAGCACCATGGTGCGTTTCAGCTTCTGCGCCACATGGGTGGCCCGGCGGCGGTCCACCTCGATGATGCGGACCGACACACCGGGCTGGTTCTGCTCGATCTCCTCCGCCAGGCAGAGCCCGATATTGCCGCCGCCTACGATGATCACCCGCCGCGCCTGCCGCTCCTCATGCCCGAAGGCGGCCATGGCGCGGGCGACATGGTTGGTATCGGCGACGAAATAGACCTCATCACCCGCCAGCATCTGGTCGTTGCCGTCGGGGATGAACTGCCGGTCGCCACGGATGATGGCCACCACCTCGATCGCCAGGTCGGGGAACAGGCCGGTAAGCTGGCGCAGGGGCGTGTTGATGATAGGACAATTCTGGGTGCAGACCACCCCGATCACGCGCACCAGCCCATCGGCCAGCGGGATCATGTCGAAGGCGCCCGGCACCTGCAGGCGACGCGACACCGCGCGCGCAACCTCGATCTCCGGCGAGATGATGACATCGATCGGCATGTGTTCGCGCGCGAACAGATCGGCCCAGATGGGCTGAAGATAGGATTGGTGGCGGACACGCGCGATCTTGGTCGGGACGCTGAACAGGCTGTTGGCGACCTGACAGGCCACCATGTTCACCTCATCCGCCAGCGTCACGGCGATCAGCATGTCGGCATCGGCCGCCCCAGCCGCCTCCAGCACGTTGGGGTGCGAGGCGAAACCCACCATGGCCTGGACATCCAGCGTGTCGCTGATCTTCTGGATCAGTTCCGGCGACTGGTCGATGACCGTCACATGGTTGCCCTCGGAGGCGAGGTACTTGGCAATGTTGGAGCCGACCTGCCCGGCACCGCAGACGATGACTTTCATGGGAATACGGACCTGATCCGGCAGCCACGGGCATCGGGCGGCCGATGGGCAACCGGTGCCCGGTCCATGCCGCCCGGTCTGTTCTGCCGCGTCCATCTTCCCAGATCAATAGCGGAATGGTCACGCTGCCAGGGCAAAGGCCTTCGGCGGAACCCGCCAGGGGTGGAACCTCATGATCATAAATGAGATTATCTGCATGATAAGGCGCTTTTTATTCTTTAACAGTCATATAACTTTTATAATTGAAAGCGCACTAAATTGTGTATTTAATCCCGCCGATACACGGACGGGAGGAAAGCCATCATGCATGTACGGATGGGTACGGCCTTGCTGGCGCTGGCGATGCTGGCAGGATGCGCGACGCGGAGCCCGGACAGCGGCGGGGCACCGCAGCACGTCGCAACGCTCAGCCCGGCCCAGCTTTATGCCGCTTCCCTGAATGCCGTGGCCGTGCCGGGTCCCGATGACATCGGTCCCGGATTGCTGCGGATCACCCCCGACAATCCCGACCTTGTCTGGCGCGACACACCGGCCGGCCGACAGGTGCTGGTTGCCTCCACCATGTCGCAGGCGGCCTATGAGAAATATTACCAGGGCAAGACGACCGGCGGGCCCAACGGCTGGGGCCAGATTTGGGTGACCGCCGTGCCACAGCTTCGCCGGTTCTGTTCGGCAGCCCCCGGTGATGGCGCGGTGAAAACGCAGCGGGTTGTACAATGGCTGGGCCTGAACCCCGACGTGCCCTATGCCCAGGTGGTGGAGATGTGGATCGCCGCCGACAGGCTGGTCCGCCCCTGCCCCGTCACCGACATCACGGCCGCCACCTGCGGCTTGGACACGGCGGACCAGTGGGGCCCCCCGGCCGTGCCCGGCACGGCCAGCCGCCCCGTCTGCACTATCGGCGATGCCGCATGCCTGGAGAATCAGAGTTACTGGGACTGGTTTTCCAGCAACATGCGGCTCAACCTGAAGGAAGGGGGCGCACCCTGGACACGGCTGGGCTACACGTTCGATTGGAAGCCAAAGGAAAATGGCGGTTTTGAACAGTATGGCGCCAGCGAATTCGTCATGAAGCCGGGCGCGACTTACGAGATCAGTACAGCCTATAGCCTGGCCGAATACTGCGCCACCCCCGGATCATAGAGAGCACCTTCAATCCCCCAGCCGCCAGTCGGCCGGTGCCGGCCGTCGGTCGCCTGCCATGAACCGGCCGCCATAGGGTGCCAGGCAGAGATCGACCAGGGCCAGCACCTCTCCTGCGTCCTGCTGGGCGAACAGTTCCTTGAACGCATGTTCGAAGGTGGCCGCCAGCATCGGGTCCAGGCGCAGCAAGGCCTTGGCCAGGCCCTTGCCGGTACCTGTCCACGCCCCGGCCGCGCGGACGGTGAAATCCGCCAGCTCGATATAGAGGCGGGCACCAATGGCCAGTTGTTCCGCCGCGTTGCGCGGCTGGGCCAAATCCGCCGCCAGATCGGATATGGAATAGCGGCGGGTGCGCAATTCCTCCTCCGTCAGAAGGGGTGGGCCACCATCCAGTACGGACTGCGCCTGTCGCTTCAGTTCCTCGATCAAGGCGGGATCACCGGCGATGGGCAGGCCATTGGCCACCATGCGGGCCAGTGAAGGCTTGCCCAGCCGGCGGTCGGCGTCCCAGAAATAGGCCAGCGTGTCGGGGTCGTGCAGGAACAATTCCACGGCCACGCCCTGCCGGTCGTGGGTTTCCCGGACAGCGGCCGGCAGGTGATGATAGATCAGCACCGCGTCGATGTCCGACCCCGGTCCCGCCGTTCCCCGCGCCACCGACCCGGCCAGAAAGGCGGCGATGATATCGGGCTGGTCGGTCCATTCGCGCAGGATGGCGTCGGCCAGATCGATGGTAGGGGTGATGGCGGTCATGTCTGTCAGGCCCTTCCCGCTTCCAGCACCAGTTCCAGGGCCCGGCTCACCGTGGCCAGCCGCACCGCTTCGCGGTCGCCGGGAAAGACATGGTGTTCGACCCGCACGCCGCCACCCCGGTGCGCGACGCCCAGATGCACCAGCCCGACGGGCTTGGCATCGGTCCCACCACCGGGGCCGGCAATGCCGGTGACCGAGACGGCGATGTCGGCGCGGCTATGGGCCAGCGCTCCTTGGGCCATGGCCGCAGCGACAGGGCCGCTGACGGCGCCCAGTCGGGCGATCAGGTCGGCGGGCACGCCCAGCATCTGCACCTTGGCATCGTTCGTATAGGTCACGAAGCCCCTGTCCACCACGGCGGAGGAACCGGCAACGGCCGTCAGGCACCCGGCGATCAGACCGCCCGTACAGCTTTCCGCCGTGGCCACCCAGAGCCCGCGGGCCGACAGCGTATCACGCACATTCTCGGCCAGGCGGATCAGGTCGGGCGCGAACATCGGCCTACCCCATGACCAGGGGGAGGCGGACGGTGGCCGCGGCCTGGGCCGCTATGCCTTCGCGCCGGCCCGTGAAGCCCAGCCCCTCCGTCGTCGTGGCCTTTACGCTGACGCGGGACGGGTCGAGCGCCAGGATCTCCGCCACACGCGCCACCATGGCCTCGCGGTGGGGGCCGACCTTCGGCCGCTCGCAGATGATGGTGATGTCGACATGGGCGATGACCCCGCCCCGAGCAGCCACCATCTCGGCGGCATGGCGCAGGAAGCGCGCGCTGTCGGCACCCTTCCATTGCGGGTCGGCGGGCGGGAAATGCTGGCCGATGTCACCGGCCGCGATAGCCCCCAGGATGGCGTCGGTCAGCGCGTGCAACGCCACATCGGCGTCGGAATGCCCGTCCAGCGCCGCATCATGCGGCACCCGCACGCCACACAGCCACACATGGTCGCCATCGGTGAACTTGTGGACATCATAGCCGGTGCCCGTGCGGATATCGCCCAATGCGGCCAGGAACAGTTTCTCGGCGCGGGCCAGATCGTCTTTGTTGGTCACTTTCAGATTGTCCGGATCGCTGGGAACAAGGGTGACGGGTAGACCCGCCGCCTCGGCCACGGCGGCATCGTCGGTCAGGTTCAGGCCGGCGCCGCGCCGGTGGGCCGGCAGGATATGGGCGAAGCGGAAACCCTGGGGCGTCAGCGCACGCCACAGCGCCGTGCGGTCCACTGTCCCGTCGCTGCGGATGCCCCCGCCCGCCTCGGCCCCACGCTTCAGCGTGTCGGCCAGCGGGGTGGCGGCGATGGCGGCAGGGGCGGTCTCCAGCGCCGCGATGACGCCGGAGATATCTGCGTGCGAGACCAGCGGCCGCGCTGCGTCATGGATCAGCACCAGATCGGGCGGATGCCCGGCCATGGCCTCCAGGCCATTCAGCACACTGTCCTGGCGCGTCGGTCCGCCCGTGATGGGCGGCGGCAGATCGAGCCCGGCCACCGCCCGGTCATAGAGATCGCGGAAGGCCGGATCGATGACGACGCGCACGGCATTGACCTGCGGATGGCGCAGGAAAGCCTCCACGGTGCGGCGCAGGATGGGCTGGCCGGCCAGCGGCAGATACTGCTTGGGCAGGTCGGCCCCGAAACGCAGGCCGCGGCCGGCGGCGACGATCAGGGCGGTACAGGTGGGCATGTGTTCTCATGGGGCTGCGGGACTAGCCCCGCGACCCTAGCGCGGATGGCGCCCTGCGCCAATGGCCTGCACGGCAGGCAAGCCATGCCGGCCCAACCCCCGCCCTCTCCCCCTGCCCACCCATTTCCCGGGGAAAAAGCCGCCATGCGGTGGTGATCATTGTGTTTTTGCAGGCTTATGTTAATCTCTGTGCCTAAATTTCATGCATCCGCAAGAGTTGCCTGCCATTTGTGCAGAAATCGGCCGGCGGCGGATCAGGTCCAAGGTTGCGTATCCCATGGTCAAGCCGCTTGCCCCCCTTCAGATCGGTCCGGTCCGGATTGATGATCCCGTGATCCTGGCGCCGCTGTCGGGCGTCACCGACATGCCATATCGCCGGCTGGTCAAGCGGACGGGCGCGGGGCTTGTCGTGTCGGAGATGATTGCCAGCCAGGCCATGATCCGCGCCACGCGGGAAAGCATGCTGAAGACGGAATGGAGCCTGGATGAGGCGCCGATCTCCATGCAGCTTGCCGGGTGCGAGCCGGCCGTGATGGGAGAGGCGGCGAAGCTGAACGAGGATCGCGGCGCCCATATCATCGACATCAATTTCGGCTGCCCCGTGAAGAAGGTCGTGAACGGCTTCGCCGGGTCGGCCCTGATGAAGGATGAATTGCTGGCCGGCCGTATCATGGAGGCCACGGTGAAGGCCGTTTCCGTGCCGGTGACGATGAAGATGCGCAAGGGCTGGGACGCGAACAACCTGAACGCCCCGAACCTGGCCCGCATCGCGCAGGAATGCGGCGTGAAGATGCTGACCGTCCACGGCCGCACCCGCTGCCAGATGTATAACGGCACCGCCGACTGGAAATTCATCCGCCAGGTCAAGGAAGCGGTGAACATTCCCGTCATCGCCAATGGCGACATCAACAGTTTCGAGGATGCGGTGCGCTGCCTGGAGGAATCCGGTGCGGATGGCATCATGATCGGCCGCGGCACCTATGGCCGGCCCTGGTTCATCGCCCAGGTCATGCATTACCTGCGCACAGGCGTCATCCTGCCCGAGCCGCCGCTGGCGGCGCAGTTGCAGACCGTCCTGGAGCATTACGACGCCATCCTGGCCCATTACGGGGTTCAGGCCGGCATCAAGATCGCCCGCAAGCATGTGGCCTGGTATTCCAAGGGCATGAACGGGTCGGCCGATTATCGCAACCAGATCATGACCAGCGAAGACCCGGAGAAGATGAAGCAGCAGATCATCGCCTTCTATTCCGCGGCGCTGGACCGCGGCGTCACCGAGCGGGCGGCCGCCTGATGGCGCGGGTCCCGGCGGCGCGCCGGCTTGGTGCCGACATCGATCCGACCTCCATCCTGGCCGCCCTTCCCGACCCCGTCATGGTGGTCGATGGCGACGGGCTGATCCGGTTCATCAACCTGGAGGCCCAGGAATTCTTCGATGTCAGCGCCACGCGCGTGCTGGGCACCCGGCTGACGGACCTGATCCCCGAGGACAGCCCCGTCTTCGCCCTGCTGGACCAGGCGCGCATCACCCACGCCACAGTCTGCGAATATGGGGTGACGGTGGAAACCCAGCGCGTCGGCCCCCATTCCGTCACCATGCAGGCGGCCCCCCTGGGCGACCCGCCGGATCAGGTGGTGCTGACCATCCATGAACGGTCCATCGCCCGGCGCATCGACAAGCAGTTGAACCATCGCGGCGCCGCCCGATCGGTCGTCGCCATGGCCGCCATGCTGGCGCACGAGGTTAAGAACCCGCTGTCGGGTATCCGCGGCGCGGCGCAGTTGCTGGAGGAAAATGCCAGTGAGGACGACCAGATCCTGACCCGGCTGATCTGTGATGAGGCCGACCGCATCGTGGCCCTGGTGGACCGGATGGAGGTGTTCACCGACGGGCGTCCGCTGGAACGCCAGGCCGTGAACATCCATGCCGTGCTGGAGCATGTGCGCCGCATCGCCCAGACGGGCTTTGCCCGCCATATCCGCTTCATCGAGAAATACGACCCCTCCCTGCCGCCCGTTCTGGGCAACCGCGACCAGTTGGTGCAGGTCTTCCTGAACATGGTCAAGAATGCGGCGGAGGCCTGCCCCGACCAGGGCGGGGAAATCCTGCTGTCCACCGCCTATCAGCACGGGGTGCGTCTGGCCGTGGCCGGATCGGACAGCCGGATGCATCTGCCCCTGCTGGTCAGCGTGGCCGATAACGGCCCCGGCATCCCGGAAGATATCCGCGCCAACCTGTTCGATCCCTTTGTTACGACGAAGATGAACGGAACCGGCCTGGGTCTTGCATTGGTTGCCAAGATTATCGGTGACCATGGCGGGGTCATCGACTTTGAAAGCGTGCCGCGGCGCACGATCTTCAAGGTTTCCCTGCCAGTCACCGACCAGAACGGTCACGGAGAGGGTGCCTAAAAAATGGGCGCAACCATTCTCGTTGCGGATGACGATCGGGCCATTCGGACAGTGCTTACCCAGGCCCTCGCCCGCCTGGGACATGAGGTGAAAACAACGGGCAACGCTGCCACGCTGTGGCGGTGGGTGCAGGAGGGCGAGGGCGATCTGGTCATCACCGATGTGGTGATGCCGGATGAGAACGGCCTCGACCTCGTGCCACGCATCAAAAAGCTGCGGCCGGAGTTGCGCATCATCGTGATGAGCGCGCAGAACACCCTGCTGACGGCCGTGAAGGCGGCGGAAAGGGGGGCCTTCGACTATCTGCCGAAGCCCTTCGATCTGAAGGACCTGATGGCCATCGTGCAGAAGGCCCTGTCCACGCCCGTGCCATCCACCAGTCCGGCCCCCGCCCCCGCGGAGGACCCGGAGGAGGAGGCGCTGCCCCTGATCGGCCGGTCGCCGGCCATGCAGGAGATTTACCGCGTCCTGGCCCGCCTGATGGGAACGGACCTGACGGTGATGATCACGGGCGAAAGCGGCACCGGCAAGGAGCTGGTGGCCCGCGCCCTACATGATTATGGCAAGCGGCGGGGCGGCCCGTTCGTGGCCATCAACATGGCGGCCATCCCGCGCGAACTGATCGAGTCCGAGCTGTTCGGCCATGAGAAGGGCGCCTTCACGGGTGCCACCATGCGCTCGACGGGCCGGTTCGAGCAGGCGCAGGGCGGTACCCTGTTCCTGGATGAGATCGGCGACATGCCGCTGGAGGCACAGACCCGCCTGCTGCGCGTGTTGCAGGAGGGCGAATATACGACCGTGGGCGGGCGCACACCCATCAAGACCGACGTGCGCATCGTCGCCGCCACCCACCGCGACCTGCGCACCCTGATCCGCCAGGGCCTGTTCCGCGAGGATTTGTTCTACCGCCTGAACGTCGTACCCATCCGCCTGCCGCCCTTGCGCGAACGGACGGAGGATGTGCCGGCGCTCGTCCGCCATTTCCTGAACCAGGCGGCCCAGCAGGGCCTGCCGGCCAAGACGGTGGACAATGCCGCCATGGACCGGTTGAAGCGCTATCGCTGGCCCGGCAATGTGCGCGAGCTGGAAAACATGGTCCAGCGGCTGGCGGCCCTGTACTCGCAGGAGGTGATCAGCCTCGATGTCATCGACACCGAACTGGCCGAAACCAATCCGGCCGCCGCCCCCACGCAGGAACCCGTGAACGAAGGCCTGTCGGCGGCCGTCGAACGCCACCTGCGGGAATATTTCGCAGCCCATAAGGACGGCATCCCGGCGGCGGGGTTGTATGACCGCATCCTGCGGGAGGTTGAACGGCCGCTGCTGTCGCTGTCCTTGACCGCAACCCGTGGCAACCAGATCAAGGCCGCGCATATGCTGGGCCTGAACCGCAATACACTGCGGAAAAAGATCCGGGACCTGGATATTCAGGTGGTGCGGGGGCTGAAGTAGGTTAAAGCGCCTGGGGAAACCTTTAGAGTTTGATTCGATATTAATGTGAATTGTATCAACATCTTGCGATACTTCGAATGAAGAGTTGAACGGATGCGATGAAGAGCGACGCGGTGGCGGAAGCGATTGTCTGTTGGAGGTCCGTGGCGAGCCGTCGAGAGGCGCCAACATTCGTTGGCTTGGCGACGCCGCACGAGCGGGGCGGCGGCGGTCGCCGCCGGACCACCTTGCGATGAGTTCTACTCATCGCAAGGTGGTATAAACCCAATTAAGAAATGATTCTCCAAACGAGCATTCATCATCGACCGCACCATCCCCGCACAAACCCTGCCCTCAAAGAGTCATGCCGGTAACGCCGTTACCTGAATTGCGGCCGGTTCACAAAAAAACTAAGCTGCAACCCGTGCGCTTCACGCATGGCGGAAGGGACGGTTGTGCCCTTGTATGCGGGGGGTTCAGGGGTTAATTCGGGCTTGGAACATGGGCCGTCCCGCTGCCCATCGGCCCCCGGTGCCAAAGCCGGCGCGGGGTGCCGTTCAATCGGAGGAAAGCATGGCTGTCAAAGTTGCGATCAACGGGTTCGGGCGTATCGGCCGTCTGGTTCTGCGCGCTCTGTACGAGAGCGGCCGGAACGATATCGAGGTCGTCGCCATCAACGATCTGGCCGACGCCAAGTCCAACGCTCACCTGCTGAAGTATGACAGCGTGCATGGCCGTTTCCCCGGCACCGTGGAGGTGGTCGACGGCAATCTGGTCGTCAATGGCCACACCATCCGGTCGGTGCAGCAGCGCGATCCGGCCCAGCTTCCCTGGGGTGAGCTGGGCGTGGATATCGCCCTGGAATGTTCCGGCATCTTCACCTCGCGCGAGGCCGCCTCCAAGCACCTGACCGCCGGTGCCAAGAAGGTGCTGATCTCCGCGCCCGCCACGGACGAGGATCTGACCGTCGTCTATGGCGTGAACCATGACAAGCTGACGGCCGAGCACAAGATCGTATCGAACGCCTCCTGCACGACCAACTGCCTGGCCCCGGTGGCCCATGTGCTGAACCAGGGCATCGGCATCGCGCATGGCTTCATGACCACCATCCACAGCTATACCGGCGACCAGAACACCGTGGACACGTTCCACAAGGATCTGCACCGCGCCCGCGCCGCCGCGCTCAACATCATCCCGACCAGCACCGGTGCGGCCAAGGCCGTGGGCAAGGTTCTGCCGGAACTGAAGGGCAAGCTGGACGGCACCTCGCTGCGCGTGCCGACCCCGAACGTGTCGGTCGTCGACTTCAAGTTCGTGGCCAAGCGCGACACGACCGTGGAAGAAGTCAATAAGCTGATCACCGAGGCCGCCAACGGCCCGCTGAAGGGTATCCTGGGCGCCTATGCCGAGCCGCTGGTCTCCACCGACTTCAACCATGACAGCCACAGCTCGATCTTCGCGCTGAACGAGACCAAGGTCATGGAAGGCAATTTCGTGCGTATCCTGACCTGGTACGACAATGAATGGGGCTTCTCCAACCGCATGGGCGATACCGTGATCGCCATGAGCAAGGCTGGCTGATTTCCCGACTGGTCATGCCGCCGCCCCCGCGTTTATCCTGGGGGCGGCCTCTACCGACAGGGGCGCCGTTCCGGCAAGGGCGGCGCCCCTGGCTTTTCACCCTTCCCGACATGAAAGCAAGAAGGCGGATTGGATATGACCCCCAACGAGATCGCCCGGCTGCAGGCCTATCTGCGCCGGAATTTCGGCAACGACAAGATCACCGTGAACCCCCCGGCCAAGAAGGGCCAGCCCGTTGAAGTGACCATCGGTGACGAGTTCATCGGCACGCTCTATCGGGACGAGGATGATGGCGACATCTCCTATGCGTTCAACATGACCATCCTGTCGGAAGACCTGCCCAATATCGCCCCCGCCAAGGCGAAGTGACACGCCCGTAAAGGTCGTATTTCCCAATAGGGCGCCTGCCGCGAAAGTGGCAGGCGCCCTATTGCTTTTGGTTGAAAATATTTCAGATACCATTCAATATTCCCTCATTGGTTGATCATGTCCTATGCGTAACAGGGCGCAGGTGGACAGGACCGGTCACCATCGATCAACGGGGGGTAACAAGGATGGAACGCAGGTCATTCAGGCGGGGGGGAGCGGCGGCGATGCTGGCGGCAGGCTTGGCAATGGCCGGACTGTCAGCCACCCCCACCCGGGCGGAAGGCAATGCACAGTCGCTCCAGCAGGGCATGGTTCCGAAATCGGCCGTACCCTTCATGCTGCCTGCGGAGCCGACGCCAAAATACCAGCTCAAGTTTCCCGATTTCGGCTATATGCCGCCACCGACGGACTATACGGGCCGCGTCTTCGTCCTGTCCCAGGATTTTCCCAAGACCAAGCCGGCCATTGAACCGGCTGTGGAAAAGATCCTGAAGATCGACTACCGCAAGGACTGGCGCGCCTATCTTGATGCCGTCAAACAATATGTCTTCCAGGGCAATATCGATGCCGAGAATGGTGTGGAAGATGATTTCTTCCTGGAGGACAATACGGTACGCCGCTGGTTTCATGTGCCCTGGCAGCATTGGGGACCCAACGGGCGCGAGGGCTATCACGGCCTGACCAAGGAAGGCCCGCTGCCGGTCGGGTCGCTGGCCCCCGAACAGACCGTCAAGTCCAGCGCCTATGCGGTCGGCTTCTACAACGCCATGGGTGGCTGGACCATCGGGCAGCTCTGGCCTTCCGCCCAGGCGCCGGACATGTCCTATTTCCAGAAGGGCGGCGGCTTCCCCGACGGCACCGTGGTGGCCAAGCTGCTGTTCACGACGCTGGATGAAAGCCAGGTGCCATACCTGACCAATCCCGTTTCATGGAATGCCTATGTCTATCAGGCCGACGTGCCCGGCATGCCGGCCCCCCCGACACCAGGCCAGCGCGTGACGGCGAAGGTGCATCTGCTTCAGATGGACATCATGGTGCGCGACAGCCGGCTGGACAAGCAGGGCGGCTGGGTGTTCGGCACCTATGTCTATAATGGCCGCATGGGCAAGGCCAACCCGTGGGAAAATCTCGTCCCCGTCGGCCTGATGTGGGGCAACAATCCGGAGGTCACGGTCTCCCACACCAATCCCACGCCGACAGCCACGCGGATCAACCCGGCCATCACGGAAACCATCATCAATCCCGACACAAGGGAATTGCCACCCATGCATCTGGGCTGGAATTCCCGCCTGAACGGTCCGGCCGATAATTCGGCCAGCAGTTGCATGTCCTGTCACAGCACGGCGCAATATCCGGCCATTTCCGCCATCATGCCGCAATTCAACAACCCGGCCTTCCCCACCCCGCCCGACGGCCAGGATGCGGGACCGGAATTCATGCTGTGGTTCCGCAACATTCCGTGGGGCCAGGCCTTCAACAAGGGCCACGCCGTGAGCCTGGATTTCAGCCTGCAGATGCAGGGTAGCATCATCAACTGGATCGCCTATACCGACAGTGTCCAGCAAGGCCGGTTCTCGGCTGAATATTGGTCCAAGGGCAATAGGGTGTCGCGCAATCCCGGCCCGGCGCCAGCACAATGACGCCGTGATGCGACCGGGGCGGGACCATTGCCCGCCCCGGTCACTACGTCACCCCCAGGTCGCGCGCCGTCAGGTCCAGCGCCCGCCGGGCCCGTTGTGCGACCTCGTCGGCCTCATCCTCAGTCATGGTCAGGGCCGGGGCGTAGACCAGGCTGTCGCGGATGCCGCGCATGATCAGGTCATTGTGGAAGCAATGGTCGCGTGCCATCAGGCCGACCCTGCCATTGCCGGGAAACCGTTCGCGTGTCCGGCGGTCCTTCACGATCTCGATGGCGCCGATCATGCCCTCCGACCGGATTTCACCGACGATCGGGTGGCCGTCCAGCACCTCTTCCAGCCGCGTGCGCAGATAGGGGCCGATCTCCTCCCCCGCCCGCCGGACAAGCCCGTCGCGTGCGATGATGTCCAGATTGGCCAGGGCCACGGCACAGGCCACCGGGTGCCCGGAATAGGTGAAGCCGTGGTAGAACTCGCCCCCTTCCTCGATCAGGGTCCCGGCCACACGGTCGCCGACCATGACGGCCGACAGGGGGATGTAGCCTGACGTGATGCCCTTGGCCAAGGTCATGAAATCGGGGCTGATGCCATAGCGCTGGCAGCCGAACCAGTGGCCCAGCCGCCCGAAGCCGCAGATCACCTCGTCGGCGATCAGCAGGATGTCGTGTTCGCGGCAGATGCGCCCGACCTCCGGCCAATAGCTGTCGGGCGGGATGATCACGCCGCCCGCACCCTGCACCGGCTCCCCGATGAAGGCGGCCACATTCTCCGGCCCCAGTTGCAGGATCTTCTCCTCCAGCGTGCGGGCCGCCAGCCGGCCGAACGCCTCGGCACCCATCTCCCCCTGTCCCTCGAACGGATAGGGGGCCATCACATGGGCGAAATCCGGCAGCGGCAGGCCGCCTTGCGCATGCATCGCCGGCATGCCGTTCAGCGATGCGGCCGCCATCGTGGTGCCGTGATAGCCATGGTCGCGCCCGATGATGATCTTCTTGCCCGGCTTGCCCTTCAAGGCCCAGTAATGCCGGACCATGCGCACGATCGTGTCATTGGCTTCCGACCCGGAATTGGCGAAGAAGGCGCGCGACAGGCCCGGCGGCGTCAGTTCGGCCAGGCGGGCCGCCAGTTGCACGGTTGGCGCCGTGGTCGTCTTGAAGAAGCCGTGATAGAAGGAAAGATCGGTCAGCTGGCCATAGGCCGCATCGGCCAGTTCCCGCCGCCCATATCCGACATTGACGCACCACAGCCCGGCCATGGCATCCAGGATGCGCACGCCGGCGCTGTCGGTCAGCCACACCCCTTCGGCATGGGTGATGATGCGCGGCCCGCCCAGCGCGGACAGTTCCTTGTGGTCGGTGAACGGGTGCCAGTGATGGGCACCGGACAGGCGCTTCAGTTCGGCGGTATCGACGGACATGGACAAACACTCCCCGGATCGGACAGGCAGACGGCATTGCGGACGGACGAAACCCGTCCCGCCGGCGGGTTGAACCCGATCCGGGCGCAATGCAGCAGCATCTCTTCCTTGGGCGTGGGGCCGGTATAGGTCATGGGCGGATCATAGCGTGCCCGGCACCGCCCGTCACCCGGTCGCCCATCACCCGTTTTGTCATGACCGGGAAAGCCGTTGACAGCAGATGGCGATTGCAGAACCATGCACCCATGCAATCACAGAATTCAACCCTGCCGCTGACCGAACGCATCGACCGCGTCCGCCTGATCCGTGCGGAAAATGTCGGGCCTGTTACCTTCGCGCGACTTCTGGAACGGTTCGGCACGGCCAGCGCGGCGCTGGCGGCACTCCCCGACCTGGCCCGGCGCGGCGGCCGCAAGGCACCCTTGCGCGTGCCCGCGCGGACAGAGGTGGAGCGGGAAGCCGCGGCGCTGGAAAAGCTGGGCGGGCGCTGGCTGTTCCGGGGGGAGGCGGATTATCCCCGGCCGCTGGCCGCCATCGACGATGCGCCGCCTGTCCTGGCAGTGTTGGGCTTCCCGGCCTTGCTGGCCCGTCCCTGTGTGGGCATCGTCGGCGCGCGCAATGCCAGCATCGCCGGGCGCAAGATGGCCGAGCGGCTGGGCCACGACCTGGCCGATGCCGGCTTCACCGTGGTATCGGGCCTGGCCCGCGGCATCGACACAGCGGCCCATCAGGGGGCCATCGGCGGCGGTACCGCCGCCGTGGTGGCCGGCGGCGTGGACATCATCTATCCGCCGGAAAACGCCGGCCTTTACCATGATATCGCCCAGCGCGGCACGGTGCTGGCCGAATCACCCCTGGGGACGGAACCGCAGGCAAGGCATTTTCCCCGCCGCAACCGTCTGATCTCCGGCTTGTCGCTGGGGGTTGTCGTGGTGGAGGCGGCGCTTAAATCCGGGTCCCTGATCACCGCGCGCCTTGCCGCCGAACAGGGGCGCGATGTGTTCGCCGTGCCGGGCTCCCCGATGGACCCGCGCGCCCAGGGCTGTAACCGCCTGATCAAGGAAGGTGCTGCC
The DNA here is from genome assembly GCF_052474395.1 of Niveispirillum fermenti. Taxonomy (NCBI): domain Bacteria; kingdom Pseudomonadati; phylum Pseudomonadota; class Alphaproteobacteria; order Rhodospirillales; family Azospirillaceae; genus Niveispirillum; species Niveispirillum fermenti. Next base: position 2,204,678 of record NZ_CP156681.1, on the reverse strand, counting down.
CTGGTGGAGAATGCGGACGATATCGTCACGCACCTGCATGCCGCCGCCGCGGGCCCCTTGCGCGAGCCGGCCGGGGGACATTTCCGGTCCCCCATTCCCGCCACGGAGGACGAGCGCGAACTGGCCAAAGCACGCCATCTTGTGGTCGAGAGCCTGTCCCCGACCCCGGTTCTCATTGACGAAGTCATCCGCGGCTGCCAATTGTCTGCCGGGGTGGTGTTGACCGTGCTGCTGGAACTGGAACTGGCGGGGCGGCTGCAGCGTCATCCCGGCGGTCAGGTCAGCCTGGTCTGACCGGTCCAATTCGCGGTTTTCCATCGTTCCTCGAAAGGCGGGTCCTTCAGTGGCTGGCAGTGTCGTCATCGTTGAATCCCCGGCCAAGGCCAAGACCATCAACAAGTATCTGGGACAGGACTATACCGTCCTGGCCAGCTTCGGGCATGTGCGCGACCTGCCGCCCAAGGATGGGTCGGTGCGCCCCGAAGAGGATTTCGAGATGGATTGGGAACTGGGCGACCGGTCCAAGCGCCATGTCGATGAGATCGCCCGCGCCGTGCGCGGTGCTTCCCGCGTGTTCCTGGCCACCGATCCGGATCGCGAGGGAGAGGCCATCGCCTGGCACGTGCATGAGCTGCTGAAGGAAAAGCGGCTGGCATCCAAGGCCGAGGTGCGCCGCATCACCTTCAACGAAATCACCAAGAGCGCCGTGCTGGACGCCATTTCCAAGCCGCGCGACGTGGACCAGGAATTGGTCCAGGCCTATCTGGCCCGCCGCGCGCTGGATTACCTTGTGGGCTTCAACCTGTCACCGGTCCTGTGGCGCAAGCTGCCCGGGTCCAAGTCCGCGGGCCGTGTGCAATCCGTGGCGCTGCGCCTCATCTGCGAGCGGGAGGCCGAGATCGAGGCCTTCAAGCCGCAGGAATACTGGACCATCGAGGCAGAGTTCAAAACCCATGACGGCGCCACCTTCACGGCACGCCTGACGCAGTTGGACGGCAAGCGGCTGGAGAAGTTCAGCCTGGGCGACAAGGGGGCGGCTGAGGCGGCGCTGGCCCGTATCCGCCCCATGCTGTTCAAGGTGGGCCGCGTTGAACGGCGCGAGGTGAAGCGCAATCCCTATGCGCCCTTCACCACCTCCACCCTTCAGCAGGAAGCCAGCCGCAAGCTGGGCTTTGGCGCCGTCAAGACCATGCGCACGGCCCAGAAGCTCTATGAGGGCGTGGATATCGGCGGCGAGACGGTCGGCCTGATCACCTATATGCGTACCGACGGCGTGTCCTTGAGCCAGGAAGCCATCGACGGGTCGCGCCGTCTGATCGACCAGACCTGGGGTGATGCCTATGTGCCGGACAAGCCGCGCATCTACAAGACGGCCGCCAAGAACGCCCAGGAGGCGCACGAGGCCATCCGCCCCACCGACCTGTTCCGCCGCCCGGACCAGATGACCCGTTATCTGGACAAGGACGAACTGCGGCTTTACGAGCTGATCTGGAAGCGGACCGTCGCGTCGCAGATGGCCAGCGCCATCATGGATCAGGTGACGGTGGACATCATGTCCAAGGGGGCGGAGGCCGTGTTCCGCGCCACCGGCTCCATCATCCGGTTCGATGGCTTCCTGCGCGTCTACCAGGAAGACAAGGATGATGATGGGGAGGAGGAGGAGAATCGCCGCCTGCCCCCCATGAAGGATGGCGACGACCTGACGCGCGGCAACCTGAAATCCGACCAGCACTTCACCCAGCCCCCGCCCCGCTATACGGAAGCGAGCCTGGTGAAGAAGATGGAGGAACTGGGCATCGGCCGGCCCTCCACCTATGCGTCCATCCTGCAGGTGCTGCAGGAACGCAATTATGTGCGGCTGGAAAAGCGGCGGTTCGAGCCGGAGGACCGCGGCCGGCTGGTCACCAGCTTCCTGGAGAATTTCTTCAACCGTTATGTGCAGTATGACTTCACGGCGGCCCTGGAAGAGAAGCTGGACGATATCTCCGGCGGGCGCATCTTCTGGAAGGATGTGCTGCGGGAATTCTGGAAGCATTTCCACGCCGCCATCGACGACACCAAGGACCTGACCATCACCCAGGTGCTGGATGCGCTGGATGCCGCACTGGGGCCGCATTTCTTCCCCGACCGCTTCGACGCGGAAGGGCAGAAGATCGATGTGCGCGCCTGCCCGACCTGCGGATCGGGCCGCCTGTCGCTGAAACTGGGCAAGACGGGCGCCTTCATCGGCTGTTCCAACTATCCCGAATGCCGCTATACCCGCCCGCTGGCCGTGGCGGGGGAGGATGCGGAGGCCGATGCCGACCGGGAACTGGGCACCGATCCCGATACGGGCCTGACCGTCGTGCTGAAACGGGGACCCTACGGCGTCTATGCCCAGTTGGGCACGAACCTGCCGAAGGAGGAAAAACCCAAGCGCGTGTCACTGCCGCGCGGCATGAACCCGCAGGATGTCGACCTGACCATTGCCCTGGCCTTGCTGTCCCTGCCCCGCTCCCTGGGCATGCATCCCAGCACGGGCGTGGAAATTCAGGCCGGTATCGGCCGCTTCGGCCCCTATCTGAAACATGGCGACGCCTATAAGAACATCCCCGCGGACGATGATGTGCTGACCATCGGCCTGAACCGGGCCGTGGTGCTTCTGGGCGACGGGCCGGCGAAGAAGGCCGTGCAGGGACGCGAATTGGGGAACCACCCCAAGGATGGCAAGCCGATCTCCATCGGCTCCGGCCGGTTCGGCCCCTATGTGAAGCACAACAAGCTGTTCGCCAGCATTCCCAAGGCCCAGAATCCCGACACGCTGACGCTGGAACAGGCCGTGGAACTGCTGGCGGCCAAGGCCGCCAAGGACACGGCCAAGAAGGGGGCGGCCCCCGCCGCGGATGCCCCACCGGCAGAGGAGAAGCCGAAGAAGAAGGCCCCGGCCAAGAAGGCGGCCGCGCCGAAGATGGCCGCGAAGACCGGGACCAGCAAGACGACAACGGCCGCCAAGAAGCCGGCGGCGAAAAAAAAGACAGTGTGAGCTTGCTTTCAGGAACAGGATGAACCACGTTCATTCGTATAAGGGGCATTGGTCGGCGCTCGTGATCGGGCGGCCGGCTGCCATTGCCGGGAGGCTGACATGCGCGCCCTGTTCCTGACGGGTCTGGTCCTTTCGATCATCGCCCTGACCGCCGTGGCGGAAGAGACGAAGCCCGTCAATACTTTCACCCTGCTGAACAAGCCCGGCACCCTGCCCGCCGTCCCGGATTACAGCCAGGGTGTGCCGGCCGCTGCTGCCCCGGCCGAAGATCCAGGCTGCCGCGTGCGCAAGACCGTGGAAGCCGGCGTGTCCATGGGTGGGGTCAGCGGCAAATATGCCGGTGCCCGATTGGATTATGGCAAGGATGACAGGGCGCTGGATCGCGGCTATGCCCCCAACCCCTGCCCCCAGACAGGTTTCGCCATGTCGCTTTCCATGTCTGCCAGCGACATGGAAATGAAACGCCGGGGCGAGAATTATCCGGCCGGCCGGCCCATTGTCGAAGGTATGGACGATGGCATGGCCGATATCGGCAATAACCGGCCCGGCCACCGCCTCAATGGCGATTGAGTGTCCGTTCGATATCCAGTCCGATCGTAACGCCACCCAGCACCGAACCGGGCTTATCGCCGGCAATGGCGAAACTGACCTGGACGTTGAACTGGCCCGTCGACTGGTCGAAGGCGATATTGTCGACGAAGATCGTGTCAGCCCCCTTGGCAACGGTCATGGCATATTTCGCCTCGTCGGCTTGCCAGAGGTCGGAGGGAAGCGGATCGGCGGCCACGGCCACGCCCGCATTGTCGAACAGAAGGATTTCTGAAACCACCCCGCCAGTCGCGGCCCGCAGCCGGGCCAGGGCCGTGGATAGCGGATGATCGCGCAACGACCATACCAGCGAATGGTCGGCCGCAGCACGATGGCTCTGAAATATCTGGTCCTCCTCCACGATGCGGCTGACGGGTTTATCCGCGTTGAGCCTGCCGGCCGCCTTCAGCGCCGGAAGCAGGGACGGCTCGGTCAACAGCCTGTCATGGACCTGTCGGGCCACAGCCAGGGCCAGCCCGCGCTCGGATGCCGTCAGAACCATGTTGGCCGCCGCACAATGGCCGATCTCGCCGTTGAACCGTTCCAGAAAATGCGGGTTCGACCGCAGGAATGGGGCCGCGAAATAGACACCCAAGGGCATATAGCGCTGAAAGCTGACCTGGAACTGCGCAGGATCGGCCCCCGCCTGCTTGATCGCGGACAGCAGTTCCGCCTGGTCCATCAGAACCGCTTCCACCCGGCCGGCCGCCAGCATGCGCAGCAATTGCGTCGATGTCCGGGCCATGCCATCGACATCCCTTCCCTGACCGCGCAACCATTTCAATTGATTGGATCCCAGCACGGCGGCAATGCGGCGGCGTTGGTGCAGATCCATCTTCACGAGACGAATGCCCGCCGGTGTCACCCACACCCAGCGTTCGAGGGCCAAAGGCAGGGAGAGATGCCCGTCACGCGGCCCCTCGGGATCCGGCGCCACGGAGAAAATGCCCGCCACGGCTCCCTGGCGCACCTGTTCGCGGGCGCGCAGCCAGGGCGCAAGGTCAACCTCGTATCGCTGATCCAGCCGGTCCATGATGCAGTCGAGCGCGCGCAACGATGTGCCGCCCAATTCCCCGTTCACCATCTCCTGATAGGGGGGCGCGATATTGGTCAGCAGATGCAGCACTTCCGACGCGCGGGCCTGCACGGTGGTGGATAAAGCCATCCATACCACCAGCAACAGGCGCCCCGCCATGATGACAAGGCGCATGATCCACTCCCCTGCATGCCCGGTTCCGGGACCAAGCCTCAGGAGAAAGTGTAGGTCGGCCCCCGTCGTCCGGATAGATATCCGGAAGGTGCGGAAACTGGCCCTGCATTAACCGGTGAATTTGTTGTTCTTGGGAAAGCCGGTGGGCGGCAGCTTGCCCTGGCTGCCGCGAAAGGCCACCCAGCCGGACAGTTCCGGCAGGGTCACGGTGCGGATACGGCCTTCGACTCCGCCCATTTTCCAGGACAGCCCATCAGCCAGACTGAAGCATTTCACATCCGACAGGCTGGCATCCTTGTATTTCTGCAGCGCCACGCCCTTGCCACGCGCCATGACGGGCAGTTCCTCCAGCTTGAAGACCAGCAGCTTGCGGTTATTGCCGATAACGGCGACCGCATCCCCCTCCACCGGGATCACCAGGGCAGCGACCCCGCCATCGGACGGGTTCAAAACCTGCTTGCCGGCCCGCGTCTGGGCCACCACCTCGTCGGCTTCCACCTGGAATCCACGGCCGTCGCTGCTGGCCACCAGCAGCCTTTGCCCCGGCACGTGCGGGAACAAGGACACGATCTCGGCCTCGCCCAGATCGGCCATCAGGCGCACAGGTTCCCCGAAGCCACGGCCACGCGGCAGCTTGTCGGCGCCCAGCGTATAGAATTTGCCATTGCTAGCGAAGACAAGCAGCTTGTCCGTGGTCTGCACGCGCAGGACAAAACCTTCCTTGTCACCATCCTTGTATTTGGCGTCCGCCGCCTCAGCCGGCGACATATGTCGCGACACGGCGCGTATCCAGCCCTTTTCGGACAGGAAGACGGTCAGCGGCTCCCGCTCGATCATGGCTTCCACCGGCACGACGATATCGGTCGGGGCCTCCCCCACCTCCGTCCGGCGTTCACCCAGCGCGGTCGACCGGCCGAACTTCCTGTCCATCTGCTGCACGTCGGTGCGGATGGCCTTCCAGCGCTTGGCCTCATCCTCCAGAAGGTCGGTCAGCTTAGCCTTCTCGGCCGTCAGCGCGTCATGCTCCTTCCTGATCTCGAACTCTTCCAGCCGGCGCAGGGAGCGCAGCCGCATGTTCAAGATGGCCTCTGCCTGAACATCGGACAGGTGGAAGCTGCGCATCAGTTCCTTCTTGGGTTCATCCTCCTCGCGGATGATGCGGATGACCTCGTCCAGGTTCAGATACGCGACCAGATAGCCGCCCAGCACCTCCAGCCGGTGTTCGATCTCCCCCAGCCGGTGGCGGGACCGGCGGATCAGCACGTCCTGGCGGTGGGCCAGAAAGGCGCGCAGCACCTCATGCAGGGTCATGACGCGCGGGATGGTGCCGCCATCCAGCACGTTCATGTTCAGACTGAAACGGATTTCCAGGTCCGTGTTGCGGAACAACTGCTCCATCATCACGGCGGGATCGACATTCCGGCTCTTGGGCACCAGCACCAGGCGGATATCCTCCGCCGATTCGTCGCGCACATCCTCCAGCAGCGGCAATTTCCGTTCCGACAGAAGTTCGGCGATCTTCTCCACCAGCCGCGATTTCTGCACCTGATAGGGGATCTCGGTGACGACCACCTGCCAGGTGCCCTGACCCAGCGGCTCCTTCATCCAGCGGGCCCGCAGGCGGAAGGCGCCACGTCCCGTGCGGTACGCCTCGATGATATTGGCGCGGCTTTCAACCAGGATGCCGCCGGTGGGGAAATCAGGCCCGCGTATCCAGCTCACCAGCTCTTCCACGCCGACGGGCCGGCGCTTTTCCGGCGGGGGCAGCAACTCGCGCTCGATGATCAGGTTCAGGGCGCCGCAAATCTCCCCCACATTATGGGGCGGGATGCTGGTGGCCATGCCGACCGCGATGCCGGCCGATCCGTTGGCCAGCAGGTTGGGAAACGCGGCCGGCAGCACGATGGGCTCGTTCCCGTCGCCGTCATAGGTGGCGCGGAAGTCGGTGGCATCCTCATCCAGGCCCTGCATCAGGGCCTTGGCCACCTCGGTCAGGCGGGCCTCGGTATATCGCATGGCCGCGGCATTATCGCCGTCGATATTGCCGAAATTGCCCTGCCCTTCCACCAGCGGATAGCGGCTGGCGAAATCCTGTGCCAACCGGACCAGGGCGTCATAGACGGACTGGTCGCCATGGGGATGGAACTTGCCGATCACATCGCCGACCACGCGGGCCGACTTCTTCGGCATGGTGGAGGGGTCCAGCTTCAGCTGGCTCATGGCGAACAGGATGCGCCGATGCACCGGCTTCAGCCCGTCGCGCACATCGGGCAGCGAACGGGAGACGATGGTGGACAGGGCATAGGACAGGTAACGCTCCCCCAGCGCGTCGGCGAGGCGTTTGTCCAGGATTTCATGGGCGGCGTCGGTCATGCCCCATCCATACCAGATAGGGTAGGGGCGTGGGTACTGGCTTCTATCCGTCCTGTCGGCTTATTGCGCCGGGCCGGGGGAGATGGCCCCATCCCCATCGGGCGGTATCCCATGCATCCGTCCGTACCGTTCCACGAAACGGGCACGGGCTGCGGGCAGCTCGGCATGGCGCTGGGCAAACGCGCTACGCGCCAGGAAATGGCCCGTCAGGGCCAGGCCCCGCATCACCTCCACCGGCCCGCCATCGGAAAGGCCCAGCAGGAAGGCCGGCAATTCGAACAGCTTGTCCTTGTACGGTTCGGCCGCTGAAAGGGAAACAGCACGGCCCGTGCGCGGGCTGACATGGCTCAGCCCGTCATTGCCGGCCAGCAGGTCGGCCGCGGTCCGGCCACTGACGGCGCAGCGCGACAGGTCCAGGCCAAATCCGATCTCGTCCAGCAGACCGATCTCCCACCGCACATAAATCTCCGCCCAGACATCGGTTTCCATCGCTTCCAGCAAGGCAAGCGTGGCGTCGAACAGGCCGGGATGCGGTTCCCGGTCGGCCAGCAGCCCATCCAGCAAGCCGCAGGCCGATGCCAGACAGGCGAGTCGCAACGGATCATCCAGCAGCGGGGCGGCATAGGCACGTTCCAGTTCCAGCGACCAGGTCCCCAACTGGTCTGCCAGCCGGGCCCGCCAGGACACGGCCAGCCGGCTTCCCGGCTCCAGCGACGCACGCATCCGTGCCGATTGCCCGCCATGCACCAGCCCCGCGTGCCGGCCATGCGCGCGCGTCAGCATCAGCGCCAGGGCGGCGGTTTCCCCATACGGACGTGCGGATAGCAGGATCGCCTGGTCGTTCCAATCCATGACCCAAATCCAGAGCAGTTCAGCACAAACCGGAATCATTCGGGAAAACCACGCCCCCGCCCCCGGATCCGGGACCGCAATGGTACAGCAAGGCTCCATGTCTGCGAAAGTTCAGATGAACATAAATAACGGGCGGCAGCGAAGGGGCATGGCCCCACCCGGTGAAAGTGGTATAGAGTTTCCCCGCTCACCTTTCACTTGTCCACCGGCCCTGCCTTGCCCGACATTCTGCCCGACGATCTTCTGGCCCGGCGATACATGCTGGCCGGTCTTTCCAGCGGTGAGGCCGTCTGGGACTGGGATATCGCCGCCGACCGCCTGTTCCTGTCGCCGGGCTTCCGCGATCATCTGGGGCTGGATCCCGCGGCAGAAACGACGGGCGGTGAAGGCAGTCCGCACGACTGGTTCGACCGCGTGCATCCGGAAGATCTGCAATGGCTGGAAGCCACACTGCGGCCCCTGCAGGATGAACCGGAACGGCGTTTCCTGATCGAACACCGGGTCCGCAACCGGCGGGGCGACTGGACCTGGCTGACGGTGCGCGGTGCTGCCATCGGTGATGGCAGCGGCGCGGTGGTCCGCCTGATCGGCACGGCCAGCGACATCACCCAGCGCAAGGAGGCCGAGGAAAGGCTGCGTATCAGCGAGGAGCGGCTGGCCCTGGCGGCGGCGGCGACCAATGACGGGCTTTACGACTGGGACCTGCGCACCGACCGCATCTATTACGCGCCCCGCTGGTGGGCATTGTTAGGGCTGGACCCGCAGAGCGACGGGCCGGAAGAATGGCTGTCGCGCGTGCATCCGGAAGATCTGATCTGGCTGCAGGCCACGCTGGACGCGCAGATGTCGGCGGGCGGCAAACCATTCCAGATCGAATACCGCATCCAGCACAGCCGGGGCGCCTGGCGCTGGATGCTCTGCCGCGGCATCGCGGTGATGGATGTGCAGGGCGAGCCGGCCCGTCTTGTCGGCTCCCAGTCCGACATTACCGACCGCAAGGTGGCGGAGGAACAGCTGCGCATCAGCGAGGAACGCTATGCGCTAGCGGCCCAGGGTGCCAATGACGGCTTGTGGGACTGGCGTATTCCGGAGGGGGAGGTTTATTATTCCCCGCGCTGGTCGGACATGCTGGGCCTGCCGGGTGGGGAATGGGTCGGTACGATCGAGGATTGGTTCGCCCTGGTCCATGCCAGCGACCTGCCGGGGCTGCGCGCGGCCTTTCAACTGCACCTGTCGGGCGGCATCGACCATCTGGAGCATGAGGTCAGGGTCCGCCACGATAGCGGGGCGGAACTGTGGGTGCTGATCCGCGGTGTGGCAATCCGGGATCCGCTGGGCGATGCCATGCGCATGGCCGGTTCGATGACCGATATCACCGCGCGCAAGCGGGCAGAGCAACAGATCCTGTTCGATGCCTTCCATGACGGTCTGACCGGGCTGCCTAACCGGTCGCTGCTGATGGACCGTATCAACCAGACCATCGACCGCCGTCGCCGGCCCGATGATCCGCCTTGTGCCGTCATCCTGTTCGACCTGGACCATTTCAAGACCGTCAACGACAGTCTGGGCCCCAATTTCGGGGATGATGTGCTGCGCACCCTGGCCAAGAGGCTGGAGGCCCAGCGCCGGGCCGGCGACACGATCGCACGCATATCAGCCGACGAGTTCGGCGTGCTGATGGATGGGGTCGTGGATGCCAAGGCCGCCATGACCGCCGCGCTGCGTCTGGCAGCAACCATCGCCGAACCCATCCGGCTGCCCGGCGGGCAGGAACTGGTGCTGACGGCATCAGGCGGGATTTCAATGTCGCACACGGGCTATGCCCAGGCCGCCGACATGGTGCGCGACGCCAGCCTGGCCATGTTCCGGGCCAAGGGGGCGGGGCGCAACCGGGTAGAGGTGTTCGACGATGCGCTGCGGGCCCGCGCCATGTCGCGCCTGCGCACGGAGGCGGACCTGCGCCTTGCGGCCGACCGGCATCAGTTGACCCTGTTCTATCAGCCCATCGTCCGCCTGTCCGACCAGTCCATTGCCGGGTTCGAAGCGCTGATCCGCTGGATGCATCCCGAGCGCGGCATGATCTCCCCCGCCGATTTCGTGCCACTGGCCGAAGATACGGGCTTGATCCTGCAGATCGGGCGCTGGGCCATGCAGGAGGCGGCCGAACAACTGGCCCGCTGGCAGAAGGATTATGGCAGTGGCCTGTTCATGAGCGTCAATGTGTCGGGCCGGCAGATGCTGGACGACCAGATGGTCGACAGCGTCCGTCAGGTCCTGGCCGACAGCGGCATCCCGCCGGAAACCCTGAAGCTGGAGATCACCGAAAGCCTCCTGATGGACGATCCGGCCCGCGCGGTCGTCATGATGCAGCAAATCCGCGATCTGGGCGTCAGCCTGTCGCTGGATGATTTCGGCACCGGCTATTCCAGCCTGTCCTATCTGCATCGCTACCCGGTCAATTCACTGAAGATCGACCGGGCCTTCGTCAGCGGGGCCGGCAGCGGCGACCGGCGGGAGGAGATACCCCGCATCATCCTGCTGCTGGCCAAGAGCCTGGATCTCGACGTGGTGGCCGAAGGGATCGAGAATCCGGAACAGGCGGGTTTCCTGCGGTCGCTGGAATGCCGGTACGGCCAGGGTTTCTACTTTTCCCGCCCCGCCCCCGCCGCAGAAATCGAACGCCTGCTGGTCCTGCCCTGCCTGCCGGCTTCCTGACACCGTCCGCGCGGCAGCATCCCGTCGGCCCTCATCATCCCTGCGCGCTGCGGGCCAGGATGTCGGCCAGCCTTTCGCGCAGCGCGCGCATCTCCGTCGTCACCTCTGTCGCCCGTTCCCCCAGTTCATGGGCCAGTGTCCTTGTTTCACTGGCATCGGCGGCGACGGTGCGGATACGGTCGAAGACCTCCACCGTACCGCCCGCAGCACTGGCGGCACTGGCACTGATGCTCTCCGTGGCGCTGCCTTGCTCGGTCACCGCGGCGCTGATCGTGCCGGCGATCTCGTCGATGCGGGCGATGACGGCGTGCAACTGGTGGATATCGCCGATCACGCGCTCGGTCGCCCGCTGAACGGCCGTGATCTGCGAGGTGATCTCCTCCGTCGCCTGGCCCGTCTGGTTGGACAGGTTCTTCACCTCGGCCGCAACGATGGCAAAGCCCCGCCCCGCTTCGCCGGCGCGGGCCGCCTCGATCGTGGCGTTCAGCGCCAGCAGGTTCGTCTGGCCGGAAATATCACCGATCAGTTGCGCGGCCCGGCCGATATTCTGGGCGGCGTCGGCAAGCTGGTTCACCATGGCGCGGGTCTGCCCGCCCCGCTGCACCGCGTCATGGACCATGTCGGCGACCTCCGTCACCTGCCGCCCGATCTCGCGCGAAGCGGTGGCAAGCTGCTCGGTGGCGGCGGCGACCGTCTGGACATTGCTGGTCGCCTCCTGCGCGGCACCGGCCACACCGTCGGACTGCTCGCCGGTGCGGGTGGCGGCGCCGGTCATGCGGTCGGCCATGGCGGCGATGCCCGCTGCCTGCTGCAGCACGGCCTCCACCCGGCGGGTCATCTCCTGTTCCAGGGCTTCGGCCAGGCTGCCCAGCCGGTCGGCCATCTCCTGCTTGTGCAGACGCTCCCGCTCCCGGTCTTCCGCTTTAAGGCGGTCCATTTCCTCCGCATTCACACGGAAAACGTCGATGGCGCGCGCCATGTCGCCGATTTCGTCATGGCGCGCCGTGCCGGGGATGAAGCTCAGCCTCTCGCCGCGCGCCAGCCCTTCCATGGCCTGCTCGATCCGGGCCAGCGGCCGGGTGATGGACCGCACCAGCAGCAGCGACAGGCCACAGAACAGGGCCACCAGAATCCCGCCAATCGCCATGGTCAGGCGCTGTGTTTGCGTGCGGATCGCGGTTTCAGCGCGCCGCGCCTCCGTCAGCCCGGCGCGGGTATAGGTGAAAAGCCCGTCGATCAGGGGAGCGGTCTCGGCGAACACGCCGGTAAATTCCCTGATGGCATCGGCCTGACGCCCCGTGGCCTCGGCCAGGGCGACCATGTCCTGCCGGTACTGGCGCGACAGGGTGTCGATCGTGTCCTTCGTCTCCTGATCAAACTGGGTCTCAGGCACGAAGAATGAAAATTCATTGTAGGCCTTGCGATGCTGGCCCAGATACCGTTCCTCCCCCGTCAGAAGGAAGGATTTCTCGGCGTTGCGCATTTCGGCCATGCCGATGAACAGGGAAGCCGCCATGGTCGCCGGCCATTTCTTCAACTCCCCCTCCGCCGCCGCCACGGACCGGACCATCTGCCCGCGCAGCCCGTCCTCGTCGGTGAAGCCCACGGCGCGGGTGGCCTCGTCCACCTTGGCGAAGGCATCGCCCAACAGGCCCAGCTTGGCGGTCAGCGTTGCGATCGTGTCGGCCTGATCGGCCGCGGCTGCGTGCGCCGTCAGGTCGGCCACGGCCGTCTCCACCTCCCCCAAGGTGGACAGAAACGCCACCCCCGCGGCGGGATCACGCTCCCGCAGGAAACGGGTGGCGTGAAGCTGCAAGGCCGTGGTGCGGCGGTTCAGGTCGGCCGCCGTTTCCGCGAAGCCCGACAGGGCCGTCATGCGGCCCGTCGCCTCTTCCCGTCTTGCATCGCCCAACAGGAACAAGCCCGCCGTCATCAGGACGGTCAGCAGGGCGGCTCCCACCAGGAAGCCGATGCGGGTGGAAATGGAAAGCCGGGCAAGCCAGCCGCCCTCCCCCGTCAGCCCATCGGCACCCACGCCGATGCGGGCAAGCCATGCCTGCCCGAACCAGCCGGATCGCGCCCCGCCATCGGATGGCATCTCGTGCGAGGCCTGGGCGCGGTCGTTTGTCAGCGTCAGTTCCGTCATGCGGCACATCCGGATGTTGGGGTTTGTCTAAAATTGTCGACAGTCCAGAGACCCGAAACCCCCAACAGACCCCGGCTGCCGCCGAGTACCTTGGGGGTATGCCGAATGACTTAAGGAACGATTGGTAAAGGCTTTGTCGCAGTTCGATGAAGTTTGCGTGACAGTGGCCGTTCCAGGGCCGCCGCCAACCCCGTCCGATGGGACCGGCGCCGGTGATATTTGTAAGCGGGCGGGGGGCTTGCTATGCTCGCCGACGAATTCCGCAACGAAACATCGGGGATCATGGGGATACTCACACCGGACCTTCTGATCCGCGCCTATGCCGGCGGGGTGTTCCCCATGGCCGAAAGCGCGTATGCGGACGACCTTCTCTGGTTCGATCCGCCGTTCCGCGGGGTGCTGCCGCTGGATGGGTTCCATGTGCCGCGCCGGCTGCGCAAGACGATCCGGCATTTCCCCTTCGATGTGCGCGTGGACAGTGATTTCCGGGCCACCATGCGCCATTGCGCCGAACCGGCACCCGACCGGCCGCAGACCTGGATCAATACCGATATCCTGGAGGCCTACTGCCAGCTTCACGCCATGGGCCATGCCCACAGCGTGGAATGCTGGCAGGACGGAACCATGGTCGGGGGGCTGTATGGCGTTTCCCTGGGGGGTGCCTTTTTTGGGGAGAGCATGTTTTCCCGTGCCACCGACGCCAGCAAGGTGGCGCTGGTGCATCTGGTGGCGCGGCTGTCGGCCGGCGGCTTCCTGCTGCTGGATACGCAGTTCCTGACCGGGCACCTGTCGCAATTCGGCGCACGGGAAATACCCCGGCACCGTTATCGCGCGCAACTATCCAAGGCTTTGGCCCGGAACGCCGAATTTCACTGTCTGGAGGATGAGCGGGCGCTGGTCGGCACCTTCTTGCAATCCTTGACCCAGACGTCATAGACCGGGTGTTCCATCGCCGACAGGGCCGGGCTGGATGCGAACATCCAGCCATTGAACACGGCCACCTCACCCCCGTCCGGCCGCTGCTCCTGCACATTCAGGAAAGCCGCCGATTCCGGGGGATCGATGGGGGGTGCCTTGCGGCAGGCCTCGACCCGGATGGACAATTGGCCGAACCGCACCACCTCACCCACCTTGGCTTCGAAGGTGGAGGTGCGGGCCGTCACCTTGTCCAGCCCCTGCAGCAATGCGACCGGCATGGGATCAAAACTGCGCTCCGGCGGTGGCGGGGGCGCGGGGCGCTGTACGGCACCCGGCAGGGAAGACGCCTGTCCCTCGTCCAGCGCCGGCTCCCCGGCAGGTACCTGTTCCTGCGCGCGAACCGCGGGCACAATTGCCAGCAGCATCAGACACAGCGACGAAAGACGGAAACGGGTCTGGATGGGTTTCACGGGAGGGCATCCACTGGCCGACAGGGCGTCCTTGAGAGAAAAGCGGCCATTTCGGGCGGTTTCAAGGCCGCCCGCGAAATCACATGGGCGGCAGCGGCGTTTGTCCGGCCGCGGGTGGGGCACCGGCATCACCGCCACTGGCGCCACCGCCTCCCGTCGAACTGAAAATGAAGCGGCCCAGCAACTCCTCCAGGTTCACGGCACTCTGCGTATATTCGATCATGTCGCCAGGCTTCAGCCAGTCATCCTCCCCACCCGGATCAAGCTGGAGATAGCGACCGCCCAGCAGGCTTTCGCTGGCGATCGATGCCGAGGTGTCGCGCGGAAGCTGGACATTGCTGTCGATCTCCATGCGGATGACCGCCTGATAGGTCTGTTTGTCCAGATATTGCTGGGTGACGGTGCCAACCTTGACGCCGGAGATACGGACATCGGCACCGGCCGAAAGGCCGCCCGTGCTGCTGAACCGCGCCTCCAGCGGATAACCGGAGATGGCCCGTACACTGCTGCTCGTATAGGCGAAGAACAGGAAGAAGCCGGCAACCAGAAGGACGACGGCACCCAGCACTGTTTCGATCACGTTCCTGCGCATGGACAGTTCAGCTCCCTGACGGGCCCGTGGTGAATGACCGGGCCGGACCTTCCCTCAAACACACATGCCTTAAACACACATGGCGGCGCTTTCGTGGCGCCGCCATGGGCCTGCTCCCAAAGATAGGGATGATCAGTTCGGTGTCCAGGCCTGGTAATCGCCCGTGGCCTTGTCGCGCTGGCCGCCGGCAAACAGATGGCCCGGCGGACGATAGGCCTGCACCGTGCCCGTGGGGTTGGGCTGATGCGGCTTCTGCCAGGGCTTGTGGAAACCGCTCCCCTCCGGCAGGGGCGCATCCATGTTGTAATGCAGCCAGCCATGCCATTCCGGCGTCACCTTCGTCGCCTCCGGTGCGCCCTTGTACAGCACCCAGCGGCGGGCCTTCATGCCCCGGCGGGCCTTCTTTTCCTCGAAATAGCGGTTCCCGGCGGCATCGCTGCCAACCTGCCGTCCGACACGCCAAACCAGAATATTGATCTGGATATTGGCCATCCATGTGGCCAGGGAGAACTTCTCGCTCATGACTTTTCCGTGATGCAGCACGAGGAACGGCGGCGACTATGCACCGCCGCCGCAACAAAATCCACCCCCACGGTGGAAGGCGGACCTGCGCCCCCCGCGGGGCCGTATCAAGATGCCGGCGCGACCAGTTGCACGGGAAAGTCACGCGCCAGCGCCCTCAGCCATCCGTGCCCCGCCCGCGCAGCCGGTCCGCCGCGCGCCCGAAACGGCCGGTATGGTGGCGGATCTCCCAGGCCGCAATGCCAAGGCCCGCGGCCGCCAGCGGCAGCACGTAATAGAAGAAGCGATAGGCCAGCAGGGCGCCCAGGATGGCGCTGGCTGCGTCATGGTGGGCAAGACCGAGCAGGATGATGCTCTCGAACACCCCCAGCCCGCCGGGCACATGGCTGAAGATGGCAACGATCAGCGCCGCGCAATAGAGCGCCACGAAGGATGTATAGGGAACCTGGACTTCCGTCGGCAGCAGCATCCACAGCACGCCGGCCGCCAGCACCAGTTCGGCCGACGCGATGGTGATCTGCGAGACCACGCCACCCCAACTGGGCAGTTGAATGGACCAGCGCCCGAACCGCACGGGCTTGTGCGTCACCGCCGTGATGACGCAGACGGCCAGCAGGCCCAACAACATGGCCGCCCCGGCCGCCTGCACCGCGATTTCCGGCACGTTCAGCAACAAGGACACCGGCTCCGGCCCCACGATCATGCCGACGGCCCCCGTGAAGGTCAGCCCCAGTGTGAAGGTGGTGGTCGAGAAGACGACGATCTTGGCCACGTCGGCCGGTGACAGGCCGGCCTTGCCATAGGCGCGCAGCCGGACCCCGGCTCCACTGATCACCGCCCAGCCGACATTGTTGGAAATGGCATAGCCGCAGGAGGCCGCGAAGGCCGTGGTCGCGTAGGGCACCTTGCGCCGCAGATAGATCTGTGCCGACAGGTCGTACAGCGTCAGGACCCAATAGGCCCCTATCGTCAGCGCCATGGCCTGCAGGACCTTCGACAAGGGCAGGTCCGTCAGATAGAGCCAGACCTCGGCGAAATCGATTTCCTTGATCACATGCTCCACGGCGACGGCCAGCAGCACGACCAGGAACATGATGGTGGCGACGCCCAGCAAAGCCTTGTAATGCCGGATCAGCCAACCACGAACGGCGGCGGCCCTTGCGGGTTTCGATGAAGCGGGCGTCTGTTCGGGATCGGGAAGTCGGGTCATTCAGGAATGCAACACGCGAAACGAGACCGGCCACAGCGGCGGGCGCACCCTGCCACCATTACAAACGGAAAGAAACCCCCAGGCCGGTGCCAACGCCCCGCGGAAGCAGAACCTCTCCCATTGCACCTGGGAGATTGGGGGGGCGGGCGACTCAGACAAGGCGCGGAACAGGAAAATCCAGCGATGCCGCCGCTTCCGGCCCCCAAAAAGGGGGATTCCGCCCCACCACCCGCGTCAACACAATAAGCTGTATATGCTTTTGAAATAGCCAACAAAATATGGTTGCCGGGCCTTCCCCTGTGGCCTAGCCTTCCGGCCGTCACCATATATAGCGGCGCTGCTGCCTGTCCGTCATGACGCACGGCCGGCACGCACGACCCGCCGCCTTGTTTGGGAAAGGCTTGGACCATGCGCATCGAACGCCGTTTCACCGTTGAAGGCCAGGACGCCTATGCCGGCATCCCGTTCCGCCAGGCGACGAGCGAGATTCGCAATCCCGACGGTTCCACGGTCTTCCAGGCCAGGGATATCGAGGTTCCGGCCGAATGGAGCCAGGTGGCCTGCGACATCCTGGCCCAGAAATATTTCCGCCGGGCTGGCGTGCCTGCGGCCCTAAAAAAGGTGGAAGAACACAGCGTCCCCCCCTTCCTGTGGCGCCATGTCGCGGATGAGAAGGCGCTGTCCGGGCTGCCCGCGCAGGAGCGGACGGGGGCGGAAACCTCCGCCCGGCAGGTTTTCGACCGTCTGGCCGGCACCTGGGCCTATTGGGGCTGGAAGGGCGGCTATTTCGAGTCGGAAGCCGATGCCGCCGCGTTCCATGACGAGATGCGCTTCATGCTGGCCCGCCAGATGGCGGCACCCAACAGTCCGCAATGGTTCAATACCGGCCTGTCCTGGGCCTATGGTATCGACGGGCCCAGCCAGGGCCATTTCCATGTCGATCCGGCAACCGGGGAGGTCGTTGCCTCTGCGTCAGCCTATGAGCGGCCACAGCCCCATGCCTGTTTCATCCAGTCGGTCGCGGATGATCTGGTGAACGAAGGCGGCATCATGGACCTGTGGGTGCGCGAGGCGCGCCTGTTCAAGTACGGGTCCGGCACGGGCACCAATTTCTCCCGCCTGCGCGGAGAGAACGAGAAACTGTCCGGCGGTGGCAAGTCGTCCGGCCTGATGAGCTTTCTCAAGATCGGCGACCGGGCGGCCGGCGCCATCAAGTCCGGTGGCACGACGCGCCGGGCCGCCAAGATGGTGACGGTCGATCTCGACCATCCCGACATCGAAGCCTATATCGACTGGAAGGTCGTTGAGGAGCAGAAGGTCACCGCCCTGGTGACCGGTTCCAAGCAGGTTTCCCGCCATCTGAACATGATCATGGCGGCCTGCAACGAAGGTATGGGCACCGATGCGGACCGGCTGGACCCGCTGACGAACCGGGCCCTGAAACGCGCCATTGTGGCCGCCCGCCGCGACCTGGTCCCGGAAAACTACATCCAGCGGGCCATCCAGCTTGCCGGCCAGGGCTATGCCGGGATCGATATCCGCACCTTCGACACCGATTGGGATTCGGAAGCCTATCTGACGGTCAGCGGCCAGAATTCCAATAATTCCGTGCGCGTGCCCAATGCCTTCCTGGAGGCTGTGGAAAGTGACGGCCCCTGGAACCTGATCCGCCGCACGGATGGCAAGGTTGCCGGCACGCTGCGCGCCCGCGAATTGTGGGACAAGATCGGCTATGCCGCCTGGCAGTCGGCCGATCCGGGCGTACAGTTCGATACGACCATCAATGAATGGCACACCTGCCCCGCGTCCGGTCGCATCAATGCGTCGAACCCGTGCAGCGAATATATGTTCCTGGACGACACGGCGTGCAATCTGGCGTCCCTGAACCTTATGGAATTCCGCCAGCCCGACGGTCGGTTCGACATCGATGCCTTCACCCACGCCTGCCGGCTGTGGACGCTGGTGCTGGAAATCTCCGTGGCCATGGCGCAGTTCCCGTCGCGGGAGATCGCGCGTCTTTCCTATGATTTCCGGACGCTGGGCCTTGGCTATGCCAATCTTGGCGGTCTGCTGATGGCAGCCGGCCTGCCCTATGACAGTGTGCCGGGGCGGGCGCTGGCCGCGGCCATCACCGCATTGATGACCGGCGTGGCCTATGCGACCTCCGCCGAGATGGCGCGCGAGTTGGGGCCCTTCCCCGGCTTCGCCGCCAACCGGCAACCGATGCTGCGCGTGATTGCCAACCATCGCCGCGCCGCCCATGGCGCACGGACGGGCTATGAGGGGCTGTCGGTGGCACCCGTGCCGCTGGTCGCGGACGAATGTCCCGACGCGAACCTGGTCGATGCCGCCCGTCGCGCCTGGGATGCAGCACTTGCCATGGGACGCGACCATGGCTATCGCAACGCGCAGGCCACCGTCATCGCACCGACAGGCACCATCGGCCTGGTCATGGATTGCGACACGACGGGCATCGAACCCGACTTCGCCCTTGTGAAATTCAAGAAGCTGGCCGGTGGCGGCTATTTCAAGATCATCAACCGCGTTGTGCCGGAGGCTTTGTCACGGCTGGGCTATGACGATACCGCAATTGCCCGGATCGAGCGCTATGCCGTGGGGCATGGCACGCTGGTGGGGGCGCCTTGCATCACCCATGACCGGCTGCGCCGTCTGGGCTTTGGCGACGAACAGATCGACGCTGTGGAATCCGCCCTGGAATCCGCCTTCGACATCAAGTTCGTCTTCAACAAATGGACGCTGGGTGCCGATTTCTGCACACGCACCCTGGGCATACCGGGCGATCTGCTGGAGATGCCGGGCTTCGACCTGCTGGCGCATCTGGGTTTCACCCGCAAGGAGATCGAGGCGGCCAACGTCCATGTCGCCGGCGCCATGACGCTGGAAGGCGCGCCGGGCCTGCGGGATGAACATCTGCCCGTGTTCGACTGCGCCAGCCCCTGTGGGCGGATCGGCACGCGCTTCCTGTCGGCGGAGGCGCATATCCGCATGATGGCCGCAGCCCAGCCTTTCATCTCGGGCGCCATCTCCAAAACCATCAACATGCCCAACGGCGCCACGGTGGCGGCCTGCACGGATGCCTACATGCTGTCATGGCGCCTGGGGCTGAAGGCCAACGCGCTCTATCGCGACGGTTCCAAACTGTCCCAGCCCCTGAACGCACAGGTGCTGGAGGATGAAGAGGAGACGTTGTCCGAGGATGACCAGACCCTGCTGGAGCGCGTGGTGGAGGCGCCCGCCGCCGCCCGCGTTCCCCTGGTGGCTGAACGGGTCGTGGAAAAGGTCGTCGAGCGCGTCGTGGAAAGGGTGGTGCGCAACGACGGGCGGGAAAAGCTGCCGCAGCGGCGCAAGGGCTATACCCAGAAGGCCATGGTGGGCGGTCACAAGGTCTATCTGCGCACGGGCGAGTACGAGGATGGCCGCCTGGGAGAGATTTTCATCGACATGCACAAGGAAGGCGCGGCCTTCCGGTCGATGATGAACAATTTCGCCATCGCCATCTCGCTGGGTCTGCAATATGGCGTGCCGCTGGAAGAATATGTCGAGGCCTTCACCTTCACCCGGTTCGAGCCGTCGGGCATGGTGCAGGGCAACGATGCCATCAAGATGTCGACCAGCATCCTGGATTATGTGTTCCGCGAACTGGCCATCTCCTATCTCGGCCGCAACGATCTGGCCCACGCCACGCCAGAGGATCTGCTGCCCGACACGATGGGACGGGGCGACGCACAGGCGGATCTGGCCGGCATGCCGGAAGCCGCCAACACGGCCCCCGAATTGCCCGACCATGCGGCGCGCATGACGCAGGAGACGCTGGCCGCCGTGGCCCGCATCGCCTCCACCGGCTATATGCGCTCCAACCTGCGTGTCGTGCCCGGCGGGCAGCAGGGCCGGGTCGTGGCGGGGTTCCAGCAGGCGACCACGGGCTATGCCGCCACGGGCACCGACGCGCCGTCGGCCTTCGCCGGGGGGGCGGTCCATGCCGACAGCCTGTCCAGCACCGCCCTGCGCGGCGGCACGGTGGGCCGGCACGATGCACGGTTTGAGCGCATGAAGGAAGCCCGCGCCCGCGGCTATGAGGGCGATCCCTGCCCGGAATGCGGCAACATGACCCTGGTGCGCAATGGCACCTGCCTGAAATGCGACACTTGCGGCGGGACGACGGGGTGTAGCTGAGCCCGAAGTCCAGAGGGAGGGCCTTCAGGCCACCTTCAGCCCGGCGAGATACGCCTCGTGGGTCGGCATGCTCCCGGCGGCCTGAAGGATGCGGGCACGCATCGTCGCCATCCGCTCCCGCATGGCGGGCAGCGGGTGCAAATCGACCAGCGGGTCATGGCTTTCCGGCATGATCCCCTGCCCCAGCATCACGGCGATCCAGCTTGTATCCGTGAACAGCGCCCGGGCGCGGGTGGAAACCCGGCCGTTACGCCGGAACAGCTCGATACGGGATTTCAGGCTATCGGGGATATCCATGGTCCGGCAATGGTCCCAGAAGGCACTGTCGGACCGTTCCGTCGCATGATAGTGCAGGATCAGGAAATCGCGCACAGCCTCGAATTCCGCCTGTGCCAGCGCATTATATTCGGCGACTGCCACCGGATCGATCTGCCGTCCGGGAAAGAAATCCAGCAGCTTGGACAGGCCCGTCTGGATCAGGTGGATCGATGTGCTTTCCAGCGGTTCCAGAAAGCCGGATGCCAGCCCCAGCGACAGGCAGTTTCCAACCCAGGCCTGCTTGCGCCGGCCGGTGACGAAGCGCAGCAGCCTCGGCTCCGCCAGGACCTTTCCGTCGACATGGGACAGCAAGGTGGCCCTCGCCTGCTCCTCCCCCATGAAATGGCTGCTGAAGACATAACCGTTGCCCACGCGGTGGCGCAGCGGGATACGCCATTGCCAGCCGGCCGGCCGTGCCGTGGAGCGGGTGAAGGGCGGGATGCGCCCGTCCCCGGAGGTCGGAACGGCCCAGGCCCTGTCACAGGGCAGCCATTGGCTCCAGTCCTCATATCCCGTCCGCAGGGCCTTTTCGATCAGCAGACCGGAAAAGCCTGTGCAATCGATGAAGAAATCGGCCTCCAGCCGCTCCCCGCCGTCGCAGATGACGGCCTGCACGAAGCCGTCATGCCCGCGTAATGCGACATCGACGATCTTGCGGTCCAGCCGCTCCACCCCCAGCCGTTCCGCGTAGCGACGCAGATAATCGGCGTAAAGAGCAGCATCGAAATGATAGGCCGAGCGGATGGTGGAGGCGATGGACCGTTCATCCGCTACCGGACCGGTATAACGGCCCAGTCTGGCCATGACATTGCACAGGGCATAATCCTCGATATCCCCGCCTTCCCCCTCCTGCCGCAACCGCAGCCAGTATTGATGGGTGTGGGTGGCATCCAGGGTCAGCCCATGGATGCCGAAAGGATGGAAGTAGCGATGACCCGCGCGCGTCCAGTCACAGAACTCGATGCCAAGCTTGTAGGTGCCCTGGGTGAAGGTCAGGAAATCCGCCTCATCCAGGCCCAGCATCCGGTTGAAGGTCTTGATGGGCGGGATGGTGGCCTCCCCGACGCCGACGGTGCCGACAGCGCTGCTTTCCACCAGCCGGACCCGTACCTGTCGGCCCACGGCACGGGCCAGTGCCGCCGCCGCCATCCATCCGGCCGTACCGCCACCCACGACCAGGATGCTGCCCGGAAGATTTCCGGCCATGATCTCTGTCCCCCTAATACTATTTTGCGGTAATCAGAACCTATTGGTTCTGGTCACCGCCCTCAAATGCCGGCGCCAACATACGTTGGCTTGGCTCCGCCGCACGAGCGGCGCGGCGGCGGTCGCCACCGAACCAACTTGCGATGAGTTCTACTCATCGCAAGTTGGTATAACCAGCTGCCAAACAACAACCAGGCCAGGATTGGAAACCGCTCCAACCTGGCCTGGTGTCATGCTTGAGGCGCTCCACACGCGAAGATGACGGGGCACCGTGCCTGCTTCCCTTGTGATGGAAGGCAGGCACGGCCCTCGTTTCCCCGCATGCGGGCGCCGGCGCCGTTTCCCGACTAGCCGCCCAGCTTGAACCGGACGCCCGCCATGATGCGCTGCGAACCGGAGGCATAGGTGAAGGGCAGATTGTTGAACTGCAGATACTGGCTCTGATCTTCCTTGGTCAGGTTGATCCCTTCCAGCGTCAGACCGATCTGCTCGGTCACCTGATAGCCGATCTGGGCGTCCAACTGGCCGTAGGAGCGGTTCCAGATGCCCAGCGTCCGGTTCACCGCACCGTCGCCGAAGCCGAAATTGCCGGAGAAGGATTTCGACCGCCACGTATAGGACACACGCGCCTCAAGTCCGTGATCCTCGTAGTAAAGCTGACCGTTGAAGGCATGCTTGGAAACGCCCGGAATGGGCAGGCCCGTGTCGAAATCATTGAAGAGCGGCGACTTGCTGTCCGAATAGGTGTAGTTGACATTGAAGCCCACACCCCAGTCGAACGCATATTGACCACTCAGTTCGAAGCCCTTGATCCGGCCACCATCGCCGTTGATCGGGCGCTGGATGGGCACGTTGCGGCCACCGGCCTGATCCATGACGAATTCAGGCTTGGTTTCCGTGCCGATGAAGCTGTCCACCTCCTTCCAGAAGCCGACCGCCGACACCAGACCCTGGGTGCCGAAATAATATTCGTAGCCGACATCGAACTGCGAGGCGCGGAACGGATCGAGGTCGGGGTTGCCGGCCGAACCGTTCGTGGCCTCGAACAGGTCGGTGGTGGGGTTGCGTGTGAAGTCCACGCGGAACCCGCGGCCCAGATCGAACAGGTTCTGGCGGGCTACGACACGCGAGGCGGCGAAGCGCACCTTCTGCCCCTCGTCCAGGTCGAAAACCATGTTCAGGCTGGGCAGGATGTCGGTATAGGAACGCTCATTGGCGATCGTCTCGCTGTCACGCAGGACGCCGTTCCAGCTGTCCGTGCCCAGATAGACCGGATCGGGATCGGTGGCACGGTTCTGATACACGGTCAGCGTCGTGTGGATCAGCCGGGCGCCGACATTGATGTGATATCCGTCGCCGGCATCACCGACATCCGCCATCATGTAGCCGGAATGGGTTTCTTCCTTCACGCGGAAGCTTTCCAGCGGCTCCTCGTAATAGGCGAACGGCGTGTCCGGATAAAGGGCCTGGATCCACTTGGCGCCGTTCTTCATCTGGCCGCGATCCTGGACCAGGATCTTGCCGCCCACCATGTCACCGGAGGAGAAGAAGTTGTTGATCGTCTCCACACGACCACCCGCATTCGTGAAGGTCTGGAACGGCGTGATCAGAGGCGGGGAATTACCAAAGCGGTTGGTGCAGCCCGCCGGGATTCCGGGCGTGCCGGCCGGCAGTTCGCAGGACTTGTAGCCGATGGCGCCATCCTGGAAATAGCCGTAGGGCGTCCATTTCTGTCCGAACTTCGTGCCGTCCAGTTCACCCTTGCCGGAATAATCGGCCAGATAGCGGCCACGGCTGTAATCCACATCGCGGGACGCGAAGCGATAGCCGCCCGACAGCGTCACATTGCCGGCCCCGATGAATTCCGGCTCATACTCACCATCGGCGCGCAGGGAATAATTCTCCAGGTCCGCCCGGTCGCCGAACACCCAGTGCGACTTGAAGAAGCCGTAGGCCGGGTTGGTATAAAGATCCGGGATGCCGGGCAGCGAGAAGGAAGGCAGTTTCCCGTTACCGTTATTGTAGGAAAACAGATAGTTGGACGGCGCCGCGGGGTTGGCAGGCTGATGGCTGAACCCCGTGGGGCTGGTCGGATCGGCCGTCGGCACACCATAGGAGGTATAGCGCACATCGTTGTTAGCGCTGTCACTGAACAGGTCGGCCTTGGCATAGGCACCGCGGACGGAGCCCCGGAAATTGCCGCCATCATCGAACTTCAGCTTCAAGCCGAAATTGTCCGCCTTCACAGAGGAATTCTGGACATAGGAAATGGCTTCGGCCGAGTTGGCGATCAGGGTGCCGTTCAGCAGCACCCCGTTGCCATCGATCGAATAGGGCTTGGTGGCGTCCAGGCCCGGGCTTTCGATGGCGAACGGGAACTTCAGCGAGGCTTCAGAGGTCAGGATGTCCAGTTCGGAATGGAACCATTCGCCCGACAGTTCCACGCTGTCCGACAGGACAACGGCACCGGACAATGACCCGCCGATACGTTCGCGCGTCTGGTTGCGGTCGGTCGCGTACCGGTATTCGGGCGCATAGTAATTGGTCGGAACGGTTGCCTTGTCCCCACGTTCAGCGAAACGCCAATTACCGCGGTTCTGGCCGCCCAGCACGTCGGTCTGGGAATTCTGCTTGTCGTAGGAGAAGGTGCCGATGAAGGCGGCCTTGTCATCCCAGTTATAGCCGAAGGCTACGGCGCCCAGCGGCTTCCAGCCGCCATCGGCGCCGGTGGACTTGGCCGCGCGCACGTTGCCGGCCACGGTATAGCCGGGGTCCAGGACCAGCGGGTTGCGGGTCTTCAGGTTGATCGTGCCGCCCAGGCCGCCTTCCAGCAGGCGCGCATTGGGCGACTTGTAGACATCGACGCCGCCCAGCAATTCCGACGGCACACCCTCCAGGCTGTCTACTTCCCGCGTCTGGCCCTCGCCCAGGGTGAAGACCTCCAGGCCGGTCAGGAAGATCTCCTCGTTCAGCAAGGTGACGTTCTGGTCCAGACCGCGGATGCGCACGCGGGTGCCCTGACCATTGTTACGATCAATCTGCACACCGGAAAGACGCTGCAGGCTTTCCGCGATGTTCTGATCGGGGAACTTGCCCATATCTTCGGCGGTGATGGATTCAATGATCTCGTTTGCATTGCGCTTCGTCTGGAGCGCGCTGGCCAGCGAGGCCCGGAAGCCCGTGACGATGATCTCGTCCAGGGTCTGTTCACCCCCCGCGGCCGGGGCCGGCGCCTCTTGCGCCTGTGCCGGCAGGGCCGTGGCCAGCGCAATGGCGGCCACCCCGCCCAGATAGAATCCAAGCGCGTACTTTCTCGACATCTCTTTCCTCCCATAAGGGCATGAAGCCATTAAGGCATTTTGATTTATTTAATCTCCGGACGGAGATTCGACCAAAGGCGGGTCCATGCGAGGTTTCCTCCCCTGCGGCGTCGGGCGATTGGCCTTATCAGGTTGGTTTTCCGCCCGCCGTCACCATGAACAATGTTGACAGCGCAGTCAATAGGGTTTGATAACGCTGTCATTGCTGTGCGAATGATGACACAGAAGGGCATGGAGCGACAACATATGGCAGAAAATATGGAGTTTCTTCGCATGTGCAAAAGATTGCGCCTACCCCCGTAACCATGGCCGGGAGCAATTGACATCGCTGCCAATTTGATTTAGTCCTCAACAGGTAGAAACGGAAAAAAATTTGCAGTCCGTTGAAACTACTATCAGTTCTTGATAGCGGTAACCAATTTCCGCGCCCATGCGGTGCTTTTCGCGTTCTTCCGGTCAATTTTATGACAGCGTTAACAGAAAAGGGCCGGTTTTGATCGCCCATGACTTCCCGCTGGAGGAGAACAGTTTACCAGACTTATCGGGAGTTGAGCGTTGACAGTACGCTGAGATGATGTCATGTCATCTGACAACGATGTCAGATGACATGCGCCGGACAGGACGGCCAATGACCTGCCGGCCCATAACGAAGCAGATTGGGAGGAAGAAAGTGACGTCGAAGCGAACCGCGCGGCTTGGTCGCGCCCTGGGTCTTGTCAGCGCCTTTGCCTTGCTGGGCGGTCTCTCCGTTGGCCCGGCCCATGCCGCCGACGCCCCGGCATCGCAAGCCAGTCTGCTGCATCCGGAAAAATGGCCCAAGGGTGGTACGCCGCGCCTGATCGACCCTGCCATCGAAAAGAAGATCGACGCGCTGATGGCGCGTATGAGTTTGGAGGAGAAGGTCGGACAGACCATCCAGGGCGACATCTCCACCATCACGCCGGAAGATTTGCGCAAATATCCCCTGGGCTCCATCCTGGCCGGTGGCAATTCCGGCCCCTTCGGCGATGACCGCGCCCCACCCAAGGATTGGCTTGAAGCGGCCGACCAGTTCTATCGCGTTTCGATGGAGGAACGGCCGGGCCGCACGCCCATTCCCGTGATTTTCGGCGTCGACGCCGTGCATGGGCATGGCAATCTGGGGGCCGCCACCATCTTCCCGCACAATATCGCGCTGGGCGCCACGCGCGACCGCGATCTGCTGCGCCGCACGGGTGAGGTGACGGCCCGCGAAATGGCCGCCACCGGCATCGACTGGACCTTCGCCCCTGCCCTCTCCGTCGTTCGGGACGACCGCTGGGGCCGGTCTTATGAAGGATATTCGGAAGACCCGGAAATCGTGGCCGACTATGCCGGTGCCGTTGTCGAGGGCATTCAGGGTGTCATCGGGTCCAAGGATTTCATGAAAGCCGGCCGCACCGTCGCCACCGCCAAGCATTTCCTGGCCGATGGCGGAACCGAAGGGGGCCGTGACCAGGGTGACGCCCGGATCAGCGAGGACGAGCTGATCCGTCTGCACAATGCCGGCTACCCGCCGGCCATCGATGCGGGCGTCCTGACCATCATGACCAGCTTTTCTTCCTGGCAGGGCGTCAAGCATCACGGCAACAAGCAGTTGATGACCGATGTGCTGAAGGACCGGATGGGCTTCAACGGCTTCATCGTCGGCGACTGGAACGCCCATGATCAGGTGCCGGGCTGCACGAAGTACGATTGCCCCGCCTCGCTGATCGCCGGGCTGGACATGTACATGGCGGCCGATAGCTGGCAGAGGCTGTATGAGAACACGCTGGCCCAGGCAAAGGACGGGACCATTCCCATGGCTCGCCTGGATGATGCCGTGCGCCGCATCCTGCGCGTGAAATTCCATTCCGGCCTGTTCGACAAGCCGGCCCCGAAGGACCGCAAGGACGTGCCGCCCCTCAGCGAGCTGGGAAAGGCGGATAATCGGGCCGTCGCACGGGAGGCGGTCGCCAAGTCACTGGTTTTGCTGAAGAATCAGGGTGGCATCCTGCCCCTGTCGCCGGGTGCCCGCGTGCTTGTGGCCGGTGACGGGGCCGACAATATCGGCAAGCAGTCGGGCGGCTGGACCATTTCCTGGCAGGGCACCGGCAACCGCAATGACGAATTCCCCGGCGCCACCAGCATTCTGGGCGGCATCCGCGAAGTGGTCGGCCAGAATGGCGGCAAGGTCGAATATGACGTTGCCGGCAATTTCAAGACCCGGCCCGACGTGGCCATTGTGGTGTTCGGGGAGGAACCCTATGCGGAGTTCCAGGGGGATGTCGAAACGCTGGAATACCAGCCGGGCGACAAGTCAGACCTGGCCCTGCTGCGCCGGCTGAAGGCCCAGGGGATCCCCACCGTGGCCGTCTTCCTTTCGGGGCGGCCGCTGTGGGTCAATCCGGAAATCAATGCGTCGGACGCCTTTGTCGCGGCCTGGCTGCCGGGCAGCGAAGGTGGCGGTATCGCCGATGTGCTGTTCGCGGACAAGGCCGGCAAGGTCCGTCACGACTTCCATGGCAAGCTTTCCTTCTCCTGGCCGCGCACGGCGGCACAAACGCCCTTGAACCGTGGTGACGCCAATTACAATCCGCTGTTCGCCTACGGATTTGGCCTGACCTACAAGGACAAGGGCGATCTGGCCGCACTGCCGGAGGAATCCGGCGTGCCGGCGGAGGCGAGCGGCAAT
The DNA here is from genome assembly GCF_052474395.1 of Niveispirillum fermenti. NCBI lineage: Bacteria > Pseudomonadati > Pseudomonadota > Alphaproteobacteria > Rhodospirillales > Azospirillaceae > Niveispirillum > Niveispirillum fermenti. The sequence goes on along the minus strand of NZ_CP156681.1, from coordinate 2,176,330 downwards.
ACCGGCATCTATTTCCGGGGCGGTCGCGCGCCGGCTCCCTGGTCGCTGGCCATCGGTGATCAGGTGGGCGATCTGCGCGTGACCACGACCAGCGGCACCAGTCCCGGCCAGGTGGTTGACCTGAAGTCGGTTGATGTTGCCGCGCAGGAGGATGCCAAACAACTGACCTGGAACGGCAGCGGCCTCGGCTCGCTGGTGATTTCCGGACGGCCAGTCGATCTTTCCCGCCAATCCAACGGCGATGTGACCTTGTCGTTGCGGTATCGCGTGGACCAGGTGCCCACCGGCACGGTGAACCTGACCATGGCGTGCGGCCCCGATTGCCGTGGCACGCTGGATGTCACCAAGCTGCTGGCAGGTGCCAAGCCGGGTGATTTCCACACCACCAAGATTTCCCTGAAATGCTTCGCCGCTGCGGGTGCGCAGATGGCGACCATCGAGGCACCCGTGGTGATCAGCACCGAGGGTCGGCTGGGCCTGACAGTCACCGACCTGAAGCTGGATGCCGATCCGGGCAACGCCGTCTGTCCCGGCGCGTGATTGCCGGGCAGACCCGTTTCGCCCCCAAACGGCACGGGATGGGGGCGATGACGGTTCTCTCTCTTCTTGTCACCCCACTCCAGACCATCCGTTCGCGGATGGTCTTTTTTTATCCTCATTTCATGCGGACACAAAAACGCCCGCCGGTGAAACCGACGGGCGTTCGACGACATCACGGCGCAAGTCCGACCTGCCCGAAGCCTCTGGCGCCGGATATCAGGCCTGACCCAGGGATGCAGCAGCCGGTTCGGCCGGCGGAGCCGCATCGCCATTTTCCGCAGCACCGTTCTCCCTGGCCACCTCTTCCAGCCGCGCGGCAATCTGGGGCACGATCGGGCTGTCGGGGTGGGTTTCACGATAGAGATCGGCCAGCGCCTGCGCCTTGGGCAGATCGATCCGGGCGACGCCGGCGATCATGTTGGCAAGCTGAACATGGCCCACCTGCACCTGCGGGGCAAGACGGGTGGCGGCCAGATAGGCCTCGGCCGCCGTATCGACATTGCCCGCCGCCTCATGCACACGGCCAAGGGCATATAGCGCTTCCGGCATCTGCGGACGGCGGGCCAGGCACGATTCGAAGGCCGCGGCCGCATCGGCCAATTGCCCCATCCGGAACAGAACATTGCCCAGGTTGAACAGCGGTTCCAGTGCGTTGGGATCGGCCTGGGTGGCCCGCTGCCACGCCTCCGCGGCCAACGGCAATTCCCCGGTCTGTTCCCGCACCAGAGCCAGACCCGACCAGGCGTCACGGAAATCGGGATCCAGCTCCACCGCGCGGGTCAGGCTTTCGATGGCTTCGTCCAGCTTGCCCTGCTGGGCCAGCGCCATGCCCAGATTATGATGCGGCGGCGGATGGTCCGGCTTCAGCGCGCGGGCCTTCTTCAGGGCGGTGATCGCCTCGTCGATCTTGCCCAGGCCCTGCAGGGTGGCGCCCAGGTTGGACCAGGCGACACGGATGTCCGGATGTTCGGCATAGATCTTGGTGATCTTGCGCAGCGTATCCGCCGCTTCCTTCAACCGGCCCTGCCGGTGCAGTTCCGTCGCCGCCCGCATGTCGGACGGAAAACTATTCAGCATCGCATCGGACTTGGTCAGGTCGGCGATCTTGCGACGGCGATCATGGCGATTCATGAAAAGACTACCCGGATTCCTGGTGGGACCTTGTCAACACCGACTTGATAGCAAGTCGTAAAGGAAAACGAAACCACGCAGCAGTCTTAACCCTGCGCTTTGACGATAAAAAACGGGGCCGGTCCCTTTCGGGACCGGCCCCGTCTTCCATGACGATCATGGACGATCCGCTTTGGCGGTGGACCCCGCCTGCGGATGCTTTCCGATCAGCCGGCGAGAACCCGGATGCCGGAGAGATCCGCGCGGGTCCGCAAAGTGGAACGAGACATCGGATCACCTCCTTTCTGCAAGTTGCAACGACAAGACAAAGATGGGGCGTTTCGCACCACAGGTCAAGCCAATTCATCCGATATCGGAATAGTCACGCCTTGGGGGCCGGATGCCGGGGTCAATGCCCCTCATGCCCGGTATGATCCCCGTGGTCGCCATGATCGTGGCCGTGCGCCTGCGTGTCGGCCGGCTTCCACTCGTAACGCGCCTGCAATGGTCCCTTGCCGGCCAGGGTGACGAGGGTGGCGATGCGGGTCCCGGCGGGCACCGCCTGATCCAGGCGGCCCGACAGGCTGTTGGGACCGGCGGGTGCCAGAGCGACCTGCACCGGCGCGCCATCCAGCAGCAGGGTCGCGGTGCCTGTCGCCCCGGCCGTGTCCACCGGCTTGTCGTGCATCGTGTTGAGGTAGAGCGTCAGGGTGCCGTCGGCGATCATCAGTTCCTGATGCAGCGGCCCGGCATGCACCTGCATACCGCCATGCGGCCCGACGGGCGGCGCATGGGCCAGCGCCGGCAATGGCGACACCGCCAGCGCAGCAGCCAGAATCAGGGCAAATTGCTTGTTCATGGACATTTCTCCTTTCAGAAATCCCGGCCAAGTGGCCGTTAGGGTCAGAAAATCTCGGCCGGGTGGCCGTTTGCGCTGGTTTCAGGGGATTTATCGCCCCGCAGCCGTTCAATGGCGGGACCGCCGAACCGGGCGAACAGGATCGGGGTCAGGATCATGTCCAGCAGCGTGGCACTGATCAGACCGCCGAAGATGGTGACGGCGACGGGATGCAGGATTTCCTTGCCCGGCGCATCGGCCCCGATCAACAGCGGCACCAGCGCCAGCCCGGCTGATAGGGCCGTCATCAGCACCGGCACCAGTCGTTCCCGGCTGCCGCGCCGGATCATGGCGGGGCCGAAAACCTCCCCCTCGATCCGGCAGAGGTTGATGTAATGGCTGACTTTCAGAATGCCATTGCGGGTGGCAATACCCGCCAGGGTGATGAAACCCACCATGCTGGCCACCGACAGGGGCAGGCCGGCCAGCCACAGGGCCGCCACGGACCCGATCAGCGCCATCGGCACGGTGCCCATGATGATCAGCACGGGCACGAGCGAGCGGTAGCGGCTGTAGAGCAGCAGCAGGACCAGCACGAAGGAAACCAGGGATAGCAGCACCATGGTCCGCGCCGCCTGTTCCTGCGCCTGGAAGGTGCCTTCCAGGCTGGCATGCGTGCCGGCCTGCATCGGGGTGTCGGCCAGAACGGCTCGAATATCCGCGACGATGGCCGCCATGTCCCGGCGCCCGTCGCCATTGGCCAGAATGGCCAGCCGCCGCCGGCCATTCTCGCGCATGATCTCGTTCGGGCCATCGGCCTCCGTCACGCTGGCCAGATGGGCGAGCGGCACGGGGCCGACGGCCGTGTCGATCAGAAGCCGGCCCAGCGCCGCCGGCCGGCGATCCTCATCGACCAGCCGCAGGACAAGATCGTGCCGGCGCTCGCCTTCGATGATCTCCGCCATCGTCTCGCCATTGGAGAGAACCTCCACGGCGTGCAGCACGGCGGCCGGGGTCACGCCATGGGCACGGGCGCGGTCCGGGTCCACCGCCACGCGCACCTGCGGGATCAGCACCTGCTTTTCGATCTGCAGGTCGACCAGCCCCGGAATGGTGGACAGGCGCTGTTGCAACCCGCCCGCCAGTGCCCGCAGGGCCTGCATGTCCTCGCCATACAGCTTGACGGCCAACTGCGCCCGCACGCCGGACAGCATGTGATCCAGGCGGTGTGAAATAGGCTGCCCCAGATTGACCGACACGGGCAGTGCCGACAGCCGCTGGCGGATATCCGCCAAGATCTCCGCCTTTCCCCGTGCAGATGGCCGCAGATGCGCCTCCATCTCGGACATGTGAACGCCCATGGCATGTTCATCCAGTTCGGCCCGTCCCGTCCGACGGGCGATGCCCGTCACCTCGGGCACCTCCAGGATCAGACTTTCCGCCATGCGTCCCACCGACGCCGACGGGTCCAGCGCGATGCCGGGGTTCAGCGACAGCGTTATGGTCAGCGTGCCTTCGTTGAAGTCGGGCAGGAAGGCGCGTGGCAGGAAGGGGACGGCCGCCAGCGCCGCCAGGATGGCAACCGCCACGCCGCCCAGGACAGCCCCGCGATGCGCGAAGGCCAGGTCCAGCAGCCGGTCGTTGCCCGCCTTAAGACGGCGGACCAGCCAGCCTTCGCGATGGATGGCCCCCGCCAGGCGGGGCAACAGATGAAAGGCCAGCACCGGGGTCACCGTGATGGCCGTGACCAGACTGGCCAGGATCGCGGTGATATAGGCGATGCCCAGCGGCGCGAACAGCCGCCCTTCCACCCCCGAAAGGGCGAACAGCGGCACGAAGACCAGGACGATGATGGCCGTGGCGTAAACGATGCCCGACCGCACCTCCGCACTGGCTGCCAGCACGATGGAGAATACAGGCCCCGGCGCGGGCCGGGCCGCATTCTCCCGCAGGCGGCGGAAGATGTTCTCCACATCCACCACCGCATCATCGACCATTTCGCCGATGGCGATCGCCAGCCCGCCCAGCGTCATGGTGTTGATGGTCAGGCCCAGCGCCTTGAAAACCAGCACCGTGACCAGCAGGGAAACGGGAATGGCCGTCAGGCTGATCAGCGTGGTCCGGGCATTACCCAGGAACAGGAAGAGGATGATGGCCACCACCACCCCGGCCTCCACCAGGACGCGGCCCACATTGGCGACACTGTTCTCGATGAAATCGGCCTGCCGGAAAACGATGGCGGGTGCCGCCACGCCTGCGGGCATGCCGGCAGACAGTTCATCAAGCGCCTGTTCCACAGCCCGCGTCAGGGTCAGCGTGTCGGCATCCGGCTGCTTCTGCACCGAGATAAGCACGGCCGGACCGCCATCCAGCCCGGCATCGCCGCGACGCGGACGGGGGGCATGCTCGACCAGCGCCACATCGCCCAGGGTGATCACGGCACCGTCGCGCACGGCCACGGCAAGACGGCGCAGGTCCTCCAGCCGGTCGGTGCGGCCGATGCCGCGGATCAGCAGTTCCTCCCCCTGCCGGTCCACCACACCGCCGCCGGCATTGGCACCATAGCCGGCCAGCGCCGTCCGCAGGTCGGCCAGCGTGACGCCCAGAAGGGCCATGCGGCCCGTATCGGGTGCCACGCGGAACTGACGCACCTGCCCGCCCATGGGAATGACTTGGGAGACGCCAGGGATGGACAACAGACGGGGCCGCACATTCCAGTCGGCCAGATCGCGCAGGCGCATCGGATCGATCGCCCCATCGGCCGCCGGCGTCAGGGCGACCAGCATGATCTCTCCCATGATGGAGGAGATGGGGCCCATCTGAGGCACCGCCCCCGGCGGCAGACGGTCCGACAGCCGTGACAGCCGTTCCGCCACCTGTTGCCGGTTGCGATGGATTTCCGTGGCCCAGCCGAACTCCACCGTCACCACGGACAGGCCGGCGGCCGATGTGCTGCGCACCCGCTCCACACCGGGCATGCCGTTCATGGCGGTTTCGATGGGAAAGCTGACCAGCCGTTCCACCTCCTCCGGCGCCAGGCCGGGGCTTTCGGTCATCAAGGTGATGGTCGGCCGGTTCAGGTCCGGGAAGACATCCACCGACAGACGGTCCAGCGTGAAAACGCCATAGACCATCAGCAGCAGGGCGACCACCAGCACCAGCACACGGTTGCGCAGGCTGGCGGCGACGATTGTCGTGAACATCGCACGCCCCCCTATCGTATCTGGTTCAGCAGGTCGGCGCCCTGCACCACGATGCGCATGCCGGCATCGGCGCCCGCCAGCACGCGGACATGTTCCGCCCCGGCCGGCACCGTGCGCACGGCATGGGGCACGAATCGCTGCGCACCCGCATGTTCGAGTATGGCGGGCAGCCCGTCGGGCCCGCGCACCAATGCGGTGCGCGGCAGCAACAGCCCCTCTTCCACCGGACCGGTCCTCAGGAACAACGACAGGATGGCACCGGCAACGGGCGGCCTTTCACCCCATGTTTCTCCGTCCGGCAGGCGCAACAGCAGGCGGGTGGCCCCCGCCGGCCCCGGCCCCTGTCCCACCAGGACCAGCGGCACCGCGCGCGCGCCGATCGCCGCGACAAAGCCGGCACCGGGCGGCGGCGGGCCGTCGAAGGACAGGGCCTCCACCAGCAGCACCCCGGGATCGGCCAGTTCGAAGATCGGGGTGACATCCCGATCCTCGATCATCATGCCGGCGATGGCGCTGGTGGCCGTGATCACCCCGTCGATGGGGGCGACCAGCGGCACACGGGCCACCTGGGCCCGGGACAAGGCCCGGCGTTGCCGCAGCAGGCCATCCAGGTTGGTTTGTGCGGCATCGATCTCCCGCTGCGGCACGGCACCCGACAGCTTCGACACACGCTCCCATTGCTGGCGGGCCAGCCGGATCTCGCGATCCAGTCCGGCGAGCTGTTCAGAGATGCCGCCCCCCTCCTCCACCCGCAGAACCGGCTCGACATAGGCCAGCACCTGTTCCGCCTTCACAACAGTGCCGGGCAGGGGAAATCCCCCTTCCGGCGGCATCAGCCGTCCCGATTGCGGCGACTGCACCCAGCCGGACCGGTTGGGATCGGCGATGATGCGGCCCGCCAGGGGACGGACGGGGGCCACCTGTCCCACGTCCAGAAGCATGGTGCGCACCGACAGCAGACGCTGCGTCGGTTTGGGCACAAAAAGGCCGCCATCGGGCAGACGGGCCGGCCGCGTGCCAAACGGGGGCGCCACATCCGCCGGCCCGCCATGGTCATGACCCTCATGGGCCAGCACGCGGCCCGCAGGCCAGGACAGCAGCACCAGCAGCACCAGGACCAAGCCCGTCCCGCGGCGGCGCATCAGGGCGATGCCGGCGGCCAGCAGCAAACCCAGGGCGAAGCCCACCCCCATACCGGCCAGCAGCGCACCAAGCCCGATCCCCCCGTCGGGGCCTTTTTCTGTTGCCGCACGGGGAACCGTCAGGGTGCCGACCAGCAGGTCGGCCATCCCGTCACCTGTCACGGTCAGGGCCAGCGCGTAATCGCCGGGCCGGCCGGCCCATGGAACGGCCAGTTGATATGTCCCGTCGGCGGCGGCCGGCACGGGCACCGGTGCCCCCCCATCCACGGAAAGGGTGACTTTCGCTTCCGTGACCGGGCTGTTGTCAGCCAGCCGGTCGATGAACAGGGTCAGGTCGGGTCCCCGCAACAGACCGACAAGCTGAACATCACCGCCATCGGCTTCAAGCATGGACGGGGTATCGGCGCGATCAGCGGGGACAGGCGCGGCGGGGCCGTGATCATGGCCTTCATGAGAAATAGCGGGCAACGGCACCATCAGGGCCGCAAGCAGCAACACCCCGCAGAGCAGGCGCATCGGGACAAGCATGGGATATTCCATCGACGGCACGTGAAACAAGCCGGCCCACCCTTCCCGACAGGAAGGGCGCCGGCACGAACATCGGCGTCAGGTGGAAAGCGGGGGGCGAAGATCGGGGGGTGGGTGCCGCCCGGCGGGATCATCGCTGCGGGACGGCGGCAGGCACAGGCCCGACACGGCCCGGACAAAGGGTCCGGACCCAGCCGGCAGTCCGGCCGGCATATGGGTCATGCAGGCAGACAGGCAACCGCAGGCGCAAAGATCCTGACAACGGCCATCGGTCCCGTGATCGCGCCGATGATCCTGCCCAGCGGCCGTGACGCCATGGCCGGCCATGTCATGGCAATCACCATGGGCCGGCGCCGAAACGAAACTTGTCGGCGTTGCCGTTCCGTCACCGGCATGGTGCGCACCATCATGAGCCGCGGCGGCGGACAGGCCGAACAGGGCCAGCACCAGCGCCACGGCGCCGGCCTTCAGCAAACCTGTCCAATAAAGCCCGATGCGCGACATGCGTCCTTCCCGGTGCGATAACCTGTGGAAGAATGGGCCGACGTGCCGGCCGCCGCAAGCGGCTTGACCGGTGATCAGCCATTAAAAAGGCGGGCATCGCCTGCGCGAGCCCGCCTTTGCAGGGGTCCGGCCCTTTGGAGGCCGGTCAGCGTCGCGATTTCGTCTCGCCGGCCGCCAGTTCGGCCTTCAGGGCGCGGATGCGCTCCAGCATCGTGTCCTTCAAACCGGGAGTCGGCTTCGGGCCCAGGGCGGCCAAGGCCAATTCAAGCTGCAACAAGGCGCGGCGCTTCTCCGCGTCGTTGCGCTTCAGGGGCCGGTTGTCGCTGCGCTGTCCTTCCATCGAACGCATGATCAATCCCTTAACGGTTACGGTAACCAGTGATAGGCAACGAAAAAGCCCCGGCCTTTCGGCACGGGGCTTTTTCCGTATCTGCCAAATGATGCCAAAGTCAAGCATCCGGCTCCGGCGCCACACCCAAGAATTACCTTCCTGGAAGGTGGCGTCCCCAACGGGATTCGAACCCGTGTTACCAACGTGAAAGGCTGGTGTCCTAGGCCTCTAGACGATGGGGACGTCGTCGGTGGGCGGTTAATTAGCCGGGACGACGGGCCTGATCAAGCACTTTTTTTCATGATCCTGCATATCGCCCATTCCGAGACCCGAAGGGATCATTTCTTATATCGGTCCAGGGTCCGCTCGACACGATATTCCAGGTCGCGGATGATGTTCAGCGACGGCAATCCCTTCAGCACCTTCAGCACGCCGGCCAACTGGGCCAGGGCGATTCCGTGACGGGGCCGCGCACGCAGATACTCCACACGGAAATTGATCCCGATTTCCAGCCGCTGTTCCAGGTCGGCCTCCTTGGCGCGCACCAGCCGTTCCTGGCCCTCCTGCTCCATCAGCTTCTTCACGGCCGTGAACAGGACGGTGGCGGCCTGGGCGATGCCCAGTTCCTCTTCCGTCGGGGCGTGGGTCATGTCGGGTTCCAGCCGCACCTCCGCACCCTTCTTCTCCTGCAACTGCTTGACGGGCAGCACGATGGCGCAATCCTGCATCGCGGCTGCCAGGAAACTGTCGACCGCCTGCATGACGCGGTTGCGCGCCTCGGCCAGCAGGCGCTGCCATTCCGGATTCGGCTCGACGTGAACCTCCTCCGCCAGGCCCTTGATCATCACCTGCGCATCCGACACCAGCCGGGCGCTGGTCAGCAACCAGACGCGCCGGGCCATGACGGGGCCGCCAGCGGCACGGCCGATTTCCGTCAGGGTGCGGGTCAGATCAGAGAAAAGCCGGGCGGGGATGAGCCGGGCCGGGTGGTTGCCCGACACATGCGTCATGTCCTGGGACAGCATGCGCACCAGCCGCAACGCCTGGAACGGTTGCGCCAGCATGGTCATCAGGCCGAAGAAGAAATATTCCACGATGTCGGTACCGGCATTGTGGATGTTGAGATAGGCGGTGCGGGCCACGGCGACCGCCTTGGGCGTAAAGTCGAAAACGGGTCCTTCCTCCACCCCCGCCATGCGGCGGATGCGGTGCAGCGTGGGGGTCAATTGCCCGTTCAGGCTCAGCAGCACGGCAATTTCCTCCATATCCTCCAGCGCGCGGTCGCTGCCCAGGATGGCCGCCAGTTCCCCACGCCGGCCATAGGACCGCCGTGCCTCATCCAGGATGGCACGGGTGGCGTCCGCCGCCGCCAGGGCGCCCCGGTCGGCAAAGGTCTGAAGATCGGTCCAGCGCTGCTCACGCACGGCGCGGCCATATTCCGCCTCCATGGTCAGCAACAGGGTGCGGTGGGGAGAGGTCTGCAGGATACGCCACCAGGGCGCCAGAATCTGGCGCGGCAGCGCGGCCTTGCGCTTCTCCTCATGCGGGTCGCCATTATAAAGGAAAAGCTCTACCCCCATGCACACGGCACGCTGGAACGTCTGAATGCGGGCGGGTTTCAGCGAACGCAGCCGCGGGCGCAGCGTGTCCAGGATCTGCTCGTCGGTCGGATCGCGCCGTTCGGCGGCACGGGCCATTTCCACGGCGCGGGCCACGCGCAGCAGGGACGGGTCGTCCAACTGGTCGAAATGGGCCTGCAGCTTCGATACGGCTGAACCGGAGTCCCCTGGCGCCTCCGCCGCGGGTTTCGTCTTTGTTTCCTCGGACTTCTGTACCGGCGTTCCCGCCGACCGTACCGTCATGACAATGATCGCCCCGTTCAAGAAACCGCTTGCGACCACCCCCCGTTTCGCACGGCCCGACCCGGTCGGGGAGCGATGGGAGACTATAAGACAAAGGCCGGCGCCTGTCTTTAACGATCTGGTAACAATTTAACGCGAACGGGTTAAGGTCCGATCAAGGAAAGGTGAAATCTCGATGATGGTTGGTTCAGGATGGATTTCCGGAAACAGCGGCATCATCGATCAACAACTGCACCCCGTCATTGCCATTCCAACGGTCGGGCCGCAAAGTTCCCGCCAAATGCATGGGCCGGCCGCCACTTTGCAGCAAGGCAGGCCCCAGATCGCCATCCATGGCCCGGAAAGCGATGGATTTCAGGCGGCTGCCATCGCTGCCCGTCAGGATGCAGCGCACATGATTGGCCCCCACGACATCAGCCTTCACGATACGCGCGTCGGTCACCGCGAAACGCGGTTCGGCATTGCCCGTGCCATAGGGAGCCAGGCGTTCCAGATGGCGCAGCAATTCGGTGTTGGCGGCACGAACCGACATTGCGCCATCCAGCGACATCGATGGCACAAGCGGCCCGACATCATCCAGTTGCCGGGCGATGCGTTCACGCAGGAAAGCCCGCAAATCGTCGATTCTCTCCCGTTCCACGGTGAAGCCGGCCGCCATCGCATGCCCACCGCCCGCCACTAGCAAGCCCGCCTGACGGGCGGCGATGATGGCGGAGCCCAGATCCACGCCGCGCACCGACCGGCCCGACGCCTTGCCCAGCACGCCGTCCAGGGCCACGACGCAGGCAGGGCGGCTGTACCGGTCCTTCAGGCGCGATGCGACGATGCCGATGACACCGGGGTGCCACCCCTCGCCCACGGCCAGGACCAGTTCGGGACAGGTATCGACCTCCGCATCCATCATGGCGATGGCATCGTCCAGAACCGCCGCCTCGATGGCACGGCGTTCGGCGTTGAAGGCGTGCAGTTCCTTGGCCAGCGCCGCCGCCTCCGCGGCCAACTCCGTCGCAAGCAGCGTGGTGCCGAGATCGGCCCGGCCGACACGGCCACCGGCATTGACCCGCGGCCCGATAATATAACCGGCATGGTAGGCATCCATCGCCTCGTTCACACCCGCCACGTCGGCCAGGGCGGAAATGCCGATATTGGCCCGCTTGCCCATGACGCGCAGCCCCTGCGCCACGAAGGCCCGGTTCAGGCCCACCAGCGGCACAACATCGCAAACCGTTCCCAGCGCCACGATATCCAGCCAGGACATCAGGTCCGGCTCCGTCCGGCCATTGCTGTAGAAGCCGGATTTACGCAGCGCACGGTTGACCGCCACGATCAACAGGAAGGTCACACCGACGGCGGCCAGCGTCGATAAAGGCCCGCCGGCCGGTTCATCCAGGCGATTGGGGTTGACCACAGCGGTCACGGCCGGCAGGCGCGGCTCGGCCTTGTGATGGTCCACCACCACCACTTCCAGCCCGGCCGCCACAGCCCCGTGCAGCGGATCAAAGCTGGTGACGCCGCAATCAACCGTCACCACGAGCACGACCCCTTCCGCCTTCAGCTTCAGCAGGGCGGGCAGGTTCGGGCCGTAGCCCTCCTCGATCCGGTCGGGAATATAGACGCGCAATTCCCGTCCCAGTGAGCGAAAGAACCGGTTCAGCAAGGCCGTCGATGTGGCACCATCAACATCGTAATCGCCGAAGACGGCCACCTTCTCCCCATCGCGGATGGCGCGGGCCAGCCGTTCGGCGGCCACGTCCATGTCGTGCAGCACCGATGGATCGGGCATGAAGGCCCGCAGGGTGGGGGTCAGGAACCGTTCCGCCTCTTCCACGCCGACCCCACGTCCGGCCAGCAGGCGCCCCACCAGTTCCGGCAGCCCATGCGCCTGGGCCAGCGCCAGCGCCAGCCTTTCGTCACTGTTGCGGGCCTTCCAGCGGCGGCCGGTGATGGAGCTTTCAACGCCCAGAAAGGCGGGATTGGTCATGGCAATGTGAACCGTCGGGTGAAAGGATTCCGGCCTCACCATAGCAAAAAGCCCCGCCACCGGAAGGGCGACCTTCCCATGACGGGGCCTTGATCAGGGCAGGAACGATTTTACCGCCCCAGCGAAAGGCATGCCGGAGAAAACCGGCGTACAGGCTTACCGCTTCGCTTCCGGGATCATGCTGGTCTTGGTGCGGAAATTGTGATGCGCTTCGACATAGCGCACCGTGCCCGACTTGGAGCGCATCACCACCGAATGGGTGATGGCACCACCGGCGAAGCGACGCACGCCGCCCAGCATCGGACCCGTGGTCACGCCCGTGGCGCAGAACATCACGTCGCCCTTGGCCAGATCGTACAGCCCGTACTTCTTGTCCAGGTCCGTCACGCCCCAACGCTTGGCACGCTCCCGCTCGGCATCGTTGCGGAACAGCAGACGGCCCTGGAACTGCCCGCCGATACAGCGCAGCGCGGCGGCGGCCAGCACACCTTCCGGCGCACCACCGGACCCCATATAAAGATCGATGCCCGCCGCCGGCTGGGCGGTGGCGATCACGCCGGACACGTCGCCATCGCCGATCAGCATGATACGCGCACCGGCCTCACGCACCCGGGCGATCAGCTCGGCGTGACGCGGGCGGTCCAGAATGCAGACGACCAGTTCGGACACGTCCGCACCCTTTGCCTTGGCCAGGTTCCGCAGGTTGGCGTCGACCTTCTCGTCCAGGTCGACCACCCCATCCGGCAGGCCGCCGCCCACAGCGATCTTGTCCATATAGACGTCGGGCGCATTCAGGAAGCCGCCGGCCTCCGCCATGGCGATGACGGCCAGGGCGTTGGGACCACCCTTGGCACAGATGGTCGTGCCTTCCAGCGGGTCCAGCGCGATGTCGATCTTGGGGCCCTGGCCGGTGCCGACCTTTTCCCCGATATAAAGCATCGGGGCCTCGTCACGCTCCCCCTCCCCGATCACGACCGTACCGTCGATGGACAGCGCGTTCAGCGCCTTGCGCATGGCATCCACGGCCGCCTGATCGGCAGCCTTCTCGTCGCCGCGGCCCATCAGCAGGGAGGCCGACAGGGCCGCCGCCTCGGTGACGCGGACGACTTCCAGCGCCAGGTTGCGATCCATGACCAGCGAGATGTCGCCCTTGGGATTGGTCGTGCCACTCATTGCTTGTCCCCTTCTTGTCGATGCCGGCGTCTTGTCTGCGGTCCGTCGCCCAGGCGCCGTTCCCGGCCGGTATGGTACCGGTGTTGGTCAGAAATCCTCGATGCGGATCATGCGCGGCGGCTCCGTAACGCTGTCCAGCGATGCGATGGTGGCGAGCGCCTGCTGCATGGCCGCCTCATCCGTATCGTGCGTGGTCCAGACAACCGGCACGGCCTCACCCGGCGCGCGGCCGCGCTGCAGGAACGCCTCCATGGAGACATTCTGGTCACGCAGAGTCGCCGCGATCTCTGCGATCACGCCCGGACGATCCACCACCATCAGACGCACATAATAGCGGCCGCGGCGGTTGCTGATCGGCGACGCCTTGGCCACCTCCAGAGCGGAAGCCGGGACACCGAAGGTCGGGGTGGAACGGCCGCGCGCGATATCGACCAGATCGGCCACCACGGCGGACGCCGTCGGCCCCTCGCCGGCGCCCCGGCCCACCAGCACCACCTTGTCCACGAAATCGCCATCGGCCACCACGGCGTTGAAAACGCCGTCCGTGGCGCCGATCGGGCTGCTGATCGGCACCATGCAGGGATGCACGCGCTGCTCGATCCCATCCTCCGTCCGCCGGGCGATGCCCAGCAGGCGGATGCGATAGCCCAGTTCCTGCGCATAGGCGATGTCGAGCGCCGAGATATGGCGGATGCCCTCGATATGCACCGACCTGAAATCGACATGCACACCGAACGCCACGGCCGTCAGCACCGCCAGCTTGTGCGCGGCGTCCACCCCATCCACGTCGAACGACGGATCGGATTCCGCATAGCCCAGGCGCTGGGCATCGGCCAGCACGTCGGCAAAGTCGCGTCCCGTGGTCCGCATCTCCGTCAGGATATAGTTGCAGGTGCCGTTCAGGATGCCGTGGACTTCACGGATATTGTTGGCGGCCAGCCCTTCCCGCAGCCCCTTGATGGCGGGGATGCCGCCGGCCACGGCCGCCTCATAGGCCAGCGAGACGCCAGCCGCTTCCGCCCTGGCGGCCAGCGATGCGCCATGATGGGCCAGCAGGGCCTTGTTGGCCGTCACCACGGGCTTGCCGGCGGCGATCGCCGCCTCCACGGCCTGCTTGGCAACCCCGTCCGAACCGCCGATCAGTTCCACCAGCACATCGATGCCGTCATCGACGGCCAGATCGGCGGCATTGTCGTGCCAGCGCAGGCCGGACAGATCAATCCCGCGATCACGGGACCGGTCGCGGGCGGACACGGCCGTCACCTGGATGGGACGGCCGGCACGCCGGGTCAGCAGTTCGCCATGGGTGGCCAGGAGCTTCAGGACCCCGCCGCCGACCGTTCCCAGGCCGGCGACACCGATACGCAGGGCTTTGCCATCAACCATGAAGAAAATCCTTACTCAACAGCGGCGGATTCAGACGTGACAGGCGCATTGGCCTTGCGCGCCTTGTCCAGGAACAGCTTGATATTGCGCGTGGCCTGACGGATGCGCTGGGTGTTCTCCACCAGGCCGAAACGCACATGGCTGTCGCCATATTCGCCGAAGCCGATGCCGGGGCTGACGGCCACCTTGGCCTCCTGCATCAGCAGCTTGGCGAATTCCAGGCTGCCCAGGTGCTTGAACTGGTCCGGGATTTCGGCCCAGACGAACATGCTGGCCTTGGGCACGGCCACGTTCCACCCGGCCTGATGCAGACCTTCAACCAGCACGTCGCGGCGGTGGCGATACATTTCCCGGATTTCCAGCACGCAATCCTGCGGGCCGTTCAACGCCGCCGTGGCCGCCACCTGGATGGGGGTGAAGGCGCCGTAATCGACATAGGATTTGAACTTGGCCAGCGCCCCGACCAGCTTCTTCGATCCCACGCCGAATCCGACACGCCAGCCCGGCATGCTGTAGGTCTTCGACAGGCTGTTGAACTCCACCGTGATGTCGCGCGCCTCGGGGATCTGAAGGACCGACGGCGGCGGGTTGCCGTCGAAATAAATCTCGGCATAGGCGATGTCGGACAGGATGTAGATCCCGTGCTTCAGGCAAAGATCCACGATGGGGCGGTAGAAATCCAGCGTCACGGTCTGGCCCGTCGGATTGGACGGGAAGCTGACGATCAGGGCCGTGGGCTTGGGCACCGAATGCTTGATGGCACGCTCCAGGGCCGGGACGAAATCATCCAGTCCCTTGTCCACGGGAATGTGGCGCAGGGCGGCACCGGCCAGCATGAAACCGAACGGATGGATCGGATAGCTGGGATTGGGCACCAGGATCACGTCGCCGGGGCTGGTGATGGCCTGTGCCAGGTTGGCCAGCCCTTCCTTGGAACCGATGGTGACGATCGCCTCGGTCTCCGGATCGATATCGACATCGAACCGGCGTTTGTAATACGCGCTGATCGCCTTGCGCAGGCCGGGAATGCCGCGGCTCTGGCTGTAGCGGTGGGTCTTGGGGTTCTGAACCGCCTCGACCATCTTCGCCACGATATGCGGCGGCGTCGGCTGGTCGGGATTGCCCATGCCGAGGTCGATGATGTCCTCCGCGGCGGCCCTAGCTCGCGCCTTCATCGCATTCACTTCTGCGAAGACATAGGGCGGAAGCCGCTTGATGCGGTGGAATTCAGTGTCGCTCATGGACCTGGGCACCGGTTTGAAGATGATCGGGGCGAAATATGTAGCGCACCGCAACAGCCCCAAGCGACATGAATTTGCGCGCCATCCCCGCCATTCAGCCATGACCGGCGGGGATGGCGGACGGCATCATGCCGTCACATCCGGCGGGGGACGTCAGCCTTCGGGTGGGCGGGGCAGGGCCTGCGGCGCGGCGGGCGGCGCTTCGGGCACCTGCGGAATGTCGTCGGGCCGCCCGCGCGGTCCCAGCGGCGCTGTGCGCAGCGCGTCACCCGCGGCCTGCCCGCTGTCGCGGTCGGCCTGCAGGCGGTCCATCATGGCCTGACGTTCGATGGGGCTGGAGAATTCCTCCGGCCGGGCGGGCACGGCGCCGAGGTTGGCGGAGCCCTTGGCGGACGGGTCGGCCCGGCGGATCGCCCGTTCCCCCGTCAGCACGCGGACGGGGTCGGCGTCGGTGATGTCCTGTGGCCGTGCCGGGGCGGGACCGTCATCGAAGACGATGTCGGGCACGGGCACGCGCGCACAGCCGGCCAGGGCCAGCAGGCCCATGACGGCCAGGACCGCGAAGTGACGGGGCGATACGTATGCGGCGGTGAAAATCATGGCCGGATCGTGTATGAAAAAAAGTGGGACGGCAACCCGCCTGCCATACACTCTTTCGGACAGGCTGGCACGCGGAAAGCCGTACCATGGACCAAAGCCGGCGGCACCCCCTTCACCGGGGGCACAGAAGAAACGCATGTCCGGCAACCACCTGTTTGGGAAACGAGTGCTTAAGGAAAGCAGCATGGCCGAGCCGCAAGGACCCGAGATCAAGATCCCCGATCCGGTCGAAATGTCG
The DNA here is from genome assembly GCF_052474395.1 of Niveispirillum fermenti. Classification (NCBI taxonomy): domain Bacteria; kingdom Pseudomonadati; phylum Pseudomonadota; class Alphaproteobacteria; order Rhodospirillales; family Azospirillaceae; genus Niveispirillum; species Niveispirillum fermenti. The sequence goes on along the minus strand of NZ_CP156681.1, from coordinate 2,159,653 downwards.
CGCAACATGGCGCGCATCGCCGAACAGAGCCAGCGGCTGGTGGCCGACTTCCTGCAGCGGCAGAACGGTGAGAGCAGTGCGCCGCAGAGCCTGATGAATATCGGGGCCGCCTTCATGGAGATGACGGCCCGCCTGATGGCGGACCCGGCCAAGCTGATGCAGGCGCAGATGTCGCTCTGGCAGGATTACATGGCCCTGTGGCAGCGCACGACCCAGCGCCTGCTGGGCCAGGAGGCGGCACCGGTCGTCGCCCCGGCCAAGGAGGACAAGCGCTTCAAGGACAGCGCCTGGGACGAGAACACGCTGTTCGACTATATCAAGCAATCCTACCTGCTGACGGCACGCTGGCTGCAATCCACCGTCAAGGAGGTGGAGGGCATGGACGACAAGACGGCCAAGAAGGTCGATTTCTATACCCGTCAGTTCGTCGACGCCATGGCGCCCAGCAACTTTGTGCTGACCAATCCGGAGGTGTTGCGCGCCACGATGGAGTCGGGGGGCGAGAATCTGGTGAAGGGGCTGGAGAACCTGCTGGGCGACCTGGAACGCGGCAAGGGCCAGCTCGCCATCTCCATGACCGACTACAAGAAGTTCGAGGTGGGCCGCAATATCGCAGCCACGCCCGGCCAGGTCATCTTTCAGAACGACCTGATGCAGTTGATCCAGTACAATCCGACGACCGAGCAGCAAAATAAGCGGCCGCTGCTGATCGTGCCGCCCTGGATCAACAAATTCTACATCCTGGATCTGCGCCCGGCCAATTCGCTGGTGAAGTGGCTGTGCGACCAGGGGCATACGGTCTTCATCGTCTCCTGGGTCAATCCGGACGAGAAATTGTCGGCCAAGACATGGGAAGACTACATGACCGAGGGCCCGCTGGCCGCCCTGGACGCCATGGAGCAGGCGACGGGCGAGCGGGAAGTGAACCTTGTCGGCTATTGCATCGGCGGCACGCTGACCGCGTCCACCCTGGCCTATATGGCCGCCAAGGGCGATGACCGGGTGAAAAGCGTGCTGTACCTCGTCACGCTGACCGATTTCACCGAACCAGGGGAACTTTCCGTCTTCATTGACGAGGAGCAACTGGCCGCGCTTGAGGAGAAGATGAACAGCCAGGGCTACCTGAACGGGCAGTCCATGGCGACAACCTTCAACATGCTGCGCGCCAACGACCTGATCTGGTCCTTCGTCGTCAACAACTACCTGCTGGGCAAGGACCCGTTCCCCTTCGACCTTCTTTATTGGAATTCTGACGCGACCCGCATGCCGGCCGCCATGCACAGCTTTTATCTGCGCAACATGTATCAGCGGAATCTGCTGGTGCAGCCCGGCGCGCTGACGCTGAAGGGCGAGAGTATCGACCTGCGCAACATCAAGGTGCCGACCTTCATGCTGTCCACGCGGGAAGATCACATCACCCCGTGGAAATCCACCTATGCGGCAAGCCAGCTTTATGGTGGTCCGGTCAAGTTCGTGCTGGCGGCGTCGGGCCATATCGCGGGCGTTGTCAACCCGCCAGCCGCCAACAAATACAGCCATTTCCTGAACACCAAGCTGCCCAAGGACCCCGACCAGTGGCTGGCCGGCGCCCGGCAGGTGGAGGGAAGCTGGTGGCCCGAATATGCCAAATGGATCCAGAAATATGCCGGCCCCAAGGTGCCGGCCCGCGTGCCGGGCGACGGGAAGCTGACACCGGTCGAGCCTGCGCCCGGTTCCTACGTGAAGCTGCGCGCCTCGGATTGATGCCGCCGCCGCCCCCGCACCGAATGGGTGCGGGGGCGGCATCCCTCATGGCCGCCATTCGAACATGGTCAGCAGCGTGCGCTGCAACAGGCTGTTGAAATTATCGTCCGACACCAGATAGACGGCGACCCCGCCATCGGGCAGGGCACGCGCGTCGATGCCTTCGTAATTTTCCGTCGCCATGGGGGATGCCAGGCGTGCGATCTCCCGCCCGGCCAGCACACCGCCCGGGACAAGCATGGCCGGCAGGTCGGCCGCCGGGACATGGACGATGCGACTGCCCCAGCCGCCCAGCAACCCCACCCGCCGTTCCAGCACCAGCAACCCGCCATCCGGCAGGCGCGCCGCATCGACAGGCAGGAACGGCGGCAACGCCCGGTAGCAGAGCTCGATCCAATCACCGGACCGGCCGACCCAGGCGCGGTGCAGCCCCTGCCCCTCCCCCCCTTCGGCAATGGCCAGCAACCGGCCGTCGGAAAGGGCCAGCAGGGTTTCCAGCCCGCTGTTGAAGGGCAGGTCGGACAGGCCGGCGGGACCTTCGACCGGCGTTGCCGGCACGCCGGCCAGCGCCGGCGGGTAATGCCAGATGCTGTGGCGGCGCTCCATGGAGACGGCCCATCCGTCCCCCGGCCAGTCGCCCAGCAGCGCCAACCCCTCCGTATCGTTGAAGAAACCCGGGAACGGCTGCCCATCGGGACCCAACAGCAAGGCGACCTGGAAATCCGACGCAGCGGCCAGCCTGCCCTCTCCATCATAGGAGAGCCGGCCGGCGATACGCCGTCCACGGTCGCTGATGGCCACGAACTGGCTGCCATCAGGGGCGACGCGCAGGCTGGACAAGCCACCGAAATCAGCATTGCCGTCACGCAGATGCAGGCTTCCCCGCCAAAGCAGTTCACCGGCCCGCGGCGCACCGACCGGTTCCTCCAGCAGGGCGACGGGCACGCTGGGCGGTCCTTCCCGGCCACTCGCACAGCCGCCGCACAGCAGGGCGAGCGACAGAAGCACCGGCAGCACGCAGACAGAGCGGATCATCGGTGGCATACTCCTTTCAGCGAATGGCACGAACGGCTTATGCCAATCGGTCAGGGCCGTTCAGTTCCCCTTCCTATCGCGACTGCGAAACGTTTATCCTCTCTCACCAGGAAATGGCATCCCTCGAAATCAGCGGGCAAAAATCGATGGGCATTGACAAGATGACAGGCATTGAAGCGGGCCCGGAACCTGAATTGTCGGGCGACACTGCGCGACTGGACCGGATCGAAGCGCGACTGGCCGTGCTGGAAGATCGGGTGGCCGGTGCCGGGGCTGCCGTCCCCCCGCCGCCCGAGCCGGCACCGGTTGTCGCCAGCGGCAAGCCGGAATGGCTGACCCAATTGAACGATTTCGTGCGCAACAACCCGGTGCTGGCCCTGATCGGCGTCATCATCGTGCTGGTGATTGCGTCGCACATTCTTGACTGATCAACGGGCAGGCGGGGCGGATGAGCAGTTACAGCTTTGAAATCACGATGAAGTTCAAGAACCGCGGCGACATGGAAAAGGCCGAGGACTGGATCAACGACAATATCAAGGGCCTGTGGGCGCTGGAATTCCTGGGCATGCAGGAAGAGATGAGCGTTGATACCGGCCTGCGGTCCCAGGTCCTGAATGTGCTGTTCAAGTTCGGACGGCGCGAGGATTTCGAGCGGTTCCGCAACGAATATGTCATGGGCAAGCGCCCCGCCGCCGCCGCAACGAAGAAGCCGAAAGTGCCGGAAAAGCCCAAGGGGTTCTTCGCCCGCCTGTTCTCCTGACCGCGCAGCGCCAGGCCCTGAAAACAAAGGCCCGGACGGTGCGCCGTCCGGGCCTTTGACGTCAGAAGGCCGCGCGCCCATGCACAAAGCCGCCGGATGGCGGCGCCCGACGCCTAAATCCGTCGGCACCAGCATCCGCTGGCTCGGGCGCGCCGCAGAACGGTGCGACGGTTGTCGCAGCCGAGGGTCTGATCAATGCTTATTCGAATCAGAAGTCGACATTGACGGACACCCAGAGCCGGCGGCCCTGCTGGTTGTTGTTGTATTCATTGGCATAAAGCGTGTTGGCACCACTGGCATAGGGCAGATAGCGCAGGAAGTTGCGGTCCAGCACGTTATAGACCGTGGCATTGATGGTGACGTTTTCCGACACCTCATAGGCGCCGCCGACATGGAACAGGTTGTATCCCTTGAAATTCCCCAGCCCGGCGCGGGCCACCGCGTCGCTGCGGAAACGCCGGGACCGGTATTCGCCCCGCACCCACGCATTCACCTGGTCGGTCGCCTGCCAGCGCAGGGCGGCATTGACCATGTGCTTGGGCGTGTTGGTCAGCGGCTGCCCCTTGGCCGCCCCGCTCTTCTGCTCGCTGTCGGTATAGGTGTAGTTGCTGGTCAGCGTCCAATCCTCGTGCAGCCGGGCCCGCAGAGCCAGCTCACCGCCCCGGGTCACCGCCTCGTCCACGTTCACGGACTGGCTGAACAAGTCTACGCGCGGCCAGTTGCCGTAATCCACACAACCCGGCCGGTTGGGCGATGCGGCAAAGGAACAGTTCAGCAGGCCGGGGCCACTGGCAATCTTGTCCTGAAATTCGTTGTTGAACAGGGTGACATTGCCCGACAGCCAGCCGCCATCATCGAAATAGGCGGCGATTTCCGTGCTGGTGCTGGTTTCCGGCTTCAATCCGGGGCTACCGATAGACGGGATCGTCCCCTGCCCCGTGAAGCCGGTGATGCCATCAGCCAACTGTTCCAGACGGGGGGTCTTGTACCCCCGGCTGACACCGCCCTTCAGGATCAGTGCCTGGGTCGCGTTCCAGACCAGATAAGCGCGCGGGCTGGTATGGCCGCCAAAGGAACTGTGATCGTCGTGGCGAACACCGACGGTCAGCGCGAAATCGGGCATGAACCGCCATTCATCCTCGGCGAACAACGCCCATTGCCGGTGCGTATAAGGTGCGGGGGCCACCCCATCCACCATCTCCGCGTCCCACCATTGGCCGCCCAGGGTCGCCGTATGATTGCCGATGCGGCCATTCAGCTTGGCGTCATAGATGGTGTTCTCCGACTCCAGCGTGCGGGGCGCGCCCGCCACCTTGCCGGGCGTTCCCGGCGGCAGGGTCCGGCCGATAGTTTCCGTCGTGTTGCGCATCACCGACGTGTCCAGCGTATAATCCGGCGTGATGCGCCAGGTATAGGCCAGCGTATATTGCTCACGATTGAAACGCTGGGTGGGGCCATAGCCGCCCTGGGTGCCGACCGTGCCCAACTGGTTGTCGCCATTCTCATATTTCTGCCAGGCGCCATCCGCGTCGAACCAGATGTCGTGATCGGCGTTGGGCGAGATGGTCAGGCGGGCACCGGCGGTGCGGATCAGCGCCTCCACGGGGCTGGGGCCACGCTTGGAAACCTCGATCTCATTACCGCTGGCATCCGCATAGGCCAGATCCGACGCACCGCGATCCAGCACCGAACCACGAAGCGCAAGCGCCACCTTGTCCGCCAGCAGCGGGCCATGGACATAGATGTTGGCCTGGCTGGTATTGCCGAAATCGGTGTCCTCGTTCAGGGTCTTGGACAGGCTGATGGAACCTGCCCATTCCTTGCCCGGCTTGCGGGTGATGATGTTGACGACGCCACCCATGGCATCGGAGCCGTAAAGCGTCGACATCGGGCCGCGCACGATCTCGATCCGCTCGATGGCCGACATGGGCGGCATGAAGCTGGTGGATGTTTCGCCAAAGCCATTGGGCGTGACACTGCCGGCACTGTTCTGACGGCGCCCATCGATCAGCACCAGCGTGTAGTCACTGGGCATGCCGCGCATGGAGATGTTGAGGCCGCCCGTCTTACCGGCCGTGTCACCGACATCCACCCCCTCGACATCCACCAGCGCCTCGGCCAGGCTGCCATAGGCCTTTTCCCGCAGGTCCTGCTGTCCCAGGACGGTGATGCTGGCCGGCGCCTCCACCAGCTTCTGCGCGAAGCCGGATGCGGTGACCACAATCTCTTCCGTCAAGGGGCGCTGGGCGACCTGGGTTGCGGGATCAGCGGATTGGGCCTGGGCGGCGCATGCCAGAACGCAGGCAGCCGTTCCCAGCAGCGCCGTCCGCATGGACGGCAACAGGGAGCATGTCATCACCACACCTTATGATGTTTCTTGAATACGCGAGACGATCCAACTGGCCGCCCTTTTGGCAGGCGACCATCTTATCGTCAAGCGTTGTTAAGAGAGATTCTCATTCTTATTGTCGTATGATGACAGACGCGCTATAGAAAAACAGGCTCACGTCAATGCGGCCGCGCCACGCGCAGCGGCGACAGCCGTGGCGTAGCAGCCCTGCAGAAGGTAACCGCCGGTCGGCGCTTCCCAATCCACCATCTCGCCACAGGCAAAGACGCCCGGCAGGTCCCGCAGCATCAGATTGCCGTCCAGCGCAGACAGCCTGATGCCGCCGGCCGTGGAAATGGCCCTGTCCAGCCCCCGCTGCCCCGCCAGCGGCACGGGCAGCGCCTTGACCAGGCCGGCCAGCACGGAGGCCCGACCCACATCCTGGTCGCCGCAAAATTCACGCAGCAGCGCCCCCATGGGCGGGGTCAGGGCCAGCGCCTTGCGCAGGCGGTTGGCGAGACTGTCTGCCGGGGGTACCCGCGCCAGCCGGTTCTGGACCTGGGCCAGGGTCATGTCCGGCTTCAGGTCGAGATGGATGACTGCCCTGCCCTGCTTGTCGATGGCCTCGCGCAACGGGGCTGACAGGGCATAAAGCGCGCCCCCTTCCAGCCCTGTCCGCGTCACCACCAGTTCACCGGGAACGGTGCGGTCCTGGAAATGGATGGCGACCCGCTTCAAGGGCTGCCCCTCCGCCCGCTCCAGAAAGCCTTGCGACCAGGAAAGATCGAAGCCGCTGTTCGACGGGCGGAAAGGCGCCAGCGGCACACCGCGCGCCGCCAGTATCGCTGCCCAGCCACCATCCGACCCCAGGCGCGGCCAGCTCGCCCCCCCCAGTGCCAGGATGGTGGCCGACGGCATGACGGACAGGGGCCCCGCGGCCGTATCGAAAGCCAGCGCCCCGTCCCCGTCCCAGCCCGTCCAACGGTGACGGGTGAACAGCTTGACCCCCAACCCGTCCAGACGTTGCAGCCAGGCCCGCAGCAGAACGGACGCCTTGAAGCTTTTCGGGAACACGCGCCCGGACGACCCGACAAAGGTTTCCACCCCCAGCCCATGGCACCAGCCGCGCAGGTCACTGGGCGTAAAGGCGCGGATCAACGGGTCCATGAAGGACCGCCCCGCACCATAGCGGGTGATGAACCGGTCCAGGGGTTCGGAATGGGTTATGTTCAGCCCGCCACGGCCAGCCATCAGGAACTTGCGGGCCGGCGACGGCATGGCATCGTGGATTTCCACCAGCCGGCCGGCCGCTGCCAGGGTTTCCGCCGCCATGAGGCCGGCCGGACCGGCACCGATGATCACGACAGGGCGGGGCATGGCAATTTTCCGTGGAGATGAAAGGGAAGCGTGAAGGGCGGCAGCAAAAAGCCAAGGGGCGGCACCGTCACCGGCACCGCCCCCCGATTTTGTCGCAGCGTTCGGTCAGGCGTGGGTGATCGCCCGCTCGACAAGCTGGCCCAGATGCTGGGTACGCTTGGTCAGGCTTTGCAGCACGGCAGAGATTTCGGCCGTAGCGGCGGCGGTCTGGCCCGACAGGTTCTTCACCTCGCCGGCCACAACGGCGAAGCCCTTGCCGGCCTCACCCGCACGCGCGGCTTCGATGGTGGCGTTCAGGGCCAGCAGGTTGGTCTGCTTGGCGATGGCGTCGATCTGCTGCGCCACGGTGCCGACCTTCTCGATCTCGGTCCGCAGGCCTTCCAGTTCACGGCTGATTTCCTGCAGGGCGGAGGACACCTCGCTCTTGCCGGCGCCGGAGAGATTGCTCAATTCGCTGCCGTACTTCATCTGCAAAGGCCTTGCGTCTATGGGTTGTCCGAAAAGGACCCGGGCCCAGCCTGGGTCTGCCAGACTTCATATCACAAACCGCAGAGAGTGATCGTTACGATTTTCCACGCCCGCCATCACTTTTGGAGGGGTGGCGCCGATGGAAAGGGGGCAGGCCGGCTGCTGAAAAGAAAAGGGGGAGGGCCGGCGCCCTCCCCCTTTCCCGGACGGCTGACCGCCCTTTCCGGATCAACCGAAGGTCAGGGCCGTGGCGCGCACCACGCTGGGCAGTGCGCGGATGGTGGCCAGCAGGTCTTCTCCCACCTTCTGGTCAACCGACACCAGGCAGATGGCGTTCGCGCCCGGTGCCGTGCGACCCAGATGGAAGGTGGCGATGTTGACGCCGGCGTCACCCAGGGTGCTGCCCAGCTTGCCGATGAAGCCCGGCTTGTCCTCGTTGCGGACGAACAGCATGTGCGGGGTGACCTCCGCTTCGACGGGGACCTCCTCGATCTCCACCAGGCGCGGCTTGTCGCCGCCGAACAGGGTGCCGGCCACCGACCGGGTGCGCTGTTCGGTCTGCACGATGACGCGGACCAGGGTCTGGTAATCGCCGGCCACCTCGCGCTTGGTCTCGCTGACCTTGATGTCGCGTTCCTTGGCGATGACGGGGGCGTTGACCATGTTGACCGATTCCATCAGCGGGCCCAGCAGGCCCTTCAGCACGATGGCGGTCAGCGGACGGGTGTTCAGTTCCGCAGCCTGGCCTTCATACTCGATGGTCACGGCCTTCAGGCCCGTCTCGGTGATCTGACCCGCGAAGCCACCCAACTGCTCGGCCAGCTTCATGTAGGGGCGCAGCTTCGGCGCATCCTCCGCCGACACCGACGGCATGTTCAGCGCGTTGACGACGGCGCCGTTGACCAGATAGTCGGCCAGCTGCTCCGCCACCTGCAGAGCCACATTTTCCTGTGCTTCGGTGGTGGAGGCGCCCAGGTGCGGGGTGGCCACGACCTTCTCATTGCCGAACAGCGGGTGGGCCTTGGCCGGCTCCTCCGCGAACACGTCCAGCGCGGCACCGGCAACATGCCCGGCCTCGATGGCCGCCTGCAGCGCCTCTTCCACGATCAGGCCGCCACGGGCGCAATTGATGATGCGCACGCCCTTCTTGGTCTTGGCCAGCGCCTTGGCATCCAGGACGTTCTTGGTGGCCTCGGTCAGCGGCGTGTGCAGGGTGATGAAGTCGGCGCGGCGCAGCAGGTCGTCCAGTTCCACCTTCTCCACGCCGATTTCCGTGGCGCGCTCCGGCGACAGGAACGGGTCGAAGGCGACGACCTTCATCTTCAGGCCGATGGCGCGGTCGGCGACGATGCCACCGATATTGCCGCAGCCGATGACGCCCAGCACCTTGCCGAACAGTTCCACGCCCATGAAGCGGTTCTTTTCCCACTTGCCGGCATGGGTGGAGGCATTGGCGGCCGGGATCTCACGGGCCAGCGCGAACATCATGGCGATGGCATGTTCGGCGGTCGTGATCGAGTTGCCGAACGGCGTGTTCATGACGACGACGCCACGGGCCGTGGCGGCCGGAATGTCGACATTGTCGACACCGATGCCGGCGCGGCCGACAACCTTCAGGTTGGTGGCGGCGGCCAGGATTTCCTTGGTCACCTTGGTCGCCGACCGGATGGCCAGACCATCATACTCGCCGATGATGGCCTTCAGCTCATCGGGCTTCAGGCCGACCTTCACGTCGACCTCGACGCCGCGCTCCTTGAAAATCTCGACGGCGCGGGGGGAAAGGCTGTCGGAAATCAGAACCTTGGGCATGGGAATGTCCTTCGCATGGAGATGCGGGATATCGTTGGAAACGGGGTCCGGCTCGCACTGGGTCACCATTTGCCCTTTGTGCCTTCCCCCCGCAAAGGCAGGGGAAGGCACTTCACAGCAATGGTTGCGCCAAGCGGCGTTCGCCGGAACAGCAGAAAGTTCGAAATCAGCCGGCCTTGACCGTCTCATAAGCCCAGTCGAGCCAGGGCAGCAACGCCGCGATGTCGGCATTCTCCACCGTGGCGCCGCCCCAGATGCGAATGCCCGGCGGGGCATCGCGGTAGGAGCCGGCATCCATGGCCACGCCTTCCTTCTCCAGCAGGCTCGTCAGCTTCTTGGCGATATCCGCCTGCGCCTCGGCCGGCTGCGCCGTCGCCCAGGGGTCGACGATCTTCAGGCAGATGGAGGTGCAGGAACGGCTTTCCACCGTATCGGCCAGGAAATCGACCCAATCGGTCCCGGCGACCCAGTCGGCCACCAGCTTGAGGTTGCTTTCCGAACGGCCGACCAGCCCTTCCAGACCCCCCACCGACTTGGCCCAGTTCAGCCCGTCCAGCGCATCTTCCACGGCGATCATCGACGGCGTGTTGATGGTCTCGCCCTTGAAGATACCCTCGGTCAGCTTGCCGTCCTTGGTCATGCGGAAAATCTTGGGCATCGGCCAGGCCGGCTTGTAGCTTTCCAGCCGGGCCACGGCGCGCGGCGACAGCACCAGCATGCCGTGCGCGGCCTCGCCCCCCAGCACCTTCTGCCAGGACCAGGTGACGACATCCAGCTTGTCCCACGGCAGGTCCATGGCGAACGCGGCAGACGTCGCGTCGCAGATGGTCAGACCCTCACGGTCGGCGGCGATCCAGTCACCATCCGGCACCCGCACGCCCGATGTCGTGCCGTTCCAGGTGAAGACCACGTCACGGCCGAAATCGACCGTGGAAAGGTCGGGCAGCTTGCCATAGCCGGCGGTCAGGGTCCGCACGTCCTGCAGCTTCAGCTGCTTGACGACGTCGGTGACCCAGTCCTTGCCGAAGCTTTCCCACGCGACCATATCGACGCCGCGGGCGCCCAGCATCGACCACAGCGCCATTTCGACGGCACCGGTGTCGGAAGCGGGAACGATGCCCAGCCGGTAATCGGCAGGAATGCCGAGGATTTCCTTGGAGAGGGCGATCACCTGCTCCAGCTTGGCCTTGCCGGGCTTGGAGCGGTGGGAGCGGCCCACGAGCGCGCCCTTGAGGGCGTCGATCGTCCAGCCGGGGCGCTTGGCACAGGGGCCGGACGAGAATTGCGGATTGGCGGGGCGATTGCCCGGCTTCGGCGCAGCCATATGGCTATTCCTTCCAGAATAGTAGCGTCCCGTTGGGGGGACGTGACCCGCCGCCGAAGCTATGGACTTGGCCCGCACCCGTCAATGGGGCATCGCCGTGCGCGTATCGGATTGCTGCCCTGCGGGGTGCGCAGGGGAAAGATTATTCCAGCCCGGACCGCGTCATCCCATGGGTAGCATCGATTTGTCGACCAGACCTGAATCGAGCATGGCGCTGCACAGCTTGAAATAGGCGTCCCGGCGTTCCTGCGCACCGGCGAACCGTTCCAGATAGTTCAGGATGAATTCCGGCCGCTTGAGCGCCTGGGTCAACTGGTCGGCCGCCAACTGCCGGGCCCGCCCTTCCGGCAGCCCGCCGCACAGGCGGACAATGGCCAGGATGCGGTCGGTATAGTTCATCGCCTGGTTGGCCAATATCTCGGTGCGGACATTGTCGAAAATGGCAGCATCCAGGATTTCCGCCATTTCCCGTTTCGGCGCGGCGGGCATGCCCGACATCACGATGCGCCGGGCCAAAGTGCCCAGCGTCTTGATCGCCTCCATCCGGTTGCCGACCTCACGGATGAAATCCTCCGGCACGATCAGACTGCGCAGATATGTTGCCACCTTCGCCTTGGCGGCGTCGCCGGGGGCGGTTTCCGCCAGGGAAAGAACGGTCTCCGCCCTGGTGACGGCGCCGCGCAGCGGGCCGATCAGGTCGGACATGGATTCCGGCTGGATCAGGCGGTCGGCCCGCTGGGCCAGCGCCTCCAGAACCTCTTCATCCCGGGCCAGAACGGGAGCATGCCGGCGAAGGTGGCCGATCACTTCCACCGTCGCTTCCATCTCGTCCCGGATGCCGCGGTCGCTGCGCAATGGCAGGCGCGCATGCAGGTGGCGCAGCAGGCCCAGGCGCAATTCCGCCATGGTGCGCGGCAGCACCCCTTCTGACAGAAGCAGTGACAGGGCTGCCACGCCGGGCGGCTGCTCGTTGCGCCCGCCCGTGCCGAGATTGCCGGCATAGAGGTCAATGGCGTTCAAGACCAGGTCCAGGCGCGACTTCTCCTGCCCGGCCAGGTCCTTCAGTGCCAGCGGCGACGACATGATCTCCGCCGCGATGCTGTCCAGGATGCGCATTTCCCGCACCGACAGGTCGGGCGTGGCCAGCAGGAACAGGCGATCCAGCTTCTCCACCCAGCCCTTGGCATCGGCCAGATAGGCGGCCACGGCCCGATACAGGCAATGATCCAGCCCCGCCGCCGGCCCCTTGTACTGGTCGGCCACGGCCACCAGGCCACCTTCCCCGATCCGGGCGGGCGGAACGGTCTTGGCATTTTTCACCAGTGCGGCCAGGGCCGTGTCGGCCAGGGCCATCAGTTCCTTCATGCGCGCCACGGCGGTCTGCTTGGTACCCCGCACCTGCACAGAGGCGACGCGCTGCAAGGCGCCCTGCAGGATGGTGCCCGCCCCATCCAGCACGCGGGCATTCACCTCGTAATTCAGAACCTCCAGCGGCGTCATCCGCTTTTCGTCCAGGAATTTGGCGAAGAAGGTCCGGAAGATCTGACGCTGCACATCCCCCATCAGGTCTTCGGGCTTCTCGCACCAGGAGGCGTCGCGGCCGGGATTGGCCCGGGCCAGCGGATCGACCTCCTGCACGCCATTACGCAGGCGCTTGACCATGGTCACCGTGGTGGTGAAGCCATGATCCTTGTAGTCGGAACGGCGGACAAGCCGGATGCCATCCACCTCGTTGCGCTGCACCAGCAGCGCAGCGGAAGGTTCCAACTGGCGAAGATCGGGAGACTCCCGAACGACCAGCCAGATGTCGCCGTGAAAGCTATGCAGCTCGTAGACCGTTTGGACGGCACCGATGAGTTTCTGTTTGTCCACAGGCCCTGGCTCGAAAATAGCCGTCCACGCAGCCGGCCATCCCCCTGATGGCCGGCGTCAACGGCCGGGTGGTCTGCAAGCCCCGCCATTTTGCTCAATTCTCCATCCGGGGTAAACAGTGTAATCGGGTCGATCACGCCTATCACGTTAGTGGTAGTGCCGATTCCGGCGCGGCAGGCCGCCACATGGCCCGGTCCGGCTGGTCCAGCGGCCTAAATCCATAGTGCCGGTAAAGCCCGTGGGCATCGACGGTGAACAGCAGGAAACGGCGCAAGCCCATCCATTCCGGCCTGTTCACGACCGTCCCGACCAAGAATTTGCCGAATCCGCCACCCCGCAGGCCGGGATCGATCCAGACATCGGCGAGATAGGCGAAGGTCGTGTGATCGGTAACGATGCGGCAATAGCCGGCCTGCCGCCCGTCATCCAGATAGAGCCCGACCGGCACCGAATGGCGGGCAGCCTTCACCACCTTCTCCCGGCTGATGCCCGGTGACCAATAGCTGCTGGCCAGCGACCGGTGGATGAAATCGAAGTCCAGCCGCGCAGGATCGCTGGACACCACGCACCCATCGTCCCGCCGCACCTCCCAGACCCCACAGGCGGGCGCGTCAGACATGGATGGCACCTTCCAGATAAAGCACGCCGCGCCCGGCGATATGCACGCGCTCGCCCAGCAAGCGGCAATGCAGCCGGCCGCCACGGGCGGAAAGCTGCCGCGCCTCCAGCCCATCCCGGCCCAGCCGCGCGGCCCAATAGGGGATCAGGCTGCAATGGGCCGATCCCGTCACGGGGTCCTCCGGAATACCCTCCGCCGGCGCGAAGAATTGGGAGACGAAATCCACATCCTCCCCCGGTGCGGTGACGATCACCTTCCCGGCGATGGCCGACAGCAGGGCGAAATCCGGTGTCAGGCCACGCACGGCGGCAGCGTCGGGATAGACGATGAACCAGTCGCGCGCTGCCAGCACCTCCACCGGATCAGGCCCTCCCAGGGCACGCAGCAGATCGGCCGGGGCCGTGGCCGGTGCCGGCGCGCGGGTGGGGAAATCCAGCGTGTAAAGGTCGCCGTCCCTGGACACGCGCAGATCACCCGCCACCTTCGTATGGAACAGCAGCTCGGTCGCCTGGGGATCGATGAAGGCGGTGATGACGAAGGCCGATGCCAGCGTGGCATGCCCGCACAGATCAATCTCGCCCGTGGGCGTGAACCAGCGGATGCCCCAACCCTGTCCCTGCCGCACAATGAATGCGGTTTCTGACAGGTTGTTCTCCATCGCGATGGATTGCATCAAGGGTTCCGGCAGCCATTGCTCCAGCGGTACGACGGCTGCGGGGTTGCCGGTGAACAACCGGTCGGCAAAGGCATCGACCTGATAAAGGGGCAGGCGCATGTCGGTCTCCGGTCGGGACCCCGTCTCACAGGGTCGTGAAGTCGAACGCATTGTCCAGCGGGGTCAAACCGGCCTGGGGGTAATAGCTCATCGCGCCGGGAGCCGAGAGCAGCAGGCAGCGCAACGGCCAGCGCCCCGGTTCCACACCGCGGGACGCGGCATCGCGCGTTTCCCGCATCAGCCGCTTGCCGATGCCACGGCCCTGATGGGCGGCATCGACCGCCAGATCGGACAGATAGCAGCAGAAGGCGAAATCCGTGACCGACCGCGCGACGCCCACCAGCAGACCGCCAACCCGCGCCGTCACGATCAGGTTGGCATGGCGCAGCATGGCCTCGATGCGCGCGGGATCGTCGATGGGCCGGCGCTCGGCCAGGCCTGAGCGCTTCAGCACATCGATAAATTCCGCTGTCCGCAACCGCGTTTCCACCGCATAGACGACAGGCATTGACACCATGACAATCCTCCCCGCCCAAAGGCAATCGGACTGGCCAACCTTAAATACGGATACAATTGGCGCAGGAGTCCGATCAATGTCACATTTGTTACGATGACAATTACAACAATAGAAGCGCTGTCGCGGCCGTGGCCAGACCCAGGAAGCCGTTGAACAGCCGGAGTTGGAGATCATCGCGCAGCCAGCGTCCCATCCCCTGCCCGAACAACGCCCAGACGAGGGTAAAGGGCATGCCGACCACAAGGAACATGCAGGTGATGGCCAGCACACTGCCCCATTCGCCCAGTTGCGGCATGCGGAAAATGGCATGTACGGAAATGGCCATGGCCAGACCCTTGGGATTGATGAACTGGAACGCCGCCGCCTGCCAGAATCCCAGCGGCCGGGACCGGGCCCCCGCCTCTGGCCGGCCGGCCGTGCCGATCTTCCAGGCCAGGTAGAGCATGTACAGGACCCCGCCATATTTCAGGACAGGGGCCAGCAGGGGTATCGCCAGCATCGCCGCCTCACCGCCAATGCCTGCCAGCAGCAGGAGTGTGCCGAAGCCGGCCACGATGCCCAGGATGTTGGGCAGGGTGCGCCGCAGGCCGAAGGTCGCCCCGCTGGCCGCCAGGATCATGTTGTTAGGCCCCGGCGTCACAGAAGAAACAATGCAGTAGACCGCCAGTGCCATCAGCGGTTCGATCAAGCCCTTATCCATCGCCCTGACCTCCGGCCATATCCCAGAACGGAATTGCACCTTTCGACCTGCGA
Organism: Niveispirillum fermenti; assembly: GCF_052474395.1. Taxonomy (NCBI): domain Bacteria; kingdom Pseudomonadati; phylum Pseudomonadota; class Alphaproteobacteria; order Rhodospirillales; family Azospirillaceae; genus Niveispirillum; species Niveispirillum fermenti. The sequence goes on along the minus strand of NZ_CP156681.1, from coordinate 2,144,332 downwards.
TAATTGTCACCCAGCATTTCGCAGGCGGCACATTGATACCGTGCATTTCCTTGGATAGAATGGCGGCAAAACAGCGTCAATCTGCGGATTGCAACTGGCAACCATGCAACAAGTGGGACAATCGCCGACCGCAGCGCGGCAGACAGCACAGGAGCGTCAGCCATGAACCAGCCCGCCACCATCCGCTGGCAACCCGCCATGGCCGGCCGGGCCGGCCCGCTCTATCGGGCCATCGCCGCGGCCCTGGCAGAGGATATCGCCAATGGCACCCTGCCGCCGGGCACGCGCCTGCCCACCCACCGCGACCTGGCCTGGGATTTGAAGGTGACCGTCGGCACCATCACCCGCGCCTATCAGGAGGCCGAGCGGCAGGGGCTGATCGGGGGCGAGGTGGGGCGCGGCACCTTCGTGCGCGATCCCCGCCGGCTGGTGGACGCCACAGTGGAAGCCGGCGGCCTGCTGGAACCGGCCACGGGGCTGATCGATCTGTCGGTCAACGCCACGGCGCTATGGCCCGATGCCGCGGCCCTGGCCGCCGCGACCCAGGCCGTGGCGCAGCGGCCCGACCTGACGGCGCTGATGTCCTATCAGACACCCCTGGGCCACCCGCGTCTGCGCGCGGCCATCGCCGACTGGCTGGCCGATACGGCCGGCCTGCATGTCACGGGCGATCAGGTCCTGCTGGCGGCCGGGGGACAGGGTGCGATGCAGGTGGCCCTGGCCGCCGTGACCCGGCCGGGCGACACGCTGCTGGTCGAACAACTGACCTATCCCGGGATGCGCACCCTGGCCCTGCATCTGGGACTGCGGCTGGTACCCGTCCCCATGGATGGCGAGGGCCTGTTGCCCGACGCGGTGGAACAGGCGGCGCGCACCCATGGGGCCCACGCTCTCTATTGCATGCCGACATTGCAGAACCCCACGACAGCAACCCTGTCCCTGGAAAGGCGGCGGGCGCTGGTGTCGATGGCCCGGCGCATCGGGCTGATGCTGGTGGAGGATGATGTCTATGGCTTCCTGAAACAGCCCGCCGTTCCGACCCTGGCCAGCCTGGGGCCGGACGTGACGCTTTATGTCAGCAGCCTGTCCAAATCGCTTTTTCCCGGTCTGCGCACGGGCTATGTCATCGGCCCGCGTCCCTTGTTCGATCGTATGGCCACCGTGCTGCGCGCCACGATCCTGACCCCGGCCCATCTGGGCACGGTGGTGGCCGCCGAACTGATCGACAGCGGGGAGGCCGGGCGGATCGCGCAGCGTCGACGGGCGCTGGTGGCGGAACGACAGGGCCTGACCCGCACGCTGCTGCGCAGCCTGGATCTTTCGGCTTCCGACCCCGACGTGACCCATGTCTGGCTGCCATTGCCGGACAATGTGCGCCGCGACGATCTGGTGCGCGCCGCGCTGGAACACGGGGTCAAGATCACCTCGGCGGAAGCGTTTGGCGTCGGCAAGGCAGAGGTCCAGAACGCCGTGCGTATCTGCCTGCTGGGCGTGGACCATGCCGGCCAACTGGAAAGGGGCGTATCCGTCCTGGACGGGCTGATCGCCAACCCCGTGGCCAGCAGCGCCACCCTGGTTTAGGAACCGGCGCCTCAGGACAGCAGCCGTTCCACCAATTCCATGTCCGCCGCCTTGTCCACATCCACGGCAGCCAGGCCGAACGGCATTTCCACGACCGCCGGCCGCGCCCCGGTGATCCGGCCCAGACGGGCCAGCGCCATGGACAGGGTCAGCCGGCCCAGCAGGAACCGCAGCACGGACAGCGGCCCCAGCAGCCGGATCATGCGCAGTGGATTCTTCCGTTGCGCCTCCACCTGCCGCCAGGTCCGCGCCACACCCATCGCCGCCGCGGTGCGGAAGGCGAAGAGGTTGCACCCGGAAAACGCCCCATCGGCAAACCGCAGATAGGTGCGCTGCGTTTCCGCAACGGCGGCCTGGACGACATGATCGCGCGCCAGACCGACACAGACATCGGCATCATCAGGCAGGTGGGCCAGGAAATGTTCCACCCATTCGGGCTGCAAAAGCGCGTGGTCGGCGGTGGTGACGAACAGCGGCGTGCCCAGGCTGTCCAGGGCCGCGCAGACGGTCAGGCTGGGGCTGCCCGCAGCCGGCAGCAGGGCGATGCGCCCGCCGGCCAGCAGCAGGCCCAGTTCGGGATGGTCGCGGACCAGTTCCGGGCGCTCGATGGCGATATGGATCGGGCCCACGGCCGGCGCGGCCACCAGCGCGCGCACCACCCGGACCAGCATGGGCACCCCGGCGACGGGGGCGAAGGCCTTGTGGCTGACGCCCGCCAGCATCGCCACCGGGTCGGCCGCCCCGCGCGAGCCGGCGAGAACCAGCGTCGTCATTCCCGTCACGGCCATCCCGTCACAGCGCCTTTTCGTAGAGACGATAGGTCTTGTAGCGCTCACAGCCGATGGTCTCGATGATGCGGCGCATGGGCATGTTGTCTTCCAGAATCCAGGACAGCTCGATCCAGCGATAACCCAGGGCGCGCGCCTCCCGCCGCATCCCGTCGATGACCAGGAAGGGCAGGACGGCCGCCAGCCAGCCCCCCACATCCCGGCGGACCCCCATCAAGGGCACCCGCGCCGACTGGACACCCTTGACCTTCAGCCGCCACAGCATCTTGAACAGGCCGAACGGCAGAAGCCGGCCATTCAGGTCGAAGATCGCCTCGTTCAGGTTGGGCAGGGCGACGCCGAATGCCACAGGCTTCCCACCCAGTTCGGCAATCCAGACCAGACGCGGATTGATCAGGGGCTTCATGGATTTGGCCATGTGCCGGGTTTCCGCCGCCGTCAGCGGCACGAAACCCCAATTGCCGGCCCAGGCATTGTTGAAGATATCGGTGATGGTCTCCAGTTCCTGGTCATAGCGCTTCATGTCCAGCATGCGCACGACCAGATTGTGCGGCAGCCGCCGGCTGATGACGCTCCGCACGGCCTGGGGCAATTCGTTGCCGATATCGTGGAGATAGGCGAAAACGTCCTTCGCCTTTTCCAGGCCCGCCGCTTCGATGCGCGCGCCCAGATAATGGCGGTCATGCCCCATCATCAGCATGGGCGGCCTGTCCCAGCCATCCACCAGCAGGCCCGTCTCCTCGTTGATCGACAGGTTGAACGGTCCCAGCATGCGCCGCATGCCCCGCACCAGCAGCCAGTTGCCGGCGGCGCTGAACAGAGCATCGATGACGGCCTGATCATCCTCCGCCGCCAGCAGGCCGAAATGGCCGGTGGCATCCTGCCGTATCTCCAGGCCGGACCGGTCGATCTGGGCAGAGATGCGGCCCACGACCTGCCCATGGCGCCGGGCCAGGAAGAAAGCCGCCTCGGCATGCTGGAAATAGGGATTGTGCTTGGCCGAAAGGGCTTCCTTGCGTTCCAGCAGCAGGGGCGGCACCCAGTTGCGGTCGCCCTTGTGCAACCGGTACGGCAGACGGATGAAGCGATCCATGTCCTTCGGGTCCGTCACCGCGCGGACGTCGACCCGAACAGGATCACCATGCAGCACGCTCAAGATGCGGCCTTCAGTCCATCGCCGCCGCCGGCGCCACCACCCGGTGCCGGCGGACGCGGGGGCCGGTCACGCGGCGGCGCGCCGGTCAACTCCATGACCCAGGGATAACGCTCCGCCTCGTCAAGGTCATAGCCCAGGTTGAACACCGTGGGGCTGCGCGGCTTCTGCCTTGCCTCACCGTAATAGCTGCCGAACAGCATGTCCGGGCCATAGGCGATGATGCCGTAATTCCCGTCCTCGTTATGGAAGTGATGATAGAGGTGGAGCTGCTTGATCCGGGAAACCCAGGCCCAGCGCGGCTTGTAGTTCAGATGCTGGATGCAGTGGAAGAACTCGTAGATGCAGGTCGTGACCAGCCCGGTGGACAAGGCCGCCGCCGCCCCGGTCCGGCCGTCGATCAGCCAGCCCACAGGCAGGGTGACCAGGGCGATGGTCGGCAAGGTGTTGGCCAGGCTGCCGAACAGGACCTCCAACTTGTGCGGGTCCTGGTGATGGTCGAAATGGATGCGTTTCCACAATCCGGCGGACCATTTCATCCGGTAGAGCCAGCGGCCGTGCAGGATGTAGCGGTGGATACCGTACCAGGCCAGCGGATAGATCAGCGAGGCGACCAGCACGACCAGCCCCAGCCGCCACCAGCTTTCCACCCAGGCCAGGGCAAGGATGCCGGCCACCATGGCCAGCAGGCCGTAAGCCTGGATGGCCGGATATGTGGAATAGGCCAGCGCCAGTTCCCGCAAATTCATCTTGCCGAGGTCATAGCTGCGGCCGCGCCAGGCATCGCCCCACATGCCCCTACCCTTTCCCAAACGGGACGGCGTGCCGCCCCTTCTGTCATCGTGCCGTCAAACTATGCCCCGGTCGCCCCGCCTTCAAGCCCGGAACAGGGGTTTCCTCTTGCGACATGGTGGCCGCCTACCCTTCCACATAGACCATGATGGCACCACCGATGGCCGCGAACAGCAGCAGTGGCGCCCAGACGGCGATGAGTGGCGGCAGCACACCCGCCTGCCCCATGGACCCCAGAATGCCGGCCGACAACAGGAAGACCAGCCCGATGACGGTGCCCAGCGCCATGCTGCCCATGGCCCCGCCGCGCCGGCGCATGCCATGCGCCACCGGTGCGGCCAGCAGCAGCATGACCAGGGAAGCGAGCGGAGCTGCATAGGTGGAATGCAGCCGTGTCGCATAGAAGGCCGGGCTTTCACCGCCGGCCCAGGTGCCACGGACGATCCGTATGAGCCGGTGGATGGAGATATTCTCCATCGGCTTGCTCAGATCGACCATGTTGCCCGGGGACAGGGACACGTCCCAGACCATGCCGTCATCATGCTCCACCCGCACGGGATCGCCGATATGGGTGCGCACCACGCCGGTCAGCCGCCAGACGCGATCGACATATTCCCCGCTCTGCGCCGACATCAGGGCCGTGGCCCGGCCGGCCGCGTCACGGTCGACGACCTCCAGCCCCTCGAACCGGCGCCCGTCCTCAGCGATGGAGGCGACGCGCATGATGCTGCCATGCAGCCGGAACCAGACCGGCTTGGCCGGCTCGTCATCCGCCCCCTCGTCGGGCAGCGCCGTCTCGTTCCACCAGGTGACGAACGCACGCTCGGCCCGCGGTGCCACCTGATCGGCCAGCAGGAAATGCCCGATGGCCACGATCAGTGCTGCCGGCAGCAACGCGCCCATGATCTGATAAGGCGTCATGCCCACGGACCGCATGGCCACGATCTCGTTCGTCGACGCAAAGGTCCAGAGCGTGGACAGGGATCCGATCAGCACGGCCAGCGGCACGATCCGTTCCACCACCATGGGCAGACGGATGATCGTGTAATGCATGAGCCCGCCGGCCCCCAGTCCCCGTTCCAGCACGGTGGAAGCGGCATCCAGCAGATCCAGCAGCTGCAGCAGCGCGGAAAGGGCGATCAGCACCGACAGGACACGGATCAGGAAGGTGCGCGTCAGGTAGCGGGTGATGGTACTGCGATGGTTCATGGCTGCGTTCCCCCCGGCGCTCCGCCGGGCCCGCCTGTCCCTGTTTCTGTCCCGCCGCCCTTGCGTCGCCGCCGTGGGATCAGGCGGCGGACAAAGGCGCCGGCCGCATCGATGGCATCGAACAGCGCGGCGAAGGGATTCTCGCCCGGCCGTACCTCGGCCCGGTGGAACAGCCAGCCGCAGAGAAGACAGAAAAGACCGAACGGCACCCACACGCCGATGACAGGCGGCACCCGGCCCACATCGCCGAGGCTTTCACCCAACTGCACAAGATGGTGATAGACGATGAGGATGAGCGTGGCCAGCGCGATGCCCTGGCCCCGCCGGGCCCGTTTGGCCGCCATCCCCATGGGCACGGCCAGCAGCGGCAGCAGCGGCAGGGACAGCGACCGGGCCAGCCTGGCATGGAATTCCGCCTCCACCCGGCTGCGGACCAGAATGGATTGCGGGTCGTGCATTTCCGACCATAGTTCCGTGATGGTCAGTTCGCGCTCGCTGCCGCCCCGCTCCCGGAACGGCTCCGTCACCAGCCGGAAGGGCCGGTCCAGCGTGAGCTCGCCGAATTGCAGCACCTGGCGCCGGCCATCGGGCAGAACACGGATCTGCACCCCATCGCGCAGGGTCATCAGCACGCGCTGCCGATCGGCGGTGGCGGCCAGGGCGCCCGTGGTCGCCGTCGTCACCCAGACCTCGCCATTGTCGCGGTCCTGCTGGACAAACACCTTTTCCAGCCGCCGGCCCGTCACATCGACCATATCGGCGCTGATCGTCAGCCCATCGCCGGCATCCACAAAGGTGGATTGCGGCACCGTGGCATCCCAGGCCGCATTCACCACCAGATGGAACACGGCGCTGTAGCCATAGCGGCCATAGGGCTGCAGGTAGCCGAACAGCAGAATTGAAAAGGCCATCAGCACCGCACCCAGCGCCAGGAATGACCGTGCGATTCGGGGCACCGACAGGCCGGCGGATTGCAAGGCATCCAGTTCATTGTCCTCCCCCATGCGGGCGACGACGACGAACATGGAAATGAAGAATGCCGCAGGCAGCGCCAGCCCCAGATAATGCGGCACCAGATTGGCCACCAGCCGGACCACCATGTCGAACGGACCGCCATGGTTGGCCAGGAGATCGAACAGGCGCAGCAGCCGTTCCATCAGCAGCGCCACCAGCACGACCGCCAGCGACGCCAGAAGCGGCTTCAGCGTCTCCGTCATGATGTAGCGGTCGATCAGCCGCGTGCTGTGCAGCTTGAAATTACGGGCGACCGGCGGCGGTGAACCGTTCACGTTGCATCCACCCACAAGGCCCGCAGGTCAGTAACCAGCGCCGCCAGCACGGCGGCGTCCAGCGCCATCGCCTGCCCCAGGGCCGGCGGCCCGGGCCAGCCGGCATCGGCAAAGGAAAGCCCCCTGTAATCCCGCGTTCCGTCATACCGGGGGATCACATGGAAATGAACGTCCGGATCGACCATCATCAGCATCAGGTAATTGATCTTGTGATAACCAACGAAACGCCCCAGCACCTGTTCCACCCGCGCCACCACCTTTTGCAGGTCGGCAAAGGCGTCCGGCGACAATTGGCCGAACGCCGTCACGGGCTCCCGGCAGACCAGCACCAGCGACCCCAGGGCCGGCTGCTGCGGCCGCACCTGCACCGACCAGGCAGCGGTTTCGGCGACGACACTGGCCGGATGGCCGAATTTCAGCATGGTCGCGTTTGGGGGCATATCGGTCATGGCGCTGGGACTCGGGAGCGGAATTCAACAATGGCGGCACTTTAGTGGCAACAGACAACGGTGGCAATCGGGCCGAACACCGTCAGCCGCGGGGCAGCCGCAGGGACCAGCCCCCCAGCGCCGTGACCGGGCCGTCCCGGTGCCGGGCGCCGCGCACTTCCACCTGCACCCGCCAATCACCGGCGTCGGTGTCCACCGTCACATGATGCCAGCGGGCCGGCATGTCATGCCGCCAGCCGATGGCCGAGGCCGATGGCGCCGTCAGGCTGGGAATGGGCCCCGATGGCCCCTTCACCTGTGACAGGTTGGCCACATGGGCATGGCCGTGCAACAGAATCTCGGCACCTGTACGGGCCAGCAGGGAACGCAGTTCGCGGCGGTCGGTCAGCCCCTTGCGGTTGGAGACGACGCCATCGCCCACCGGGTGATGCACCATCAACACGCGGAAAAGCCCGCGCCGGCCCGCATCGGCCAGCATGTCGCCCAGCCGCTCCATCTGGGCGGCACCCAGGCGCCCCGTCGCCAGAAGCGGTGCGGTGGGCACGCCGCTGTTGGCACCGATGAAGGCGACGGAACCGCGCTGACGCAGATAGGGAAAGGACGGCACGGCCTGCGGGTCGGCATCGTCGCCGCGCATATGATCGGCCCACAGCCCCAGCCCGCGCTCGACGGGCACTTGCACCATGGCGTCATGGTTGCCCGGGACATAGCTCACATCCTCCGCACTTCCCAGTGACCGCAGCCATGCGGCACCGCGCGTGAACTCACCGGGCATGGAGATGTTGGCGATGTCACCCGTCACGGCCCAATGGTCCACGCCCTGCGACCGGATGTCCGCCACAATGGCGGCCAGCATGTCCGGCGTATGGGCATGCCGTCGCTTGCGTTGCCAGGACTGGTAGCTGAGCGTCCGCTTGGACAGCCATTCCAACCCGCGGGGACGGTCGGGCGCCAACGGCAGGTGCGGGTCGGAAAGATGGGCAAAGCGGAAGGGTTGCATGGGCGACACCCTACATTGTCGCACAGGCGATAGGCAAAGCTCCCGTCAGGCTGTATGAAGACGGCCAGGAAATCCCCCTTGATCATGGTTCACGCCTTGTCCGCCGAAAACCCCGCCCCCGATGCCGCCCTGCCGATGGCCGCCACCATCGGTGACAATCCCGTCCGCCTATGGGGCATGACCTCCGCTGAACGGTTGCGCCGGCAATGCGTGCGTAACGGCGTGAAGGAGGTGCGGGCCTGGGACGGTCAGGATCATGGCAGCAGCCAGCTTCTGCTGCGGACCGACTGGGTCTTCGACGAGGTGCTGGTCCGCGACCTGATGCGCAGGCCGGGCACCATCCTGGTCGATGCGCGCAACCGGGAACCCGTGGCCGCCCATGTTTCGGCAGCCGATGCAGCGGCGGCGGCATCCATGCTGAACAATTCACGAGTCGTTCCGGACGAGCTGGCCGGGCGGCTGCGCGTGCTGGTCCCGGACGATCTGTCCTCCAGCTATAATCATGCCCTGCGCAAGCGGGAGGCGCCGTTCCTGCTGCGCCTGACGCCCGAGGCGCTGCCGAGGATCGAACAGCGCATGTTCGCCGGCAGCTACAAGGGCGTCACCGACATCGTGACCAAATATGTCTGGCCCCTGCCGGCCCGCCACGTCACCAAGGCCTGCGCCGTGGCCGGCATGACCCCCAACATGGTGACGGGCATCGGGGCCATCCTGATGCTGCTGGCGCTGTGGCTGTTCTGGCAGGGGCATTACCTGCCCGGCCTGGCGGCCGGATGGATCATGACCTTCCTGGACACGGTGGATGGCAAGCTGGCCCGTGTCACCCTGACCAGCAGCAAATGGGGCAACATCTTCGACCATGGCATCGATCTGGTCCATCCGCCCTTCTGGTGGTGGGCCTGGGCCGCGGGCCTGCCGGCGGCGGGATTTGACATGCCGGGCGGCATGGCCCTGGCGCTGACCGTCATCTGGGTCGGCTATGTCTCCCAGCGTCTGCAGGAAGGCTATTTCATCAAGGTCTTCAAGATCGACATGCACACCTGGCGGCCGTTCGACAGCTTCTTCCGGCTGATCACGGCACGCCGCAATCCCAACCTGATCATCCTGACCCTGGCCACGCTTCTGGGCCGGCCGGATATCGGCATGGTGGTCGTGCTGGCATGGATCGTGCTCTGCTTCGGCGTCCACATGGCCCAGATCGTCCAGGCGCATCAGGCGGCCCGCAAGGGCCCCATCCAATCCTATCTGTCGGCCTGACACCCCTGTCATGGCGCGTCTCGGCCTTATCCGGAACCCCTACAGCCAGCGCAACAAGGGCGTCGGCGGTGACAGGGCTGCCCAGGCGGCGGCCCTGCTCGGCTTCTATTTCGCCGAACCCGCCTCGCCGCAGGAATTGCAGGAGACGCTGGCCGATTTCGCCCGTGGCGGCGTCGACATCCTGTGCGTGGATGGCGGTGACGGCACGGTGCGCGACGTGCTGACCGCCCTGCCCGCCGCCTATGGCGACACGCCGCCACGGCTGGCCATCCTGGCCGCCGGCAAAACCAACCTGATTGCGGCCGATGTCGGCACCACCGGCCATGGCGCCAGGGGGCTGGAACGGCTGCTCAACACCGTGCGGGACGGTTCGCTGGGCCGGCATGCCGTGCGCCGGCCCGTCCTGTCCCTGCACTGGCCGGATGGCGAACACCGGGACGTGCGCGGCATGTTCATGGGGGCCGGCGCCTTCACGCGCGGCACCGACCTGGCCAATGCGGCCATCCACAAGGCCGGGTTCACGCAGGAAATCGCCGTGGCCCTGACCATGGCCGGCGTGCTGGGCCGGGCGCTGGTCGGCAACGACCGGCATGGCTGGCTGGCGGGGGAGGATTTCGGCGCCGCCATCGATGACGGCACCATGGATGATGGCAACCGTTTCCTGTTCCTGGCCACCACGCTGAACCGGCTGATCATGGGGCTGTGGCCCTTTTGGGATCATGGCGACCGGCCACTGCGCTATCTGGATGTCGCGGCCCGCCCGCCCGGCCTTCTCTTCGCCCTGCCCCGGCTGATGAAGGGCCGGCCCGGGGCCGCCATGCGGGCCGGCGACGCCTATCGCTCCGGCGGGGCAGAGCGGATCGGGCTGCGCCTCACCCGGCCCCTGATCATGGATGGGGAGACCTATCCCGCCGGTCATGTCATCCTGTCCGCCCATGACAGCATCACCTTCGTGCAGCCGTGACCGCCCCGCCCCGCCTCGCCGACCTGATCCGCACCGAATGGCAAGCGCCCCTGCCGGACCCGGCTGCGGCGCTGGTGCGCGCATTGCGGGACCATGGCGGGGACAATGTCGCCGCCGTGCTGTTTTATGGCTCCAACCTCCGCTCCGGCGATGTGGAGGGGGTGCTGGACTTCTATGTGCTGCTGGACAGGCTGACACCCTGGCGGGATAGCCGGTCCCTGGCCGCCGCGACACACCTGCTGCCGCCCAGCGTGGAATATTGGGAGGTGCCCTGGCAGGGGCATGTCCTGCGGGCCAAGGTTGCCGTGATGGGCATCGGCCAGTTCGCCGCCGCCAACCGCTTCGGCGGCTGGGACACCACGATCTGGGCACGTTTCGCCCAGCCTGTGCTGCTGGCCCATGCACGCGACGCTGCTGCAACCGGCCGGGTCCTGGCCGCCGTGGCACAGGCCGTTTCCACAGCCGGCCGCTGGGCGGCCCTGCTGGGGCCGGCCCAGGGAACGGCACGCGACTATTGGGAGGCACTGTTCATGGCCACCTATGCCGCCGAATTGCGGGTGGAAAAGGCGGCACGCGGTGTCAGCCTGGTGGACCATGCGGCCGACCGCTACACGGCCTTGCTGGTCCCCGCCTGGCAGGCGGCCGGCATCACCTGCGAGGAAAAGGCCGGCGGGATCCTGCTGCCGTTGATGGGCCAGACGGAACGGACAAGGGGGGTGCGCGCCTGGGCCAGGCGGCGCCTGTTCGGTAAGGGGCTGAACGTTGCCCGGCTGGTGAAGGCAGCCTTCACCTTCCAGGGCGGCGTGGATTATCTTCTATGGAAGCTGCACCGCCATTCCGGCATGCGTCTGGAACTGACACCCTGGCAACGGCGCCATCCCGTGCTGTCCGCCCCCGGCATTCTGTGGAAACTGAAGCGCATGGGGGCCATCAGGTGACGGCGGAGCATACCGCCGCCGAACCCACGCTGCCCTGTCAGCCGCTGCATCATCTGCTGCCCTGTCGTGCGGATCCGTCACGACACGCGCGCCGCACGTCAGGCGAACCAAAGGCCCACCGCAAAACCGGAACCGGGGCGCCAAGCCCGCCGGATAGCGGGACCTGCGGTACCGCCATCGGGGGCCCTCCGGCTCCTGTCTCCCTCGTTACCCGGTGATCTTCCGCGATCGCGGGGACGCAGGCTCAGAACGGGATTTCATCATCCAGGTCGGCCGCCGGGCTGGGGCGGGTGTTCCCCCCGCTACGGGCGCCACTGCCACCATTGCTGCGGCCGGAACCACCCCGATCCTCGTAACCGCCGCCGCCACCATAGCCGCCGCCACCGCCGCTTCCGCCGCCATAGCCACCACCATAATCACCGCCGCGGTCATCATATCCGCCACCGGACGAGGCCCCGCCGCCGCCTTCACGCCCGTCCAGCAGGGTCAGCTCACCCCGGAACTGACGCAGGACAACCTCGGTCGTATAACGCTCCTGGCCCTGCTGGTCCTGCCACTTGCGGGTCTCCAACTGGCCTTCGACATAGACCTTGCTGCCTTTGCGCAGGAAACGTTCCGCGACCCCCGCCAGATTCTCGTTAAAGATGACGACGCTGTGCCACTGGGTCCGTTCCTGCCGTTCGCCGGAATTGCGGTCCTTCCAGCTTTCCGACGTGGCGATGCGCAGCGTGCAGACCTTGCCGCCATTCTGAAGCGACCGGACCTCCGGGTCGCGGCCCAGGTTGCCGATCAGGATGACCTTGTTGACGCTGCCCGCCATGTGTCGCTCTTTCGCAAAAGGGTATCGCCGGTGGAACCTGCGTCCCGCCGTTGTCGCCCGCAGCCTAACGCCGGCCCACGCCCGTTTCTACAATATTAAACAAGAACAATGCAAGAACATTGCATTTGCCGGCACGAGGCGGCATTGTCTGGCCGTGGGTGAATGCGACCGTCTCCAGGATGCAGCCGATGACCGACCAACCGCTTGCAGCCGCCGAACAGGCATTGAGAACCCGTGCCCTGTCCCTGCCCGGCGCGGTGGAGGATTTCCCTTGGGGGGAGCGGGTCGTGAAGGTCAACGGCAAGATATTCGTGTTCCTGTCCCGTCCCGGCGACGGAGCGCTGCGGATCAGCATGAAGCTGCCGCATTCGCGCGATTTCGCCCTCGACGTTGCGGGCGCGGAGCCGACGGGATACGGGCTGGGCAAGGCCGGCTGGGTCAGCTTCGGATTCGCGGCGGGAGATCAGCCGGATGTCGAGCGCCTGTGCCACTGGCTGCTTGAAAGCTACCGCGCCATCGCGCCGCGGCGGCTTTCGGCCCTGCTGGCGACATGACGCCCCCGCACAATGGTGGCCTTGGCAATCACGCCGGGTTGCCTATCCTTAACCGCACCGCAGCATGGCAATGGCCCACGGGGCTGAAAGCGAAGAAGCAGCGATGAGCAAGTACATTTCCGTCCGTGGCGCCCGTGAGCATAATCTGAAGAATGTCGATGTGGATTTGCCGCGCGACAGCCTGGTGGTGATCACCGGCCTGTCCGGGTCCGGCAAATCCTCTCTGGCCTTCGACACGATCTATGCCGAAGGCCAGCGCCGCTATGTGGAAAGCCTGTCGGCCTATGCGCGCCAGTTCCTGGAACTGATGCAGAAGCCCGATGTGGACAGTATCGAGGGGCTGTCGCCCGCCATCTCCATCGAACAGAAGACCACCAGCCGCAATCCCCGTTCCACCGTGGGCACGGTGACGGAAATCTACGATTACATGCGCCTGCTGTTCGCGCGCATCGGCATTCCCTATTCGCCGGCCACCGGCCTGCCCATCGAAAGCCAGACGGTCAGCCAGATGGTTGACCGCACCCTGTCCATGCCGGAAGGCACACGGCTCTATCTGCTGGCCCCCATCGCGCGCGGCAAGAAGGGGGAATTCAAGAAGGAACTGGCGGAACTGCGCAAGCGCGGCTTTCAGCGCGTCAAGATCGACGGGGAAATGTACGAGATCGAGGATGCCCCCACCCTCGACAAGAAGCTGAAGCATGATATCGAGGTCGTGGTCGACCGGCTGAAGGTGCAGGCCGACCTTGGCAACCGGCTGGCCGATTCGATCGAGACGGGGCTGGACCTGTCCGACGGGCTGATCTTCGCGGAGGATGCGGACAGCGGGGAGCGCACGGTCTTTTCCGCGAAATTTGCCTGCCCCGTCAGTGGCTTCACGATTGAGGAGGTGGAACCGCGGCTGTTCAGCTTCAACAATCCGTTCGGGGCCTGCCCGGCCTGCGACGGTTTGGGCTCGAAGCATTATTTCGATCCTATGCTGGTCGTTCCCGACGAGCGGCTGAGCCTGAAGGAGGGCGCCATCGCGCCCTGGGCCAACTCGACCTCGCAATATTACCTGCAGACCCTGGAGAGCATCTGCGCCCATTTCGGCGCCGATATCCGCCTGCCCTGGGAAAAATTGCCCGACGAGGTGCGCCAGTGCGTCCTTTACGGGTCCGGCAAGGCACCGATCACCATGCGCTATGATGATGGCCTGCGTTCCTACGAGACAAAGAAGCCGTTCGAGGGGGTGGTCAACAACCTGCAGCGCCGCTGGAAGGAAACCGAGAGCGCCCTGGTGCGCGAGGAACTGTCCAAGTACCAGTCGGCGCAGCCCTGCGAGGCCTGCGAGGGCGCACGACTGAAGCCGGAAGCCCTGGCCGTCAGGGTCCGGGGGCTGAACATCGCGGATATCAGCCGCATGTCGATCCGGCAGGCGGCGGACTGGTTCGCCAACCTTGACCCCCACCTGACCCAGAAGCAGCGCGACATCGCCGTGCGCATCCTGAAGGAGATCAACGAGCGCCTGGGATTCCTCAACAATGTCGGGCTGGAATATCTGGCCCTGGACCGCGCGTCGGGCACGCTGTCGGGTGGCGAAAGCCAGCGCATCCGCCTGGCATCGCAGATCGGATCGGGCCTGACGGGCGTGCTTTATGTGCTGGACGAACCGTCGATCGGCCTGCACCAGCGCGACAATGACCGGCTGCTGTCCACTTTGAAGCGGCTGCGCGACATCGGCAATACCGTCGTCGTCGTCGAACATGACGAGGACGCCATACGCGAGGCCGATTATCTGGTCGACATGGGTCCGGGTGCCGGCGTGCATGGTGGGACCATCGTGGCGCAGGGTACACCGGCGGAGGTCATGGCTCATCCCAGCAGCCTGACCGCTCTCTACCTGTCCGACCGGCGGCGGATCGAGGTGCCGGCCGTGCGCCGCACGGGTCATCCGGGCCAGATCCTGGAGGTCACGGGCTGCCGCACCAATAACCTGCGCAACGTGTCGGCTCAGGTGCCGCTGGGCACCTTCACCTGTGTCACGGGCGTCTCGGGGGGTGGCAAGTCCACCCTGGTGATCGAGACACTATACAAGGCGCTGGCAAAGCGGCTGATGGGCGCCCGCGAGCATCCGGGCGATCACGACGCCATCCACGGGCTGGAGAATATCGACAAGGTCATCGATATCGACCAGTCACCGATCGGCCGGACCCCGCGGTCCAACCCCGCGACCTATACCGGCTGCTTCACCCCCATCCGCGACTGGTTCGCGGGCCTGCCGGAGGCGAAGGCGCGGGGCTATGGCCCCGGCCGCTTCAGCTTCAACGTCAAGGGTGGGCGGTGCGAAGCCTGTCAGGGCGACGGCGTCATCAAGATCGAGATGCATTTCCTGCCCGACGTCTATGTCACCTGCGATGTCTGCCATGGCAAGCGGTACAATCGCGAGACGCTGGAAGTCCTGTACAAGGGCAAGAGCATCGCCGAGGTGCTGGACATGACGGTGGAGGAAGGGGCGGAATTCTTCCGCGCCGTGCCGTCGATCCGCGACAAACTGGAGACACTGGACCGGGTGGGCCTGGGTTATATCAAGATCGGCCAGCCCGCCACGACCCTGTCGGGCGGCGAGGCGCAGCGCGTGAAGCTGGCCAAGGAACTGGCTCGCCGGTCCACGGGCCGCACCATCTATATCCTGGACGAACCCACGACGGGCCTGCATTTCGAGGATGTCCGCAAGCTGCTGGAAGTGCTGCACGCGCTGGTGGACCAGGGCAATACCGTGCTGGTGATCGAGCATAATCTGGAGGTCATCAAGACCGCCGACTGGATGATCGACATGGGTCCCGAAGGCGGCAACGGGGGCGGGGAGATCGTGGCGGCCGGCACACCGGAGCAGGTGGCGACATCCAGCCGCAGCCACACGGGCCATTACCTGGCCCCCTACCTGTTGCGAAAGACCGTCGCAGCCCCCCCGCCTGCACCCGCCCGCAAGCGCAAGGCAGGCTGACCGGGTTTGCGACAGCGTTCGGCAGGCGGGCTTCGGCCCGCCAACGGCCCCTGTCCGGTGTCAGTCCAGCTTTTGCCCATCCAGCCGGGTGCGGGCGGCGGCGGCCTCGGCTTGGCTTTTCTGCTTTTCCGCCTTTGTCCGGCCGAAACGGATACGGTTCTCGGCCGCCCGGCTCTCCCGCTCGGCCTTCGCCTTCGCTTTTCGGGCACGATTGAGATTCACGATTTCGGCCATATCAATACCTATCCTGCCAGCCACCGATCCCCTAGGTTAAGGCCCTGCGGCCAACCGATAGCAAGAGGAATGGAACGGGCGTGAAGCGGATTGCGGTCATTGCCGGTCTTTGCCTGGGCCTGCTGGTGCTGCTGGCCCTGGTCGGGCCGGCCCTGGTTCCCTGGAACGAGTTCCGGTCGCGGGTGGCCGATGGCCTGACGGAACTGACGGGCCGGCAGGTGGTCATCGATGGCGACCTGGATCTCAGCCTGTTGCCGGCCCCGACATTGCGGGCGGGATCGGTCCGCCTGCTGGATGACGGAGAGGTGCTGGCCAGCATCGGCAGCGTCGATATGCGGGTGAGGCCGCTGCCGCTGTTGCAGGGGCGGGTGCAGATCGAGCATCTGGTCCTGCGCAAGGCGGAAATGCGGGCCTTACTGCCGGGCGACGGACCAGCGCGCTGGCCGGTCGCCCCGGAAGCGCTGGGCGGGTCGGTGCAGGTGGAGGGATTGTCACTGAGCGACGGCTCCCTGGCATTGGAGCGGCCGGATGGCAGCATCACGCGGCTGACCGGGCTATCGGGCGAGATGGGGGCCGGCGGACCCGACGGGCCGTTTGAACTGATGGCCAATGGCGGTCTGGGTGGCATGCCGGTGCGGCTTGCCCTGAACGCCGCCCGCCGCACGGCCAATGGCGGGACCCCGGTACGCGCGCTGCTGACCCTGCCCGATGCCCGCACCGATCTGCGCTTCACGGGCATTCTGCCTGCCGGCGGCGTCCCCTGGAAGCTGGAGGGGGACATCGTCCTGCAGGGCGGCGGTGCCGCCCCCCTGCTGCGGCTGGCACGGCACCTCGCGGGGCAGGAGGTGGGGGAAGTCACCGATACCGGCCCGGCGCTGGCCCTACGCAGTCATCTGGCCATCACGCCAGAGGCCATCGGGCTGGACGGTATCGAGTTGCAATGGGGTGACAGCCGGGCTACGGGCAGCATCGACCTGCCCCGCATGGCGGCGGGCGAAGGGGCTGTCGTCCTGGCCTTCACGGCACTGGACCTGGACGGGCTGGCCGCCGATCTGCCGGACATGCGGCCCTGGTTGCCGGATACGCCGCTGACACTGGACCTGCTGGCCGACCAGGGACGCCTGAATGGCGAAATCCTGCGTGACCTGCGGCTGGTCGGCCGGTTGGAAGCAGGCGTGATGAACGATGCGGAGATGGCTGCCACCCTGCCCGGTGCCACAGCCCTGACCGTGAAGGGTAGCGTCGACCTCACCGGCAGCACACCGGTGGCGGATGTGTTGCTGGATACGCGCAGCGACAATCTGCGCGCCATCCTGACCTGGTCCGGTGTGCCGGTGGAGACGGTGCCGGCGGAACGGCTGCGCCAAGCCCGGCTGACCGGCCGGCTTGCCGGAAAGCCGCAGGATTTTGCCCTGACGGACATCGCCGGCAGCGTGGATACAACGGCATTCACGGGTGCCTTCACCCTGGCACGACGCGACCGGCTGGGTCTGGGCCTGCGCCTGACATTGGACCGGCTGGACCTGGATGCCTACCGCATGGCGGATGCACCACCGCCCTGGACAGGCCTGCGCACGGTGATGGAAGGCATGGACCTGACCCTGGAAGGCCGGGCCGACCTGCTGACGGTGGACAGGATACCCGTGGAGGGGCTGACGCTGGATGCCGGCTGGACGGGCAACGCCCTGTCGCTGCGGGCGCTGAATGCCGATGCCGTGGCGGGCATCAATGCACGGGCCAGCGGCTTCCTTTCGGGCAATCAGGGTGAAAGCTCGCATCTGACGCTGACGGCCAACGGGCCGTCCCTGGCACCGCTTCTGCGGGCCCTGGGCCGGCCAGACCCCGTACTGGCCGAACGGCTGGGCAGCGTGGCGGTGGAGGCGCGGCTGGTGGGCGACATGGTGCGCCTGGCCGCGGATATCCGTGCCGATGCGCTGGGGGGCAGTACTCATGTCGGCGGCACCATCACCGACCCGTTGGACAGGGAGGAGGCGGGTCCGGGCCTGGACCTCAAGGTGCGCAGCACCCTGCCGGAGACGGGGAACCTGCTGCGGCTGTTCTTCAGCGACTGGCGGCCGGCCGGCCCGGCCGGGCCGCTCGACATCTATGCATCCGTCGCCGGCCCCTTGGCCGGTCCGGTGACGATCGACGCCATTCAGGGCCGTTTCGCCGGACAGGAGGTGGCCGGGGCCTTGAACTGGAGCCGGTCCGCGGGCGAGGAGCCGCAGCCAGGCCGCCTGTCGGGGGAACTGGCCCTGGGGGCACTGGATGCCGACCTGCTGCTGCCGGGGCTGACCCGCGACGGCGCGGCCTGGAACCTGGACTGGACGCGCCGCATAAACGGCGAGATCATTTTCGCGGCAAGGCAACTGACGCTTGGCGGGGAAAAGCTGGAGCAGGTCCGCCTGCCGCTGACCGCAGGGGCGGGTCTGATCCGTCTGGAAGAAGCGACCGCGCAATGGCGGGGCGGGACCGTGAAGGCCGGCGGCGCCATCGAGCAAACCGCCGCCGACCCGGTCAACGCGGAGACGCAGACATCGCCGCTGGCCGGCAATCTGACGCTGGAGGTCGCAGGGGCGGACCTGCCGCCCTGGCTGAATGGAGAGAGCCTGGGCGTTGAGGGCGGCAAGCTTGATCTTTCATTTACAGGAACCGGAACCGGCCCCACGCCGCACGCCGTCACATCCTCCCTTTCCGGCAGTGGGCAGGCCACCCTGCACGGATCCACGGTGACCGGCATCGACCTGGCCGCCACCGGCAAGCGACTGGCCGAGGGGGGGGCCCGGGGACCGGCCAACCTGCGCGCCATTCTGCGCCGCGGTGGCCAGACGGGCTTCGACACGCTGTCCCTGTCCTTCGCGCTGGCCGACCGTATCGCAGCGATCAGCGGCATCGATGCCGCCGGACCGCAAGGCGCGTTGACCGGTGCCGGCCGCTGGTCCTGGCACGACCGCACCCTGGACCTGGCTTTGACCGCCAGGCCGGCCGACCCGAAAGCGGCGCCGTCCATGGGCATCCGGCTGGCCGGGCCCGATCAGGCGGCCGTGCGGACCCTGGACCTGGAGGCAGCCGATGCCTGGCTGGGCCGGCGGGAGGCGGAGCGGCGGGCGCGGGAAGCCGCGAAGGAGGCTGCCACGAAACCAGCCCCCGCAGCGCCCACGCCGGCCCCGAAACCCGCACCAAAGCCGGCAGCCCCCGCACCGCAACCGGCTCAGCCGCAAGATGACGCGGTGCAGGGAATCCTCGACCGGCTGAAACGCACCCCTTGATTTGAAAGTCGAATGGGTATTCATCTCCATGCATCCATCCGCAGGCCGGTCCAGCCGGAACGACAAGGGAGCGAGTAGCATCATGCTGAAGGATAAGGTCGCCATCATCACGGGCTCCACCAGCGGGATCGGGCTGGGTATCGCGCGCCGGCTGGCAGCGGCGGGCGCCCATGTCGTGCTGAACGGTTTCGGCGACAAGGCGGAGATCGAAACGGTCCGCACGGCCATCGAGGCGGATTACGGTGTCCAGGCGCTTTATTCCGCCGCCGACATGAGCAAGCCGGACCAGATCCGGGCCATGATCGACCTGGCGGTGGAGAAGCTGGGCGGGGTTGACATCCTGGTCAACAATGCGGGCATCCAGCACACGGCCCCCGTCACGGAGTTCCCCGCCGAACGCTGGGACAGCGTGATCGCCATCAACCTGTCCGCCGTTTTCCATGGCATCCAGGCCGCCCTGCCGCATATGCAGGCCAAGGGCTGGGGCCGCATCGTCAATATCGCGTCGGCCCATGGGCTGGTGGCCAGCGCCAACAAGGCCGCCTATGTCGCGGCCAAGCATGGTGTCGTCGGCCTGACCAAGGTCGTGGCGCTGGAGAATGCCGAAGGCGCCATCACCTGCAACGCCATCTGCCCCGGCTGGGTGCTGACCCCGCTGGTGCAGAAGCAGATCGATGCGCTGGCCGCGCGCGAAGGCATCAACGGCCAGGAGGCACAAGTGAAGCTGTTGTCGGAAAAGCAACCATCGAAGCAGTTCACGACGCCCGAGCAACTGGGTGACCTGACGGTCTTCCTGTGCAGTGATGCCGCGGCCAACATCAAGGGCGCGTCGCTGACCGTCGATGGCGGCTGGACGGCGCAGTAAAGCCCGACAGCTCCCCTGCCCCTCGCCTGCTTCGTCCTTGCATTTTCCCTTTTTCCAAGTGAAGTCCCGTCATGACCAAAGCAAAAGCCGCCCCCCGCCCCCGCATCGGCCTGGCGCTGCAGGGAGGGGGATCGCACGGGGCCTTCACCTGGGGCGTGCTGGACAGGCTGCTTGAACGCGACCGGCTGGATGTCGAGGCGATCAGCGGCACCTCCGCCGGCGCGCTGAACGGTGCCCTGCTATCCTATGGCTGGCTGACGGGGGGAGCCCAGGGGGCCCGGGACCTGTTGCACCGGTTCTGGCGCCGCGTGGCGAAGGCCAATGCCTTCGGGCCGATGTCGCCCTCCTTCCTCACCCAATTGACGGGCAACCCCAATGTGGAGGCCCATCCCGTCTATGCCGGGTTCGACCTGATGATCCGGATGATGTCGCCCTACCAGTTCAATCCGCTGGGCCTGAACCCGCTGGCCGATGTGCTGGAGGGGCTGATCGACTTCGGGAAACTGGCGGAAGCGGCGGAAATGCGGCTGTTCGTCAGTGCCACGAATGTCACGCAGGGCAAGATGCGCCTGTTCCAGGGCAAGGACCTGTCAGCCGATTGCCTGCTGGCCACCGCCTGTCTGCCGTTCCTGTTCCAGGCCGTGCGCATCGACGGGGAACATTACTGGGATGGCGGCTACATGGGCAATCCCGTGCTGGACCCGCTGATCAAGCAATGCCGCGTCGATGACATCGTCATTGTGCAGGTCACGCCCATCCACCGGCCGGAGGTGCCCCGAGCGCCGACCGCCATCGTCGACCGCATCAACGAGGTCAGCTTCAATTCCACCTTCCTTCGCGAATTGCGGTCGATCGAGCTGGTCAACCGTCTGCTGGCCAGGGGAGCCATGACGCCGGAGGCATCGGGGATGCGGCAGGTCCACCTGCACCGCATCCAGGCGGAAGACCGGATGGCCCATCTGGGTGTGTCCAGCAAGCTGAACGCGGATTGGGGCTTCCTGACGGACCTGTGCGAACTGGGGCGGGAGGCCGCCGACCGTTGGCTGGCCGGCGATGCGGCACAACTGGGCCAGCGCAGCACCTTCGAGACGGGAAGCCTTTTCGTGTGAGGTGCCGCCCCGCTCCTGCCCCATCTTGCGGAGACGGCCCGACCCGATCGCGGCCGACCCGGAAGCATCCCCTCGTGCCCTCTGTTTCAACCCTGGCAAACATGCTATAGGCCCGCACTTCAGCATCCAGACAAAACAAGGCTGCAATGGCTTGGATATCAAACGACCCTGAACGGGGGTTCTTCGGGCATCCGCGCGGGCTGGCGCCACTGTTCTTCGCGGAGATGTGGGAACGCTTCTCCTTTTATGGCATGCGCGCGCTTCTCACGCTCTATCTCGTCAAACATTTCATGTACAGCGATGAGCAGGCGAGCTTCATCTATGCCAGCTATGCCTCGCTGAACTATGCCATGCCGGTGATCGGCGGCCTGATCGCCGACCGTTACCTGGGCAATCGCAAGGCGGTGATGCTGGGCGCCATCCTGCTGGTCTGTGGCCATATCGGCATGGCCTTTGAAGGCGCACCGGCCCAGATCATCGACGGCGTGATCGTGCGGCAATCGCCATACGATCAGATCATGTTCCTCTCCCTGGCCTTCATCATTGTCGGCGTCGGCTTTCTGAAGTCGAACATCTCGACCATGGTCGGCAAGCTTTACGCCAACAAGGACGATCCCCGCCGCGATCCGGGTTATACCATCTTCTACATGGGCGTTAACCTGGGCTCCTTCATGTCCACGATCGCCTGCGGCTATCTGGGCGAAACCTATGGCTGGGCCTATGGTTTCGGGCTGGCCGGCCTTGGCATGGTGGCAGGGCTGATCGTGTTCGCCCGCGGCACGCAATGGTATCGCAATTCCGAACCACCCGACCCGGTGGCGCTGCGGGCCCGCACCCGCGCCGGCCTGTCGCTGGAATGGATCATCTATGCCGGGGCTGTGGCCGCGGTGTTCGTGAACTGGCAGCTTGTGCAGATGCATGCCGTCGTCGGCTCGCTGCTGCTGGCCATCGCCACGGTCGTGCTGCTGGGCATCCTGTGGTTCAGCCTGACCCAATGCACCAAGATCGAGCGGGATCGCATGGTCGTGGTGCTGGTGCTGACCGCGCTTTCCGTGGTGTTCTGGACACTCTTTGAACAGGCGGGAACCTCGCTGACGCTGTTCGCCGACCGCAATTCGGACCGGTCGCTGTTCGGCTTCATCATTCCGGCCTCCGTGGTCCAGGTCTTCAACCCGATGTTCATCGTGCTGCTGGCTCCCGTGTTCTCCTGGGGCTGGGTGAAGCTGGCGCAGAAGGGGCTGGAGCCTTCCACACCGTTGAAGTTCGCGCTGGCCATCATTCAGGTCGGCCTGGGCTTCGGTGCCCTGGTGGTCGGCGCCTCCCTGGCCGGGGAGGACGGGCAGACCGCGCTGTTCTGGCTGGCCCTGGCCTATCTGCTGCACACGACCGGCGAACTGTGCCTGTCGCCCGTGGGCCTGTCGATGATCAGCCGCCTGTCGGTGGCCCGCATCACCGCCATGGTCATGGGCGTCTGGTTCCTGGCCTCCTCCGGTGCGCATTTCCTGGCCGGCATCGTTGCCGCCATGGCCAGTACCAGCACGGAACCGGGGCGAGAGATGACGGCTGTGGAAAGCCTGCCGGTCTATACGGCGGTGTTCCATGACCTGTTCATCGGTGCGGCCGTCATCGGCGTGATCGTCGTCCTGATCAGCCCGTTCCTGAAGCGGCTGATGCATATGGATGCGGCCGACATGCATGTGACCAACGGCAAGCCGCCCAAGAAGGGCTGAGCCCCACGGGCTTGCCATCGCCATGGACCCGCCCGGATCGCTCCGGGCGGGTTTCTTCTTTTCGGGGGTCGGCCTGCAGCACCGTAATTACCTTCCAGGTAATCGACAGGCGACGGGGTCCATGGGACAAGAAGGCCTTCCCTTCCAGCACGCCCGGGCGCCCCCATGCTGCAAACCGCCACCCGCCGCCGCGTCAATAATGCCGAAGCCTTCGGCCCATTGCTGAAACGCTGGCGCCAGTCCCGTGGGGTCAGCCAGTTGGACCTCGCACTTTCCTGCAATACCAGTCAGCGGCACCTGTCCTTTCTGGAATCGGGCCGGTCGCGCCCGTCGCGTGGCATGGTGCTGCAACTGGCCGGGGCGCTTTCGGTGCCGCTGCGGCACCAGAACGCCCTGATGCTGGCCGCCGGCTTCGCGCCCGCGTGGGACAGCAGCCCGCTGGATGCGCCCGACATGGCCCCCGTGAAGGCTGCCATCACCCATATGCTGGACATGCAGTCCCCCTTCCCGGCCGCCGTCGTGGATCGCCATTACAACCTGATTCAGGCCAATGGCGGCGGGCAGCGCCTGCTGGGCTTTCTGGCCGGTCCCGCCATCGCGGCCATGGCCCAGACCAACCTTGCCCGCCTGCTGCTTTCCCCCGACATGCGGCCGGTGATGGAAAACTGGCAGGAGGCGGCAGCCTGGACGATACGCCGCCTGCGGGCGGAAGCGATGCTGGAAGACCCACTGGCCGGTGCGCAGGATGATCCGATGGCCGATATCCTGACCGATCCGCAATGGCTGGACCTGGCGCCCCCACTGACCGAGGGACCGCCGGACGCACCTGCCCTGTGCCTGCGGTTCAACAAGGACGGGGTAAGTCTGTCCTTGTTCTCCATCATCGCCATGGTCGGCACGCCGCTGGATGCGGGGCTGCAAAGCCTGCGGGTGGAATTGTTCTATCCCGCCGACGCCATGACGGAAGGGTGGTTCAGGGCGCAGGCATGATCTACCAATAGGTGTATTATTCCTATTGCCATTTCGACGATCATGCGCATGATCAAGGGCGGGCCGATCAGGGGACGGGGAAACGCCTTTGGACATGCACTTATCCAGGACCGGGAAACCCGATCAGGGTTCGGCAGCCGTCCCGCCAGGCTTCAGGACATATCCAGCGCGATTGCGGCGCCGTGCCCGGTACCTGACCTGGCCCCTGGTCCTTCTGTCGGCCGTATATGCAGGGGGGGCTGCGGCCCTGGCCGGGCCGGGCGATGTGACCGCGGTCAGCGCCGGGGCCCCTTCCTGGCGCCGCATCACCTTGGACCGCACACCGTCACCGACGGAAATGGTGGCGGTGCGGATCGCCATCGCGGCCGACAGTTTCCATCCCGGCCGGCATGTCATCGTGGATGTGCCCAGCGGCCCGGCCTTCGTCGCCCAGATCATGCGGGAGGCGGCGGCGGAGCCAGCCGACGGAACCCTATGGTTTGATGCCGCCATTCCCTTCCGGGCCTTCAACGATACCACCCCCAGCCTTTCCCTGCGCTTCCTGCTGGATGAGGGATGCAAGCCGGGGGAGGCGGTGCCGACGGATCGCGGTCCGCTTCTGGTCACGGCCGTGGATGCGCGTCTGGCACCCCTTGCGCCGTGAAAGCCGGATTACACCGGATCAGCCAACCACCTGCCAGGCGCCATCGGGCTGCATGCAGGCCGTGCCATAGGCATCTTCACGCCGACCGCCGATGATCACCTGCTGCTGGAATTCCCGGCAATAGGCACCCGCGGGCGTCCGCCCCTCGCGCAGGGGCGTGACGGACCCGCCATAGCCGCCATCGGACCAGATGACGGGCTGGCCGATGGGCGCCGTGGTGGCACGTATCTGTGCTTCCTCATGCGCACGCTGCTGCGTCTCGCTGAGCGCATTCAGCGCCAGCAGCGAAATGGCTGTCAGCCCCAGGAAGGCCAGAGCGTCATTGTCGCGGCGATAATGACCATAGCCGGAATACCAATGGCCATGCGGCCGCACCACCACGACATCATGATAGACACGGCGGCGGGCCGGCGGCACATCCCAGTGACGCACATGGTGGCCGCCACGATCGTACCAGCCGGGCGGCGGGCCATAGTAACGGTCATATCGCGGACCGTTGCGGGGGCCCTGGTCGTAGCGGGGGCCATGATCATGGCGGGGACCGCGATCATAACGGCCCCGGTCATACCGCTCCTGCCCGTGCTGACGGTCGCGGCCATAGCCGTTCCGATCCCGATCGCCCGGCCCCGCAACTGCCGGCGGTATCGCCACCGACAGGGACAGCAGGGCCGCCAACGCCAGGGAACCCAGTTTGTGCAATCGCATGATCGCCTCGCCTTAAAACCAGTGGCATCCCCGACAAGGGATGCGCAGACCATCACGATCAGGGCGGGAGGGGGCGGATTTATGGCAAAGGCGCGCATGGCTGACCCTTTCAGCCACCGGATTTCCGCATGGATAGGCATGAACCAGCAACAGGATCGCCGGGGGCCACTTTCCAGCCGGGGTCCGGCGTCAGGTCCAGCCGGCCCAGAGATGGGCCGTGGCAAGGCTGCGCCAGGGCGCGAAGGGCTGCATCAGGGCTGCCTGCTCCGCCGGGCCGGGACGCCGGTCCAACCCGTGGAAATTCTGCAATGCCAGGGCAAGACCGGCATCCCCCACGGGCGCGATATCGGGAAAGGCACAGGCCCGCAGCAGCACATAGGCCCGTGTCCAGGGCCCGATACCCTTGATCCCCGTCAGCGCGGCATCGGCCGATACCGCGTCGCCATCGGGCAACGCCTCATAATCCACACCGGCCCTGGCCGCATTGATCAGATAGGTGGCCTTGGCGCGGGAGAATTTCAGCCGGCCCAGCACTTCCGGGTCCAGCGCCGCAATGCCGGCCGGCGTGGGATGCGCCTTCATGCCCGATACATGGTCGATGCCGGCCAGATCGATCAGCGTGCGGCGCAACTGACCGGCGAAGCGCAGATTGACCTGCTGCCCCACGATGGCCCAGCACAGTGCCTCGAACACGCTGGCGGTCTGCGGCAGGCGCAGCCCCGTGCCGCACCGCGACAGCAACCGGGCCACCGCCGTATCGTCACGCCCCAGCGCCTCCAGCCCCGCAACGTCGATGGATACGCCCAGCATGCGGGCCGCCGCGGCGCGCAGGCGGGCCGCCTCCACCGTCGTCAGATCGGCGGGGTCGGCGGTCAGCACCGCACGACCTTCCCCCAGCGCGATCTCCAGGCGGATGGCGCGGCCGGCCGGGGCCAGCACCTTGGTGACGCACGCGCCCGCCACCCGTTCCGACAGCCCGTCCGGGTCACGCCCATGATAGGCCAGCACCCAATCGGCACGATATCCCGGCGGCAAGGGGATGTCGGGCAGCCAGACCGCCGCCATCGTCAATGCTCCACCAGCACGCCGTCACGCATTTCCACCACCCGGTCCATGCGCCGGGCCAGGTCGAGATTATGGGTTGCGACCAGCGCCCCCAGACCCTGCCCGCGCACCAGATCGGCGAACAGGGCGAACACCGTCTCGGCCGTCGCCGTATCCAGATTGCCCGTCGGCTCGTCCGCGATCAGCAGCCGGGGGCGGTTGGCCAGCGCGCGGGCAATGGCCACGCGCTGCTGTTCCCCGCCCGACAATTTGGCCGGACGGTGCCCGGCACGGGCCGACAGGCCGACAAGGCCTAGCAGTTCCTGTGCCCGCGTGCCGGCCTGGGCACGGGCCGCCCCGGCCAGCATCTGCGGGATGACGACATTCTCCAGTGCCGAGAATTCCGGCAGCAGATGGTGGAACTGGTAGACGAAGCCGATCCTGTCGCGCCGGATGGCCGTGCGCTCCTTGTCGGACAGGCCGTCGGCCTTGCAGCCCGCCACCTCGATGACACCACGATCGGCATGTTCCAACAGGCCGGCAATGTGCAGCAGCGTGGACTTGCCCGCCCCGCTGGGGCCGACCAGGGCCACCATCTCCCCCGCCCGGATGGCGGCGTTGACGCCGCGCAGCACATGCAGCGGGCTTTCCACCTGGGTGAAGCTGCGATGGATATCGGTCAGGCGCAGGACGATGTCATCCATTTCTCACTCGTATCGCAAGGCTTCGACGGGGTCCAGGCGGGCAGCCCGCCAGGCAGGGTAGAACGTGGCCAGAAGCGACAGCGCAACCGACGCCAGACCCACCTGGGCCACCTGCCACGGATCGGTGAAGGAAGGCAAGGAAGACAGGAAATAGATGTCCGAATTGAACGGATCGACGCCCGTGGCCGACCGGATGATCTGACGCAGCCCTTCCATATGCCCCGACAGGAGCAGACCCAGCGCCAGCCCTGCCGCCGTGCCGGCCATCCCGATCGACGCCCCCGACATCAGGAAGATGCGCAGGATGGTGCCACGCCCGGCCCCCATGGTGCGCAGGATGGCGATTTCCCGCCCCTTGTCCTGCACCATCATGATCATGCCGGAAATGATGTTGAAGGCGGCGACGACGACGATCATGCCCAGGATCAGGGTCACGACATTGCGTTGCGTCTCGATAAAGCCGAAGAAGGCACCGTTCACCTGCGCCCAGTCGCGGACATAGAGGCTGCCCGGCAATTGCCGGGCAATGTCGCCCAGCTTGGACCGGGCCAGCGTGGGGTCGGCCAGCGTGACCTCTATGGTGGAGACAGTGTCGTAGAGGTCATAGAAGGACTGGGCCGTCGGCAGGTCCATCAGCACCAGGGTGGCATCGAATTCCGAGACGCCCAGCGCCACGATACCCGCAACCGTGAAGGCGCGCGAACGCGGCGAACCGCCCTGCCCCTCGATATTGGGGGACAGGATGGTAACGCGGTCGCCCAGGGCGATCCCTGCCCGTTCGGCCATGCGGGCGCCGATGGCGATGCCGTCGCCCGACGCCAGTGAACCTTCCACCAGCGCATCGGCAAAGGCCGGGCGGGCCGCCATGTCCGATGCGCGCAAGGCCTTCACCAGCACCCCCCCGGCAAAGTCGCGGAAGGACAGCAGCCCCTGTGCATCCACGGTGGGCATGACCGACACGACGCCCGGCACCTGCTTCACCCCGTCCAGCAGCATGTCCGTGACGGGGAAGGTGCCACTGCCATCCATGGCCACGACATGGCCCTGGAAACCCAGCACGCGGGCCAGCAGGTCGCGCTGAAACCCGTTGAAGACCGACAGCGAGATGATCAGCGTCGCCACACCCAGCGCAATTCCCAGAAAGGAAAAGCCGGCAATGACGGAAATGAAGCCTTCCTGGCGCCGGGCACGCAGGTAACGGAAGGCGATCCAGCGTTCGACGATGCCGAACATGCGGGCTTTCCCCTCAGCCATGGCGCAGCGCCTCCACCGGGTCCATCGACGCCGCGCGGCGGGCGGGATACAGCGTCGCGCCGACCGACAGGAACAGGCCCAGGCTGACAACCAATGTCACCTCCCCCCAATCGATGATGGCCGGCAGCGTGGTCAGGAACAGCAGCATCTGCGAGCCGCCAATGCCGGGCACCTGGCCCAGCGCATGGCCGATGGCCTGGACATTGACCGTCAGCAGCAGCCCGACCCCGAAGCCCAGCAGCGTGCCGACGGCACCGATGGACGCGCCAGCCAGAAGGAAGATGCGGGAAATGCTGGCCCGCTCCGCCCCCATGGTGCGCAGGATGGCGATGCTGGCGGCCTTGCCGCGCACCAGCATGACCATGGAGGAAACGATATTGAAGCTGGCCACCAGTATGATCAGCGTCAGCACGATGAACATGGCCACCCGTTCCACGCCCAGCGCCGTCACCAGCCCCTGATTGGACTGCCGCCAGTCCGTGATCTTGAAGCCAGGGCCGGCCGCCTGTTCCAAGGTTCGGCGCATGCGGTCCACATCCATCGGGTCCAGCACGAACACGTCGATGGCGCTGATGCCCTCACCCGTGCGGAAAAAGGCCTGCGCGCTTTCCAGCGGCATGAACAGCAGGCTGCCATCCTGTTCGGGCATGCGCAGGTCCACCACCCCGTCCACGGGGAATTCCTTCTTGCGCAGCATGGTGCCGAAGGGGGTGGGCGTGCCCTTGGGGCTGATCAGCGTGACACCGCTGCCCGGCGCCACGCCCAGCGCGCGTGACAGGCCATAGCCCAGCACGGCCCCGTCCTCCCCCATGTCCAGCGTGCCGCGTACCAGGCTGCGGCCGACGACGGGCCTGTCCATCAGGTCGTCCGCGGAAAGGCCGCGCACCTTGACACCCACGGCGCGGCCATCGACCGTGGCCAGCGCCTGGCCTTCCACCACCGGCATCGTGCGCAGCACACCCGGCGCGGCGCGCAGCCGGTCCAGCAGCGGGCCGTAATCGTTGAGCACGCCGCTTTCGGCCGTGATGCCGGCATGGGCGCCCACGCCCTGGATGCGGGCCACCATCTCCGCCCGGAAGCCGTTCATCACCGACATGACGATGATCAGCGTCGCCACACCCAGCGCCACCCCGATGAAGGAGAAGCCGGCGATGACGGACACCGTCCCTTCCTGCCGCCGCGCCCGCAGGTAACGGAAGGCGACCATGCGCTCAAAGGGGCTGAAGATCATCACATCTCGGGCGAACAGGAAACGACGCAGGGGTTTAGCCTTGCTTATAGGCGGAAATGGGGCGGCGGCGGAAGGGTGGTCCGCGGCCTTTTCATGGCGGGGCCCCTCACAACCCCAGTCATAAAACAGGATGAACGCCGTCGCGATGAAAGCCGCTTGACGGCGTTAGGTCGATTGACCTAATTTTCATCCAGGTCAATCGCCTTGAACCTAATCCCATGCCGCCCACCCGCACCCAGATCGTGGAAGCCGCCGACGCGCTGTTCTATCAGCGCGGGTTCGACCACACGTCCCTGGCCGACATCGCGCAGGCCGTGGGGATCGCGCGGGGCAACCTGACCTACCATTTCAAGGCGAAGGACGAGATTCTGGCCGCCGTCATCGACCGGCGTCTGGCGGCCACACAGGCCATGCTGGACGGGTGGGAGGCCGCGGGGGACGGGCCGGCGGCGCGGATCACCGGCTTCATCCATATATTGATCACCAATCAGGCGAAGATCATGGCCCATGGCTGTCCCGTCGGCACCCTGTCGAACGAGCTTGCCAAGCTGGATCACGCCGCCTTGCCCGACGCGGCCCGCATCTTCACCCTGTTCCGCACCTGGCTGGCACGGCAGTTCACCCTCATGGGCCATGGGGAACGCGCGGACGAACTGGCGCTGCACCTGCTGGGCCGCAGCCAGGGGGTGGCGACGCTGGCCACCGCCTTCAGGGATGAAACCTTCGTCCGGCGGGAAGTGGCGGCGATGCGCGACTGGCTGGCAGCGCTTGCGACACCGACAAATCAATAAGGGGGGAACCACATGTTCATCATCTTCCTGCGCTTCACCGGGGACAAGGCGCGTGCGCCGCAATTCATGGAGGCGCACAATGCCTGGCTGCGGCAGGGCTTCGACGATGGCGTCTTCCTGCTGGCCGGCGGGCTGGAAGCCGGCCGGGGCGGGGCCATCCTGGCCCATGGCACCGATGCCCCCGCCATAATGGCCCGTGTTGCCACCGATCCCTTCGTGATCGAAGGGATCGTCAGCCCCGACATCCAGGCCATCACCCCCGGTCGCGTCGACGACCGGTTGAGCTTCCTGCGTGCCGCCTGACGGGTGCCGCCATGGACAAGACCCTGCCCGGCCCGGATGGCCGCCCCCGCTGCCGCTGGTGTGCGTCGGCGCCGGAATTTCCGCATTATCATGATACCGAATGGGGCTTCCCCGTCGCCGACGACCGGCGGCTGTTCGAGAAATTGTGCCTGGAGGGGTTTCAATCCGGCCTGTCCTGGCGCACCATCCTGGCCAAGCGGGAGAATTTCCGCGTGGCCTTCCATGGATTTGATATCGATGCCGTTGCGGCCTTCGGCCCTGGCGATGTCGAACGGCTTCTGGCCGATGCCGGCATCGTCCGCCATCGCGGCAAGATCGAGGCTGCCATCAACAATGCAAGGCGGGCGCAGGAACTGATCGCCGCAGAAGGGTCGCTGGCTGCGTATTTCTGGCGCCATGAGCCGCCGCCGGGGGAACACGGGCGCCCCCAATCGGCCTCCACTTCTGCCACATCGGTGAAACTGTCCAAGGATCTGCTGAAACGCGGCTGGAAATTCGTCGGCCCCACGACACTCTTCGCCTTCATGCAGGCGATGGGCCTGATCAACGACCATGCCGAGGGCTGTGTGATCCGGGAGGAGGCGGCGAAGGCACGGGAAGGGTTCAGGCGCACGTAATGTACCGCGCCCCTCGGAAGATCCCGATAGAGACCTCATATTTTCCTTTATTTTCAGATACTTAAACAAGAGATTTCGGGGATTCCCTGGTTGTTTGGGTATACCAGCGGCCCAGAACCTTGACCGATGGTCAAGGTTTTCGGCACCTCAAGCGCCGGCGCCCACATGCCAACGGCTCGGGCACGCGCCACGTGGCGCGCGGCGGCAGTCGCCGCGGGTACGAAGGGCCAAATATTTCGACCGTCCGTATAAAAGGGGCGGCCCCATGAGCCGCCCCTCCCCTCATCCAAACAAATGACGCAAGTTGGTCCGGCGGCGACTGCCACAGCACCGCTCGTGCGGCGTCGCCCGCGCCAACGAATGTTGGCGCCGGCAATTGAGGGCGGTGACCAGCACCAATAGGTGCTGGTCACCGCAAAATAGTATTATGCCGTCACCTTGGCCAGTGCCTCTTCCAGAGGCAGTTCCAGTTTCTCGCCCGATGCACGGCGTTTCAGTTCCACCGTACCGGCCTTCAGGCCGCGGGGGCCGATGGTGATCTGCCAGGGAATGCCGATCAGGTCCATGTCGGCGAACTTGGCGCCCGGCCGCTCGCTGCGGTCATCATAGATCACCTCCACCCCTGCGGCCTGCAGGCGGGCATAGAGATCGTCGCAGGTGGTGCGGCAGGCCGCGTCATCGGCCTTCAGATTAATCAGCGCCACCTTGAACGGCGCCACCTGATCCGGCCAGATGATGCCGGCATCATCATGGCTGGCCTCGATCAATGCCGCCACCACGCGCGACACGCCGATGCCGTAGGACCCCATCTCCACCGTCACCGGCTGCCCGTCGGGTCCGGTCACGACCGCGCCCATGGGGGCGGAGTATTTGGTGCCGAAATAGAAGATGTGCCCCACCTCGATCCCGCGCGCGGTGACCAGATCGGCCGGCGCCTTTTCCGCGTCGTGCATTTCCTCCGTCGCGGCATAGATGCTGGTATATTTGGCGAAGAAATCCTTCAGGTCGCCATTGGCATCCGGATTGTCGGCCAGAACGTCCATGTCCAGCCAGGCCTTGTCACAGAACACCTGGCTTTCGCCGGTATCGGCCAGAATGATGAACTCATGGCTCAGATCGCCGCCGATCGGGCCGGTGTCGGCGCGCATCGGGATGGCCTTGATGCCCATGCGGGCGAAGGTGCGCAGATAGGCCAGGAACATCCGGCGGTAGGACAGCCGGGCCCCTTCGGCATCCAGATCGAAGGAATAATTATCCTTCATCAGGAATTCACGGCCGCGCATGATGCCGAAACGGGGCCGGACCTCGTCCCGGAACTTCCACTGGATATGGTAGAGGTTCTTGGGCAGGTCCTTGTAGGACTTCACGAAGGTCTTGAAGATGTCGGTGATCATCTCCTCGTTCGTGGGGCCGAACAGCATCTCGCGGTCATGGCGGTCGGTGATGCGCAGCATCTCCTTGCCGTAGGCCTCATACCGGCCCGACTGCTTCCACAGGTCGGCCGACTGGATGGTCGGCATCAGCAGTTCCTGGGCGCCGGCCCGGTCCTGTTCCTCCCGCACGATCTGCGACACCTTCTGCAGGACCTTCCAGCCCAGCGGCAGCCAGGCATAGATACCGGCCGATGTCTGGC
The DNA here is from genome assembly GCF_052474395.1 of Niveispirillum fermenti. Classification (NCBI taxonomy): domain Bacteria; kingdom Pseudomonadati; phylum Pseudomonadota; class Alphaproteobacteria; order Rhodospirillales; family Azospirillaceae; genus Niveispirillum; species Niveispirillum fermenti. The sequence continues at coordinate 2,111,433 of NZ_CP156681.1, read as the reverse complement.
GGATCATGCCGGCCCGCAGCATCAGGCGATGGCTGACGATCTGCGCCTCCGACGGGGTTTCCTTGAGGGTGGGCAGGAAGTAGGTGGACATGCGCATGGGAGGAAAACTCGCAAATCAGGAGAAATGACGATCGTGCCGGACTTTATGGGCTGACGCGGCCGGCGGCAAGGTGGGAGAATGGTTGACCGGCGTGCGCCACGCCGGAACCGGAAAGGCCGCCACCGCGTTGCCGTCCGGACGCCGGTTCCCCAGAGGCCCCCCATGAAGCTGTTCCAGTGCCAATGCTGCACCCAGGTCCTTCATTTCGAGAATACGGCCTGCCTGCGCTGTGGCCGGACGGTAGGCTATCTGCCTGGAACGGACGCCATGGCGGCGGTGGAAGCCGACGGCCCGGTATGGCGCGTGCTGCCAACGGGCGGGCAAGCGGGGGACACGCAACGTTGGCGATTCTGCCGCAATTGGGAATTGAGCGCCTGCAACTGGATGGTGGCGGTGGGCGATGGGGACGATCCCGAAGCGCCCGTCTTCTGCCGGGCCTGTCAGCATAACCGCACCGTGCCCGACCTGTCGGACCCGGCCCATCATGCGCTGTGGCAGAAGATGGAGGCGGCGAAACGACGGCTGATCTACACGATCATGCGTCTGGGCCTGCCCCACCCCAGCCCGGACGACGCCCATCCGGAGCCGCTGGCTTTCGACTTCCTGGCCGACGATCCGGAAGCGGAGGAACGGGTGATGACCGGCCATGCCGACGGCGTCGTCACCATCGCCCTCAAAGAGGCGGACGACGCCACGCGCGAGAAGATGCGCGCCGACATGGGCGAGGCCTATCGCACCCTGCTGGGCCATTTCCGGCACGAGGTAGGGCATTATTATTGGGATATCCTGGTCCGCGACGGCGGCAAGCTGGAGGATTTCCGCGCCATGTTCGGCGACGAGCGGACCGATTATGGCGAGGCACTGGAACAGCATTACAAGGAAGGTGCCCCCGCCGGCTGGCAGGAGAACCATGTTTCGGCCTATGCCACCATGCACCCATGGGAGGATTGGGCGGAGACCTGGGCGCATTACCTGCACATGGTGGACACGCTGGAAACCGCCGCGGCCCTGGGCATGCGGCTGGAACCGGATGCGGATGAGGAGGGCGAGCTTTCCGCCACGGTCGATTTTGATCCCTACCGCGTGCGCCGCGCCGCCCGCCTGATCTCCGCCTGGGTGCCGCTGACCGTGGCACTGAACACCCTGAACCGGTCAATGGGCCAGGCCGATCTCTATCCCTTCGTCCTGACCGAGCCGGTGCAGCGCAAGCTGGGCTTCGTGCATGATCTGGTGGTGGAGGGACGGAGGTAAAGTCGCCCGGCACCTTGCGCGAAAACGGGATTTGAGGGCGGTGATCAGAACCAATTGGTTCTGATCACCGCAAAATAGTATTAACTGTAAGTCATCACGCCGCCACCAGCTCAAACTTGTCCACATCCACCAGCCCCATGTCGGTGATCTTCAGATGCGGGATCACCGGCAGGGGGAGGAAGGCCAGTTGCAGGAAGGGCTCAGCCAGAGGGCAGCCCAGCGCCTTGACCGATGTGCGCAGCGCTTCCAACTCATGTTCCACCGCCTCGAACGGCTTCAGGCTCATCAGGCCCGCGACCGGCAGGGCGAGTTCGCCGACAACAGCACCATCCTTCACAGCCACGAAGCCACCGCCGATTTCGATCAGGCGGTTGATGGCAGCGACCATGTCGGCGTCGCTGGAGCCCACCGCGCAGATATTGTGGCTGTCATGGCCGACAGAACTGGCCAGCGCGCCCGACCGGATGCCGAAGCCCTTCACGAAGCCCTTGCCGATATTGCGGGTGAAGCCGTGGCGCTCCACCACGACGATCTTCAGGATGTCATTGTCCGGATCGGCATGGCGGCGGCCGTTGCGATAGGGGACGGTGGCCTGCAACGCCTCCGTGATGATCTTGTTGGGCAGCACACCGATGACAGGCGTGCCGGGACCGGCGGCGGGAATGGCGAGGTCTTCGGCCCCGATGCGGTCGCGCTTGATGGAGTTCAGGCCCACGGCGGGCGCAGAGGTGCGGCCGGCAAAGGTTTCAGGGGATACCGGCTTGCCGGCCCGGATCACCTGGGACACGGCACATTGCGCCAGATCGTCCAGCAGGACGATATCCGCCCGATAGCCCGGCGCCACCAGCCCCCGGTCCGTCAGCCCGAAACCGCGTGCCGCCGACCATGTGGCCGTGCGATAGGTGGCGGCAATATCCGCCCCATGGGCGATGGCACGGCGGATCAGATGGTCCAGATGTCCTTCCTCCGCGATGTCCAGCGGGTTGCGATCATCGGTGCAGAAGGCCAGGAACGGGCTGGTCACCGGATCGATCAATCCTGCCAGCGCATCCACATCCTTTGACACCGAGCCGTCGCGGATCAGCACCTGCATGCCCTTGGCGATCTTTTCCCGCGCCTCGGCCTGGCTGGTGCATTCATGGCAGTTCCGGATGCCGCAGGAAAGATAGGCGTTCAGTTCCTTTCCTGTGACCAGCGGTGAATGCCCATCGATATGGGCGCCATAGAACTCCGCCAGCTTGTCCAGCGTCTCCTCATCCTTCCACAGCACGCCGGGAAAGTTCATGAACTCGGCCAGGCCGATGACTTTGGGATGGTGGCGGTGGCGGGCCAGATCGTCGGCCTTCAGCCGGGCGCCCGCCGTTTCCAGATGCGTGGCCGGCACACAGGAGGAAAGCTGGACGCGCAGGTCCAGCGCTGTCGTCAGAGCCGAATCCAGGAAATATTCAAGCCCCGTCCGCCCCAGCACGTTGCATATCTCGTGCGGGTCGCAGATGGCCGTGGTGGTGCCGCGGGGCAGGACGCAGCGGTCGAATTCCGACGGGGCGACCAGGGTGCTTTCACAATGGACATGGGTGTCGATGAAACCCGGCACGGCAAAGCGGCCCCTGCCATCGATCTCCATGACGCCGTCATAGCGGTCATAGGTGCCGACGATGGTGTCGCCGCAGATGGCGATGTCGGTTTCATCGATGGCACCGGTAGCCACGTTCAGCAGCCGTACATTCTTGATGACAAGATCGGCGCGGTTGCGCCCCATGGCCTGATCGATCCGCTGTTTCAGGATGGCTTTGGCGGCGGCGCGGTCCATGGGTCAGCCCTCACATCTCAATGGGGAACATTGGCACAGAGCGCCACCAGGTCGGCTTCGGCCGCCGGCTGGACGGGACGGCCGTTGAACAGAACCCGGTCACGCTCGACCGTTACCGTACCGATCTGCACCTCCCCCCGGTAGAGGTTATTTGTTGCGATACCGAAACGCCGGGCCAGATCGGCGGTCAACTCGATCTCGATCACCTCCGGCAGCGCGATGGCGGCGCTGTCGGGCAAATCGGCCGGGGCGACCGGCCGGCCATGCACATCGACACCGGGCCGGTATTCGACATCGGCGCCGGGCTGGTGGCGGGTCAGGTACCGGCAGGCAGCGGGATCGACGCGGATGGTCGGCGGGTCGGCCTGGGTCCGGGCCGGCGATTGCGCCAGGGCCGGGACGGGAAAGACGACCAGTGCGAACAAGGCCACCAACCCTATGGCTCCCATGGCTTTTTCAAGGAATACTGGCATTCCGTCTCTCCCCATATCCGACGCGCGGGGGCGCCCATGCGCATGCTGGTATCCTACTTCAAGCTGAACGAGCTGGGCAGTGATGTCCGGACGGAGTTGCTGGCCGGGTTCACGACTTTTTTAACCATGGCTTACATCATCTTCGTCAATCCGCAGATCCTGTCGGCAGCGGGCATGGACCATGGGGCCGTGTTCGTGGCGACCTGTCTGGCCGCGGCGCTGGGCTCCGCCATCATGGGGCTTTACGCCAACTATCCCATCGCCCAGGCACCGGGCATGGGGCTGAACGCCTATTTCGCGTTCACGGTGGTCGGACAGATGGGCTATTCCTGGCAGGTGGCGCTGGGGGCCGTGTTCCTGTCCGGTATCCTGTTCATCATCCTGTCGGTGCTGCCCGTGCGTGAGGCGGTGGTGAACGCCATTCCGCGCACGCTGAAGCTGGCGATCTCGGCCGGGATCGGTTTGTTCCTGGCCATCATCGCGCTGGAAAATGCCGGGTTGATCCGGGCCCATCCCGTCACGCTGGTCACCATCGGCGACCTGACGAAGCCACAGCCGCTGCTGGCTGCTGCCGGTTTCATCATCCTCTGCGCGATGGCCGCGCGGCGGGTGACGGGGGCCGTGATCCTGACCATCCTGGCCGTGGCACTGGTCGGCATGGTATCCGGTGTCACCCCGTTCAACGGGCAGGTCGTGTCATTGCCCCCCGATCCCAGCCCCACCTTCCTGGCCATGGATCTGGCCGGGGCCTTCAGCATCGGGCTGGTCACGGTCGTGTTCGCCTTCTTCTTTGTCGATCTGTTCGACACGGCGGGCACCCTGGTCGGTGTCGCGCACCGGGCCGGGTTGCTGGACAAGGATGGCAGGCTGCCGCGCCTGAAGCGCGCCCTGTTCGCCGATGCCGCCGCCACGACGGCCGGTGCGGCGCTGGGGACATCCACCGTCACCTCCTATATCGAAAGCGCGGCCGGCACCAATGTCGGCGGGCGCAGCGGGTTGACGGCCGTCACGGTGGCCGTGCTGTTCCTGGCCTGCCTGTTCCTGGCCCCACTGGCCGCCAACATCCCCGCCTATGCCACGGCCCCCGCCCTGCTCTACATCGCGTGCCTGATGGCGCGCGGACTGACCGAAATCGACTGGGAGGATGTGACGGAATATGCACCGGCCGTGGCGACAGCCATCGCCATGCCGCTGACCTATTCCATCGCCCATGGCATCGCCATCGGCTTCATCACCTTCGCCGGTATCAAGATCCTGACCGGCCGCTGGCGGGAGGCGGGACCCGTCGTCCTGGTGCTGGCGGGGCTGTTCCTTTTGAAATTCGTCCTGCTGGGCTGACCGGCAGGCAACCGATTCCCCTCTCCCCGCCATGATATTCCCCCATGGCGGGAGTAGATATTAACAGATGGACGATTAAGGATTACGCAGAGAAAATCATGATAACGATAGCATTGATGAAATAATAGGCTTGTGCTGCCCTTTTGGGCATTCATTCCGTTTGCGTAAAGGGCACAAGCAACCCAAGCCGGCGTCCAATGAGAAGAAGACTAAATTTTTCTTTATTTTCAATGTGTTAGATAGAATCTGCGATCCAGGGAAGCCATGCAGCAGGGATATGGTTCGAAACCGAACCATGCATCCGTGACAATGCTGCCACAGTGCCCGCATCATTTTTGTGCGAAGCATTTGGTTAATGATTTTTGATGGTGACGGGTGTGCCGAGGCCTGCTTATACTCCGCCCCACAAAAGAAAAAGACCGCGCCAGCAAGGCAGCGCGGCCTGAGTTTAGGGAGGAATTGCCACCAGGCGGTGTCAAAACAGGGATCCAACCCCGTTCGACAAGATAAGTTTTTAACTTTCTGAATTCGAAGGCAAGCCGATTTTATCGGCTTGCCTTTTTTATTGATCGATTCTTAGATTTTTGCTCAAGAAATATGCAATTGCTAACCAACCGAACAGGCGTTTGCCCGTTCAGAGGGCGGAATAGCCCTGAAAACCCGCCTTTATGGCTTGTTGCCAGGGCAAATCGAGATTCGACATAGCAATCATGGCCGGACAATCGGGCCGGTGGGCGCCGGGCAGATATCCGATGCTCATCAGGAACTCGCCAACGATCTCCCCGCCTGTGAAGCGGAAAGTCCGGCCGAACAGCTTCACCCATTCGGGCTTGCCCCGCGGGTGGTTAGCCGCGATCCAGCCATGGAAGGAACCGTGGCTGGATCGCAGGCGCTGGATCATCTGTGCATTGTGAATAGCGGCCTGGACCTTCAGCCGGTTTCGGATGATACCCGGATCGGCCAGCAGCCGGTCAATATCCGCAGGGCCGTAAGCCGCCACCGCATCGACGGAAAAACCATCATAGGCGGCGCGAAAGCTTTCCCGCTTCTTCAGGATGGTGAGCCAGGACAGGCCGGCCTGGTTGATTTCCAGCACCAGCCGTTCGAACAGTTCATCATCCCCGGTGAGCGGGACGCCATATTCATGATCATGATAGGGACCGTGCCATTCATGGCCCGGCGCCACATCGCAATATCCCGACAAGATTCCGCTTCCTTCTCACGAAAGGTCGTATCCTGGCAGCATAGCGCGGCGGAGCCGGACGGTCGCGGAAAATGTTCGCTTTACGTTCTGTTTAACAGCATCTCCGGCCTGCCTGCGACCAGGGCGGGCAGGCCGGAGACCGGGTCAGGCGACCTCCAGCACGGCCTCTACCTCCACCGCCACGCCGAAGGGCAGTGACGCGGCGGAGACGGCGGAACGGGCATGCTTGCCGGCATCACCGAACACTTCGCCCATCAATTCCGACGCACCGTTGATCACCTTGGGCTGGTCATTGAAATCGCCTGTGGAGTTGACGAAACCCACCAGCTTCACCACCCGCACCACGCGGTCCAGATCGCCATCCAGCGCCAGCCGGGCCTGTGCGATGATGTTGAGGGCGCAAAGACGGGCCGCCTCCCGCCCTTCCTCAATCGAACAGCCGGCGCCCAGCTTGCCGACATGACGCAGTTCCCCGTTCCACATCGGCACCTGACCGGAAATGAAAAGCTGGTTGCCCGTGCGCACGGCCGGGATATAGGCGGCCAAGGGCACCGCAGCCTTGGGCAGTTCGATATTCAATTCGGCCAGACGCGCGTCGATGCGACCCGCCATGGCAACCTCCTCTCAAAGGTGATGGGTTGGCCCCTTGATAGCAGTGCCCAAGGCGCCGGGGAAGGGCCGGACCCCGCACTTATCGATCCATGTCCTGGCCTGACAGGATGTAGAAATGCAGCAGGACCGGCCGGCCGCGGGAATAATTGAAGCCGGACAGTTCGGCCACCCGGCGCGGATGCCGGCCGGCCGCCTGCATGGCGGCAAGGAACGCCGCCTCCTCCCGCCCCGTGGTGACCAGTCCGATGGCACAGGCGGGATCGGCCAGCAGATGACCGGCCACCATGCCGCCCCCACCCAGCCGCGTTTGCGTGCCCACCAGGAACACCATGGACGGCTCTGTATAGCCACCGGCCGCCAGGATACTGCCGGCACAGGGCTTTTGCGCGTCGAACACCTGCCGGACCTGCGGGCTCAGCCAGAAAGGCGTCAGGCCCGGCAGCGCCATCCCGAACAGACCGGCATGGAAGCCCAGGCTGGCCAGCAGCGCCACCATCAGCCCCCGCCCCCGGTGATGGCGGGCCAGCAGGAACCAGAGCAGGCCGCCGGCAACCAGCACAATCCCCCCGGTAGCGACCAGGCTGCCTGTCAGCCCCTGCCCCATCAGCCGATAAGGGGCACCGACCAGCACCACACCCAGCGCGCCCGACACCAGCAGCATCAGGGCGGCGGCCGGCCAGGACCAGCGCCGCATCCGGGGTGCAGTCACGGCACCGGTTGCCGGCAACAGCGCCGCGGCCGCCAGCAACGCCACGGCCGGCAGCACGGGAAGCGTGTAATGCGGCAGCTTGGTCACCACGATCTCGTGGATGACCCAGGTCGGGATGATCCAGGCCAGGCAGAAGCGAACCGCGGCCTCATGCCGGCGCGCCCATATCCAGGGCAGCGCCAGCAGGACCAGCGGCGCCCAGGGCCAGAAACTGATCCAGAAGCTGGCCAGGAAATATCCCGGCGGTGCGCCATGGCTTTCCTGCCCCGCATGCGCCTTGCCCAGGAATTCATGCCCCACAGCCGTGGCGAAGAAGCCGCCATCCGTGGCGATCGTGATGGCGGCCAGCCAGGGCAGCACAAGGGCCAGCAGAACCGCGAGACCGGCGACAGGGCGCAGGCGGGCAAGCCATGGCGCATCGCGATCGATGATCCACAGCGCCAGCATGGCGGCACCCACCACCATCAGGATCACCCCCTTGACCAGGATGCCCAGCCCCAGCGAAAGCCAGAACAGCATCGCCAGCCCCCGCGGCAGGGGCAGATCCGGCCGCATATAGACCCGCGCCAGCACCCCCATGCAGCCCATGACACAGGCAAGCTGGACGGCATCGGTCTTGGCCATGCGGGCTTCCACACCCAGAATGACACAGGTGGCCAGCATCGCGGCCCCCAGCAGCCCGGCCGCCGGCCCGAACAGGCTGGCCCCCGCCCAGGCCGTCAGCAGCACGGCCGCCAGCGCGCCCGCCAGGGAGGGCAGCCGGTACATCCAGACCGGCCCGTCATCGCCGCCGACCGTCAGGACATGCACCGTCGCGGCCTGCATCCAGTAGATACCGACCGGCTTCTTGTGCCGCGCTTCATCCTGGAAGCGGATATCGATGAAATCGCCTGTTTCCAGCATCTGCCGGCTGGCCTGGACATACCGGCTTTCATCCCGGTCGAAGGGCGGGATCGTGGCAAGGCCCGGCAGGAAGGCGGCAAGCGCCAGCACAAAAAGCAGCAGCCGGGAGAGGGTCCCCCCGGCCTTCATGTCGTCCCCCGCCTCTCCCGCCGGATCAGGTGCAGGTTGCGGGTATAGATGACCAGGGCCGGCACCTGACCCGCGATGATCACCAGATCCGGCCGCAGGAAACCATAGACCATCAGCATCATGCCCCCGCCCAGGCTGAACCACCAGAAGGCGACGGGCATCACGGAACGGCCGGCCCGCTCCGAACTGACCCACTGCACCAGAAAGCGCATCATGAACATGGCCTGGGCCGACAGGCCGAAGACCACCAGCCAGCCCTTGTCGGCGATGGCAGCATGCCACCAGGCGTCGATATGGGTCCAGATCATGGGGCCTTCACCTCGGTCACCGCCCCCGGCCGCTTCTGCCGGCGCAGCAGCCACATCACGCCGAACAGATCGAACAGGCCGATGGCCGCCCGGTGCAGGTTGGTGTATTTCGATACGCCCGACAGGCGCGGCCGGTCCGCGATGGGCATATTGGCATAGGCGAGGCCCCGCCCGCGCACGAAGGCCGGCAGGAAACGGTGCAGGCAATCGATGGCCGGCAGGTCGCAGAACAGGTCGCGGCGCATCAGCTTCAGCCCGCTGCCGGTATCCGGGCAGTCATCCCGCAGCATGGCCCGGCGCAGCCGGTTGGCGAAGGTCGAGGCCAGACGCTTGGACCGCGGCGCGCGGCGCGTCACCCGCACGCCATTGACCAGCACCAGCGAAGGGTCGGCAGCCAGCATGGACAGCATGGCGGGAATGTCGGCCGGGTCGTTCTGGCCGTCGCCATCCATCAGCACCAGCCAGTCCCCCGCCGCCGCCCGCGCGCCCGTGACCAGTCCGGCGCTTTTGCCGGCACAATATTCATGCCGGATCAGGCGCAGGGTGGGATATCCGGGCAGCCCCCCCTGCACGCGCGCCGCCGTGGCATCGCGGGAGGCATCGTCGACAACGATCACCTCGAATGCGGGGCCGCCCGCCATGGCGGCATAAATTTCAGCCAGAAGCGGCAGGATGTTGTCCTGCTCGTCATGGACGGAGATGACCACGGAAAGGTACACGCAACCTCCCTGTCGGTCGGGGGACGATCTCTGCGGGAATAATCCGAAAGCAGGATGAAGGAAAGTGACGCTTTGAAGCAGCCGCCGTGCGGCATCCGGGGGTCAGAGCCCCGCCGCCAGCGTCACACCCGCCGCCCGCAACCGATGCAGGGCGGTTGCCAGCGATCCACCCAGGTCGATGGCCCGGCTGGCACCCGTCAGCAACACGGACGCAAAACCCAGGCGGGTCGCATCCTCGGCCGAGTAGGCCACGCAGTAATCGGTGGCAAGCCCGGCAAAGAACAGCCGCGTGAAACCCCGTTCCCGGCAATAGCCGCCAAGACCCGTGGTCGTGGTCCGGTCATTTTCAAAGAAGGCCGAATAACTGTCGAGATCGGGACGGAAGCCCTTGCGCACGATCAGGCCCGCCATGGGCACATCCAGGCCGGGATGGAATGCCGCCCCCGCCGTGCCCTGCACGCAATGGGTGGGCCACAGGGTCTGGGTTCCATAGGACAGGGTGATATCCTGAAACGGTATGGTGCCCGGATGGCTGGCCGCAAAGCTGGAATGGCCCGGCGGATGCCAATCCTGGGTCAGCACGACCCCGGCCCCGGCGGCGTGGAACCGTCGTGCCAGGGCATTGGCCGCCGGCACCACGGCATCACCATCGGCAACCGCCAGTGCCCCGCCGGAACAGAAATCATTCTGGATATCAACCAGGACCAGAAGGTCCGCCATTGTCAGCGCCGTCATCTCCGCCCCCGCACGCCCTTCAATAGGGAACGCGATCCGCCTTCCCGCACCAGGCCTTGAACACGGCCAGCGCCGCCCCGTTGGGGCGGTGTTCACACGGGATGATACGATTGTCGGGCGGGCTTGCCACCTGCTCATAGATCAGCGCGTCGTCAAAGCCGATCTCCGCCGCCTGGAACCGGTCGTTGGCATAGACGATGCGGTCCACCCGCGCCCACAGGGCGGATGCCAGGCACATGGGGCACGGCTCGCAACTGGCATAAAGCGTCGCACCGCGCAGATCGAAGCGGGCCAAGGCGCGACAGGCATCGCGAATGGCCACCACCTCGGCATGGGCAGTGGGGTCGTTCGTGGATGTGACCTGGTTCCAGCCGCGGCCCACGACATGACCGTCCAGCACGACAACAGACCCGAAGGGCCCGCCATGGCCGGCCTCCATGCCCTGGCGCGACAGCTCGGCGGCCAGTGTCAGGAATTGCTGGTCTGGATCGGACATGGCGGCGGGCGCTTTCGGGCAGGATGGCGGGAAACCACCCAGGGATAGCGCCCGCACCCGCCGCCTGTCACGGGGATATTGGCGGCAACCGCCGCCGCGCCGCTGGTGCGGCGGCGCCAAGCCAACGAATGTTGGCGCCGGCGATTGGGCGGTGATCAGAACCTATGGGTTCTGATCACCGCAAAATAGTATCAGATATGGCCCAACAGGACCAGGATCAGCACGACAATCAGCACGGTGCCCAGCAGGCCGGAGGGGCCATACCCCCACCCCCGGCTGTAGGGCCAGGCCGGAATGATGCCGATCAGGAGAAGGATCAGGATGATAAGGAGGACGGTGGACATGGCTTCACCCATCTTCTGTTGTTGTTCCTCATGTCTTCTCAACACGTGAGAACCGGACAAGGGTGCGAGCCATGGCGTATTAACACTTTGGGAGACCGGAGAGGACACAGGGCACAAGAGGACACAAGGGCACATGGGACCGTCCATTCACGGGGATTGACCTTTTGCCGCCATTCGTCCTTCCTGTGGGGGGTGTCCGCCGCGGGCGGCCCCTTTTTCAAACCGAGGAAGACATGAACAGAAAAACCCAGATCGGGGATCCGCCGATCCGTATCCTGCGCGACGACCTTGAAAGGCTTGAAACCCTTCTTGATTCCATGCACCGGTCCTACGCGCGCATCTCCCTGTTCCTGCAGGAGGAACTGCTGCGCGCCGATATCGTCGACAAACAGCCGCGATCGCCCTTCGTGGGCCTGGGGTCGCATGTCGCCTTCGTCGACGAACAAGGGGCCCCCCACGCCGGCACCCTTTTCATGCCAGAGGACGGGTGTACCAGCCTGCCCGACGGGATTTCCATCCTGACCCCCGTTGGCTGTGCCCTGCTGGGCCTGTCGCAGGGGCAGAGCATCGGGTATGAGACCGTGGACGGGCGCAAGAAGCGCATCACGGTCACCGGGGTCCGGCCGCCAGACCCCTGACCATACCCACATCGCCCCGGCCCGTCACGCCTCCGGCTTCACCGCCGCGGGGCGGGGGCGGGCCGGCCGGCGGCGAAGGCAGGGGCATGTTCGCCCTGGACGGGGCAGATCAGCCGAACTGCAACAGGCCCGGTGCCTTATCGATGATCTCTTCCAGGATCATCTCCGCCGTTTCCAGGTCGCCCTTCAGCTTGTCGCCCATGGCCTTGGCATATTCGGGCCGACGCAGCTTTTCCGCCGCGTCGTGCAGGCTGCGCAGTTCGGAAATGAATATCTCCCGCGCGCCCAGCGGCAGCATGGTCTTGGCCGACAGGACGAAGAAAAAGCGCATGCTGGCCCGGATCAGCAGCCCCAGCATCAGCGTGTCCAGCCGGGCATATTCCTCCTTCAGGTCGTCGACACGGGCCGTATCCACGGCGCGCAGCCGCCCTTCGATCAGAATGCAGAGCGCTTTGAACTCCCCCACCTTGTTGCGAAATTCGTTATAGGTCTGGAAACTGTCCTTGGCGGCCTCGTCCTCGGCCAGCTTGGCCAGTCGCATCGCCTCACGCGCCTGCCCCTCCAGCGCGCCCAGCAGGTCCTGGATTTCCTTGCGGGTATAGGTGCGCTTCATGGCAGGCGTCAGCTCGATCAGTCGGAACCGGATATCGCACCTATATAAGCAATCCCGCCCCTACCCGGAAGCCCGCCCCGATGGTCAGGATGGTTTTTCTGAAGGGAAACGGTATGGCGGGGCAACCGCATGGACATCACGCACCAATGCATGTTCGCCTGCTCCTGAACATCCTCATGGCGCCATCATCCTATTTACCCGCTTCCCCCGCATCTTCCATAGTGGTTCAACGGCAAAGGAAACCGGGGGCCTCGGAAAGGCCCATTGTCCGGTCCAGTGCGCCAATGCCGGGAGGCACGTCCATGAACACGAACGATACCTATCTCGCGGTTTTCACCAGCAACAAGGCCAGCCCCCGCTGGCAGGCCTGGTATGCGATGTCCGGCGAGGAGAGGCGGGCCAGGGACGAGGAGGGGCTTGCCGCCCTTAAGGCGTGGGACGAGGCGCATCGGAACGTGATCGTCTATGCGGGCGGACCACTTGGCCCGACCAAGCGCACGTCGCCGGAGGGCGTGGCGGATGTGGTCAATGAGTTGACCGTCTTCGTCGTGGTGCGCGCCTCGTCACACGAGGCGGCGGCGCGGCTGTTCGAGGGTCATCCGCACTTCACCATCTTCCCCTGCGACAGCGTCGATGTGATGCCGCTCCTCGGTCCCAAATCCGACATGTGAGGCCGCACCCATGACGAAGCACCGCCTCTATACGATGAGTTTCGCCAAGGTTCACCCGCTCTATGTCGCCAAGGCGGAACGGAAGGGCCGCACCAGGGCAGAGGTCGATAAGATCATCTGCTGGCTGACCGGTTACACCCAGCCCGGACTCGACGCCGAACTGGCCAGGCAAACCAGCTTCGAGGATTTCTTCGCCCAGGCGCCGCGACTGAACCCTTCGCGGGATCTGGTCACAGGCGTGGTCTGCGGTGTCCGGGTGGAAAATGTCGAAGATCCGCTGATGAAGGAAATACGCATCCTCGACAAGCTGGTCGACGAGCTTGCCAAAGGCCGGCCGATGGAAAAGATATTGCGGCAATAATACTATTTTGCGGTGATCAGAACCAATTGGTTCTGATCACCGCCCTCAGTCGCCGCCGGACCAACTTGCGATGAGTTCTACTCATCGCAAGTTGGTATAAGATGGAGGGGAAGCGGCAGGGCGCGCACCCGCCGCCGGCCTCTCCCCTTTCCGCCGCCTGACCGCTCAGGCGTTGAAGTCCAGGCCCCAGGCCTCGTACTGGTCGCGCTCCTCGGCCCAGTTCTCCCGCACCTTCACGAACAGGACCAGATGGACCGGACGGCCCAGGAAATCCTGCATCTCCACCCGGGCAGCGGTGGAGATGGACTTGATGCGGCTGCCGCCCTTGCCCAGGATGATGGCCTTCTGGCTGTCGCGCTGGACATAGATCACCTGCGCGATTCGCACGGAGCCGTTCTCGAACTCCTCCCAGCTTTCCGTTTCCACGGTCGTGGCATAGGGCACTTCCTGGTGAAGCTGGAGGAACAGCTTCTCCCGCGTGATCTCCGCGGCCAGCAGACGCTCGGGCATGTCGGAAAGCTGGTCCGGCGGATAGAGCCAGGGGCCTTCCGGCACCGACGACGCGAACCAGGACAGCAGCGTGTCCAGCCCGTCACCCGTCAGGGCCGACACCATGAAGGTCTCTGTGAAGATGCCGAACGCCGCGAATTCAGATGCCAGCGCCAGAAGGCGCTCCCGCTTGATCAGGTCGATCTTGTTCAGCACCAGCACGGCCTGGCGCCCGGCGTCCTTCAGGCGGTCAACGATGCCGCGCGTGTCGTCATCGATGCGGCGCTGGCTGGCATCGAACAGTACGGCCACCTGGTCGGCATCGGTCGCCCCCTGCCATGCGGCGGCCACCATGGCACGTTCCAACCGCTTCTTCGGGGTGAAGATGCCGGGCGTGTCGACATAAAGGATCTGGCTGTCGGCCACCATGCCGATGCCCAGCACGCGCGAGCGCGTGGTCTGCACCTTGGGGCTGACGATGGAAACCTTGGTGCCGACCAGCGCGTTCAGCAGCGTGGACTTGCCCGCATTGGGCGCACCGACCAGCGCCACGAAGCCGCAGCGCGGATGGACCGGTGCGGGGCGGGCGGGGGCGTCGCCATCGGTGTCCTGGCCCGCGAGAAAGCGGGAAACGATATCGTCGGGATCGGTCATGACTTGCGTATCCGGGTCAGCAGGGCTTCGGCGGCAGCCTTTTCCGCCACCCGTTTGGAAGGACCGGAAGCGATGGCCGGCTCATGGCCCTCAACCTCCACGGAGATTTGGAAGACGGGCGCATGGTCCGGACCGCTGCGGCCGATATCCTTATAAAGCGGCAGTTTCTGTCCGCGCGCCAGCGCCCATTCCTGAAGGCCGGTCTTCGGGTCCTGCGGGGGTGCGGCCCGCGCGCCTTCCAGCGCCGCATCCCAATGCCGGCGGATGAAGCCGGCCGCCGCCGGCAGACCGCCATCCAGGTACAAGGCACCGATCACCGCCTCGCAGGCATCGGCCAGGATGGCCGGCTTCACATCGCCCGCCTGTTCGCCAGGCGCCAGGCGCAGGAACCGGCCGAGCCCGATGCGCCCCGCCACCACCACCAGCGCCTCTGCCCGGACCAGCGCCGTCAGGCGGCGGGCCAGCGCCCCTTCCTGCTCCTTGGGAAACCGTTCCAGCAGCCATTCGGCCACGATCAGGCCCAGCACGCGGTCGCCCAGGAACTCCAGCCGCTCATACCCCTTGCCCACGGCGCGGCGGTTGACACCGCCCACCGATGGATGCGTCAGCGCTTCCACCAGCCGCGCCTGATCGGCGAACCGGTGGCCCAGGATATCCTGAAGCGCATCAAGCCCGGCATCCATCATTGAACCCTTTCCCAGAACCGTTCGGTGCGGATCGCCTGGCCCCAGCGCCAGAAGCGCCACAGGCTCTCCTCTTCCCGCACCGACAAAAAGATGTAGGTGGCCCGGCCCACGAGATTTTCCACCGGGATGAAGCCCACGACGTCCGGTACACGGCTGTCCTGCGAATTGTCGCGGCTGTCGCCGATACCGAACACATGGCCCGGCGGTACGTTGAAGACGGGCGTATTGTCCAGTGGCCCGAAATCGCCCGACATCTCGATCACGGGATGCTGGCGGCCGCCGGGCAGCGTCTCGATATATTGCGGGGCCGTGAACGCGCCGCCGAACCCTTCATGCAGAACATAATCGGGCGCGCGGATGCGGGCCACCATCTCGCCATTGATGTACAATGCGCCGCCGATCATCTGCACGCGGTCGCAGGGCAGGCCCACGATGCGCTTGATATAGTCGATCGAGGTATCCTTGGGCAGCTTGAATACGGCCACGTCGCCGCGTTCGGGCAAACGGCCGAACAGACGGCCCGGCGCCCCCTGGCAGTCGGCCGTCACGGCCGGCGCATCATCCCCGAAGCGCAGGAATTCCGGCAGGGAATAGCGGCTGTAGCCATAGGCCGCCTTGTTCACGAACAGATAGTCCCCCACCAGCAGGGTCGGCACCATCGATCCCGTGGGAATGTTGAACGCCTCCACCGCCAAGGTCCGAAACCCCAGGACGACCAGCACGCAGATCAGCATGAAGCGCACGCTTTCCCCCCAGCCGCCGACGGCATGCGGCTTGGTTTCCACCAGTGGCGGCAATACTTCGTCCTGCGGGCGGCGAGGCTGTTCCATGGGCGGTCAGGCCGGTGGCTGGGCAATGGCGGAGATGACGACGAAGGCCTGGGCATAGGGGGGCTCATCCGTCATCGACAGATCGATGCGCGCATCCATGCCGGCCGGCACCAGGGCGGACAGCCGGTCCCGCGCGCCGCCGGACAGCAGCAGGGCCGGCCGGCCCTTGCCGTCGGAGACGACCTCGATATCCTTGAAATGCACGCCGTCGGCGTAACCCGTGCCCAGCGCCTTGGTCGCCGCCTCCTTCGCCGCGAACCGCTTGGCATAAAGGGCAGCACGCACAGGCCCGCGCCCCGCCGCATCGGCCCGCGCCCGCTCGCCAGCCGTGAAGATTCGGGCGGCGAAACGGTCGCCGAAACGGTCCAGGCTGGCCTGGATACGGCGGATATCGACCAGATCGCTGCCGATCCCCAGGATCATGCGGCCCCCGCCCGGCGACCGGCATCCATGCGGGCGCGCATTTCGACGATGGTGGCGGACAGGCCGACGAAGATCGCCTCCCCCATCATGAAATGCCCGATATTCAGTTCCATGATCGACTGGATGGCCGCCACGGGCCCCACATTGTCGAAGGTCAATCCATGACCGGCATGACATTCCAGGCCGATGGCCGCGGCGTGGGCGGCACCGGCCACCAGCCGGTCCAGTTCCGCCTGCCGCAGCGGGCCGGCGGGTGCGTCGGCATAGGCCCCCGTATGCAGTTCAACCACGGGCGCACCCAGCGCGCGGGCCGCATCCAACTGCACCGGGTCGGCCCCGATGAAGATGGACACCCGGATGCCGGCCGCCGCCAGCCGGGCAACATAGGGTGCCAGATGCGCCCTGTTCGCGATGACGTCCAGCCCGCCTTCCGTCGTCCTCTCCTCCCGCTTCTCCGGAACCAGACAGACGGCGTGCGGCCGATGGCGCAGGGCGATGGCCAGCATCTCCTCCGTCGCCGCCATCTCCAGGTTCAGGGGCCGGTCGATCTCGGCCATCAGCCGTTCGATATCATGGTCGCGGATATGGCGACGATCCTCCCGCAGGTGGGCCGTGATGCCATCGGCCCCCGCCGCCACGGCCAGCAGGGCCGCGCGCACCGGGTCGGGATTGTCGCCGCCGCGTGCGTTGCGCACGGTGGCCACATGGTCGATATTCACGCCCAGGCGCAGCGGCCTCAGAATCATGGCAATCCCTCTTCACGCACCTGAAGCGGCCGGGCGGCACGGCGCCGCTTCCGCCGCTTTTCCTGATAGAACCGGATCACGGGCTTGGCAATCGCATAGACGGCAAGGCCGGCCGCAATCCCCATCAGGGTGCCGCCGGCCAGCATGGGCATAAGCACCTGCCAGGGATGGCTGATCAGGAAGGCCAGCGTCAGGCGGGCCTGATCCTCATGCCCCGGCGTGATGCCCATCAGCACGCAGCCCAGCCGGTAACTGGCATACCAGATGGCCGGAAATGTCCAGGGATTGCCCACCACGGTGCCGACCATGGCCCCCATGATGCTGGCCCGGCTCACCCAGGCCAGCAGGAACCCCACCAGGAAATGCAGACCAATCAGCGGTGTCATGGAGACCGCGGCACCAAAGGCCAGCCCCAGCGCGATGGCATGCGGCGTGCCCTCGATGCGCCCCACGCGATGGACGACATAGCGGCCCGACCGTGCCAGTCCCATGGACGGCCAGACCAGCCGACGCAGCCGCATCGCTGGTGTCAATGGTACGCGCCGCCTGAACATGTTTACGGTCCCGGTTCCTTTTGCCGCCCCCTATATAGGGATGTCAGCGGCCGCGTTCGACCGAATGGATCACGGGTGTGGCCCGCAATGCCGCCATGATGTTGGTGAGGTGCTTCACGTCCTTGACGTCCACATCGATCAACATCTCGAAATAGTCGCTGGTGCGGTTGGTGATCTTCAGGTTGGTGATGTTGCCGCCATTCTTGCCGATCACCGTGGACAGGGTGCCCAGCGCCCCCGTCTCGTTCGCAACCACCACCGACAGACGGCCAACCAGATCGTCGGGCGCGTCGGCATCCGGGTCCCAGGACACATCGATCCAGCGTTCCGGACTGTCGTGGAAGCTCTCCAGTGTCTCGCAATCGATCGTATGGATCGTCACACCCTTGCCCGTGGTGACGATGCCCACGATGCGGTCCCCCACGATCGGGTGGCAACAACGGGCATAATGCACCGCCATGCCCGGGATCAGCCCCCGGATGGCCAGCGGCGCACCGCTGGCTTTACGCGCCGGCTTGGCCTTGGTGTTGATGGAAGCCACCACCTTCTCGTCCGCCGTCGCCGCGCTGGGCGTGTAACGGTGACCGGGGAAGATGGAATTGAAGACGTCGCGCACACCCGTCGTGCCGGCACCGACGGCGGCCAGAAGATCATCCACCGACGGCTGCTGATAGATCTTCAGCACACCTTCGAAGGCCTTTTCGGAATATTCGTAGCCTTCCTGGCGGAAGACCCGTTCCATCAGCCCGCGGCCGAGCTTGATATGCTCACCCCGCTGCTGGGTGCGGACAAAGCGGCGGATACGGGCCCGCGCCTTGCCCGTGATGACGAAATTTTCCCAATCCGGCGACGGCGACTGGTTCTTGGAGGTCAGCACCTCCACCTGATCACCGTTCTGCAGGTGGGTGCGCAGGGGCTGCATGCGGCCGTTGATCTTCGCCCCCACGCAGGTGTCACCCACCTGGCTGTGGACGGCATAGGCGAAATCAACAGGCGTGGCGCCGCGCGGCAGGGCGATCAGATCCCCCTTGGGCGTGAAGCAGAAGACCTGATCCTGGAACAGTTCCAGTTTGGTATGTTCCAGGAACTCCTCGGGCCGGCCGGCATGTTCCAGGATGTCCAGCAATTCGCGCAGCCACCGATATTGCCTGCCCTCCGTCTTGGGCTGGCCGGCGGGCGATCCCTGCTTGTAGGACCAATGGGCGGCCACGCCCATGTCGGCCACCTCATGCATGTCGCGGGTGCGGATCTGCACCTCGATGCGCTGCTTCTCGGGGCCGATGACGGTGGTGTGGATCGACTGGTAGCCGTTGGGCTTGGGCGTGGAGATATAGTCCTTGAACCGGCCCGGCACCACGGGGTACCGGGCATGGATGATGCCCAGCGCCTGATAGCATTCGCCCAGCGTATCGACGACGATGCGGAAGGCCATCACGTCGGACAATTGCTCGAACGCGACGTTCTTGGCGTGCATCTTGCGCCAGATCGAATAGGGCGATTTCAGGCGCCCATAGGTCTCCGCATTGGGAACGGCCAACTCGTTGCCGAAACGGACCGTCTTGTCCAATTCCTCGATGATGCGGTCCACGCGGGCCTTGCCCGTGGATTGCAGATCGTCCAGGCGGATGCGGATGCTCTCATAGGCGTCAGGATTCAATTCCTTGAACGCCAGATCCTCCAGCTCGTCCTTCCAGCGCTGGATACCGATACGCTCAGCCAGAGGAACATAGATTTCAAGCGTCTCACGCGCGATGCGGCGGCGCTTCTCCGGCTTCAGGAACTCAATGGTGCTCATATTGTGGAGACGATCCGCCAGCTTCACCAGCAGGACCCGGATATCCTCCGACATGGCCAGCACCAGCTTGCGGAAATTCTCCGCCTGCTTGGTGCTTTCGCTCTGCTCCCCGATATTCTGCAGCTCGATCCGCGACAGCTTGGTCACGCCATCGACCAGACGCGCGACCTCCGCGCCGAACAGACGCTGGATTTCCTCCAGCGTCGTCAGCGTGTCTTCCACCGTATCATGCAGCAAGGCCGTGATGATGCTGTTGGCGTCGAGCTTCAACTCCGTCAACAGCCATGCCACCCAGATCGGGTGCATGTAATAGGGATCGCCACTGGCCCGCGTCTGCGAACCATGTGCCTTCATGGTGAAGACATAGGCGCGGTTGAGCGCTTCCTCTTCGGCATTGGGGTCATACCCCATGACGCGCTCAACCAACTCATACTGGCGAATGATCTTGGCCTGGCGGCTCATTCTACACCGCCCTTCCGCGTCTTCCCACGCCAGCACGGCCCTGACATTTTTTTACTTCCGTCGGCTCAGATATCCTCGTCGGCCAGATCGGCGCCGCCGACCTCACCCTCGGCGAAATCCATATCGCCGCCCAGTTCGTCCTCGGCCTCCGCACGGGCGGCGTCCTGGGCCCAGGACGCCTCGCCGGCCATCAGCTCAACGATCTCCTCCTCGGGCTCGTCCTGCTCCGGCACGCGCTGGTGGCCCTTGATCAGGCTGTTCTTCAGACCGTCCAGGGCGACCGTCTCATCCGCGATCTCGCGCAGGGCGACGACGGGGTTCTTGTCATTGTCCCGATCGATGGACAGCGGCGAACCGGAAGCGATGTCGCGGGCGCGCTGGGCCGCCATCATCACCAGCTCGAAACGGTTCGGGACCTTCAGGACGCAATCTTCAACGGTTACGCGGGCCATTCGACATATACTCCAGCGACGGACAAGCCTTTATCTATAAGGAGCAGACCGGAACATTGCAAGAATGCCCACCCGCGCCCACGTCATTCCAGACCCGACAGGCGGGGCACCGATCCGGCCAGCGGCCGGATGCCCTGCCCCGGCGTCAGCGCCCCGATCAAGTCGGATACCGTAGCGCCATGCACGGGATGGCGCCAATGCGGTGCGACGTCGCGCAACGGATACAGTACAAAGGCGCGCTCGCCCATACGCGGATGCGGCAGGATGGGCGGCCCTTCCTGGAACATGCCCTTGTAGTCCAGCAAATCAAGGTCCAGCACCCGCGCCTCGTTCAACTGCCGACGCATGCGGCCGAACTCTTTTTCCACCTCATGGAGTCGCGACAGCAAGGCGGCGGGGGACAACCCGGTCTCCACCCTGGCGACGGCGTTGACGAACCAGGGCTGATCGGAAGCCGGCACGGGCGCCGTCTCGTAAAAGGCCGACACGGCCGTCACCCGTACATCGCCGGAATTCAGCCGGGCCAGCGCGCGGGTGCATATTTGTGCCGGCGTCCCCAGGGCCTCAGACGCCAAATTCGAGCCAATCGCAATCAGAATCACCGGCCTTACCTGGAAATAAGGGCCATCGCCGGCCATTTACTTGGGGGATGGCGAATGACGGCACTTGCTGCCGAACAGGCTATGGCATACCGTGCCGGAAATCGTTCGTCACCTGCCGCGTGCTTCTGGCTCCCTTGACGGGGCCAAGAGGACCGACCATAAACCTCTTCGTCCGGCCGAAGTGGTGCATGTGAAAATTGCGGCCGGAAAGTAGATTTTTCCAACTCAATTCTTAAGAGGATCGAATGGCACGAAAGATATTTTATCAACAGGAACGGCTGGCCATGTTCATTGATGGGGCCAACCTTTACGCCGCCGCCCGATCCCTGGGATTCGATATTGATTACAAGCGTCTTTTGGAGTTGTTTGCAGCAGAAGGCCGGTTGATCCGCGCTTTTTATTATACGGCACTGGTCGAAGATCAGGAATATTCGCCGATCCGTCCGCTGGTCGACTGGCTGGACTATAACGGCTACACGATGGTCACGAAGCCGACCAAGGAATTCACCGACGCATCGGGCCGGCGCAAGATCAAAGGCAACATGGATATCGAACTCGCCATCGACGTGATGGAGATGGCGGACCATGTCGACCACATCCTGCTGTTCTCCGGCGATGGCGACTTCCGTCGCCTTGTGGAAGCGGTGCAGCGCAAGGGCGTGCGCGTGACCGTGATCAGCACCGTTCGTTCGGCCCCGCCCATGGTCGCGGACGAACTGCGGCGTCAGGCCGACAATTTCCTGGAATTGCAGGACCTTGCCCCCAGCATCCAGCGCAGCCACAGCGGTCGTTACCAGCAGCCCCCGCTGGCGCATGACCATACCGGCCATGACGACCAGAATGTCCAGCCCGAGCAGATGCACGAAGAACCCGGAGAGTAAAGCGCACCCCCGGCGGGCACATCCCGCCGGGGGTATCTTGCGCGCCGGGTTGCGAACCGCCAAGCATTGAGCGATCGGATACAGACGCGCTACGCGCGGCATTCCGGAGGTCACGGTCTTTTCATGCAAAACCCCGGTGATCGGATACCGATCACCGGGGTTTTGCATGAACGCAGCAGCAGAAACCGCGCCGCAATCGCTTCTACGCGATGATATCGGGTACAAGCTGGCTTTCCAGCCGGGCGATCATGTCCTTCAGCAGCAATTTGCGCTTTTTCAGGCGTTGAATCTGGAGTTGATCGACGGGCAACTGCTCCGTCAGCCGCTGGATGACATCATCCATGTCGCGATGCTCTGTTTTCAGAGTCGCGAGTTTCTCCTTCAACATCAATTGGTCGGTCATCGGGTTCCGCGTCGCACAGCTTGTCGCAGGCGCTCCAACGCCCGGGCGCATCCATACCACAAAACGTGCCCCGCATGGGGCACGCATTTTTCAGGGGCGCGGGGTCGCATCAACGAACGGTGCCGGGCTTGGCCAGCAGGTTTGTATTGTTCGGCTTCCGGATGCCGAGCAGTTCAATGGTGAACAGCAGCGTCGCATTGGGCGGGATGCCGCCATCGGGCTGGCCGCGGGCGCCGTAGCCCAGATTGCCGGGAATGGCCAGTTCCCACTGTTCGCCCACGCGCATCATGGGCAACGCCTCCTGCCAGCCGCGGACGACGCGCCCCAGCGGCAGGCTGGCCGGCCGCCCACGGGCATAGGAACTGTCGAATTCCTTGCCGTCGATCAGAACGCCCCGGTAATGCACGGTCACCTCGTCCGACAGGGTGGGACGCAGGGCATTGCCGTCCGCCGCGCGGATGACGCGGTATTGCAGACCGCTGGGGGTCACGCGCCAGCCGGGCTTCTTCAGATTGTCGGAAAGATACTGGGTTTGCGGATCGATGCGCGGCATGGACAGCACGTCCTCCACCGAACCGCCGGCCGGCGGCGGCACCGGCCCGGTCGCCTGCGCCAGGGCTGCCGGGGCAGCCAAGGCCAGCGCCAGGGCGAACAGGGACGCCAGGGTCACGGAACGATCGGTCATGTCAGGACTCCGCATCAGGCAACGAACTGCTAGCGGGTTAGCACGGATGGCGCCCCGGGTCACCCCCTCCGGGCCATCAAAGCTCGCTCGACAGTTTCAAGCGTGTCACCGACAGCAGTTCGATGGTGAAGAAAAGGTTGGAACCGGCCGGCACCTTGCCGCTGGCCGATACCGCAGCGCCATAGCCTGCGCTGGCAGGCACCGCCAGTTCCCAGACATCGCCCGGCCGCATCAGCGGCAGCACCTGCTTCCAGCCGGCGATCACCCGCGTCAATTGCAGGGCGGCGGGCCGGCCCTGGGCGCGCGTATCCTCGAAGACCGTGCCATCCTCCAGGCGCCCCTGGTAATGCATCCGGGCCGTGTCGATCAGACGCGGCGGCACGCCCGCGGCGGGGCCGGATTTGACGATGCGGTACAGGGTCGGCCCCTGCGGCACCGCCCGCCATCCCCCCTGGCCCGAAAGCCGGTCCAGGAATGCCTGCTCCGCCGGCGTCAGGGCACGCGCCGGGGCCACTTGCAGCAACGGCAGGACCATAAGGCCCAGCAGGTGACGGCGCCGCATGATCATGGCGTGGCACTTCCCTTCCGCTCGTCCTGGAACGCCGGGGGCACGCGCCCTTCCGGCGGGTCCAGCGTCATCATGATCAGATCGCCCGGCACCTCGAACAGGGCCGGGTCCTGCGGACCACGCCGGATCTCCGACAATTGCATGGAGATGGCGGCGACACCGCCATCCCCGGTCCGCCCGTCCAGCTTCACATAGATGCCGTCAGGCGTCGCCCACACCCGGCCGTCGAAGCCACCGCCATCGGGCGTCATGTCCTGGACACGGTAACGGGTGACCTTCTCCCCCGCCACGGTCTCCGTTCCCTCCGGTTCTCCCGAAAGCCGGGCGAGAATGCTGGGGACGATACCCACTTCCGGATCAGTCAGGGACAGTTTCATGGCCATGCGGCTTTCGGGCTGGATCACCACGGCCTCGTCCAGGTCGGGCCGCACGATCAGCAGGTTGTTCATGCCATCCACCCGGCTTTCACGCCGCTCCCTCCCCTTGTCATGGAACAGCCGCGCCGACAGCGCCACCCCGTCGACCTGCAGATCCTGGCTGGCGGAGAAGGCCGCCATCGGGGCGGGCAGCGGATCGGCCCCTGCCGGCAGCACAACCGCCAGACACGTCACCAGGGCCGTCAGCAGCATGGACGAAAGGGATGGCATGATGGGCCTCCAGCCTGTTTCATCGAAAATAGCCGGCCAGCACCCGGCGGGGCAAGCCGGAGCAAGCAGGGCGGCCATGCCGTCCCCCGCCGCAGCCGGGCTTGACCCCTTATGCTCAACAAGAGAATAAGGAAGCCGACCGGCCCCGCCGCCGGCCATGCCGCAGGACGAAGATGACATGACCGATCAATTGACCATCGCGCTGGCCCAGATCAACCCCACGGTCGGCATGCTGGATGACAATGCCGCCCTGATCCGCGCCGCGCGGGCGGACGCGGCGGCGGCGGGCGCGGACCTGGTCGTCTTTCCCGAACTGTCGGTCTGCGGCTATCCACCCGAAGATCTGGTGCTGAAGCCGTTCTTCCTGGACAAGGTGGAAGAGACGGTGCGCGGCTTGGCGGCACAGACGGCGGATGGCGGTCCGGCCCTGCTGGTCGGCGCGCCCTGGCGCGTGGATGGCAAGCGTCACAATGCCGCGCTGCTGCTGGATGGCGGCGTCATCGCGGCCGTGCGGCTGAAGCATGACCTGCCCAATTACGGTCCGTTCGACGAAAAGCGGGTATTCGCCGCCGGCCCCCTGCCCGGCCCTGTGAATTTCCGCGGCGTGCGGCTGGGCGTGCTGGTCTGCGAGGATATGTGGACCCCGGACGTCGCCGAGACCCTGGCCGAAACCGGGGCCGAGATTCTGGTCGTCCCCAATGGCAGCCCGTTCGAGATCGACAAGGTCAACCGCCGTCTGGACCTGGCCGTGGCAAGGGTAGTGGAAACGGGACTGCCGCTGATCTATCTTAATCAGGTGGGCGGCCAGGATGAACTGGTGTTCGACGGTGCCTCCTTCGTGCTGAACGCCGACCGGTCGCTGGTGGCCCAGCTCCCGGCCTTCGCGCCGGCCCTTGGCCTCACCCGGTGGGTCCGCACGGAAGAAGGCTGGAAGGGCTCATCGCCCGACATGACGCCGCCGCCCGACGCGCTGGGTGCCATCTATGGCGCCATGGTGCTGGGCCTGCGCGACTATGTGCGCAAGAACCGCTTCCCCGGCGTGATCCTGGGCATGTCCGGCGGCATCGACTCGGCCATCTCCGCCGCCGTCGCCGTCGATGCACTGGGACCGGCGCAGGTGCATTGCGTCATGATGCCCAGCCCCTATACCAGCCAGGAAAGCCTTGACGACGCCGCGGAATGCGCCGGGCTGCTCGGCTGCCGCATCGACACCATCTCCATCCAGCCTGCGATGGCGGCATTCGCCACCATGCTGGCACCGGCCTTCGCCGGCCGGCAACCCGACATCACGGAGGAGAACCTGCAAAGCCGGTCACGCGGCGTGACGCTGATGGCACTCTCCAACAAGTTCGGCGGCATGGTTCTTTCCACAGGCAACAAGTCGGAAATGTCGGTGGGCTATGCCACGCTCTATGGCGACATGTGCGGCGGCTATTCCGTGTTGAAGGACGTGTACAAGACAACCGTCTACCGCCTTTCGCACTGGCGAAACGGCAACCGGCCGGAAGGCGCCCTGGGGCCGGCGGGCCGGGTCATTCCCGAGCGTATCATCACCAAGGCCCCCACGGCGGAATTGAAACCCGACCAGAAGGACCAGGACACGCTGCCGGAATACGAGGTGCTGGACGATATCCTGGAATGCCTGGTCGAGCGCGACCTGTCACTGGCGGAAATCGTGGCCCGCGGGCACGATGCCGCCACGGTCAACCGCGTGTGGCGGATGCTCGACCGCGCCGAATACAAGCGGCGGCAGGCCCCGCCGGGCGTGAAGATCACCTCCCGCAGCTTCGGGCGCGACCGCCGCTATCCCATCACCAGCGGGCTTCTTTCGCTGTTGCGCAGTGCAGAGGGATAGAAAGTCGGAAAAGTTGCGCCCCGGCCCGCCCGCCACGGCTTGACAAGCCACGGGGCGCCAACCAAAGTGCGGGCCAGTAGCCATGCTCGACCATTCCCGATTGGCTTGCCTTTGCCTATCGGGTAGTTTTGGAAGAGTTACCGGCCTGGACGGGGTAATATGCCCGAAATGTCCGGCTTTTTAGACATTGTCTTTTGGTGCAACACGTTCAGGTGGGGGTTCCGCAGTGTCCTTGAACATTCAGGTGCTGGTTGTCGACGATTACGCGACGATGCGGCGTATCATCAGGAACCTGCTCACCCAGATCGGGTTCACGAAGATCGAGGAAGCCGCCGATGGCGCCGAAGCCTTGGCCAAGTTGCGCGCCGCACCCTTCGGTCTGGTGATTTCTGACTGGAACATGGAGCCGATGACCGGCCTGCAGCTTCTGAAGGAAGTGCGCGCCGACGTGCGCCTGAAGGCCACGCCCTTCATCATGGTCACCGCCGAGTTGAAGACGGAAAACGTCATCGCGGCCAAGGAAGCCGGCGTGAACAACTATATCGTCAAGCCGTTCAACGCGGACACGCTGAAGAAAAAGATCGAGAGCGTCCTGGGCGCGCTGGGTTGATCGGCCGTGTCTGAACCGATCTTCGATCTGTCCGACCAAGATTACGACGAGATCGAGGACGCGCTCATGTCGAGTCCGCGCGGGCGTGCCTTCCTGCGTGCGCGGGACAGGCGCAACCGCGTGGTGGCGGTGGATGATGTCCGCCGCCTGATCCGTGAACATCGCGACCATCCGGAGATCGATCCCCGGTCCCACATCAAGGTTCTGCGGCGCGAGCTGCAGGACCTGTCGTCGCATATCGCGGAAACCCGGCGGGAAATCGCCGCATTGAAGCCGGATGACCCCTCCGCCGATCGCATCATGCGCGCGACGGAGGAACTGGACGCCATCCTGCAATCCACCGAGCATGCGACCACGGAAATCCTGAACGGATCGGAACGTATCCAGTCGGTTGCCGACCGGCTGCGCAAGGACCATCCCGATCTGGCCCAGATCCTCGATAACGAGGTGACGGAGATCATGACGGCCTGCTCGTTCCAGGACATCACGGGCCAGCGCATGACCAAGGTGGTGAACACCCTGCGCTATATCGAACGGCGCGTGCATGCGATGATCCAGATCTGGGGGCTGGAGGGGCTGGACGCCGAGGAAATGGCCGCGGCCCTGGCCGATGAACCCAAGGACACCCGCCCGGATGCCCACCTGATGCATGGCCCGCCGCTGCGCGGTGCCATCAATCAGGATGCGGTGGACATGCTGCTGGCCGGTGCCGCCGCCGTAAGGGCCGAAGGGGGCGATCCGCTGGCCCCGCAGCCTGTGGCATCGACGGAGCCGGCGCCGTCCCCCACCCCGCCACCGCCGCCCAAACCCGCCCCAGCGGCAAGAAAGCCGGTGGATGATGAGGATGATGGCGGCATGGGCACAGCGGCCCTGTCGCAATCTGCCGTGGACGACCTCTTTCCATGAGAGCGGTTTTCGGTTGGCCGGAAACAGCTCTCATGGAAAGGGGAGCATCATTCTTCGGCACTCTGCTGCCAGCTCCGTCTCCATCGCGCCCGTAGGGCCGGGGTCCGCTCGGGATAGCGTTCACCCGTGAATTCGGCTCGAACGACCCGGTCTGTGCGGAAATGGCGAAAATCCCGCCGCATTTCACACCAGGCCGCCAGCGTCCGGGCATTGTCGAAGTAAACGATCAGCACCGGCCATATGGTGCGCACCGTCTCCCGGCCCTGCTCATCCCGATAGGTCAGATGCAGCCTGTGCCCGGCATGGATGGCGGCCCGCAGGGCAACCATGTCGATGCTGTCCTCCACGGCACGCAGGCGCGGCGGGGCCACACCGGCCGGCCGCTGCACCACGGGGCGCAGGTCCTCCGGCACCGATGCCTCGATCTTGGCCATCAGATCGGCGGCGGCACGGACCAGCACGGGATCGCCCTGCCGCGCCACCCATTGCGCGCCCAGCATCGCCACTTCAATCTCATCGGGTGTCAGCATCAGGGGCGGCATGTCGAAGCCGCCTTCCAGCATATAGCCGATGCCAGCCTCCCCACGGATCGGCACCCGCTGCCCGATCAGGGTGGCGATATCGCGGTAAATGGAACGCCTCGATATTTCCAGTTCCGTCGCAATGATTTCAGCCGTCACCGGACGGGACGCCCGCCGCAGGATTTGAATGATCTGGAACAACCGGTCGGCGCGACGCATCACCTATCCCCCTGTTTGCAACGCTGCTGACAGTAGGGTGGCAACAGGCAGGGTGTAAACGATACCCGTCAACTGCGATGCCGTGACGGGACAGACGATGATCAAGCTGCATGCCCCCGCTCCCACCCCGGGCCTTGCGGAGCCCGACCCCGTTCTTCTGAAGGTTGAAGTGCAACTGCGCATGGCCGGTCTGGCCTATGAAAGGCTGGTGGGGGGGCCGGACACACCACCCGGGCACAGGCTGCCATTCATAGAGGATGACGGGGAAATCGTGGCCGGCAGCACCCTGATCCGCGACCATGTGGAACGCACCTATGGCATCGACCTGGACAAGGGGCTGTCTGTGCGGGAGAGGGCAAACGCCTGGTCCATCGAACGGATGCTGGAAGATCATCTCGGCCGGTTGATGGCGTATGCGCCCCGGTCGCCGGACATCAATGCCAACACCAAGGGCGTGCGCGGCCCCCTCGCAGCCAATATGCCCACCCATGACGCAGCCCCGCAGGACGGAGCCGAACGGCTGGAACAGGCCGGCCGTTCGCTTTCAGCCCTTTCCGTGCTGCTGGGCGACCATCCCTTCATGATGGGGTTCTATCCCACAGGCGTCGATGCCATCACCTTCGCCATGCTGGCCTGCCTCTCCGCACGGCCATCCGATACACCGCTACACCAGATGGTCGAGGCCCATGGCGCATTCGGCCCCTATGTGCGGCGCATGGCGGCCCGGTTCTGCTCCGACTCTGTCTGGTGGTGGGGCGAACGATCCATTGCCGCCTGAACCGGTGATGGACGGTCTTTACACCGCGCTGCCGGCACCCGCCCGCCGCCGGGATGCCGGGGCTGATACCCTTTCCCGCCGTCAAGGCGAACGGCTGTGGCAAACGCCTGCAACCGTAGCCCGATCACCTCAACCGCCGTCCCGCACCCGCCGCCAGTTCACGACATTGCGATTATGCTGTTCCAGCGTCTCCGCAAAGGCATGGCCACCCGTGCCGTCGGCCACGAAATAGAGATACTTGTGGCTTTCCGGCTGCAGAACGGCCCGCAGCGACAGCAGGCCGGGATTGGCGATGGGGCCGGGGGGCAATCCATCGACCATATAGGTGTTGTAGGGCGATTCCAGTCGCCAGTCGGCCCGGGTCAGGTCACGGTCGATCTGCCCGCGGGCGTCCGACAGGGCATAGATGATGGTCGGGTCCGATTGCAGCCGCATGCCCAGCCGCAGGCGATTGATGAACACACCCGCCACACGTGGCCGCTCTGCCGCCACGCCGGTTTCCTTCTCCACGATGGATGCCAGGATCACGGCCTCTGCCGGTGTTTTCAGGGGCAGGTCGGGCGCCCGTTCGGCCCAGAGCCGTTCCAGAACCTGAGTCATATCCGCACCCATGCGAGCCAGAACCGCTGAACGCGCATCGTCGCGCAGGAAATGATAGGTCTCCGGCAACAAGGTGCCGTCGGCCGGAATCGTCGTCACCTCCCCGGCCATGGCGGGCTGGGCCTTCAGCAGTTCCACGATCTGCCAGCTTGTCAGGCCCTCCGGCACCGTCACGCGATGGATGACGGTCTTGCCGCTGATGACCAGGTCGATGGCCTGTTCCAGGCTGATCCCCGCCGCAAAACGATATTCCCCGGCGCGCAGGCGGGCACCATCGCCCCGCAGCCGGACGGCGACCAGCATGTCCCATTCGTGCCGGGTCACGCCGCCATCGGCCAAAGTGCGGGCAATCCCCTGCACACCGGTGCCGCGCGGGATGATCAGCACCGTATCGGTCGCCAGTGGTCCCGGTCCGGCATATCGCTGCCAGCCGATCCATGCCGCCGCGGCCCCCGCCGCGACCAGACCCAAAAACAGCGCCGCTGTCAGCCAGAGCCAACGGCGGCGCTGTTTGGTCGTGTTTTCCGGCTGCCCGCTCACGCGCAGATCAGGACACAGCCTTGAAGACCAGCGAAGCGTTGGTGCCGCCAAAGCCGAAGCTGTTGGACAGGGCGGCGCGCACCTTGCGCTCCCTGGCCTGCTTCGGCACCAGATCGGCACCCTCCGTCCCCTCATCGGGGTTTTCCAGGTTCAAGGTGGGCGGCACGATCTGGTCGCGGATGGACAGGACCGAATAGATCGCCTCCACAGCGCCGGCTGCACCCAGCAGATGGCCGATGGCCGACTTGGTCGATGACATGGAAGCGCCGGCCAGATCACCGCCGAACAGGCGCTTCACGGCGCCCAGTTCGATCAGGTCGCCCAGCGGGGTGGAGGTGCCGTGGGCATTGATGTAGTCCACATCACCCGGGTTCAGGCCGGCCCGCTTCATGGCCATGCGCATGGACCGGAAGCCGCCATTGCCATCCTCCGACGGGGAGGTGATGTGGTAGGCATCGCCGGAAAGGCCATAGCCGACAACTTCGGCATAGATCTTGGCACCGCGCGCCTTGGCGTGCTCCAGTTCCTCCAGCACGACAACGCCGGCGCCCTCGCCCATGACGAAGCCATCGCGACCCTTGTCGTAAGGGCGGCTGGCCTGTTCGGGCGTATCGTTGAAGCCCGTGGACAGCGCGCGGGCCGCGGCGAAGCCGGCGATACCCAGGCGGCTGCAGGCGCCCTCCGCCCCACCCGCGATCATCACGTCGGCATCATCCAGCGCGATCATGCGCGCGGCGTCGCCGATGGAATGGGCCCCCGTGGAGCAGGCGGTCACCACGGCGTGGTTCGGACCCTTGTAGCCGTGATTGATGGAAATATGGCCCGACGCCAGATTGATCAGGCAGGACGGGATGAAGAAGGGCGAGACGCGGCGCGGCCCCTTCTCGGCCAGCACCAGCGATGTCTCGTAGATGCCGGGCAGACCGCCGATGCCGGAGCCCACGGAAACGCCCGTGCGCTCGAATTCCTCGTCGTTGGATGGCTTCCAGCCGCTGTCCTTGATGGCTTCATCGGCCGCCGCGATGGCGAACATGATGAAGTCGTCCATCTTCTTCTGTTCCTTGGGCGGAATGAAGAGATCGAGGTTCAGCGTTCCATCGCTGCCATCGCCACGCGGCACCTGGCCCGCGATCTTGCAGGGAAGATCGGAGACGTCGAAGCCCTGGATGGTACGGATGCCGGACTGACCCTTGATCAGGCGGTCCCAGTTGGTTTGCACCCCAACCCCGAGCGGGGTCACGAGACCAAGACCGGTGATGACGACGCGGCGCATGTATCCGACCTGCAAAAGTGGAAACGGAAAGGGGCATCGGCCAGCGACCGGCCCAACAGGAAATGGGGATCGGCAATCGGCATTGCCAGACCCGGGGACGGCGGCAAGCCGGCCCCGGGCCCATCACCCACCCTTGGAAATCAGCTCTTGGAGCTGATGAAGTCGATGGCGTCCTTGACGGTCAGGATCTTCTCGGCGGCGTCGTCCGGAATCTCGATGCCGAACTCTTCCTCGAACGCCATGACCAGTTCGACGGTGTCCAGGCTGTCAGCGCCCAGATCGTCGATGAAGCTGGCGGTATCGGTGACCTTGGCCTCTTCGACGCCCAGGTGCTCGACAACGATCTTCTTCACGCGTTCAGCAACATCGCTCATTTATTTGACCTTTCAGGATCTTCCGGTGGGACCAGCCCAGGGCTGGTTGTTTAGGGCTCTTGCGGGGTCCAGAACAAGCGGATTCCTTGGCCCGGCCCCCGCGATGCCGGTCAGGAAAGCGTCGTCACTTAACATGAACCGCGCGCCCTGACCAGCACTCAGCAAGCATCGACGCCGGCGACCCCGCACAAGGGGGCGCGCTGGGCCTGCATCAGATCATGGCCATGCCGCCATTCACATGCAGCGTCTGACCCGTGACATAGGCCGCCTCGTTGGAAGCCAGATAGAGGACGGCGGCGGCAATATCGTCGGGCGTGCCCAGTCGGCCGGCGGGAATGCGGCTGTTCATCGCCTCCTTCTGCGCGTCGTTCAGAACGTCGGTCATGGCCGTGGCAATCATGCCGGGCGCCACGGCGTTCACCGTGATGCCCCGCGTCGCCACCTCCTGGGCCAGCGCCTTCGACATGCCGATCATGCCGGCCTTGCTGGCCGCATAATTGACCTGTCCGGGATTGCCCGTGACACCCACGACGGAGGTAATGCCGATGATACGGCCCCAGCGGCGCTTCATCATGCCCTTCACGGCGGCGCGCGCCAGACGGAAACCGGCCGTCAGGTTGACATTGATGACACTGTCCCAATCCTCGTCCTTCATGCGCAGGATCAGGCCATCGCGCGTCAGGCCGGCATTGTTGACCAGGATGTCCACCGTGCCGCCCAGCGCGGCCTCGGCCTTCTTGAAGAGATCCTCCACCTGTGCCGGATCGGACAGGTTGGCGGGGACGACGACAGCGCGCTCGCCCAGGTCGGCGGCCAGCGCTTCCAGCGCTTCCACCTTCGTGCCGTGCAGCGCGACCTTCGCACCTCTGGCATGCAGCGTGCGGGCGATGGCGGCGCCGATGCCGCCCGATGCACCCGTGACGAGGGCCGTCTTGCCGGACAGGTCGAACATGGTAACCTCCCAAAAAAGAAAGCGGATCAGCCCAGGGTGAACGCATCGATATCGGCGGGCCCGCCGATGGAACTGGCCACCAGTTCCTTGTCGATCCGCTTGGCCAGGCCTGCCAGCACCTTGCCGGCCCCCAGCTCCACCAGTTCGGTCACACCCTGCCCTTTCATATAGAGCACGCTTTCCCGCCAGCGGACGGCGCCGGTCACCTGCTCCACCAGCAGGCGGCGGATCATGTCCGGGTCCGTCACGGCAGTGGCCGTGACATTGGCGACCAGCGGGGCCGCCGGCGACCGGATGACGGTGCCGGCCAGCGCCGCGGCCATGGCGTCGGCTGCCGGCTGCATCAGGGGACAATGGAAGGGGGCGGACACGGGAAGCAGCATGGCGCGCTTGAACCCGCGCTCGGCCGCGATCCTGATGGCGCGCTCCACCGCCTCCTTATGCCCGGAGACGACCACCTGGCCAGGGGCGTTGTCATTGGCCGCCGTGCAGACCTGGCCCTGCGCCGCTTCCGCCGCGATCTCGCGTGCGGCTTCCAGATCGGCGCCAAGGATGGCCGCCATGGCGCCCATGCCGACAGGAACCGCCTTCTGCATGGACTGGCCACGCAGCTTCAGCAGGCGCGCGGTGTCGGAAAGGCTGATGGCGCCAGCCGCGCACAGCGCGGAATATTCACCCAGGCTGTGGCCGGCCACGAAGGCGGCCCCCGACAGGTCCAGTCCCTTCTCGGCCTGAAGCACACGAGTCACGGCGACCGAAACCGCCATCAGGGCCGGCTGGGCGTTCTCCGTCAGGGTCAGTTCATCACCCGGCCCCTCGAACATCAGGGCGGAGAGCTTCTGGCCCAGGGCCTCATCCACTTCGGCGAAGGTGTCGCGTGCTATGGCGAACCGCTCGGCCAGTTCGCGGCCCATGCCGACGGCCTGGCTGCCCTGGCCGGGAAAGACGAAAGCGCGGGTCATGGTGGTTCCTGCAATATGTCCGGTGCGGCCTTGATACAGCGACGGGTGGCCCTGTCAAGTCACCGTGCCCGCCGGGAGGGGCCGCAAAGCCTTGTGACGCGGACGTAAGCCCGTATATTCCGGCCCGGTGCCCATGCGTGGAACCATCGGCGCCCATGCGACCGGCCCGCGCCGCCGCCCCTTGCGCGGCGCGGGACAGTCTGTATAGTGCGCGGCTTCCGAAACCCCGCCGGCGCTTTGCCAAGGTGCCGGCTAGGACCGTGCGGCTGGCCCCCTCCCCTTCAAACCGGGATCGGGACGCAGCGACGGACCATCAATAGCCATGGGGAATTTTATGGCGCTTTATGAAACCATCCTGATCTGCCGGCAGGATATTTCCTCCACGCAGGTCGAGAGCCTGACCGAAACCTTCAGCAACATCCTGAAGGAACAGGGCGGCTCGGTCGTCAAGACCGAACAGTGGGGTCTGAAGACCCTGACCTACCGGATCAAGAAGAACCGCAAGGGTCACTATGTCTATCTCGGCCTGGACGCGCCCGCCGCGGCCGTTGCCGAGATGGAACGCAACATGTCCATCAACGAGGACGTGCTGCGCTACATGACCGTCAAGGTCGAGAAGATCGACGAAGGCCAGACCGCCATGCTCGCCAACAAGGGCGAACGTGCCGAGCGCGGCCCCCGCGGTGGCTTCGGCGACCGTGGCCCCCGTCGTGAATTCGGTGACCGCGGCCCGCGCGAGGGCGGCTTCAGCCGTGGCCCGCGTCGTGAGGCCGCTTCGGAAGGTGAAGGAGACCGCGCATGAGCACCGAACGTCCCCAGGGCGCGTCCACGGGTGGCGCTCCCCGCTCCGGTGGCGGTGGCCGCCGGCCGTTCTTCCGTCGCCGGAAGACCTGCCCGTTCTCCGGCCCCAACGCGCCGGCGATCGATTACAAGGACATCAAGCTGCTGTCCCGCTTCATCTCGGAACGCGGCAAGATCGTTCCGTCCCGTATCACCGCCGTTTCGGCGAAGAAGCAGCGTGAGCTGGCCCGTGCGATCAAGCGCGCCCGCTTCCTGGCTCTTCTGCCTTACGTCGTGAAGTAAGCGAACCGGGAGAAAAGACATGGACGTCATTCTGCTGGAACGCGTCGAGAAGCTGGGTGTGCTGGGCCAGGTGGTCAAGGTGAAGCCGGGCTATGCCCGCAATTACCTGCTGCCGAAGAAGAAGGCCCTGCGCGCCACCAAGGAAAACCTGGCCTATTTCGAGACCCAGAAGGCGCAGATCGAAGCGCGCAATCTGGAGCTGAAGAAGGAAGCCGAGGTCGTGGCGACCAAGGTCGACGGCATCGCCGTCGTCGTGGTCCGTCAGGCTGCCGAGTTCGGCGTCCTGTACGGTTCCGTCTCCTCGCGCGATATCGCCGAGGCCGTGACGGCGGCCGGCACCACGATCGCCCGCGGCCAGGTGGCCATCGCCGAGCCGATCAAGACCCTGGGCCTGTTCAAGGTCCGCGTCGTTCTGCATCCGGAAGTGTCCGTGACCGTGACGGTCAACGTGGCCCGTTCGGTTGAAGAAGCCGCGGTCCAGGCCCAGCGTGGCGGCATGGTCGTTGGCCGCGACGACGAGGACGAGGACGAGGCGACCGAAGAGGTCGAAGCCACCGAGGAGACCGAGGCCTGACAGGTCCCGGTGCCGGATGGAAACATCCGGCTTCCCCGATTGGGTGAAAAAGGGCGTTCCCTGCATGGGGGCGCCCTTTTTTACATTCAAGAACCTTCCCTGTGACATTAACCATGACTACATTTCCAGGACGTTTCAGCGGCCTGGGGATGTACCGACATGCTGTTGTTCCGTCTGCTTTCCTCACTGGTCCGGCACGGACGCCTCTGCCTGATCGATGCACGCGGCGGGCGCCATTATTACGGCACCGCAACGGATGAGGAGGCGCCCGTCACCGTGCGGGTGACCGATCCGGCGCTTCATTGGAAACTGGGGCTGCATCCCGGCCTATACGCAGGCGAGGCCTATATGGACGGCACCCTGCAGATGGTCGAGGGCAGCCTGTATGATTTCATCAGCCTGATCACACGCAATGCGGGGCTGGGTCACCTGAGCCCGACGAGCGCGTTTGTCCAGCGCTTCGGCGTCGGCGTGCAACGCTTCATCCAGCAGCGCAACCCGCTGGACCGGTCGCGCCGGAACGTCGCCCATCATTACGACCTGTCCCGTCAATTCTATGACCTGTTCCTGGACGCCGACAGGCAATATTCGTGTGCCTATTTCCCAAAGCCGGGCCTGACACTGGAACAGGCGCAGGAGGCCAAGAAGCGGCACATCGCATCCAAGCTGCTGTTGCAACCGGGGTGCCACGTGCTGGATATCGGCTGCGGCTGGGGCGGCATGGCGCTGACCCTGGCGCAGATGGCGGATGTGAGGGTAACTGGCATCACGCTTTCCAAGGAACAACTGGCCGTGGCCCGGGAGCGGGCCGCCGCGGCCGGCCTGGATGACCGGGTGAATTTCGAGCTGTGCGATTACCGCGAATTGCCCGGCCGGTTCGACCGCATCGTCAGCGTCGGCATGTTCGAGCATGTCGGCGTGCCGCAATATCCCCTGTTCTTTGAACGGGTGCGCGACCTGCTGGCCGATGACGGCGTGGCCCTGCTGCATTCCATCGGACGGATGGAAGGGCCCGGCACCACCAATCCCTGGATCCGCAAATACATCTTCCCCGGCGGTTATTCACCTGCCCTGTCGGAGGTGACGCCCGCGATCGAGCAGGCTGGCCTGTGGCTGACGGATGCCGAGATCTGGCGGTTGCATTATGCGGAAACGCTGCGCCATTGGCGTGAACGGTTCCTGGCCAACCGGGAGAAGGCCAAGGCGCTTTATGATGAGCGTTTCTGCCGCATGTGGGAATTCTACCTCGTCGGGTCGGAATGCGCCTTCCGCCATCAGGGGCATCTGGTGTTCCAGTTGCAGATGGCCCGGCAGGTCGATGCCGTACCTTTGTCACGCGATTACATGATCGACGCTGAACGGCAGCGGCCGGCGGGGCGCAAGACGCGCGCTGCCTGATTTATCCACAGGATATCCCCCGATCCATCCCCGCCTTTTCAAGTCAGCCCCCGCGCGATGGCGTAACGCTGTCGGCGGGGGCCTGCTAAACTGGCGCCATCATGGATGCCAAGCTGATCGACCCCGCCGCTTTCGCCGGTGCCACCCCCGTTGCCTATCGCACGCCGCCGCACAATGAAGAGGCGGAGCAGACGGTGCTGGGCGCCATCCTGGTCAATAACCGGGCCTTCGAGAAGGTCGGCGAGTTTCTGCGGGCTGAACATTTCTTCGATCCCGCGAACCAGAAAATCTTCCAGGCCATCGCCAAGATGGTCGACCGGGGCCAGGTGGCCAACCCGATCACCCTGAAGGCCTATTTCGAGCAGGATCGCGACCTGTCGGATATCGGCGGTCCGGAATATCTGGCCCGACTGGCCGCCGCCATCGTCACGGTCCATAATCTGGAGGATTATGGGCGCGTCATTCATGACGCCTATCTGCGCCGGCAATTGATCGAAGTCGGCGAGGATATGGTCAACCATGCCTACAAGCATGACCTGGACATCGGCGCCAACGACCAGATCGAGGATGCCGAAAAGAAACTGTTCGAGCTGGCTGCCACAGGCGACATCAAGGGTGATTTCATCCCCTTCGACCGGGCACTGACGGCAGCCATCCAGACGGCAGAGGCGGCTTTCCGCCGATCCAGCCACGTCACGGGCGTCACCTCGGGCCTGCGCGACCTGGATACCAAGCTGGGCGGTCTGCACCCCAGCGACCTGCTGATCCTGGCCGGCCGCCCGTCCATGGGCAAGACGGCGCTGGCCACCAACATCGCCTTCAATGCCGCCAAGGCCTACATGCTGTCGGGCGGCAAGGAAGGGGCGCCCGTCGGCTTCTTCTCGCTGGAAATGTCGGCGGAACAGTTGGCCCTGCGTATCCTGGCCGATCAGGCCGAAGTGTCGGGCGACAAGATCCGCCGTGGCGAGATTTCCGCCACGGACTTTCCGAAATTCGTGGAAGCCAGCCAATACCTGTCCAAGGTGCCCTTCCATGTGGATGACACACCGGCCCTGACCATCTCCGCCGTGCGTACACGCGCCCGCCGGTTGAAGCGCACCCATGGGCTGGGCCTGATCGTGGTCGATTATCTCCAGCTTCTGCGCGGCGGCGGGTCCGGGCGCGGCGAACAGAACCGCGTGCAGGAGATTTCGGAAATCACGCGCGGCCTGAAGGCCATTGCCAAGGAACTGGACCTGCCCGTCATCGCGCTGTCGCAGCTTTCCCGCTCGGTGGAAAGCCGCGAGGACAAGCGGCCCCAGCTTTCCGACCTGCGCGAATCCGGCTCCATCGAGCAGGATGCCGACGTTGTGATGTTCGTCTTCCGCGAGCAATATTATCTGGAACGCGCCGAACCGGGTCGACGGCCCGACGAATCGGAAGACAAATATAATGACCGTTACCAGCAATGGCAGGAGCGGCTGGCGCAGGTTCATAATACGGCCGATGTCATCATCGGCAAGCAGCGCCATGGGCCGGTCGGCACCGTGCGCCTCTATTTCGACGGCAATTATACGCGCT
Source organism: Niveispirillum fermenti (assembly GCF_052474395.1). Classification (NCBI taxonomy): domain Bacteria; kingdom Pseudomonadati; phylum Pseudomonadota; class Alphaproteobacteria; order Rhodospirillales; family Azospirillaceae; genus Niveispirillum; species Niveispirillum fermenti. Next base: position 2,072,937 of record NZ_CP156681.1, on the reverse strand, counting down.
TCGGCGATCTGGATACCCAACACGGCGGATCATATGACGAATGATCTGGCGGGGCTGTTGCAAAGCCCCGAGGCGGCGCGTGTCGGCGCCGTCCTGATCATCGATCTGGCCGCGCTGGTTTCAAACTGGCGCGACCTGGCGGCCCGCGTGGCACCGGCCGAGTGCGCCGCCGTCGTAAAGGCCAATGGCTACGGGCTGGGTGACATTGCTGTGGCCAGGGCCCTTTGGCAGGCCGGTGCCCGCAGCTTCTTCGTGGCCGATATCGAAGCGGGCCTGCGCATTCGCCGCGCCTTGCCCGATGCCCGCGTCATCATCCTGCATGGTGTTCCCGCCGGCACGGAGGACGAAGTGGCCGGCCAGCGCCTGACGCCCGTGCTGAGCAGCCTGGGCGAGATCGCCCGCTGGTCGGGCCATGCCCACCGGCTGGGCGACCGGCTGCCCGCGATTATTCATATCGATACCGGAATGAATCGCCTGGGCCTACCATCCGATGAATTGGAACGGTTGTGCAATGATCCTGATCGGCACTTGTCAGGGCTGGATTTGAACGGGTGGATGAGTCATCTCGCCTGCGCCGATGATCCCCGCCACCCATTGACGCCCGAACAATTGCGTCGGGTGCATGCCGCGCTGGCCCGCCTGCCCTCGGCACCGGTCAGCCTGGCCAACTCGGCCGGCATATTTCATGGCGCCGATTACCATTTCGATCTGGTTCGGCCCGGCATCGCGCTTTACGGCGCCAATCCGGCCCCCTGGCTGGCCAACCCGATGCGGCCTGTGATCCGGCTGCTGGCCCGTATTCTCCAGGTTCGCGCGGTCGCCCCGCCCATGACGGTCGGCTATGACGCAACCCATCATGTCGATCGCCCGAGCAAGGTCGCGGCACTGGGGATGGGTTATGCCGATGGCTACCCCTGGTCGCTGGCCGGCAAGGGCACGGCCAGCATTGCCGGCCATGCCGCGCCGCTGGTGGCGCGGGTGTCCATGGATCTGTTGACCGCCGATGTCAGCGCTGTGCCAGACCATCTGCTGCAAGTCGGGGGCTGGGCCGACATTATCGGCCCTCATCGGGACGTGGACCAGGTGGCGCGAGAGGCCGGCACCATCGGGTATGAGATATTGACCCGGCTGGGCCAACGCTATCACCGGATCTATCTCGGGGGCGCCAGCGTTTGAGATACCGGTAACCGGCTGTGATCACCGGGACTTGATATGAGGCGGTTTCACTGCGGCTTGGCGAACCATTCGACAATGGCCGGCATCCGCCTTTCAAACCCGCCCGGAATGAACAGGTTCAGCAGACCGGCCCGGTCCGCCCCCGGATTGCGGAAATCATGATCGACACCGGGAGGGATGCGAATGAAGGAGCCCGCCGCGAAGGATCGCCATTCAGTCCCGATCAGGATTTCCGGTGTACCGGCCAGAATATAGAAGATTTCATCATTGTCCGCATGCGCATGGGCGCCGATTTCCCGCTGACCCGGTTCCAGCCACCATTGCGAGATGGAATAGCCGGCCGCCGTTTCCGCCTCGTCCGCCAGGAAGATCGCCGTCAACCCGTCGCCCAGGGCGTAATGCCGGCCGCCGCCCGGCGGAAGGGCGATAATGTCGTGTCGCGGTTCGCTCATGCCCCCGTTTCCTCGTTCCAGCGGCGCTGCATCTCTTCCGGACTGACCTGTTCGATGGTCTGCGACAGCATCCAGCGATGGCCGAACGGGTCCATGACCATGGCACTGCGCTCCCCGAAGCTTTGATTTGCCGCCGGGCGGATGATGATGGCCCCTGCCGCCGCGGCGCGCGCCAGATCCTCATCCACGGCCGTCGTGGACAGGTACAATGTCACCGGTGTGCCGCCGATCGTGTCGGGGCTGAGTGCGCCGAAATCCGGATATTCGTCGGACATCATCACCACGCTTTCACCCAGCCGCAGTTCCGCATGACCGATCCGGCCGTCCATCGGGTCGGTCATGCGGAAAATCTCCACCGCCCCGAAGGCCTGGATATAGAATTCGATGGCCGCAGCCGCATTCTTCACGGTGAAATAGGGCATCACGCCCGTGACGCTGGACATTTCGCACCCCTTGTCATCAGATTTCAATTACGAAACGTTTCGTTTCGTAATGAGTCAATGGGGAACGAAATGAAACCGCGCGGGCGTCCGCCCAGCCCGGCCGCCAGGGAAAAGGCCTTGTCGGCGGCGCACGGAATATTGATGGAGGAAGGGTTCGGCCGCCTGACCGTGGAGGCAGTGGCGGCCCGGTCGGGCGTGGGCAAGGCCACCATCTATCGCAACTGGACCAACGCTTGCGAACTGGCCATGGCTGCATTGATCGATGGGGCACCCGTCGAGGCGACAGCCATGGAGCCCGGTTTCAAGGCCGCATTGACGGCGCAGATGCGAGCCCTGGTGAAGGCCTTTGCCACCACACGCGGACGGCAGATCGCCATGACACTGGCCGCCGCCGACCCGGAAAGCGAGATGACACGCGCTTTCCGGAACCGCGTAATCCTGTCCAGCCGGGAGGCGGGCCGCGCGCTGGTGCAGGATGCCGTAAGACGCGGTGAAATCGGCCCGCCTGTCGAGATCGAGATCCTGCTGGACATGATCTACGGCCCCGTCTTCTATCGCATCCTGGCCGGGCATCAGCCGCTGACCGCCGGCTTCGCCGAAGGGCTGGCGGAAAACGCCGTCACGATCCTGAAGGCGCCGGGTGGGGTCACGCCGTGATCGAGATATTGGCCTCCGACACCTGAACGGCGATGGTCAGCGTTTCGGTATAGGTGCTGGTATAGGTCATCTCCATCACCGACCCGGCCGCCATGCCGGCCGCGTCCGATGATGCCCCGCCGGGGTCCATCGCCTCCAGCGCGCCGTTCAACCGTTCAAGCGTCTCTCCGGCAGCGGCCAGATCGTCGCGCGAGGCCTTGAGGCTTTCCTCCAGTTCCCGCTGCTCCTCCTCGCTCATCCACAAGGTATTGTCCTTGCTGGCTTCTGCCTGGGTCAGCAGCGTGCGGGCCCGGCCCGCGATGTCGCGAACCTCCTGCACATAGGCGCGGGCATAGGAAACCGGGACACCCCCTGGTGTCATGCCGGGCTGCGCTTCCACGGGTTTGGCGGGATCGGGTTCTCCCCGCGCGATGGCGGCTGCACGTTCAGCAGGATCGACATCGCGGCCTTCCACCAATGCCTTCGCCTCGTCCGAGAGCTTGCGGGTCATGCCCGAGGCTTCGCGCGCCACATTGGCCAGCTTGCGCACATCGCCCTTGGCGGCGGCCTGCCGCGCCTCCTGCTCCAACTCCCCCATACGGCGCTTGGATTGCGTCAGCTTCTCATTGGCGGCCTTGCGGTCGATCTCCGACCGGGCCTGATCCAGGAACTTGCCCAGTTCCTCCACCCGCGCCAGCGACTTGGCCGCGTCGTTGAAGGAGCCGCCCAGACCAAGGTCCATCAGGCGCTTATAGATATCTTCCTGTGACCGGCCGGTGGTCGGCGTGTCCTTGGATGCCTTGAACCGCTCCTCAACCGCCTTGTCCACATGGCGATCGATCGCCGTCTTCATCGCTTTCGCGTTGGCGGCACTGAAGAGCGAGTTCGCGTTTAGCGAAATCATGGGCTCCCCCAAAAGGCGATCATTTTGATCTACCCTCAAACTACCCTGTTCGCGTCAAACGGGCAAGAAGCCTGAATACGGTCTTTCGTGATAGCATATGAAAAGCAAAACCGCCCGGCGGAAGAACCCGCCGGGCGGTCTGCTTGACAACCAAGAAGCCGTCGGACGGCTCAGTTCTTGGACTTGTCCACCAACTGATTGGCGGCGATCCAGGGCATCATGGCGCGCAGCTTGCCACCCACTTCCTCGATCGGATGCTCGGCCTGGCGGCGGCGGGTCGCCTTGAAGGACGGGGTGCCGGCCTTGTTCTCCAGCATCCAGTCGCGCACGAAGCGGCCGGACTGGATGTCTTCCAGCACGCGCTTCATTTCGGCCTTGGTCTCGTCCGTCACGATGCGCGGACCGGTGACGTAATCACCATATTCGGCCGTGTTGGAGATGGAATAGCGCATATTGGCGATGCCACCTTCGTAGATCAGGTCCACGATCAGCTTCACTTCGTGCAGGCACTCGAAATAGGCCATCTCCGGGGCATAGCCGGCCTCGACCAGCGTCTCGAAACCGGTCTGGATCAGCTTGGTCAGGCCGCCGCACAGCACGGCCTGCTCACCGAACAGGTCGGTCTCGCACTCTTCCTTGAAGGTGGTCTCGATGATGCCCGAACGGCCACCGCCGACGGCCGACGCATAGGACAGGGCGACGTCCAGGGCGTTGCCGGAAGCGTTCTGATGCACGGCCACCAGGCAGGGAACGCCGCCGCCCTTCTTGTATTCGCCGCGCACGGTGTGCCCGGGGCCCTTGGGCGCGATCATGAACACATCCGTGTCGGGACGCGGCTCGATCAGGCGGAAATGCACGTTCAGGCCATGGGCGAAGGCAATGGCGGAACCCTGCTTCAGGTTCGGGCCGATCTCGTTATTGTACAGGTCGGCCTGATGCTCGTCCGGCGTCAGGATCATGATGACGTCGGCGGATGCAGCGGCCTCCGCCGGGGTCACGCAGGTGAAGCCGGCGGCTTCGGCCTTGGCGCGGGTCGGCGAGTTCGCCTTCAGCGCGATGATCACGTCCGTCACACCGCTGTCGCGCAGATTCTGGGCGTGGGCATGGCCCTGGCTGCCATAGCCGACGATGGCCACCTTCTTGCCCTTGATCAGGTTGACGTCGGCGTCGCGATCGTAATAGACGCGCATGGGAATGTTCCTTCGTTCTGCTCTGCTGTTGCTCTGTCCGTCCCCGGCGCGGGGTACGGCATCGGGTTGAAAAGGCGCGTCCCGGCCCTGCCGGGACAGGTCCCTTAAAGGGTGGCCGTACCGCGCGACAGGGCGGCAGCCCCCGTGCGGCTGATATCGATCTCACCCAATTGCTTCATCAGGTCGATGAACCGGTCCAGGTCCTCCGCGGCACCGGTAATCTCGAACACGAAGCTGCTGATCGTGGCATCGACGACACGGGCCTTGAACACATCGGCGATGCGCAGGCTTTCCACCCGCCGCTCACCATTGGCCACGACCTTGACCAGGGCCATCTCCCGCTCGATGAACGGGCCTTCCAGCGTCAGGTCCTTGACCTTGTGGACGGGAACCAGGCGATCGAGCTGCACCTTGATCTGTTCGATGATCATCGGCGTACCGGAGGTGACGACGGTGATGCGCGACAGGTTGTCGCCCGTATCGATCTCCGCCACCGTCAGGCTCTCGATATTGTAGCCGCGGCCGGAAAACAGGCCGATGACCCGGGCCAGCACGCCCGGCTCGTTATCCACCAGCACGGAGATGGTGTGGCGGCGGATATTGGACTCTTGGATTGTCACGGGGAAAGGCTCCCAGCTTCTTTGTTCTTCAGGGGCGGAGGATCGGCGGACGAGGGGGCCGGCTTATACCAGTACCATCCCCTCCTCCGGCGTGGCCTCGGCCACCTTGTCCTCCGGCCCCAGCAGGATCTCGTTATGCGCCTTGCCACCCGGGATCATGGGGAAGCAGTTTTCCTTCTGGTCCACGCACATGTCCACGATGACGGCGCGGGGCGTGGCGATCATCTCGGCAATGACGTCATCGACCTCGCTCACCTTCGTGGCGCGCAGGCCCACGCCGCCAAAGGCATCGGCCAGCTTCACGAAATCCGGCAGCGCTTCGGAATAGCTTTCCGAGTAGCGCGAGCCATGCAGCAATTCCTGCCACTGCCGGACCATGCCCATCCACTGGTTGTTCAGGATGAACACCTTGACCGGCAGGCGATATTGCAGGGCCGTCGACATTTCCTGGATATTCATCTGGATCGACGCCTCCCCGGCCACGTCGATGCAAAGCGCCTTGGGATTGGCGATCTGCGCCCCGATTGCAGCCGGCAGGCCGTAACCCATGGTGCCCAGCCCGCCCGAGGTCAGCCAGCGGTTCGGCTTGTTGAACGGCAGGAACTGTGCCGCCCACATCTGATGCTGCCCGACCTCTGTGGAGATGAACACATCATCGCGGCCAGCAATGGCGGCACGCAGCCGTTCCAGCGCGAATTGCGGCTTGATGACCTTGTCCGTCTTCTCGTACCGCAGGCAGTCACGGGCGCGCCAGACGCCGATCTGGTCCCACCATTCCTTCAATGCCGCCTGGTCGGCCCGCTTGTTGCGCGCCTTCCAGATGCGGATCATGTCTTCCAGCACGTAAGCCGCATCGCCGACGATGGGCAGATCGACGCGAACATTCTTGTTGATGTTCGACGGATCGATATCGATATGGATCTTCTTGGAATTCGGGCTGAACTCGCTGATCTTGCCCGTGACCCGGTCATCGAACCGCGCACCGACGCAGACCATCAGGTCACAGCCATGCATGGCCAGATTGGCCTCGTAGGTGCCGTGCATGCCCAGCATGCCCAGCCATTGCTGATCATGGGCCGGATAGGCACCCAGACCCATCAGGGTGGTGGTGCAGGGATAGCCCGTCATGCGGACAAGCTGTGTCAGCAACTGGCTGGCCACGGGGCCGGAATTGATGACGCCGCCACCGACATAGAAGATGGGACGCTTGGCATTGGCCAGCAGTTCCACCGCCTCCTCGACCTTGTTCAGGTCGGGCTTCACCTGGGGGCGATAGGATTTCGGCTGGCTTTCGCCCGGCGTGCGATAGGTGCCCTCGGCGAACTGCACATCCTTGGGAATGTCGATGACGACGGGACCCGGACGGCCGTTCTTGGCCACATAGAACGCCTCGTGCAGCGTCCGGGCCAGATTGTTGACATCCTTGACCAGGTAATTGTGCTTGGTCGCGGGCCGGGTGATGCCGGTCGTGTCGCATTCCTGGAACGCATCATTGCCGATCAGATGCGTCGGCACCTGCCCCGTCAGGCAGACGATCGGGATGCTGTCCATCAGTGCATCGACCAGACCGGTGACGGCGTTGGTGGCACCGGGGCCGGACGTGACCAGCACGACGCCGACCTTGCCGGACGAACGCGCATAGCCTTCCGCCGCATGGACGGCGGCCTGTTCGTGGCGAACCAGGATGTGCTTGATCTGGTTCTGCTTGAACAGCGCATCATAGATGGGTAGTACCGCGCCGCCCGGATATCCGAAGATCGTGTCTACACCCTGGTCCCGAAGGGCCTTGATGACGATTTCCGCACCGGAGAGGCTGGTTCCCGAAGACATGATATGCGCTTTCAAACAGTTCCAACTGGGTTGAAAAACGCCGCCTTTCGCAGGGGCGAAGGGCGACGTGGCGGCACACTAGATGGAACCGGAAAGGTGGTCAACCCATTTTAGTAATGTTCTTAGTCATGTCAGCCATGATACGGTCATAAAATTTCGTGAACGCTGTTCCAGATGCAAGTTCCATCGCATCCAACCGCAGTGCGGCAGGCATTTGATTGCGAAACCAGGTCATCTGGCGCTTGGCATAGTTGCGGGTCAGTTGCTGGGCGGTGGCGGTTGCCGTGGCCCGGTCCATCCGCCCTTCGATCAGCGCCGCGATTTCCGGCACGCCCAGCGCCTTCATGGCCGGCAGGGCGGGGTCCAGCTTCTGCCCCAGCAGCGCCGCCACCTCCTGCTCCGCGCCCTGTTCCAGCATAGCCAGGAAACGCCGATCGCACCGGGCGTAAAGCACGGCACGCGGCGGCTCAACGACAAGGGTGGTGAAGGAGAGATGTGCCGGCACGTCGCGCGGCGGGTCGGCCTGCCAGGCGCTGATCGGCCGGCCCGTAGCCTGCATCACCTCCCAGGCGCGGATCAGACGCTGGCTGTCGGTGGGATGCAGGCGGGCGGCCGTGACGGGATCGATCGAGGCCAATCGCGCGTGCAGGGCGGGGCTGCCGATCGCTGCCTGCAGGTCCATGGCCGCCTGCCGCACATCCGCCGGAATATCGGGAATGTCGGACAGGCCCTGCATCAGCGACCGCAGATAAAGCCCGGTCCCGCCCACCACGATGGGCAGCCGGCCCGCCGCATGTGCGGCATCGATCTCGGCCAGGGCCCGCTGGCGCCAGCGGGCGGCGCTCATCCGCATCGAAGCCGGGACGATCCCGTAAAGCGCATGCGGCGCCGCCGCCTCGTCCGCCGGCGACGGGCGGGCAGTGATGACACGCAGGTCAGCATATACCTGCATGCTGTCGGCATTGATCACCACACCGTCCGCACGGTCCGCCAGGGCCAGGGCCAGCCCCGATTTGCCCGACGCGGTCGGCCCGCCAACCACCAGCACGGGGTGCTGCGGCGGGTGGGTGGGTCCAGGGTCTGCTGCCATCGGCGCCACGGCGTCGGCCTTTTTGAAGAAATATGGAAAGGAAGATCAGGTATCTGGTAGCCGCCGCAGGGGCTGCTTGTCATGGGCTTATCACGGCGGGGCCAGGAAATTTCCACCCTGCCGCCATGATTGGGGTGTTCCATAAGGAGATTGGCGGTACAAGGTGACCGTCCATGCCCGTCGATGGGGCCGGCCACGGGACAGGGAGTTCGCGTCATGCGTGATCTGCGGATCGATTTCTTCCGGGGCCTCGCCCTTTGCGCGATCTTCCTCAACCATATCCCGGGACCGGCCACGGCCCTGACCTGGCGGCATTACGGTTTCTCCGATGCGGCGGATGCCTTCGTCTTCCTGGCGGGATTCAGTGCGGCGCTGGCCTGGGGCGCCGGGTTCCGCGGCGAACGGGACACCGCCCGGGCCAAGGGAAGCGCCCTGCGCCGTGCCCTGCACCTCTACCGGGCCCATCTTCTGCTGGTGGGCGCCATGCTGGTGCTGGTGACGGCGGGCGCCTGGATTTATGCCAATCCCGCGATCAAGGAGATGATGGCCCTGGGCTATCTGGGCAACCATCCGGCAGACGGATGGCTGCGCGTCGCCCTGCTGGTCTATCTGCCCAATCTGGGCGACATCCTGCCCATGTACATTGTCTTCATCAGCATGCTGGCGCTGCTGGGGCCGGTGATGGCCCGCAACCCGCTGCCGACCTTCGTCCTGTCCGCGCTGGTCTGGGCCTGGGGGGGCATGACCGGGATCGCACCGCCCGCCCATCCGGGAGGCTGGTCCTGGTTCTTCAACCCGCTGTGCTGGCAGTTCCTGTTCGTCATCGGCTTCCTGCTGGGCAATCGCGTATCCAGTGGCAAGCCGCTGCCGCATCATCCGCTGCTGATGACGGGCGCCGTCATCATGGTGCTTTACGCGCTGCTGGCCACGACACCCTGGCAGTCGTTTGGCATCGGGCGCGAGTTCCGCGTCTTCGACCCCGATGCGCTGATCCCGCATGGCAAGGCGACGCTGGAGATCGGGCGCCTGCTGCACTTCCTGTCCCTGGCTTATATCGTGTCGTCCCTGATCCGGCCGGATGCCGGCTTCCTGGGGGGGCTGGCCGGACGGCAGTTCTCCATCATGGGCCGGCACAGCCTGCCCGTGTTCGCAGGCGGTGTGCTGCTGTCGGTTCTGTGGACCATCCTGATCGAACAGACGCCCACGACGAACCGCATGGAATGGATGATGGGCCTGTCGGGGCTGCTGATCCTGCGCGCCATCGCCATGGTATGGGAACATGCGGGTCCCGCCGACCGGCCCGCGGCACGCCCGATGCCGGCACCGGCACCGGCGATGCCGGTCGCCGCGACCTGATCATTCCGGATGGCATCCCCTCACGCATGATCGGTTGCCAGCAGACGGCAGGGACGCGATAAGGGCGGCAATCGACCACCCCTGACGGACGGGAAACCCGATGCTGCGCCAAGTCCTGACCCTGATCGCCAATCCCGCCGCACCGGCGCTGGACGACGCCACCGCCAAGGCGGCACGGGCGGCGCTGACCGAACTGGGGGCCGAAACGGCGCCGGCGGACTGGCTGGCACCGTCCCTGGCCTGCGATATCGGGTTCGACGGGCTGAACGAGGATCAGGCGCAGGCCGCCGTTGCCCGCGCCCTGGCGGGCCGCCCCGTGGATATCGTGGCCCAGGCCGTTGAGGGACGGCGCAAGTCCGTACTGGTCGCCGACATGGAATCGACCATCATCCAGCAGGAAATGCTGGATGAGCTGGGCGACCTGATCGGGGCACGCGAACGTATCGCCACCATCACGGCCCGCGCCATGAATGGGGAGATCGGCTTCAAGGGCGCCCTGCGCGAGCGGGTGGCCCTGCTGGCCGGGCTGGATGCCGGCGTGCTGACGCAGATGATCGGCCGCGTCACCTATATGCCGGGGGCCGCCACCCTGATCGCGACGCTGCGCCGGCATGGCGTCTATTGCGCACTGGTGTCGGGCGGGTTCAAGACCTTCACGGCCCACGTGCGTGAAACGCTGGGCTTCGATGAGGATCAGGCCAACGACCTGATCCTTGCGGATGGCAAGCTGGCCGGGACGGTGGTCGAACCCATCCTGGACAAGGATGCCAAGCATCAAGCCCTGATCCGCATCACCGCCGCGCGCCGGGTGCCGGTAGCCGCCAGCATCACCGTCGGCGATGGTGCCAACGACCTGCCCATGCTGATGGCGGCGGGCATCGGCGTGGCCTATCACGCAAAGCCCAGCGTGGCGGCACAGGCCCGCGCCCGCATCGATCATGGTGACTTGACGGCACTGCTTTACATCCAAGGCTACAGGGCTTCGGAAATCACAGTGGCATAAGGTTGCCCGGAACGGCACCATCGGGACAGGTTCATCCAGGATGGAGTGCGCGTCCATGCCGGTCTTTCCCGTTGAAACGCTGCTGCTGTTCCTGACGGCGGCCCTGGCGCTGAATCTGACGCCGGGGCCGGACATGCTGTTCTGTCTGGGCAGCGGCGCCCAGCGAGGCCCCAGGGCCGGGCTGGCCGCCGCGTTGGGCGTGGCGACAGGGGCGATGGCGCATACCGCCGCCGCGGCCTTCGGTCTGGCGGGCCTGCTGATGGCCTCGCCGCTGCTGTTCGAGATTGTGCGCTGGGCGGGTGCGGCCTATCTCCTGTGGCTGGCCTGGAACACGTTCCGCGCCCCACCGCCGGCCGCCGCCGGCACGGCGACCAGCCAGCGCGATATCGGCCGCATCTTCCTGCGCGGGGCCATCACCAACATCCTCAACCCCAAGATCGCCATCTTCTTCCTGGCCTTCCTGCCGCAATTCATCGATCCGGCCCGCGGATCGGTCATCGTGCAAGCCCTGGTGCTGGGCACGCTGCTGAACCTGTCGGGCACCATCGTCAATGCGATGGTGGGGATGGGGGCCGGTGGGGTGGGGCGACGTCTGGCCCGCAACCCCGCAGCCGCCCGCATGCTGAACCGCATCTCCGGCACCGTCTTCCTGGGCATGGCCGTGCGCCTGGGACTGATGAGCCGGACCTGAAGGCGGCCGCCCCTGACACAGGGGGCCCAGGGCATCAGGGTATCTCCAGCACGCCGGAAAGCCCGGCCCGCACACCGGCCCGGTCCGCCTCCGGCCGGTTCTGGCTCAGCTTGGCCTTACCCTCCACCTTGTCCACATGCAGGACCAGCCCGACAATGGCGCGCAGATTTGCGGCAATGAAATCCGCCGGGGCGTCAGCGACCTTCCAGGGCACCTCCCGCCCCATCTCCTGTCGGTCGGTCAGACGGCTGACGATGGCTAACACGGCATCCGGGTCCTCCACCACCTCCAGACGCCCGTGAACATGCACGGTCAGGTAATTCCAGGTTGGCACGACCTTGTGATGGATGGCCTTGCCCAGATACCAGGACGGGCTGACATAGCCGTCACCCCCCTGGAAGAGGGCCAGCGACGGCACGCCCGGATCGAAGCGTCGCCAATGCGGGTTGGCCCGCGCGACATGGCCTGTAAGCCGCAGCCCGTCCGCCCCGCGCTCCCGCAGCAGGGGCAGCAGTGTGGACAGCAATCCGCCATCCCCCAGACTGACCAGCGTAGCCAGCGGCCGGTGGTCGATCAGGTCCAGCGCGGCCTGCATCTCCATCGTGAACGCATCGGGTATATACATCGGCGCGCGCTCCCCGTCTCGTGCCGTCGGACCTCCCCCATTCCTGCCGCAGAACGCAGCGCATCGCATTCATTGACTTGTAACAATGACAAACTTGCATCCGGCCCGTGGCACACGCAGCATCGCGCCACATCGGGGGGGGGGGAGCTTAATGCCTGATTTTGCTCAAGCGCTGCGTTTCTGGTTCTGGCTGGGCTGCGTCAGCTTCGGCGGGCCGGCGGGGCAGATCGCCCTGATGCAGCAGGAGCTGGTGGAACGGCGGCGCTGGATCGACGGCACGCGGTTTCTGCACGGGCTGAACTTCGCCATGCTGCTGCCGGGACCGGAGGCGCAGCAGCTTGCCACCTATATCGGCTGGCGCCTGCATGGGACCCTGGGCGGGCTGGCTGCCGGCGGGCTGTTCATCCTGCCCGGCGCGCTGGTGCTGCTGGCCCTGTCATGGCTGGCGGCCGAACATGGGGATCTGGCCTGGGTCGGCGCCCTGTTCGACGGGGTGAAGCCCGTCGTGATCGCCATCATCGCGGCTTCCGTCTGGCGGCTGGGCCGGCGCACCTTGCGCGGGATCGCTGCCCTGCTGCTGGCCCTGGCGGCCTTCCTGGCACTCTATCTGGGCCACCTGCCCTTCCCCATCCTGATCGCCCTGGCCGCGCTGCTGGGTTATCTGGCCGCACGAATGGGCCGCGACTGGTTCACCCACCCCGCACATGCCCCCGGACATCCCGACGATGGCGAGGGGCACCTCCCCGACGACCGGCCCCCGTCGCGCGGTTCGCGGCGGCTGGTACGGCTGGCCCTGCTTTTTGCCGTGCTGCTGCTGGTGCCGGTCCTGGGGGTGGTGCTGTTGCTGGGCCGCACGCCCTGGGCCGATATCGCCGACCTGTTCACCACAGCCGCCTTCGTCACGTTCGGCGGCGCCTATGCCGTGTTGCCCTACATCGCCGAGCGCGCCGTGGAACATTATCACTGGCTGACGGCGGCGGACATGCTGAACGGGCTGGCCCTGGCCGAAAGCACGCCGGGCCCGCTGATCCTGGTCACCCAGTATGTCGGCTTCTTCGCGGGCTGGAACCATTCCGGCGGCCTGTCGCCGGGGATGGCCGGGATGATCGCGGCGGGCCTTACCACCTATGTCACCTTCCTGCCCTGCTTCTTCTTCATCTTCGCCGGTGCCCCCTATATCGAGGCGCTGATCCGCAACCGGGCGGCGGCCGGAGCGCTGGCGGCCATCACGGCGGCCGTGGTCGGCGTCATCCTGAACCTGGGCGTGGTGATGGGCGAACAGGTGCTGCTGCCCGGCGGCCAGCCGGACCCGGTGGCATTGATCGTCGCATGTCTGGCGCTGTTCGCGCTGCTGCGCCTGCAGGTCGCCGTGCATTGGCTGGTGCTGGCGGGTGCCGGCTTCGGGCTGGTCCGCATGCTGCTGGTCGCCTGAACCAGGGTCCATGACGACGAAGGGCGCCCCCATGGGGGCGCCCTGGCGGGACGTGGGAAAGACCGATCACGCCGGGCGCGAATCAGACTTCGTCTTCCTCGTCATCATCTTCCTTGACCTCCGGCCCGACATCGACATCGATGGGCACACCGGGGGCATATTTGGACTGGCGGATGGCCAGGGCCGATTTCACATGGCTGACATTGGGGGCCGCCGTCAGCTTCGTGGTCAGGAAACGCTGATAGCTGTCCCAGTCCACCGCCACGACCTTCAGCAGGAAGTCGGTTTCCCCGGCCAGCATGTTGCATTCCCGAACCTCCGGCCAGCTATTGACCAGTGATTCGAAACGCTTCAGATCGCTTTCCGCCTGGGACGACAGGCCGACCTGTGCGAAAACCGTGACATGGAATCCCATGGATTCCGGGTTGATGTCGGCATGGTAACCGCGGATGTAGCCGGCCTCCTCCAGCGCGCGCACACGGCGCAGGCAGGGGGGAGCGGAAATGCCGGCGCGCCGGGCCAGTTCCACATTGGTCATCCGGCCGTCCGCCTGCAGGTCACGCAGGATGCGCCGATCGATTCGGTCGAGTTTGACCCGCCGCATGGTGATTTTTTAACTCCAGGAGTTCATGATTTGAGCAAGGATATTACACGCCCAGCCCCTTCCCGCAAGGGAGAGCCGGATTACGATATAAAATTTCCCAAATCAAGCCCCACAGGTGCGGATGTGACCAGTAAACCCCCAACCTGCTGGGTAGTGTCCGACGGGCGGGCGGGAATCGAAAACCCCTGCCTGGGGCTGGCGGAAGCGCTGGACCTGACACCGGTCGTCAAGCGGGTCCGGCTGCGCACACCGTGGCGGCAGACCACCCCCTATCTGCCGCTGCCCGGCATCGCGGCGGCACTGGCACCCGGATCGGACACGCTGGACACGCCCTGGCCCGACCTTCTGATCAGTTCCGGCCGTCAGGCCGTGGCCCTGTCGATGGCGGCCGGACGCCGCTCGCCCCGTACGGTGCGGGTGCATATCCAGAATCCGGGCGTGCCCTTCGACCGGTTCGATCTTGTCAGCCTTCCAAGCCACGACCGGAAGAAAGCCCCCAACCTGGTGGAAAGCCGCGGCGCCATCCACCGCGTGACGGCAAGGAAACTGGCCAGGGCGGCCGCGGATTTCGCACCGCTGGCAGCCGGGCTGGCCCGCCCCCTGGTGGCGGTGATGATCGGCGGGTCCAACCGGTTCTATACGCTGGACGAAGCGATGATGACCGGCCTGGCCGACCAGTTGGCCACCCTGGTGCGCGACCAGGGGGTGGGCATGATGATCACCACATCCCGCCGGACGGGGGCGGGCAACGAAGCCATCCTGCGCCGGGCCCTTACAGGGCTGCCGGTGTTCCTGTGGGACGGTACGGGACCGAATCCATATTTCGGGATGCTGGCCCTGGCGGACCACCTGATCGTCACGTCCGACAGCGTCGCCATGGTTTCGGAGGCGACCGCCACGGGCAAGCCGGTGCATGTCATCGATCTGGCCGGCAATGCGGAGAAGTTCGACCGGTTCCACGCCATGCTGCGCGCAGACGGGGTGACACGCCCCTTTACGGGGCGGCTGGAGACATGGACGTACACTCCTTTGGACGATACCGCCCGGTTGGCCGCCCGCGTCCGGGAATTGCTGGACGAGCGTCAGGCCGGCAGCGGGGCCGGCTGATCGGCATTGCCGGGGGGCGGGGCGGCCGGGTCGCCCAGCGGACGGACCATCAGCACCCAGTCCAGCCAGCGGCCATGCTTGACACCCAGGCCCGGCACCGATCCGGCCAGCGTGAAGCCCAGGGCGCGATGCAACCCCAGGGAGCCCTGGTTGCTGCCATCCCCGATGACGGCGACCATGCGGCGGTATCCCGCGCGTGTACAATGGTCGATCAACGCCTTCAGCAAGGCCCGTCCCACCCCCATCCCCTGCGCGTCGGGTGCAACATAGATGGAATTCTCCACTGTGAAGCGATAGCCGGGCCGGTCGCGGAAGGCGCTGCCATAGGCATAGCCCAGCACCCGCCCCGCCTGTTCGGCCACCAGATAGGGATAGCCGCCGGTCTGCACGGCCAGCATGCGCCGCGCCATTTCCGCCGCATCGGGCGGTGCCGCCTCATAGCTGGCCGTCCCCTCCAGCACATGCGGCGCATAGATGGCGGCGATGGCATCGGCATCCGCCACCGTGGCCGGGCGCAACAGCATTTTCCTTCACCCCCCCTTCACGGCGGCCGCCCGGCGACCGCGCGGCTTCAGCCCGTCGCCGGGCAGGCGACCCAGCCGGGCGACCAGCCGGCACATATGCTCGGCCAGCACCTCCAGATAGGGCCGGCGGGCCAGGGCATGCTCGTCCATATATAGCGACCGGTTCAACTCCACCTGCAGGGCATGCACACCGTCGGCGGGGCGGCCGTAATGGCGTGTCGTGTAGCCGCCGGCATAGGGGGCATTGCGGCCCACCACATAACCCAGCCCCGTCAGCACCTCCTCCACCGCCCCGACAACGCCGGCATGGCAGGCGCTGCCGTAGCAGTCGCCCAGGACCATATCCAGGCTGCCGCTCTCCGCGGCTTCCGGCGGCAGGCCGATGGACGGCATGGAATGGCAATCGATCAGGATGCAATAGCCGAACCGGTTCCTGGTTTCGTCAACCAGTCGCCGCAGGGCTGCATGGTAGGGGTAGTAGCAGCGGTCGACCCGTTCCACGGCCTCCGCGAAGCGCAGACGCTGGCCGTAAATCTCCTCCCCACTGGCGACGACACGGGGAATGGTCCCCAGTCCTGCTGCCACCCGCGGGCTGCGGCTGTTGACATAGCTGGGCAGGGGCCCGTCGAACATCACGGGATCGAACTCGAATGGCTCCCGGTTCAGGTCCAGATAGGCGCGCGGCAGCATCGCTGCGAGCAACGGAACGCCCAGGCCAACGCAGGACCCGAAAATCTCATCGACGAAGCAATCCTCCGACCGGCGCAAGGCGCGCGGGTCCAGGCGTGACCGTGCGATGAAGGCAGCGGGATAATCCCGCCCGCTGTGGGGCGATGCCAGCACGACCGGCATCTGCGGACCCGCCGGCGGCCGGTGGATGATGAAGACGCCACCGCCCATGCCGGTGCCGGGGGGACGGCCGGGGACAGGGGGGGCGGAGCAGGCGTCATCCGGGCAACTCATGCCCCAGATGTATCGGATTGCGACGCCCCCTTCCAGCCAGCCGAAAGGGTCGGCAAAAAAACCGGCGATTTTCTGAAAACAGGGTGTTGCATTGCCCCGAACTGGTTGCTATAAGCCCGCCCACCCCGGAACGACAACGCCGGGGCGAACGAACGGATCGGGCGCGTAGCTCAGCGGGAGAGCACTACGTTGACATCGTAGGGGTCACAGGTTCAATCCCTGTCGCGCCCACCATCCGTTGCAAAGTCCGGAAGGGCCGGTTCCAGCAGGAACCGGCCCTTCGGCTTTCCAGGCCTTTTCCAAACGGATAGGCTTCCGGCTCTAGCCCCCGATGCCACCCCATGTTGCAATGGACGCCATTGCCATCGTCCCGCACCGGTCAGAGGGCGTTGGCGGCCTTTGCGTTCGGGAGTGTCCATGCGTTCGCGGCGTTTCATTTTCTTTCCGGCGGCCGTCGCCGTCCTGATCGCTGCCATCTGGATGCTGTTTCCCATCGGCCATCTGAGGGATCGGGACAAACTGGTCATTGCCGAAAGCCGGCAGATCATGTCCGCCCTGATTTCGGTGGCAGAAGCGGACGGCCATTTCGCCCAGCAGGGCCTGGCGGTGGAACTGCTGCCCGTCGCCAATGGACGCATGGCCCTGCAGACCATGCTGGATGGCCGGGCCGATCTGGCCCTGTCCTCGGACGTGCCGGCAGCCAACGCCATCGCCACAGGGCAGCCGATTCGCCTTCTGGCCACGGTGGAAACATCCGACCGGGACGTGGTGGTCGCATCGCCCGCCGGCAACGAGATCACCCGTCCCGATGCTCTTGCCGGCCGCCGCGTCGGATTCGTCCCCGGTACCAATTCGGAATATTTCCTGGGCCTTCTGCTGCGCCAGAACGGGTTGAGCGAACAGGTGACGCGCGTCCCGCTGGAAAGCGACGCCATCATGCAGGCCCTTTACCGCAATGAGGTGGATGCGGTTTCGGTGTGGACGACGTTGCGAATTACATCCGCCGACATGTTCCCCCAGGGCTTCGACGTCCTGGCCCTGCCGGGCCTTTACACCGAAAGCTGGATTCTTTCCACACGGGCAGACGTGGTGCAGGAGCGCTCCGACACGCTGCGGCGCCTGGAGAAGGCGTTGCTGGCCGCGGAGCAGACCATCCTGCATGATCGCGAACACGCCATTCCGATCGTGGCGGCCGCGACGGGCATCAGCCCGGCGCTGGTGCGTGCCCACTGGGACAATTACGGTTTCACCTTGCGACTGGACCAGGCCCTGCTGCTCTCGCTGGAAGCCCATGTCCGACGGGCCGGCGGCAATCCGGGGCCGGAACTGCTGGACTTCCTGCAACTGGACCTGTTGAAATCCGTTGATCCCAGTCGTGTGACCATCCTGGATTAGCCTCGGCATGAATATCAGGACACGGATCGTCGCCACGCTTATCTTTGCGGCCGTCGCGGTGGCGGTGTCCGTGGGCGCGGCGCTGTGGGCCTGGGGCATGATGGGACGCCTGACAGCGCATGTGACGGAAACGCACGCCCTGGTGCGGACCATCTTCGAACTGAGCCTGCTGACACGGGAATATTCCGACACGGGCAGCGAGCGGGCCCTGTTCCAGTGGCAGCGTGGCCATGCGAACCTGGACATGGAGTTGTCCCGCCTGCTCGATGCCTCCACCGACGAGATCGACCAGACGCTGCTGAAACGGCTGAAGCTGGATAATGCCATGGTCCGGCCGGTGCTGGAGCGCTATGCCCTGGATCATACGGACCCCGAGGCCGCCAATACGGCGCTGGCATCGCTGATGCTGCGCTTCAATGTCATGGCATCGGATGCCGACCGGCTGGCGGCGAACGCCAATGCACGGGTCAATCAGCAGGGCCGGCTGCTCCTGCTTTTGCAGATCCTGCCGCTGGCGCTGCTGGCACCGGCCGTCGCCCTGGCCCTGGCCGCCAGCCAGCGCGTGATCGGCGGCCTTCAGCGTGTCGGGCAGGGCGTGGAGGCTATCGGCGGCGGCAATCTGGGGCACCGGCTGGATGTCAGCGGCCAGGACGAGTTCGCGCAATTGTCCGCCGGCGTCAATCGCATGGCGATACAGCTCCAGGCGCTTTACGCCGACATTGCCGGCAAGATGGAGGCGCTGTCCGTCGCAAAGCAACTGGCCGAGGCTGGAGAGAAGGCCAAGGGCGCTTTCCTGGCCAACATGAGCCACGAGATCCGCACGCCCCTGAACGCCGTGATCGGATTCGCCGACCTGCTGCGCGACGGCACGGCACCGGTGGCGGATCGGGAGAAATGGCTGGGCCTGCAGATGGAGGCCGCCCGCGCGCTGATCGCCATCGTGGACGATGTGCTGGACCTCTCCAAGATCGAGGCCGGGCGCCTGGACCTGGAGCCCGCGGCCCTGGACCCTGCGGCCCTGGCGGAAAGCTGTGTGGCCCTGCTGATGCCGCGCGCGGCAGACAAGGGGCTGGCCATCCGCGCTGCCCTGGCCGACGACCTGCCGAACTGGGTCGTGGGCGATGCCGTCCGTCTGCGGCAGATCCTGCTGAACCTGCTGTCCAACGCCGTCAAATTCACCAGTACCGGCGGCGTGACCCTGAGCCTGGTGCGTCACGGCAGCAGTCTGGTCTTCACCGTCAGCGACACCGGCATGGGTATCCCGCCGGAACGCCAGCAGCATCTGTTCATGCCCTTCAGCCAGTTGGACGCCTCGATCACGCGGCGTTTCGGCGGCACGGGCCTGGGGCTGGCCATCACCAAGCGGCTGGTGGACGCCATGGGCGGCAGTATCGCGCTGGACAGCCGGCCGGGCCAGGGCAGCCAGTTCCATGTCACCCTGCCCCTGCCCGAGGCGCGGGCCCCGCGCATCCAGCCGGAGCCGGAACCGCAGGCGGCCTTGCCGTCCTATCGCCCGCTGACCATCCTGCTGGCGGAGGATGTCTTCGCGAACCAGATGCTGGTCCGCGCCATCCTGGAACGCGCCGGGCACCGTGTGCAGGTGGTGGAGAACGGACAGGAAGCCGTGGACATGCTGGCGACGGCCGGGGACCTGTTCGATCTGGTCCTGATGGACGTGCAGATGCCCATCATGGACGGGATGGAAGCCACGCGGCGCATCCGCAAGGCCGGAGCACGCCTGCCCATTCTGGCGCTGACCGCCAATGTCCTGCGGGAGGAACGAGAGGCCTGTGAGGCCGCCGGCATGTCCGGCCATCTGGCCAAGCCGCTGACCCCCCAGGCGCTGAACAAGGCCATAGCGGAGATCGCGGGTTTCCGTTTCACCCGAGCGGATGCCCTGCCCGCCCCCTCTGTGGCCGATGCACCCGACCCGACCCCTGCGCTCCCGACCGATCCCCCGGCCGGCGATACGGTGCTGGTCATGGATGTGCTGGAGGAACTGCTGGCCGTGACGGGGGATGAGATCGGCATCACTCTGCTTCAGGATGCGATGGAGTCCTTCAAAGTCCGTTGCGACGCGATCTTGAATGCCGGGGGCGATCTGGCCTGTATCGAACGCGAAGCGCATGCCCTCGTCTCCACAGCCGGCAATCTGGGCTTCATGCCCCTGTCGCAGCAGGCCCGCAAGATGATGAACGCGGCGGCGGATCATGACCAGGGCCGGACCGAACGCCTGCTGCGCGACCTGCCGGACCTGTGCGCAGCCGCATTGACTGTCGGCGATGACATGCTGAAACGCCTGCACGAACGCCAGAAGGATACCGGACCCACGCTGGCCTGACCGCTGGTCTGAACTCTGGGTTTACTTCGGTGCGTTACCCGTGCGGCGCGGGTCCAGCAGGGGCCGCTGACGCTGGAAATCGGTGCGTGACCGGCGGACGACATGTTCGGGCACATCGACCCAGCCACCGATCAGTTCGCCGGACAGGAATCGGATGCCGGCCTCCTCGCACAGATCCTCCATGGCCATGCCCTCCACCCCTTCCACGGCCGGCAGCAGGCGGTGACGCAGGGCCTGCTGGGCGAAACGGGTGATATCGGGCCGCCACCGTTCCACCGACGCACCCGGCGGCAGTGCCGCGTTGACGACCCGGATGCCCGACGCCTCGATGCCCCCCAGGTCCATGCCGGTCAGCGGCACCTCCAGCATCACGGTGCTGCCAAAGGGTTTCACGGCGGCCACCAGTTCGGACAGCCGGCCGGCCGGCACGCCCGCGGGCATGCCATGGAAATGATAGGTGGTGAAGGGCAGCAGGTGGCGGGGGATATCCCGCAATACATGCAACAATGTCTGCCGCCGTGTCGTGGCCGCCAGACTCTCGAAATGGATGGGCAATGACAGGAAAAACCGAAAGCGGTTGTCGTAAAGCTCCAGCGCCGTGGCCAGCGACTCGTGCGCGACACGGATGTCCAGGTCCAGGATTTGCTGCGGGTCCGCCGGGTCCTCCAGACAATCATAACCCCAAAGCGGCGACCGGCCGGCACGGGTCCGGCAGCCCCGGGCCATGTAGAGTGACAGGACCTGCCGTCCCACATCCCAGACGGGGCGGTAGCGTACCTGCAGCGGACCGGCCTTTTCCATAGGAGCATGCCGGGCGACACCCTCTGCGGCAGACGGCGGCATGGCGGGGCCGTGCGGCGGCGCGACCGCCCCGGCCCGCGCCGCGTCCAGCATCTGGCGGAGATTGGCGGGGACCAGCACCATCTCCGATCCCATTTCATGCATGGCCGTGCGGACGGTGATACTGTCCGTATCGGCACCGCCAAGCAGCATGACCTGCAACTCTTCCACCACCTTGGCGCACACCAGGCGGGCTTGGTCCGGCCCCAGATGGGCGAAGACGACGACATAGGCCTCCGCCCCGTGACGGAACCAGGCATCATGGGCGGAAAGATGCTGGGTCAGGAGCTTTTCCGCCAGTTGGTGAACCCGGCTGGCAATACCCTCCCAGCGGTTGCCCAGCTTCTCATGCAGGCTTTCAAGCCCCATCAGGTGGATGCTGCCGGCCTGGGTCGGATCGCGTCGATCGAAAATGCGGCGCAGGGCGGCGGACAGGTCCGAACTGCCCCCCGGTGCCATCCCCGGCTCGGCCCTGGATGCGTCGGCCGGCGGCACCTTCGCGCCTGGCGGACTGGCGGCGGGTGGTGCGCCAGACGGGCTGGCATGCGGTGCGTCATCCGCCGGCGGTGCAGGCAAACGCCTGCCTGCGGCTTTCGGCTCGCGGCCCAGTAAAGCGGAAAGAAAGGACGCCACCATTTCGCGCATCGCCCGGACCTCCACCCGTCAACCAAGAATAATCCCATCCCGGTTAACGATCCCTATCTCTCCTGATAGAATGCCATCACCCGCCACGCTTTATAATGACGGCCGCAATGCAGCGATAAAGTACATGATATGGATCAATGCGGGCACTCAATCATTCAGGCAAGCACGCGGCATGCGATGCCCTGTTCGGAAAGATCGGAAACGCCATGACGGTTGCAGATACCGCGCGCAGCAAGGGCCGGCCACCCCTGACCGGAATTGAACGAACCTTCCATGATGATGAACTGATCGTCACCAAGACCGACAAGGGTGGCCGCATCACCTATGCCAACCGCACCTTCCTGCGCATCGCCGGGCTCAGCGAGGGAGAGGCCCTGGGCAAGCCGCACAACCTGATCCGACACCCCGACATGCCGCGCGTGGTCTTCAAGCTGCTGTGGGATACGCTGGGCGCCGGCCAGGAGATTTTCGCCTATGTCCTGAACCGGGCGGTGAATGGCGATCATTACTGGGTCTTTGCCCATGTCACGCCTTCCCACGATCTGGGCGGCAATGTCGTGGGATATCATTCCAACCGCCGCACGGCGGACCGCCGGATCGTGAACGATGTCATCACCCCGCTCTACAAGCAATTGCTGGCCGAAGAGGCCAGGCACCAGCGCATCCGCGAGGGGATGGCCGCCAGCGAGGCGATGTTGATGGCAATGCTGCGGGAACGGGGGGTCAGCTATGAACAACTCATCTTCTCTCTTTAAGGCGCGGCTGACCGGCGTGGCCGTGCTGGCGGGATCGGTGATCGATCTGGCCGGCAACGGGCTGGGGCTGCACACGGTGGCCATCGCGGGCGGCGTCATCACTCTGCTGGCGGCCTTGGCCAGCTTCTACTATCTGGCGCGTGTGGACCGGGTGCTGACGGGCGCTGCGGCCGTGCTGGAAAGGCTTGCCCGTGGCGATTACGAGGCCCGGATCACCGGTATCAGCGAAGGCGGGCCCCTGGGCACGCTGCTGCACATGATCAATGATGTGACCGACCGGGCCGATGCCTTCGTGCGCGAGGCGACCGCCTCCCTCCAGGCCATCACCAACCAGAACTATCACCGCCGTGTCATCGAGAAGGGCATGGTCGGCACTTTCCTGCTGGGCAGCCGGGCCATCAATGCCGCCAACAACGCCATGTCCGACAAGGTCAGCAATTTCCAGCGGATCGCAGACGAGTTCGAGAAGACCGTGAAATCGGTGGCGGACGGTCTGGGCAATGCCGCCCGCGACGTGGAGGATGCCGCCTCCACCCTGGCCCAGGCCGCCGAGGGCACGAACCATGAATGCATGGCCGTGGCCGCCGCCGCCGAGCAGGCCAGCACCAACGTGCAGACCGTGGCCGCCGCCGCCGAGCAGTTGAGCGCCGCCATCCGGTCCATCACCCAACAGGTGGATCGTTCACGCGACATCACCAACGCTGCCGTGGGCCGTGCGCGCGCCGCCAATGACAGGGTGGCCACCCTGTCGGTCGCTGCCGTCCGCATCGGTGAGGTGGTCGGCCTGATCCAGGAGATCGCGGCGCAGACCAATCTACTGGCCCTGAATGCCACGATCGAGGCGGCAAGGGCCGGAGAGGCCGGCAAGGGCTTTGCCGTGGTGGCGTCGGAGGTGAAGAACCTGGCCGGCCAGACCGCACGCGCCACGGAGGATATCCAGACCCAGGTCGCCGATATCCAGGCCGCCACGCAATCGGCCGTGGACAGCATCAACGAGATCACCCAGGTGATTGCCGATGTGAATGGCACCACGGTCAACATCGCCGCCGCCGTCGAACAGCAAGGCGCCGCCACGTCGGAAATCGCCCGCAACGTGGAGGAAGCAGCCGTGGGCACGCGGAACGTGTCGGAACGCATCACCATCGTCACGCGGGCCGCATCGGAAACGGGTGCCTCCTCCAGCCAGTTGTTGGGCTCCGCCGAACATCTGGCCCGCGAATCCGGGCATCTGGGTGGGGAAATGTCATCCTTCCTGACGGCCCTGCGGCGCGTGATCTGATCGCTGCAACCGCGACGCGCAAGAAAATGACGGCTCCCGCGACATTTTTGTCCGGGGGCCGTTTGATTTTCGCGTTGCAGGCCCTACATTCTGGCAACCCCACAAAAATAGAGGTCTGCCATGTCTATGACGTTCACCCGCCGTGGATTCCTGCATTCCGCCGGTGCGCTTGCCGCCGGCGGTGCCCTGATGGCCGGCCCCTTGCGTGCCGGCACCGCCTGGGCTGCGACCGGCCCGGCCATCGGCCAGCCTGCGCCTGCCTTCACCGTGACGAATGTCGACGGGGCCAGCGTCAATCTTGCAGACTACAAGGGCAAGCTGGTGGTGCTGGAATGGACCAACCATGGCTGCCCCTTCGTCCGCAAACATTATGATTCCGGCAATATGCAGGCCTTGCAGAAAGAGGCGACGGACCAGGACATCGTCTGGCTGGCCGTGATCAGCTCCGCCCCCGGTGAGCAGGGACACCTGTCCCCCGCCGACGCCAAGGCGCGCATGCAGGAGGAACGCTGGGCCGCCAGCACCATCCTGCTGGACCCCGAAGGCACCATGGGCCGGGCCTATGATGCCAAGACCACACCCCACATGTACATCATCGGCACCGACGGCACCCTGCTCTATAACGGCGCCATCGATGACAAGCCGACGGCCAAGCAGGAAGACATCAAGGGCGCGCGCAACCATGTGCGCGAAGCGCTGGCCGAAATCCGGGCCGGAAAGCCGGTCAGCATGGCCAGCACGAAGCCTTATGGCTGCAATGTCAAATATTCCAAGACCACCACCTGACCCTGGGATGACTGATGACATGCCGGACAAGGGGCCGGCGGAATGGCCTTGGCAATGATGCCGCCTGCCCGGGCCGGCATCATTGCCGGGCTTCCTGCCATCATGCAGGTCCGGGTAATTGGGCTACATTTCAGGCAGAAAAAAAGGCCGTGGCATTGCCACGGCCTGAGTTTAGGGAGGAAACGCCCAAGAAGTGCGTTACGACAGAGGGCCAAGGGCCGTGTCGCAAGAACGAATATGCTCGCTGCGACGCCGTTGTGCAAGTGCAAAATATAGCGGTCGCCATGCGGGAATTTCCTACCAAACCCATGGATTGCCAACATTTTCAGCAATTTCGACCAAGGTAGGGGTGACGCTGCATTGCAGCATAGTTATGCGACGTGATTATTTGACTTGAAAATGGGCATTGTCAGATGCGGGCAACAATGCCACGGCCAACGCCCCAACCAATGCAGTCCCTGTAACCTGTAACAGTGGTACAGCCCACGGGGCACCTGCCCGACGGCAGGAAACAAAAAGGGGCGCCGGCAGCATGCCGGCACCCCATAACGCATCATCGAACCTGCCCCGGAGCGCCCCTGCCCCGTGGTTCAATGCGCTGTTTCGCCCCCCGTCTGGACGATCACGCCATACCAGCCCAGACCGCGATAGGTTTCATAGCCCGGCGTCAGGGCAAAACCGACCAGCCGACCGAACTTGTCCACGTAATGCCCCATGGCCTTGCCATGGGTTTCCAGCGGGAAGGTTTCCGACAATTGCCCGCGGCCGTCGGAAGAGGAGATGATACGCCCGGCGGCATCGACAAGCAGGCACCGCGTTCGCCCCTCCTCGCTGCGATCCAGACGCACGCCGGAGGTCACGGCGCGGGCCTGCGGTTCCCAGTCGAAGAAGATGCCCATGGCGCCGATGATCTCGCCATCCACAGCACCATCGCGGCGCACCGCCGTGGAATAGGTGGCAACGGTGCGCCCATCCAGCGTGGGGTTGGCGGTGATGTCCACCACTGTGAAATCGGACCCGTCACGGGTGCTCAGCGCCTGACGGAACCAGGATTCGTTGGCCACATTCGTGCCAATGGCATTGGGGAAGCGCCGCGGCCGGCCGGTGGCCACCACCCGGCCCTGACGGTCGGCGACCCACAGATCCAGATAGACCGTGTAGCTGTCCAGGATCACGCCGAGGCGGGAAGAGGCGAAGGCCGACGCTTCAGTACCGGGCTGGGCGACGCAATCGACCACGGCCTTGTCCGTCGCCCACCAGCGCACATCGCAGGAGCGCTCATACAGATTGCGGTCGATGATTTCGATCATGTTGAGCGCCAGATCAGCCAGACGCTGGCCGCGAAAGCGAACCATCAAATCTTCACCGACCGTCGCCATACGGTCGACCAGTTGCCCAATTTCTGTGCGAAGCTCGCTGGCGACGACACTGACCTGCCGGGAGATGGAGTTCACCTCGTTCGCCACGACGGCGAACCCCCGCCCCGCGTCGCCGGCCCGACCGGCTTCGATCAAGGCATTGAAAGCCAGCATCTTGGTCGTCCGGTTGATGTCCTCAATCGCGGAAACCTTCTGGCTCGCCACATCCAGCACATTACGGGTGAGATCGATCAAGCTGTTATCCATGGGGGCGGCCTCTTGTTGCGCTGCACTCGCATTTCCGCAAAGCAAAAAGCGTGCCCTTTCACCGGAGAAACTTAAACCATTGATGAAAAATGAAAGTTAAATTACGCAACTGCGATACAAAAATTTTCATGCCCGCTTTTTAAGCATTTCGGCTCTCAGCGCATAGGTCATGGGCTGTTGCATTCGAAACAATGTGCAGAATCTGGGCTTAATTTAGCAAAAATATAATCAAAATTGAAACTTCTGCCGCAGATCTACGGCCTCCCTGCCCAGCCGACAGGACAGCTCTCAAGTTCTATGAGGGGCGATGTCGCAAGCCGGGGAGGAAACCCGGAAAAGGCGATGGCGGAACGGCCGGATTCCAAGGGGCGATAGGAAGCCGGCCATTCCGCCATCCAACGACCCCGGCTTGGGGTATCGGAGCCGTTGGCGCCTTAGACCGTCGACGCTGATGGGGTTAAGCGACGACGGGATCTCGGTTTAAACGTCCGTGAATGGCCATGTGGCCATTCACGGACGTTTTGTCCGGCACCGGAAACAGGGGCGACGTTCCGGCGCCGAACGATGTACAGTAATCCTGAAATATGAACTTCATGTCAAGCGATTTCATAATGAGCAATCCTGAACTTTTCCACCTTGCCCCCTGGCCCTCGCCTGTGTCACCCTGCCCACCGGTCATGTGTGGAGATGGATGATGCCCGCAGTGGCGAGCCCCCGCGGGAAACCGCGTGGCGAGGAAAGCGAGAAGACGAAGCTGACGCGGCAGATGCGGCGGGAGGCCGGAAAATGGCTGGCCAGCAAGCGTGAGCAGGCGGGCATGACCCAGGCGCAGGTTGCCGAGCATGTCGGTTACCGCTATTACACCTTCGTTTCCCAGGTCGAAGGCGGCCATGGGCGCGTACCGTCCGAACATTTCGAGCTTTGGGCACAGGCCATCGGCGTCCCGCCGCAGGATTTCACCCGTAAGCTCCTCAGCTATTACGAGCCGGAAATCCACCGGCTGCTTTTTCCCGGTGATTGTTGATATCGCGCATCTGCGTGGCTTGGGGCCAGCGCGGATGCCGGAGCAAGGAGGGGGCACTTGGGCGACGTGCTGCGGTTCATCCGGGCCGTGACGCAGACCGGCCACTGGACAAACCAGGAGAAGGCGGAGCTTTTCCGCCTGACAGAGGGGCTGGCCGCTCATGACAGCGGAGTGGAGACGGCGTCGGGCATTTCCGACAGCGGTGATCCCTGGTTCATCATCTATTGCGCCGAGACGGGTGACGTGCTGGTGCATGTGGCGCGCATTGCCGGCCGCTTCGTGGTGCATGACCTGTCGGGCGACCTGCTGATCGAAGGCGATGACCTGCGCGGGCTGATCAGCCGCGCCGCCGGCCGGCAGGCCGTGGAGGATGCGCATGGCGGATACGGCAACGTCGTCGTGCTGGCTGCCCTGGCGCTCGTCGTCGATTTCTTCCTCAACACCGAACGGGCCGTGGCCGCCGCACCGGACCATGAACAGCCTGCCGCATTACCCCTTCCGTCCGCCGATCCGCTTCTACTGTTCACGGATGATGATGCGTCCCCGGCCATCGGCGGACAGCCTGACCGCGCACCGGATCGCGGTGGCACGCATGGTCACTGGGCCCTGCCGGTCCTGGGCGAAGGCCTGATCAACACAGGCGATGATCGCCATGCCGTGCCGCCGGCTTCCACTCTCACCGTCCGGGAAAATCCGGGCGACCTGCCGTCCATACTGCTGCCCGACACGGATCCGGCGCTGCCCGCAACCGATCCGGAACGGCCACCGACGGGCGGGCTTGTCCTGCTGGCCGGTGACGAGGGGGCGACGCTGGTCGGTGGTGACGGGCATGATCTGCTGGTCGGCGGGGATGGTGACGACCTGCTGATCGGTGGTCATGGCAATGACACGCTGATCGGCGGCAGCGGCAGCGATACGCTGATCGGCGGCGAAGGCGACGACACGATCTTCGTTGCTGCCGGCGACGTCGCCACGGGCGGTCCTGGCAGCGACCGTTTCCTGATCATGGACAGTCTGGTCGACCAGTGGGTCCAGCAGAAGGTTCAGGGTGCGGCCATCAACCTGTCGCAGAACGTCACCGATTTCCGCTTTGCCGATGGCGACGAGTTGCTGTTCACCGCCCAACGCTGGCATGTGACCCTGCGCCTGACCGATGGTTCCTATGAGCGGACCTTCGGCCCCAACGGCCTGTCCGATCTCGTGGGGCCCGGCGCCGCCGACAAGGTGGCATCCATCCTGGATGCGGAAGGCCGCCGGTCCGACAAGGATGGCTGGGACGGTGACAGCCTGGCCAGCCTGCTGCCATCGGGACAGGCACCGGCCGATGATCTGGATATCGCGGGGGGCGTGGATATCGAAATCGACGCCGACAATGACGGTCAGATCGACACCATCGTCACCGTTCGCCCCCGGCAGGATGTTCCACCGGCGCACGAGCCACCGCCCGATCCGGACAACAGTGTCAGCCTGACCGGGATCAGCGATCCGGTCGATACCGGCTATTGGGGCTGACCGCGCGCCCGGCACCCGCGATCATGTGAATTCCGACTGGTCTGGACCGTCATGATCCGGGTGCTGGCAAAGCGCGTGATGGCCCAGCACCTCGATCACCCGACAATCCGCGATGGTGCCATGGGCACAGTGCGCGACCATGCGCTCCAGTTCCGCCTCCAGCGCCCGCAGCCGGCCGATGCGGGCCCGCACGGCTGCAAGCTGCGTGCGGGCAATGGCATCGGCCGCGGCACAGGACTGGTCGGGCCGGTCCGACAGGCTCAGCAGACTGCGGATGGCATCCAGCGGAAAGCCCAGCTCGCGGGCATGGCGGATGAAGGTCAGCCGCTCCAGCACCTTGCCTTCATAGAGCCGCTGATTGCCCGTGCTGCGTTCCGGCGGGGTCAACAGGCCGATCTGCTCATAGTAACGGATGGTCGGCACCTTTACGCCGGCCGCCGCCGCAAGCTTCCCGATCGTCAGCATCAAATTTCCCCTTGAACCTATAGCCGCTGGAGACATTAGGCTTTTCAGCGGATAAGGACAACGCCCCCGGGCGGGCAGGAGATTTGGAATGAAAGCGGGGACGAAAGCAGCCCAAGGCACCATGCGCTCACATGAATGGGCCCTTTCCGGCATGGATTGCGGCTCCTGCGCCACCAGGATCCGCGACGCGCTGGGGCAAATGCCCGGTGTCACGGGGGTGGACGTGGCGTTGATGGCGGAGCGGCTGCGCCTGACCCTGGAGGCCGGCCGAACGACACCGGCGGAAGTGGAGGCGGTGGTGCGCGCGCTGGGCTATGGCATCACCGCGCGTCCGAGGGACGCAGGATCGCAGCCCGACAGCCACGACCCGCAGGGACATGCAGGTCACGTTCATGATGACCCGGCCGGCCGGGCCCTGCCCTGGTCCCGCACGGGCAAGGGCAGGCTGGTCATCTTCACAGGCCTGTTGCTGGCCGCTGCATGGGCGGTGGAGATACTGGGTTCGTCCACGACCGGCAGATGGGCCTTCACGATTGCATGCCTGTTGGGGCTGGCGCCCGTCACCCGGCGCGCGCTTGCCGCCCTTCGCCGCGGGCAGCCCTTCACCATCGAAAGCCTGATGAGCGTCGCCGCCATCGGTGCCCTGTTCATCGATGCCGCGGAGGAAGCGGCCCTGGTGGTATTCCTGTTTGCCGTGGGCGAGGTACTGGAAGGGGTTGCGGCCGGCAAGGCCCGCGATGGCATCCGGGCCCTGACCCGACTGGTGCCCCGCACCGCCCTTTTGCAGGAAGCCGGCGTGGTGCGGGAAGTGCCGGCCGAAACACTGGCCGTCGGCCAGACCGTGCTGGTCCGCCCCGGCGACCGCATCCCCGCCGACGGCGAGATCATCCAAGGCACATCCGGCATCGATGAAAGCCCCGTCACGGGGGAAAGCGTACCGCGCAGCCGAGGGCCGGGCGACGACGTCTTCGCCGGCTCCATCAATACGGAAGCCGCCTTGCAGGTGAGGGTTTCGAGGATGGCGGCAGACAACACGATCGCCCGCATCATCCGGCTGGTGGAAGAGGCGGAAGAGGCCCGCGCGCCCACGGAACGCTTCATCGACCGGTTCAGTCGCGGGTACATGCCCGCCATCGTGATGCTGGCCGCCCTGGTCGTGCTTGTGCCGCCGCTGGCCTTCGCCCAGCCCTGGGATATCTGGGTCTATCGCGGACTGGCCCTGCTACTGATCGGCTGTCCCTGCGCCCTGGTGATCTCCGTCCCCGCTTCCATCGCCGCCACGCTGTCCACCGGCGCGCGGCACGGCCTCCTGATGAAGGGGGGTGCCGTGGTGGAGGCCGCAGCCAGTATCGGCCAGGTCGCCTTCGACAAGACCGGCACCCTGACGCATGGCCGCCCACAGGTGACCGATATCGTGCCGCTGACCGGCGCCACCGAGTCGCAGGCATTGGCCGTGGCCGCCGCGGTGGAGGCCGGGTCCAGCCACCCGCTGGCCCAGGCCATCCTGCGGAAGGCGCAGGATGCAGATACACCCGTGCTGAATGGGCAGGAGGCCCGGGCCATTGCCGGCAGGGGCGTTGAGGCCGTTGTGGAGGGTGAGCGCGCCTGGGTCGCCAGTCCCCGACATGCCGCCGAGGCCGGCGCACTGGACGATGACGGTCGCACCCGTGCCGCAGCGCTGGAAGCGGAGGGCAAGACAGTGGCTGTCGTCTTCCGCGCGGGACGGGGTCTGGGCCTGATCGCCCTGCGCGACGAGCCGCGCGCCGACGCGGCCGAGGCCGTGCGCCAATTGAAGGCGCTGGGCATCGGTGCCACGATCCTGACGGGGGACAATCCCCGCACAGCCGCCGCCATCGCCGGCGGAATGGGTATGGAATACCGGGCCGAGATGCTGCCCGGCGACAAATTGCAGGCCATCCGGGAGATGGGTGGCACCCGCGGCATCATGATGATCGGCGACGGCATCAATGATGCGCCGGCCCTGCGTCAGGCAAGCGTCGGCGTCGCCATGGGATCGGGCACGGATGTGGCGCTTGAAACCGCCGATGCCGCCATCCTGCGCAACCGGGTGACCGATGTTCCCGCGCTGATCCGGCTGTCCCGCGCCGCGATGACCAATATCCGGCAGAATGTCGCCCTGGCGCTGGGGTTGAAAGCCATTTTCCTGGCCACCTCCATCCTGGGGTTGACGGGGCTGTGGATTGCCATCCTGGCCGACACGGGCGCCACGGTGCTGGTCACGCTGAACGCCCTGCGCCTACTGGGCCACGATCCAGACCGGTAGATGTATGCTCCTTGAAGATAGTTGCTTGGCTACGCCGCACCAGCGATGACGCCCCCGACCCGTTCCTTTTTTTCAGGCCGGACCGTTATTTCCCACCGGACAGGCCTGGTGCCCCGGCACCGGCAATCACACGCAACACCGCGTCGGCGGCCCGCTGGCTGGGGGTTTGCGAACCGTCCTGACCCAGCCAGCGGGCCACCTGCGCCACGCCATCCACCTGCTCGCGCCGCGCCGCCGGGTCGGACAACAGCCTGTCCACCGCCACCGCCAGCTTCTCCGGCGTGCAATCCTGCTGCAGCCGTTCGGGCACCAGCATGCGATCCAGCATGATGTTGACCAGATTGGCGTATTTCACGCGGATCAGCCGCCGGTAGAGATAGAAGGTCAGCGGATGGATGCGATAGGCGATGACGGCAGGCAGTCGGGCCAGCGCCAGTTCCAGCGCCACGGTACCGCTGGCGGCCAAAGCCACCCGGCTGGCGGCCATGGCGTCGTATTTCTCCTCATCCCCCTGGACGACCAGCGACGGCACCGGCCACTGCGCCGCCGCGGCCGTGACGGCGGCGGCAACCTTGCCCAAGGTGGGGATGACGACATGCAGGCCGGGATGGCGCTGTTTCAGGATAGCCAGCGTCGCCGCGAAATCGGGCAGCAGCAGCCTGACCTCGCTGCGCCGGCTGCCGGGCAGCACGCACAGCAACGGCACGTCCGGCGCAATGCCGTGACGGGCGCGGAAGGCGGGGCCGTCCCCGCGTTCCACCCCCGCCTCAACGATGGAATGACCGACAAAGGTAGCCGGCAGGCCCACCGCCTCGAAGTAAGGCGGCTCGAACGGCAGCAGCACCAGCAGGTGATCCAGAAAGGCCGCAATCTTGCGTGCCCGGCCAGGCCGCCAGGCCCAGACGGTGGGGGCGACATAATGGATCAGCCTGATCCCTTTATCGGCGCGCCGCACCTTCTTCAGGACACGGAAACAGAAATCCGGTGCATCGATGGTCACAACGGCGTCGGGCTTCGATGACAGGATCGCCGCCGCCGTCTGATCGATGCGGCGGATCAGGCCGGGCAGCCTCGGCAGCAACTCCGCCAGGCCCATCAGTGTCAGTTCCTCCATCGGGAACAGACTGTCCAGCCCCTCGGCCATCATGCGTTCCCCGCCGATGCCGGCAAAGCGGACCTGCCCGCCCGTCGCCTGTTTCAGCGCCGCCATCAGCCGGGCGCCCAGCACATCGCCCGATGGCTCCCCCGCGATCAGGAAGATGAAGGGTGCGGTCATGGACCGGCCTCCACCCCCGCCACCCACAACCCCGCCATGTCGGCAGCGGCCAGGGCGGCTGGCCGGCCCGGGAACAAGGTGCCGCCAGCCTCTGCCGCGATGCCGGAAAATCCGCCGGCGATGGCGGCGGCCACCGTGTCCGGCCCGATGGTGGGCAGGTCCAGCCGGCGATCCTGGCCGGGCTTGGCACATTTGACCAGAACAGGGCCGGTCCCCGCCCGCTTCAGCCCGGCGCAGCGGGCGATCAGGGCGTCGGTCCCTTCGATCGCCTCCACCCCCAGCACCAGCCCCCCCTGGATGACGACCGCTTGCCCCACATCCATGGCACCCAGGGCGCGGGCCACGATCAGCCCGTGGGCGATGTCCGCATGGCCGGCGGCATCGGGTGCCACGCGGGTCAGGACACCCGCCGGGGTCAGCAGGTCAGCGACAAGCCCCTGGATGCCCATCACCTGGAAACCTTCCTCCTCCAGCAGTGCCGCGATGGCCCGCAGCAGGCCGTCATCGCCCAACGCCTTCAGGCCAAGACGCGCAAAGAATTGTGCAGCCCGCCAGTCGGGACGCAGGTCGGTCAGCGATGGCCGCCGCACACCACCCGCCATGACGATATGGGTCACCCCTTCCGCCCGCAGACGGTCCAGGATGGCGCCGGCCGCTCCCATGCGGGACATCATGTGCGGCATGTCGGGTGTCAGCCAGGCCTCTGCCCCCTGCCCTTCCAGCGCGACCACGAAGTAGGGCCGGCGTCCCTGGCGGCAGCTTTCCACCACCTGCCGCGGCAGGTCGCCGCCGCCGGCGATGATGCCCAGCCGTTCGGCCATCACTGGTCAGCGCGGCAGGGTCAGGGCGCGGGAACCCCGGTCGGACAGAAAGGACAGGATGTCGGCCACGGATGCCATGCCGGCATATTCATCGGCCACCAGGGCCTGGCGGCTGGCAAGGTCGCCCTCCCCCTCGAACAATTTTCGGAAGGCGCCGCGCACGGCGTGCATATCTTCCCGCGAGAAGCCGCGGCGCTGCATGCCCACCAGGTTCAGGCCGGCAAGCCAGGCGCGGTCGCCCTTCACCAGGCCATAGGGGATGACATCCGCCTCCACGCCCGACATGCCGCCGATCATGGCATGGGCACCGATGCGCACGAACTGGTGAACGGCTGACAGCCCGCCCAGCACGGCATGGTCGCCCACCACCACATGCCCGCCCAGCGTGGCATTGTTGGCGAAGATGACATTGTCGCCGACGATGCAGTCATGGCCGATATGGACGCCGACCATGAACAGCCCGCCATCGCCCACGCGCGTCACCATGCCCCCACCCTCGGTGCCGGTATTCATGGTGACATGCTCGCGAATACGGTTGTTGCGGCCGATGATCAGCTCGGAAGGCTCGCCCTTGTATTTCAGATCCTGCGGCGCATGGCCCAGCGAGGCAAAGGGCCAGACGGTCGTGCCTTCGCCGATGGTGGTCCGTCCATCGATGACGACATGACTGATCAGGCGCACATAATCGCCCAGCACCACGTCAGGCCCCACTACGCAGAAGGGGCCGACCTCCACGCCGGCACCCAGCCGCGCCCCCGGATAGACCACGGCACTGGGATGGATATTCGCGCTCATGGCCGGAACCTCGATCAGTTTGATGTGGAAAGGGGCGGTTGCCCGCCCCCTCACTGCCTAACAAAGGCGTTTGACAAAATTGCGTCCGGCCAACGCGGCCGGATCAGCCTTCCATGACGATCATGGCCGTATATGTGGCCTCGGCATGCAGATTTCCATCCACCCAGGCTTCGCCGCGGAACTTCCAGACATTGCGGCGATTCTGCACCTTCTGGACCTTGATGTGAATCTGGTCGCCGGGGCCGATGGGCCGGCGAAACTTCGCCTCCTCGATCCCCATGAAATACACCAGACGGCCTTCTGCCTCCTGTCCCAGGGTCTGCATGACCAGGATGGCCGAGGTCTGGGCCATGGCTTCCACGATCATGACGCCGGGAAACACCGGCTTCTGCGGGAAATGACCGGTGAATTGCGGCTCGTTCATCGTCACGTTCTTGATGCCGGTGCAGCTTTCACCGGGGACGATATCCTTCACCCTGTCGACCAGCAGCAACGGATAGCGATGCGGGATCAATTCCATGATCCGCATGATATCAAGTTCCTTCACTTCGGCCTTACTCGTTTCCGTCGTGCTCATCGCCCCGTCCACTTCTACCCCTCGCCAGTCGCGCCATCATCGCCACCTGCCGAAAATACTGCCGCTTGGGCTGTGCCGGCGTACCGAGCACCTCCGTCATGGGCGGCACATCCCGCATGACGCCGCTCTGCGCTGCGATCCGGGCACCGGCCCCGATGGTCAGATGGCCGGCAACCCCCGCCTGCGCCGCCAGAACGGCGTGATGGTCGAATCTGGTGCTTCCCGAAATACCCGACTGGGCCACGATGACGCACCCAGTCCCGAGCGTGACGTTGTGCCCGATCTGGACCAGATTATCAATCATGCAGCCCCGCCCGATCACGGTATCGGGCCCGGCACCCCGGTCGATTGTCACATTCGCCCCGACCTCCACATCATCATCGATGATGACGCGGCCAAGCTGGGGCACGCGCACATGGCCCGCAACATCCATGGCGAAACCGAACCCGTCCTGACCGATACGGGCACCGGGATAGATGACGACGCGGTCACCCACCAGGCAATGCGACAGCGACGCACAGGCCCCGATGACACTATCCGCCCCGACCCGCACATTGCGACCGATAACGGCATTGGCGGCAATGCGGCTGCGCGGCCCGATCTCCGCACCTGCCTCCACAACGGCGCCGGCCGCCACCTCCACCCCCTCGCCCAGCCGGGCGGTGGGGTCGATATGGGCGGCGGGCGACACGGCCCCTGAGGCGACGGGCAACGGATAGAAGGCCTGCGCGCACAGCGCGTAGGCGCGATAGGGCTTCGGCGACAGCAGCAGGGCCATACCGGCCGGCGCCCGATCGGCCAGCGACGGATGCACCACACAGGCGCCGGCCTTGCTGGCCCGGAAGGCCTCCACGTACTTTCGATTGTCCAGGAAGCCCAACTGCCCCGGCCCTGCCTGATCCAGCGGCGCCACATCGGACAATAGCAGGTCCGGATCGGCTCCCGACGCCACCTCGGCTCCCGACCGGGAAGCCAGTTCGGCCAGGGTGAAGGGGCCGGCACGGTCGAAGAAGCGGGGATCGGCCATGGGGAAATCCTTCATATTGGAATACTGGCACCGCGAACAGCGCCCGGATGGCAACCCTGCCCGCAGCGGCGCCGGTTACGGTGCCGGCAGCGTGACCGTCACCTGGGGCAGGCGGTTGTTCAGCCTGTCCAGCACCTCATCCGTCAGGTCGGTGGCCTTGCCTGACTGATAGACGATGAACTGACGGGAAATGACCAATGTCGCCCCCGACTCTCCGGCCACCTCGGCGATCACCTGATCCAGCGTGTTGATCACATTGTTGCGGGCCTGGTTGAAGGCGATGTCCAGCCGCCGGGTGCGTTCCTGCAGGGCGCGGCCGGTGGCCGAGACCTGGGTTTCGAACTCCGTGCGCTTGCGGTCGAACTCCTCCACCGACACGGTCTGTCGCAGGCGGGCAAGTTCCTGTTCCGCCTGTCGCAAATCCTCCTGCTGCCGGCCAACATCACGCTGAAGCAGATCCTTCTGCACATCCAACTGCTGCTGGATGTTCTGCATGGCCGTGGCCTGCTGAAGGATGGACGGAATGTCCACCACGGCCACCTGGGCATAGGGCAGTCCACGGCGGGCCGGTGCGGGGCTGGTGGCAGATACCGCCTGCTGCGGTTCCGCCGCCACCTGCGCCATGGCCGGAGCCGGAAAGACGGACAGCCCGGCCACAAGGGCCAGGCTGCCAGGCAAGGGGGACAGGCGGCGGCGCTTCAAGGCCCCGCCCCCGTCAGAACCGGGTGCCGAAGCTGAACTTCAGCGTCTCGGTCTGGTCATAAGGCTCCTTGGCGATCGGGTAGGCCAGATCCAGGCGGATCGGACCGAACGGCGACTTCCAGGACACGCCCACGCCGGCGGACATGCGGATCTTGGCGCTGTCATAGAACACGTCGCCTTCGCCCGGCTTCTCCTTGGCCGCCGTCAGGGTGCCGGCATCGTAGAAGGCATGAGCCTTCACGCCCAACTCGTCCGGCAGGCCCAGCTTGGTGGTCAGTTCCAGGCTCGCACGGCTGAAGATCGTGCCGCCGAGCGCATCGCTGTAGCGCGTATCGTTGATGTTGGGCACGTTGCGGGGGCCGATACCGCCGATCTCGAAGCCGCGCAGCGTGTCGCCGCCGATGAAGAAGCGGTCGTTGATGCGCAGGTCCTTGCCCATGCCCCAGATATAGCCGGCCTCCGTCGTCAGACCCAGAACCACCTCCTCGAACGGCTCCCAATACTGGCCGCCCGTGATGCGGTTGCGCAGATAGCGGGTATCACCGCCGACACCGGCGAATTCGACCGACCACAGGAAGTAATAGCCCGATGTCGGCTCGATGCGGCTGTCGCGGTCGTCATACAGCAACTGGCTTTCCACCGACGACGTGATGGTCGAGCCCATCTGGTCCTGCAGGAAACGGG
The DNA here is from genome assembly GCF_052474395.1 of Niveispirillum fermenti. Classification (NCBI taxonomy): domain Bacteria; kingdom Pseudomonadati; phylum Pseudomonadota; class Alphaproteobacteria; order Rhodospirillales; family Azospirillaceae; genus Niveispirillum; species Niveispirillum fermenti. Next base: position 2,035,458 of record NZ_CP156681.1, on the reverse strand, counting down.
AGGACCCGAAATAAATATTGTCGATCTTGTTGTGAACCAGCGAGTAGCTGATACGCTGACGCAGCTTTTCCGACAGCGGGAAACCGGCGCGCAGCACCATGCCGGTGCTTTCCAGATCATAGGAGATGGTATCGCGGTTATCGCGCACCACGCGGAACAGATCGACACCGGCCGCCAGGTCGCGGTCCAGGAAGTACGGCTCCGTGTAGCCCAGATCGACCTCGAAGCTGCGCGAGGACAGCAGGGTCGACAGGCGCAGGTCCTGGCCCGTCCCCATCAGGTTGCGCTGACGGATGGAGAAGTCCAGCAGCGCGCCGTCGGTGGAGGAATAGCCGGCACCCAACTGGATTTCACCTGTGGGCTGCTCCTCCACCTCCAGCGTGATGACGGACTGATCGCGGCTGCTGCCCTCGGCCGTCTTGATCTCGACGCCCGATTGCAGGAAATAGCCCAGATCCTTCACGCGCTGTTCGGAGCGCCGCACCTTGGAGATGCTGAACGGATCGCCTTCCACCAGCAGCATCTCACGGCGGATCACCTTGTCCAGCGTGGAGTAATTGCCGATGATGTCGATGCGCTCCACGAAGACGCGCGGACTTTCCTTCAACTCGAACACCAGATCGATGGTCTGGTCTTCCTGGTTGCGCTGCAACAGCGGGTCGATCTCGACGAACGCATATTGCAGGTCGCCCAGACGGTTGGTCAGCGCCGTGATGCTCTCTTCGATCTTGTCGCCATTGTACCATTCCCCGGCATAGGCGGTCAGCGCGCTGTAAAGCGGCTCGACATCCACGTCGGGAATGTCGGAAACGATCTCGATCTTGCCGAAGCGGTAGCGCTTGCCTTCATCCACCGTGATGGTGATGAAGAAATCCTCCCGATCGGGGGTCAGTTCCGCGACGGCCGTCAGAACCTTGAAATCGGCATAGCCGTTGCGCAGGTAATGCCGGCGGATCTGCTCCTGGTCATAGCGCAGGCGCTCGGGATCGTAATTGTCGTTCGAGGACAGGAACCGCCACCAGCGCGACTCCTTCGTGATCATGATGTCGCGCAGGTCGCTGTCGTCGAACACGTTGTTATTGACGAAATTGATCGCCTGCACGCCCGTCATCTGGCCTTCTTCGATCTCGAAGATCAGGTCGACGCGGTTCTGCTCAAGCTGGACGATCTTCGGCTCGATGCGCGCAGCGAAGCGGCCCTTGCGGCGGTAAAGCTCCTGGATGCGCTCCATATCGTTCTGCACGCGGGTCCGCGTGTAGACGGTACGGGGGCGAAGCTGCACCTCCGGGGCGATATCCTCCGTCTTGATACGGCGGTTCCCCTCGAACGCGATGCGGTTGATGATGGGGTTTTCCACCACCGCGATCAGCATCACGCCACCGTCGCGCCGGATCGACACGTCGGCGAACAGGCCGGTCGCAAACAGCGACTTCAGCGACTGATCGATCTTGTCCGGATCGAAATTGTCGCCCACCTGCACGGTGAGATAGGAACGGACCGTCGTCGGCTCGATACGCTGCGAGCCTTCGACACGGATTTCGCGAATGATGCCGCCATCAAACGCCTCCTGGGCCATGGCGCCGGTTGACAGCGCGATGGTGGATGTAGCGGTGGTGCCGCCCAGCAGCAGGCACAGCGCCGCGAACCTGGAAACCGAGACCAACTGTTCCCCCGAAAAGGCTATGACAGGACACCCTTGAAGAAGTCGACGACACGTAGCTGCACAAGGTCATTCCACGTGGCGAAAACCATCAAGGTCAATACCAAAGCCAGACCGACCCGGAAACCATATTCCTGGGCCCTCTCGCCAAGCGGCCGTCCGCGAACGGCCTCCACTGCGTAATACAGCAAATGTCCCCCGTCCAGCATCGGAATAGGGAACAGGTTGATCAGGCCGAGATTGATGGAAAGCACGGCCACGAACCAGATCATGGTCACGAAGCCCGTCTGGGCGACCTGACCCGACATCTGGGCGATGCGGATGGGCCCGCCCAGCTCGTTCGTGCTGCGTACACCCATCACCATCTGCCAGACGGCGTCCAGGGTGCCTTCCGTCAACCGGACCGTCTCCTTGCAGGCTTCCCACAGGGCCGTCAGCGGCGTCTGGCGGCGATATTCATCATTTCCACGCAGCACACCCAGCCGGCCTATCGTGTGGATATTGCCGAACCGGTCCTCCATCTGCTCCGCCCGCGGGGTCACGGTCAGTTCCAGCCGGTCCGAACGGTCCGGATTGGCGGGATCCGGCCGGTCCACCACCATCTGCACGGTGTGCCCCGGATTCATGACGATGACGCCCAGCACATCCTCGAACCGCGGCGTGCTGCGGCCGTCCATGGAGACGATACGGTCGCCCGGCTTCATCCCGGCATCCGCCGCCGCCCCTTCGGGAAGCACTTCCCGGATAATGGGCGGGGTATAGGGCTGGCCATAGATCATGAACATGAAGGCCAGCGCCAGGATGGCGAACAGGAAATTGGCGGCCGGCCCGGCCGCCACGATGGCCATGCGCTGGCCGACCCGCTTGTGGTGAAAGGATACGGCGCGTTCCGACGCCTCTATCTGCGCCACCTGGGCGGAAGGCGTGCTGGCGGCACCGGCGTCGCCGAACATCTTCACATAGCCGCCCAGCGGGATCAGGCTGAACTTCCAGCGCGTGCCACTACTGTCGGTGCGGCCGAAAACCTCCGGCCCGAACCCGATGGAAAAGACCTCGACCCGGACGCCGTTGCGGCGGGCCACCAGGAAATGTCCCATCTCGTGCACGAAGACCAGCACGGTCAGCACGACGAGGAACATGACCCCGTAATTCCAGACGAAGCCCAAGACTTCCATCAAAGCGCCTCCAGGGGCACCGGCACCCAAATCCACCGGCTCAATTTGCGCGACCTAAAACCGCAATTTCGGCAAAGGCGTGGCAACGTGCCTCCGCATCCGCCGCTTCCACCGCCGCCAGAGACCCCGGCGGGGTATGCGGCAGGACGGACAGGCACTTTTCCACCACCCGCGGGATGTCCAGAAAGCGAAGCTCTCCGGCCAGGAAGGCGGCCACGGCCACCTCGTTCGCGGCATTCAGGATTGTAGGGGCCGCCCCCCCGCTTTGCAAGGCGCGTCGGGCCAGTCCCAGGGCCGGGAATCGGGCCATGTCGGGCGACTCGAAGGTCAGCGTGGCCGCCCGTGCCAGATCCAGCCTGTCCCCCGGCGTGGCGATACGGTCCGGCCAGGCCAGCGCCACGGCGATGGGCGTGCGCATGTCGGGCGTGCCCAGTTGGGCCAGCACCGAACCATCGACATATTCGACCAGGGAATGGATCACCGATTGCGGATGGACCAGCACATCGATCCGGTCCTCCGGCATCGCGAAGAGATGGTGGGCCTCGATCAATTCCAGCCCCTTGTTCATCATGCTGGCACTGTCGACGCTGATCTTGGCACCCATGGACCAGTTGGGATGCGCACAGGCTTGCGCCGGCGTCACGTCCCGCATCGCCTCTCGCGTCCAGGTACGGAAGGGTCCGCCCGAAGCGGTCAGCACCAGCCGGGAAATCCGGTCGCGCCGCGCCTCGTCGAACACCTGAAATATGGCACTATGCTCGCTGTCGACCGGCAACAGCGTGGCGCCATGGCGCCGGACGGACTGCATCACAAGGTCGCCGGCACAGACCAGCACTTCCTTGTTGGCAAGCGCGATGGTCGCCCCGCGCTCCACCGCCGCCAGGGTCGGGGCCAGGCCGGCCGCGCCGACGATGGCCGCCATCACCCAATCGGCCGCGGGACGGCTGGCAGCCTCCACCACGGCCGCGGCACCGGCCGCCACCTCGATCCCCGTCCCGGCCAGGGCGTCCTTCAGGTCGGCATAACAGGCATCGTCGGCCGCTACAGCCAGAGCCGGGCGCAGCAGGCGGGCCTGCTCGGCCAGCCGGGCCACATTGCGGCCGGCGACCAGCGCCTCCACCTGGAAACGGTCGGGATATGCTGCCAGCAATTCGACCGTGTTGGTTCCCACCGACCCGGTGCTGCCCAGCACGGTCACGCGGCGGGTTTCCTGCGGCGTCACCAAAATCGCACCCACTCCCCGGCCACCAGCTCGAACAAGGCATAAAGCGGGGCTGCGAACAGCAGCCCGTCGATACGGTCCAGGATGCCGCCATGGCCGGGGATCAGGTTGGAACTGTCCTTCACGCCCACGCGGCGCTTCATGAAACTCTCGAAAAGGTCGCCGGCCTGCCCCGCCACGGCCAGCACCGCGCCGATGCCGGCATAGGCGGCGATCGCCAAGGCGTTCACATGGTGCGGCACATCCGTGGCGGCCGGCGGCACCAGCCAGCCGGGCAGCCAGTCCCCGCTCTGCGCGGCACCGAACAATGCGCCCAGGCCGGCAGCGGCAGCCATGCCGCCGATCAGACCGGCCCATGTCTTCTTGGGGCTGATGCGCGGCGCCAGCTTGGGCCCGCCGATGGACCGGCCGGCGGCATAGGCACCGATATCGGTGGCCCAGATGGCCAGCACCAGGAAAAGGAACAAGGCCAGCCCATAGGGGCCGCTTTCCAGCCGCAGCCAGTACATCGAAACGAACGGCACGATGACATAGACGGGAGCGAAGAGGATCAGGCCGGGCGTGCGGCCGGCCGCGGGGGCGACAAGCCGGACCGTTTCCCACGCCGACAGGCCGGCGAGCGCCAGCAGCAGCAGCTGGAACGGCACCCCGCCCCACCAGACGGCGGCCAGCACCGGGGGTGCCAGCACCAGGGCGGAGATGACGCGCAGCGTCAGGTTCGACCGTGGCGGGCGGGGGGGCGGCATATCGGTCACGGGATCATCGACTTCCGACCGTGGCGCCGAAACGCCGGTCACGCCGGTGATATTCCTGGATAGACGCCTCCAGGTCGCGCTTGGTGAAATCGGGCCAAAGCGTATCCACGAACACGAGTTCGGCATAGGCCAGTTGCCAGAGCAGGAAATTGCTGATGCGCTTTTCCCCGCTGGTGCGGATCATCAGGTCCGGGTCGGGAATGTCGGGAGCGGTCGAAAGCTGGCCGGCGAAACTGTCGGCCGTGATGTCGCCCGGGGTCAGTTCCCCCCGCTCCACGGCCTGCGCCAGCCGGCGGGCGGCATCGACCAGTTCCTGGCGCCCGCCATAGGACAGGGCCAGGACCAGCGTCATGTCGGTATTCCCGGCCGTCACCGCCTCGGAATGGTCGATCAGCGCCTGGATGTCGGCGGAAAGACGGGCGCGCTCCCCGATGACACGCAGACGGATGCCGTTCTTGTGCAGCTTGGCGATCTCCCCCCGCAGATAGAAGCGCAGAAGCTGCATCAGGGTCGAGACCTCGTCGTCCGGACGACTCCAGTTCTCCGTGGAGAAACTGTAGAGCGTCAGGTAGCGCACGCCCATCTCGCGCGCGCCTTCGATCACCTGACGGACGGCGTCCACGCCCTTCTTGTGGCCGGCCGTCCGTGGCAGGCCGCGTGCCGTCGCCCAGCGTCCATTGCCATCCATGATGATGGCGATGTGCGTGGGCGGCGGGGTATAGGCGGGTGTTTCGGGGCCCGGCATGGCTGGCAGGTCCTTAATCCTTCGTCGGGACGGATCAGACCTGCAGGATTTCCTTTTCCTTCGTGGCCAGCGCCTCATCAACCTTCTTGATATGGGCGTCGGTCACGGCCTGGACCTTGTCGGACCATGTCTTCTGCTCATCCTCGGAAAGCTCGCCATCCTTCTGCAGCTTCTTCAGGACGTCCATGCCATCGCGGCGCACATTGCGCACGGCGACACGGGTCTGTTCCGCATATTTGGCGGCGACCTTGGACAGTTCCTTGCGGCGCTCCGAATTCAACTCTGGAATCGGCACGCGGATGGTCGACCCCTCCGTCTGCGGGTTGAGGCCCAGCCCGCTGTCCCGGATCGCCTTTTCCACGGCCTTCACCGTGGAACGGTCGAAAACCTGCACGTTGATGAGGCGGGGCTCCGGCACGGAGATATTGGCCACCTGATTCAGCGGCACGGTCGTCCCATAGGCCTCGACGGTCACCGGCTCCAGCAGGTTGGCGGAAGCGCGGCCCGTGCGCAGACCCGCGAATTCCTTGCGGAGCGTTTCCAATGCGCCGGCCATGCGACGCTCGATATCCTTGATCAGATCGGGAGCGGCCACCTTATGCCTCTTCGGTTATGATGGTGAATTTACCCTGCCCGGCCATCACTTCGGCGAAGCCGCCGTCCTTCTGGATGGAGAAGACAAGGATGGGAATCTTGTTTTCGCGGGCAAGCGAAATCGCCGAAGCATCCATGACCTGGAGGTCGCGCGACAGCACGTCCAGATAGGTCAGACGGTCGTAGCGGATGGCGTCCTTCACCTTCTTGGGGTCGGCGCTGTAGACGCCATCCACCTTGGTGGCCTTCAGCATCGCATCGCAGCCCATTTCGGAGGCGCGGAGTGCGGCGGCCGTGTCGGTGGTGAAGAACGGGTTGCCCGTGCCGGCGGCGAAGATCACCACGCGGCCTTTTTCCATGTGGCGCTCGGCGCGGCGGCGGATATAGGGCTCACACACGCTGTCCATGGGGATGGCCGACTGCACGCGGGTTTCCACGCCGGCCTTTTCCAGGGCGTTCTGCACGGCCAGCGCGTTCATCACGGTGGCCAGCATGCCCATGTAATCCGCGGTGGCGCGCTCCATGCCGGAAGCAGCACCGGAAATGCCACGGAAGATGTTGCCGCCGCCGATCACGGCGCAGACCTCGATTCCCATATCGATGACGGACTTGATCTCATTCGCCATCCGGCTGACGACGTTGGGATCGATCCCGTATTCCCGCTCCCCCATAAGGGCTTCGCCTGAGAGTTTCAGAAGAACGCGCTTGTAACGGGCCTCGGGCACGGGCTTGTCCTTTCGATTGGTCCGATCCGCAAAGGGCGGCCGGGACCGGCCGAAACCGGTCCCAACTCCTCACTGGCAAACAAAGCCGGCGCGTCACCAGCACCGGCTCCGTCCCGCCTCAGCCGGCCATCTTGGCGACTTCGGCGGCGAAATCGGCCTGTTCCTTCTCGATGCCTTCGCCCAGGGCGAAGCGCACGAAGCCGGTCAGGGCCACCGGGGCGCCAGCGGTCTTGGCGGCATTCTCCACGACCTTGCGGATCTTGGTCTCGCCGTCGATGACATAGAGCTGCTCCAGCAGCACCACTTCCTCATAATACTTGCGGATGCGGCCTTCGACCATCTTCTCGATGATGTTCTCCGGCTTGCCGCTCACCCGGGCCTGCTCGACCAGCACGGCACGCTCGCGGTCCAGGTTGGCGGTGGAGACGTCGCCGACGTCCAGCGCCTCGGGACGGGCGGCGGCGACATGCATGGCGATCTGCTTGCCCAGATCGGCCAGCACGGCCTTGTCACCGGTCGATTCCAGGGCGACCAGCACGCCAATCTTGCCCAGCCCCGGAACCAGGGCGGAGTGGACGTAGGAGGCCACGACGCCGTCATTCACCGTCAGACGGGCGACGCGGCGCAGGCTCATGTTCTCGCCGATGGTGGCGACCAGGCTGGTCAGCTCATCGGTGACATTGCGGCCGGTGCCCGGATAGTCAGTGGCCTTCAGCGACTCCAGATCGCCATTGCCGTCCAGCGCAAGCTTGGTGACGGTGGACACGGCGGCCTGGAAAGCCTCGTTGCGGGCAACGAAGTCGGTCTCGGCATTCAGCTCGACGGCGGCGCCGGCCAGGCCATTGGTGGCAACGCCAACCAGGCCTTCGGCGGCCACGCGGCCAGCCTTCTTGGCGGCGGCGGCAAGACCCTTCTTGCGCAGCCAGTCGATCGCGGCTTCCAGGTCGCCGCCCGTCTCGGTCAGCGCCTTCTTGCAATCCATCATGCCAGCGCCGGACTTCTCGCGCAGGTCCTTCACGAGCGCAGCGGTGATCTCGGCCATTTTCGCCTCTCTATCGTCGGAATGTGACGGGTCAGGATAAATCTTGCTGGGGCCGGCGCAAACGGCCAACCCCGGACAGCACAACGGCCGGACCGCACCCGGACAGGGTCGCGGCCCGGCCGTCGCACATCAAACTCAGGCCTCGGCCGGGGCTTCTTCCGGCACGACCTCGACGGGGGCCTCTTCCTGGCTGCCGATATCGATGCCGGCGGCCGACATCTCGGCCTGCAGGCCGTCCAGCACGGCGCCGCTCAGCAGCTCGCAATAGGTCTCGATGGCGCGCAGCGCGTCATCGTTGCCCGGAACCGGGAAGGTGATGCCATCGGGATCGGAGTTGCTGTCCAGGATGGCAACGACCGGGATGCCCAGCTTGTTGGCTTCCTGGATGGCCAGGCTTTCCTTGTTGGTGTCGATGATCACCAGCAGGTCGGGCAGGCCGCCCATGTCACGGATACCGCCCAGCGCGCGCTCCAGCTTGTCGCGGTCGCGCGTCATGTTCAGCAGTTCCTTCTTGGTGCGGCCGGAGCCCTCACCCACGGAAAGCTGCTCGTCCATGTCCTTCAGGCGGCGGATCGACTGGGAGATGGTCTTCCAGTTGGTCAGCATGCCGCCGAGCCAGCGATGGTTCACATAATACTGGCCGCAGCGCTTCGCCGCCTCGGCCACCTTTTCCTGGGCGGCGCGCTTGGTGCCGACGAACAGGACGCGGCCGCCGCCGGCGACAACGTCACGCACGGCCTGCATGGAGCGGTGCAGCAGCGGAACGGTCTGTTCCAGGTCGATGATATGCACGCCGTTGCGCGCACCGAAGATGTAGGTCGACATCTTCGGGTTCCAGCGACGGGTGTGGTGACCGAAATGGACACCAGCTTCCAGAAGCTGGCGCATGGTGAAAGTGGGCATAGCCATAGGAAAACGTCCTTTTCCGGTTTGTCCTCCGTGGGCGACGTCGCCCTGGCACCTGCCAGGCCGACACCGGATCGATGGAAGGCCCCTGTCCGGGGGAAACTGTCCCCTGATAAAAGCCATCGCACCGCAAGCCCACGTGTGGGATTAACGACGGGCGGTGGAATACCCCAGCCGTGCCGGCATTGCAACCCCGCTCCAGTATCCGCTTTGCGCGTCGGCCATGTCTTGGCAGGGGGGCCGGGCTGTCATATGGTCCGCGCCCGCGGGTTGACCCCGATTTCCGACACCCCATGTAGCAGCGCATGAACGCCCCCGTCCGCCCGTCCAATGCCTCGCCCGATCTGTTGACGGGCTTTCTGCGACTGAATGCCGGCGGGCGCGATCCCGTCACCCCGCTGTGGCTGGAAGCCGATGGGTTGCCGGAGGTGCCGCGGCGCCTGCTGGCCCATGACCATGGCATGACGGCAACGCTGGAAGCCTTCTGGGGCGAGCGGATGCGCCTGGAGGTGCTGCATACAGAGGAGATCGACGGGCTTCTGCGCCGCCATGTGCTGCTGTCGGGCGCCGACCGCGGCATTCCCGCGGAACTGGGCCTGATCGAGATCCGGCTGGAAGCGCTGCCGCCCGGCGCCCTGTTCGCGGTGAGGCAACGGCGCATCCCGTTCGGCGCCATCCTGTCGGCCTGCGGCACCGCGTTCCGCAGCCAGCCGGCCGGGTTCCTGCGCCTTGTCGCCGACGAGTCGCTGGGCCGCCTGCTGCGTGTGACACCGGGCAGCCCCGTCCATGGCCGGGCCACCACCCTTTACGCCCATGATGATGGGCGCCTGCTGGCCAATGCCGTCGAACTGCTGAGCGGACATCGGCCGGGTTGAGGGACCCGGGTGAGGGGCCGGCAGCGCATGGCCCCTGCCCGCCCGTTCCAGATCGGCTATCGCCGCAACACCACGGCCGCGGATGCCACGCCGAAGCCCAGCGACACGGCCGCCACCGCCAGCAGCAGCCAATAGACCTGCCGCACCTCCGCCAATGCCCCGGCGGTATGGACGCGGAATTCATCGATCACGGGATCGTTGGCACGGGCCGCCGGCACCTCGTTGGCCAGCACTTGGGTCTGTTGCAGATACCAAAGCTGCGACACGGGCTCCCCCGCCCGCATCGCGGCGACCACGGCCGCGACTCCATTGGCCAGATTGTCATGCGCCAAGCGCAACTGCCGGGCCTTCTGCTCGTTCATGGGGGCCAGCGCCTGCTCCAGCCGGGCAGCCAGGCGGCGGAACTCCGGAATGCGGGTGTCCACGCGCGCGGCCGTGGCGTCGCGCGTGCGCTCATCGAAGATCAGCAGGAGGACGTCGCGCTGCAAGGCACGGCTGGTGGAGCGCAGTTCGGTGGCCGTGGCGAACACCTCCTGCCCGCGTTCCTGCGCGCGCAGCGCCGGCAGGCCGAGCATCAGGGTCGCAGCCAGCAAGGCCACGATCACGGGGACGAGACCCGCCGCCAGCGCCGGCAGGATGCGGCCGCGCGGTTCTTCCAGATCCCAATAGCGATTGGTCATTCAACAAACTCCCGGGAACTTTGAGATCAACTGCCTTTTCGTTCTTTTCCCGGACTGTCGCATGGGCCGGCAACAAAAAGCGACTGCTTATCGACCCTGGCGGCGCGGCCATGCCTGGCCACAAGCCACGGGCAGGGTCGCAGCGGGAACCTGGAAGACCCATATGGGAGCAAGGGCCCATTCTGGTCCGGAACCGATCGACGTCACGGCGTCCCGCCCGCAAGGCGGGGCCATAACAGGGCTGCGGGCAAACATCCCGCAGATATGACATTGGCAGAACTCTCCATCCTGGAACTGGGACGGGTGCGGCAGGGCGGGACACGGCGCGCGGCGCTGGACGAGGCCCGGACCCTTGCACAACATGCCGAGAACTGGGGCTACAAGCGGCTCTGGGTCGCCGAGCATCACAATATCCAGACCGTGACCACGGCCGCCACGGCCCTGGTCATCGCCCATGTCGCGGCCGGCACCTCCACGATCCGGGTCGGCGCCGGCGGCATCATGCTGCCCAACCATGCGCCCTATGTCATCGCCGAGCAGTTCGGCACGCTGGAAACATTGTTCCCCGGCCGCATCGACCTGGGCCTTGGCCGCGCGCCGGGCACCGACCCGTTGACCTTGCGCGCCCTGCGCCGGGATCCCGCCAACGCCGACAATTTCCCGCAGGATGTGCTGGAGCTTCAGGCCTTTCTGGCGCCGGCCGGCCCCGGCCAGCGGATCGAGGCCGTACCGGGTTCCGGCACCAATGTGCCCTTGTGGATCTTGGGCTCCAGCCTGTTCGGAGCGCATCTGGCAGCCGAACTCGGCCTGCCCTACGGTTTCGCCTCGCATTTCGCGCCGGGCGCGCTGGATCAGGCGCTGTCCGTCTATCGGACCCGCTTCAAGCCGTCCGACCAGCGCGACCGGCCCTATGCGCTGGTCGGGGTGAACATCATCGCCGCCGATACGGATGAGGAAGCCCGGTTCCTGGCGACCTCGCAGCAGATGTCCTTCACGGATCTGGTGCGCGGGGGCCGCAAGCTGACCCAGCCGCCCATCACCGACATCGAAACCTATTGGACCAATCCGCGGGAAAAGGCGCAGGTGCAGCAGATGCTGGCCTGCAGCATCGTGGGGGGGCCGGCCACGGTGCGGCGGGGGATCGAGGATCTCCTGACCCGCACGCAGGCCGACGAACTGATGATCGTCTCCGACACGTTCGATCCGGCCAGGCGGCTGCGTTCGTTCGAGATCATTGCGGAGGTTATGCGCGGCGCCTGACAGCGCCCCATCATAAGGGAACGGCAAAAGGCCCTGGGCATCCGCACCGATGCCCAGGGCCTTTTGCCATCACGATCCCGCAGGTACCGCCCGGCGCCGGTGACGGCCACCGGGCGGTACCCCCATCCGGTCAGTCGCCGGCCGCCGCCATACCGGCCGGGATGGACGCGGCCGCCCGTTCCTGACGGCGGGCACCGGCCATGTAGCGCAGAAGCACATAGAAGACCGGGGTCAGCATCAGCCCGAACAGCGTGACGCCCAGCATGCCGAAGAACACGGCGATGCCCATGGCGTGGCGCATCTCCGCGCCGGCCCCGGTGGAGGTGACCAGCGGCACCACGCCCATGATGAAGGCGATGGACGTCATCAGGATGGGGCGCAGGCGCAGGCGGCTGGCCTCGATCGCGGCCTGGACAACGGTACGGCCGTGCATTTCCAGTTCGCGGGCGAATTCCACGATCAGGATCGCGTTCTTCGCCGACAATCCGACAAGCACCATGAAGCCGATCTGGGTGAAGATGTTGTTGTCCCCCCCGGTCAGCCAGACACCGGCCAGGGCCGACATCAGGCTCATGGGCACGATCATCAGGATGGCCAGCGGCAGGGTCAGGCTCTCATACTGGGCCGCCAGCACCAGGAAGACCAGCAGGACCGAGATGGGAAACACCCACAAGGCCGCGTTGCCGGCCAGGATCTGCTGATAGGTCAGGTCGGTCCATTCGAACCTGATGCCGCGCGGCAGCACCTCCGCCGCGATGCGCTCCGCCGCCGCCTGGGCCTGGCCCGACGAATAGCCGGGCGCCGGCCCGCCATTGATGTCGGCAGCAGTGTAGCCGTTGTAGCGGACCACCATTTCCGGACCATAACTCTGCGTCACCTGCACCAGCGACGACAGCGGCACCATGACGCCCTGGTCGTTGCGGGTCTTCAGCAGGCCGATATCGTCGGCATGGGCCCTGAACGGCGCATCCGCCTGGACCCGCACCTGATAGACACGACCGAACGTGTTGAAATCATTGACATAGAGCGAACCCAGATAGACCTGCATCGTCTCAAACACATCCGTGACCGGCACGCCCAACTGCTTAGCCTTCACCCGGTCCAGGTCGACATCCAGTTGCGGGACATTGATTTCATAGGAGGTGAAGGTCGGCCCCAGTTCGGGCGTCTGCGCGGCGCGGGCCACGAAATCGTTGGCGGCCTTGGCCAGTGCCTCGTACCCCAGCGACCCGCGATCCTCCAGTTGCAGCTTGAAGCCGCCCAGCGTGCCCAGCCCCATGACGGGCGGCGGCGGGAAGACGGCCACGAAGGCTTCCTTCACGCCGTTGAACTGCTGTTGCAGGCTGGCGGCGATGACATCGGCCGACAGGCCTTCCTTCTGCCGTTCCTCGTAAGGCTTCAGCGTGGTGAAGACGATGCCGGCGGAGGAGGAATTGGTGAAGCCGTTCACCGAAAGGCCGGGAAAGGCCACGGCATTGGCGATGCCGGGCTGCTTCAGCGCGATGTCCGTCATGGTGCGGATCACATCTTCCGTGCGGTCCAGCGAGGCACCGGTCGGAAGCTGGGCAAAGGCGATCAGATATTCCTTGTCCTGGGCCGGCACGAAACCGCCCGGCACCGCGCGGCCCAGCACGAAGGTCAGGCCCAGCAGCAGGACATAGACCAGCATCATGGCCCCCTTGTGCCGGATGACGCCGCCCACACCCTTGCCATAGCTTTCCGATCCCCGCTGGAAAACGCGGTTGAAGCCCCGGAAGAACCCGCCCAGCACCTTGTTCATGCCGCGGGTCAGCCAATCCGGCTTGTCGTGATGGCCCCTCAGCAGCAGGGCGGACAAGGCCGGCGACAGGGTCAGTGAGTTGAAGGCCGAAATGACGGTGGAAATCGCGATGGTCATCGCGAACTGCTTGTAGAACTCGCCCGACAGGCCGGACATGGCGGCCAGCGGCACGAACACGGCCACCAGGGTCAGGGCGATGGCGATGATGGGGCCGCTCACCTCCTGCATCGCTTTATAGGTCGCCTCGCGCGGGGACAGACCTTCGGAGATGTTGCGCTCCACATTCTCCACCACGACGATGGCGTCATCGACCACGATGCCGATGGCCAGCACCATGCCGAACAGCGACAGGGCATTGATGGAAAAGCCGAACAGCAGCATCAGGGAGAAGGTGCCCACGATCGAGACGGGCACGGCCAGCAGCGGGATGATGGAGGCCCGCCAGGTCTGCAGGAACACGATCACCACCAGCACGACCAGCGCGATGGCTTCCAGCAGCGTGTGAATGACCGCGTCGATGCTGGCCTGCACGAAGCGGGTCGGATCATAGACGATGGCATATTCAACGCCGTCGGGCATGTCCTGCTGCAATTCCGCCATCACCTCGCGCACGGTTTCGGAGATGGCGAGCGCATTGGCGCCCGGTGCCTGGTTGATGGCGATGGCCACGGCCGGCTTGTTGTCCAGAAGCGAGCGCAACCCGTATTGGGATGCCGCCAGTTCCACCCGCGCCACGTCACGCAGATAGGTGACGGCGCCATCGGCCGTCTTCAGGACAATGTCCTGGAACTCCTCCACCGACTTCAGCCGGCCCTGGGCATTCACGGAAAGCTGCAGGGGTGCGTCGGGAACGGACGGGCTGGCGCCGATCACGCCGGCCGCGACCTGCACATTCTGTTCGCGTATGGCGTTGACGACATCATTGGCCGTCATGCCGCGCTCGGCGACCTTCTGCGGGTCCAGCCAGACCCGCATGGCATAGTCGCCCGACCCCCACAGCAGCACCTCGCCCACGCCGGAAATGCGCGCCAGCCGGTCGCGCACGTTCAACACGGCGTAGTTGCGCAGATAGGTCATGTCATAACGGTCGTCCGGCGAGCGCAGATGCACCACCATGGTGAGCGTCGGGGAGGACTTGACCGTCGTGACGCCCAGCCGCTGCACATCCTGCGGCAGGCGGGGCAGCGCCTGGGCCACGCGGTTCTGCACAAGCTGCGTGGCCTTGTCCGGATCGGTGCCCAGCTTGAAGGTCACGGTCAGGGCCATGTTGCCGTCGCTGTTGGCCTGGGACTGCATGTAAAGCATGTCCTCCACGCCGTTGATCTGTTCCTCCAGCGGCGAGGCGACGGTTTCGGCGATGACCTTGGGGTTGGCGCCGGGATACTGGGCGCGCACCACCACCGATGGCGGCACGACCTCCGGATATTCGGATACGGGCAACTGGAACAGGGCGATGAACCCCGCCAGGAAGACGACCACCGACAACACGCCCGCGAAGATCGGGCGGTCGATGAAGAAACGGGAAATGTTCATGGGAGCCTCGGTCCGCGAACAGGGCGCGGATTGGATTGGGCCTGGATGAAAGACAAGACGCCCCCGTCACCCTGCCCAACAGGATGCAGATCACGCCGGGACCTGCCCCCTCCCCACCTTCCCCGCGGAAACGGAGAAGGCGGGGCAATGCAAAAGGGGGACAGACGGGTGCCGGACCGAACCTGTGTGAGACGGGGCGGGCGGCGTTACCGGGCCGCCACCTGCGTGTCGGGGCGTTCCATCGCCACCAGCTTGGGATTGATCACATCGCCGGGACGGGCGCGCTGGATGCCGTTGACGATGATCCGCTCGCCGGGGGCCAGCCCCTGCGTCACGATGCGCAATCCTTCCTGACGGCTGCCCAGGGTGACAGGCCGGTAGGCCACCTTGTTCGCCGCATCCACCACCAGCACGAACTTCTTGTCCTGATCGGTGCCGATGGCCCGTTCATCCACCATCACGGCCGCCTGCGGCTCCGACCCGCCCACCTTGATCCGGGCATAAAGGCCGGGGACCAGCATACCGTCGGGATTGTCGAAACGGGCGCGGACCCGGATGGTGCCGGAAACCGGGTCCAGGCGGTTGTCCACGTCATCGATGCTGCCATCGCGCGAATAATCCGCCTCGTTGGCCAGGCCAAGCTGTACGGGCACACCGGCCTTGTCCTTCACCGACGCGATATGGCGCAGATAGGTCTGCTCATCCACATCGAAAGAGGCATAGATGGGGGAAACCGAGACCAGCGTGGTCAGGGGCTGGGATGCCGCCCCGGCTGCCACGACATTGCCGACCGTGATCTCGGCGCGGGAAACCCGGCCGCCGATGGGGGCGGCCACGCTGGTATAGGACAGGTTCAGGCGTGCCACCTCCAGTTCGGCCTCCGCGGCGCGCAGGCTGGCGCCGGCATCGCGGGCGGCGTGCTCACGCTCGTCCAGGGTGCGGCGCGTGATGGTGCTGTCGGCGACAAGCCGGGATGCGCGGTCCAGTTCCGCCTTCGTGAAGCGCACACGCGCCTGGGCGGCCGCCAGTTGCGCCTCGGCCCGCGACAGTTCCGCCCGGTAGGGGGCGGGATCGATCGTGAACAGAACATCGCCCTTCTGCACCAGAGTACCATTGCGGAAATGAACCTGGGTGATGGTGCCGGAAACCCGGGGGCGGACATCCACCCGCTCCACGGCCTCCAGCCGGCCGGAATAGCTCTGCCAGTCCACGACCTTGCGGGCCACGACGGGGGCGACATCCACCTCCACCGCGGCCGGGGCCGCGATGGCGACGGGCGTGTCATCCGCCTGCCCCTGAATGGCGGCGGCGGCGATGACGGCCAACGACACCCCAGCCGCCATCACATAGACCAGCTTGCTGCGCGTGATCGACATTGGGTCAACTCCTGCAAAAATGCGCAGACAAGGGTTTCCCGCCGCCGCCTGCGGGCGGGGGATCACGGAAACGGCCGGCCTGTGGAAGACAGCTCCGCCGTCAGCGCCCGGCATGCCGGACCCCTGGTCAAACGCCTTTGGTTTCGTTTTTGAAAAGCCCCATCCGGCTGGATGAGGCTGCCTCGATTTTCGACTTTACCGGCTTTGCTGCGCCGCCGCTGTGATGGCCGTCGCACCTTGTCGATTTTTTTGGCAACCGATGAAACCCGGAAGATATCGGCTGTCAAAATCCTTTGCCGTTCAAGCCACAAGCACATTCAGCCCCATGAGGCCGCCGGCCCTGGAGGTAATTGAGCAAGTGCAGCATCCCGCAGGCGCCGTCATGAATAAAGACGGTTTTTCTGAGCAGACAATTCACCCAGGACGAACAATCACCCCCGGCCCCACCGCCGGGTCGGCCCCCATGCCCACCCCACAGCAGGCCTCAGCGCTGTAACAGGCCAGGGGATGGTCCTCCCCCTGCAGAAGCGGACATTTCTCAAACAGGCTGACCACCCAGTCCACGAACAGCCGCACACGATGGGACGGCTGGCGGTTCTGGGGATAAACCGCGGAAATCGGCATGGGTGCCGGCCGGTACTGGGGCAGCACCTCCACCAGTTCACCCGCTTGCAGACGGTCCAGCGCCATGAACAGGGCCGGCTGGATCAGGCCATAACCTTCGACACCACACGCGACATAGGCTTCGCTGTCATTGACGGCGACCGGCCCGGTCAGCGGCACCTCCACCTCCACCCCGTCCCGGACGAAATCGAACGGGTAAGACCGGTTGCCCAGATGGGGGGAGAAATAGCGCACACCCTGATGACCAGCCAGGTCCTCCAGCCCTTCGGGACGGCCGAACCGGTCCAGATAGGCGGGGCTGGCGCAGGTCAGCCGGGACAGGCGGCCCAGGCGCCGCGCCACCAGCGAACTGTCAGGCAGGGGGCCGATCCGCAGCACGCAATCAACACCCTCCTGCACGAGGTCGATCTGCCGGTCATTCATGCCCAGCTTCAATTCGATATCGGGATAAAGCGCATGAAAATCCCGTAGGGCCGGCACGACCACCAGCCGGCCGATTGATGTCGGCATGTCCACATGCAGCCGGCCCCGCGGGTGGCGCTTGCCATCGATGAAGATGGTCTCCACCTCCTCCACCTCCGCCAGGATGCGCTGGGCGCGCTCATAGAAGGTCTGGCCATCGGCCGTCAGGCTGAGGCTGCGGGTGGTGCGCTGGAGAAGCCGGCAGCCCAGATGGGCCTCCAGCCCCTGGATGATGGTTGTGACCGATGCCCGCGGCAGGCCCAGCATGTCGGCTGCCCGGGCAAAGCCGTTCAAATCCACGACATGCACAAAGACGTGCATCGCCTGCAACTTGTCCATGATGAACCCCATCCCCACTGGCCCGCCGGCCCCGACATGGCCGTCATCATAGGCCGGCGGGCGGCGGCCCCGCTATGCGCCCGGTCACTCCGCCGCCTTGCCGTCCGCGTGACAGGTCACCCGGCCACGTTCTGCCGCACGCCGGTCTGTGCGGCGCGCTCCACCGCAGCCACCAGGCGGCTGTTGTGAAGCGCGTGGGCGAAGCCGGGCGTGTGGTGGGTTCCGGCCGCCATGTCACGCGCCAGCGACGCATAGACTTCACCGACATTGATCGCGGCCCCCTTCCAGAAATCGGCCGCGGTGGGGCCGACACCTGTGGCGACGGGGGCATCGGGTGCCTCGAACGGGACGCTGGCCGACAAGGTCAGATCGCCCACCTGCACGCCGGCCAGGTGACTGCCCTGGAGCTTCAGCCAGCCCAGCGATCCGCGAACCTCCAGGATGAAATTCGCATCCTCCGCCGGTATACCCGCCAGGACCTGAACCGAGACGGGCGCACCGCTCGACGTCCGGGCGATCAGATCCAGATGATCGGGAATGTCGCGAACGGAGGTCTCGCCGGTATCGACAATGTCGATCTCCGGCCAGAGAAGTTCGGTGCGCGCATCGACCTCGGTGATGTCGCCCAGCACGGCCTCGATGACGTCCAGCACATGGCCCGTGGTGATGGTCATGAAGCTCGCACCCGATGCGGCCTTGTTGAAATAATCGTAGGCTGCGATCGTTTGCGGGCCATAGCCGAAGGTCGTGGCACCGACACGGGCCGACAGCAGGCGGCCAAGCCTGCCCGAAGCCACCAGTTCGGCCGCCCGGCGGGCCGCCGGATTGTGCCGCCCCTGAAGGCCGATGGCCGTGTGCAGCGAGGATGCGGCTGCCGCCATCTCCGCGGTCTGCGCCAGCGTCGCGCCCAGCGGCGCCTCGCAATAGACGGTCTTGCCGGCCGCAAGCGCCGCCATCACCAGATCCCGGTGGGCCGGAACCTTCACGGCCACGGTGACGATATCGATGGATGGATCCCTGATCATCGCATAGGGATCGGCGTACCAGCGCGTAGCACCGAACGCCTCGGCGGCGGCCCTGGCGCTCTCCTCACGCCGCGTGGCCACCGCGGCCAGCACAAGGGCGGGCTGCGCCTGGAGCGCCGGAACGTGCGACGCCCCGGCCCAGCTTGCCCTTGTATCCGCGCCGATGATGCCAACGCGATATCTGTTATCCGACATGTTTCTATGCTCCGCTGCGGGTCAATTGGGACGCCTGTGGGTGGGACGCCTGTGGGTCCGTCGCCCGAAACATAGGAACGCCTCCGGAGCGGAAGCTACGCAGTTACGATCAGGAACCGGCTCTCCACGCTCAATCACACGGCCGGCCCGTGATGATTGAGACGAACGGGCGCGCTCTTGATAGAATATGCATAGTACGGCGCATGCCTTTGCAGCGAAGAATGGACATCGCACCATGCATGGCCGGCAAGCCGCCATGTCCGCAAGCGCAGACCGGCAGGACATTCGACCCCCATGACGAAGCCAGAATTCTCCGACCTCCTCCAGATCATCGAACGTCACGCCCGCCACGATTACGTGACGCCGATCAAGGGCTTGAAGGTCGGGCGGACGGATATGCCGTCAGAGGTGGGCCATTCGATCTATCAGCCGTCCTTCGGACTGGTCGCGCGTGGCGTGAAGGAATTAATGGTGGGCGAGACCCCGTTCCATTACGCCGCTGGAGAGTCGCTGCTATGCACCGCCGATGTACCGGTGACCTCGCAAGTAACCGAGGCAAGCCCTTCGGCGCCTTATCTTGCGGTCCATCTTGATATCGATCCCATGGTTGTCGCCGACCTTCTGCGCGAGCGTGCCGGCGACAGGCCCAGGTCGGACGACACCGTGATGGCCGGGAAATACAGGCTTGATCCGGAACTGCTCGATCCCCTGATCCGGCTGATCTCGCTGCTTGACCGCCCACGTGACATTCCGGTCCTGGCGCCCTTGATCCGGCGGGAAATCACCTGGCGCCTGCTGCACACCGACCATGGGCCGCTGCTCAGCCAGCTTGCCTTCGCGAACGGGCACGCAACGCGGATCGGGCGCACGACAGCGTGGATCAGGGCCAACTATGCCGAAGCCCTCAACATCTCCGACCTTGCCGCGCAGGCCAATATGAGCGTCGCGAGCTTCCACCGCCATTTCAAGGCTGTGACCTCCATGTCGCCCGTGCAGTTCCAAAAGCGCGTCCGCCTGCAGGAAGCGCGGCGCGTCCTGTCAGGCTCCAGCACGATTTCCGCCGTCGCCTATGATGTCGGCTACCAAAGCATATCCCAGTTCAACCGCGACTATCGGCGGCTGTTCAACCTGACCCCCAGCGACGATGCCGCCACGTTGCGCGCCACACTTGGCCGTGAACCATCGGCAGCCCCACAGGCCCTGACGGGCTGACGGGTCGCGAAGCCCTGTTCCCACCTTCGAGAGTCCGTCCAGGACTTTTTTTATTTACTATCAAAACCTTACTTTATCATCACTCCTGCTGCGGCCTGGGGTAATACCAACGTGCGATGAGTAGAACTCATCGCACGTTGGTCCGGCGGCGACCGCCGCAGCGCCGCTTGTGCGGCGTCGCCCGAGCCAACGAATGTTGGCGCCGGCGATTGAGGACGGTGACCGGAACCAACAGGTTCCGGTCACCGCAAAATAGTATAACGGCGAAATGAAAAAGCCCGGCTCACGAAAGCAAGCCGGGCGCATCATTTGCCACCATCCTCGCTGTCAGGCGTGCTTCTCCAATGCAGCGACACCCGGCAGCACCTTGCCTTCCAGCCATTCCAGGAAAGCCCCCCCCGCCGTGGAAACGTAGGAGAAGCGGGCGGCCACGCCGGCATGTTCCAGCGCCGCGACCGTATCGCCGCCGCCGGCCACGGACAGAAGCCGTCCCTGGGCCGTCAGGTTGGCGGCAATCGCGGCCACGCCGTTGGTGGCCGTGTCGAAGGGCATCAGTTCAAAGGCGCCGAACGGGCCGTTCCAGACCAGCGTCCTGGCGCCTTCCAGCTTCCGGCCCACCAGTTCGATCGTGGCGGGGCCCGCATCCAGCATCATCTCGCCGTCTTGGATATCGGTCACGGCCGCCACGCGATGATCGGCATTGGCCTTGAACTCCCGTGCCATCAGGCCATCCACGGGCAACACGATCTCGCACCCGCCGCCGGCTGCCTTTTCCATGATGGCGCGGGCCTGGTCGGCCATATCACGTTCGCACAGGGAAGAACCGACCGACACACCCTTGGCAAAAAGGAAGGTGTTGGCCATGCCGCCACCCAGCACCAGGATATCGACCTTCGACACCATGTTGAGCAGCAGGTCGAGCTTGGTGGAGATCTTGGCCCCGCCGACCACGGCGGCCACCGGCCGTTCCGGTGCCGCCAGCGCCTTGCCCAGCGCTTCCAGTTCCGCCTGCATCAGGCGGCCGGCCGCACTGGGCAGCAGGTGGGCAATGCCCTCCGTCGAGGCATGTGCCCGGTGGGCGGAAGAGAAGGCGTCGTTGACATAGACGTCCCCCAGCGCCGCCAGGCCCTTGGCCAGTTCCGGATCGTTCTTTTCCTCACCCGCATGGAAACGGGTATTCTCCAGGATCAGGACCCCACCGGCGGGCAGGGTCGCCACGGCGGCGGCGGCCTTGTCGCCAACGCAATCCTCGGCGAAGGCCACCGGCGCCCCCAGCGCCTTTTCCACGGCCGGCACGACCTGACGCAGGCTGTTCTTCGTGTCCGGGCCGTTCTTGGGACGGCCGAAATGCGACATGACCACAACCTTGGCGCCCTTGCCGGCGATTTCCTTCAGCGTCGGCACCAGGCGGTCGATGCGGGTCGTGTCGGTGACCTGCCCGTCAGCCATGGGCACGTTCAGGTCGGCGCGGACAAGCACGGTCTTGCCCGTGACATCGATGGTGTCGAGGGTCTGGAAGCGCATGGAGGAGGTCCCCGTCAGGAAGGATGTGGCGTTCTTTACCAGGGCGCAAGGAAACACCATTGCCCGCCGGCTTTCAACACCCGCACCCGTCGGTGTGGCGTGCAAAAAAATCGCCCGCTGCGATAGACAGGCTTTCACGGAATTGTCATCGTCCCCACATGAATGGCGGAAATCCGGGCGAATCGTCCTTTCCGCCGGCTTTCGTGCGCAATCATGGGGTGAACGGAAAAGAATGTCGGGTCAGGAGATCGAGCTGAAACTGGCGGTGGCGCCGGCCGACATGGATCGGCTGCGCAAACTTCCCTGCCTGTCGGCCACCATCGCCAAGCCATCGGTCAAATCGCTCGATAGCATCTATTTCGATACCGTGGATCGCCGGCTGGCCGCCAGCGGCCTGTCATTGCGCGTGCGCCGTGTGGGACGCAAGCTGGTCCAGACGTTGAAATCCGCCCCGGCACCCGGGGCCGGTGCCCTGGTGCGCGGCGAGTGGGAGGCGGAGGTGTCGCAGCCCCGCCCCGATCTTTCCGTCCTGCCCGACCCGGCTGTGCTGGAACCGTTGGGCGATTTGTCGGCCGACGCGCTGGAGCCCGTGTTCGAGACGCGCATCCGCCGGCAGGTGCGCCGCCTTTCGCCTGTGGACGGCATCGTGATTGAAGTGGCGCTGGACCAGGGAGAAATCCTGGCCCCCGGCGGGCTGTCGCTACCCGTCCACGAGGTGGAACTGGAACTGGCGGAAGGCACGGACACGGGCGCTCTCTATGATCTTGCCCGCGCCATCCATGCCGACGTGCCGGTGCGCCTGGAGATGGCCACCAAATCGGCCCGCGGTTATGCGCTGGCCGCCGGCACGGAGCCGGCCAGTGTCAAGGCGTCCAGGCTGACCCTGGCGCCCGACGCGACGGTGGAGGAGGCCCTGTCGGCCATCGTCCGTCACTGTCTGGGCCATCTGATGGCGAACGAGCCGGTCACCCGGCTGGGCCAGGACCCAGAGGGTGTGCATCAGATGCGCGTGGCGCTGCGCCGCCTGCGTTCCGCCCTGCAGATCTTCCGGCCCTTCATTCCGGCCGAACAGATGGATGACCTCGCCCCGCGCGTGAAGGCGCTGGCCGATGCGCTGGGTCCCGCACGGGAATGGGACGTGTTCCTTGGTGAATTGCTGCCGCCCGTGGCCGGGGCGCTGCCGGACCATGCCGGCCTGGAGGCGTTGACGACGGCAGCCCGTGCGGCCCGCGACCAAGGCTATGTGCAGGTTCGGGCGGCCCTGGCCGATCCCGGCCATACGGCACTGCTGCTGGATCTGGCCGCCTGGGTTGATGCGCGGGGCTGGCGCAACCAGCCGGTCAGCGAGCAGTCGACACTGCTGCTGGCGCCCGTGATCGACATGGCCGGTGCCCTGCTGGGCAAGCGTCACCGCCAAGCCCGCAAGCGGGGGCGCGGCTTTGCCCGCCAGGCGGCCGCCGCGCGGCATGAATTGCGCATCGCACTGAAGAAACTGCGCTATGCCGCCGATTTCTTCCGGTCCCTGTACGAAGGCAAGGCCCTGCGCCGCTTCCTGGACGAATTGTCGAACCTGCAGGACCATCTGGGCCATTTGCAGGATGTGGCGACGGTGGACAAGCTGGTGGCCGACCTGGAACGCGATGCGGCAGCCGGCCGGCCCGGCGAATGGCGTCTGGGTGCCGGCCTGGTCGCCGGCTGGCATGCACGCGGCCTGCACGACCTGGAAGAGGATATCGTCGCCGACTGGCAGCGCTTCGGCGAGGCAAGACCCTTCTGGCAGGAAAAGGAAGAGGAGGAGGACGGCGACAGGTAACCCCCCATCCCTTTCCGGCAAGCTAGAGGAACTCCCATGCGCACCATCCTGGTCAGCAATATAAAAGGTGGCGTCGGCAAGACGACCATCGCGACGCACCTGGCGGCATCCTTCGCGCAGTCGGGGCACAGGACGGTACTGGCCGATGTCGACCGGCAGCGCTCCTCGCTGGGCTGGCTGAAATCCAGGCCGGAAACGGCGGCAGCCATTACCGGTGTGGATTGGGTGAAGGATATCGGAAAGCCGCCAGCGGCCACAGGCCGGCTGGTTATCGACGCGCCGGCCGCGATGCGTCCCAAGGATGTGGAGGAACTGGTCCGCCGCGCCGACATCGTGGTGCTGCCCGTATTGCCGGGCGCCTTCGACGAGGCGGCGACGGCCCGGTTTCTGGCCAAGCTGGAAGAGGTGAAGGCCATCGCCCGCGAAAAGGTCCCCGTGGCCATCATCGGCAACCGTCTGCGGGCCCGGACAAGGGCCGCCGACCGGCTGGATGCCTTCCTGGCTGGGGCTGGGCATCAGGTCGTCGCCCGCCTGCGCGACAGTCAGCTTTATCCCGATCTGGCGGCCGACGGGTTGACCCTGTTCGACCTGAAAGGCAAGCGGGCCATCGACCTGCGTGCCGATTGGGAACCGCTGCTGGCGTTTGTGGGATAGGCAGGGGGCGGTCTCGTCTCCATTAGGGCAGCCTTGCGAGGCTGCGGCTTGTCCTGTCGGGCGGGCTTGGATAGGTTGCACCGCATTTTCCGCCCACCGCAGGAACATGCCCATGGCCGCCGACGCCGTCACCACCGCCCCCGCCGCCCACCCCGACCGTGTCCTGATCCTGGATTTCGGGTCACAGGTGACGCAGCTGATCGCGCGCCGCGTGCGCGAGGCCGGCATCTATTGCGAGATCATTCCCTTCAGCGCCGATGCCGAGCGTATCCGCGCCTTCGCGCCCAGGGCGGTGATTCTGTCGGGTGGGCCCGCCAGCGTGACGGAAGCCGACAGCCCCCGTGCCAATGACGCCGTCTGGTCTCTGGGCGTGCCGGTCTTCGGAATTTGCTATGGCCAGCAGACCATGTGCGAACAGTTGGGCGGCAAGGTGGAACCGGGTGACACCCGTGAATTCGGCCGTGCCTTCGTGGATGTCAAGGATGACTGTGCCCTGTTCGAAGGCGTGTGGGCAGTGGGCGCGCGCGAGCAGGTATGG
This sequence comes from Niveispirillum fermenti, assembly GCF_052474395.1. NCBI lineage: Bacteria > Pseudomonadati > Pseudomonadota > Alphaproteobacteria > Rhodospirillales > Azospirillaceae > Niveispirillum > Niveispirillum fermenti. The sequence goes on along the minus strand of NZ_CP156681.1, from coordinate 2,010,744 downwards.
ATGAGCCATGGCGACCGCGTGACGAAGCTGCCCGACGGTTTCCGCATCGTCGCGACCTCCGAAGGCGCCCCCTATGCCATCATCGCCGACGATGCCCGTCGTTTCTACGCCGTGCAGTTCCATCCGGAGGTGGTCCACACCCCCCATGGCGATGCCCTGATCCGCAATTTCCTGTTCAAGGTGGCCGGCCTGAAGGGCGACTGGACCATGGCCGCCTTCCGGGCAGAGGCCGTCGCCCGCATCCGCGAACAGGTGGGCGCGTCCAAGGTGATCTGCGGCCTTTCGGGCGGCGTCGACAGTTCCGTGGCCGCCGTGCTGATCCATGAGGCCATCGGCGCGCAATTGACGTGCATCTTCGTCGATACCGGCCTGATGCGCACAGGCGAGGCAGAGCAGGTGGTCACCCTGTTCCGCGACCATTACAACATCCCCCTAGTACATGTGGATGCGTCCGACCTGTTCCTGGGGCAACTGGAAGGCGTGTCCGACCCGGAGCAGAAGCGCAAAATCATCGGCCGCCTGTTCATCGAAGTGTTTGATGGCGAGGCTGCGAAAATCGGCGGCGCGGAATTCCTGGCCCAGGGCACGCTCTATCCCGATGTGATCGAAAGCGTGTCCTTCACCGGCGGCCCCAGCGTGACCATCAAGTCGCACCATAATGTCGGTGGTCTGCCCGACCGCATGAAGCTGAAACTGGTGGAACCGCTGCGCGAACTGTTCAAGGACGAGGTGCGCGCGCTGGGCCGTGAACTGGGCCTGCCCCACAGCTTCGTTGGCCGCCACCCGTTCCCCGGTCCGGGCCTGGCCATCCGCGTGCCCGGCGAGATCACGCGCGAGAAGCTGGAAATCCTGCGCAAGGCCGACGCGGTCTATCTGGAGGAAATCCGCAATGCCGGCCTCTACGACGCCATCTGGCAGGCCTTCGCCGTCCTGCTGCCCGTGCGCACGGTTGGTGTGATGGGCGATGGCCGCACCTATGATTACGCCTGCGCCTTGCGGGCGGTAACCTCGGTGGATGGAATGACGGCCGACTATTACCCATTCGATCACAGCTTCCTGGGCCGCGTCGCCACCCGCATCATCAATGAGGTGCGGGGCATCAACCGCGTGACCTATGACATCACGTCGAAGCCGCCCGGCACGATCGAGTGGGAATAATTCGGGCCTATCCGAACGCCGCCGATAACCGCCGATCTCCGCACATAACTAACTGAAATCATTAAATAAATCTGCCATCATCTATCGCCGTCTATCGCGGGGCAAACCTCGCGATAGACGGTATAGCTGACGGTGTGGCGTCTCTTGTCGCATTGCCAAAACAAATATACCGTCAGGAGCAAGAGAGCTTCTGACGGTATTTTTTTCGACCTTATTCCCTTGAGAATAATAGGAAATTTTCCGTTCAGGGAGGCCATTTCTGGCCTGACGGTATATTGGGCGGCTCTCTGGCGTTTTTGAACGATCTCGGAGGGTCAAAATGCTGACTGACGCGGGCATCAAAGCCCTGAAACCAAAGGATAAATTGTATAAGGTCGTTGACCGTGACGGTATGTATGTCGTGGTCAATCCCTCGGGGGCGGTCGTGTTCCGATATGACTACCGCCTCAACGGGCGTCGGGAGACTTTGACGCTCGGCCGCTACGGCGCGTCCGACCTGTCTCTGGCGCGGGCGCGCGAGAAGCTAATCGACGCCAAGCGCGCCATACTTGAAGGGCGGTCGCCCGCCCGAGAGAAGCAACGCGAGAAGCGCCGTATCAAAGAGGCAAAGAGCTTCGGCGAGTTTGGCGAACGCTGGTTGCAGGAGGCGAAGATGGCCGACAGCACCCGCGCGATGCGGCGCTCGATCTATGAGCGGGACATTCTTCCGACTTTTCGGAACCGGCTGCTGACCGAAATCAGCCCCGATGATCTCCGCGCCATGTGCGCCAAGGTGAAGGCACGCGGAGCCCCGGCCACGGCCGTTCACGTCCGCGACATCGTGAAGCTCGTTTATGCCTTTGCGATCCTGCACGGGGAAAAGGTGCCGAACCCGGCCGATGAGGTCGGGCCTGCCTCTATCGCGACCTTTGTTCCCAAAGACCGCTCTCTCTCGCCTGCTGAAATCCGCGTCATGCTCGGCCAGCTTGAGCATGTGCCGACGCTGCCGACGATCCGGCTCGGCATGAAGCTGTTCCTGCTCACCATGGTCCGAAAGAGTGAGCTACAGGATGCGACTTGGGATGAGGTCGATTTCGAGAACGCGGTCTGGTCGATCCCCAAGGAGCGGATGAAGCGATCCAAGGCGCACAACGTCTATCTCGCGGAGCAAGCCATCGACATCCTCATTGCGCTCAAGACCTGCGCCGGCAATTCCAAATATCTGCTGCCATCGCGTTACGACGCGGATGCTCCCATGTCGCGGGCGACCTTCAATCGCATCACCACCGCTGTCGTGATGCGGGCGAAGAAAGAGGGCTTGCCGCTCGAACCGTTCACGGTCCACGATCTACGCCGGACGGGCTCCACGCTCCTGAACGAGCTGGGCTTCAATAGCGACTGGATCGAAAAGTGCTTGGCGCATGAAGACGGGCGGTCGTCCCGTGGCATCTACAACAAGGCAGAATATGAGCACCAGCGCCGCCATATGATGCAGGAATGGGCGAACCTTGTGGACGCTTGGGTAGCGGGCCAGAAATACGCTCCAACGCTGTATCCGCCGTCAATGGACCTTTTGGTGCCTGAACCTAGCGTTTGACGGGCCGGAATTTCCTGAGCTTCACATCAGGAGACGGCGCACGTTTGATAGCTTTCTCTCTGGAGGCTTGGCGACGTTCTTCAAGCCAAGCCTCCACCTCGGCCAAGTCCCAAACCACGCACCGGGCCGTCAGATAGAACCGTTGGGGAAAATCACCCCGTTGCTCCATGTCGTAGATTGTAGTGTCAGCAAGGGGAACGAGTTCTCGAAGCTGATGCCTGCGAATTGTCCGTTTACCCAGCGCAGATGTTGGATCACTCATCTTCATAACCTCGTTAAGCCATGTTCAACGGGATTCCGGGCAACCGGAGGCTCCCGAAACTAGGCGAACCATGCAGCGAGGTCAGCGGCGTGTAGCGTGCCGCATTTGCGCCTATGCGCTGGCGGCACCCCCTGCCGGAATGGGACTTAGCTGGCGGCCCGCCGCGCCTTGGCGAAACCGCGATCCGTAGCGATGAAGTGTTGAAGCATCGGCACGATGAGTTTGGCGGGATCGGCGACGGGCTGGCCGCTCTGGCGAGCCAGCACCTCGGCATAGACGATCAGATCGCGGTTGAGGGTCGCGGGCAGCTCCAGCATGACCTTTACGGGCTTGTCGTCGGGCAGCGGGCCGAGTTTCAGTTTCGTCATGGTCAACCTCCTGCCGGCTCGAATACTAAATCGCGGGTGACGATGATCCTGACCGGGAAGCCCGGCCGGATGGTCAGCGTCGGCGCGACCTGCAATTGGCGCTGCACGATCTGCTGGCCCGCCTGATTGACGGTATCCTGCGCCCCGTCGCGGATGGCGCGGATCAGCCGGTCCTCGTCGCTCGTCGCCAGCTCCGAGCCGACTGCAAGCAGCGTGGACAGCCCTGCGGCCTTCATTAGATCCCACCAATGATAATCGACCCCATCCTCAAGCCCGGCATAGCCGCTGGCATCCGCGCCCGGCAGGCGCTCCAAAACGATGGAGCGGCCGCCCGGCAGGATCAGACGATTCCACACCAGCAACACGCGGCGCTGGCCGAAGGTCACGCCATCATCGTATTGGCCGATGATACGGGTGCCCTGCGGGATCAACAGCAGCGAGCCGGTCGGGCTGTCATAGACGTTCTCGGTGACTTGGGCCGTGATCTGGCCGGGCAGATCGGAACGGATGCCGGTTATCAACGCGGCCGGGATCACGGCCCCGGCCTGAAGGATATAGGGCGATGCCGGCGGCGCGACGCGATCCGGGGCGACGGTCTGCCGGTCCACGGGTCCATTGAGAAATGCCGCGTGGCGATCCTGTGTCGCGGGCTGTCCGCCGAGGCCAAGCCCGCCGAGGCCGGGCATGGCCGTCCCTGCCGGCGCTCCCGTGCGCGGGCCGGACTGGAAAAAGACGTTGCTCAAGCGCGCGGCTTCTTCCTCGGCCCTGCGGCGTTCTTCTTCGGGATCGACGGCGGGCGTCGTCATGACGGGCGGCGCGACCGGCTGTCCCCTTGTCTGCGCGTCGAGGATCGGACGGCCGAGGTCGCCGGGTAGCGCGGGGCCGAGCGCCGGCCCGCTATAGTCGCTCGGCAGGCCGGACAGGCCGTCCGCCGTGGGCCGGTTCTCGGTCGAATAGAGTTCGTCGCCTCCCGGCCCCCCGTCGCGGGTCTGGAACGCGTACATCAGCGCCCCACCGATGCCGAGAAGCGCGACGGCTCCGACGCCTGCCAGCATCTTGCGGGACAGGCGCGTAACACGGGGCGGCTCGGCGCGCAGGCGCATGGGCGCGATGGTGTCGGTGATGGTGTTCTCGCTCATGACGGGGTGTCTCCGGTCGCGCTGGCGGGCTGGGCGGCGGCGGCCTGCGTCGGGTTGGTGCGGACGATCCTGACAACCTGCTGGCGGTTGCCGCTGCCAAGGCGCAGCTCGGCCGCGCCGAACAGGCGATCCACGATCAGGACGTTCTGATGGATACGGCTGTTGACGATCTGCGGCTCGCCGTTCGCGCCAAGCACGAAGATCGGCGGCATCTCGCCCTGCACGATCCCGGCCGGGAAGACGACATAGACGCGCCTGCCATCGTCGAAGACGGAAACCGGCCGCCATGGCGGGCTGTCGCCCTGCACCTGCAAGGCGTAGCGATAGTTCCGTGCCGCCTCGGCCGGAATGATCGGCGCGGCCGGAACCGTCTGGCGCTGGCCGGCAGGCGGTGCGGGATAGGCCCATGCCACGGCGGGCATGTAGAGCGATTCCCGCGCGCGCAGCTCGATCATGTAGGTGCGCCGGTCGGTGGTGACGATAAGGTTGGTGGAAATGTCCGGCCGCGTGGGCTTCACGAGGATATGGACACGACGGTTTGCGCCGCTGCCGCTTTCGGTGTCGCCGATGATCCAGCGGGCGGTGTCCCCGGCCGCGATCGGCCCCGCGCCTGTCAAACTCTCGCCCGGCTCCAGCGCAATGGTCGTGATCTGCCCGACTGCGGCATAGACCTGATAGAGCGCGCCTTCCGACCACGGATAAATCTGGATGGCGTTGTAGTAGCCTTCGCGGCGCGGCTCGACGCGGGCGGCGGCATTGGCGTTCTCGACGCGGCCGGTCGGCGTGCCGGCGGCGGTGCCGCCGCGCGCCACGGTCCATGCCGGGGGCACATGCAGCGGCCGGGGCGTATTGTCGGTTGCCGCCGCCTGCACGGTCGGCAGCGGCGGCACGCTGGCGTCGTAGCTGAATTGCGGTGTCCGGTTGGTCGCGCAGCCTGCCAAAGTAATTGCAAACGCCGTCGCAAAAATCGCATAGGTTAGCGACTTCAGGATCAGTAAGGAGGAACCAACAGAATGGATTCTGTGCCGACGATTGTTGCCCGGTATATCGACGCCTACAACAGGATGAATGTTCAGGCGATGCTCGACTGCCTGTCGGGCGACGTTCGGTTTATCAACAGATCGAACGGAGAGACGACGAACGAAACGCACGGGATCGAGGCATTTCGCGCGCTGGCGGAACAGGGCGTCCAGTTGTTTGCTGAAAGAGAACAGACGATCCTCGACTGTATCGCGATAGACGACCGTGCAGCCGTGCGCATCGGCTATCGCGCCAAGGTCAAAACCGACCTGCCCAATGGCTGGAAGGCCGGGCAGGAAGTCAAGATGACGGGCACCTCGTTCTTCATGATCTCCGAGGGAAAGATCAGCGAGGTGATTGATGCAAGCTGAGCGTTTCATTGGCTCATCTCCCGCGACCATGAAATTGCATTGACGTAGATTCCCAGCGGATTGGCGCGCAGGCGTTCGGCGTCGCGCGGTGGCTGGATGACGATGGTGAGGATGGCCGTCCATCGTTCCGTGGTGGAAAGCTGGCCGTTCTCGAAATGCCTTTCCGTCCAAGCCACGCGGAAGCTGTTGGGCGAGGCCCGGATGACGCTGGACACCTCGACGGCGACCTGCTGACGGCCGACGCGGGTGAAGGGATCATTGGCACGGGCGTAATCGTTGAGCGCCGCCGCGCCGCGATCCGTGGTCCACTCATAGGCGCGAAGCCAGTTCTGACGGACAATGATCGCGTCGGCCGGGATCGCGCGGACCTGCTCGATGAAGCGGCCGAGATGAAAAGCGATTTGCGGATCGGTCGGGCGATAGTCGGCATTGGCGGGCGCGACGGTCTGCGCCTGACCGAGATTGTCCACCTGCACGACCCAAGGCACCACGGTCCCGCGCGCGGTCTGCCAGACCAGCGCCGAGGCGAAGCCGGCAGACAGGATCAGGGAGCCGAAGGCCATGAGCCTCCAGTTGCGAGCCTGCACGCGGGCCGAGCCGATACGCTCATCCCAAGCCTGCGCGGCCTTCTGATAGGGCGTCTCGGGTTCCGGCGATTTGCCGTAATGGGTTGCTGGTCGTTTGAAGATGCTCATGAGCGGTCACTTTCGGAAAGGTTGACGGAGGAACCGGAACCGTGGCTGTCGCCAGACCGCACCGCATGGGCGGCCATGGTGGTGCCGTGGTTCATTGCCTGCGAGCGGCGCATCTGCTGCGCCCATGCGGGCGGGCTGCCGGCCGGGCCGGATGCTGCTGCGGTGGGATCGGCGCTCGCGCCGCCGACTGTGCCCATGGTGGAGCTGCCGCCCGACGCGCCGAAACCGGCTTTCGCACCAGCGGAGAAGCTGGATTTGACGGATTCGCTGGCGCGCGCGGCGGCGCGTTTGAGGGGCGAGATAGCCGCCGATCCTGCGGCACGCGCGACGCCGCCGAGGCCGGAAGCGACACCGGCCGCGCCGGACTGGCCGAGCGAGCCGACGCTGTAGGCAGCGGTCGCCGCGCCCGCGGTGGCCGCACCGCCGCGGACGGCCGCGGCCCCGCCGGACAGGGCAGCGGCACCGCCTTTGGCGGCGAGCATGGCCCCGCCGCCAGCGGCGACGGCTGCGCCTGCGACCGCAAGCCCGGTTCCCACGGCAGCACCCGCGCCAAGCTGCGGGCCGCCAGAGACGATGCCGTTGGCGATGCCGGGACCGAAGATGCCGAGGCCGAGCAGCGACAGGGCTGCCAGCACAATCGCCATGGCGTCGTCGATAGTCGGGGTTGCCCCGCCGAAACCGGCGGTGAATTGCGAAAACAGGGTGCTGCCGATGCCGATGATAACGGCGAGGACCAAGACCTTGATGCCGGACGATACTACGTTCCCCAAGACCTTCTCGGCCATGAACGCGGTCTTGCCGAACAGCCCGAAGGGGATGAGGACGAAGCCGGCGAGCGTCACCAATTTGAACTCGATCAGCGTCACGAAAAGCTGGATCGCCAAAATGAAAAACGCGAGCACAACCAGCGCCCACGCAAACAACAGGCACGCGATCTGGATGAAGTTCTCGAAGAAGGCGATCCAGCCCATCAGGTCGGAAATGGAGTCGAGCAGCGGGCGGCCGGCGTCGAGGCCGGTCTGCGCCACGCGGCCCGGCCGCATCAGATCGGTGACGGAAAAGCCGGTGCCCGACGCCATCAGGCCGAGGCCGGCGAAGCTCTCGAAAACGATCCGAGCGAGATTGTTCCAGTTGGAGATGATGTAGGCGAAGACGCCGACGAACAGGGTCTTTTTGATTAGCCGCGCGATGATGTCGTCATCCGCGCCCCATGCCCAAAACAGGGCGGCGAGCGTCACGTCGATGACGATCAGGGTGGTGGCGATGAAGGCGACTTCGCCGCCGAGCAGGCCGAAACCGCTGTCGATGTAGGAGGTGAATACGCCTAGAAACGAGTTGATGACGCCCGTGTTGCCCATGGTCAGCGCGCCTCGCTGCGGTCACGGCCGAGGAAGCGGTCGCGGGATTCTGCCCATGCGGCGAGGCAATCGGTGTCGCTCGCCGCCGCCTCGCCGAGCTGCTGGCAGCGGCGCAGGGTTTCGCGCAGCGGATCAGCCGGGGACTGGAAGGCCGAGGCCGGGGGCGGCGCGGAAGGCTCGTCCTTCCGCGCCATGTCGATTGCGGTCGCCGTGACGGCGATGGCGATGAATACAACGGCCCCGAGCCGGGCCAGCATCTTGCCGTCCATGGCGAGCCTCCCCGTCAGTTGTTGCCGTTGAACATCTGCGCGTTGCCCGGCTGATAGCCGCTGCCGGGCGTCAGGAACCGCTCGCGCTGGATGCGGCCCTGTTCGGCGGCGGTCGCGCGCTCGGCCTCCGTGAGCGCATCGGCGCGGCCGTTCGCCGAGATGACCGCGATCAGGTCGGAAAGCTGTTGCGACTGGAGCGCGAGAAGCTGATTGCCGGCCTGTGTGGCTTGCAGCGCGCCGGTTGCGCCCTGACTCTGGCCGACCAGCGCGGCCATCTCGGCACTGTTGCCGTCGATATTGCCGACCGCACCCGCCTGCACGCGCATGGCGTCCTGCAAGCCGCCGACCGTGTTCTCCCAGCGGCCGCGCGCATCGGCGACAAGCTGGGCGTCGGTCGCCGATAGCGAGACATTGCCATATTGGCTCTGGAACGCTTGGTCGATCTGCCCGACCTCGAACGCGATATTCTGCGCCTGCCCCAAAAGCTGCTGCGTGCGCTGGACGTTCTGCTGGAGCTGCTGGAGCGACGAATATGGCAGGCTCGCCAGATTGCGGGCCTGATTGATGAGCATCTGCGCCTCGTTCTGGAGGCTGGTGATCTGGTTGTTGATCTGCTCCAGCGTGCGCGCTGCCGTGAGCACGTTCTGCGCATAGTTGCTCGGGTCATAAACGATGCGGTCGAAGCCGAATTGCGCATGGACCGGGCTCGCCAGCATGGGCGACAGCGCGACGGGCACGGCGAGCGCCAGTGCAAGGGCCGAGGCCCCGACGAACTTGGGATAGGTCATGGAAGAATCTCCTGTGTGGTATCGAGCCGGGCCGGCGCGGCGGATTCCGGCCGGTCGGCAAGATTGGTGAGGTTTGGGATCAGTTCGGCCGCCCAATCGACGCCGCGCTCGCGCAGCCATGCGGCGAGGAAGCCGTCGCGGCCGTGTTCGGCGACGATCTGCGCAATGAGCGTCTGGTCGGATTTGGCGGATGCGGCGCAGAGTGCGAGGCCGACTTCGGACAGGCCAAGCTCGAACAGGCGATTGCCCCTGCGGCTTTGGCAGTAATAATCCCGCTTGGGCGTGGCCCTTGCGAGGATTTCGATCTGCCGGTCATTCAATCCGAAGCGCCGATAAATCTCGGTAATCTGCGGCTCGATGGCGCGCTCGTTCGGCAGCAGGAGCCGCGTGGGGCAGCTCTCGATAATCGCGGGTGCGATGTTGCTGCCGTCAATGTCGGACAGGCTTTGCGTGGCGAAGATGACGCTGGCGTTTTTCTTGCGCAGCGTTTTCAGCCATTCGCGGAGCTGGCCGGCGAAACCTTCATCGTCGAGCGCGAGCCAGCCTTCATCTATGATGAGCAGCGTGGGTCGGCCGTCGAGCCGGTCGCCGATGCGGTGGAACAGGTAGGACAGGACGGCCGGGGCCGCGCCGGTCCCGACAAGGCCCTCGATCTCGAACGCCTGCACATCGGCCGAGCCGAGATGTTCGGCTTCGGCGTCGAGCAGCCGGCCATAGGCCCCACCGACGCAGAACGGCCGGAGCGCCTGTTTCAGATCGTTGGATTGCAGCAGCACCGCAAGGCCGGTGATCGTGCGTTCCTCGACCGGTGCCGAGGCGAGCGAAGTCAGCGCCGTCCAAAGATATTCCTTCACCTCGGGCGTGATGGCGATGCCTTCGCGCATGAGGATGGCGGCGATCCAGTCGGCCGCCCATGCGCGTTCATAGGTGTCGTGGATGCGGGCAAGCGGCTGGAGCGAAACGGACGCCTCGGCCCCTTCTGTCAGCCCGCCGCCCAAATCGTGCCAGTCGCCGCCCATGGCGAGCGACGCGGCGCGGATGCTGCCGCCGAAGTCGAAGGCGAACACCTGTGATCCTGCATAGCGCCGGAACTGCAAAGCCATGAGGGCGAGCAACACGCTCTTGCCCGCCCCCGTGGGGCCGACGACAAGGGTGTGCCCTACGTCGCCGACATGCAAAGACAACCGGAACGGGGTTGAGCCTTCGGTCTTTCCAAAGAGCAAAGGGGGCGCACCGAAATGCTCGTCCCGTTCCGGCCCCGCCCACACCGCCGACAGCGGGATCATGTGGGCGAGATTCAAAGTGCTGATAGGCGGCTGGCGGACATTGGCGTAGGCGTGTCCGGGCAGGCTGCCGAGCCATGCGTCAACTGCGTTGACGCTCTCGGGCATGGCGGTGAAGTCGCGGCCCTGAACGATCTTCTCGACCAGGCGCAGCTTCTCGTCGGCAATGCGCGGGTCGGCATCCCATACGGCGACGGTGGCCGTGACATAGGCCATGCCCGCCACGTCCGCGCCGAGTTCCTGCAAGGCCATGTCGGCGTCGAGCGCCTTGTTGGCCGCGTCGGTGTCCACCAGCGCGGACGCCTCGTTCGTCATCACCTCTTTCAGAATCGCGGCGATGGACTTGCGCTTGGCGAACCATTGGCGGCGGATGCGAGTCAGCAGCCGCGTCGCATCGGTCTTGTCGAGCAGGATCGCCCGCGTGCTCCACCTGTAGGGGAACGGCAGGCGATTCATTTCGTCGAGCAGGCCCGGCGTCGTCGCGGTCGGGAATCCCACGATGGTCAGGACACGCAGATGCGCGTCGCCAAGGCGCGGCTCCAGCCCGCCGGTCAAGGGCTGGTCGGCGAGCAGCGCGTCGAGGTGCATCGGCACCTCGGGCACGCGCACGAGATGCCGGTTGGTCGAGATGGTGGAATGGAGATAGGTTAGCGTCGCGCCGTCATCCATCCAACGGCACTCCGGCATGAAGCCGTCGAGCAAGGCCAGCACGCGGTCGGTGCGGTCGATGAAGGCGCGCAGCAGCTCCCACGGGTCGACGCCGGTTTTCTCGCGGCCCTCGTAGAGCCATGTTTCGGCGCGGGCGGCTTCCTCGGCCGGGGGCAGCCAGAGGAAGGTCAGAAAATAGCCCGACACGAAATGCGTGCCTGCTTCCTCGAACCCGGCTTTGCGCTCGGCATCGACCAGCGCCGATGCGGGATCGGGAAAGGTGCTGTCGGGATAGGTTGCGGCCTCGTTGCGCTGCGCCTCGACAAAGATGCTCCAACCGGAGCCGAGGCGGCGCACGGCGTTGTTGATGCGGCCGGCGACGGCGACCAGCTCGGCGGCGACAGCGGAATCCAGATCGGGACCGCGAAACTTCGCGGTCCTCTGAAAACTGCCGTCCTTGTTCAAGACGACGCCGGAGCCGAGCAACGCGGCCCATGGCAGATAGTCGGCGAGCCGGGTGGCGGTGCGGCGATATTCGGAAAGGTTCATCATGGCCGCGCCCTCACGCCGCCAGATGGCCGGGGATGCGCAGATGCCTACGCCCGACCTCGACGAATTGGGGATCGCGCTTCGCCGCCCATACGGCTGCGAAATGGCCGATGGCCCAAATGGCGATGCCGACCAGCCAGAGGCGCAGGCCGAGGCCAACGGCCCCGGCCAGCGTTCCGTTCAGAATCGCGATGGAGCGCGGTGCGCCGCCGAGCAAAATATGCTCGGTCAGCGCCCGGTGGACCGGGATCGAGAAACCCGGCACCGCGTCGAGCTGTTCGAGTCCGCCCGCCATCAAACGAGCGCCCCGCCGCCGAAGGAGAAGAACGACAGGAAGAAGCTCGATGCGGCGAACGCGATGGACAGGCCGAAAACGATCTGGATCAGGCGACGGAAGCCGCCGCTGGTATCGCCGAACGCGAGGGTCAGGCCCGTCACGATGATGATGATGACGGCGATGATCTTGGCGACCGGCCCCTCAATGGACTGGAGGATTTGCTGCAAGGGCTGTTCCCACGGCATCGACGAACCGGACGCATGGGCGGCCGGGGCGAGCATGAGGCTGATGGCAAGGGTGGATGCGGCGGTCGCGGCGAAGCGATAGCCGCGCGTGAGCGTGCGGATCATGAAGATTCTCCTGTGCTGGTGGGGATTGTCGAAGGGATGGGATGCCTGATGCGGTAGTCGCCGTCCGGCCCCAGCCCCTCGACGCGGGCAAGCTCGGCGAGCCGGCGCGCGGAACCGCGCCCGGAAAGGACGGCAACAAGGTCGATAGTCTCGGCGATGAGTGCGCGCGGGACGGTGACGACAGCCTCTTGGATGAGCTGTTCAAGGCGACGAAGCGCGCCGATGCCAGTGCCGGCGTGAATGGTGCCGACGCCGCCCGGATGACCCGTTCCCCATGCTTTGAGCAGGTCGAGGGCTTCGGCACCGCGCACCTCGCCAATGGGAATACGGTCGGGGCGCAGGCGCAGCGAGGAACGGACCAGATCGGAAAGCGTCGCCACGCCGTCTTTCGTCCGCATGGCGACAAGGTTGGGCGCGGCGCATTGCAGCTCGCGCGTGTCCTCGATGATGACGACGCGATCCTGCGTCTTTGCCACCTCGGCGAGCAGCGCGTTGGTCAGCGTGGTCTTGCCGGTGCTGGTGCCGCCTGCCACCAAGATATTGGCGCGGGCTGCGACGGCTTCGCGCAGCGTTTCCGCCTGCTCGGCGGACATGATGCCCGCCGCCACATAGTCGTCGAGCGTGAACACCGCGACGGCGGGTTTGCGGATGGCGAAGGCCGGCGCGGCGACCACGGGCGGCAGAAGCCCCTCGAACCTCTCGCCACTTTCCGGCAGTTCGGCCGAGACGCGCGGGCTGCGGGCATGAACCTCCGCGCCGACATGATGGGCGACCAGCCGCACGATGCGTTCGCCATCGGCGGCGGACAGCCGTTCGCCCGTGTCGGAAAGTCCTTCGGACAGGCGGTCCACCCAAAGGCGGCCGTCCGGGTTCAACATCACCTCGACCACGGCCGGGTCTTCGAGCAGCCGGGCGATTGCGGGGCCGAGCGCGGTGCGCAACATGCGCGCGCCGCGCTGGATCGCTTCCTGTCTGTGGTGGTTGGTGGTCATGTCGGCCCCGGCTTTCTGGCGGGGCGCAACAGGCGGTCCCCGGATCGGGGTCGATTAAGAAAGCCCGGAATTGGGCCGGTTCAACAAGTATCTAGCTGCGTGCGGTGATCGGCGGCGAACGGCGGTAAATAGGATGGGTCCGAATACTTACTCTTGATCGCCGTTGCTCTCGGACTCGTCCGGCAACGGATCGTCGGGAAGTGAGTCGAGGTCGCGCGACAGCTCTTTGAGGAACCTGTCGCCGGTCGCCAGACGCCGGCCGAGATTCTGCATGAAGCCCTCGAACCGCTCCGCGCCTTTGGCACGGGCAGCGGATTGTGCGGCTCCCGTGAGCGGCGGGGTGATCGTCATCCAGAAATGGATGAACTGCGCGACCGTCTCGCCGAGGACGGCGAGATCTAGGTCGAGCGTGTCGATCTGGCGGCCGAGCTTGTCCAAGCGGCGCGACATGGCGGCTTCAAGCTGGTCGTCGGCATCGCCGGACAGGTAGGACATGACCGCCGCCTCCACGATGGCGGATTTCGAGACATTGCGGCGCAGCGCCACCGAGCGGCGCAGCGCCATCGCCTCGATCTGCGGAATGAGCGCGGGGTCGAAATAGATATTCAGGCGGGTGCGTGTGGTCATGGGCGTGTCCTCAAAGCTCGATTCCATCATCGGGGTTCAGCGCCACCTGCCGCGCGACCATCCTCATGCGCTGGCGCATGGCGCGGGCCTTGGCCGCGTCAACGTCTGGCTCGTCGTCCAGAAACTCGAACTCCTGTTCGGGCGGCTGCACCGACGCGACGATTTCCTCATGCTCCGGCAATTCCGGCTCGCGGCGGATGCCGGCATTGGCGGGATCGCCCTCGGCCCCGTCTGCCGCGACCGTCGCGGAACGATTTTCCGCCGCAACCACGCGGCCGGACCAGTCATCGGCGGATGGGCTGGGCGCCAGCGGAGCGGCGACCAGATCGGGCGGGGTCAGGATGCGTTCCTGAAACCGCGCATCCTCGTAGTAGCGGGCCTTGGTCGCGCGGACCGGCGGCGTGCCCGCCACCATGACGATTTCGTCCGTTGGCGGAAGCTGCATGATCTCGCCCGGCGTGAGCAGCGGCCGGGCCGTCTCCTGCCTCGACACCATCAGATGCCCGAGCCACGGGGCTAATCTGTGCCCGGCATAGTTGGTGGAATCGCGCAACTCAGTCGCGGTGCCGAGTGCATCGCTCACCCGCTTGGCGGTGCGTTCGTCGTTCGTGGCGAAGCTGACGCGAACATGGCAGTTGTCGAGAATGGCGTTATTCGGCCCATAAGCGCGTTCAATCTGGTTGAGGCTCTGCGCGATCAGGAAGCCTTTGATGCCGTAGCCCGCCATGAAGGCGAGCGCCGATTCAAAGAAGTCGAGCCGGCCGAGCGCCGGAAACTCGTCCAGCATCAACAGCAAGCGATGGCGCTTGCTGGAGGTGGTCAATTCCTCGGTCAACCGCCTGCCGATCTGGTTGAGGATCAGGCGGATGAGCGGCTTGGTGCGGTTTATGTCGGACGGCGGCACGACCAGATAGAGCGTGACGGGCTGGCGGCTGCCGACCAGATCGGCAATGCGCCAGTCGCAGCGCGCCGTCACCCGCGCCACCACCGGATCGCGGTAGAGGCCGAGAAACGACATAGCGGTGGACAGCACGCCGCTGCGCTCGTTCTCGCTCTTGTTCAACAGCTCGCGGGCCGACGACGCGATCACGGGATGAACGCCAGCCTCGCCGAGATGCGGCGTATCCATCATGGCGCGCAAGGTCGCCTCGACCGGGCGGCGTGGATCGGACAGGAAGTTGGCGACGCCTGCCAGCGTCTTGTCCTTCTCCGCATAGAGAACATGCAGGATCGCGCCGACAAGCAGGCTATGGCTGGTCTTTTCCCAATGGTTGCGCTTGTCGAGGCTGCCTTCGGGATCGACCAGAATATCCGCGATATTCTGAACGTCCCGAACCTCCCATTCGCCCTGTCTCACCTCTAGCAACGGGTTGTAGGCGGACGATCTGGCGTTGGTCGGATCGAACAGCAGGACGCGGCCGTGCTTCGCCCGGAAGCCGGCTGTCAGCGTCCAGTTTTCCCCTTTTATGTCGTGGACGATGGCGGATGCGGGCCATGTCAGCAGCGTCGGCACCACCAATCCGACACCTTTGCCGCTCCGGGTCGGGGCGAAGCATAGGACATGCTCGGGACCGTCATGGCGCAGATAGTCTTGGGTATGACGGCCGAGCACCACGCCATCGGGGCCGAGCAACCCCGCCGCGCGGATTTCCCGATCCTCGGCCCATCGCGCCGATCCATATGTGGCGACGTTGCGTGCTTCCCGCGCCCGGATGATCGACATGAAGATGGCGGCGGCGATGGCGAGGAAGCCGCCCGATACCGCGATGATGCCGCCCTCGACGAAGATCGCGGGCGCGTAGGCGTCGAACGAAAACCACCACCAGAAAAACGCGGGCGGATAATAGACCGGCAGACCCGCCAGCTCGAACCATGGCGCTCCAAGCTGCGGCTGGAAGCCGAGGCGAAACGCCGTCCATTGCGTCGCTGCCCACACCATCACCAGAACGATGGTGAAGACGACAGCGATTTGGCCCCAAAGGATTCGTCCTCCGCGCAATGCAGGCTCCAGTCGGCAAAAGAGACGGAGCCGATCAGAGAGTAGGCAAAATTGGGACAGGCAACAGGAAAGGGGCTGCGGGAGGGCTGCCGGATACTATCGGCGGCAAATAGGACGGGTTGCCTTCACCGCCATCCGGCCGGGTGATCGCCGCTGCGCAACTGGCGGGGCGAATCGCCGCAACGGACGCATTGGATGGCCCTCGCGTCATGTCGCCGCTGTCATAGATGTAACTTGCATAATAGAAGTTACATCATTATGGATGTGCCATGCAACGAACAAGCTTTCTGTCATCCGAATGTCCCGCAGCCCGAGCGCTGGAAAGCGTCGGTGACTGGTGGAGCATCTTGATCCTGCGAGACGCCTTCCAAGGGTTGAGCAAATTCGATGAATTCGAGAAAAACCTCGGAATTTCCGCGAACATTTTGGCGAGGCGATTGAAGCATCTCACGGCGGAAGGACTGTTTGAAAGGCGACGATACAATGATCATCCGCCTCGATTTGAATACGTCCTTACCGACAAGGGGCGAGATTTTTATCCGGTAGCAATCGCCCTGTTTGCATGGGGGAACCGGAACCTTGCGCCCAATGAAATAGCCATGCGCCTTGGAGACAAGAAAACCGGATGGGAGAGGACCGCCGTTATCATCGACGCGAATACAGGAGAAGCAATCACTCCTGAAAACACCGTTCTTCTGGCAGGCCCCGCCGCAACAGAGGAAACGATGCGCGTCATAAATCGCGTGAAGCAAATAAGCTCAGAAAAAGAAACGGAATAATCCAATGCGCCGAATTGTTGTAACCGGCATGGGTTTAGTTGGCCCTCTTGGTTCTGGCATCGAAACAAGCTGGAAAAGACTTCTCGACGGGAAATCGGGAATCAGGAGTTTGCCCGATGAAATTTCCAACGATCTACCGGTGAAAATCGGCGGACTCGTTCCTAGCCTGATTGAAGATTCCGAAGCCGGTTTTGATCCCGACTTGATCGTTGACACAAAGGATCAACGAAAAATGGATCGCTTCATTGTGTTTGCACTTGCGGCCGCGAAGGAGGCTCTTGAAACGGCGGGATGGCATCCCACCAGCGACTACGAACGTGAGCGCACGGCGACAGTTATCGCCTCTGGTATAGGCGGGTTTCCTGCTATCGCTTCGGCAGTTCGCATAACGGATACACGGGGAGCACGGAGGCTCTCACCGTTTACCGTGCCATCGTTTCTTGCCAACCTCGCGGCAGGACAGGTTACCATCAGGCATGGATTTACAGGTCCTATTGGCACGCCTGTAACCGCCTGCGCCGCTAGCGTTCAGGCCGTCGGCGACGCCGCGCGGTTGATACGCTCCAACGAGGCCGACATCGCTCTGTGCGGCGGGGCAGAGGCATGCATTGACAAGGTTAGTCTCGGGGCATTTGCTGCCGCGCGAGCACTATCCACCGGCTACAATACTACCCCGGAACTGGCGTCGAGGCCGTTCGACGCCGGGCGCGATGGTTTCGTAATGTCCGAAGGGGCGGGTCTGATCGTCATAGAGGAATTGGAACATGCCCTCGCTCGGGGTGCCAAGCCCATAGCCGAATTGGTAGGATACGGCACTACCGCTGATGCACACCATATGACTGCCGGTCCAGAGGACGGTCGAGGTGCGGCCCGTGCGATGAAAATCGCGCTCCAGAGTGCCGGGTTGAAGCCAGACGATATTCAGCATTTGAACGCTCATTCGACCTCCACCCTCGTAGGGGATCGTGGAGAAATAGCGGCGATAAAATCCGTTTTTGGCAATCATGACGTGGCGGTAAGCGCCACGAAATCGGCGACCGGACACTTACTTGGTGCCGCAGGCGGCATTGAGGCGATTTTCACGATACTCGCCCTACGGGATCAAATCGCTCCCCCAACGAGAAATTTAGCAAACCCCGATCCTGCGGTCGCAGGTATCGACCTCGTTCATCAATCTTCACGTCCTATTGTCATGGAACATGCCATTTCCAACGGATTCGGCTTTGGCGGCGTTAATGCAAGTGTCGCTTTCCGGCGATGGCAGTAACAGTTCCTGACGGTGGCGGCTTATGCGACTACTTCGGTTCGCTATGATGTTGAGAGGAAGCCGAATATAGCGTTGATCCTATACCGCCAGTCCTATCTGCTCGCGCAACTGCCACGATACCGATCCACCCTGCATAATGCATGACCTCGCTGCCGAGCTGGCGGTTGATGACCTGTCTCCACGGGACAAGGGTGCATTTATGGCTCTTTTCAACCACAGCGAACTTGCTGCTGGATAATTGTACGGTGCCGATGGACTTGCAGCTCACGCCCTCGCTATCCGTGGCAGTACCGAATTCGTGCAGACCTGTCGGCCCATGTCGTTGGCGAGGCTGAGCAGGTTGCGAAGCGCCGTGCTGCGGTTGGACGGCGACCAGACAGCCGAGAAGGCGACCGGCTCCGGCTCGTCGGCGAAGGGCAAGAAGACAATGCCGGTTGACGGCAACAGCGCCGTGGCCGCACTGACGATGGTGATGCCGAAGCCCTGTCCGACCAAGGACAAAAGGGTGCCACGCCCCACGTCGAAGCGCAGGATCGACGGCGCAGGCCAGTGCTCGGCGTGGCGTAGCACGATATGGCTATGAACCTGCGGCCCAGTGCCGCCACG
The DNA here is from genome assembly GCF_052474395.1 of Niveispirillum fermenti. Lineage (NCBI taxonomy): Bacteria > Pseudomonadati > Pseudomonadota > Alphaproteobacteria > Rhodospirillales > Azospirillaceae > Niveispirillum > Niveispirillum fermenti. The sequence goes on along the minus strand of NZ_CP156681.1, from coordinate 1,992,363 downwards.
CCGGACAAGAAACGTCTCGCCTGCCAGATCGGGCCATGTGACGGCTGACCGCTTGGCGAGCGGATGTCGTTCCGGTAGCACCGCCAAGAGCGGTTCGGTCCATGTGCGACGGGAATGGCAGTCGGGTAGTTGGGGCGTGCCCGCGACGAACGCCACATCCAACCTGCCGGCGCGAAGCTGCACCACCGCTTCACGGGCTGGGCCTTCGGTGATTTCGACTTCAACGCCGGGGTGATCCTTGCGGTATCGGCCGATCAGCTTTGCTAGGAAGCTGCGGGGGATTAGGGCATGGATTCCGATGCGAAGCCGGCCGCTTTCTCCGGCTGCCGCCATGCCAGCGGTCTTAATCGCATGGTCCAATAGATCGACACCGGCCGCGATCCGCTCGACGAAGTGGCGACCGGCCTCGGTCAGTCGGACACCTCGTGCATGGCGCTCGAACAGGAGGATGCCAAGGTCTTCCTCCAGTGCCTTCACGCGCGCGCTGACGCTGGATTGCGCCACGCCGAGCGCATTGGCGGCGTGGCGGAAGTTCAGATATTCGGCGACGGCGAGAGTGTGAACTAAGGTCATCATCGGCACTCGCCCCGAGAGGAGATGATGGCTCAACGGATTTAATCCGTCATTCCCCGTAAGTCTACGCATACCAATTCGCCATGACTCAATCACAATGAGTTGCGAAAGGTCTGCGTAGTATTGGCAGACATATTAAATAGAGGATCACGCCGACAATCCAAACCCAACCGTTCCATGCTCCTATGGTAGCAGAATAGAGTGCCGTGAAGCCAAGCGGTCCCGCGATAGAGCTTAGATTGGTGAGGCTTGTAAGCGTTCCCTGTAAAGCTCCTTGCTTGTTACTGCTGACATTATTTGAAAGCATTGCCTGCAAGGCCGGCATGCCAACACCTCCGGCGGCAAGCAGCAACAAAATCGGGAACACCATCCATCCCTGCGTGGCAAAAGCCAGAAGAATGAAGCCAGTCGCATCCGCAGCCATGCCAAAGAGCAGCGTGCGCCGCTCTCCAAGCCGGCTTGAAAGCGGACCGGTAACAAACGCTTGGAAGATTGCATGTGTTGCTCCAAACGCCGCAAGCGACAAACCAACAGTCGTGGTGTCCCACTGAAAACGGTCCTCGCCATAGATGACCCACAGGGCCGCAGGCACTTGGCCGATCAGTTGAATAATGAAGAAAACTGCGAAAAGTGCAGCTAGCCCGCGCAATGTATCATCCAGCCGGAACAGAACGAATGGTTTGATACGAACCGGCTTTCCGGCCCCGCCATGGCTGTGATGAGTCTCCTTGAGAAAAATGTAGGCAAGCAGGAACGCGAAGCCGTTGAGAAGGGCAGCGGCGATAAACGGAGCATGGGCAGAAATACCACCGAGCATGCCACCAAGTGCTGGCCCGGCAATCATGCCTGCTCCATAACAGGCCCCCATGTAGCCGAACCAGCGTGCGCGAGAACCTTCCCCCGTCGAATTGGCAATGGTTGAGGCAGCTACGGCTCCGGTTGCTCCCGTGATGCCAGAAACGATTCGGCCGATATAGAGAACCCATAAGACCGGCGCTGATGCCATAATCGTGTAATCGACTGCGGCCCCCGCAAGAGAAGCCAGAAGCACCGGACGCCGACCGTAAGCATCTGAAAACTGTCCAAGCACGGGCGCGAAGATGACCTGCATCAACGCATAGAGTGACAGCAAAGCACCATAGTGACCAGCGACCTGCTCCGCCGGTACAAGCTCGCGCAGAAGCGTCGGAAGGACCGGCATGATGAGGCCGAGTCCCATGGCGTCGAGACTGACGATCAGCAGGGCGATGATGGCAGAGCTGCGCACCTGAAACTCCAGCGCCGCTCAATGCGAGCGACTTTATCAATGATAAGAACATAGACATAGAAATTATCGTTGATAAATTGTCAAGCACTGGCAGAGGAACGTGAATGACCAAACTGGACAAAGGCACCGTGATCGCAGCGGCGCTGGAGCTGCTGAACGAGGTTGGCATGGACAACCTGACGACGCGAAAGCTCGCTGAACGCCTCAAGGTTCAGCAGCCTGCGCTTTACTGGCATTTCCAGAGCAAGCGCGCGCTGCTTGACGCACTTGCGGAGGCGATGTTGACGGAACGCCACACCCGCTCGCTACCCGGAGAGAACGAAGACTGGCGGCTATTCCTGAAAGAGAACGCCCAGAGTTTCAGAACGGCGTTGCTCTATTATCGCGACGGGGCGCGCATCCATGCCGGCACTCGACCGACAGAACCGAATTTTGGCACTGCCGAGACACAAATACGCTTTCTCTGCGCGGCGGGCTTTGGTCCGAAGCACGCTGTTTGGGCGCTCCGGGCGGTCAGTCACTATGTGGTCGGTTCCGTTCTCGAACAGCAGGCATCTGATGCCGATGAGAGAATGTCGGACAGATCAGATGTGTCCGGGCAGGCAGCATCGTCCTTCCTGCACGATCTGTTTCACGAGTTGGAAACAGAAGGCATAGATGCTGCGTTCAACTTCGGACTTGACAGCCTCATCACCGGTTTCGAGCGGCTACGTTCATCCGCAATAGATTAAAGGCTTATGCGCGACCCCAGTGAGGTCGGCAAGAACGCTGGCGGCATTGCAGAAATGGGCTGGAAAAGTCGTGCTTCGTCTCGGTGGCGATATGACGATAGTTCAGACAACCGAGAAGGCGACCGGCTCTGACTCGCCGGCGCAGGGCATAATGAGCGGTATCCTGCCAGACAGGATACCGCCATTCGTAAGGCCGCGATGGCGAGTGCGCTGTATGGGTTCTAGCCGTCCTGCCGCTCGCCGGTCAGGCGACTGGCGATCTCTCGGCAGGAACGTTACGGGAGCGAAGTAGCACCAGACCCGTCAATACCAACACCGCCATCGTCGTCGCGTAACAGATCACGGGCCATGCTGTGTCACCGTTTATTAGCGTTACCGCCAATGTCCCGACGATGCTGACGATCAGGCTTTGGATGCAGAAGTAGAACGCGACCGCTGATCCCGCGATGTCATCAAACTGTGCAAGTGCGCCGTTGGCGGTAACGGACACTGTGAAGACAATTCCGACCGCTATAACCCACATCGGCAGGATGAAGCTGAGGAATGACGGCGAGCCGAAAAATTCACCCATCCCCAACAGAGCCGCCCCGCAAACGAGCAACGTCATCCCGCGCGCTACGCATCCCGCAATGCCCCATCTGGCGACAAAGGACTTCGCAAAACGGGTTGTCACGATCATGACGAACGCGACAGTGGCAAAGGCCAAGCTGAATCCGATCTCCGAATAGCCCGCTTGGCCTATGAGCACACGGGGGGCTGTCGAGAAGAAGACGAAGAAGGTGCCCATGCCCGCGCTAAAGCCGACCGTGTAAACCCAAAAGGCCGGGCTGGCGAAGATAGGCAAAACGGACCGGCGAGTCTTCGCTTCATCAAACGGGCGGGTTTCGTGCCACCTCAAACCAGCATTCAAGAGTGCGGGCAAAGCCAGTGCGGCCAGCGTGACGAATATCGCTCGCCATCCGAAAAACTCGCCGATCAACGCTCCAGCGATGGGACCAAGGGCGGGGACGAAGGCCAGCATCGAACTGAAAAGACCGTAGATGACGACACCCTCGGGGCGGCTGGCATAAACGTCGCGAACCGTCGCGAACGTCGCCACCAACGCCGCCGACGCGCCGACCGCTTGTAGCAAGCGAAACGCGACGAAGGTTGCGGCCGTTGACGACCATGCCGCTCCGAGAGAAGCAACGATGAAAAGCGCCCCGCCCGCAAGCAAGATCGGCCGTCGCCCGATGCGATCCGACATTGGGCCAAAGATCACCTGCCCCACGCCGAGCACAACCATGTAGAGGCTCAACGTGAGTTGGATCATGGATGGCGTCGTGTTCAGGATGCCAGGCATCGCTGGAACGACGGGGAGATAAATATCCATCGCCAGTGACGCGAGGATGTCGAAGGGAGCCATCAGCAGCAGGGCTGCCGGCAACGTATAGGCCCACGCGGGGCGTGTGATAGTCATGACGAATAAACCGCTCGATTAAGGATTCCGGGCGGCGTCTGCTCGTCAACAATCAGATTGGGATTGGTCTTACAGAACGCCGCAACAACAGTGTTTGTTGTTGCGGCTTACTTGTCTGCTGACTTAGCGGTTCCCATGCTGATAGCTCCACACTTGGCAATACGAGTATCTATCTCCTATCCGAATAGCGTCGGTGTCGCAACGCCGTTTCAGGTGCTCTAAAGTCCCAACCCCCTTTGCCGCCCCAACTGCCACGACACCGATCCGCCCTGCACGACGCCCATGACCTCGCGGCCGAGTTGGCGGTCGATGACCGGCCGCCACGGGACTAGCGTAAATTCATGGGATTGCTCGACCACGGCGAACTTGCCGCTTGATAGCTGCACGGTGCCGGTGAACTTGCCGCTGACGTTCTCGCCGTCCGTGGCGGCGCGGAACGGCAGTCCCTTGCTCTCGGCCATCTCTGCGCCGACGCGGGCAACCTCGCGCTCGCGCAGGGTGGCGAGAAGGCTGCGGCGGTAGAAGATGCGGCCGTTCCGCGCTCGGGTGGCGTCGCCCTGTTCGATGTGATGCTCGCGCCGCTGGTCCATGGCGTCGCGCACCTGCTGGCCGAAACCGACCGGAGCAAGGTCGGCCGTTTCGCCATGGATCAGCCGCCGGTCCAACCAGGTCGCGCCATCCGAACCGATCTGCCTTTGCAGATCGACCGGGGAAAGCACGCGCACGCTGGCCTGCCTGTCGCGGCCGGCGTCATAGACGGCGGCGCGGCTGACCAGATCATCGGGGATGCGCCATTGGTCGGTGTCGATCCGCTCGACGATCCCGGCCCGGCGCAGCGCCTCCAGTCGGCGGACATGGGCATCGACATAGCCCTCATAGTCGCCGCCCGGAACGCAGCCCTCGAATTTCGCCTGCTCCAGATGGCGGCTCGGCCGATAGATGCCGTCCTCGGCGATGGCCGTGATGGCGCGGTCGGACGGTCGGGCTGCCGCCTCGGCCGGGCCGATCTCGATGATGCCGCCAATGCGGGCATCCTCCAGCCGCTCGAGCGCGATGCCGGCGATGTGGTGCGTGCGGCCGTCGATCCCGTCCACTACGATTGTCAGGTTCTCTCCCAGCTCGTCAGATAGGTGTTTGTCCACGACGCGGCCAAAGATCGGCGTCTCGGGCACCCCGTCATGGATTTGGAAACTCATGGGATCGCGTTCGCCGCCCTGCGGGCCGAGGGCCTTCTGCATGGTGCGGATAATGTCGCCGCGCTCGCCCAACTCGCGCAGGGCCGGCTCCATGTCCTTGCTCAATTCCCAAACGGCGGGCGCGTGTTCGGTCGCCAGCCCCATCTTCTCCAGCTTGCCGAGACGGCGCAAACGCAGCGTCCGCTCGAACTGCCGCCTTGGCTCTGCCGGTTCATGGCGCAGGTCGAGGAAACGGGCATCGGCTTCCTCGGCCATGGCGCGGTCGATGCGGGTGAAACGGTCTTGGTCGATTTCGGCGGACAGCTTGCGGGTCTGCTCGATCTCGGTAACGGGGCCGAGTTCCAGACTGGCAAGCTCGCTGGCGCGCTCGCGCAAGCCGGCCGAAAGATAGTCGCCGTTGATGACTAGATCCCCGCCGGTATCGTCGCGGCCGTTGACGACGATATGCACATGGGGATGGCCGGTGTTGTAGTGATTGACGGCAACCCAATCGAGTTTCGTGCCAAGGTCCGCTTCCACCTGTTTCATGAAATCGCGGGTGTAGGCCGTGAGGTCCGACAGCTCCGCGCCGTCCTCGGGCGAGACGATGAATCTGAATTGGTGGCGGTCGTCCTTGCCGCGATCAAGGAAGGCGTCGCCATCGGCGCGGTCCTCGGTTGCCGAATAGAGCCGGCCGCGCTCGCCGTCGCGTGACGTGCCGTCGCGCTGCACATAGCGCAGATGCGCGCGGGCGCGTCCGCCCTTCCACGCGGCCCGGACGCTGCGCTGCTTGACGATCACGCGGCGGCTGCCGGGCTGGCGATGATGCCATTGGCCGGAGATGTTGCGGGCGCGGACGAAGCTCGCGCCCCGGCCGCGCTTCACGCCCTTGCCGCTGGCGACCACGGCGCGGGAACGGCCCGGCGATGACGGGCGGGCGGGTGACGGCATGGAAGGATCGCGGGAAGCTGCCGCCTGATGCTGGCGGGTGATCTTCTTGACCTGCGTGAGAAAACTCTTGGTCTTGCCGGCCTTCGGCGTGTCGGATCGGATGCCGCCGGGCTTCGGGCGGAAGCGGTTTTCGTCGTCGGCGCTCATGGGCGCGACTCCTGACGAAACCGCCGAAAAACGGCCGATATGGGCCTATGGTGCCGCTCGAAACCCTGCAAAGCCAAGGCTTTGCGCGAAATCGCGGCACGCGGCCCCTCAAAACCACGGTGCCGGAATCGGCAACCTAACCAGTGTGCAGACAACAATAATTTCCAGAAGCGGCCCGATATGGTGCCGTCTTCTTTAATCTTGCCCTCCGCCCTTTCTGCCTTTTCTGCCCCTCCTGCCGGGAATCCAGCCGGGCAAAAACCTGCCTGACTGGACACCGGAATGAGCGCCGCCGAGCGCGGGAACGCCGTCCTCATGGCGTTCCCGAACCGCTCGCGTCGGCGACGAAAATGCTGTCGCCCTGTGACTCCGTATCGACGGGATCGCGCACCGGAACGGTCGCGCGGCCGTCGCCGGATCGTGCGTCGGACGGCGGCGCGGCGACAGCCCGCGCGTCGCCCGGACGCATGACGAACAGCGGTGCCTCGCGCCAATCTGGCGGCGGCGGCGGTGCCGATGACGGCGGATCGGTTGCAGCCGCGCCGCCGAGGATCGGCGCGAGCGCGGCGACATAGGCCCGCGTTTCGGCCGGCAGGGTGCGGCCGGTCGCAAGGTATTCGTCATAGCGGCCGGGGCCGGCATTGTAGGCCGCGAGCATCGCCGCGACATTGCCGTAGCGGTCGAACATTTCGCGCAGGTAGGCCGTGCCTGCGAGGATGTTGTCGCGCGGGTCGTAGGGATCGCGGCCGAGGCCGTAGCGGACGCGCAGGCCCGCCCATGTATCGGGCATCACCTGAATCAGTCCCATCGCGCCGGCCGACGAAACCGCGCGCACATCGCCCGCGCTCTCGGCGCGTAGCACCGCAACGATCCAATGCTCCGGTATGCCGAAACGCTGCGACGCCTCGGCGATATGGGCTGCATAGGGATGGGCGGCAGCCGGGCGCTCGACGGACGCGGATTGCGCGACCGCGACGCCCGATCCGACGCAGACGGAAAGCGCGCCGGCCAGTATCAGGACGGCATAATGCCATGCAGTCCTGTCTCCGCTTCGACACCAGCCTGCCAGCGTGCTCGCTGCGGTCAAGGGCAAGGCGCAAGCGCCGGCCGATGGCCGCCCCTGACCTTCGCTGCGCGCGCCGGCCGTCCGGTGGCCGAGCGGGACGAAGGGATGAGACGGCTTTTCCGCGAACAAAGGGATGACGATCTTGGACCGAATGGCGGGCCGGACGCGCGCGGCCGTCATTCCTCGTCCTCGACTTTCCGGGGGTGCTTCCAACGCAGCGTCCAGACCGATGGATCGTCGTTGGACTGGAACAGCTTGGCGCGGATCGGGAACGGGAAGATCGGTCCCTCCAGCCGCAACGACACAAACTCGCCAGCGTTTTCGCTGGAGTCTTTCCATGCGGGGCCGGTGTCCGGGCCGTCCTCGCTATCGAGGCGCACGCGATAGTCGGGCGCGTTCTTCACGTCGCTCGGCTTGGCCGGAACGATGAACAGCTTATCGCGGAGGCCGAACGAATGTAGCTTCCCGGCATAGCCGGTTTCGGTGCGGGTGAAGGTGCCTATTTCTGCCATGGAAAATCTCCTGTGATTGGCTTTCGAGGGATGGTTTCAGTGCGTCGGTGCGCGCCACTCGTAGCGGCTGACGCCTTCCTCATCGGTCCAGAGCGGAACCGCTCGGCCGATGACGGAAGCTGCGGGGATGGGTCCGAAATAGCGGCCGTCGAGGCTGTCGCGGACTTCCCAATTCATAAGGAAAAGCTGGCCGTCGCCGATCACTCGGCAGCCCTGCCAGACGGGCAGATCGCGGCCGAGGCTGTCGCGCTCCAGCGCCTCGCCCATCTCGATCCCGTCAACCGTGATCGTGCGGCCAGTGCGGCAAACCCGCTGTCCCGGTAGGCCCAAGACGCGCTTCAACAGCGGGACGCCGCGCGCGATATAGCCGCGCTCGGACATGAAGGCGGCGAGCGGTTCGGGCGGCATGACGGCGACCAGCTCGGGCACCTCGATCCGCTCGGCCGGCTCGACCGTGTAGAAGCCGATGGGTGCGCTGGCCGTCGCGTTCCAGATGAGTTTCACGGGCCAATCGACGGCGCTGGCGGCGGCGATGCCGATGGCGGCGAGCGCCGTCACCGTGAGGGTGCGGCGGCGCGTCATGGCTCGATCCTTCGGCGGTGAAGCCACGCGGCATGTCGCTCGGGCGTGTAGGCGTGCGGCTCCAGATTGGCGGTCAAACGGTTGTGGACATGCCGCCAATACTCGGGTGCGGCGTCGGCTGGATCGAGGCCGAGCGATTCCACGGCGTCGATGGCGGCAAGCCCGCGCTGCACCTTCGGCCAACCGTCGAGGCGCAACAGGATTTCGCCGCCGGGGCGGACGAATGGCAATGTCTGGAACGGCTCGCCGCGCCCGATTGCCCGCACAATGTCGATGCGGGAAACGACCGTGCCATGCTCGCCGTTCGCCCATCGGACGAAGGCGAAGACGCTGCCCGGCGCGAAGCCGACGACACTCCGGCGGCGGTCGATGATCTGTTCGTAGCTCTTGCGGCCGAAGCGTATCCAGTGCTCGATGCGGCGCTTCTCGAACGTGAGTTCAACCAATGTCGTGAAGGGCGCAGGCCCGTCCGGCAGCGGACGGCCGTGCGCGCTGCGATGGGCGCGGCGGGTCATTGTGCGTCTCCGGCGATGTGCTGGTGGGGGGTGCGCGCGTGCGCTGCTTTAACGGCGGGCGTCATGGCTCGCCGCTCCCGGCAGAACCGGCACCACGCTTCGCCTGCGCGCGCGTCAAAGAAAAAGAGTTAGATTCTCTGTTAGATAAGTTAGCGGTCGGATTCCGCTTTTCAGGCCAAAGCGTTAGCTGCGGTTCGTGCGCCTGATGTGCCGATAGTCGTGCGCCTGATGTGCCGATACTGCCTGCGCCTGATGTGCCGATGGCATTAACAGGGTTATCAACAGTGCCTGTTGATAAGTTTTCGGGGCGGATGCGCAGCAGCTCGCGGCCGTCTTCCCGCTCGATCTGGAGGCGGTAGCCGGGGAGTTGCTGGCGGGCCGCGATCCGGCGCAGGTCCAGCGCGAAGTCGGACGGCCGGGCGAGGCTGCCGGATTTCTGATGAAGGTGCGCGACCTCGAAAATCCAGCCATGGCGCTGGTGCCCGGCGTGCTTTCGCGCAACGCGGTAAAGCCATCGCTCGATGCCGCCAGTCAGCCGAAAATAGGCCGGGTCGATGGTCAGGACCAGCGAGCGGTCGATGACGCTGTTGTAGAACCATTCGGGCAGGACGAACTCCATGCCCTCAACGCGGCCGGCGCGCGTCGTCATTTCCTCCCACTCGTTGATCCATGAGAATTGCCGGCGACGCCAATGCGGGCCGTTGCGGATCGTGGTGGCAATGACAGTCGATTGCAGCCGCGCCAGCGCGGCCTTGAGCAATAGATATTGCCGGTTGCCGGTCGGGCGTCCGATGGCGCGCAACAGGTGGTAGGGCGTGAACCGGACGAAACGCGAAGTGGCGAGGCCGTCATTCTCGGCCGCGACGATCTGCGAGGCCGCCCATATGAGCACATCGGCGTCCCATATGGTCGCCATGCCGTGCTCGGGCATCCCGAACACCTGCACCTCTATGTCGGCGGCTTTGTAGAGAATCGGCTTGGTGCGCGGGGTCTTCGCCAGCGAGAAGAACGGCCGTTCCATCAAGTCGCGCTGATCGCGCGGCGGCGCATCGCCCGTGGCGACCACGAAGGGGTCCAGGCGGCTGCGCTCGCTGTCCTCGGTCGGCTGCGCGGGGGCGTGATCGTCCTCGCGCAGCATCTAGCACTCGTCCCGTTCTTCGGGTGTGAGCGGACGCGCGGGAAAGACCGTGCCGGCGGTCTTGTCGCGGGTGGATTTGCGTTCGCCGACCGCGCTCCAGTCTTCCAGATCGCGGACGGTGTAGAGGACGCGACCGCCGACCTTTCGATAGGTCGGGCCGGTGCCGTAGGTGCGATGTTTCTCAAGGGTGCGGATGGATATGCCGAGGAAGCGCGCGGCTTCCTTGGTGCGCAACAGGCGTGGCGGCAGGCCCGCAAGCGGGTTGGGCATGGATCACCTCCAATCGGGATTGGGCTGCCGGGGGGCGGCAGCGGACTGTGGCGAACCATGGCGAGGGATCGGCGGCGCGTAGCGTGCCGCTTTTGCGCCTATGCGCTGGCGGCACCCCCCTCGGGGGCGTCGCTGGCTAGTAGGTGAAGGATTTCAACGGCTCGTTGCCTGCCGCGCCGAATAGGCAAAGACATTCGCGCGCGGCTCGGCTAAGATCGCGGGTGGAGCAGACGCGCTGCTCCGGGGCGTCGAAACCCCTCTGTTACCGTTTGGTGCCGGCCGTTACGGCACCGCACTCCTTGACCTATGGTCGGGGAGCCTGTGGCGTATACAACAGGCTCTCCGAGCTAAAGGCCATGGGGCCGTGTAACAGCGGTTTCGAACTCCCCGATCACCAAGAGTTAGAGAGAATCGTTTGCGGGGGCGCACCGCAGACAAACCCTCTCGGATAAGGGGAGTGGACATGCGAGTGCCTGTCGAACTCGATCCCGATGTGGACGACGAAGCGCCAGCCGGCAACGCCATAACCGCCTATGACGAACGCCACTACGTCACCTATCTGCGCCTTCTCGATGCGAAGGCCGAGGGCGCGGACTGGAAGGAAGTCGCGCGGATCGTGCTGCACCGCGATCCGGCAGCCGAGGAACTTCGGACCTATCGTTGCTGGCAAAGCCACCTCGAACGCGCGCAATGGCTATCGCGTGAGGGCTATCGCAAGATTCTGGAGCAGGCGGCAGCTAACAAGGCGTGAGGGCCACGCCTCCCGATCAACGCTTGCCGGGCTTGATCGGATAGTGGAGCAACGGGCGATAGCCGCCTCGCATCATCTTGATACCGTGCGCGACCAGGCGGCGGGCCTTGTTCTTGCGCGGATCGTTCTCAAAGTCTTCCTTGGTGCCGCGAAAGCCAAGCAGGACTTCAGCGATGGTGCGATAGCTCTCGCCGTGCAGCCGGGCGTCGAGCGCGCGCAGGGACAGGATATGCCATTGCCGGAGCTGGGCGGGAACGGCCCGGAAGTCGGGACCGGGCGCGCGGCCGTTGAGGGACCGCCAAAGACGGCGGGCAGCGTGGGCGCGCAGCTCCAGAAAGGAATCTATCGGCAGGGTGACGGCATAGAAGGCGGCTGCGTCGGGCACCGCCTCGGGCAGCCAGAATTGATGTGCGACGCCATCCACCTGCCAGACGCCGTGCCAGCCATCGGCGGCGCGGCGCAGGTCGAGGCCGTCGAGATGCGCCAGCGTCAATATTGGTTCGGTGTCGCCGTCCATGTGCTCGGCCGGCGACAGCATCACCGCTTGCGGCTGAAGGCTCGGCCTCCAGATTGGTGGCGGCCGGTCATGCGGCGCGTCGGGATCGCACGGGAAATCGCAACCCCCAGCGATCCGCGAACGCTTCAAGGTTGCGCCCGGTCGGCTGTCCGGTCGATGCGATGGTCTGGAAGTCCTGACGATATTCGTCGTTGCGGCGCAGGTATTCCCAAGCGAAACCGGCGGCCGGAATGTGCTTCGCGTGTCTGTATGCCGCCGGCAAACGCCAGTCGATGCTAAGCATGGCGTCACCTCCCAAAGCCGGGGCGCGCGAGGCCGCGCCCGGACCAGAGAGATTCAAGTATTGTTTGAAGTATTAGAAGCCGCTCAAAGTAGATATGTTGAGCGGATAACCCGATCATTATTGGTTATTTTCTTCTTAACACTATCGTCGCCGTCTGGCTAGCTGCCCGCCCGCAAATGCAGACAGGCGACCATGTTTTCATCTGTTGGAAAACACATGCACCTCGCCGTGCGTCGTCTCGATGGTGAACAGATCGCCGCCCATCTCGGCGTCGCGCGCCATCGCATCCCAATCGACATAGTAGCGCAGCGGCTCGGGGATCGTGACGCTTTCCGTGGTCAGCTCCTCCATGTAGTCGGCAAGGCTGGCGAACTGACCATGATAGCAGTCCTCCAAGGTGGATTCGGCTTGATCCATGTCGCCGCCGAACTGCTCCAGCAGGCCCGCACCGAGTGCGCCATGCTCTGCGATGAAAGCGGCCATCCGCGCCACGCCGTCGATGCCGGCATATTCGGAGATGCTGACGCCCTCGAAGCCCTCATAGTCGTGAATGGCGTATTCCTCCGCATCCTCGACGGGGGAACGGACAAGCATCGCGGCAATCTCGTCCCTGATCTGGTCGGTGTCCTGATCCGCGTCGATCCAAGCCCCATGCAGATAGCCGTTGTTGTAGGCTGCAAGGCAGGCAACATAGATGCGGGGGTTGCTGTCGGATACGTTGGTCATGTCTCTGATCCTCGGGTCTGAAGGTCAGCGAAGCGGAACGCCGCGCCTGACCTTCTGGCCGTCGCCGAGACCGGGTGTGCAAACGGAGGGAGGCTGCGCGGGGAACCGGCTGCACGGAGCGCGTCAAGCGCGGAGGAAGCTGGGCGGAAGCCTTTCGAAGTGCGCTGAGGGCGGAGCCCTAAGGCCTGTGCTAACGAACCAATCAGAGAGCGTCAGGGACAGGGCGATGATCTGCGCGGAGGTCATCGACAAAATACCTAGTCATGCATCCTCTCAAATTGTAGCGTTATCTGACGGGGACAGTCTCGGTGGGGGAGTCTATTTTTATGTCTGGGCTGGCATTTGAGGTTTTGATAGATGAATCGCTTTCTTCAGTAACATCGACAGAGCAGCTCACAGAAATCGTCAATAATCGTATAATAAGTTTGATAAATGACTTTGAGGATGCGGAATGGCGCTACCCAAAGTTTCAAAATTACTTGTGGGATAACATCGCTCAAACTGCCCTATCTGAGAAAGAGCGATCTTCCCTTGTCGATCAAAGCCACAGCAGTCTGATCGCAGCGGCTCAGAATCTGAGGCTTACAGACAATGATGAAATCGGACAGGGCAGTGAAATTGCTGAAGTATTTTTGTATGGCCTGATGCGTCATCGCTTTGGTGCACTGCCCGTAGTCCCGAAAATTTTTTATAAGCAAAATGTTCAGGATAACGCCAAAGGGGCGGACAGTGTTCATATCGTCATTGATGGAGACGATTTTACGCTATGGTTTGGAGAGGCAAAATTCTACAATTCCATTGCCGATGCTCGCTTGGATTCCGTCGTAACCTCGGTCATGAATTCACTTTCAACGGACAAGTTAAAAAAAGAAAATGCTATTATAACCAGCGTATCTGATCTTGACGGCCTACCAATCGCGCCAGATCTTCGAGCCAAAATAAAAGCCGCTTTGGACAACAGGGAGTCCATCGACAACTTGAAGGCAAAAATTCATATTCCAATCCTGCTATTGCACGAATGCTCGATTACCTCAGGCGCAAAAGACCTAAGCGAAGCCTACAAGGCGGAAATTATCAAATTTCATAAAAGCCGCGCAGACGCTTATTTCCTTAAGCAAATCGCGAAATCGAGTTCGGTCCATAAATATGACGATCTAAATTTTCACATCATCCTGTTTCCAGTCCCTAGCAAGAAGAAAATCGTCAACGCTTTCGTCCAAGCCGTCGCTTTCTATAAGGGGCAGAGCTAATGGATGTTTTTGATACCTGCTACGAGATCAACAGGCTTCTGACACTCAAGAACGAGATCGCCGCCAGAAATCTCCTGATCCGCCTACTGGCAAACCTCGATCATTCCAAAACCCCTTATCCGCAAGTGGTCAATCATATGATCCGCGCGACTGGACTATTCCCCTACCTGCAACTGGCAAACGCTTCATGGGATCAGAAATATGTTCATCATGCATTTGAAGTTGATGTTGGTCGGCGCGTCGCAACACTCCATCGCGAGCAGTCGAGCGTTCTCGCCAAGCTTTTGGATGGCAAGAACATAGCGATTAGCGCTCCGACTAGCTTCGGAAAGAGTTTTGTCATTGATGCATTCATTGCAGCCAAAAGGCCGAGCAATGTAGTGATTATCGTGCCCACTATCGCCCTGATGGACGAAACGCGCCGCCGATTGTTCAAAAAGTTCTCTGAAGAGTATACAATAGTCACAGCGCCAGATACAAAACTTGGAGCAAAAAATATACTTATATTTCCGCAGGAGCGTGCCTTCGGTTATCTGGATGCGCTTGATAGCATAGACTTGCTAGTGGTCGATGAGTTTTACAAGGCAAGTCAAAAGCATGACCGTGATCGCGCGCCTGCACTCATTAAAGCGATCCTGAAGCTCTCGAAGAAGGCGAAACAGAGGTATTACCTTGCACCAAACATCAAAAGATTGAGCGACAACGCCTTTACTCGCGACATGGAATTCGTCGAGCTTCTAGACTTTAATACCGTATATCTTGATATTAAGGAGCCGTATAAGGAATTCGGAAAAGACGAAACCAAGAAGGGCGAAAAATTAATCGATTTAATTTCTCAGCAAACACAAAAATCATTGATATATGCGGGAACATATTCTGAAATAAAGAAAATTTCGGAACTTGTTATATCAAAGATTCAACCTGTTGATCGCATATATACAAGCCACTTCTCCAAGTGGCTTAGGCAAAATTATCAGCCGGACTGGAGCTTAGCAGATTTGGTTGATCGAGCGATTGGTGTTCACAACGGCAGCATGCATCGATGCCTCAGTCAGCTACAAATACGTCTTTTCGAATATGAAGATGGATTTGATAGTATTGTATCCACATCGTCAATAATAGAAGGTGTCAATACGTCTGCTCAAAACGTCATTGTGTGGAAAAGCAAGCTAGGAAATACAAACCTTAAGGACTTTACATATAAGAATATCATCGGCCGGGGCGGCCGAATGTTTAAGTATTTTGTCGGAAATATATACCTTCTTGACGCCCCGCCAAAATCTGAGGACGTTCAGCTTGATATTGAGTTCCCAGAGGAAATACTGGGAACACTCGATGAGGTGCGGGATTCAGATCAACTCACAGATCGGCAAGTGGAGCGGATAATTGAGTATCGCACACAAATGTCCGCGATCATTGGGGATGAAAATTTTGCGCACATAAAGCGCGACAACATCCTGCAAGATAGCGATGCGGATTTCTTACTTCGGCTGGCAATGGATATGAGGGATAATCCCGACGAATGGCGTGGCTTTGGTTATCTGAACTCCAGTAACCCCGATCACTGGGACAATATGCTCTACAGGGTCTTACGGCTTAAGCCCGGGAATTGGGATACGCAATTCGGCAAACTTGTGACGGCAACTAAGACGATGGCTCACAATTGGGATCGGGATTTGCCCCAACTAATATCGACCCTTAAAGGCGATGGCGTCGATATTGACGATTTTTTCAAGCTCGAACGGACTATGACGTTCAAGTTGGCGGCCCTTCTGAGCGATACAAACGAACTTCATAAGATGATTATTAATCCGTCAGTCGATATTTCTGCCTTTATAGGTAGAATGAGCAGAGCGTTTTTACCTAGTGCAGTCTACCATCTCGAAGAGTATGGCTTGCCACGCATGATTTCAAAAAAAATCCACATATCTGGTTTGATTGACTTTCAAGACCCCAGCATGGATCTATTGAAGGCAATTGATCGCTTTAAGAATCTTGGAAAAGATGCAGTGTTAGCGATTAGGTCACTTGGTCCCTTTGATCGCTATGTAGTTCGTTTCTTTTTCGACGGGATCACGCTTGACGATCCGGAGCCGACGGAAAAGGCAATTTAGCCTCTAGGTTTTTCGTGGGCGCGCGAACGTTTAGGGCCGGGACGGGAGCGTCCCGGCATCTCTCCGCCCCCCGTTGGGCACCTCCTTCTAGCCTCCGTTCTGTAGGGCTATAGCGTAGGTGTAGCTCTCTGTTTGTTCGTCTTCCGCCCGTCAGGTAGGTGCAGCCCGCACGTAGGAATTGTTATCGCGCTCCGATGACCATGCTTGTGGAGGATCGGAAGGGATTCGAACTCCGTTCAGAAGGGTTTGTCGCGTAGATATCATCGCTTGCGGCAGCGTGCTGGTCCGAAAGCGAGCGCGCTTCCACATTGCGCTGTAGGGAGCCGGATAGCCGCCGGTGAGAAAACCCTCGACGCTTTGCGCAGGGACAGCATTTCTAAGTTGCGACAGCTATACGTTGGAGATTGAAGCCCGGTGGCGGAACACGCGATAGCGTTGGTTCGAGCGTAGCCGAAAGCGGCCCGAAGGCAATCCTTCCTGTATTGACAGTGTGGATACAAACACCCATATTCCGGTCATGGCAAAAACACGTCTCGCCCCTCCCGAATCTTCCCGTTCTGCGACTGCTGCCGTCGCGGCGCGCGCCTCTGTGGCCGACGCCAAGGGCAGCATCAACCTGCGGATCGAGTTTACCACTCGCCAACTCATCGACGATGCGGCGGCGGTCCTTGGCAAGACGCGCACCGAGTTCATGGTGGAAAGCGCACGGCGGCAAGCGGTGGATGTGCTGCTCGATCAGCGTTTGTTCACGCTGGACTCCGAACGCTACGACGCCTTCATGCAGGCGCTCGACAATCCGCCCGCGCCGGGACCGAAGCTCAAGGCGCTGCTGCGCCGGACCCCGGCATGGCAGAAATAGACGACACGCCGGACCATCCCGAACCGCAACTGTCTGCCCCCGTTCCGTTGACGGCGGAGCATGATCTTTCGACGTTCGACTGCGGCGAGCCTGCACTGAACGACTGGCTGCGGCACCGGGCCTTGAAGAACGAAAGCCGGTTCTCGCGCACCTACGTCGTGCGCGCGGGAAATCGGGTCGTCGGCTATTTCTGCATCTCGGCGGGATCGGTTGAGCGGGGCGCAGCTCCCGGCAAGGTGCGGCGCAACGCACCCGACCTGATTCCGGTTTCGATCATCGGGCGGCTCGCCGTTAGCCTCGACCATGCGGGCAAGGGCCTCGGCGCGGACCTCTTGTCGGACGCGCTGCGGCGGATCGCGCTGGCCTCGCAAAGCATCGGCATTGGGGCGGTGATGGTTCAAGCGAAGGATGGGGCGGCCAAACGCTTCTATCTGCGCTACGCGGAGTTCATAGAATATCCCGAGGACAGCCGGACGCTGTTCCTGCCCATTGAAACCGTTGTCGCGGGTTTCAGGTAGGTTGAAGCGGTCCATCTTGAGGATGGCCAACCAAGAACCATGACGGTATAATCATGTTTCATCGAGCGCATTTGCTGAGTCGATGCCCATATGCTGGCAGTTGCCGTCTCCAGCGATAGATGGCGCAATGTCGAGCTTCATCGCCAGCCCAAAAAACTCAATAATTTCAAGATCGAACTTTTCTGACGGTAGCCTAGACGGTATCTCGATATGCGAAAAAATATTTTCGCATTATTTTTCAATGCACTAGGTTGACCCAAAATTATCGAGTGGGAATGATTCAGGCCCCGCCGAACGCCGCCGATTTCACCCTGCGGTACGATCTAAGCTACTGAAAGAAAAAATAAAATCATCCGGCGCCTATCGACATCTATCGGTGGGCATAGATGGCGTTCGGCGGCCTCGCTGACGGGCCTTGCCCCCATTGATCAACCGGAAAAACGAAAATACCGTCAGGAGCAATGAGGCTCATGACGGTACTTTTTTTTGATATAAACGCTGAATTATAAGCGCTTTCTACGACATAGGCCTCCAAGAACCGCGTGACGGTACTTTTCCGCAAGGAGGCCCTAAATGTTGACCGATGCAGCACTCAAGTGCTCACCGGAGGCGTACTGCTGGACGGCCCGACGGAAGCCGGAGAGAACGGCCCGCGGGGTGGGCACGGATTGCGGGTGATCCCCATTGCGCTTGTGCGGAGGCGGCGGGGGTGATGCCCGGCCGGCGATCTATCGCTGGGCCGTCGCCAGCTTCACGGCAAGCGCGATGAAAACCAGGCCGGCGATGCGGTTCAGCATCACCTGCACCCGGTCCGACCGGCCCAGCCAGCGGCGGATGGCGCCCGCCGCCAGGGCAATGCCGGAAAAGGCCACGAAGGCGCTAAGGATGAAAAGACCGCCCAGCGCGAACATCTGCGCCGCCATGCCCCCACGGTCGGGCGCCGTGAATTGCGGCAGGAAGGCCAGGAAGAAGATCGCCACCTTGGGGTTCGTGATATTCATGACGATGCCGCGCAGATAAAGCCGGCCATATTCGCCCGGCACCCCATCACCATCGGCCAGGGTTTCCGGCCCCGCGCGCAGGGCGCCATAGGCCAGATAAAACAGATAGGCCGCCCCCAGAAATTTCAGCCCTGTGAAGGCCAGTTCGGACGTCTGGAAGATGGCCGCCACACCCAAGGCCACGGCGCCCGTATGGAAAATCAAGCCGGTACATAGCCCAAGCGTGACAACGACACCCTTCACCGGCCCTTTCAAGGCCGACTGGATCAGCACGAAAAGATTGTCAGGCCCCGGCGCCAGGGCCAGCAGCAGAGCCGTGGAGACAAAGGCCAGGGCGGTTTCAAACGGAACAGGCATGGGACCGGGGCGATGGGGGCGGTGGAATATCTGTCGACTGTCTTCATATGATCATAAAGATATCGCGTCGGGTTTGACAGACCCGCATAGACGTCCCGAACCGTCCGGGGCGCCCGGCAAAGGGGTCCACAGGAGGGGCGAGCCGGCGTCAAAGCTGCTGGCGGAAGGACGGCAAGGCCGGATAGGCTGACGGGATGGACAATGACAAGAGGGTTGCGCCGACATGAAAAGGACCGGGCTGATCCTGGGGACCCTGCTGCCGCTGCTGATGCTGGCGGGCTGTGGTGGCGAACCCAGCGAGGCGCAGATGCGGGATGCCGTCCAGGGCCAGTTCGACCAGGTCAATTCCGCCGCTGCGGAGGTAGGACGCCTGATCGGCCGGCGCGAGGGGTTCAAGGCCATGGGGGAAATCAGGAGCTTCAAGAAGCACCAGTGCAAGGCCAAGCCCGATTCCAACGGCTATGTCTGCTCCTTCTCCATCATTGCCGACACCTTGATGGGAGAGATACAACAAACAGGGGAAAAGACCTTCCTGAAGACGGATAAGGGCTGGGTCGTGCAGTAAGGCGCCGGAGACGGCTGGCGCGTATCAGGCCAGACGCAAGGTGGCGATGCCGGCCAGCACCAGCAGCGCTGCCCCCACGCGCCAGCGCCCCACAGGCTCCTTCAGCCAAAGGCGCGCAATCAGCAAGGCGAAGATGACGCTGGTTTCCCGCAGGGCCGCCACCAATGCGATCGGCGCCTGGGTCATGGCCCAGATGGCAATCGCATAGCCCCCAAGGGCCAGCACACCGCCCACCAGGTCACGGCGCCAGCCGCGGCGCATGGCGAGCCACAGGCCGTTCCCACCCCGGCGGGCCCAGGCCAGCGCCAGCATGGGCGGCGCGTTCAGAAAGAAAAGCCAGGCGGTATAGGCCAGGCTGTCGCCCGCCACGCGCGCGCCCAGCCCATCCACCATCGTATAGCCGGCGATGAACAGGGCCGTGACCAGCGCCATCAGCACGGGCCTTGTATCGGCGCGGACACGCAGGCCGCCACGCAGGGCCAGTGCGGCGATCCCGCCCGCGATCAGGGCGATGGCCACACCTTCGGCAGGATGCAGCGGGTCGGCCCCCAGCGCGAGGCCCGCCAGGGCCACCAGCGGCGGTGCCGACCCGCGCGCCACGGGATAGACCTGCGACAGGTCCCCGACGCGATAAGCCAGGACGAGAAAGACCTGATACCCCAGATGCAACGCCAGCGACACGGCCAGATACGGCCAGGCGGCCGGTGAAAGCCCGCCGGTGACAGGCAGGATGGCCAGCCCGGCCACGCCGCACCAGGTGTTCAGCATGGTGATTCCCACCAGCCGGTCGCCACCGCCCTTCAGCAGGCTGTTCCAGCCCGCATGCATCAACGCCGCCGCCAGGACCAGCGGCACCACCCATTCACCCATCTCATCCCCCGCGCCGGTCCGGAACCGGTGAAATCCGAGCCGATCCGGCAGCGAAATGATACAGGCAATGGTGCCATGCAGGGGCTTGACGATGATTATCGGCAGGTCGGGGAAATTTCCATGTTGCCAAGCCCAAATCCCTTTGATAGAAGCACGCCCACTTCACCACGACGGCGCCCCGATAGCTCAGTGGTAGAGCAACCGCTTCGTAAGCGGTAGGCCGTTGGTTCAAATCCAACTCGGGGCACCATTCCTCATCCTGAGGAAGGCGTTGTGGCTGTGGTGAAAGGGCCCGTTGGGTCCTTTTTTGTTGCCCGACGATAGGCGGTCTGCGATGACCCGCCGCTTCACCCTTCCTTTGCACGATCGCTGATCGATTGCTGGGCGTCCTGCCAGGCGCGCAAATCTTCCGGCATCGGGGGGCTTTCCATCGCCACGCCCATATGGCGCATCAGTTCGTCGGTGCCTATGGTCCGCCCGCGTTCCCGAAACACGGCCTGGACCACGATCACCGCGGCCAGATGGCCGTCGACCGTCTCGAACCGCTGTTCCAGATAGATCCATTTGCCTTCCCAGCACAGGACCCGCGTCTTCAGCCGATAAGGCTGGGCCGGTTTCAGTTCGCGCCGGAAGCGGATGGTGGCGGCCCCCAGCACGGGCGCCCATTTGCGTTTCAGGATCAGGCCCAGCATGCCCGACCGGATCATCATATCCACCCGCCCCAGATCGGCCAGGGTGAAGTACCGGCCGTTGTTCATATGCAGGTTCGTATCGATATCATTCAGCCAGACGCGCAGGCCCAGGTCGGATGTGTCCAGGGGACCGAAGGGCCGGCGGGACAGCAGCGCCATGACGACGACGCGCAACAATCGGAAAATCAGGTTCATGCGGCATCCGGCGGAATGAAAATGGGCGGCACCGGTCACGGCGCCGCCCTGTCATGGGCAAAAGGCAGAGTCGGGGGACGACAGGTGGGAAATCAAGCCCGCAATGCGCCCCCACCCTCCCTGCGCCCCACCCTCCCTTTGCATCAGATATAGAAGTGGATCTGTGTCCGGTCATAGCCCGTGCCGATCATCACCGGCTGCCCCTTAACGACTGGCAAGTCATGGTTGAAGAAATAGACCGCCTGCTTCCAATGATTGGTGCGGGTTGCCGATTTGCTGTGATAATCGACGCTTTCATCCATGTGCAGGTCGAACCAGAAGGCCACGCCATGAGCGATGCCGGTTTCCGACGCCGTGACGGTCAGCACCTTGGCGTCGCTGTCGGGCATGTTCTTATAGAAATCAAAGAACCAGGCCTTTTCCGGTTCCGACAGCATGCGGTGGGGATCGGCCGCCAGATCGATGGTGGCATAGCCCGGCGTGCGGAACTGGTCGAACTTCGACATGTCGAAGCCGGAAATGGTGCGCACGGGGCTGATGCGGCGCAGGTCATCGGCCTGGATCAGGGCGCAATGCACCGTGGCCGCCGCCGGAATGATCTTGGCATCCGGCTTCAGCAGGTTCTGGCGGGCATGCTGCAGGATGGTCAGCATGTCCGGCGCCAGCATGCCGACATTGATCAGTTCCGACACGAAGACATCGGCCTTCTCCGGCATGTCCTGGCCCAGCACGAGGTCGGTTGACTTCTTGCCGATCACCGTGACGCGATCGGCATAGCCATTGAGCGCCACGGTCTCGCGCGCCACCTCCACCAGGGGCTTGTGCATCTCGCAGGTATAGACGTGATGGGCGCCGGCCCGCGCCGCCATCATGGCCACCAGGGCGGACCCCGTGCCGATCTCCAGCACCTTGTCGCCGGGCTTCACGGCGTTCAGCAGGGCCGCTTCGTAGGCGTCGTTGCGTTCATGATCGTTGATCATGGGAATATGCCAGGCGGGGATCTGCGTGGACCGCAGAAGCTGGAGTGCGAACAGCACGGCGGCATTGTCGGGCATGCGGTTATGGACGCCTGTCAGAAGGGCCACCGCATCCTCGATCCGGTTCTGACCCTGGAAGACCTGGGCTAGGCCGATGGCGGCCTCTGCCCGGCTGGGATCGCCGGCCAGCACATTGGCGAACAGGCGGCCCGCTTCGTCCAGCCGGTCGGTGTAAAGCAGCAGGGCGGCCAGATTATAAGCCGCATCCAGGTTGCGCGGAGCCAGCGCCAGGGAATGGCGGAAGCAGAACTCAGCCTCGGACAGGCTGCCCTGTTCGCGCAGGGTATTGCCCAGATTATTGTGGCCTTCCGCATAATTGGGACGCAACACCACCGCCTGGCGGAAGCAGCGTTCCGCCTCCATCAACTTGCCCTGAGCGCGCAGCGCGTTGCCCAGATTGTTGTGGGAAACGGCATTGGTCTCCTCCAGCGCCACGGCGCGCGCGAATTCGTGCTCCGCCTCTGCGAAGCGGCGGCAGCCGTAAAGCAGCACGCCGCGGCTGTTGTGATATTCGGCGCGGGATTCGTCCAGTTCGATGGCCTTGGCGAACAGCTCGTTGGCCTCCGCCGCCCGATTGGCCCGCAGGGCGATGATGCCCAGCAGATGGGTGGCCTCCGAATGTTCCGGTTCGGCCTGCAGCGCCGTGCGGCAGCTCATCTCGGCCTCGGCCAGGTAGCCGGCCATCAGGTGCTGACGGGAGATGCTGACGCAATCCTGGACGAAGGACATGGGATGGCTCCTTGGCTCTGCTGTCTTGGGGGCCCGTCCGGGCCAATTCGGTTCGGACGAGATAAAAGCAAAGCGCGTGCCAACAGAGGGAATATCCAGGATTTGCGGGGTTCTCCGGCATGTCGGCAAAAGCTGCCCCGGTCCCGGCCACAGGACAGGGGAGAAAATGCCCGGCCATGACCCGGCAATTCCATCCCGGTCCATCCCGGCTCCCGACGCCGGGTGCCGGTGGCTCAGATGGGCCCGTCCCCCGCACGGCGATAAGGGCCGGCAGCGGCCAGATCCGCAATATGGTCGCCCATGGCCTCCCGCTCCCGCGCCAGGAAATCGGCCACGGCCCGGCGCAGGCCCGGATGCACCAGATAATGGGCCGACCAGGTTTCCACGGGCAGATAGCCGCGCTGGATCTTGTGTTCGCCCTGGGCCCCGCCCTCCACCCGTGACAGGCCATGGTCGATGGCGAAATCGATGGCGCGGTAATAGCAGGCTTCGAAATGCAGGAAGGGATGGTCGCCCACCCCGCCCCAGTTGCGGCCATAGAGCGTGCGGGCGCCCATCAGGTTCAACGCCCCGCCGATCCAGCGCCCGCCCTCACGCGCCATGACCAGCACGGCATTGTCGGCCATGTCCGCCCCCAGGCGGAGAAAGAAATCGCGTGTCAGGTAGGGCTGACCCCATTTGCGGTCCGACGTGGCCCGATAGAGCCGGTCGAAAGCGGCCCAATGTTCCTCGCGCAGGTCGCCTCCCGTCAGGGTCAGCAGTTCCACGCCGCTATAGGCCACGGCCTGCCGTTCCTTGCGCACGGCCTTGCGTTTGCGTGAACTGAGGCTGGCCAGGAAATCGTCGAAGCCGCGATAGCCCCGGTTCTCCCAATGGAATTGCGTGCCCAGCCGCAGCAGCCAGCCGGCCCTGCGGAAGCAATCCACATCCGCAGGGGCGGCAAAGGTGACATGCACACCGGATAGCCCGCTCTCCCCCGCGATCCCTTCCAGCGCGCGGATCAGGGTGGCCGGCAGCCCCGGCGGCGCACCGGCGCGGACCAGCAGACGCGGCCCCGTCACGGGCGTGAAGGGCACGCTGGATTGCAGCTTGGGATAATAGCGGCCCCCGGCCCGTTCGAACGCATCGGCCCAGCCATGGTCGAACACATATTCGCCGTAGGAATGATATTTCAGGTAAAGCGGCATCACGGCCAGCAGCAGGCCGGCCGCATCCCGCACCGTCAGGTGGCGGGGGTCCCAGCCCGTATCGCCCCCCACCGAACCGCTCTGTTCCAGGATCGACAGAAACCGGTGCGACAGGAAGGGATTGTCATCCCCTCCCGGGCTGCCGGCCAGGCAGGCATCCCACTCCTGCGCTCCCACGGCGCCGATGGCATCGACAAGGCGGATGGTGAGGGCGGGTGGTACCTGTTCCGGATCGGTCATGTGCGACCTCGGGCGTCGGGGTTGCAGGGGACGGGATCATTCCCGGAACAGGGTGCGCCACTCCACCAGGCCGAAATGGCCCGATGCCCAGGCCAGCAGGACCAGCACGGCCGACAGCACCGATGTCCACAGGAACTTCTTCAGGATCTGGGGGCGCGCGGGCGCGCCCGGCTGGTGGCCGACCTGCTCCACCTCCTCCCGCTTGACGCCAAAGGGCAGGACCATGAACAGCACGGTCCACCAGACGGTGAAATAGATGGCACCCCAGGTCGCCCAGCCCATGATCTTCCTCCCCGCCTCCGCGTTGCGTCAGACCTGCTCGATCTCGACCAGGGTACCGAACAGGTCCTTGGGGTGCAGGAACAGCACGGGCTTGCCATGCGCGCCGATCCGCGGCTCCCCATCGCCCAGCACACGCAACCCGTCGGCCTTCAGCTTATCGCGCGAGGCGATGATGTCCTCCACCTCGTAGCAGACATGGTGGATGCCGCCGGCGGGGTTGTTGGCCAGGAACTTGGCGATGGTGCTGCCCTCCCCCAGCGGGTGCAGCAATTCGATCTTGGTGTTAGGCAATTCGACGAACACCGTGGTCACACCATGTTCGGGCAGGTCAAGCGGCGCCGACACGGTGGCGCCCAGCGTGCTGCGATAGGTTTCCGTCGCCACGGCCAGGTCCGGCACCACGATGGCCACATGGTTCAAACGACCGATCATCACCCACTCCTCATTTTATCGTTTGTTCGCCCAACAGATAGCCACGGGAGACACCTGCGTCACCCGTGACAAATCGGCACGACGGCCATCCGGCACCGTCAGATGCGGACCAGATGCACCTCTGTCAGGGGTTTGCGCCCCTGGCTGCTGTTGAAGGACCGGCGGATGGCCACGCGCGCCGCCTCCTTCACCTGGGCGTCGTCCTGGCGGGCGGTTTTGGACAGACGCTCCACGGCATCGCGCACGCGGGCGGTCAGGTCGGCCACCTCCTCGGTGATCTCGTCTTCTTCCAGCAGGCCCATGGCCGTCACCTTGGGGTCGGCCAGCAGGTCGCCACGTGGCGTCATGACCAGGGTCACCATGGATACACCGCTTTGCGCCATGCGGGTCCGGCCACGCATGGCCATGTTGCTCAGCGGCACTATGCGCTTGCCGTCGATGCACAGTTTGCCCGCATGGACATGGCCCAGGGTCACGGCCGGACCCGGCGCCAGGCGGATGGCCGCCCCGTCATCGGGCACGATCACTTCCGGTACCTGGCAGTCGCGGGCCAGCGCGGCATGGACCGTCAGGTGCCGATGTTCCCCATGCACAGGCACCGCCACCTTGGGCCGCACCCATTGGTACATCTGCACCAGCTCGTCGCGTGCGGGATGACCGGAGACATGCACGAACTCCTCATCCGCCGTGACGACCTGCACGCCCTGCCGCATGAGGCCATTCTGGATCTTGGCGATGGACTTTTCGTTCCCCGGTATCTCCCGGGCGGAGAAGATCACCACATCGCCGCGTTCGAGCACCACGTCGGGATGATCGTCATTGGCGATGCGGGCCAGGGCAGCCCGCGGTTCCCCCTGGCTGCCCGTGCAGATGACCAGCAGCTTCTCCCGCGGGACGAAGGCCGCCTCCCGTTCCGTGAGGAAGGGCGGCAGATCGGTCAGGTAGCCATTGGCCCGGGCCACCTCGTTGATGCGCCACAGCGACCGTCCGGCCAAGGCGACGCGCCGGCCATGGGCATGGGCCGCCAGCGCGATGGAATGCAGCCGTGCCACGTTGCTGGCAAAGCAGGTGACGGCGATGCGCGTTTCCTTCCATCGTCCGAAAAGCTCGGTCAGGCTGTCCTTCACAGCCGCCTCCGACCCCGACCAGCCGGGCACCATGGCATTGGTGCTGTCGCAGATCATGGCCGTTACGCCCTCGCGCCCAAGCTTCTTCAGCGCATCCTCATCCGCCAGCAGGCCGATGACGGGGTCAGGGTCCAGCTTCCAGTCACCCGTATGCAGGACAGTCCCCGCCGGCGTGCGGATCACCAGGGCATTGGGTTCCGGGATCGAATGGGTAAGGCTGATCAGTTCGAGATCGAAAGGACCCAACTTTACCTTGCCACCCAGGGGAACAACATGGATCGGCACCTTGTCCTGCAAGCCCGTTTCCTGCAGCTTGGCCCGCAGGAAGCCGGCGGCGAACGGCGTACACCAGACGGGGACGCGCAAATCTTCCCACAGGTAAGGGATGGCGCCCAGATGATCCTCATGTGCATGCGTGACAACGATGCCCACCAGATCGCCCAGCCGCTCCTCGATGAAGGCGGTATCAGGCAGGATGATATCCACGCCGGGCGTCGTTTCGTCACCGAAACTAACGCCGAGATCGACCATCAGCCATTTGCCGGCATGATGGTAGAGGTTCAGGTTCATCCCGATCTCGCCGGCCCCGCCCAGCGGCACGAAATGCAGGGCATCGGGCGCGAAATCCATCGTCTGCTTGGGTTTGGCTTCCGTCATTCGGTCCTGAATTCAGTTGGCGATGCTGTTGCGTTCATGGATCAGCCGGAGACCCCGCAACGTCAGGTCCCCATCAATATGGTGGATCATGTCGGTCCCCTCGGCGAACAGACGCACCAGGCCGCCCGTACCGATCACGGTCACCGGCGTCTGCCCGTCCGGCGACAGCTCGGCGATGATCCGCTTCAGGATACCCTCAATCATCCCGGTATAGCCCCAGAACATTCCCGACTGCATGGCCGAAACCGTGCCGCGACCGATGGCCTGCTCCGGCTTGGCAATGTCGACCTTGGGCAATTGTGCGGCCACGCGGTGCAAGGCATCCAGCGACAGGGCCGGGCCGGGCGCGATGACACCCCCGGCAAAGGCCCCGTCGGCATCCACCACATCGAAGGTCGTACCGGTGCCGATATCGATGACGATCAGTGGCGTAGCATAGGATGCGGCGGCCGATATCGCATTGACCAGACGGTCGGCCCCCGCCTCGCGCGGGTTGGTCAGCCGCACCTCCAGCCCCAGATCGACCTGCGGATCGCCGACACGCATGGGCGTGCAGCCAAAATGATCCTCCGTCAGCTTGATCAGCGCATAGGTCTGCGACGGCACCACGCTGGACAGGATCGCTGCGTCGATATCCCCCGGACGGATATTCTTCATCCCCATCAATGTCACCAGCCAGACGGCATATTCGTCCGCCGTGCGCTGGCTGTCGGTGGATATGCGCCAATGGGCCCGCTTCTCATCACCGTCAAAGACGGCGAAGACGACATTGGTATTGCCGGCATCGATGGCCAACAGCATGTCAGGTCTCCCCGCCGGTGAAGAACACGTCACCGGCCGTCACGCGCCGCACGGCGCCACCGCACTCCACCAGAAGGCCCCCCTCCCCGTCCAGATCGACGAAGCGGCCCGTGAAACTCTCCCCCGCCAGCCGCACGGTGACGGCTCCGCCCAGTCCCTGCGCAGCGTTGAGCCAGGCGGCACGGATGGGGGCGAAGCCATGGTCCCGAAAACGACGATACCAGCCATCGAACGATGCGGCATAGGCCGCCAGCACCTGTTCAACCGTGACATCGGCACCGGCAGCCAGCAGCGAGGTCGCGGGATAAAGCGCCTCATCCGGGAAATGGCGGACATTGATGCCCACCCCCAGCACCAGCCATTCCAGCCCGCCCTGCCGGTCCGCTTCGGATTCCAACAGGATGCCGGATATCTTGGCACCATCCACCAGCACATCATTGGGCCATTTCAGCGTCACCCGCCCTGGCACCAGGGCCGACACCGCCTCCCCCACCGCGATGGCCGCGACGAAGGACACCAGCGCCGCCGCGGCCGGCGCCATGCCCGGCCTCAGCACCAGGGAGCAGGCGAGGTTCCCCTCCCCGCTGGTCCAGGCCCGGCCCCGCCGGCCGCGGCCGGCCGTTTGCCGCAGAGCCTGTACCAGGCAGCCCTCCGGCGCACCGGCACGGGCCATGGCCTTGGCCTCATCATTGGTGCTGCCGCACTCTTCTACACGGTTCAGATGAAAAAACGCGGGCAGCCGGGCCGCCCGCGTTTCATCTCGATTGTCAAATCCAGCCACCATGCGCGAAACGCCGGTCACCGGGCCCCGAACAGGGCCGCCGCCGCCGCCGCCGCACCGGTGGTGATCGGCGACAGGAACAGGATATAGACCGGGAAGACGAACAGGGCCGCACCGGCAACCACGATACCGTTCGTCGGTGCCGGATTATCCAGCGGCTCCGTCACGTCATCGAAGTACATCGCCTTAATGACGCGCAGGTAATAGAAACAGGAGATGCCCGACGCGACAACGCCGACGATGGCCAGCGCGTAAAGCTCCGCCTGGATGGCCGGCAGGAACACGGCCCACTTGCCCCAGAAGCCCGCGGCGGGCGGCACGCCGGCCAGCGACCACATGAAGACCGCCATGGCGAAAGCCAGCATGGGATGGGTCTTGGAGAGACCCGCCAGATCGGCGATCTCCTCCACCGCACGGCCATTCTGGCGCATCGACAGGATGATGGCGAAGACGCCGACATTCATGGCCAGATAGATGGCCATGTAGATCAGCACGCCGCGCACACCCTCGACCGAGCCGGCGGACAGCCCGACCAGCGCGTAGCCGATATGGCCAATGGAGCTGTAGGCCATCAGGCGCTTGATGTTCTTCTGCTGGATGGCCCCCAGCGCGCCGATCACCATGGAGGCGGCGGCACAGAACTGGATCACCTGCTGCCACTGGCCCACCAGGTCGCCGAACGGGCCGACCAGCACACGGATGAACAGCGTGATGGCCGCAACCTTGGGCGCCACGGCGAAGAAAGCCGTGACGGAAGTCGGCGCGCCCTCATAGACGTCGGGCGTCCACATATGAAACGGCACGGCGGAAATCTTGAAGGCCAGGCCAGCGGCGACGAACACCATGCCGACAACCACACCCAGCGACGGTGCCCCCTCGGCCGCCGCCAACACGACGGCCAGCTTGTCAAAGCTGGTGGTGCCGGCAAAGCCATAGATCAGCGATGCACCATAGAGCAGCAGGCCGGAGGACAACGCGCCCAGCACGAAATATTTCAGGCCCGCCTCGGTCGACTTGGCCACATCACGCTTGAACGACGCGATGACATAAAGCGCCAGCGATTGCAGTTCCAACCCGACATAGAGCGAGATCAGGTCGTTCGCCGAAACCATGGCCAGCATGCCGAGCGTGGCCAGCACGATCAGCACCGGATACTCGAACCGGGCCACGCGCTCCTTTTCCAGGTAATTGACGGAAAGGATGATGGCCAGGGCGGAAGCGGTGAGGATCAGCAGCTTGGCGAACAGGCCGAAGCTGTCGGCCACGAACAGGCCGTTGAAGGTCACCTGGCGGCCTTCCGGTCCGTTCAGCAGCAGGAACCCCGTCGCGATGAGCGAGGCGACCGACAACCAGGACACGGTGCGAAGGCTGCCGTCGCCCCGGAACACGCCGATCATCAGCAGAACCATGCTGGCAACGGCCAGGAAGATCTCAGGCAGCGCCGGGATCAGGTCGGGAATGGTAGCCATGGCTCAGTTCTCGCTCACCGGAAGGGGCGCCGGGGTTTCGCCGGGTACGTCGGACACCGTGATGGCGGCGTTCTGTGTCACCGTCTCGATCAGACCGGCGGACCGTAGCGACGCCTCGTGATCGGCCAGGATCTTCTCCACGGTCGGGTTGTAGATGTTCTGGAAGCTGGCCGGATACACACCCATGATGATCACGATGGCGACCAGCGGGGCGAAGAAGGTGACCTCCTTCCAGTCCAGATCCTTCATGGCCTTGACCTCGGGCTTCTCCAGCTTGCCGAAGAACAGCTTGCGATAGAGCAGCAGCATATAGGCCGCCCCCAGGACCAGACCGGTGGCCGACAGCAGGCCGTACCAGGTATTGACCTGGAACACGCCCAGCATGGTCAGGAACTCACCGATGAAACCCGAGGTGCCCGGCAGGCCGACCGACGCGAACATGAAAATGGCGAAGACCACGGCATAGCGGGGCATGTTCTTGGCCATGCCGCCATAGGCCGCCATTTCGCGGGTATGCAGGCGATTATAGGCAACGCCGATGCACAGGAAGAGTGCCGCCGACACAAAGGTGTGGCTCAGCATCTGGAACATGGCGCCATCCAGGCCCTGCTGGTTCATGGCGAAGATGCCCATGGACACGTAACCCATATGGGCCACGGAACTGTAGGCGATCATCTTCTTCATATCCGACTGCGCCAGCGCCACCAGCGAGGTGTAGATGATGGCGGCGATCGACATCACGAACACCAGATCCTGGAAGT
The DNA here is from genome assembly GCF_052474395.1 of Niveispirillum fermenti. Lineage (NCBI taxonomy): Bacteria > Pseudomonadati > Pseudomonadota > Alphaproteobacteria > Rhodospirillales > Azospirillaceae > Niveispirillum > Niveispirillum fermenti. Next base: position 1,961,776 of record NZ_CP156681.1, on the reverse strand, counting down.
GGAAGCTGGCTTCCGGCAGCATCTGGATATTGGCGCGGATCAGGCCATAGCCGCCCATCTTCAGCATCACGCCCGCCAGCATCACCGAGCCAGCCGTCGGCGCCTCCACGTGAGCGAAGGGCAGCCAGGTATGGGCCGGCCAGATCGGGGTCTTCACGGCGAAGGCGATGAAGAAGGCCAGCCACAGCCATATCTGCATGTTGCTGGCGAAGGGATAGTCGACCAGCACGCGCATGTCCATGGTGCCGGCTGTCAGATACATGGCCAGGATTGCCAGCAGCATCAGCACCGAACCGACGAAGGTGTAGATGAAGAACTTGTAGGAGGCATAGACGCGGTTGGGACCGCCCCACACGCCGATCATCAGGAACATCGGCAGCAGCACCCCTTCGAAGAAGAGATAGAACAGCACGAAGTCCAGCGCCGTGAACATGCCGACCAGCATGGTCTCCAGCACGAGCAGCGCGATCATGAATTCCTTGACCCGCTTCTCCACCGCTTCCCAGGAAGCCAGCACGCAGATGGGGGTCAGCAGGGTGGAAGCCAGCACGAACCAAACGGAAATGCCGTCGACACCCTTGATATAGGAGATGTTGAAGGCCGGCAGCCAGGCCACCTCCTCCACCAGTTGAAAGCCGGGGTTGGAGGGGTCGAAGCCGGTCAGGATGAACAGCGAGACGATGAAGGTGATGATCGACGTCCACAGCGCCACACTCTTGGCGTTGCGGGCGACCGTCTCCTGCTCTCCGCGGATGAGCAGGATGAACAGGGCGCCGACAAGGGGCAGGAACGTCGTCAGCGAAAGGATCGGCACATCGGCCATTTCGAAAGACTCCCTACCTCAGCGCGCCAGGAAGAACCAGCCGGCCAACACGACCACGCCGATCACCATCACGAAAGCATAATGGTACACATAGCCCGTCTGCAGGCGGCTGGCCGCCAGGGACAGGCGCCGGGTGACGGTTGCGGCCCCGTCCGGGCCCAGCCCATCGATCACCGCGACATCCACACCCTTCCACAGGCCGAAGCCGAGCTTCATGGCCGGGCGCACGAACAACGCATTGTACAGTTCATCGAACATGTACTTCCGGAACACGAAGCCGTGGATGGCCTTGAAGGTATTGACGAAGGCGCCGGGCAGACCGGGAACGAACATGTAGAAGACATAGGCCAGCGCGATACCCGTCACACCCGCCGCCAGCGGGGCATAGGGCACCCAGCCCGGCACATGGTGGGCGGCTTCCACGATCGTCCCGTGCTCACCCGTCAGCATGAAGATGCTGCCGGCCCAGAAGGCATCCATATCGTGGCCCACGAACCAGGGATAGGCGACGAAACCGGCAAACAGGGCACCGATCGACAGGACGATCAGCGGCACCAGCATGACGGCCGGGCTTTCATGCACGTGGGCCATCACCTTCTCAGACGCGCGCGGCTTGCCATGGAAGGTCATGATCAGCAGGCGCCAGGAATAGAAGGCCGTCATGAAGGCGGCGGCAATGCCCATCCAGAAGGCGAAGGAACCGGCAACGCTATGCTTGGCGTAGGCCACTTCCAGGATCATGTCCTTGGAGTAGAAGCCCGCGAAGAACGGGATACCGGCCAGCGCCAGGTTGCCGATCCACATCATGGCATAGGTCACGGGGATCTGCTTCCAGATGCCGCCCATGTTGCGCATGTCCTGCTCGTCCGACATGGCGTGGATTACCGAGCCGGCCCCCAGGAACAGCAGGGCCTTGAAGAAGGCGTGCGTCATCAGGTGGAAGATGGCAGCCGGATAGGCGCCGACACCAATGGCGAAGAACATGTAGCCAAGCTGGCTCATCGTCGAATAGGCGATGACGCGCTTGATGTCGAACTGGGTCAGGCCGATGGTCGCGGCCACGAAAGCGGTCGCCGCTCCCAGATAGGTCACAACCTCCAGGGCCACGGGCGCATATTCGAACACCGGGCTCATCCGGGACAGCATGAAGACGCCGGCGGTCACCATGGTGGCCGCGTGGATCAGCGCCGACACCGGGGTCGGACCTTCCATGGCGTCCGGCAGCCAGGTGTGCAGGCCCAACTGGGCCGACTTGCCCATGGCACCGATGAACAGCAGCAGGCAGGCGCAGGTCAGCGCATGCACTTCCCAGCCCAGGAAGTTGAAGGTGGTATCGGCCTTGGCGGCCGCCTGCTCGAAGATGCCGTCGAACTGGACGGTGCCAAAGATGACGAAGATCGCCATGATGCCCAGCGCAAAGCCGAAATCGCCCACGCGGTTGACCAGGAACGCCTTCATGGAGGCGTCGTTGGCGCTCTTCTTCTCATACCAGAAATTGATCAGCAGGTAGGAGGCGACACCCACGCCCTCCCAGCCGAAGAACATCTGCAGCAGATTGTCGGCCGTGACCAGCATGAGCATCATGAAGGTAAACAGCGACAGATAAGCCATGAAACGTGCCCGGTGCGGGTCGTGGCTCATGTAGCCGACCGAATAGACATGCACCATGGACGACACGCCGTTCACCACGACCAGCATCACGGCGGTCAGCGTATCGATGCGCAGCGACCAGGACACCTCGAAGGTGCCGCTGTCGATCCAGGTAAACAGCTCGACGGTACGCGCGGCCTCGGGTCCGCCGAAACCGATCGTCGCGAACAGGATCACGGACAGGATCGCGGCGGTCAGAACGCCGGCGCAGGTGACGATCTGGGCCCCGCGGTCGCCGATGATGCGCCCGAAGAACCCGGCGATGAAGGCGCCCAGCAGGGGCAGGAAGATGGCAGCGATTTCCATGATGCCCGCCTCAACCCTTCATCATGTTGATGTCTTCAACCGCGATCGTGCCGCGATTGCGGAAATAGACCACCAGGATCGCCAGACCGATGGCGGCCTCCGCCGCGGCCACGGTCAGGATGAACATGGTGAAAATCTGTCCCACCAGATCGTTCAGATAGACGGAGAAGGCCACCAGGTTGATGTTGACGGCGAGAAGGATCATCTCGACCGACATCAGGATGATGATGACGTTCTTCCGGTTCAGGAAAATCCCGAACACGCCGATGGTGAAGAGGATGGCCGACAGCGTCAGGTAATGCGCCAGGCCGATAGAGCCGAATTCCATGATCAGACGCCCCCCCGCGTCGGGACCTTGCGTACCTGCACAACCTCGTCCCGCTTCCGGTCGAGCTGCTGGCCGATCTGCTGGCGGCGGACGCCGGGGCGCGACCGGAGCGTCAGCACAATGGCACCGATCATCGCGACCAGCAGGATCAGGCCGGAAACCTGGAAGGCGTACACATAGTCGGTATAGAGGATCTGGCCGATGGCCTCCGTATTGGTCACCTGATCGACCGGCGGGATCGGCGCATTGTCGGCCGTGCCCCCGACCGGACCGCCAGCCAGTTGCGTGACGGCCAGGAACACCAGTTCCACCGCCAGGATGGCACCGATCACCAGCCCGACCGGCATGTAGCGCATGAAGCCCTGTCGCAATTCCTGGAAATTGATGTCGAGCATCATCACCACGAACAGGAACAGCACCGCCACGGCGCCGACATAGACGATGACCAGGATCATGGCCACGAATTCAGCACCGATCAGCACAAACAGGCCGGCGGCGTTGAAGAAGGCCAGGATCAGGAACAGAACCGAATGCACGGGATTCTTGGCCGTGATCACCTGCACGGCAGATGCCAGCAGGACGAAAGCGAACGCATAGAATGCGACAGCGGTCAGTGTCATGTTACGCCGCCTCCGGCGCTGTGGTCATCGGGTACTGGGTCACGGAGGATACTCCGGGCGAAGGACGGGAGACGGCCGGCGAACCGGCCGCCCATGGTGATTAGCGGTAAGGTGCGTCGGCCGCGAGATTGGCCGCGATCTGGGCTTCCCAGCGGTCACCGTTGGCCAGCAGCTTTTCCTTGTTATAGTAAAGCTCCTCGCGGGTTTCCGTCGCGAATTCCAGGTTCGGCCCCTCCACGATGGCATCCACCGGGCAGGCTTCCTGGCACAGACCACAATAGATGCACTTCACCATGTCGATGTCGTAGCGCGTGGTCCGGCGGCTGCCATCCTCGCGCGGTTCGGCCTCGATCGTGATGGCCAGCGCCGGGCAGATGGCCTCGCACAGCTTGCACGCGATGCAGCGTTCCTCCCCATTGGGATAACGGCGCAGGGCATGCTCGCCGCGAAAGCGCGGGCTGGTCGGACCGCGTTCGAACGGATAGTTCAGGGTCACGCGCGGACGGAACATGTAGCTGAAGGTCAGCGACATGCCCTTCACGAGTTCCCACAAGAACAGGCCGCGCGCGGTACGGTCGAGCAGGGCCATGGTTCACCTCCATCATCGGGCGGCGGCCCCCGGCCCCCGCCCCCACGAAATCAGTTTGGCAGCAGGTCGAAATAGACGAGCACACCAGCGGTCAGCACCACCCAGATCAGCGAGAAGGGCAGGAAAACCTTCCAACCCAGACGCATGAGCTGGTCATACCGGTAGCGCGGCAGCGTGGCGCGCACCCAGATGAAACAGAACAGCACGAAGCAGATCTTGGCGATGAACCACAGCGGACCGGGTATCCAGTTCAACGGCGCAATGTCCAGCGGCGGCAGCCAGCCGCCCAGGAACAGCACCGTGGTCATGCCGCTCATCAGGATCATGTTGATATATTCGCCCAGGAAGAACAGGGCGAAGGTCATCGACGAATATTCGACGTTGAAACCACCGGACAGTTCGGATTCACCTTCCGGCAAGTCGAACGGGGCACGGTTGGTTTCCGCCAGCGCCGAAATGAAGAAGATGATGAACATCGGGAACAGCGGGATGAAGAACCAGACATTCTTCTGCGCTTCCACGATGGTCGACAGGTTCAAAGAGCCGACGCACAGCAGCACGGTGATGATGACGAGACCGATGGAGACCTCATAGGAGACCATCTGCGCCGCGGCACGCAACCCGCCCAGGAAGGCGTATTTCGAGTTGGATGCCCAGCCCGCCATGATGATGCCATAGACACCCAGCGAACTGATGGCGAAGAGATAAAGGACACCGACATTGATATCCGCCAGCACCAGCCCTTCACCGAACGGGATCACGGCCCAGGCGACCAGGGCCAGCAGGAAGGTCAGCATCGGCGCGGCCACGAAGACGACGCGGTTGGCGCCCGACGGGATGATCGTTTCCTTGGCCAGCAGCTTCAGACCGTCGGCGAAGGGCTGCAGCAGACCAAAGGGCCCCACCAGATTGGGACCCTGGCGAAGCTGCATGGCGGCCATCACCTTGCGCTCGAAATAGGTCAGCATGGCCATGCCGATCAGCAGCGGCACAACGATGACCAGAATGCCCGCGACGATGCGAACGATCAGCGGCAGTTGATCCCACAATTCCCACATCGTCACTTACTCCGCCGCCGCGGCCGCGATGGCCGGCTTCAGAAAGGCTTCCGTGCATTCAGCCATGGTCTGCGACGCGCGGCTGATCGGATCGGTCATGTAGAAATTCTCGATCGGCGAGGTGAAATGTGCATCGGCAACATTGCCTTCCGCACCGAACGCAGCCCATGCCGCCGGGACCACGCGATCCAGCGTCGCGAAGACGGGGTTCACCTGCACCATGCGCTGGCGCACCTGGGTCAGCGTGTCGTAGGGCAGGGCCTGGCCCAGTTCACCCGACAGGGCGCGGATGATCTTCCAATCCTCCCGCGCCTCTCCCAGCGGGAAGGTGGCCAGCCGGGCCTGCTGCACACGGCCTTCGGTATTGACGTAGGTGGCGTTCTTCTCGGTATAGGCGGCACCCGGCAGGATGACGTCGGCGCGATGGGCGCCACGGTCGCCATGGTGGCCCTGATAAATCACGAAGGCATTGCCGAACTTTGACGCATCAATCTCATCCGCGCCCAGCAGGTAGACCGCCTCGATCTCCCCCGACTGCGTCCCGGCCAGGATGCCGGAAAGGTCGCGCCCGCCGGAACCCGGCAGGAAGCCGGCATCCAGCGCACCCACGCGGCCGGCGGCCAGGTGCAGTACGTTGAAACCGTTCCAGTCGTCGCGCACGGCCCCAACCGTTTCCGCCAGGGCGCGCGCCGCGGCCTGCACGGCCGGACCATCACCACGGCGCAGCGCCGCAGCACCCAGGATGATCAGCGGGTTCTTGGCACCCTTCAGCACCTCGGCGAACGGATGGGCGCCACTGATCAGATCGGCCAGCACGGAACCGGAATTGCCCAGCCATTCGGTCGGGAAGGTCAGGTCCACATTCTGGCCGATGACGGCCACCTTCTTCAGCTTGCCGGTCAGGTAGGTCTTGCGCAGGCGGGCATTGACCAGCGACGCTTCCCAGCGCGGATTGGTACCGATCAGCAGCACCGCGTCGGCATTCTCGATGCCGGCGATCGTGCTATTAAAGACATAGCCGGCGCGCGCGCTGGTATCGAAGCTGGCGCCATCCTGCCGGCAATCCAGGTTCGCTGATCCCAGCGCCGTCAGCAGGTCCTTCAGCGCAACCGTGCTTTCCACATCGACCAGATCACCCGCAATGCCGGCGATCCGGTTGCCCGGCACATTGGCCAGCCGCGTCCGGATGGCCGCGAAAGCCTCCGCCCAGGTGGCGGGCTTCAGCTTGCCGTCGGCGCCCCGCACATAGGGACGGTCCAGACGCTGGCGCTTCAGGCCATCGATGGCATAGCGCGTCTTGTCAGAAATCCATTCCTCGTTCACATCCTCGTTCAGACGGGGCAGAACGCGCAGAACTTCCCCACCGCGGAAGTCGATGCGGATGTTGGAACCGACCGCGTCCATGACATCCACGCTCTCGGTCTTGCGCAGTTCCCAAGGGCGGGCATTGAACGCATAGGGGCGGCTGGTCAGCGCCCCGACGGGACAGACATCGACCAGATTGCCCGACAGTTCGGAATTGACGCCGGCTTCCAGCGCCGGGGTGATCTCCAGATGCTCGCCACGGGCGAGACCACCCAGCGCCGCCACACCGGCGATCTCATCCACGAAACGGATGCAGCGCGTGCATTGGATGCAGCGCGTCATATAGGTCTTGATCAGCGGACCCATGTATTTTTCGCTGACGGTCCGCTTGTTCTCCTCGAACCGGCTGCGGTCATAGCCGTAGGAGACGGCCTGATCCTGCAGATCGCATTCGCCGCCCTGGTCGCAGATGGGGCAATCCAGCGGATGGTTGATCAGCAGGAATTCCATCACGCCCTTGCGGGCCTTGTGGACGTTCGGGGTGTTGGTCCTCACCACCATGCCCTCGCCCACCGGCAGCGCGCAGCTGGCCGCAGGCTTCGGCATGCGCTCCACCTCCACCAGGCACATGCGGCAGTTGGCCGGCACGGACAGGCGTTCGTGATAGCAGAAGCGCGGCACCTCGATGCCGAGCTGTTCGCAGGCCTGCAGCACTGAGGTGCCGGGAGCGACTTCGATTTCGACGCCGTCGATGGTTAGCTTGGGCATGATATCCTCTTCGCCCCCGACTTACTCTGCCGCCACGCGCACGCCGCGTTCGGCGTGCGTGCGGTATTCCAGGATACGGCGTTCCACCTCGGGCCGGAAATGCCGCATCAGACCCTGGATCGGCCATGCCGCCGCATCACCCAGCGCGCAGATGGTATGACCCTCGATCTGCTTGGTGACGTCCAGCAGCATGTCGATCTCTTCGACATGCGCCTGCCCTCTGACCAGCCGCTCCATCACGCGCCACATCCAGCCCGTGCCCTCACGGCACGGCGTACACTGGCCGCAGCTTTCATGCATGTAGAACTTGGACAGGCGGGCGATGGCCTTCACGATGTCGGTGGACTTGTCCATCACGATCACGGCGGCCGTGCCCAAACCTGAGCGGACCTCGCGCAGGCTGTCGAAATCCATCAGGACCGTGTCGCAGATTTCCTTGGGCAGCAGCGGAACCGAGGAACCGCCGGGAATGATGGCCAGCAAATTGTCCCAGCCGCCACGCACGCCGCCGCAATGCTTCTCGATCAGTTCCTTCAGCGGGATGCCCATCTCCTCTTCCACCGTCGCCGGCTGATTGACATGGCCCGACACGCAGAACAGCTTGGTGCCGCTGTTCTTGGGACGGCCCAGATTGGCGAACCAGGAGGAACCACGGCGCAGGATGGTGGGCACCACGGCAATGGACTCGACATTGTTCACCGTCGTCGGACGGCTGTAGAGACCGGCCATGGCGGGGAACGGGGGCTTGTTGCGGGGCTGGCCCTTCTTGCCTTCCAGGCTTTCGATCAGCGCCGTCTCTTCGCCGCAGATATAGGCGCCGGCTCCCAGATGCAGATAGACATCGTGGTCGTAGCCGGAGCCGCAGGCATTCTTGCCAATCAGGCCGGAGGCGTAAGCCTCGTCGATGGCCCGCTGGACGTTGGCGGCCTCATGATAGAACTCGCCACGGATATAGATATAGGTCGCCGTGGCGCCGATGGCGAAACCGGCGATCAGGCAGCCTTCGATCAGCTTGTGCGGATCATGGCGCATGATTTCCCGGTCCTTGCAGGTACCGGGCTCGCCCTCGTCGGCATTGACCACCAGATAAACGGGGCCATTGCTGGTCTTGGGCATGAAGGACCATTTCATGCCGGTGGAGAAGCCGGCGCCGCCACGGCCGCGCAGGCCCGAATCCTTCACCAGTTCAATGATCTTCTCCCGGCCCAGATCCAGGATGTCCTTGGTGCCGGCCCAATCGCCACGGGTCTTCGCCCCTTCCAGGAAGGGGCTTTCGAAACCGTAAAGGTTGGTGAAGATGCGGTCTTCATCGCGAAGCATGGTTCACCCCCCGCTCAAGCCTGGCCAGCGGGCTTCACGCCCGCCCTGGTGGCCGATTCCGTCAGCGTGGTCGGCCCGCCGATGGGGCAGGACCGGATGCGGCCGTTCTGCGGCCCCCCTTCCGGCTTTTCACCACGGGCCAGCGCGTCCAGGATTTTGCCTGTCGTCTCGGCCGTCAGATCCTCGTAGAAATCATCGCCGATCTGCATCATGGGCGCGTTCACGCAGGCGCCCAGGCATTCCACCTCGATCACGGTGAACTGCCCGTCCTGCGTCGTCTGGCCCGGCTTGATGCCCAGCTTGCTCTCACAGGCGTGCAGCACCTCGTCCGATCCCCGCAGCCAGCAGGGCGTGGTGGTGCAGACCTGGACGAAATGCTTACCCACCGGCTTCAGATTGTACATCGTGTAGAAGCTGGCCACTTCCATGGCGCGGATGGGGGCAATGTCCAGGAAGGTCGCGACATAATCGATGGCCACCTTGGGCAGCCAGCCGCCATTCTGGCGCTGTGCCAGATCAAGCAGCGGCATCACCGCGCTCTGCCGGCGGCCTTCGGGATACTTGGCGATGATGCGCTTGGCCAGTTCGAGATTCTCGTCCGTGAACTCGAAGCTGGTCGGCTCCGCCACCGCGGGGCCGGAATGATGGGCGGCACTCATCGATCGATCTCTCCGAACACGATGTCCATGGAACCGATGATCGCCACGGCGTCGGCGAGCATGTGACCCTTGGACATGAAATCCATCGCCTGCAGGTGCGAGAAGCCGGTCGGGCGGATCTTGCAGCGATACGGGCGGTTGGTCCCGTCGGCCACCAGATAGACGCCCAGTTCGCCCTTCGGCGATTCCGTCGCCGTATAGGTCTCGCCGGCTGGCACGTGGTAGCCTTCGGTATAAAGCTTGAAATGGTGGATCAGCGCTTCCATCGAGCGCTTCATCTCCCCGCGGGAAGGAGGGGTCACCTTGCGGTCATCCACCTTCACGGGGCCGGTGGTACGGGACAGCTTGTCAAGCGCCTGACGGATGATGGAGATGGACTGCTTCATCTCCTCCATCCGGACCAGATAGCGGGCATAGCAATCACCCGTCAGGCCGACGGGGATGTCGAACTCGAACTCCTCGTAGCTGTCATAGGGCTGCGCCTTGCGCAGGTCCCAGGCCACGTTGGAGCCGCGCAGCATGGGGCCGGTGAAACCCCAGGCCAGCGCGTCGGCCGCGGAGACGACACCGATATCGACCGTGCGCTGCTTGAACACGCGGTTCTCGGACAAAAGGCCTTCCAGGTCCGACATGAATTTCGGGAAGGTCTCGATATAGGCGTAGATATCGTCGGCCAGCCCGGCGGGCAGGTCCAGGTTGACGCCACCAGGCCGGAAATAGTTGGCGTGCATGCGGGCACCCGACACCCGCTCATAGAACTCCATCAGCTTCTCACGCTCCTCGAAGCCCCAGAGGGCGGGCGTGATGGCACCGACATCCAGCGCGAAGGTCGTGAGGTTCAGCAGATGGTTCAGCACGCGGGTGATTTCCGCGTAGAGCACACGGATATATTGGCCACGCTTGGGCGGTGTGATGCCCAGCAGTTTCTCCACCGCCAGCACCCAGGTATGCTCCATCGACATCGGTGAAACATAGTCCAGCCGGTCGAAATAGGGCGTGGCCTGGGTATAGGTCTTGTACTCGATCAGCTTCTCGGTGCCGCGATGCAGCAGGCCGATATGCGGATCGGCCCGCTCCACGATCTCGCCATCCATCTCCATCACCAGGCGCAGCACGCCATGCGCGGCCGGATGCTGGGGACCGAAATTCATGGTCAACGGCTTGATCTGCACCTCGGCCGGATTGGCCGGCGCGGTGTTCACGGTCAGGCCACTCTGGGTCGCGACATTGGTCGTAGCCATGGTTGCAGGCTCCCCTTAACGCTTGCCCAAGGCGGTCGGTGCCGCCAGGGGGATAACGGCCTTCTCGTCGCCCGGCAACTGGACATCCGTCATGCCCTCCCAGGGCGACAGGAAGTCGAAGCTGCGGAAATCCTGCGTCAGCTTCACGGGCTCATACACCACGCGCCGCTGCTCGGCGTCATAGCGCAGTTCCACGAAGCCGGTCAGGGGGAAGTCCTTGCGCAGCGGGTGCCCCTCGAAACCATAGTCGGTCAGGATGCGGCGCAGGTCAGGATTGTCGGCAAAGAAAATGCCATAGAGATCCCAGGCCTCACGCTCGAACCAGCCGGCCACGGGGTAGAGGCCGACGATGGAGGCGACGGGCGTATCCTCGTCGGTGGCGACCTTCACACGGACGCGATGATTGTGCTTCACCGACAGCAGATTATAGACGACCTCGAACCGTTCCGCCCTTGCGGGATAATCGACGCCGGCAATATCGGCCAGCATCTCGCAGCGGGTGGTCGAATCGTCACGCAGGAACTGGATGCCCCGGTAAAGGGCATCGCGGGCCAGGGTCACGGACAGTTCGCCATGGGCCACCACCGTCTCCAGGACGGCCGCACCCAGGGCGTTGCCAATATAGTCACCGAGTTCCTTGAGGGCCTCGTCGCTCATCCTAAAGCGTCCTCTTTCCCCTAGTTCCAGCGTCAGGCGCGGATCAGGCGGTTACCGCCCTTGATCTTCTTCTGCAATTGCAGAATGCCATAGACCAGCGCCTCCGCCGTCGGCGGGCAACCGGGCACGTAGATATCGACGGGCACGATGCGGTCACAGCCGCGCACCACCGAATAGGAATAATGGTAATAGCCGCCGCCATTGGCGCAGCTGCCCATGGAAATGACCCAGCGCGGCTCCGCCATCTGGTCATAGACCTTGCGCAGCGCGGGGGCCATCTTGTTGCAGAGCGTGCCGGCCACGATCATGACGTCGGACTGACGGGGGCTGGGGCGCGGGATCACACCGAACCGGTCCAGGTCGTACCGCGCCATATAGGCGTGGATCATCTCCACTGCGCAGCAGGCCAGACCAAAGGTCATCGGCCAGAGCGAGCCGGTGCGCGCCCAGTTCAGCAGGTCTTCGTACTTGGCGACCAGGAAACCCTTGTCGTTCAGTTCGGCCGTGACCGCGTTGAGATAGGCCTCCTGCGCCGGACCCGGCGGCAGGGGGCTCGTATTGGTGGTGACCAGGTTGCTGCTCATGGCGCTGTCGCTCCCAGGTTGGCCGGCGGGATCACTCCCATTCCAGCGCACCCTTCTTCCATTCGTAAATGAAGCCGATGGTCAGGATGCCCAGGAACACCATCATCGACCAGAAACCGAAAAGACCGATATCGCCCAGGGCCACGGCCCAGGGGAACAGGAAGGCTACTTCCAGGTCGAAGATGATGAACAGGATCGCCACGAGATAGAAGCGCACATCGAACTTGGAGCGCGCATCCTCGAACGCCTCGAAGCCGCACTCATAGGCCGACAGCTTCTCGGTATCCGGGTTCTGCTTTCCAACCACCAGGGAGGCGGCGATCATGGCGCCGGCAACCACGGTGGCGATCGCCAGGAAAACCAGGATGGGCAGATACTGCACCAGCAGCGGGTTGGACATCGGATCGGGCATCGTCACACCGGTTCAGCCCGGGGCCGCGCCATAGGAAATCATCGGACCGATGGATCGGGCCGATGAGCATATGTCGCAACCGCGAGCGGTTCATGGACCAGGAAGGCTTCCAGGGGGTACCCCGTAGCCCACGGGAATATAGGCCCCGTCCCCGCCGGAAGGAAAGCGAATTACGTCAATTTTGGGCCTGAGAAACATTCTCAACTGCATGGAAATGCCCGGGCTTCCGCTGATTGGTGCATCGCGGCAAAGCAGCAATGCGTTGCCGCGATTACTGAAGGAGCCAGGCGCACGGCCTTGCCGGCGGCGCTGTGGAAATGCGAAAAACAGCAAATCCCGGCTGGGAAATACTGTTTTTAAAACAAATCATTCACGGGAATTTCAAAAGCCCCGGACGTTGGTCGGGGGCACGAAGATCGTTTGCCGACAACGGGCGAGGCCAGGGAAAGTGGCGCGAGTGACGGGACTTGAACCCGCGGCCTCCGGCGTGACAGGCCGGCGCTCTAACCAACTGAGCTACACCCGCGCAGGGTGGGAGGATTTTACGTCCTCTTACCGGACGTTGCCACCATTGAAGGGTGGCGCGAGTGACGGGACTTGAACCCGCGGCCTCCGGCGTGACAGGCCGGCGCTCTAACCAACTGAGCTACACCCGCACAGAACACAGGACCAGTTGTCAGGCCGATCCAGAACCTCTTCGGAAAGTGGCGCGAGTGACGGGACTTGAACCCGCGGCCTCCGGCGTGACAGGCCGGCGCTCTAACCAACTGAGCTACACCCGCAAACTTTCCAAACCAGCGCCGCGACCGTTCCGGGCCCCGCCGCCGCTGAGGTGGGCGGGTGTATATTCGACCCCGCCCACCTTGTCAAACATGAAATGTCCTCTTCCCGACGATGACGGGCGATGCCGGCGCATCGCTCATGTCGCCTTGGTCCGGCGCAGGTCGATCAGCTTGTCCAGCACCGCGTCCAGGGCAAAGGGGGGTTCGCGTTTTTCCAGCGCGCCAGCCCCGCCATAGCGCGACAGGGTCAGTTCCAGCGCGTTCCACAACAGTTCAGCAATTTCCAGTTCCTGCTGGTCGGCAGCCAGTTCCAGCGCGGCCAGGATGCGATCGCCCAGTCGGCGGTCGGCGGGATCGACGGAATCGGTCACGCGGCGCTTTCCTTTCCGGTCCACGGACGGAAGGACCCGTCCGGCACACAGTATAGCCGGCACGGGCATGCGCGCACAGGCGCTGCCTAACGATCACGGGCATTTTTTGCAGGGAAAGGGTGCCGCCGGTTGCGGCGGTGGTGGGCGGTGAGGGAGTCGAACCCCCGACCTGCGGTGTGTAAAACCGAAGCTCTACCTCTGAGCTAACCGCCCGATCGATCCGATCGCCGGCGACAATAGCGCCGGATGCGGCAGAATCAACAAGGAAATGCCGGCAACCGCGTACCGGCAGAAAAAGAACGGGCGGCCCTTGCGAACCGCCCGTTCTTGAACTTCCATCGGGTCACCCGGTCGATGCCGGGTGCTACCCTTGGCGCACGCTCAGTTCAGCGCGTCCTTCAGGCCCTTGCCGGGCTTGAACTTCGGCTGCTTGCTGGCCGCGATGGCAATCTTCTCACCGGTGCGGGGGTTGCGGCCTTCGGAAGCGGCGCGCTCAGCGACCGCGAAAGTGCCGAAACCGACCAACCGCACTTCGTCGCCCTTCTGCAGCGCGCCGGTGATCCCATCGAAGACCGCATCCACGGCCTTATTCGCGTCCGCCTTGGACAAACCAGCCGCTTCGGCGACCACGGCAACGAGATCGTTCTTGTTCACTTAAGGCCCCCCTCGTCAAGAGAGTAACGGTTGCACATGCCGGAAAGAGATTCCAGGCAATCTCAGGATTGGTAATCCGCTGCCGACGCCCGGAATTGCAAGGGGGGCAGCGGGAAATCAATTCACACGATTTCCCGCCGCACTTCAATGCCGAATCACGCCATCCCGGTCGTCATCCCCAGCTTTTCCGGGCACCTGGGCCACTTCTTCGGGCTCCGACCAGTCGATTCCGACCGGTGCCGTGACCAAGGCATTGGCAATGACCTCATCTACGGTTGAAACCGGGATGATGGTCAGACCCTTTTTGACATTATCGGGGATTTCGGCCAGATCCTTCTCATTGTCCTTGGGAATCAGCACGCGCTTGATTCCCGCCCGCAAGGCGGCCAGCAGCTTTTCCTTCAGGCCACCGATGGGCAGGACCTTGCCGCGCAGCGTGATCTCACCCGTCATGGCGATGTCCTTGGCCACCGCGATCCCCGTCAGGACGGAAACGATGGTGGTGATCATGGCCACGCCGGCCGACGGACCGTCCTTCGGGGTCGCCCCCTCCGGCACATGAACGTGGATGTCGCGCTTTTCGAACAGGGTGGGTTTGATGCCGAAGCGCAGCGCGTTGGCCTTCACATAGCTTTCGGCCGCCTGCACCAACTCCTTCATCACGTCGCCCAGCTTGCCGGTGGTCTGGATACGGCCCTTGCCGCGCAGCATCACCGCCTCGATGGTCAGAATCTCACCGCCAACCTCAGTCCAGGCCAGACCCGTGGTCGCACCGACCTGATCCTCCAGCTCGGCTTCACCAAATCGGAAGCGCCGCACGCCGGCGAACTTTTCCAAATTCTTGGGCGTCACCTTCACCTTGTCGAGACCCTTCATCAGGATCTCCTTGATGGCCTTGCGCGCCAGATTGGCCAGTTCGCGCTCCAGCGAACGCACCCCGGCCTCCCGCGTGTAGTAGCGGATCAGGTCGCGCAGGGCCTCGTCGGTGATGCTGAACTCCCCGGCCTTCAGCCCATGGTCGGACACCTGCTTGGCGATCAGGTGGCGCTTGGCGATCTCCACCTTCTCATCCTCGGTGTAGCCCGACAGGCGGATGATCTCCATACGGTCCAGCAGCGGCTGCGGCATGCGCAGGGAATTGGCCGTGCAAACGAACATCACATCGGACAGGTCGTAATCGACCTCCAGGTAATGGTCGTTGAACGTGCTGTTCTGCTCCGGGTCCAGCACCTCCAGCAGGGCCGACGACGGGTCGCCGCGCCAGTCGGCACCCAGCTTGTCGATCTCGTCCAGCAGGAAGAGGGGGTTGGAGGTCTTGGCCTTCTTCATCCCCTGGACGATCTTGCCCGGCATGGAGCCGATATAGGTCCGGCGATGGCCGCGCACCTCCGCCTCGTCCCGCACGCCGCCCAGCGACATGCGCACGAAATTGCGGCCTGTGGCCTTGGCAATGGACTTGCCCAGCGAGGTCTTGCCCACCCCCGGCGGGCCGACCAGGCAGAGGATCGGTCCCTTCACCTTGTCCATGCGCTGCTGCACGGCCAGATATTCCAGGATGCGTTCCTTGACCTTTTCCAGGCCATGATGGTCGGCGTTCAGGATGATTTCCGCACCCTTGATATCCTTCTTGACCTTGGACCGCTTCTTCCACGGAATCGACAGCATCCAGTCCAGATAGTTGCGCACGACGGTCGCCTCGGCGCTCATCGGGCTCATGGTACGCAGCTTCTTGACCTCGGCCTGGGCCTTTTCGCGGGCTTCCTTGCTGAACTTGGTCTTGGCGATCTTCTCTTCGATCTCCGCCACCTCGTCCTTGCCGTCCTCGCCCTCGCCCAGTTCCTTCTGGATGGCCTTCATCTGCTCATTCAGATAGTACTCGCGCTGGGTCTTCTCCATCTGGCGCTTCACGCGGTTGCGGATACGCTTTTCCACCTGAAGCACACCGATCTCGCCTTCCATGAAGGCATAGACCCGCTCCAGCCGCTCTGCCACCGACGGCGTTTCCAGGAGCTGCTGCTTTTCGGGGATCTTGAGCTGGAGATGGCTGGCGATGGTATCGGCCAGCTTGCCCGGCTCCTCGATCTGGTTGATGGAGACCAGCACCTCGGGCGGGATTTTCTTGTTCAGCTTGATATATTGCTCGAACTGCGACACGGCGGCGCGCGACAGCGCTTCCAGCTCCTGCGGCTCGCCCGTCTTCTCGTCGATCAGTTCGGCATAGGCCTGGAAGAATTCCTCGTTGTCGCCGAACTTGGTGATGACGGCGCGCTTGCCACCTTCCACCAGCACCTTGACCGTCCCGTCAGGCAGCTTCAGAAGCTGCAGCACAGTGCCGATCGTGCCGACGGAGAAAATGTCGGCCGGGCTGGGATCATCCTGCGAGGCGTTCTTCTGGGTGACCAGCAGGATCTGCTTGTCATCCTTCATGACGTCTTCCAGCGCACGGACGGATTTCTCACGGCCGACGAACAGCGGGACGATCATATGGGGGAAGACGACGATGTCTCTCAGCGGGAGGACCGGGTAGAGAACACCACGGGGGATGTCCAGCATCTTATCTGCCTTCTACTATCTCTGGACCGCCAGCCCCGGGGGCGCTGGTCCGGCCGCCCGCCCCAGATGGGCACGGGGAATAAACGGCCGGCGACGGTATCGATGTTAACGTGGCACAGCAGTACCCCCCCTTCAAGGGGCTCAACCACGCAAAGGTGCATATCAAGGCCGGTTCCCCCGGCCCCGCCGAAAAGAAAAGGGCCGCCCGGCGCAAAGCCGGCGGCCCTTCCTCCACAGCGGTTCGGACACGCCCCGGCGGACCCGCAAGCCCCCGCAGCACACCCCTTTGTCAGCGGCCGGCGAACCCGGCCGCCAGCATCATACCTTGCCCAGCATCGCCATGATGGCCGTCACGAAATAGCCCAGCACCATGAACAGCATGGCGTAGCCCCAGCCGATGAAGAAATGCAGCATCAGCATCAGCAGGAACAGCGTGACAAGGATGATGCTGATCGTGGTGAAGCGGGTGAAGGCATGCCAGCCCTCGGCATGTTCCTTCACAAGCTTGTCGCTGACCACCGCGGGACCGTGATTGCCGGCCATGTTCTTCTCCCCGAAACGAGACGTTTGGAATCCTGGCAACGGTTTAAGGGCAGCCGGGGCCGTTGACAAGGGCTTGTGAACGGTTGGGGGGTGCTACCGAATGTCCTTGACCAGGCGAAGGCTCTCCTCCCCATAGCCCATCCGGGCATAGAAGGCCCGGCCACGGCGGTTGCTGGCGAACACGTCCAGCGACAGGCTTTCGTACCCCTGCGCCCGGGCCCACCCTTCCACGGCCGCCATCAGGGCCTGTGCCACCCCCTGCCCCTCCGCCGCCGGCGTGACGGCCAGAAGCGGGATATAGGCCGCCACCTTGCCGGTGAAGAGGTCCGCCATCGGCTCGGCATGGACAAAGCCCAGACATTCTCCTCTGGCTCCCCCGACCTCACCGGTCCCTTCGGCAACCAGGGTGACGGCTCCGGGCTTGGGCGCATCCAGCACCTCATGCATGAAAGCCTGCTGAAAACGCATCACCTCCCCTGCGCTGCGCCAAGGCAGGTCGGCCACACCGGCCAGCCGGCCAGCCTGCGCATGGATGAACAGGTGATCGGCGGGTCGGGCCGGCCGGACCAGGGGGACGGACATCATGGGGGCTCCCGGGTTTCCACCGGATTGTCCATGCCACGGGCCCCAGGGGCCTCGCAATCGGTCCTTGACGGATGATGATTTCTCCTACACCGTATGCAACATATCTCATACATGGTATGGATAATGAAAACCGCACCCAACCCCACCCTCGGACAGTTCGAGCAGATCGTTCTCACCGCCGTGCTGAGCCTGGGGGAGACGGCCTATGGCGTCACCATCCATGCGCGGGTGGAAGAACTGTCGCGACCACGCAAGGTGGCGCTGGGTGCCGTCTATGCCACGCTGGACCGGATGGAGGACAAGGGCCTGGTCAGGTCATGGATGTCCAACCCCACGCCGGAACGGGGTGGGCGCGCCAAGCGCTGCTTCCTGCTGGAGGCCGCCGGCGAGCAAGCCTTGAGGGAAGCGGTCACGACCGCCAAGCGCATCTGCGATGTCATCGAACAGGAATGGGGAGAGGGAATATGGAAGGCCAGCGCCATCGCGTGAACCAACAGCCGCCGGGACTGGTCGGCGGCCTGCTGCGGGTCCTGTTGCCACCGGCCTCCCGCGAGACCGTGCTGGGCGATCTGACCGAAAGCAGCCGGACGCCCGGGGAGTTCACGACCCAGGGGCTGCGCAGCGACCGCCGGCAGGCGGTGCGGCAGCAGATCGCCCGGATGGACATGGCACCGGCCTGAGGAATGATCCGGGTCACGGACCGAAGACGGGACTTGTCGCATGCACCGGCATCGGCGCATGCGACCCGTTTGCTGTTTCAGGGGATGGCCGGGCCGATCATCGCGGACGCCAGTCCGGCGCCGCGCACCGCGACCCGGTTGCCCTGCACGCCCACGCGCCCCTCGGCGATCAGGCGCACAGCCAGCGGATAGGCCCGATGTTCCTGCACCAGCACGCGGGCGGCCAGGGTATCGGGTGTATCATCATCGGCGACCGGCACGGCAGCCTGGACCAGGATGGGCCCCTCATCCATTTCCACCCGGACGAAATGGACCGTGCAGCCATGGAAGCGGACACCGGTGGCGATGGCCCTGGCATGGGTGTCCAGACCGGGAAAGGCCGGCAGCAGCGACGGATGGATATTGATCAGCCGGTCATGCCAGCGCGCCACGAACCAGGGGGAAAGCAGCCGCATATAGCCCGCCAGACAGACAAGGCCGACGCCGGCCGCGTCCAGCGCTTCCGTCATGGCGGCCTCATGCGACGGCTTGTCGGCATAGTCGCGCGGCTTCAGCACGATGGCCGGAATGCCGGCCGCCCGTGCCCGCTCCAGCCCCGGGGCGTCGGCCTTGTTGGAAATGACGAGCGCCACCTCCGCCGGGAAGTCCTGATCCCGGGCGGCGTCGATCAGGGCCTGCAGGTTGCTGCCCCGGCCAGAGATCAGAACGCCCAGCCGCAGCTTCACGACCAGCGCTCCAGCCCCTGGATGGTAACGCGGTGACCATCGGCGCGGCTCACGACATGGCCGATACGCTTCACGGTTTCGCCGCCCTCGGACAGGATGCGGGTGGCATCGTCAGCCTTGTCAGCCGGCACCACCACCACCATGCCGATGCCGCAATTGAAGGTGCGGGCCATCTCGGCCGCTTCCACATTGCCCGTCGTCATCAACCAGGCGAACACGGACGGCAGGTCCCAGGACGCCGCATCCAGGTCCACGCCCAGCCCGTCGGGCAGGACGCGGGGAATATTCTCGATCAGGCCGCCGCCCGTGATATGGGCCAGCGCATTGACCGTACCGGCACGCACGGCGGCCAGCACGGGCTTCACATAGATACGGGTCGGGGTCAGCAGCGCCTCACCCAGCGTGCGTGCGCCATCCCAGGGGCAGACGCTGTCATAGGTCAGGCCCGAGACGCCCACCAGCTTGCGCACCAGGGAATAGCCGTTGGAATGGACACCGGTGGAGGCCAGGCCCAGCACCACGTCACCTTCCTTCACCTTGTCGCCGACCAGCACCTGCGAGCGTTCAACCGCCCCCACGGAGAAGCCGGCCAGATCATAATCACCCTCGGCATACATGCCGGGCATTTCCGCCGTCTCCCCGCCCACCAGGGCACAGCCGGCCTGGCGGCATCCCTCGGCGATACCGGCGACGATGGCGCGGCCGGCGGCCACGTCCAGCTTGCCCGTGGCGTAATAATCCAGGAACAGCAGCGGTTCCGCCCCCTGCACGACCAGATCGTTGACGCACATGGCCACCAGATCGATCCCGACCGTGTCGTGGCGGTTGGCGTCGATCGCCACCTTCAGCTTGGTCCCCACGCCATCGGTGGTGGATACCAGCAGCGGATCGTGGAAGCCGGCCGCGCGCAGGTCGAACAAGGCGCCGAACCCACCCAGCCCGGCATCGGAGCCGGCGCGGGCCGTGGATTTGGCCAGGGGCTTGATGGCATCGACCAGCGCATTGCCCGCATCGATATCGACACCGGCATCCCGGTAGGAATAGCTGCTGCTCATGCCCTGATCCTCGCTGCTGGCGTAACGGCGCACGGGTGGGGTAGAAGGGGATGCCACCCGACCTCGAAGTTGGCGCCGAACATAGCAACATCGGAAATCATGGCAATGCCGGTCCTCCGCACCCCCGCCCTGCGCAAAAGCCTGTCCGCCGTCCTGCTGGCCGCCGGCCTTGCCCTGCCCGCCGCAGCACAGGGGGGCAACGATCTGTTCACCGTGCGCGACGTGAGCGTGGATATCGCCGCCGCATCCCCTGCCGCGGCCCGCGATCAGGGCGTGCGGGAAGCGCAGCGCAAGGCGTTCAACCTGCTGTTCGACCGGCTGACCGTGGACGGCACCCGTGCCGGACTGGGCGATGTGCCGGCCGACAGCATCGACCGCATGGTCGGCAGCTTCGAGGTGCAGGAGGAACGAACCTCCGCCACCCGGTATGTCGGCCGGCTGGCCATCCGCTTCAATCCCGTCGCCGTGCGCGACTTCATGCGTGTCCATGGCGTGGCCTATGCGGAGGTGATGTCCAAGCCCGTGCTGGTCATCCCCGTCGACCAGACGGGGGATGCGCCCGTGCTGTGGCAGGCGGAGACGGCCTGGCGACAGGCCTGGGCCGATCTGGCACCGCAGGGCGGGCTGGTTCCCGTCATCGTACCCTATGGCGAGGCGCCCGACGTGGCCGATATCGGCGTCGACCAGGCATTGTCGGGCGATGGGGAGGCCCTGCGCCGCATTGCGGAGCGATACGGGGCGGGCGAGGCGGCCGTGGTGGTCGCCACCGGCAGCCCCGCGCAGGGTTTGACCATCAATGTCGCCCTGCATCCCATGGGCGGCGCACCGGAACATTTCACCCTGACACAAAGCCCGGTTGCCGGAGACCCTGCGGGAACGGCACCATCCGGGCTGGTTGATACCGGACAGGCAGAGGCCGCCGCCCCATTGACCGTCGACCCCACCCTGCGTGCCGCCGTGGAAGCGGTGACCCACCGGCTGGAGGAACGCTGGACCGCGGCATCCGTGATCCAGGCGGGCACCGAAAGCGGGATGACGGTGACCGTCAGCTTCACCGACCGCGAGGGCTGGCTGGAAACCCGCAAGCGGCTGGCCAGCCTGCCCATCATCACGCGCGCCACGGTGGTCAGCCTGTCGCGCGAGGGTGCCAGCCTGGACCTGCGCCACAAGGGCGGGCTGGAACAGTTGCGTACCGCCCTGGCCCAACGCGACCTGCTGCTGGAGGACGGGCCGGAAGGACCGGCCCTGCGCCTGGCCCGCTGACCGCGTGCAAGGGGCGGCGGCGCCAAGGCCATTGTGATCCAACGGGAAAGCCCCATACTGCCATCATGTCCCCGGTGGTGTTGAGGTGCCATGTCCGATCCCCTTTCTGAAACGGTTGTGTCCGACCCGACGCTGGACCGGCTGCGCCGCATGACGATGGGCATCACGGCCGGCCGGCTGGCCGGTGCCTTCCTGCTGGCCTGGCTGATACACGCCGGTCACATGACGCTGGCCTTCTGGCTGCTGCTGCTGATCGGGCTGGGCGCCCTGCTGGAAGGATTCGCGGCACTGGTCTTCAAGACGCGCACCCGTATCGGTGCGGCCCTGGACGGGCTGGCCGACCGGCTCGTGCCTCTCCTGGCGCTGATCGTGCTGGCCTCGGCCAACCTCATACCCTATTGGGTGCTGATCCCCGTGCTGCTGCGCGAGCTTGTGCTGCTGCTGGGGCAGAAGCTGCCGGAGTCGGCGGGCAATCTGCCCTGGATACGGGAACCGCGCTGGCTCTTCCACGTTAACATTGTGGCTTTGGACCTGCTGGTCCTGCTGATCCTGCTGATCCAGGGGCCGGGCTTCGGATTCGATGCCTTCCTGTTCCCGCTGGAAATGCTGGTGGTGGCGCTGGCCGCCGTCTCTCTCCTGCTGGCCTTTCTGCGCCGGCCGGGGCCGGCGGCAATCATGGATGAGGACAAAGGGGAGGCAGCATGACCCGTGCCAACCGGCATTGGCGATTTTGGGCCTGGGGGTTCGTTATCTTCATCGCCATTGTCTGGTTGCTGCGGTCCATGCTGGCACCGTTTGTGGCCGGCATGGCGATCGCCTATCTGCTGGACCCGGTGACCGACCGGTTGGAAGAACAGGGGATGCCACGCTGGGCCGCCACGACGGTGGTCCTGTCCGGCTTCACCCTGGTCCTGGTCCTGGCCTTCCTGCTGCTGCTGCCGCTGCTGCAGAACCAGGTCGTGCAACTGGTCCAGATGGCACCGGAATGGATCGCCTGGGCCAAGCGCGAGGTGATGCCCATGATCCAGCGCTTCATGCAGCGGCTGTCGCCAGCCGACATGGAGAAGCTGCGCGACGCAGCGGGCGGCTATGCCGGCACGGCCGTAAGCTGGACCGCGGACATGCTGCGCAATCTGGTCAGCCGCGGCATCGCCATCGTCGATGTACTGACCATGCTGTTCATCATGCCCATCGTGGCCTTCTATCTGCTGCGCGACTGGGACCGGCTGATCGCCACGATCAACGACTGGCTGCCCCGCCATTACGCTGCGACCATCCGCGAGCAGGCCCGCGCCGTTGACGCGACCCTGGCCGGATTCGTGCGCGGGCAGGCCACGGTCTGCCTTGTGCTGGGGGCCTTCTACGCCGTGGCGCTGACCATAGCGGGCCTCAGTTTCGGACTGGTGATCGGCATGGTGTCGGGCATCCTGTCCTTCATCCCCTTCGTGGGCTCGCTGGTCGGCTTCGCCGCCAGCGTCGGTATCGCCCTGTTCCAGTTCGACGAGTTCTGGCGCGTGCTGCTGGTGGCCGGCATCTTCATCTTCGGCCAGGCGGTGGAAGGAAACATCCTGACGCCCAAGCTGGTGGGCGACAAGGTCGGGCTGCATCCTGTCTGGGTGATCTTCGCCCTGATGGCGGGCGGGGCCCTGTTCGGATTCGTCGGCGTGCTGCTGGCCGTGCCGGTGGCGGCCGTGATCGGCGTGCTGGCGCGTTTCGCGCTGAAGCAATATATGGAAAGCAGCCTCTACCGTGGGTATGGCGGCGGGCCCGTGCCGAAGCCACTCGACTTGCCGCCCGATCCGCTGCTATCCCATCCAGCCGCGGAGGGGGCGGAGCAGCGGCAGAACGTAGCCGACCTGCATCCCCCACCCTGATCCCAGCCCCTTTCGGAAAGGAGGGCCATCGTGACAAACGTACCCTCCCGGCAATTGCCACTGGATCTGGGCCACCGGTCGGCCATGGGCGAGGACGACTTCCTGGTCGCCCCCGGCAATCATGACGCCGTCGCCTGGCTGGACGCCTGGCCCGACTGGCCGTCGCCCGCACTGGTTCTGTTCGGGCCGTCCGGGTGCGGCAAGAGCCATCTGGCCCAGATCTGGCGGGCCCGGGCGCGGGCCAACCTGCTGTCGGTGGAGGATTTGCGCGGCGAGGAGGATTTGCCCGACCTGCTGCGCCCCACCCGCACGGCCGTGCTGGACAATGCGCAGGCGGTGGCCGGCGACCCCGCGCTGGAGCGGGCCCTGTTCCACCTCTATAATCTCAGCAAGGAAATGGGGGGCCATCTGCTGCTGCTGGCCGACAATGCCCCCGTCAACTGGGTCATCCGCCTGCCGGACCTGCGGTCCCGCCTGCTGGCCGCCCCGGCGGTCGGCATGGCGGCACCGGATGATTCGCTGCTGATGGCCGTGCTGGTGAAGCTGTTCGCTGACCGGCAGATCCGCGTGGGCGAGGATGTCATCGACTGGCTGCTGACCCGGACCGAGCGCAGCTTCGCCAATGCGCGGCGCGTGGTGGCCGCATTGGATCATGCGGCACTGGCCGCCAAGAAGCCCATCACGGTCCGTTTCTGCCGGCAGGTGCTGGGCGAGGACCGCGACGGTTCAGGCCCTGCCGCCTGAACCACAGGCCTGGTCCGGAAGATCGGCGCGGGTAAAATGGGCCACTTCGCGGCTGCGATGGTTCTCGTTCAGGAAGCGCATCCATTCCGGCTTGCCCGCCGCCTGGCGGGCATAGATCTCACGCAGCGCCTCCAGCAATTCCGCCCGGCAGCCCAGCATATCGCCGCCGATCTCCAGCATGCGCAGGTTGGGCCAGGCCTGGGGCCGGATGCGCACCACCTCGGCCAGCGCCTCTCCGGGGGGACGGTCGGGCCGGGCCTGGGCCAGGATCAGCGCCATGGCCGCGGTGGACCGCGATACACCCATATGGCAATGAACCAGCAGATGGTCACCGGCTCCGGCCACGTCCTGGATGCGGCGACCGAAATCCAGCACCTGTTCCAGGTGCGCGGCCACGGGCGCTACACGCTTCGGCAGGTCTTCCACGATATCGTCGAAACGCAGGTCAATGCGGGTATGCGGGGCAAAACTGTCGAAGGCTGACAGCGCATCCCGACTGGGGTCCAGGATGGAGACGAGATGCGTAACCCCTGCCGTCGCGTGGGAGGGCAGTTCCTCGATCCCGCAGACGGTCAGACGGAAAGGCACGAAACTTTCGACGGACAAATCACTTCTCCTCGGCGGCCGGCGTTTCCACCAGCCGGGTGATGGACAGGATGGGAATGCGCTGGCCATCGGCCAGGACCTTGCCCCAGCCGGAGCAAAGCTGCCCGTCCGGGCGCGCCAGGAAGGCGATCTCCGTTTGGGTGCCAAGACCGGCGGCCACCGCGCCGACCCCCAGTTCGATGCGGAAGCGGCGGCTGGCACCCTGGGTGACGATGATGGTGCGGCTGTCTTCCACCGACCAGCCGTTGATACGGCCATTATCGATGCAGATGTCGCGGGCGGACGTGGTGGGGGATGTGGCGGGGGCAGCGGGGTCGTCCGCAGACCAGGCGGGGCTGGCCATCAGCAGGAACAGCACGGCCAAGATTTGACGCTTCATTCCGCGTCCCTCCATTCCAAGGCGCCCCTGGCGGAAAGGTAGCGCCGGGATCGGCCGCCATCAAGAGCCCCGGGAGGAAGGCGGCCCTGTGTGTCGCGTGCGTCGGCCGAACAACACGCTGTTCATCTTCTTTCAGGACGGGAGAGGAAGGTTGGTGGGCGCACAAGGACTCGAACCTTGGACCCGCTGATTAAGAGTCAGCTGCTCTACCATCTGAGCTATGCGCCCAACCTTCGGGCGAAGGAACCGGGTGGATTGGTGGGCGCACAAGGACTCGAACCTTGGACCCGCTGATTAAGAGTCAGCTGCTCTACCATCTGAGCTATGCGCCCAATCCACAATCCGCTTCTTCGCGGGCCCGCCGGGGCGTTCACCCTGGCGAGGCGCGCTGTTTAGCAAAGGCCCGCCCCCTTGTCGACAGGTTTGATAGGCGTGGCTGCGTTTTTTTGCCGGGACCGAGCCTTGCGATGCCGGCATGCCGCTGCGACCCGCCGCCGGCCTGCCGGCGATGGGTCAAAGATCGCCCAACCCGCGGCGCGACATGCGCACATCACGGTGGATGTGGACCGACATCAACAGGCCGAACCCCACCATCACCGCCAATGTCGCCGTGCCGCCATAGGAGATGAGCGGCAGCGGCACGCCAACCACGGGGATCAGCCCCATGATCATCGCCACATTGATGAAAAGATAAAGGAACAGGTTGACCGTCAATCCCAGGGCGAGCAACCGCCCGAACTGATGCCGGCATCGGTTGGCGATGACGAAGCCGAACAGCAGCAGCATGCAGTAAAGGAACAGGAACGACACGCTGCCGACCAGCCCGAACTCCTCCGCCAGCATGGTGAAGATGAAGTCGGTCTGCTTTTCCGGCAGGAAATTCAAATGGCTCTGCGTGCCCTGAAGGAAGCCCTTGCCCGTCAGGCCACCCGATCCGAAGGCGATCTTGGACTGGGTGATGTGATAGCCCGTGCCCAGCGGGTCGCTGTCGGGGTCCAGAAAAGTCTCCACCCGGTCGCGCTGGTAATCATGCAGCACGAACTGCCAGGTCAGCGGCACCGCGATCAGCACCGCCCCGATGATCAGCCCGAATTTCCACAGCCGCACACCCGACAGGAAGAACATGGCGCCCGACGCCATGACCAGCATGAGCGAGGTGCCCAGATTGGGCTGGGCCAGCACCAGCGCCACAGGCGCCCCCACGATGGCCAGCGGGATCAGCAGGAAAGGGATGCGGCCCGTATCTTCAAGCGAGGCGCCATGGAAATAGCGGGCCAGCGCCATGACCAGCGTGATCTTCATGATCTCGGACGGCTGAAGCTGCACGAAGCCAAGGTCGACCCAGCGCTGGGCGCCCTTGCCCACGGAGCCGAACAGGTCCACCGCGATCAGCAGAAGCAGCACCATGCCATAGAGCGGATAGGTCATCTTCATCCAGACACGGATGTCGATCATGGCGATGAACAGCATCGCCCCCAGCCCCACGCCAAACCGCGCAATCTGGCGCGATGCCCATGGGTCCAGGTTGCCATTGGCCGCCGAATAGAGCATGGCGAAACCGACGGAGGCCACGGCGGTGACCAGGAACACCAGGCTCCACGGGATCTGGCCCAGCTTCTCGGTAAAGGAAAGGGTGGCGCCGTCACCGCCGACTTCCAGGCTCATGGCGCGCCCTCCTGCGTGTTCCCGCTGTCCGGGTCCGGTAATGCCGGTTCATGCCCCGTCTCGCTGCCCGAGACGGGCTGCTGTGCCACCGTGGCGCGTGCGGCGTCCAGCATCTGGCATTCCAACAGGATATCACGCGCGATGGGGGCCGCTACGGCACCCCCGCCGCCGCCATGTTCGACGATGACCGAACAGGCATAGCGGGGCGCGTGGGCGGGCGCATAGGCGACGAACAAGGCGTGGTCGCGTTCCCGCCAGGGCAGGTCCTCGTTCCGCCGCACGCCCGAACTGCGCTCCGCCATGGAGATGCGGCGCACCTGCGCGCTGCCCGACTTGCCGGCCAGTTCCATGCCCGGCACCGTGATGCGGCCCCGATAGCCCGTGCCGGACGGTGTGTTGGACACGGCGTTCATCCCTTTCAGGACGAGGGCGAGATTTTCCGGCTTCACGTCGATGCGCGGCCATTCCGTCGTTTCCGTGAACTGGTCTTCCACGGATTTGGTGACATGGGGCTGCACGGCCCGTCCGCTGGCCAGCCGGGCCGTCATCACGGCAAGCTGCAGCGGCGTGGTCAGGACATAGCCCTGGCCCATGCTGGCGATCAGGGTTTCACCCTGGTGCCAGGGCTGCTTCAGGGTCTGCCGCTTCCACCGGGGGTCGGGGATCAGGCCCGGCCGTTCACCCGGCAGTTCCAGCCCGACGCGGCTGCCCAGGCCGAAACGGCGGGCCATGTCGGCGATCCGGTCCATGCCGATGCGCTGGGCGATATCATAGAAATAGACGTCACAGCTCTGGGCCAGGGCGTTCACCATGTCCATGCTGCCGTGCCCGCCGCGCCGCCAGCAATGGAACCGGTGGCTGCCCAATTCCATATGCCCGGAGCAGTATACCCGGTGATCACCGTTCACGATGCCGGATTCCAGGGCCGCCAGCGCCGTCAGCATCTTGAAGGTGGAACCCGGCGGATATTGCCCCGCGATGGCCTTGTTGATCAGCGGCGTGCGCTCGTCGTTCAGCAGTGCCTGATAGGCATCATAGCCGATACCGCGGGCGAACTGGTTGGGATCGAAGCTGGGGCTGGAACACAGCGCATGGATGCCGCCCGTATGCACGTCCATCACAACCGCGGCCGCGCTCTGCTCCGCCGACAGGCGCTGATGCATGTAATGCTGGAGCTTGGCGTCGATGGTCAGGGTCACCTCGCGCCCCGGCTGGCCCGGATCGCGCGACAATTCGCGGATGACGCGGCCGACGGCGTTCACCTCCAGCTGCCGGCTCCCGGCCACGCCACGCAGGGCCTGGTCGTATTGCCGCTCGATGCCTCCCTTGCCCACCTTGAAACCCGGCAGGGTCAGCAGCGGATCGCGCGAGCCCTCGACATCCTTCTCCGACGCCGCCCCGACATATCCCAGGACATGCGACATGGCCTCCCCGAACGGATAGGCGCGCACTTGGCCGACATCGATGGAAACGCCCGGCAGATCGGGCAGGTTCACCTCGATAGCGGCCATCTGGTCCCAGGTCAGGTTCTCCTTCAAGGTGATCTGGGCGAAGGAACGGGATCGCTGGATGTCGCGCTGGATGCGGCGCTCATCCCCTTCGGTCAGGGGAACCAGCTTTCCCACCTCATCCAGGATCTGCTGCACATCGCCGGCCCGCTCCGCCACGATGACGACGCTGAAATTCTGCTCGTTGACGGCCAGGGGCACGCCGAACCGGTCCGTGATCATGCCGCGCGGCGGCGCCAGCAGCCGGAGCGAGATGCGGTTATCCTCCGCCAGCATCGTGTAGCGGTCGCTTTCCACGATCTGGAGATAGTAGAGCCGCGCCACCAGCGCACTGACGGCCGCCGCCTGCATCCCGCCCAGCACCAGCGTGCGGCGGCCCAGCATGCGCTGACGCTCGGCATCCCGATCATAGGCGGACATCTGCCCTCAAACCCCTATAGACACTCAATGGCAAAAAGGCACCGGCCCGCCGGACGCTAGCTTAAATAGGCGCGGTGCAGACGCTGCAACAGATACGCCACCAGCGGGAACAGGGCCACCCCCAGCAGCGATTGCACGATCACCGCGCGCGCATCCAGCAGCGAGGCCGTCATCAGCGCGAAGACGGTCCATTGTACCGCTGCCGCACCACTCGCGACCAATGCAAACCCGATCCACAGCATCACGAAGGACCGGCCCAGGAAAAAGCCGCGCTGCGTGATCAGCAGCCAATAGGCCAGGATCAGCGCCAGGGATGTCATGCCCACCGGCGTGCCGCTGATCAGGTCATGCAGCAGGCCGATCATGAACACCACCATGGGCCGCAGCAAGTCCGGGCGATGGATGACCCAATAGAAGAAACTCATCAGCATGAAGGGCGCCGTGATCGGGGCATAGCCCGGCAGATGCAGCGGCACCATGCCGATCAGCATGGCCACCACGGTTATCCCCAATGGCAGCAGATTACGTGCCGTCTGGTCGAGCTGGGTCAGGATTCCACCGGCCATGTCGGCCCTCAACGCGCAGCGCCCGGCTGCGCCTTTTCGGCGGCAACACCGCTCGCAACACCGAAATCGATGATCTGGACATGTTCCAGACGGGACAGGTCGGCCATGGGCACCACACGCGGGCGGCCATCGGGACCCGGTTCCACCATGCCCACCGGCAGACCCGGCGGGAACATGCCGCCATGACCGGACGTGAACACGCGCTCTCCCTTCGACACCTCGCTGTTGGGCGGTAGATAGGTGAGAAGCGGATGGTCCGAATTGTCCCCCGCCAGCACGGCGCGCTGACGGCTGGTTTCAAGCACGACAGGGATACGGGCGTTCAGGTCGGTGATCAGCAGCACGCGCGACGACCATTCACCCACCTGCACAACGCGCCCGATCAGTCCCTGACCCGACATGGCCGCCTGCCCGCGCGCGACGCCGTCACGGGCACCGGCCGTGACCACCACGGTGCGCACGAAGGCACCCCCCAGGTCGCCGACAACGCGGCCCGTGACGATGGTGGCGGCCGGGTCGGGCCGGAACGACAGGAGGGAGCGCAGCGAACCGTTTTCCGCCTCCAGCCGCAGGGCAGCCTGCTGCCATTGCAGCAGGCGGGCATTCTCCTGCCGCAGGCGGGCATTCTCATTGTGCAGATCGGTCAGCGACCGGAAATATTCCAGCGCATCTGCCACGCTGGCGGCCGGCCGCGACAACACGTTCAGGATGGGGGAAACCGCATCTGTCGCGCGCGAACGGGCCTGGTCCACCAGCCCGCCATTGACATGACCGATCATCATCAAGGCGATGGCCGCCAGAATCAGCAGCGGAAAATAGAAACGCTGCACCATCCCCCAGACGGGGGCGGCGATACGTGCAACGGATCCGCTGTTACGTGCCTTCACCGGAGGTGCTTCCCGTAACCGACGGGCCGCCCTGTCCGGCGGCCCGAATACAACAAGAAATTAACGTGAAAAACCCGTGATGTAAATTGCGGATCGCGGCGCGCGTTCCGTCAATACATGCGGATCAACACGTTGCGCAGGCTTGCCTCTTCCAGCGCCCGACCGGAACCCAGCGCCACACAGGACAGCGGATCATCGGCAATGGACACGGGCAAGCCTGTGG
The DNA here is from genome assembly GCF_052474395.1 of Niveispirillum fermenti. Classification (NCBI taxonomy): domain Bacteria; kingdom Pseudomonadati; phylum Pseudomonadota; class Alphaproteobacteria; order Rhodospirillales; family Azospirillaceae; genus Niveispirillum; species Niveispirillum fermenti. Next base: position 1,931,373 of record NZ_CP156681.1, on the reverse strand, counting down.
CGTGGCGCAGCACATAGTCCAGATTGGCCAGCAGCGCGCCACCGCCGGTCAGGACGATGCCCTTGTCCACGATGTCGGCGGCCAGTTCGGGGGCGGTATGTTCCAGTGCCACCTTCACGGCCTCGATGATCTGGCTGACGGGTTCGGCCAGGCTTTCGGCGATCTGCCGCTCGCTCATGACCAGTTCCTTGGGCACGCCGTTCATCAGGTCGCGCCCCTTGATCTCCATCACCCGGCCTTCGCCATCCTCCGGCGGGCAGGCGGACCCGATTTCCTTCTTGATCCGCTCGGCCGACCCCTCACCCACCAGCAGATTATGGTGGCGACGGATGTAACCGATGATGGCCTCGTCCATCTTGTCGCCACCGACGCGGGCGGAACGGGCATGAACGGTGCCGTTCAGCGACAGGACGGCCACCTCGGTGGTGCCGCCGCCGATATCCACGACCATGCTGCCCGTCGGCTCCGTCACCGGCAGGCCGGCCCCGATGGCCGCGGCCATCGGCTCCTCGATCAGGGAAACGCGGCGCGCACCGGCGGCCTCCGCACTTTCCTGGATGGCGCGGCGCTCCACGGCGGTGGAGCCGGAGGGCACACAGATCACGATCTCCGGGCTGGCGAAGCTGCGGCGGTTATGGACCTTGCGGATGAAATGCTTGATCATCTCCTCCGCCACCTCGAAATCGGCAATGACGCCGTCGCGCAGCGGGCGGATGGCCTGGATATTCCCAGGCGTGCGGCCAAGCATCAGCTTGGCCTCGTCACCCACGGCCAGGACCTGCTTCTTGCCGCGATGGTCGCGGATGGCGACAACCGATGGCTCGTTCAGGACGATCCCGCGCCCCTTGACGTAAACCAGCGTGTTGGCCGTACCAAGGTCGATCGCCATGTCGGCGGAAAACATACCGAGCAGGTTTGAAAACATGGGGAAAGCGTATCTCTGGATGCCCGGATTCTGCCGCCCTTCGCGCGATCGGGCTCCGGAATGCCGGACCGCGTTTGTTGCATAGACCATTTGGGGGCAGCCCCTCAAGTCTTGAAACTCCCCAGGCCGGAATTTGTCGCGGCTTTTGTCCCGCACTGCCGCATGATGCCGGATGCGAATGCCGACGTTCCCGAAACGATCCCCAATCATGGCAGCAAAAAGGCAAAAACCCCCGCCGGCGCGGGGCCGGCGGGGGCTGAAACCCGCAGATAGGGGAATCGGAGTCGCCGCGGATCAGGCGGACAGGGCGACGGGTGCTGTCTTCTGCCGCTTGGTCACCAGCTTGTTCAGCGCATGGACATAGGCCCGTGCGCTGGCCACCAGCGTATCGGCATCCGCCCCCTGCCCGTTCACGGTCTTGCCATTCTCTTCCAGGCGCACCGTCACTTCCGCCTGGGCGTCGGTGCCCTGGGTCACGGCATGCACCTGATAAAGCTGCAGCTTCGCCTCGTGCGGGACGGCCAGCTTCAGCGCATTGAACACGGCATCGACCGGACCATTCCCGAAGGCCACGACCGGGGCGATGGCCGCACCCTCCACCTCCAGTTCCAGCACGGCATGCTGGGGACCCCGGGAGCCCGCCACGACATGCAGGGCGATGAAGCGGATATGGTCGTTCTGACGGCCGACCTCGTCATCCATGATGGCGACGATATCCTCGTCATAGATGTCCTTCTTGCGGTCGGCCAAATCCTTGAAGCGGCCGAAGGCGTCGTTGATGGCGTTCTCGCCCAACTCGTCGTAACCGAGTTCCTTCAGCTTGGCGCGGAAGGCGGCACGGCCGGAATGCTTGCCCATGACCAGCGACGAGCGGTTCAGACCCACCGATTCCGGCGTCATGATCTCATAGGTCTCGGCATGCTTCAGCATGCCATCCTGGTGGATGCCGCTTTCATGGGCGAAGGCATTGGCGCCGACGATGGCCTTGTTGGGCTGCACCTGGAAGCCGGTGATGGTGGAAACAAGGCGGGAAGCGCGGGTGATATGCTCGGTCTTGATGCCGGTGGTGCAGCCGATCAGGTCGTGGCGGGTGCGCAGGGCCATCACCACCTCTTCCATGGAGGCGTTGCCCGCGCGCTCGCCCAGACCATTGACCGTGCATTCCACCTGACGCACGCCGACGCCGATACCGGCCAGCGAATTGGCCACGGCCAGCCCCAGGTCGTTATGGCAATGGACGGAGAAGACGGCCTGATCACTGTTGGGAACGCGGGTCATCACGTCCTTGAACATGGACGCATATTCCTCCGGCAGGGCATAGCCGACCGTATCGGGGATATTGATGGTGGTGGCGCCGGCCTTGATGGCCGCCTCAACGCAGCGGCACAGGAAGTCGCGGTCCGACCGGCTGCCATCCTGGGCCGACCATTCCACATCCTCCACCAGGTTGCGGGCATAGGAGACATACTCGATCGTGCGCGCCAGCACCTCCTCTTCCGTCATCTTCAACATGTAGTTCATGTGGACGGGGCTGGTGGAAATGAAGGTGTGGATGCGCTTGCGCTGAGCAAGCTGCAACGCCTCTGCCGCGCGGTCGATGTCGGCACGGGCGGTGCGGGCCAGCGCACAGACCATGGAATTCTTCACGGTCCGCGCCACCTCGCGCACCGCCTCGAAATCACCATTGGACGCGATGGGGAAGCCGGCTTCGATCACATCGACGCCCATCTCCTCCAGCACGGTGGCGATGCGCAGCTTCTCATCCAGGTTCATGGAACAGCCGGGCGCCTGTTCCCCGTCACGCAGGGTGGTGTCGAAAATGATGACGCGGTTGCTGTCGCGGATGATGCTGCTCATGTCCTGGTCCCTTGCGGCAGGTCCGGCCCGATCCCGAAGGGATGCGCGGCACCGGAGAAATATCGATTTAGGCGGCTTCCTGCGGCGCCGGGGCGGCGCCTAGACCCCTGATCGCGGACCATGCCACGACAAAGGCGGCACGGCATCGGGCGGTCAGGGGGAGATTAGTCGTAGGGTGGCGACCCGAACGGGGGTGGCAGCCGGAACAACACGGCCGCAGCGGATGGAAGACGCAGACAGGCGGGCGGACAGGCCGATGGAACGGGCGGCAATGCCCGTCATCTTCATGCTGTCAGCGATGTGGCCGGCCGTTGTCACGGGGAAAGACCTGTCCATCCAAGGGTGCGCGCATGCCGGACAGGGCCGGCAGCTCGTTTCTCCACCCGGTTTTACGGCGAAATCCCCGGCACGGCAAGATGCTTCGCACGGAAACAAATGCAAAACTTCCATGCGGGCACAGCACGGGCCGGCCCCGGCATGGGCCATCGGCCGTGATCGGCACACGCTGCGCCACATCCGCGCCACATCCACGCGACAGCGTGGCGTGAATGCGGGGCAGCCCCTCTCGACCCCCTCTCGACATTGACAGGAGGCACCCCATTGTCTAGCCGTAGTTCCGGGTCCCGCATGAGAAGGTCGGAGTGATGAATTTCCTGAGTGCGATCGGCCGCGCCACCCTGACCTTCCTGGAGGCGACGGGCCGGCTGGCCCTGTTCACGCTGACGGCGCTGTCCCACTGCCTGCGCCCGCCTTTCTATTTCCGCCATATCGGCCGGCAGATGCTGGAGATCGGCTATTACAGCCTTCCCGTGGTCGGCCTGACGGCCGTGTTCACCGGCATGGTGCTGGCACTGCAAAGCTATAGCGGCTTTTCCCGGTTTTCCGCGGAAAGCGCCATCGCCACCGTCGTCGTGCTGTCCATCACGCGCGAACTGGGGCCGGTTCTGGCCGGGCTGATGGTCGCCGGACGCATCGGCGCCGCCATGGCGGCCGAACTGGGCACCATGCGCGTGACCGAACAGGTGGACGCGCTGTCGACACTGTCGACCAATCCCTACAAATATCTGGTCGTGCCGCGCCTGATCGCCGGCACCACCATGCTGCCGCTGCTGGTGCTGGTGGCCGATATCATCGGGGTGTTCGGCGGCTATCTGGTGGCGGTCTACCGGCTGGACTTCAACGCCGCCAGCTACATCAACAATACCTGGCAGTATCTGGAATTCATGGATGTGGTGTCGGGCCTGGTGAAGGCGGCCTGCTTCGGCTTCGTCATCTCACTGATGGGCTGCTACCACGGTTATAATTCGCGCGGCGGGGCGCAGGGCGTGGGGGCTGCCACCACGAACGCCGTGGTCTCGGCCTCCATCCTCATCCTGGTGCTGAACTATCTCTTGACGGGGATCTTCTTCTCATGACGACGCCCGAACTGGACGTGCCCAAGATTTCGTTGCGGGGCGTGAAGAAGGCCTTTGGCCCGAAGGTCGTGCTGGATGGTATCGACCTGGATGTGGGGCGCGGGGAAAGCGTCGTCATCATCGGCGGTTCCGGCACGGGCAAGTCGGTGCTGCTGAAAAGCATCCTTGGCATCCTGCAGCCCGATGAAGGCCGCATCCATATCGATGGGGAGGACACGACCCATATCGGCGGGCGCGACCGGGAACGGGCCATGGCCAAGTTCGGCATGCTGTTCCAGGGGGCAGCCCTGTTCGACAGCCTGCCTGTTTGGGAAAACGTGGCCTTCGGCCTGATCCAGGGCCAGCGCGTGGGCCGGCGGGAAGCCAGGGAACGCGCCGTCGCCACGCTGGGCGCCGTGGGACTGAGCCCCGACGTGGCCGACCTGTTCCCGTCGGAACTGTCCGGCGGCATGCAAAAGCGCGTCGGCCTGGCCCGTGCCATCTGCACGCGCCCGGAGATCATCTTCTTCGACGAGCCGACCACGGGCCTGGATCCCATCATGGCCGACGTGATCAACGACCTGATCGTGAAATGCGTGAAGGACCTGGGCGCCACGGCCCTTTCCATCACCCACGACATGGCCAGCGCCCGCAAGATCGCCGACCGCGTCGCCATGCTGTACCAGGGAAAGCTGATCTGGGTGGGGCCGGTGTCGGAAATCGACAATTCCGGCAATCCCTATGTCGAACAGTTCATCCACGGCCGCGCCGACGGGCCGATCAAGATGCAGATCAAGGCATTCTGAAGGCGCCACGCGAAAAAACACCCGCCATGGTTCCCCATGGCGGGTGTTTTATTTTCAGATCTTCCCCCTCAGCCTGCGATTTTCTCGGTGAGTTCGGGTACGATCTTGAAGAGGTCGCCGACGATTCCATAGTCGGCGACCTGGAACATGGGAGCCTCTTCGTCCTTGTTGATGGCGACGATGACCTTGCTGTCCTTCATGCCGGCCAGGTGCTGGATGGCGCCGGAGATGCCGACGGCGATGTAGAGTTCCGGTGCGACGATTTTGCCGGTCTGGCCGACCTGATAATCGTTGGGCACGAAGCCGGCATCCACCGCCGCGCGGGAGGCGCCGACGGCGGCGCCCAGCTTGTCGGCCAGCGCGTCCAGCAGCGGGAAATTGTCGCCCGACTGCATGCCGCGCCCGCCCGATACGATGACCCGCGCGCTGGTCAGTTCCGGCCGTTCAGACTTGGTCAGCTCCGCCGACACGAAGCGCGACAGCCCGGCATCGCCCGTGGCAGCCAGGGCCTCCACATGGCCCGAACCGCCCGTCTCCGCCACCGCCTCGAACGCCGTGCCGCGCACCGTCACCACCTTGATCGCGTCCGACGATTTCACCGTCGCGATCGCGTTGCCGGCATAGATCGGCCGCTCGAACGTGTCGCCATCCACCACGGCGCTGATCTCGCTGATCTGCTGCACGTCCAGCAAGGCCGCCACACGCGGCGCCAGGTTCTTGCCAAAGGTCGTGGCCGGGAACAGCACATGGCCGTACCCGCCCGCCTTCACCGCCGCCACCACCAGCGGCGCATAATTCTCCGCCAGCGGATGGGCATATTCCGCCGCATCCGCCACCAGCGCCTTCGTCACGCCGGCAGCAGAAGCCGCCGCCGCGCCCGCCGCGCCCACGCCCGATCCGGCCACCAGCACATCCGTCTGACCGCCGATCTTCGCCGCCGCACCCAGAACCGTCAGGGTCGGCTTCTTCACGGAACCGTCCGACGGCTCCGCAACAACCAGAATGCTCATGTCGCTTATCCTTTGAAGACGGTATCGCGGATCAGATGACCCGGGCTTCGTCGCGCAGCTTGGCCACAAGCTCGTCGACGCTGGCGACCTTCACCCCGCCCTTGCGCTTGGGCGGCTCCGTCACCTTCAGCACCGTCAGGCGCGGCGCAATGTCAACGCCCAGCGCATCCGGCGCCAGCGTCTCGATCGGCTTCTTCTTCGCCTTCATGATGTTCGGCAGCGACGCATAGCGCGGCTCGTTCAGGCGAAGGTCCGTCGTCACAACCGACGGCAGCGTCAGATCGACCGTCTCAAGACCGCCGTCGATCTCCCGCGTCACCGCGACCTTGCCATCGCCCGGCTCAACCTTCGACGCGAACGTCCCCTGGCTCCACCCCAGAAGGGCCGCCAGAGCCTGGCCCGTCTGGTTGCTGTCATCGTCGATCGCCTGCTTGCCCAGGATCACCAGATCCGGGCTCTCCTTCTCAACGACCGCCTTCAGAAGCTTGGCAACCGCAAGAGGCTGGACCTCCCCGTCGGCCTGCACCAGCACACCACGGTCCCCACCCATCGCAAGCGCCGTCCGGATCGTCTCCTGCGACGCCGCAGGACCAATCGAAACAACCACGATCTCAGAGGCCTTCCCAGCCTCCTTCAAACGAACCGCAGCCTCAACCGCAATCTCGTCAAACGGGTTCATCGACATCTTGACATTCGACAGCTCAACACCGCTGCTGTCGGGCTTCACGCGGATCTTGACGTTGTAGTCAACGACACGCTTAACGGCGACAAGGAGTTTCATCTGAGGGCGCTCTTGTTAGGGCTTCCAGGGAACAAAACTGGCTCGGCCAGGATAGGCGACAAGGTGGACGGGACAAAGCCGGTCGTAAAGGCCCGTTCTGATCAAAATGATTGATCAAATCCGTCAAGAACGGCAGCGCGCCCAACGCGCCGGCCACATCCTGGAAACCAGCCCCCCTTGACCGCCAGCACCATGAAATCCTCGCTTCCCGCCGCCGCCAAGGGTCAATGATCCGAACCCTGCAAAATCTGCCGGCGCATGCCGGTCTCATAATCCAGCCCTTCCCGCGTCAGCACGACGGACATCGGAAAATTACCCCGGATCAGCCCCTTGCGTTCCAGCACGGCCCAGGGTGCCGGGTTGCGCAGGCCCGTGGCATCCTGGGCATAGACCAGCCAGGGCCCCAGATGGAAATGATTGCCATGCGCCGTGAAGGGCAGTTCCAGCACCTCCACCGCGCCATCCCCGATGGGACGGCAGATATCCTCGAACTCGGCAAGAGCCTGGAACAAGGTCAGGGTCTTCAACTGCAAGGGGTTCAGGTTCAGCGGGTTCTTCCTGGCGGCCATCGCCAAATCTCCAGTGCATCGACAAGGTTGCTGGTTTGAAGCCCGTTTATCCGGCATCGTCAAGCGGCCCCATGTCCGCTATGAAGAAGCCCTGCCCTGTGACCGGATGATGACCCGCATGCTGCCCCGCGCCCGCACGTCCCTTGCCGCCCTGGTTCTGCCGCTGCCCTTGCTGCTGGCCGCCCCCGCGCTGGCCGACATCCAGGCCGGGCGCATCGCCTTTTCCAATGGCGACTACGCCACGGCCTTCCGGGAATTCAACGCGGCGGCGGAAGCGGGCGACAGTTCGGGCCAGTATCTGGCCGGCGAGATGCTGGTCCAGGGACGCGGAGTCGCCAAGGACGCACGCCGCGGCCTGGATCTGCTGGAACAGGCCGCGCGCGGCGGACATGTCGGGGCGCAGAGCATGGCAGGCGCGCTCTACGCCTTTGGTCAGGACCTGCCGGCAAACCATGCCAAGGCTTTGGAATTCCTGCGACCGGCCGCCATGGCCGGCGACATGCACGCCCAGAACAACCTGGCGGCCCTGACCTTCTTCGGTCTGGGGACGCAGAAGGACGTCGTGGAGGCACTGACCTGGGCCAAACGCGCCGCCGCCAAGCGGCTGGTGGCTGCCATCCGCCTGGAAAAGGATATCGAGGCGCAAGCCACGCCGGACCAGATCAGGGAAGCGACGCTCCGGTCACGGGCACCGCTGCCGGCGATGGGCGCACCAGCCGCCACCTTGGCCGCCGGGACCGCTGCGCCGCCGCCGCCTTCAGCGGGACCATCCGTCCCCGTGCAGCGGCCGGCGGCCGAACCGGTGCCCCCGCCGGCATCACCCACGCCGCCGCCTGTGACGTCCGGGGTGGCGCCGCCCGCCCCTGCACCCGGATCCGCCGGCGACCTCGGCGACGGCTGGGTCATCCAGGTCGGCTCCCTGCCCAGCCGGGCGGAGGCCGAGCAGCATTGGCGGCGTCTTGCATTGCGCCAGGCACCGCTGCTGGGCGATAGGCAGCCCGCCCTGATCCAGGCCGACCTGGGCGCCCGCGGCATCTATACCCGTGTTTTCCTGACCGGCTTTGCCGACCGGGCCGCTGCGGTCGCCCTGTGCGAGCGCCTGAAGGCGGCCGGCACGGATTGTCTGGTCAAGAAGGGCCCCTGACCCGCCCCGCCAGGGCCAGCACAGCGCCCGCGAACAGCATGCCGCACAGGATCCAGGCCTGCCAGGCACCATAGGCGAAGCTTTGCATCAGGATGGACGCGCCGAACAGCGCCACGGCCATGGCCCGGATGGAAGGGTCCAGCCGGGTCAGCCGGCGCAGCACGACAAGCAGCAGGAACCCCGCCGCCAGCGCGCCGATCCAGCCCAGCTCCAGCCGGATCTGCAGGAACAGGCTGTGCGGATGGATCGGCAGGACGGGCCAGTTCAAGGTGCCGGGGAAAATACCTTCCCCACCGGGAATGACACGGGAGGCTTCCAGTCCCCACCCGCGCCAGGGATGTGCGTCCAGGTTCTCCGCCACGAAGTTCCAGGTCATCATCCGGTGACGGGAACTGGCCGGCAGCCATTCCGCCTGTGGCAGGCCGGCCCGCGTCATCCACTGGGCGGCCTGTCCACAGAATGCCAGGCCCAGCACGATGCCCGTCGCCACCAGACCGGCCGCCAGCCGCACTGACCAGTAGCCCAAAGCCAGCAACAGCAGCAGGGCCAGCAGGAAGGCAACGGCCAATTCGCTGGTGCTGAACATGGTCAGCACCAGCGCCCCCGCCAACGCCAGAACCGCCGGCACACGTTGGCCCAGCCGCCACATCAGCAACGATACCGGTCCCGCCAGCAGGGCCAGCAGCACGGCCGCCCGATTGATATCGCGTTCCAGGTTGAGGTCGGTCTTGCCCGGTGAGGCCAGGTGCTGGATCGGCTGGTCCCCGATCAGTTCCAGCGTGAACAGGATCGCCCCGAATACGGCCGCCGGCAGCAGCCAGCGTGCAGCCTGCCGCGCCCGATCGGGAGCCAGCCGGCCCAGGGCCGTCAAAAAGAACAGACCCGGCACGAAGACATAGAGAAAGGCGGCCCAGGATTCCAGGGCCCGGCCCATGGCCCCCGTCCAGGACAGGCCAAGCCCCGTCCAGGCAATGAAAAGGCCCAGGCCGGTCAGGATCAACGGATCGGGAAGCGGCAGGCGCCGTTCCCGCCACAGGCAGGCCATGAGCGCGAAGACCGAAAGAGCGACCATGCCCGGCGCCATGCCAAGCGGCGCCAGGGGCACGACCGCTGCCAGCAGCGGGATACCCAGACCAATTATAAAGACGATGACGGGAGCACCAGCGTGCCCCCCCTTGTCCGCATGCATCGCTGCCGCCCTTGGATCAGACAGATCAGCGCCCCTGTATCTTCTCATTTAACGGCTAACCAGGGCAGAACCAAGCGCGATTTCGCACAAGCCCCACGTGCCCCCTATGCGCCCCGCCGGTACCGCTTATATTTAAGCAGCCCTGTACCGAACCATTTCCGGATCGAACCACCATGATGTCCGCACCGCTGATCCCCCTGCCCGACCGGGCCATCATCGCCATCGGCGGGCCGGACCGTGTCGCCTTCCTGCAGGGACTGATCAGCAACGATGTGACCCGAGCCGGCCAGGACCGGGCGATATGGGCCGCGCTGCTGACGGCACAGGGCAAGTATCTGCATGATTTCATTCTGTTCGCCGACAATGACCGCCTGCTGCTGGATGTGGAGGCGTCCCGGCGGGAGGATTTGCTGCGACGCCTGCGGATGTACAAGCTGCGGTCCAAGGTCGAGCTGACCGACCTGTCGGACGAGTACCGGGTGTTGGCGGATCCCGGCCCTGCCGATGCGCCGGCGGGACAGGTCATCCCCGTCGCCGGCGGCTGGAGCCTGGTCGACCCGCGCCATGCCGGGCTGGGGCGGCGGCTGGTCCTGCGGGCCGATGCGACCCCCGCGGCGACCGGCGCCTTCGCCACCTGGGACCGCGCCCGGCTGCTGCTGGGCATTCCCGACGGCACGCGCGACCTGGTGGTGGAGAAATCCATCCTGCTGGACAATGGCTTCGACGAACTGCACGCCATCGCCTGGGACAAGGGCTGTTATGTCGGCCAGGAACTGACGGCGCGCACCAAATATCGCGGACTGGTGAAGAAACGGCTGTTGCCGGTGGCCGTCGACGGCCCGCTGCCCGAACCCGGCACGCCCGTCACGGCCGATGGGACGGAGGTGGGGGAAATCCGCAGCGGCTGCGGGGATCGGGCCCTGGCCCTGATTCGGCTGGAGGCGCTGACGATGGGCCGGGCGCTGGCCTGTGGCGGGGTCCGGCTGCGGCCCCAGCCCCCCGCCTGGCTGCCTCTACCCCCGTCGGAAGGCGATACGCCAAGGAATGAGTGAACTGAACACAATAATTGGTTAGTCTCTCCGCCCATCGACGCAAGATCAGGGTTGGGAGGCATCATGGAGCGGGGCGTGGGAGCGCGGCTGTCGTCGCTGCGGAGCCTGAGCACCGCCATCGCGCTGGGCGCCACCATCCTGGTTGGCGCCCTGGCGGCCGGCACGACCTTCCAGATGGCGCAATATCAGGTGCAGGCCGGCAACCTCGAGGTGCCGGGCGACACGCTGGCCAAGACCCGGCTGCTGATCGATTTCCAGCAGCGCATGGGCCATGACGGTTTCCTGTCGGCCCTGGCGCAATTTGCCGAAACCGGCAATGCCGAGGCACGGGCCGAGATGCGGGCCAGCCTGGACGCCGCCGACCAGTCCCTGCGCGGTCTGCAGGGCAAGCGGCTGACACCGGCCGAACTGGAACTGGCCGCCGATCTCAAGCGCCTGCTGGACAGCGCGCGCCGGGCCCTGGAATCGGCCAATGGCGGGCCCACGGCGCTGGGCCAGACCACACCCGTCATCCTCCTCACCCGCTATGCCGCCCTGGCCGACCGGATCGACCAGCGGTCGCGCACGCAGCAGGCCGTGGAACTGGCCCGGCTGGAGGAGGTGGCGACCCGCGGGCTGTGGCTGGGCGGCGCCGCCGTACTGGCCCTGGTCGTCACGCTGTTCGCCTTCCTGACATTGCTGGGCACGCGGGTGCTGCGTCCCCTGTCGGAACTGGGGCGCGGGGTGGATGCCGTGGCCCGCGGCGACTGGCGCGCCCCCCTGTGGGGGACCGAGCGCCCGGACGAGTTCGGCGGCCTGGCCCGCAGCATCGACGCCTTTCGCAAGCAGGCGGCGGAAATTCCCGACATTTCCGTAGCCACGGAGGATGGGCGCCTGCGCCTGAAATTCGAAGGCGACTATGCCGACCTGTTCGAGGCGCTGACGGCCCGGCTGCGCGGGGCCGGCGGCACGCTGGCCGTGCTGGGCAACGATGTCGGCCGCATCGTGGGCGACACGAAGCAGCAATTGCACGAGACACTGGGCCAGGTGAACCAGCTCTGCGCGGCCGCGGTGCGCACGGTGACGGAAAGCAACCGGGAGATCCGTCAGGCGACGGAAATGCTGGGCCATGCCGTGGCCCAGGTCCGTGCCTTCGACGCCAGCGGGGATCATAACGGTCTGGATGCCGTGGTCGATGCGCTGCGACAGCATGCCGACATGCTGGCCGATACGCTGTCACGGACGGAGACCAAGGTCAGCGACACGCTGGGCAGCCTGTCGGAAAGCGACAGCGATATCCGCCATGCCAGCGTGGAGGCGCGCGACGCCGCCAAGGCGCTGTCGGCCACCATGACGGAGGCACAGCAAAGCCTGCTGTCGGCCGTGAAGATCCTGCGGGCCTCCGGCGACATGCTGGCCGGTACCGTGGACCAGACCGGCAGCCGCATGACACGCGCCGCCGACGCCATGGAAGATGGGGAAAAGGCGCTGTTCGCCGCCCTGGGTGGCGCCACCAGCCGCCTGGACGAGGCGACGGAGAAGGCCGCGGCCCGGCTGGAGGATGCCGGCCATCAGGTATCGCGTGCCGCAGACCAGTTGGACGACCGCGCCGCGGAAATCGCCTACAAGCTGGAAGCCGCGCTGGACAGCATGAACCATGCCCAGCACGCCATGCAGCAATCAGCGGAAATCGCGGAGGACATGACGCGCGGCAAGCTGGAACCACTGGCCGAGCAGTTCCACGACATCCAGGCCCGCTTCAGCAGCCTGATGGCCGATGTGTCGGACCGCGCCGACAGCATGGCCGACGCCGTGGACGGGCTGCGTCTGACCAGCGACGGGCTGCGGCAGGAGTTCGAGCGCCGGCGCGTGGAGCCCGGCCAGCATGAAGCCATCGCCGACCTGCTGACCCGCATGCGCGGCAGCGCCACCCAGATCGCCGACCGGGTGAAGGAGATCGGGGAGACGGCGGGCCGGCTGGCACAAAGCCTGACGGGCGGTGTGGACGACGCCACCGCCCGTCTGCGCGACCTGACCGGCGACCTGCGGCAGGAAACCAAGGCCCTGTCGTCGGAGGCGCATATCGCCACGACCACCCTGTCGCGCACCGTCGGACAGCAGGAACGGCTGCTGGCCGACATGAAGTCGGTGGCGGCCGAACTGGATGCCGTGCGCGACAAGGACCATACCCCGCAGGGACTGATCGACCTGACGGCCGGGCTGCGCGCCGCCATCGACGCCGTTCACGCCCTGGTCGCCAGCGCCGACAACCGGGAGAAGATGGCCGTCGATCAGGCGGTTGGGCTGGTGGACAAGCTTCAGCAGCGCATCCAGAACATCGAAGGCATGGCCGGCGGATTGTCGGCAGCGACGGCGGCCTTGCACGCGCTGGCCGCATCCGACAATGCCGGACGGGAACGAGAGAATGCGGAGCTTCTGACCATCGCGGAGGCATTGAAGGCCCGCCTGGACGGCATCGACCGGCTGGGTGACCGGCTGGACAGCACGACCGACAGCGTGCGCGGCGTGCTGGAGGAAACCCGCAACCGGGAACGGACCGACCTGTCCATCGTATCGGAACTGACCCAGAACCTGCGCGAGCGGGTTCTGCGGCTGGACGGGCTGTCGGTCGACCTGTCGCGCGCCATCGACCTGCTGCGTTCCGCCAGCCGCCAGAACGAGACCGCCAGCGCCAACGCCGCCCGCGATCTGGGCACCCGGCTGGCCCAGATCGCCGATCAGTTGCGCGGGGCCGCCGGATGACGGCGCCGGCGTTTGAGGTGCCGAAAACCTTGACCATCGGTCACGGTTTCCGGCCGCGGGTATAATAGCCAAGGGGCATGGACAATGACCCTTGATATCCGTGCCGACCGGCGCGGCGGCGGCACGTGCCGCCGAAGCCTTCGATCTCGAGGAGGCGAGATCAAAGGCACAGGGCATAAATCCGGCACCCTGCGCGGGTAATGTCACAAATCCAGATGGAAACTTTCCTGGACCGGCCGTGTTGACTGGGCATGGGTGTGGCGCTGATGCCAAGCCCTCCTGCCAACCAACGGAAGGAAACACACCATGCGCACTCGACTGATTGGTGCCGCCGCCGCGGCCGCCCTCCTGTGCAGCGCCGGTGCGATGGCCCAGACCGTGCCGCCCGGTTCCACCGAGCCCGTTCCGCCCGTTCCGGGCACCACCGTTCCGGGTGCGATCGACCAGAACAGGGCCCAGGACCCGTCGGTCATGGACACCCGGCCGCAGGGTGCCCCCGAGGTCGTAGCCCCCACCGCGCCGCGGCTTGACCGCACCTCCGCCGAAACCCTTCTGGGCCGGACCGCCGTGGGTGCCGACGGCAAGAAGCTGGGCGAGGTGGAGGATGTGATCCTGAACGCCAGCAGTGGCGATGCCGAAAGGCTGATCATCACCTCCGGCGGCTTCCTGGGCATGGGCAAGAAGGCCATCGCCGTGGACATCGCCGATGCCGAATTCCTGGGCGGTGACAAGGAAGTCCAGGTCCGCAACCTGACCTCTGCCCAGGTGGAGCAGATGGCCGAGTACAAGTACGACCAGGACACGCTGTCCCTGACCCGTACCGACCGGCGCTAACCCAAGTCCCCTCAGCCGCTCCGACGTCCCTGCAAACTACCCCCGGCCTTCAACAGGTCCGGGGGTTTCTTTTGCGTGCCTGTCCGGCACCCCGCTCCGCGCCCCGGCACCAGGGGAACCTGCGCAAGCCAGAGCGTGCGTCCGGTCAGCCGACAAGGCGCTGAAGAATCTGGACGGCATTCAGCGCCGCACCCTTCAGCAACTGGTCGCCGGCCAGGAACAGGGCGATGGACCGGCCGGACGGGTCGCCCACATCGCGGCGGATGCGGCCGACCAGCACGTCGCCCTGCCCCGAGGCCTCGTTGGGCATGGGGAAGTGGTTGCCGTCCCTGTCATCGACCAGCCGGACACCGGGTGCCGATGACAGGATGGACCGCACCGCGTCGGGCTCCACCACCTCATCGAACTCCACGCTGATCGCCATGGAATGCGCGCGCAGCACAGGCACCCGCACGCAGGTGATGCCGATATGCAGGTCGGGCCGGCGCAGAATCTTGCGCGTCTCCTCGACCACCTTCTCCTCCTCCCCGTTATAGCCCGTGGCAGGGTTGATGGCTGCATCGTGGGAGAAAAGGTTGAAAGCATAGGGGTGCTTCAGCACACGGGGCGCATAGGCATCACCGGCAAGATGGGCGGCCGTCGCGGCGCGCAGCTCCTCCATCGCCGCGGCCCCGGCACCGCTGGCGGCCTGATAGGTGGCGATGGTCAACCGGCGGATGCGGTGGCGGGCGTCCAGAGCCGCCAGGGGCACGGTCGCGATGATGGCGACACAATTGGGATTGGCGATGATGCCCGGCCGCGCCGGGATCACATCCGGGTTCACCTCCGGCACCACCAGCGGAATATCGCCATCCATGCGAAAGGCGGAGGAATTGTCGATCACCACGGCACCGGCCGCCACGGCCCTGGGCGCATAGTCGCGCGAAATGCCGCTGCCTGCGGAAAACAGGGCATAATCGATACCCTGGAAACTGTCATCACCCAACGCCTCCACCATCAGGCTGCCACCGGCGAACGGCACGACCTGTCCGGCCGACCGCGGGGATGCCAGCAGGCGCACCCGGCACAGGTTCAGGCCCGCCTGTTCCAGGCAATGGCGGATTTCCACCCCCACGGCGCCGGTGGCACCGACCACGGCAACGGAAACGGGCCGGGCGGCAGCTTCGGGGCGGGGGGCGTTGTGGACATTCATGGAACCGATCCTCTGGCTTGATGCCGGGATGGGGCCTGATCCACCTGGAGCCGCCCCAACCGTTCCCGGCGGGGCATCTGGCTTTATGTCGACCGCGTCAGACCGCGCGCACGCCAAAAAGCCCGCCCCGCAGGGTGGTCTTTTTAGTGCTGGTCGTGGTCACGATCAGGATCGACATGGCGCCGACCTTAACCCGGACCAACCCCGTCTTGTAAAGACCGGGCCGCCATCGCCCCGTGCATCCGCGCACTGCCCGCGCCGCATGACGGGGCGCGGCATGGCTGTCTATTGCGTATTTCCGCTGGCGGTGGGACTATGGGGGACGCATATATGTACCCGAAAGGTGCGGATAGAAGATGTCCGTTGAATTGAAGGACCCCAAAACGCTGGAAGCGATTGGGATACTGGCCAATGCCCTTGACGACGTGACAGGACCGGAACGGCTGGAATGCCTGATGGCTGCCAACGCCCTGCGTCAGGTCGTTGAATCACAGTCCGAGAATGCGCTCAGCTTCGCCCAGCAGGCCTTTGAATCGCTGGATAGCGATGTGCGCCGGCGGGTGGAGAACGATGCCACCACCACGGCCATCAAGGTGGTGGAGCAGGCCAGACGCCGCCCCAACCCGCGCATGGTCCGCAGCGGCAAGCCCAAGGGCGGCAACAGCTTCCTGGACGCGCTGAATGGCGGCCAGATGAAAACGGAGCGCAAGTGGTGATCTGAACCGGTGACGGCCGTGAAGGTGGGGCGTGCCCCCCTTCACGGCACCCATGGGTTCAGGCCCGCACGCCCAGCATGTGGCAGATGGCCACCGTCAGGTCGGCGCGGTTCATCGTATAGAAATGGAACTGCTTCACGCCATGCCGCTCCAGATAGCGGCATTGCTCGATCGCCACGGTGGCGGCGACCAGATGCCGGGTTTCCGGTGCCGCGTCCAGTCCATTGAACAGGTCCAGCATCCAGGCCGGCATCGCCGTGTTGCACTTGGCGCCCATTTCCGCCGCCTTCTGGAAATTCAGGATGGGCAGGATGCCGGGTACCATGGGCACATGGATGCCAGCCGCGGCCGCCTTGTCGCGGAAACGCAGGAAAGCCTCGGCATCGAAGAAGAACTGGCTGATGGCCCGGTTGGCGCCTGCATCCACTTTCCGCTTCAGATTGTCCAGATCAACCTGCGCACTGGGCGCCTCAGGGTGGACCTCGGGGAAGCAGGCGACGGAGATGTCGAAGTCCGCGATGCGCTTCAACCCTGCCACAAGATCCGCCGCATACGCATAGCCGCAGGGATGCGGTTCATAACCCCGGCCACCCAGGCCGCCCGTGCCATCCGCGCGCGGCGGCGGGTCACCCCGCAGCGCCACGATGTGCCGGATGCCGGCATCCCAGTAACTGTGCGCGATCTCGTCGATATCCTCCTTCGTGGCGGCCACGCAGGTCAGGTGGGCGGCGGCGGGGATGCCGGTTTCGGCCTGGATGGCCGTGACGGTCGCGTGCGTGCGTTCCCGCGTCGATCCGCCGGCACCATAGGTGACCGACATGAAGGCCGGCTTCAAAGGCGCCAGCCGGCGAATGGCGGTCCACAGATTCTCATGCATCTTCTCCGTCTTGGGCGGGAAGAATTCGAAACTGACGGTCAGGTCGCCGGGCGCCGTGATCAGGGGGGCCGGCCCGCCAGCCGCATCCATCAGGTCGTTCAGGGTCATGGAAGCCACACTCGCTTTACGGGGTCGGGGACGGCCGCAGCCGCGTTGAAGAGGTGTCGGCACGGATGGCGCGCCAGATGCAGACGGTCAGGGGATCACCCGGCAGCACACGGACGGGATCGGGATTCATGCCGGCCCGCCGCAGCCAATTGCCCATCTCTGCATCGGTGAAGCCCAGACGGCGATGGGCATGCTGCTCGCGCAGATATTCCAGCTCGTGCCGGGCGAAATCGACCACCAGCATGATGCCGCCCGGGCGCAGCACACGCGCCGCCTCCGCCAGCGCGTCCGCCGGCTCCTCCGCATAATGCAGCACCTGGTGGAAAATGACGGCATCCTGGCTCTGCCCCGGCAGGGCAAGCTGGTACATCTCGCCCAGGCGCACCTGACAATGGCGCAGGCCCGCCTGCTCCAGACTGACGCGCGCCACGGCCAGCATCTCGCGCGACGCATCGATGCCCAGGCCATGGGCAATGCGGGGGCCGAAAAGCTCCAGCATGCGGCCCGTGCCGGTACCCACATCCAGCAGATCGGCGATCCCTTCCTGCGGCAGGAGCGACAGCAAAGCCGCCTCGACCTCCCGCTCCGGCACATGCAGGCCGCGAATTTCGTGCCAACGGGCGGCATTCTCACTGAAATAGCGGTCCGCCGCCTCGCGCCGGCCCTGCTTGATCAGGTCCAGCCGCTCCAGGTCCAGGGCCAGCCCGGCATCGTCAGAGGGGATGGCATCCACCAGGGTGCGGGCCAGTTCCGCCACCGCCCCGCGCTCGGCCAGGCGGTAATAGGCCCAGATCCCCTCCCGGAACCGCTCCAGCAATCCGGCCTCGCACAGCAGCTTCAGGTGACGCGAAACACGCGGCTGGCTTTGCCCCAGAATCTGGGTAAGCTCCGTCACCGTCAGTTCCCCATGCGCGCACAGCGATAACAGCCGGAGCCTTGTCGGCTCGGCCGCTGCCTTCAGCGCATTCAACAGGAATTCCATGGACCAGACGTCCTTTCACGGTGTCGGATCAAGATATAAAGATATCTTTATGCGATGTAAACACCCGACATCCGTCGGGGGCCGCCCCGCGTTGATCGCGGTTCCCAACGTCGCCCCTGCCGCGTTATCGAACGGGTGATGCCCAATATCGGTCGCAATTGCCGCTTATCCATTGAGTGGACAAATGGTTGACTGCCATGGACGGAACATCGTGACGCGCGTCACTGCCGGCGGCCTGGGGCCGACCGCAGGATGGCGCAGGAAACCAGAGGATCAAGACGTGAAGAACCCGATCTCCCATCGCCGTTCGCCGCTGACCGGCGCCGCAATGCTGGTTCTGGCCGGCTTTGCCGTGATCGCCGGTCCGACCCTGGCCCCGGCCAGCGCGCAGGCACAGAACGCCAAGGCCCCGCAGGCCGCCGCCGGTTTCGTGCAGTCGCTGGGCGACAAGGCCATTGCCACGCTGGCCGACCCCAAGGTCAATGACGAGCAGGCCAAGACCGTCTTCCGCGAATTGCTGAACGAGAATTTTGATATCAACACGATCAGCCGCTTCGTGCTGGGCCGGTACTGGAACGTCGCCAACGACGCCCAGAAGAAGGAATACCAGACCCTGTTCGAGCAGATGATCGTCGAGGTCTATGCCGAGCGGTTCAGCCAGTATGCGGGCGAGAGCTTCAAGGTTGGCGGCGCCCAGGCCGCAGGTGCCAACGATGCCGTGGTCATGTCGCAGGTGCTGCGGCCCAATGGCCCGCCCGTGAACGTCTCCTGGCGCGTTCGCAACCGTGACGGCAATTTCAAGATCATCGATGTGATCGTGGAGAATGTCAGCATGAGCGTGACGCAGCGATCGGAATTCGCCAGCGTCATTGAAAGCAATGGCGGCCGATTCGATGCCTTGCTGGCGGCCCTGCGTCAACGCATCCAGACAGCCGCCAATTAAGGACGGCTGCTGCAACCTATCCGGTTTCGCGCCAACATGGCAGCATGCTATGTGACGGGTCCGCCGCGCTCTACCGCGGCGGACCTTTTTTCTGCTGCGGGTCCCTATGCTGCGCGAAATCCTGATCAGCCTGCGCACCAGATGCGCACCGGCCTTCGCCGCCCTGGGCTACCGCTATGCCGCCGTGGCCTGTGTTGGTCGGGCGCAACGCTGTGCCGCCGCCTGGGCCCCACATCAGGAAAATACCAAGCGGCGTCTGCTGGCCGCCATGGCGGAGGCACCGGCAGGCAGCAACACGGCTGTCATCCTGGGGTCAGGCCCCTGCCTGGACCTGCCCATGGCCGAACTGCTGGCCCGTTTTTCCCGCGTTCTGCTGGTCGATGTGGCCCATCCGCCCGACGCCCGGCACCTGGCGCGACGCCATGCCGGTATTGAACTGGTGGAGATGGACCTGACAGGCACAGCCCTGTCGCTGGCGGACCGGGCTGCCGCACAGGTGCCGACACCCAATTGCAATGCCTTCGTGGATGAGCCGGGTCTGGGTCTGGTCGTGTCCGCCAACCTCATCTCCCAGTTGCCCCTGGTTCCACTGCGTCACGCCCAACGCCGATGGCCCGACGCCGACCTGGGCGGATTTGCCCGGTCCATCGTCATGGCCCATCTGGATCATCTGGCCCGTTTCACCTGCCCCACCTTGCTGGTGGGGGACATGCAACGGCGCATCGTCGATCCCGATGGCAAGGTGACGGAATGGGAAGACCCACTATTCGGCGCCAATCTGCCGGCAGGCGAAGCGGAATGGGAATGGACCGTGGCACCGGTGGGCGAATTGTCGGGCGGCTGGTCCATCGTGAACCGCGTGCGTGCCGTACGGATGGACCGCCGCCTGCCTACTGCGTCGGGCTATGGCGGGCCATGATGGTGGCATAGGTGCCATTGGCCTGGATGCGGCGCAGGCCTTCGTTGAACCGCGCCGCCAGCGCCGCGTCGCGAAAGCCCGCCCGGTAAGGGGTGGGCGGAAAAATTCGGTACTCCTCCACGGGCAGGTGCAGCCGGGTGTCACTGCCACTGCCGGCCAGCACCCGCGCGATGTGATAGTGCAGCACCCGCGTTTCAGCGACCACCACATCATAGCGGCCGAACAGCAGCCCATGGGCCTGCAATGCCTGTGTCGGCTCCTCCCGGTAATCGGGTGCCGCCGCCACGGCCGCAGCAAATTCGGGGCCCAGCACCTTGCTGGCCCGCTGGAAGGCCAGAACCCGCCAATGGCGCAGGTCATCGGGCCGTTCCAGATGGATGTCACGCCCCGCCAGTGTCATCGCCACGTTCTGATAGGTGATATAGCTGTCGGTCAAAGTGATATCAGCCGGCCCATCCCCCACAACCGGGGCAAACCCCGCCACGACCGCACCGTTGGCAGCCACGACCAGCCGGGCGTTGGACCCGACATAGGGTTCCATCGTCATATTCGCAGCCTTGAATATCGCCTCCAGCAACTCATACTCGATACCGGCCAGACGCCCATCGGCAACCCTGTAGACCAGGGGTGCGGCCTCACGCAGGCCGAATGTGACCTTCTCCGCCGCCCCGACAGGCGGAACGGCCAGCAAAAGCAGGCAACAAAGGAAGACGAAAAGGCGCGACGGCATGCGGGGGTCCTGTCTCAAACCCTGACAGCCTACAGCCTGCACGCATGGCGCAGAAGACCCTGACAGGGTCCATTCGGCTATTGTCATCCGAGACCGGTTACAGCCGCCCTGCCGCCACCATCACTTGGCAGCCAGGGTGTAAAGGCCGCGCTGGCCTTCCATCGGCTTGAATTTCTCCGTGATGCCCAGCACGGTCTCGGCCCCGCCCAGGTACAAGATGCCATCCGGCGGCAACAGCTTGGCCATGGCCTCCAGCACTTTGGACTTGGTCGGCTGATCGAAATAGATCAGAACGTTACGGCAGAAGATCACATCGAACTGGCCCAGCGGTGTCAGGTCGGACAAGAGATTATATTCCCGATACTGCACCTTGCCGCGGATATCATCGTTCAATTGCCATTTGTCGCCCATCTGCTTGAAATATTTCACCAGATGGGTGATGGGCAGGCCACGCTGCACCTCGAACTGGGTGTAAAGGCCGGCGCGGGCCTTGTTCACCATCTCACTCGACAGGTCGGTGCCCAGGATCTCGATCCGCCAGCCGGCCAGTCTGGCCCCTTCCTCCTGCAACAGCATGGCCAGGGAATAGGCCTCCTGCCCGGAAGAACAGGCCGCAGACCAGACGCGAATCTGCTTCTTCGCAGCCCGGTTAGCCAGAAGATGCGGCAGGACCACCTGCTTGAACTGGTCGAACGGCTTCTGGTCACGAAAGAAGGAGGATTCGTTGGTGGTCATCGCCTCCGTGATGTCACGGAGCAATGCCTCGTCACGCTTGCTGCGGACCGCGACCGCCAGTTCGTCCAGGCTCTTCAGGGTCCATTTGCGGGCCACCGGCATCAGCCGGCTTTCCAGCAGATAGGCCTTGTCGGAGGTCAAGACCAGACCCGACCGCTGCCTCAGCAGGGTGCAGAACATATCGAAGTCTTCGACCTTCATGCTGCCTGCCTCAATGCGATCTTACGAATGTAAGGCCCGATTTCCTTCAATGGCAAGACGGCACTGCACAATCCCGCCGTCGCCACCGCCCCCGGCATGCCCCACACGACGGAACTGGGCTCGTCCTGCCCAAGAATGGCGCCGCCAGCCTGCACCACCGCCTCCGACCCGCGCTGCCCGTCATGGCCCATGCCGGTCAGAATGGTGACCAGCACCCGCTTGCCATAGGCGCGGACGATACTGCGCAGCATCGGGTCCACGGAAGGGCGACAGAAATTCTCCGGCGGGTCCTTGGTCAGGGTCAGGTAATTCACACCGTTCTTCTGCACGACCAGCATGTGGAAATCACCCGGCGCCACATAGGCACGGCCACCCACGATGGGTTCCCCCTCCTTCGCCTCCGCACACTGCACGCCGCACTGGCGGGTGATATGTTCGGCCAGGATGGTGGTGAAGGTTGCCGGCATATGCTGGGTGATCAGGATCGGCTGCCGGATTCCATCCTTCAGGTGGCTCAACACTTCGAACAAGGCTTGCGGCCCACCCGTGGAACTGCCGATGGCCAACACATCCGGCCGGAAATCCGGCACGGGCCGCAGGCTGATCGGCCCCGTTTCCGGCTTCAACCGGACAGGTGGGGACAGCGTGAAACCTGTGGTCGGCGGCGCGGTGCCCACAGGCGTCACCGGCCGCACGATGCCGGGGGCAGCGGGCGTACCGGCGGCCGGCGTGGGCGCCCCCTTCCGCGGATCGGCCTTGCGCGCGGCAAGCGCCAGCGCCTTGACCTTCCCCGTCAATTCCCGCTTGAAATCATCAGCACTGGTCAATTCCCGTGTCGATGATGGCTTGGGGATATAATCCGCCGCTCCGGCCTTCAGCGCACGAAGGCTGATATCGGCGTTTTTGGCCGTCAGCGTGGATGCCATGACGATCTTGACATGCGGATCGACAGCCAGCAGATGCGGCAGGGCCGACAGCCCGTCCAGTACCGGCATTTCGATATCCAGCACGATCACGTCGATCATCTGGCGTTGCAAGGTATTGATCGCCATCTGGCCATTGGCCACGGACGCGACGACCTTGATCTCCGGATCACCTTCCAGCGAGCGCGTGAGGAGGCCGCGGATGACGGCACTGTCATCCACCACCATCACCCTATAGGGCTCTGTGCCGGTCGGCGTCGCCTGGGTCACCGGTCGTCCGGGAAGCTCGTTCATTGCCTGCAATCCCGGGCGGCCTTAAAGAAGGCCGACCTGTTGGAACTTCGTCTGGATGATGTCGCTGTCGAACGGCTTCATGATGTACTCGTTCGCACCCGCCGACAGCGCTTCCTGGATATGGGCCAGATCATTCTCCGTTGTGCAGAAGACAACCTTGGGCGCCTGGCCGCCCGTCATCTTGCGAAGCCGGCGAAGGAATTCTATGCCGGTCATCACCGGCATGTTCCAGTCCAGCAGGATGGCGTCCGGCATGCTGCGCGCGCAATAATCCATGGCCTGCTTGCCATCCTCGGCCTCATCACAGGCAAAGCCGAGTTCTTCCAGGATCTTGCGCGCTACCTTGCGGACAACGCGGCTGTCATCGACGACCAGACACGACTTCATCAATGGACCTCGATTGCCGGACGCGGGTTATGCCGCCTCGATGTTAGCAAAGTTGAGCAGCTTTGAGACATCCAGAACGACGAGCAATGTCTCTTTCAGACGATAAATGCCGGTCGAAATCTCGCGCCACCGCAGATCCATGGTGGCCGGATGACGTTCGAAATCATCGGAGGACAGCGACAGCACCTCGCCGACATTATCGACCATGAGGGAATAGAGCTCGCCCTTATGATCGACCACAATGCTCATCACGGGCTTGCCATCGGCCGGGCGCGGCGGCAGGTCCAGTCGCTTGCGCACATCGATGGCCGTGACGATGCGGCCACGCAGGTTCAGCGAACCCGCAACCTCCGGCGGGGCCAGCGGAATGCGCGTGATCTTCTGCGGCCCCAGCACATCCTGCACCTGCAGCACCGGGATACCGAAAAGCTGGTTGGCAATGGTTGCCGTGACGAAATCCTCGTTCTTGATGAGGGCGATTTCCTGGGAGCCGGCCTTCTTTACGGCGGGGAGACGGGCACTCATGCGGCACCTTTCTCGGTGATGGTCTGCTGCAACGTGAAAAGCAGGGCTTCACGGTCGAACTTGGCGACATAGTCGTTGAAGCCGGCCTGCCGGCCGCGATCCAGGTCACGCGGACTGGCATGGCTGGAAAGGGCGACAAGCGGCGTCCCGGACCAGCGGGTGCTGGCACGCACAGCCTGGGCAAAATCCAGGCCGCTCATGCCCGGCATCTCGATATCCGAGACGATGACGTCAAAATCCTCGCCCAACTCGCAAAGGGCCAGGGCTTCGTCCGCACTCTCCACCGCCGTCACATCGTACCCCGACACGGTCAGCAGCGGGGTCAGCAGGTTGCGGAAGAACGGGCTGTCATCGACCAGCAGCACGCGATGCTGATGGTCATCCTCGAAGCTCTCATGGTTGTTGCCGAACCAGTCCTTGAAGGCACGGGTCAGGTAGAAACCGGCATCAATGACGTCTGTCGCCTTGCTGGCAATGATAGCCGAACCCAGGAAGCCCGGACGCTCCGTCCCCAGTTCGACCTGCAGGCGGTCCTCCACGATATCCACGATCTCGTCGACGACCAGACCCATGGAACGGTCGCCATCGGCGAACACCACCACGGGCTGGCGCTTGTCGCGCGCGATCTTCCAGGCCGGATCGATGGGCACCAGCGGCATCAGCTTGCCCCGGTACTGGACCACGGGTTCGCCATTGGACAATTCGACCTGATTGAGGTCGACATCCTCCAGACGGGCGACCAGCGACAGCGGCACGGCCTTGGGCCCGCCCTCCCCGGCGCTGAACAGCAGCAGGGCCATCTTGTCGTCCTCCCGGCGGGAAGTGGACTTGGCCACTTCCTGGGCGGCCATCTGGGTATCCGGCATTCCGGCCAGGTTGCCCGACGCCGTGGCGATACCGTTGGGATCCAGGATCATGATGACCGAACCGTCGCCCAGGATGGTGTTGCCCGAGAACAGTTCGATATGGCGCAGGATGGGCGCCACCGGCTTCACCACGATTTCCTCGGTATCGAACACCCGGTCGACAATGATGCCGAACGTATAGTTGCCAACCTGGCTGACGACGATGAAGGTCTCCCGCTTTTCGTCATCCTCGGCGCTGCCCAGCTTCAGCAGCTTCTGAAGGCTGACCAGCGGCAGCAGCCGGTTGCGCAGGCGCAGGACCGGCGCACCGTTGATGCGTTCGATCTTGTGCTCGCTGTCGTCGGCGGCGCGCACCAGCTCGATCACGCTGATTTGCGGCACGGCGAATCGCTCCGACGCGCATTCCACGATCAGGGCCGAAACAATGGCCAGCGTCAGCGGGATCTTGATGGTGAAGGTCGTGCCCCGACCCTCGACCGACCGCATTTCGATCGTGCCGCCGATCTTCTCGATATTCGTCTTCACCACGTCCATGCCCACGCCGCGGCCGGACACGGACGTGACCTTGGCGGCAGTGGAGAAGCCCGGCTTGAAGATGAACTGCTGGATCTGCTGATCCGCCATCTGGGCCAGTTCCAACTCGGTCGCCAGCCCGTTCTGGATGATCTTGGCCTTGATCTTCGAGAGCGCCAGGCCTTTGCCGTCGTCGCTGATCTCGATGATGATATGGCCGCCTTCATGATAGGCGTTCAGTGTGATGCGGCCGGTTTCGGACTTGCCGGCGGCGATACGCTCCGACGGAATTTCCAGCCCATGGTCGCCGGAATTGCGAACCATGTGGGTCAGGGGGTCCTTGATCAGCTCCAGCACCTGACGGTCCAGTTCCGTCTCGGCACCGAGCATCTGCAGCTCGATCTTCTTGTGCAGTTCATGGGACAGGTCGCGCACCAGGCGCGGCAGCTTGGCCCAGGCATTGCCGATGGGCTGCATGCGCGTCTTCATGACGCCTTCCTGCAGCTCCGACGTGACATGGTTCAGACGCTGCAGGGGGGCGGCGAACTCGCTGTCCTTCTGGGAACGCAGTATCTGGAGAAGCTGGTTGCGGGTCAGCACCAGCTCGGAAACCATGGTCATCAGGTTTTCAAGCAGATCCACATGCACGCGGATGGTCTGCTGGGCAAGTGCGCTTTCCTTCGCCTCGCCCCGCACCTCGTCCTGTGCCTCGCTGCGAGGCGGCGGCGGCGGGGACGGCGGCGGCACATCGACGGCCGGCAGCGGCGCTTCGACCACGGGCGCAACGGCTTGGCTCGCGGGCGGCGGGGGCGGAGGTGGCGGCGGCGAGGCCGGCGCCAGCGTATGTGTCAGATGGGCAGGAACCGGCTCGAAAAGCTGGTCGGGATCATTGTCGGGCACGGTTGGTGCGGCGGCCGGCGGGGCGGCATTGGCCTTGGGCAGTTCCCGCCCTTCCGCCATCGCGTTCAACCGGTCGATCAGATCCTGATCGGAACCGGGCGGCTCCGCCTCCGTCTGTTCCAGGACGGACAGGATGCCCTTGATCGTATCCAGCAATTCGAGGATCAGCGACACCGCGTAGGGGGAAACATGCAACTCCCCGTCGCGGAACTTGCCCAGCACGTTCTCGGCGGCATGGGCCACCAACTCCAGCCGTGGCAGCCCCAGGAAGCCGCAGGTCCCCTTGATCGTGTGAACCAGTCGGAAGATGTTCGACAGCAGCCCCGGATCATTGGGGTTCTGCTCCAGCTTCACCAACTCGACGTCGAGGACGGCGAGGTTCTCATTGGTCTCAGTGAGGAATTCACTCAGCAGATCATCCATGGTCCACGCCCCGTTTCGGGAAATTCAAGTTTCCACGCCATACGCCGGTCGATACCCCCGGTGAAGGACCCTTGTACGCGCCCGGCCGACCGTCGGCCAATGAAAAGTCTCTGAAATCAGACAAATTCTTCCATGCTGTGTTCGAATTGATGGACTGCGGGGGGCAGCGTTGGCAAGGGCAAGCTTACCTCTTTTCGGTTAGGTTCGGCCATCCGAATGTGCGGGTACGAGGACTATTCACGGCTGCAGGCCGCGCGGCGAGGTTGAATAGTTCAGTGGCTGCATCATGGCCTGCCGCGCGCGGCAACATCAGAAACGGTTCTTTGCCAGGACGAAACGCAGGGGGCCCGCCGGCTCGGGCGGCGTGAAGGAAAGTCCATAGGCGGCGGCGAAGCGGGGCACGGCATGGGACAACACCGACCGCGGCGTCAGGTCCGCTTCGGCCAGCCCCCCGGACAGCGCCGCCACCATCTCTGGTCGCAGGGCGGCCCCCGTGCCGCTGGCCGTGAGGACCAGCCCACCATCGTCCCCCTCCACCCGCACCACCCCGCCACGCGGCAAGGCCTCCTCCGCCAGCAGGGCCGACAGCAACACCAGTTTCACCATTCCCGGTGGTGGTGACTGAAGGGCAGCAAGCCATTCCAGCCGGGTCGCCCCACCGCGGAACCAGGCCTCCAGCGCCGCGCGCCCGTCACCGGCGGACAGGCCCGCCTGTCCACCGGCCGCCCCCAGCGCCAGCCGGTACAGCCGCAGCCGGGCGGCGGCGCTATCGGCACTGTCGGCAATAAGGTCCAATGCCTCCCCGCCGGCATCGCCGCCGCTTTCGTCCAGCAATTCCACGCCATTGTTGATCGCGCCGACCGGGCCGACCAGATCATGGCAGAGACGGGAGCACAGAAGCTCCACCACCCTTATTCCCAGATGCCGTTCCATGCGGTTCCACGTCCCCTCGCCTGCGGCCGCGATCCTTGGGCATGGCCGGCCGCTTTGGTTAGGATAGGGCTTCGTCCTATTCACTGGAAGCCGAACAAATGGATGAATCCCTGGTTCCCGGCGCCTTCGTCCGCCATCCGACCCAGCCCGATTGGGGGCTGGGCCAGGTCCAGTCCGTGATCGGCACGCGCGTCACGGTCAATTTCGAGCATGCGGGCAAACTGCTGGTCAATATCGCCGCCGTGCGGCTGGACGTGGTGGACCCGGATGCCGAACCCGCCGGATCGGCACCCTGAACAGCCTGTTCCCGGTCAGCGCA
The DNA here is from genome assembly GCF_052474395.1 of Niveispirillum fermenti. Taxonomy (NCBI): domain Bacteria; kingdom Pseudomonadati; phylum Pseudomonadota; class Alphaproteobacteria; order Rhodospirillales; family Azospirillaceae; genus Niveispirillum; species Niveispirillum fermenti. The sequence continues at coordinate 1,903,584 of NZ_CP156681.1, read as the reverse complement.
GGCATGCACCAGCCTTCGATTTTCCATGCGCCGGCGCCGCATCCTTTGCGCGGCGGCGATCGCGAAAACCAGGGCTTATTGCCCATGTCTCTTGGTTTCAGACATTCAACGTCGTTGGCAACCGTATGGTAACGGTCGTTCCGCGGCCGGGTTCGCTGTCGATCGCCAGCGTGCCGCCATGCAGTTCCACCAGGGATCGCGCCACAGGCAGACCCAGGCCCGTGCCCTCGGTCGGACGCGACAGGTGACTGTGGACCTGACGGAAGGGCTCCAGGGCGATGGCCACCTCCACCGCGGTCATGCCGCAGCCCGTATCCCGGACGCACAGCAATACGGACCGGTCTTCCCCCGGTTGATCATAGCCGGCGAAAACCGTGATGGTGCCGCCGGGTGGCGTGAACTTGACGGCATTGTTGATCAGGTTCAGCAGCACCTGCCGCAATTTCATGCCATCCGCCCGCAGCATGGGGCCCGCCGCCGCCACCTGCGTGTCCAGGGACAGATGGCCCATTTCGACCCGGCCCCGCATCAGCCGGGTGCAATCATGGACCAGCCGCGACAGATCGACGGTTTCCAGCGTCAGTTCCATACGGCCCGCCTCGATCTTCGACAGGTCCAGGATGTCGTTGATCAAGGCCAGAAGGTGAAGGCCTGAATCGCGGATATCCTCGGCATACTCCGCGTATTTGGGGTTGCCCATGCTGCCATGGATGCGATGGACCATGACCTCTGCGAAGCCGATGATCGCGTTCAGCGGTGTGCGCAGCTCGTGGCTGGCGACCGCCAGGAACTGCGACTTGGCGGCCGTGGCCTGCTCCGCCTCCGCGCGGGCCTGGCGGGCCGCCGCCTCGCTGGCCTCCAGCTTGTCGACATAGCGGTGGACCAGAAGCAGCAGGGCCAGCACGATGATGGTGCCGATGGCGCCCTGGAGCAGGGCCTGGTTGCGCAATTGCCGATAGGGCCGCAGCACATGGTTCAGATCCTGTCCCACGGATACCAGAAGCTGGGTGCCGGGCAGCAATTCGTAACTGGCGATGTGGTCCGCCCCGTCCAGCGGGCTGACCGCGCGGACCAGCCCGTGTTCGCCCCCTTCGCGTGCGGCCCCGACCGCGGGCAGGTCGGGATAGGACTGGCCCACGATGCCGGGCGTGCTGGCCCCGCGGGCATAGACCGTGCCGTCCAGGTCCAGCACCGTGGCCACCGCCGACAGGTCCAGGTCGACGGCACTGAAGAATCCAGCGAAATATTCCGACAGGACATCACCGACGATGACGGCCCGCAACGTGCCGTCGGGCTCCTCCACCCGCACCCAGAAAGGGATGGACGACATGAGCGGCGTGCGCCCGATGATCGGCTTGCCAAAGCCCAGACGCGGCGCCCCCCGCGCGGTGGCCTGCTGGAAATAGTCACTGTCGGACATGTCCAGCCCGACCGCGCCCGGCCGGGTGGCATCCACGACCGTGCCGCGGGCATCCATGATGCCGAAGAATTTGGAAACGCGGTCAAGGCCGGCCACGCGCCGGCGCATGGCCTCCAGGTCGGCTGGATATCCCGCCTCCACCCGGTCGGACACTTCCTGAAGCAGTTGCTGTACCTGACTGACCGTGCGGCTGACATACTGGCCGAAGGCGCGGGTCAGGTTGGCCGAGTCACGCTCCGCATCGGCCAGGGCATCGCGGTAGGATGTCTGTATCTGCCAGCCGACGAGCAACCACAGCCCGCCCAGCACCATGGCCGACAGCAGGTTGATGCCGGTGCGGCCCAGCAGGGCCGGGGGGCGGCGGCGGCGGCGCCCCGTGTCTCCGGTCTTTCTTCCCATTACGGGTCTAATATCACGCAGGCGGGCGGTCGTCAGCAAGTGCGCTGAAACAGGTCTAGCGGCTGTCCAGTTTCAACTCGATCCGCCGGTTCATGGCCAGCGCCGCGGGGCCGGTCCCCGGCTCCAGCGGCTGGAATTCGCCGAATCCCGTAGCCGCCAGCCGTTCCGGCGGCACGCCCATTCCGATCAGGTAATTCACCACGGAGATGGCGCGCGCCGTCGACAGTTCCCAGTTGCTGGCATAGCGCCCGCCCCGGATGGGAACAATGTCGGTATGACCGTCGATACGCAGGATCCAGTTTATCTCCGGCGGCATGCGGGCGGACAGGTCCATCAGCGTGCGCGCCAGACTGCCCAACTGCACCTGCCCCGCCTCCCCCAGTTCGGCCGAGCCGCTGTCGAACAGCACTTCCGACTGGAAGACGAAACGGTCGCCCACGATGCGCACATCGTCGCGATTGCCCAGCACCTCGCGCAGGCGGCCGAAAAATTCCGACCGGAACCGCGCCAGTTCGGCCACCTTGCTGGCCAGCGCGGCATTCAGGCGCCGGCCCAGTTCGGCGATCTGCACCTCCTGCTCCCGCGCCCTGGTCTCCGAAGCGTCGAGGGCGGTGACAAGCTGCTGCAACTGCTGGCGCAGGGCCGCAAGCTGCTGGTTCAGCAAATCGACCTCGCCGCGGGCGGCGGCACTGATGCGGCGCTCCGCCTCCAGTTCCCGGACCAGGGCGGCATGGCGCTCATCGGCCGATATCGCCGCATCCTCTGCGGCCCCCAAGGCGGAAAGCCGGCTTTCCAGCACCTCCCGCTCCGCCAGCGTGGCGCGCAACCGTTCGGTCAGCAACCCCAGATCGGCCTGCAGGCGCGCACTGTTGTCGCGTTCCAGGGCCAGGGCGTCGGCAAGCTGTGCGATGCGGCTGTTGAGGTCGGCCAGTTCCCGGTCGCGGCCCTGCAAGGCCGTGGACAGGTAGAACTGCCCCACCACGAAGACCATCAGCAGGAAGATGACCACCATGGTCAGGCTGGACAGCGCATCCACCCAGCCCGGCCAGATGTCCACTTGCTCCCGCCCGGCGCGGCGGCGGACATAGGCCATGGATCAGCGCTCCGTGTCGCCCAGCGCCGCGACGGTGCGGGCCAGGATCTTGATTTCGCTACGGATTTCCTGAGTGGACTGGACCCGCCCCTGGCTGGTCTCCTCCAGGATGCGGGCTGTGTAGAGTTCCAGGTTGCGGATATGTGCGCGCGTGGCATCATCGATCCCCAGGCTGCCGCCATCGGCCAGCGCACCCGTCAGCTTCTCCATAAGCGGGCGCATCTGGGCCGTCCCCTCGGCCAGGCGCAGCATCAGGGTCTGCTCGGCCCGCATCTGGTCGGTCAGTGTGGCCAGCCGTTCCGTCAGGTTGACCAAATGCTGGTTCTGGGCCTTGCGCCCTTCCTCCGCGCTGGCCATGGTGAATTGCAGACGCTCGATATTCTCTGCCGTCTGTTCCAGCAACGCCTGGATATAGACGGGCACGGAGGCACCGCCACCGCCGCCGTCCCCTTCGCCCAGCGCACCGCTGGACAGCCGCGTGATGCCGGCCAGCCAATCCTCCAGTTCCGTGTAGAACCGGTTCTGGGCCTGGCCCGCCTGCAATTCCAGAAAGCCCAGGACCAGCGATCCCGCCAGACCGAACAGGGAGGAGGAAAAGGCCATCCCCATCCCCGACAGCGGCGCCACCAGACCCGCCTGTAAATTGCTGAACACGCCCGCCACATCGGCATTGTCGGGGGTCAGGCTGGCGATGACGCCGCCGATGGAGAAGACGGTTTCCAGCAGGCCCCAGAAGGTTCCCAGCAGGCCCAGGAAAATCAGCAGCCCGATCAGATATTTGGATATCTCCCGCCCCTCGTCCAGGCGGGTGCCGACACCGTCCAGCAGCGACCGGCTGGCCACCGCGGACAGGGTGAACCGCCCGCCCTGACGCTCGCCCAGCATACGGGCCATGGGGGCCAGCAGGCGCGGCGGCGTGGGGCTGGGCCGATTGGCGCTGAACGCCTCCAGCCAGGCGACCTCCGGCCCCAGTGTCAGTACCTGTCGGAAGATGAACCAGACACCCAGCAGCAGGGTGAACAGGATCAGCCCGTTCAGGGCCGGGTTCGCCAGGAAGGCCTTGGCCAGGGCCGGTGACAATACCGCCGCGATGACGGCGACGGCGACGGCGAACAGCGTCATCCGCAGCAGGAACTTGCGGGGGCGGCTGGCCGGGGGCGCCGGCGGCGGGACGGCTTCGGAAGCGGGGCCGGGGCGGCGGTCGGCGGACAGGCTGGTCATTGGCGGATCACCAGATCGATACGGTCGGGCGGCGGGCTGGCGGAAGCGGCATCGGGCGGCGATGCCTCGGCGAAAACCAGCAGGCGCAGGGGATCGAGGCCCTGCTGCACCAGCCGGTCCCGCAGGGCGCGCACCCGCAGCAGGGCGATGCGCCGCCCATCCCCGGCCCGGTCGGCCGGGCCCGTGGCATGGGCCCGCAGTTCCAGCCGTTCAGACGGCCGGGCCCGCAGGCGGGCAACGATATCCGCCAGCACGGCATCCGTGCCGGCCGGCAGCACATCCGCACCGGGCGCATAGACCAGCGTGCTCTGATCGGCCGGCAGGCGTGCCGGCGCCGCACCGTCCGGCAGTCCCGGAACACGCGGGGGCGGCAGTTCGGCAACGGGTGCGGGGGGGATATCACCCTGGTCGGGTGCAGCGGGCAGCGGGGGCACGGACAGGTCGGGCCGGGCCGGCGCGCGCAAGGGCGCGCGCGTCACGGGGGGGCGGTCGGCGCCGGCGTCGGGCAAGGGGCCGATGCTGTTCTGCGCCAGTGCGCCGACCGGCAGCACGAACATCAGAACCGACGGCAGCAGCAACCGGCGAACGGAAAAGGACAGGCGCATCATCATGCCCGGCATGAAACCTCACAATTATGACCCCGGCATGTCGCGACAACGCTCCGGCGACGGGGCCGGCATGGACGATACTGGACAATGGCCCGACGGACCACCCCGTCATCTGGCATTTTCCCGTCGGCCGGACCGGAAAAGGCCCCCACCGCCGTCCGGTCCTATTCAGGCTGGGTGCGAGGCGCGCGCTCGATGCGCTGCGGTGGCGACGGCCGGTCCCGGCGACGCTCCTCATCCAGCCGGCGGCGGGCTTCCTCCATGGCGCGGCGCTGTTCCTCGGCCTGGCGCTGGCGAGCCTCGTCCTGTGCCTGGCGCTGCTCCTGCTCCACCTGACGGCGGACCTCTTCGGCGGCCCGCCGCTGTTCTTCCGCCTGACGACGCGCATCATCGCGCGCCCGGCGCCTTTCTTCCTCCAGGCGCTGGCGTGTATCCTCGTCGGCGCGGCGATCCCGGTCGCGGCGGCGATCCATTTCCTGCTGCTCGCGCCGGCGGCGTTCTTCCATGCGGCGGCGCGCCTCCTCTGCCGCACGGCGCGCCTCCTCCTCATTGGCGAAGGCCGGGGGTGGGCGGTCGCGATCGCGCTCCCATCGGCCGGGACGCTCCGCCTGCCGGCGGCGTTCCTCCTCCAGGCGGCGCTCGGCTTCCTCCCGCCGCCGCCTTTCCTCACGCAGGCGTCCTTCATAGGACCGGCGGCGGCTTTCAAGGTCCAGCATCATCATGCGGTGACGCCGGTCCTGCTCCCACCACCAGGAATTGCTCCCGCCCCATGTGCGGAACATGGAGCCGGAATCATAAAGAACGCCCGGCCCCCAGTAGAGCGCGTTGCGGTCGACCCCCATCACGACGGTCGATCCCGGCTCGTACCGGACGGGCGGACCGCCCGTGCCCATGCCGGAACCGGTTTCCAGCAATACCTGCAATTCCTGTCGTTCGGCCGGGTCCAGGGCACGGCCCGGCGTGCCCGTCATCGGGTCACCGGCACAGATGCGGCGGAATTCTTCCACCCGCGGATTGGATAGGGGAATGCTGGCCCAGACGACGGGATCATCCTCGATCATCATGGCAACCAGGCGCCGCTGTTCCGCCGCCTCTTCCGGCGACAGGGGCCGGCCGGGCAACCCCGCCTCGGGGCTGCCCATGCAGGCCATGCGCAATTCCAGCAGGCGCCAGGAGGTCTGGGCCATCCAGCGATAGCGGGCTTCCTGCCCCCCATCCTGTGGAAACTGGGTACAGCCGCCCAACAGCAGAAGGGCGGCAGCGGCGATCGACAGAAGGCGCATGCGGGTGGACCGTTCAGCGGTTCCTTTCAGCCGGCGACGATCGCCGGCCCGCCCATCAGATATCACCCGAATGGCGAAATTAGGACAGGCTGGCAGCCATCAGACCGTCGGCCAGGATTACAACCCCGGCCGATGGTCCGATGGCGGATCAGCGCTCCAGCGGCTTGTACTTGATACGGTGCGGCTGGTCGGCCTCCGCCCCCAGGCGGCGGCGCTTGTCAGCCTCATAATCAGCGTAATTGCCCTCGAACCAGACGACCTGACTGTCACCCTCGAACGCCAGGATGTGCGTGGCCAGACGGTCCAGGAACCAGCGATCGTGCGAGATGACCACGGCGCAGCCGGGGAAGGTGGTCAGCGCCTCTTCCAGGGCGCGCAACGTTTCCACGTCCAGATCGTTGGTCGGTTCGTCCAGCAGCAGGACGTTCGCGCCGGACTTCAGCATCTTGGCCAGATGCACCCGGTTGCGCTCACCGCCCGACAGCTGGCCCAGCTTCTTCTGCTGGTCCGGCCCGCGGAAATTGAAGGCGCTGACATAGGCGCGGCTCGGCATGGACTTCTTGCCCAGCTCGATCACGTCCAGCCCGCCGGAGATTTCCTCCCAGACATTCTTCTTGTTGTCCAGGCTGTCGCGGCTCTGGTCGACATAGCCCAACTGCACCGTCTCGCCCACGCGGAAGGTGCCGCCATCGGGCTGTTCCTGCCCGGTGATCATGCGGAACAGGGTGGTTTTACCGGCACCGTTGGGGCCGATGATGCCCACAATGCCACCTGGCGGCAGGCGGAAGGAAAGATCGTCGATCAGCAGCCGGTCGCCAAAGCCCTTGCGCAGGTTCTCGGCCTCAATAACCACATTGCCCAGGCGCGGCGGCGTGGGAATGACGATGCGGGTTTCGCCGATGGCTTCCTTCTGGTTGGCGGAAGCCAGCAATTCCTCGTAAGCCTGGATACGGGCCTTGGACTTGGCCTGACGCGCCTTCGGGCTGGCGCGCACCCATTCCAGTTCCTGCGCCAGTTGCTTCTGCTTGGCGCCCTCTTCCCTTCCTTCCTGCTCCAGACGCTTCTGCTTCTGTTCCAGCCAGGCGGAATAATTGCCCTCGTAAGGGATGCCCGACCCGCGATCCAGTTCCAGAATCCAGCCGGTGACGGCATCCAGGAAGTAACGATCGTGGGTGACCATCACCACGGTGCCGGGATAGTCGGCCAGGAAGCGCTGCAGCCAGGCCACGCTTTCGGCGTCCAGATGGTTGGTCGGTTCGTCCAGCAGCAGCATGTCGGGCTTGGACAGCAGCAGCTTGCACAAGGCCACGCGGCGCTTCTCACCGCCCGACAGCTTCGACACATCGGCATCCCCGGCGGGGCAGCGCAGCGCGTCCATGGCGATTTCGACCGTGCGGTCCAGATCCCAGGCGTCGGCCGCGTCGATCTTTTCCTGCAACTCGGCCTGTTCGGCCATCAGCGTGTCGAAATCGGCATCCGGGTCGCCCATGGCTTCCGACACGGCGTTGAACCGGTCCAGCAGGGCCTTGGTCTCCCCCACCCCTTCCATGACATTGTCCCAGACATTCTTGTCGGGGTTCAATTGCGGTTCCTGCGGCAGGTAACCGACCTTCACACCCTCGGCGGACCAGGCCTCGCCGTTGTAATCCTTGTCCAGCCCGGCCATGATCTTCAGCAAGGTCGACTTACCCGCACCGTTCACGCCCAGCACGCCGATCTTGGCACCGGGATAGAAGGACAGCCAGATGTTCTCGAACACCTTCTTGCCGCCGGGATAGACCTTGGTCACACCCTTCATCACATAGACATATTGATAAGCGGCCATGGGGGCTTCCTTCAGGTAGGCGTCTGCAAGAGGTTTGCGGGCCTTGTACCGCAGCGGGACGCGGGGTGCAATCGGGGTGGGTCGCGCGCCCGCGGAAGGCCGGGGTAAAAAATCCGTCCCCCCCTGTCGGGCGGCGGGACCGCCGGCCGTCCTTGGGAGAGCAGCCGATGCGGACAGCCAGGATCAAGGAGAGGCCCGACCCATGACGACCGTCAAGCAGCATCTCTGGTTCGAGAAGGACATGGAAGCGGCTGTGCGCTTCTATACGGGGCTGATCCCCGGTTCCATCCTGGAATGGGTCACGCCACTGCCGGCCGACACCCCCAGCGGCCCGGCCGGCAGTGTGCGCCTGGCCGTCTTCACCCTGGGCGACCAGCGCTACATGGCCATCGAGGCGGGACCGCTGGACGCCTTCAATCACAGTTTTTCCATCATTGTGGAATGCGATGATCAGACCGAGATCGATCGGCTATGGTCCGCCCTGTCGGAGGGCGGGCAAGTCGAGCAATGCGGGTGGCTTCGCGACCGCTGGGGCCTTTGCTGGCAGATCACGCCAAGGCGCCTGGGTGAATTGATGCAGGGCGATCCGGGGCAGGCGCGGCGTGTGACGGAAGCGATGCTGAAGATGGTGAAATTCGATATTGCAGCCCTGGAAGCAGCCGCCAAAGCCGGGCCGTAAGCGCAGGAAAAGGGGTTTACAGACGCACCCTATCCCGATGATGTCCGCAAACCCCTAACAGGACAGGATTTTCTCTGTTAGGATCAGATGTTGACCACGTCGCGGCAGGTCCCCATGGGTATGTTCGATTTCCTGAAGGTGGATGTTGTCGAGAAGGTGCGGGTGCCCAACTACACCGCCCATCTGAAAATCGACGGCAAGTCACTGACCATTGCCAACCTGGGGCTGAACAGCGTCACCGTGGCCGGGGCCAAGCTGAAGGTCGGGCAGGCCGTGACGTTCGATCTGGACCTGAAGGACCCCAAGCAGAAGTTGTCGCTGAAGGCTGCCGGCACGGTCGCCGCGGTGGAAAAGGCCGGCACCAGGATCAATTTCACCAACCTGCCCGAGGATAGCCGCAAGGCCGTGGCCCTGTTCCTGGCCCGCTACGCCATCGCGCGCTGAAGCCGGCAGCGGCACTGGAAAGGTTGCCCACCGCGCGCGCTTCCTGGCAAAGTCCCCCCTGCGGCGCAATGCCGGTGAGCAGGAGGAAGGGACGTTCATGAGCGCCAACAAGCGGATCGGCATCCTGACCAGCGGCGGCGATTGCGCCGGGCTGAACGCGGTCATCCGGGCGGCGGTCCATCGCGCCGCGCATTACGGCTGGGAGGTCGTGGGGATCGAGGATGGCACGCAGGGCCTGCTGTCACGGCCCGTCCGCTATATCACGCTGGACACCAACCGTGTCGATTGCGCCATGATGCGCCAGGGCGGCACCATCCTGGGCACCACCAACAAGGGTGACCCCTTCGCCTATCCCATGGCCGACGGGTCCCGCAAGGACCGGTCGATGGAGATCATCGGCGGCCTGCGCGAACTGGGCGTGGACAGCCTGATCGGCATCGGCGGCGACGGATCGATGGCCATCCTGCGCAAACTGGCCGATGTCGGCGGGCTGAAACTGATCGGCATCCCCAAGACCATCGACAATGACCTGGGCATCACGGAGATGTCGGTCGGCTTCGACACGGCCGTGGCCGTCGCGACGGAGGCGCTGGACCGCCTGCAGCCCACCGCCGCCAGCCATGACCGCGTCATGGTGCTGGAGGTTATGGGGCGCGACGCCGGCCACATCGCGCTGTCCGCCGGCATCGCGGGCGGGGCCGATGTGATCCTGCTGCCCGAACTGCCCTGGTCGGTGGCCGGCATCGCCGACAAGATCCGTCGCGTACAGGCCGACGGACGCAATTTCGCGCTGGTCGTCGTGTCGGAAGCCGCCAAGACCATGGAAGGCGGCACAGCCAAGCAGGAATTCGCCGACGGGCAGAAGCGCTATGGCGGCATCGGCAATTATGTCGGCCACCTGATCGCGGAGGCGACGGGGGCGGAGACGCGCGTCACCGTGCTGGGCCATGTGCAGCGCGGCTGCCCGCCGGGGCATAATGACCGCGTCGTGGCATCGGCCTTCGGCGTGGCGGCCGTGGATCTGCTGGCGGCGGGAAAGTCCGACCGGCTGGTCGCCTGGTCCAACCGCCGCGTCATCGACATCCCCATCGCCGATGCCATCGCGACCTATGCCGCCGTGGACCTGGACGGTACGCTGATGCGCACCGCCCGCGGGCTGGGCATCTATCTGGGGGACGAGCCGCGGGGCGGATGAACCGGGCACAGAGGGGGTGTGAAGGGCCGGAGGGGTGCAACGGCCATAGGGTGCAAAGATAAGGATGGCGTGATGGGCAGCAACGCGGGCACGGTCGCCGACCGGATCATCACCCTGGTCCGGGCCCGTCCGGGCCTGACGGAGATCATGATCGCCGAACATCTGTTCGGCCACGGGGCCCGGCAGCAACGTGTCAACCAGGATTGCCGCCTGCTGGTCGCCGCCGGTGCGCTGGAGCGCCGCGGCGGTGGCGGGCCCGGTGATCCCTATCGGTATCATCCGCCCAGGGCTGCCCGTGTGCCGGCCGCCCCCTCGGACATTCCCGACCTGTGGCCTTTTTCCCTGGCGGTCTATGCGGGGCCGGACGTGGCGGCGGCCTGCCTTTTGGCGCAGGACGAGCACGGGGCCGATGTGAACCTGCTGTTATGGGCCGCCTGGCTGGGTGCCCGCGGCCATGTGCTGACCCCGGTCGAACTGTCCGCCGCCCGGCATGCGACAGCCCCCTGGCGACAGGATGTCGTGCAGCCGCTGCGCGCGCTTCGCCGCCGCCTGAAATCGGGGCCAGCGCCCGCACCGGAGGATGCAGCCACCCAGGCCCTGCGCGCACAGGTCAAGGCCGCGGAACTGGAAGCGGAGCGCATCCAGCAGACCGTTCTGGCCCGCCTTCCCCTCCACCGGCGCACCGATGCGGGCTGGGACGAGGCCCTGGCCGCCAACCTGTCGCTGTTGCTGCCCGGTGACGCCGCCACGGCTGTAACAGAGCCGTTACACAGCGCCATTCGCGGCCTGTGAAACCCGGTGCTACGGTCGCTGTCCAAGAGCCGCCGTCAGGCGGCCCGACAATACACGTCAGCAATCCCCGTACCGGAGTGAACAGCATGAAGGGCCTGTCCGCCAGCACCTGCCTGGGCGCCCTCGGCCTGACCCTGTTGATGGGTCTGGGCCAGCCCGCGATGGCGCAAGCTTCCAGCACGCCGGCCGTCGATCCCGGCATCAGCCCCTGCGATGATTTCTTCCTGCATGCCTGCGGCCCCTGGATCAAGGAGAACCCCATCCCGGCCGACCGGGCCCGCTGGGGCACCTTCGACGCGCTGCAGCAGAGCAACCAGAACCTGCTGCACGCCATCCTGGAGAAGGCAGCCGCCGGCACCGAACCGGGCACGGCCAAGATCGGCGCCTTCTATGCCGCCTGCATGGACGAGGCCGCCGTCGACAAGGCGGGGCTGGCACCGGTGAAGCCGCTGCTGGACCGGATCGCCGCCCTGAAGGACAAGAAGCAGGTCGCCGGTCTTGTGGCCGTGCTGCACGACGCCGGGGTAAACGCCCTGTTCAGCTTCGGCCCGCAGCAGAGCTTCGCCAGGGCAGAGGACACCATCGCCGCCTTCGACCAGGGTGGCCTGGGGCTGCCCGACCGCGATCTCTACCTGAAGGATGATGAGCGGTCGGTGACGCTGCGGGCGGCCTATGAGAAGCATGTAGCCGCCATTTTCACCCTGGCCGGCGACGATGCCGCCACGGCAGCGCGCAAGGCAGCAGCCGTGATGGCGTTCGAGAGGAAGCTGGCCACGGGCACGATGCCCAAGGTGGAACGGCGCGACACCAGCCGGCTGGACAATCCCACGACGCTGAAGGATTTCGCGGCCGGACATGCGGGCGTGGACTGGGCCGCCTATGTCAGGACGGTGGGCGCTCCGGCTTTCACCGAGATGAATGTCAACGATCCCGGCTTCTTCACGAACCTGGACAAGACGGTCGCCGACAGCGACCTGGGCGATATCCGCACCTATTTCACCTGGCAGGCACTGCGCCGGTCTTCCCCGTGGCTGTCGAAGCCCTTCGTGGAGGAGAATTTCGCGTTCTACGGCAAGACCCTGTCGGGCGCGCAGGAATTGCGGCCGCGCTGGAAGCGCTGCACCGACGCCGCGGACAACGCGCTGGGCGAGGATCTGGGCCGCCATTACGTGGAAAGCGCCTTTGGGCCGGAACACAAAAAGCGCATGCTGGTCATGCTGGACGATCTGCGCGCCGCCTATGCGCAGGAAATCCGGGATCTGGACTGGATGGGGCCGGAAACCAAGGCCAAGGCCCTGGAGAAGCTGGACGCCATGGCCCAGAAGATCGGCTATCCCGACCAGTGGCGCGACTATACGGCGCTGACCGTCGCCAGGGACGCGCTGCTGGGCAACCTGTTCCGGTCCGCCGCCTTCGAGAATGCCTATCAGAACGCCAAGATCGGCAAGAAGGTGGACAAGAACGAATGGTACATGACGCCACCCACCGTGAACGCCTATTATGATCCCAGCCAGAACAACATCAATTTCCCGGCCGGCATCCTGCAGCCGCCCTTCTTCGACTTCAAGGCCGACGATGGGTTGAACTACGGCGCCATCGGCGCCGTCATCGGGCACGAGATGACCCATGGGTTCGATGATCAGGGCCGCGCCTTCGATGCCCACGGCAACCTGAAGGATTGGTGGACGGAGGCCGACGCCACGCGGTTCAACGAGAAGGCGCAATGCCTGGTGGACCAGTACGGCGCCTATACTGTGGCCGGCGACACCCCCCTGAACGGCAAGCTGACGCTGGGGGAGAACACGGCCGACAATGGCGGCCTGCGTCTGGCGCTGGCCGCCCTTCGCAACCGCCTGGGTGGGCAGAACGCCCTGAGCGCGCGCGGGGCCGATGGGCTGAGCGCGGAACAGAAGCTGTTCTATGGCTGGGCCGGGGTCTGGTGTTCCTCCGCCCGGCCCGAGGCGGAACGGCTGCGGGCGCAGACGGACCCGCATTCGGCCGCCCGCTATCGCGTCAACGGTACGGTGGCCAACATGCCGGAATTCGCCAAGGCCTTCAATTGCAAGCCCGATGACGCCATGGTGCGCGGCGCCAAGGCATGCAAGGTCTGGTAATCCGGCCCTTTTTCGGCAAGCATGCAGGGGCCGGCCCGGTGACGGGCCGGCCCTTTCCATTAGTGCCCGGATCCCGATGCCCCTGCCCGCCCTGCGCCTTTCCACACCCGACGATGTCGCCGCCATCCATGCCGTCTGGCGCGCCGCCGTCGATGCCACGCATGGCTTCGTGGCGCCGGCCGACCTGGATTTCTATGAAAACCTGCTGCTGACCCTCTATCTGCCGCAGGTTCCCGTCTGGCTGGCAACACTGGAGGATGGGACGGCCACCGGCTTCATGGGATTGACGGGCCCCAAGATCGATGCGCTTTTCGTCCATCCCGCCTTCCACCGCACCGGTGTCGGCCGCCGGCTGATCGACCATGCGGCCAGTCTGCATGCGCAATTGCTGGTCGATGTGAATGCCCAGAACCCCGGCGCGGTAACCTTCTACCGCACCCTGGGCTTCCGCGTCGTGGGCCGTTCCCCCATCGATCATGGGGGAAAGCCCTATCCGCTCATCTTCATGGCACGGGTATAGAGCGGTTCTCCTTTGACTGGAAAGCCGCGTGAAGCCGCAGATGCGGCGCCGGCAATTGAGGGCGGTGACCAGAACCAATAGGTTCTGGTCACCGCAAAATAGTATGAGTGATGGAGCCGTAATCAGGCGGACAGGCGCCTTTCGATGGCGCTGTCGATGTGGCGCTTCAGGTCGGGATCGGTGGTGTAGAGACGGTTGAAATCGCGGCGATCCAGCAGCAGAAGCCGGCAATAGGCGATGGCCGTGACGTCGGCATTGCGCGGCTGGTCCAGCACCAGCGAAATCTCGCCGAAGAAATCGCCGCTGCCCAGGCGGATCGGCGCCTCCAGCCCCGGCACATGCACGGCGACGGCACCTGAAGAGATGAAATAGACCGTGTCGCCCCGCTCCCCCTTGCGCACGATGGGCTGACCGGGGAAATAGAGTCGCGGCTTCAGCAGCCGTTCGATCTGCGCCAGCCGGTCGGGCGCCAGACCGGTGAACAGCGGCACGCGGGCCACCAGTTCATGCGTGGCCAGCCCCAGGTCGAGTTGCGGCGGCTTGCTGACACCCTGCCAGCGCTCCCGCAGGTCACGTTCCAGGTCGTTCAGGATCTCGCGGCTGATCAGCGCCTCCTCGAACAGGGACTGGGTCGATCTTTCCTCCATCCGCAGGCCCGCGCGGATCAGGTACTGCGACTGCACGGCGTCCAGATAGGCCGGGTATTGCAGCCGGATGGAATCCAATGCCTCGTCCACGATCTTGAGGCGCTGGACCAGCCGGGTCCGCACGGCGTCGGCCGTGGCCTTGCCCAGCATGGGCACCAGGCGGTCCCCGGTGAACTCCATCGTCTCCTTCAGGCAGAAACGCAGGGCGGTCAGCATGGCATAGCGCTCCGACAGCCGCGCCGACACCGGCCGTTCCAGGCCGAACCGCCGATGCAGCCAGAGGGCCAGCCGCAGCGACCGGCCCGGCCGCAACTGCTTGGCCGCCACCTTCTCATAGGCTGCGGCCCCACCCGTCTTCAGCGCATCCTGCAGGCGCCCCGCGGCGGCCGTCAGCGTCTGCACCGACAGGCGGGAAATGACACCGTCGCGGAAATAGGACAGGAACCGCTGTTCCTCGTACCGGGCCAGGGTGGAGAGGCCGATATAGACCTTGTCATCCGGCGACAGTGCGCCATAGCGGCTTTCCAGATCCAGCTGCTCCTGCGCCAGTTCGGCGCCACGCTCCAGCAGGGGCTCCACCGCATGTTCGACCGGAAAGCCGAACCGCTTGGCCACTTCCTCCAGGTCGCGGCGGACATTGGTCAGCGACAGGCCGACGGCCCGGTTGCGCAGGTTCAGTTCCACCGGCGTCAGCCGGTCCAGCTTCAAAAGCCTGATCAGCGGCCGCAGTGTCGTACCCTGCACGAACAGGGTGAACAGCACGAACCCGGTGACGACGACGGCTACATGCTCCTTGATATAGACGGGAAGCTGCGGATGCTCGGTCACGGCCAGCGCCAGTGCCAGCGATACGGCACCACGCAACCCGCCCCAGGTCATGACGATGCGGAACCGGTTGCCGATCCGGTCGCTGGCACCGATCCAGGCCAGCATGGGCAGCAACCCGAAGATCACCAGCGCGCGGGCCACCAGTGCTGACACGATCAGCGCCCCCAGCAGGGCAAAATGGCTCCATTTCGCATTCATCAAGGTCGGCGGCACCAGCATCGACGCGAACAGGAAGATCAGGGAATTGGCCCAGAATCCCAACTGCTTCCATACCTGGTCCAGGCTGGCCCAGCTTTCCGGGCTGACCCGTGTGCGGCCCGACGACGCCATGACCAGACCCGCCACCACCACGGCCACCACGCCCGACACCCCCAGGAAATGTTCCCCAAGGATGAAGGTGAGATAGGCCAGCGTCAGGGTCAGCGTGATTTCCGACAGGGTCTGGCCCCGCAACGGCGTGATGATCAGGGCCGCGGCCCAGGCCATGGCCCAGCCCACCACGACGCCGCCCGCGAATTTGACAATGAAGTCGGAAGTGGCCTGCCCCAGGTCCGGTTCCCCGCCCTGGGTCAGCAATCCCAGCAACAAGGTGAACAGGACGATGGCGGCGGCATCGTTGAACAGGCTTTCGCCTTCCACCAGAATGGTCAGCCGCCGGGGCGCGCCCAGGTCGCGGAAGATGCCGACGACGGCGGCGGGATCGGTGGTGGCGATGATACTGGCCAGCAGCAGGCAGATGATCAGGGCCTTCTGCGTCGGCATCCCGTGCCAGATACCCCACACCCACCACATGGCCAGGCCGGAAATCAGCGTGGCGATCAGCACGGCCACGACGGCCAGCAGCAGGATGGGCCCCAGATCGTCCATCATGCGCCGCACATCCACGCCCAGCGCGGTTTCGAACAGCAGGATGGGCAGGAAGATATAGAGGAAGGCCGACGAGGTCAGCTCCACCTCCCCCACCGCATGGATGAAGGCGTTGAACGGTCCCGTCCCCTCGCCGAACAGCGACCCCGATCCGTGCAGCAGCAGGCCGAAGCCGACGCCCAGCGCCGCCAGCACAACCGTGTAGGGCAGGCGCAGACGCTGGGCCAGTGGCGGCAGCAGGCTGACCAGCCCCAGCAATCCGGCGACGGCCAGCAAGGTGTTGATCAGGGGTTCCATGATGCGATGGGGCACCGGCAAGGGCGGGAACGGTGGCGGACAGCATGACATGGAAGCGGGCCGCGATGCCAGCACCGCCACCGGCGTGCAACCGGGGAGCCGGAATGCGCGGGCGTGGCCTGAACGGTCGTATGGCGCGGCGCCATAAATTCATCTACCTTGCGGAGCCTTGAGAAACAGAGACGATCGTTGCAGAGCGGGAACAGATCGTCCAGGGCGTGGGGCGCCATGGACAAGGTTGGGGGGCGGTCGCGAAATGGTGGACGATCTGGTTGATTTCGCGGCCGAGCCGACGGGGGAGCCCGCGGCGCCCGAACTGCCCCCCTGGCTGGTCCTGATCGCCGATGACGACCCGTCCGTCCATAATGTCACGCGGCTGGCGCTGCGTGACATGCGGCACGATGGCCGCCGCCTGCTGTTCCTGTCCGCCTATTCAGCGGCAGAGGCGCGGCAGATGCTGGCCGTCTATCCCGATATCGCCCTGATCCTGCTGGATGTGGTGATGGAGAAGGATGATGCCGGCCTGACCCTTGCGCGCGCCGTGCGCGAGGAATTGGGCAACCACCATGTCCGCATCATCCTGCGCACAGGCCAGCCGGGACAGGCGCCCGAGCGCGAGGTGGTGGAGCGCTACGACATCAATGATTACCGCGCCAAGGACGAGTTGACGGCGCGACGGCTGTGGACCTCCGTCTACACGGCCCTGCGTGCCTATGAGCAGGTCCGCGCACTGGCGGATAACCGTGCCGGGCTGACCCGCGTCCTGGACGCCACGGCCCGCCTGTTCGGTGAACGCGACCCCGACATCCTGGCCGCCATCGCGGTGCAGGACCTGTGCGCCCTGGCCGGGCCGGGAACGGTGGGATTGCTGGTCCGCGGCGAGCTGGTGGGCGGCGTGCCCACGGGGGAACCGCTGGTGCTGGCCGGCACGGGCGGGCATGGCGGTCCGCTGGCTCCCGGCCTGCTGTCGCATCTGGTCCCGGCGGAACGCGGACAGCAGGTCGTCCGCGCCCTGACGGCCGACGGCCCGGTGGGCGGCGACGACTGGTTCGCGATCGCGGCCGCGCTGTCGGACGAAACGGCGATCGTGCTGCATCTGGCCAACCTGCCGGCCGGCCGCATGCCCCAGGCCGGCATGATGGCCCTGTTCGCGCGCACGGTGGCGGTGGCGCTGGAGAATGCCCGGCTAGTGGCACAATTGTCGAAGGACCGCACGCATGACCGCGCCACGGGCCTGCTGAACCGGGTCGGCTTCATCCAGGCGATCGAGGCACGGCTGGAGGAATTGCAGCATGGCGGGGTGGAAAGCGCCGCCGTGGGCATCATCGACCTGCGGCATTTCCGCGACATCAACCAGGAACTGGGCGTGGCCAGCGGCGACCGGCTGTTGACCACCACGGCGCGGCGCATCCTGGACGCCGCCGGCCCCGGCGCGGTCTGCGCCCGCACGGGCGGCGACCAGTTCGCCCTGCTGCTGCCCGGCTCCCCCCGGCTGGCCGAAGCCAGGGACCAGTTGCACGCTGCCGCCAGCGCCGTCAGCGAGCCCTTGGTTCTGGCCGGGCGGGAGGTGCATCCCATGTCCTCGCCCGGTCTGGCCTGGTGCAACTGCATGGGCCGGCATGGCGAGGAATTGCTGGCCCGGGCGGAAGAAAGCATGCAGGCATCCAAGCGCGCCTTCGGCCGCCTGCAGGAGGTGGTGATCGGCGCGGAGCCGCTTGATGGCGGCCGGCTGGGCCTGACCATGGAACTGGGCAGTGCGCTGAAACAGGGTCAGTTCGAGCTTTATTACCAGCCCATCGTCGATGCCGGAACGCGCGAGGTGGTGGCGTTCGAGGCGCTGGTGCGCTGGAATCATCCGTCGCGCGGGGTGGTGATACCCGCTGCCTTCATCCCCACAGCGGAGGAAACGGGCCTGATCGTGCCCATCGGCACCTGGGTGATGCGCGCCGCGGCCGAACAGACGGCCACGTGGACGCGGGCCGCCGGCCGCCCGGTCTGGGTCAGCGTCAACATTTCCGCCGCGCAATTGTCCGAGCCCGGCTTTCTGGACCATGTGCGCTGCGTGATCCGGGAGACGGGCGTCGATCCGACGCTGCTGAAGCTGGAAGTGACGGAAAGCACCATCATCGGTGATCCGGGCCACGCCGCGGAAATCCTGACGGGCCTGCGCGGGCTGGGCATCCGTCTCTGCATGGATGATTTCGGCACGGGCTATTCCAACCTGGCCTACCTCCAGACCCTGCCCTTCGATTTCCTGAAGGTGGACCGGGCCTTCGTGTCCAGCATGATCGACCGGTTCGAAAGCCGGACCATCCTGCGCACCATGCTGGCCCTGGCCCAGCAATTGTCGCTGGAAGTCGTGGCGGAAGGCGTGGAAACGCAGGAGCAGGCGGATGAGCTGGCGCGTCTGGGCTGCGGCTTCCTGCAGGGCTTCCTTTACGGCCGGCCCATGCCAGCGGCCGCGGCCGGACGCCTGATCGGCGCCGGTGCGGCGTGACCATCGTCGGCCATGGGATCGGCATCGACCGGATAGATACGCGCCAGGAGGGACAGGACGGCGGTCACCGCCTCCCCCCGCAGGCTGTAGAAGATGGTCTGCGCCTGACGGCGGGTCTGGACCATACCCTCCAGCCGCAGCAGGGCCAGATGCTGGCTCAGCGCCGATTGTGACAGGCCGACAAGGGTTTCCAGTTCGCCCACCGCCTTCTCGCCTTCGGCAAGATGCAACAGCACGCACAGGCGTCGTTCATTGCCCATTGCCTTCAGCAGGGCGGCCGCATCGGTGGTCTTGACAGGCAGGACAGGCGCATTCATAGGGCTTTAACTGTATCGCGGGGGCAGGGCGTCAAGCCCGCCGGGACGATAAAATTCCAGCCAGGGAAACGGTCAGATGGACAGCACCGGCATGCAAGCCGACCTCACGCTGGACTGCACGGGCCTGAAATGCCCCATGCCGGTGCTGCGTGCGGCCAAGGCGCTGCGCGCCATGCAGCCGGGCCAGATTCTGCACGTGACCGCCACAGACAAGGCGGCACAGAAGGATTTCGCCACCTTCTGCCGGGAAGGCGGACACATCCTGCTGGGCACCGATGCCTTGGGGCCGGCGGCCGGCGGTGATGCGACACGTTTTCGCATACGGCGAGGCGGCCATGCGCCGGCCTGATGATCTGCCGCAATGACGACGACCGGCATCCGCCCCCATGATATCCTGGCGTGCCCGCCGGCGTTAATCAGGCGGGCGGAGAACCGACCAGGGGGACGTGACGCCGGATGAACACGCTGCTTTTCTCGCATTCCGACTGCCTTGAACATGACACGGGCTATGGCCATCCCGAATGCGCCGACCGGCTGCGCGTCGTGCTGTCGGCGCTGGAGGACGAGGTCTTCATGTTCCTGGACCGGCGCGACGCGCCGCTGGCCACCCGCGAACAGTTGGAGCGCGTGCATCCCGCGGCCCATGTCACGGCCCTGCTGGATGCCATTCCGGCCCAAGGCCATGGCAGCATCGATGCCGACACCGTGCTGTCGCCCGGCACGGGCACGGCCGCCCTGCGGGCGGCGGGCGCCGTGGTCGCCGCCGTCGATGCCGTGTGCGGGGGACAGGCGCGCAATGCGTTCTGCGCCGTGCGCCCGCCCGGCCACCATGCCGAGCCTGACCAGGCGATGGGCTTCTGCCTGTTCAATAATATCGCGGTCGGGGCGGCCCATGCCCGTGCCATCCATCGCGTTCAACGGGTGGCCATCGTCGATTTCGATGTGCATCACGGCAATGGCACACAAACCTTCTGCCAGCACGACGCGGACCTGTTCTATGGCTCCACCCACCAATGGCCGCTTTATCCCGGCACGGGGTCCGTGCGGGAGAAAGGCGATTTCGGGAATATCGTGAATGCCTGCCTGCCGCCCATGTCCGGCAGCCCCGAATTCCGCCATGCCATCCAGGCCCAGATGATCCCGGCGCTGGATGCCTTCCGGCCCGACCTGCTGATGATTTCCGCCGGGTTCGATGCCCATATGCGCGACCCGGTCGGGGGGCTGGACCTGACAGACGATGATTTTGTCTGGGTCACAGGCAAACTGATCGAGGTGGCGGACCGCCATGCCCGCGGCCGCATCGTTTCCGTGCTGGAGGGTGGGTACGACCTGCGCGCGCTGGCCAGTGCGACGGCCGCACATGTAAAGACCCTGATGGTGGCCTGACGCCTTCGGCCATGCGTGGCACTTGAACCGGCGGGCCGGGGGACATACAGTCCGGCCTTCCGAAAGCCAATGCGATGCCATGACCGACCAGACCCTGCCCCCCGATATCGCCGCGCTCTCCTTCGAAGATGCGCTTGCCGAGCTGGAGCGGATCGTCCGCCAGTTGGAGGAGGGCAAGGCCAAGCTGGACGACGCCATCCAGTCTTACGAACGCGGCACCTGGCTGAAACGGCATTGCGAAGCCAAGCTGCGCGAGGCGCAGGCCAAGGTGGACCGCATCACCATCGCCGCCGATGGCACCATCAGCGCCGAACCTGCCCGCCTGGATTGAGGTCCCCTTGATGCCGTCATTGCCCAAGACATTGACCACCGCCATGGCGGATACCGTCGAACAGGTGGAAGCCGCCATCGAGGTGCTGCTGCCCCGCACCAGCCTCATGGAAGCGCGGCTGTTCGACGCCATGCGCTATGGTTGCCTGGGCGGAGGCAAGCGGCTGCGGCCCTTCCTGGTGATGGAAAGCGCCCGCATGTTCGGGGTGAACCCGGCCTGTGCGCTGCGCACGGCCGCCGCGGTGGAGTTCATCCATTGCTACAGCCTGATCCATGACGATCTGCCGGCCATGGACGACAGCGAGTTGCGGCGGGGCCGCAAGACGGTGCATCTGGAATTCGATGAGGCGACGGCGATCCTGGCCGGCGACGCATTGCTGACCCAGGCGTTCGAGATTCTGGCCAATCCCGAAACGCATGAGGATGCACAGGTGCGCTGCCGGCTTGTGGCCGGTCTGGCCAAGGCCGCCGGGCCCAGGGGCATGGTCGGCGGACAGATGCTGGACCTGATCGCGGAGACGACACCACTGGATATCGGGGCCATCACGCGGCTCCAGCGCCTGAAGACGGGGGAGATGATCGCCTTTTCCGCCGTGGCCGGCGCCATTCTGGGCCGGGCCGGCTCGCCGCAGCACCATGCGCTGCAGGCCTATGCCCACGATCTGGGCCTGGCCTTCCAGATTGCCGACGACCTGCTGGATGTCGAAGGCAGCCAGGAAGAGGTGGGCAAGCCCGTGGGCAGGGACAACGTCGCAGGAAAAGCCACATTCGTGTCCATCCTGGGCGTGGAGCGGGCCCGCGACCAGGCGCGCCGGCTGGCCGGTCAGGCGGCCCAGCACCTGGAGATATTCGGGGACCGGGCTGAAATGCTGCGTCAGGTGGCGCATTATGTGGTCGAGCGGCGTGCATAAGGGCAGCCGCCATCGCGGATGACACCCGGGGGCCGCAGACCGGCGGTGCCCGGCGTTCAAGGGGCGCTGGTGGAAACAGAAAAAGAGGAAGGGACCATGTCCCAGTCGAAGACGCCGTTGTTGGACCAGGTCAATATCCCCGCCGATCTGCGCCGGCTGGCACCCACGCAATTGCGCCAGCTTGCCGATGAGTTGCGGCAGGAAACCATCGACGCGGTGTCGGTGACGGGTGGCCATCTGGGCGCCGGACTGGGGGTGGTGGAGCTGACCGTCGCCATCCATTACTGCTTCGACACGCCGGACGACCGGCTGATCTGGGATGTGGGCCATCAGGCCTATCCGCACAAGATCCTGACGGGGCGGCGCGACCGTATCCGCACCCTGCGCATGGGCGGCGGCCTTTCCGGCTTCACCAAGCGGTCGGAGAGCGAGTACGACCCGTTCGGCACGGCGCACAGCTCCACCTCCATCTCCGCCGGGCTGGGCATGGCGGCCGCGCGCGATCTGGCCGGGCGGACCAACAATGTCGTGGCCGTCATCGGCGACGGGGCCCTGTCGGCCGGCATGGCGTATGAAGCCATGAACAATGCTGGTGCCCTGCAATCGCGGCTGGTCGTCATCCTGAATGACAACGACATGTCCATCGCGCCGCCTGTGGGCGCGCTGTCGGGCTATCTGTCGCGGCTGATCTCCTCCAAATCCTACCGCGGGTTCCGGGATTTCTCCAAGCAGGTGGCCGAACACTTGCCCCGCCCCCTGCTGAACGCCGCCCGCCGGGCGGAGGAATATGCCAGGGGCATGGTGACCGGCGGCACGCTGTTCGAGGAACTGGGCTTCTATTATGTCGGGCCCATCGACGGCCATAATCTGGACCATCTGCTGCCGGTCCTGGAAAATGTCCGCGACGATCCGACAGGTGGCCCCGTCCTGATCCATTGCGTGACGCAGAAGGGCAAGGGCTACGCCCCGGCCGAGGCATCGGCCGACAAGCTGCACGCCGTGGGCAAATTCGATGTGATCACGGGCACCCAGGCCAAGCCCAAGGCCAATGCCCCGTCCTACACCCGTGTCTTCGCCGAAAGCCTGATCAAGGAAGCCGCCAGGGACGAGAAGATCGTCGCCATCACGGCTGCCATGCCGTCGGGCACCGGGCTGGACCTGTTCGAGCAGAAATTCCCCAAGCGCAGCTTCGACGTGGCCATCGCCGAACAGCACGCCGTGACCTTCGCGGCCGGCATGGCCACCGAGGGGTTCAAGCCCTTCTGCGCCATCTATTCCACCTTCCTGCAGCGCGGCTATGACCAGTTGGTCCATGACGTGGCATTGCAGAACCTGCCCGTGCGCTTCGCCATCGACCGCGCCGGCCTGGTCGGGGCCGATGGGGCCACCCATGCCGGCGCCTTCGACGTGGCCTATCTGGCCTGCCTGCCCAACATGGTGGTGATGGCCGCGGCGGACGAGGCGGAACTGGTGCATATGGTGGCAACCTGTGCCGCCCATGATGCCGGCCCCATCGCCGTGCGCTATCCGCGCGGCGAAGGCGTGGGCGTGGAAATGCCCGAACAGGGCCTGCCCCTGGCCATCGGCAAGGGCCGTGTCATCCGCGAAGGATCGAAGGTCGCCATCCTGTCACTGGGGGCGCGTCTGGCGGAGGCGCAGAAGGCGGCAGAAGATCTGGCCGCCCTCGGTCTGTCCACCACCGTCGCCGATGCCCGGTTCGCCAAGCCCATCGACATGGAACTGGTGGAACGGCTGGTCCGGGACCATGAGGTGCTGATCACCATCGAGGAAGGCAGCATCGGCGGCTTCGGCAGCCATGTGCTGCACCACCTGGCGACCAGCGGCCTGCTGGATCTGGGTTGCAAGGTCCGCCCCATGGTCCTGCCCGACACCTATCAGGATCATGACAGTCCGGCGAAGCAATACGAGCAAGCCGGCCTGACCGCCCGCGACATCGTGGCCACGGCGCTGAAGGCGCTGGGGGTGGAGGGGAAGGCGGCCGTGGGGGCGTAGCCAAGCCCACGAATGTGGGCGGCGGCGGTTGAGGCCGGTGATCGGTTGCGATCACCGGGCCTAAGGTACACCGCTGCCCTCAGAGAATCCCAGGAGAGATCTCACATTTTCCTTGATTTTCAGAGGCTTAAACAAGAGATTTCGAGGATTCTCTGGTCATTTGGGTATATAAGAGCACAACGCCCGGATCGCTCCCCCTCGCAAATGACGGCTCCGAATCGAACTGGTGGATGGTTGAGCCACGGTTACTCGTAGACCGCGTAATATTTGCGCGCCGGCTCCCTGATATCCCAGACGCCGGTGAAGCCGGCCGGCATGATGAAGGCGTCGCCAGCCCTGAAGGTGCGGCTGGAACCGTCATCGCCCGTCACCACGACCAGCCCTTCCAGCAGATGGCAGAACTCGTTCTCCGTGAAGACGACGCGCCAGGCGCCGACGGCGCCCGTCCAGATACCGCAGTTGAAGCGGCCATCGGTGCTGCTGAACCGGTTGCTGACGGTCTGCACGGGATCGCCGCCCAGCAACCGGTCCGACGCGGGGCGGTAGGTTTCGGGCGCCGGACCGGGGTCGGCCAGGGCGATGATTGCGGGAAAGGGCTGGTCATTCATCACGTCACCTCCGTCCGGGGACCGGCCTGGCGCCGGTCCTTGAAGAAATCGCGCAGCAGGGCAGCCGCCCTGCCCTCCCCCAGGCCGCCATAATGGTCGGGCGCATGGTGGCAGGTCGGTTGCTGGAAAAAGCGCGGGCCATGATCCACGGCCCCCCCCTTGGGATCATAGGCCCCGAAATAGAGCCGCCGCAGCCGGGCGAAGCTGATCGATGCCGCGCACAGGGCACAGGGCTCCAGCGTCACATAAAGATCCAGCCCCGGCAGGCGCGGACTGCCCAGCAATGCCGCGGCCTGCCGGATGGCCAGCACCTCTGCATGGGCCGTGGGATCGCACAGTTCCTCCGTCCGGTTGCCGGCGGCAGCCAGCACGCGCCCCGTGGCCGGGTCGATGATGACGGCACCCACCGGCACCTCGCCGCGAACGGCCGCGGCCGCGGCTTCGGCAAAGGCGATATCCATGGGCGACGGGCGGAAACGGGGATCGGTCATGATGTGCGCAAGGCTGCATGGGACGGTCGCGCCCGTCAAGCCGGGGCCCGCTTGCGGGGCGGGGGGCTTTGCGCGTAATCTCCGGCCCCATGTCCCAGAATTCCTATGACCCCCTGCGTCAGGTGCCTGTCGAAGACGGCACCGATGATGCCGAAACGGATGACGCCACCAACCTGCCGGGTGGGGAGCGCATCGCCAAGCGGCTTGCCCGCGCCGGTGTCTGTTCCCGGCGCGATGCGGAGCGCTGGATCGCCGACGGCAGGGTGCGCGTGAATGGCAGGGTGCTGGACACCGCCGCCTTCCTGGTGCGTGACGGCGATCGTATCCAGGTGGACGGCCAGAATGTCGGGGAACCGGAACCGACGCGCCTGTGGCGCTATCACAAGCCCGAGGGGCTGGTGACGTCCGCGCGTGACGAAAAGGGCCGGGCCACGGTGTTCGACCATCTGCCGGCGCACATGCCGCGCGTGATCTCCGTCGGCCGGCTGGATCTGTCGTCGGAAGGGCTGCTGCTGCTGACCAATGACGGTGCGCTGGCCCGGCACCTGGAACTGCCGGCCACGGGCTGGCTGCGCCGGTACCGCATCCGCGTGCATGGTGTGCCGACACCGGAAACCATGCGCAAGCTGGCCGAGGGCGTGGTGGTGGAGGGGCTTGCCTATGGCCCTATCGAAACTGTGATCGACCGCACCGTCGGTTATAATTCCTGGCTGACCGTGGGCCTGCGTGAAGGCAAGAACCGCGAGGTCCGCCGCGTCTTTGAATGGCTGGGCCTGCCCGTCAGCCGCCTGATCCGCGTCGCCTATGGCCCGTTCCAGCTGGGCAAGCTGGAACGGGGCGCCGTGGAGGAGGTGCCGCGGCGCGTGCTGCGCGACCAGATCCCCGCCTTCTTCCCCGAAGGGCAGGAAGAGGGAACAACGGAGAGCGCCGGCCAGCCCGCCGCCGCCCCGCGCATGCGCTATGACCGCCTGCCCAAGGCCATGGCCCCGGCCGCGCCCGCCGGCGCGACCAAGGGCGGCCGCAAGCCGTCGGCCGCCAAGGCCCGCGACAGCGTGGAACGGCTGGTGGGCGGACGCGCCAAGCCGGCCCCCGCCCGCAAGCCCGCTGCACCACGGGACGAGGTGGAGGCACCGAAGCCCGCGAAGCGCGGCCCCGCCGCACAACTCAGCGAGAGCGCCCGCCGTGCCGTGGCCAAGCTGGACCGCGTGCTGGCCAAGGGCGACATTGCCGACGATGCGCCCGCCCCCCGGCGCAGTGCCCGCCCCGCCCCCGCGAAAACGGCCAGCACCCCCGTGAAGCCGTCGCCCGGCGGCAAGCCGGCCCGGCCGGCATCGAAGGGGGGCCCGCGTGCGGATCGTCGCCGGTAGGCATCGCGGGCGCCGGCTGGAGGCACCGTCGGGTCCCGATGTGCGCCCCACCAGCGACCGCACACGACAATCCCTGTTCAACATCCTGTCGCATGGTGACTGGATGGCGGATGGCGGCGACGCGCTGGAAGGGGCGGATGTACTGGACGCCTTCTGCGGCACCGGCGCCCTGGGGCTGGAGGCATTGTCGCGGGGGGCCGCCCGCGCCGCCTTTCTGGACCGGGCGCGGCCATCACTGGACATGGCGCGGCGCAATGCGGAAATGCTGGGCGAAACGGGAGAGTGCCGCTTCGTGCTGGGCGATGCGGGACGCCCTCCCGCCGCCCCCTTTGCCGCCGGTCTGGCCTTTCTGGACCCGCCCTATGGCCAGGGACTGGCACCGCCGGCCCTGTCCGCGCTGTCGGCAGCCGGCTGGCTGGCACCGGGCGCCCTGGTCTGCGTAGAAGTGGCTTCAACCGATGCCTTTGCGCCTCCGCCGGGTTTTGATCCGCTGGATCACCGCGACTACAGCCAGGCCCGCATCTTCTTTCTGCGACATCGCGGCTGATCCGCCCCGGACGATCACACCGCCGCCCCCAGTATCAGGCTGGGTACCGGCGGGCGGTGTATTTCGATGCGGTTGCGCCCGTTGCGCTTGGCATCATAGAGAGCGCGGTCGGCCAGTGTAAGCAACTGCTCCAGGGTCGTGCCCTCCGGCTGACCAAAGGTCCCTGCCAGACCGATGGACACGGTGACATGCTGGTGCGGGCTGCCGCCGTGCCGGATGCCGATGGCGGCCACCAGTTCATGCACCCGCTCGGCCACGGTGATGGCGCCCGCCATGTCGGTGTCGGTCAGCAGCACACCAAATTCCTCGCCCCCCAGACGGGCTGCGGTGTCACCGCCGCGCGGCACGGCCGCCGCGATAGCCTGTGCCACAGAACGCAATGCTGCGTCGCCGGCCCCGTGACCGTAGGTGTCGTTAAAGGGCTTGAACAGGTCGATATCAATCATCATCACCACGGTGTCGTGCGGCTTGCGCGATATCCGGGCCTGCTCGCGGCGCATAAGGTCGTCGAACATGCGGCGGTTGGCGATACCCGTCAACGGATCGGTCGTCGCCAATTGTTCCAGCCGGCTGTTCGCCTCCGCCAGTTCGGCTTTAGCCCGGCTGCGCTGCAGGGCATCCAGGTGCGCCTTGATGATCAGGGTGACGAAGCCGACTAGCAGGGCTGCGGCCGTAAAACCCACGGTCAGCGCGTTGGCGCGCCAGTCCTGATAGATGTCGTGCAGCGGCTTGGCCAGTTCCAGCCGCAAGGGCCATTGGGTCACAGGCGTGGTGATCACCAGATGATCATCGACACGGCTGGCTTGTGGACGGCCGGATCGCACGGCGCCTGCAATCGGCAGCAGTACCGTTTCCTGCCGGGTGATCACCGCGTCTGCTTCCGGAAGGGCCGGCTTGCGGGCCAGCACGGTGCTACCATTCAGCAGCAGGGTGACGCTGGCATTGGGCGGCAGGGTGATGTCGGCGAACAGACTGTCGAAATATTCCAGACGCATGGAGGCGGCAACGACACCCTGGAACGACCCATCCGGACCGCTGACCCGCATCGACAGCATGAGCACGGGCTCTCCCGTCGACAGGGCCAGATAGGGACCGGAAATCAGCAGGTCACGATCATTCCGGCGGCGATGATGATCGAAATAGGGCCGCCAGCTCCGGCTTTCGCCCGTCACCAGCCCATCCCCGGCCCCCATCATGATCGTGCCCGTTGCATCCGTTACGAACAGCACGCCCATTTCGTGCGGTATGGCGGAATGTTCGAACAGGAACCGTTCCCGCAATTCCGGCGGTATCTGGCTGAAGGCCGGCGATGTGATCGTATCGCGCAGGGTTCCCAGAAGGAATTGGAACAGGTTCAGGTGGCGGTCGATATCACCGGCGATGGCACTGCCAAGGTTGGTCGCCTCGGCTTCGGCCCGGATACGGGCGTTACCGCGATCCAGATAAATCTGGGCCATGATGATGAAGGACATGGCCAGGGCCATGGCGATGCCCAGACCGGGCAGAAGCCATCCGGGCCGGGAAAACGTCCAGCCGACCGTCCCTGACCTAAGCCTATGCGGTATGCCCAAAGTGTTTTTCATGACAACAGGATAACTGCCATCGATCCACCGGGAAGGGCTTCCACCTCATCCGCAAGGATAGGTTATCTTTTCCGGCAACCGGCCTAGAACCGCTGAAACGCCCGCATCAAGAATCGCCATAAAAAAGGGCGGCCCCGCAAAAGGCCGCCCCGGTCATCGGTACGTACCGATGCTCAATCCGCGAAAGCGTCTTCCCAGGAACCCTTCGTGGCGGCCTTCGAATATTCCGTGGCCCGGTTCTCGAAGAAGTTCGTATGTTCCACGCCATTCAGGATGGCATCCATCCACGGCAACGGATTCTTGTCTGTCTTGTAGATGGGCTGCAGGCCGAGCTGGGCCAGACGACGGTCGGCGATATAGCGGATATATTTCTTCACATCCTCGCCTTCCAGGCCCTTCACCGCCCCCATCTCGAACGCCAGGTCGATGAAGGCATCCTCGTGGTGCACGATGGTCTCGCACGCCTTGTAGAGTTCGCGTTGGAATTCCTCGTCCCAGACCTCGGGGTTTTCGCTGATGAAGGTCTTGAACAACTGGATGATCGACTGCGTATGCAGGCTTTCATCACGCACCGACCAGGTCACGATCTGGCCCATGCCCTTCATCTTCCCGAACCGCGGGAAATTCATCAGGATGGCGAAGCTGGCAAAAAGCTGGAGCCCTTCGGTAAAGGCGCCGAACACGGCCAGGGTCTTGGCAATGTCCTTTTTACTGTCGACGTTGAACTCCTGCATGTAATCATATTTGTCCTTCATCTCCTTATAGTGGAGGAAGGCGGAATATTCGACCTCGGGCATGCCGATCGTGTCGAGCAGATGGCTGTAGGCCGCGATATGCACCGTCTCCATGGCGGAGAAGGCCGCCAGCATCATGCAGACCTCGGTCGGCTGGAACACGCGGCTATAGTGCCGCATGTAGCAATTGTTCACCTCGACATCGGCCTGGGTGAAGAAGCGGAAAATCTGGGTCAGCAGGTTCCGTTCGGCATCGGACAGGTTGTTGCGCCAATCCTTGACGTCATCGGCCAGGGGCACTTCCTCCGGCAGCCAATGGATGCGCTGCTGGGTGAGCCAGGCCTCATAGGCCCAGGGGTAGCGGAAGGGCTTGTAGACCGGATTGGGCGTCAGCAGGGAGGACATGGCACCAACACTAGATGTAGGGGGTGGATGCCCTAACCTAGCACAATGGAACCGGGGGGAAAGGCCCGCTCCTGTGGATTGATTGTGGATAACGGGGGTGGTGGTGGCCAGTGCCGCCCGCCGCCTGCGTCCCCGCCCGCACGGCCAAATGGGCATACCCCATCCGATAGCCGGCCCGCGGGCAGCCGATTGCGGGGCCCGCGGCCCGTCGGGAAAAAAGCAGGGGGGAATCGGGCCGGTCCTATCGTCCCCGGTCGGCCGTCTGCGTATCGTCGTTCAGCAACGGATTGAGTGCCGGCGCCAGGATTTTCAGCAACTGTGCCGGCAGGGCGGACGTGAAGCGGTATTCCGCCGCCTCCGGCCCGTGAACATGGGCCGTGATCACCCCGAAGAACCGGTCACCGATATAGAAGACGAACGTGGCCGTGCGGTTGACGACACGGCTTTCCAGCACCACGCCGCCAGGACCGTAGCGTTCGAACCGGTGGTCGCCCGTGCCGGTCTTGCCGCCGACGGGGATTTCCGCGCTGTCGGCGGCCGTGAAGGCACCCTTCACACGCCGGGCCGTGCCATTGTCCACGATATCGCGCAGGTGCCGGCGAACCACGCGCGCCACTTCCGGCGCCATCACCTGTTCGGCCCTGTCCAGCAGGCTGGCCGGCACGAAACTGGTCTCATACGGGGTGGCGCTGGCGAAATGCAGGCGGTTGACGCGCAGGGTGGGCAACCGGACACCATCATTCAGGATGATGCCCATCAGTTCGGCCAGGGCCCCCGGCCGGTCGGCCGAACTGCCGATGGAGGTGGCATAGCTGGGCACCAGCCTGCCGAACGGATAGCCCAGACGCTGCCATTCCTCATGAATGCGGGTGAACGCCTCCTCCTCCAGCACGATACCGATGCGCGTGTCCTGTGCCCGCTTGGACCGGGAGGAAAAGAGCCAGTTATAGCTTTCCTGCCGCGACTCGCTGCTATCCTTCAGCATGTCGCGGCGCTGGGATGCGGGGCTGTCCTGGAGATAGGATACCAGCCACAGTTCCAGCGGATGCACGCCGGCGATATAACCGCGGTCGTTCAGCGACCAGTTGTCGGGAGCGTAGCGGTCGTAAAGCGCGCGGACCTGCGCTTCCGGCGGCCCGCCGGCCGGCATGTGCCGGTCCAGGAAGCGCGCCAGGTCCTGCACGGGCGCGTTGGGCAGCGCCGAGCGGAAGATCACGGACAACCGGTCCGGCAGGGGCCGGATGCGTCCGGCCAGCTTGTCCAGGGCGGCGGCCGGCTCCAGCCCCTGATAGGTCGACCAGAACCGGTTCAGGAAGGTGCTGCCCTCCTGGTCGGCGAACTGCGACAGATAGGTGCGGCGCGCCGGATGGCGGGGATCATCCATCAGGTCGGTGCGGTTGTCGGGGCCTTCCGCGATGTAATGGTTGGCGATGTCCCGCATCATGCGGATGAAGACCAGATTGACGGAATGGCGGAACGCCTCCGCCACGCTGATCACCTTTCCATCGTCCAGCCTGTCGAAATTGCCGAAGCTGTGCAGCCCGCCGCCGGTGAAGAAGCGCTCCGCCGGGCTGGCCGAATAGGGGCGCTGCATCGCCAGGTCGAGCAGGCCCGCAATGCCCAGGCCCGGCTGGGCCGACATGGTGCGCAACACCCATTGCGTCAGCCGGTCCGGCGCATCCAGGGCCGCGGCATCCAGTTCATAGGTCTCCCGCCCGACATAGCGGTCGTGAAGCTTGGCGATGATCTCCAGATAGGTCACCAGCGTTCGCAGCTTGGCCGTGGAGCCGAGATCCAGCTTCGCCCCCTCGTTCAGGTCCAGCGGCTGGGGCAGCGTATCGACCTGCACCCGCACAAGGTTGGCGTCCGCCGTGCGCTCGAACAGGGTGACCGAATAGACGATGCGGGCCGGATCGGCCTGGTTCAGCAACCGCTCGCCGACCAGGCCCAGGGCGGCGGCCTGCACGGGATCGGCCAGCTTGCGCAATGTCTGCGTGACGCGCGCCTGGGTCGGCTGGTCCAGCGTGGTGTCCACAGCCAGGTCCAGCCTGTCCAGCGCGTAGAGGCTGGGGACACCCAGCATGCCCAGCAGGCGGGAGCGGATGGCGTTGGTCGCCTTCTGTTCCACGAAGCTGGGTTCCGGCATGGAAGGCGGCTCGGCCCGGAATCGCAGGGGGAAGAAGCGCGCCGCGTCTGCCAGGGGTGCCGGCACGATGCCCGACCGCTCCAAAAGGCGCAGATGGCCGTTGGCCAGTTCGTTCAGCGCCTGCCGGCCGGTGCCCGTGCCCAGATAGGCAGATGGCCGGCGCTGGGCCAGCAGCAGGCTCAACACCTGCTTGTAAACGACGGCCTGGAGCTGAAGATCCTCCTCCGTCCGCGGACGGTCGCGCAGGATGCGGTTGGCCAGGGCGAAATCGGTGCCGTACCAGGCCCACAGCCCGTCGCCCAGGCCATTCACCTCGCCCATGCCGGGCCGGGCGGACAGCGGCGTGGAATTCAGGTAATCGACCAGGATCTGATGGCGGGCCCGTGTCGTGTCCGGCCCGCCCTTGTAGGCGCGGACGGAAGCCGACATCATCTGCCGCAGCTTTTCCATGCCGCTGCCCGTGCGGCCTTCAGGCGAATGCCGGTATTTCTCGATCTGCGTGGCCAGGGTGGAACCGCCGGCCCGCGGATTGTCGGGATTGACCAGTTTCAACGGGATATTGGCCAGGGCCAGGGCAAACCGGTCCCATTCCACGGCCGGGTTGCGATGCGGATGGGTCGGGTCCAACAGCTCCCGGTTCTCGATGAACAGAAGCGTATCAGCCACCAGCCTGGGCACTTCCCCGAACCCGGCATAGGTGCGCTCCGGATAGCGCGCGTCGAACAGGGGGTGACCGTGCGGGTCGCGGATCGACAGGCCGCCGGCCGTCTTCTCCGCATAGGGGGCGAATCCGCCGAAATCCATGTAATCGCGCAGGGCCGGACTGGGCCGCGCCTGCAGGTCCACGCGGTAGTTGGCGGCCACCAGCCGCTCCACGAAGCCCGGGATGCCGGCATAGCCCAGGCGCTGGTCATAGGGGCCGGGGCCGGGAAACCGGATATCGGGGTTGGGGCCGGGCTCCAGTTGCCAGGTCAGGTCCCGACCATAACGGGCCAGCACCTCCGCCTGCAGGCGCGAGGTCCTGGTTTCGTGCCAGACCATGGCACCCGCACCGGTGACCAGCGCCAGGGTCAAGCCCCAGGTCATCCACCGATAGAACCGCGCCGACGGCATTCCCCGAAACGCTCCCCCGATCTTTGTTTCCGCCCATCCATAGCATGGGGGATGCAAGCACCGCTACGTGGGCCGTGGGGCGTCACCGGCTGAAAGGACGGGGAAGGACCCGCGTTTCCTAACGGGATTGGCGGAAAACCAGACGCCTGGACAAGACAAAGTTGAACACCAGCCCCGAGACGCTGCCGGCCGCCACCCCGGCATAGGGCAGAAGCGCCGCCAGCGCCGCCGGCCACAGGCCGACCCAGGCAATGACGGGCCCGCCCAGTTGCAGGACCACCACATAGACGGCGTAATTGACCAGCGCCCCGACGGCATTGGCCGCCAGGAACCGCAACCATTGCCGCAACGCCCCACGCCGGCTGACACCCGCGAAGGTATATTGCCGGTTCATGTACCAGGTGAAGGTGGCCGCCATGAGATAGGAGAAGACGCGGCCGCCATAGGGGTCCAGCCCCAACAGATGCAGCGCCACGGCCAGCGCCGCCATATCGACGAACAGCCCCCCGACCCCGATCAGGGCGAAGGTGAGGAACTGGCGCGGAACGGGTTTGGTCATGGCAGGAGCGGTCATGGCGGCGGTTCCATGCCTACACGCTTTTGCCCGGCGGGTCACGCCGCTCGACAGCGCGTCGCAGATGGGATAGGCGTGGCAGCCATGTCGATCGCCAAAGCCATCCACCACCCGTTCGCCACCGGCCTGCTGCCCCTGCCCGCGCGGGGGACCGGCTTCATCCTGAACGCCGGGGCCGACAGCGCCCTGTCGCCGGACCTCCGCCCCCTGATCTGCGTCACCGGGTTCAAGCCGGCACATGATGCGCTGGTGCAGGCCGGGTTCCAGGTGGTGCGCGACCTGCCCGCCGGCCCGTACCGGACCGGCCTGTGCCTGATGACCAAGCACAAGGCTGAAAGCCTGGCCGCCATGGCGCAGGCCTGGGAGGCGCTGGAGCCCGGCGGGCTGCTGGTCTGTTGCGGCGACAATGATACCGGCGTGGCCAGTCTGATGAAGGCTGCCAGGCAGGCTTTCGGCGAGATGGAGAACCTGTCCAAGCATCATGCCCGTGTCTTCTGGACCGTGAAGCAGGCCGGGCCGCCCCCGGCCATTCTGGCCGAATGGCAGGAAGGGGCCACCGTGCGGCGGGTGGAAGCCACCGGCTTCATGGCCGGACCCGGCATGCATGGCTGGAACAAGGTGGATGCCGGCTCCCGCCTGCTGGCCACCCAGTTCCCCGGCGCCATCCGGGGGCGGGTCGCCGATCTGGGGGCCGGGTGGGGCTATCTCTCGGCCGAATTGCTGCGCGCCGGACCCGGCCGCGTGGCAGGCCTGGATCTTTACGAAGCCGATGCGGCGTCGCTGGCCGCCGCCGCGACCAATGTGGCGCCCCTGGCCGGCGGCACGGTGCTGAAATACCATTGGGCCGATGTGACGGCCGGCCTGCCGCGC
Source organism: Niveispirillum fermenti (assembly GCF_052474395.1). Classification (NCBI taxonomy): domain Bacteria; kingdom Pseudomonadati; phylum Pseudomonadota; class Alphaproteobacteria; order Rhodospirillales; family Azospirillaceae; genus Niveispirillum; species Niveispirillum fermenti. The sequence goes on along the minus strand of NZ_CP156681.1, from coordinate 1,869,460 downwards.
GGGCGTTTCGACTGGATCATCACCAATCCGCCCTTCCATGCCGGCAAGGCCACCGACGTGACGCTGGGCAGCCAGTTCATCATCCGCGCGGCGGAGGCGCTGGGGACGGGCGGCACCCTGCTGCTGGTCGCCAACAAGCACCTCCCTTACGAAGCCGTTTTCGACGGACATTTCAAATCGCGCCGCACCGTGGCGGAGGCGGAGGGCTTCAAGGTGATCGAAGGCCGGAAGTAACCCTTGCCCCGGCAACGGCCGGCCATTTCCAGACTGCGGAACCCTTTTCGGGTGGATTTATGCACGGGTGATGGGGTAGTCCCTCCCTGATCCGCCCCATGGAAACGCCGACCCCGAGGCTGCCGCCACCGTGCATCCGCTCCGCCATTTCCTCCTGAACCATCGGCTGCTGGCCGGCGTCGTCATGATGCTGGCCTTGTCGATGAAGCTGATGGTGCCGCCGGGCTTCATGCCGGTCACGCCGGACGGCCAGTTGGGCATGAGCATCTGCTGGGGTGCCGGTCCCAAGACCGCGGACCTCGCCGGCAAGGCGGATAACGGCAAGCCGGTGCCCAGCCCGCAGGGCACGCCCTGCGCCTTTGCATCCCTGTCCATGCTGTCCCTGGCGGCAGTCGCGGCGATCCTGGCCTTCGCGCTGCTTCAGCCCGTCATCACAAGGGGCCCCTGCCCTTCCCGGACGGCCCCGCCATCGATACCGGCACGCCTGCGGCCACCACTGCGCGCACCACCCCTTCCTGTCTGACCGATATCCGGACTGCCTGCTGCCGGGACGGCCCCGTCCCGCGCCTGAACATTCGCCCCCTCGGGAAAGGCCGCAAGGGGGCGCGCCCCCAAGGATATGTCAGCATGAAGAATCTGCTTCTGGCGTCGAGCGCCCTGCTCGGCCTCGCCATCACGCCTGCCGTCGCGCAGGATGCCCGCCCCGTCGCGGAGGGCGACATCGTCGTGATCGGCAACCGCGCCATCGAAGAGGCCGAGGCCGCCATCCGGCGCACGGCCGGCGCCGTGGAGGTGGTGCCCGACACCGCCTTCAAGAACAGCCCCGTCCAGACCATCAAGGACATTCTGGGCTATGTGCCCGGCATCGTCGTGCAGCCGCGCTTCGGCGACGATGCCCGCCTGTCCATCCGTGGTTCCGGCCTGTCGCGCAATTATGGCAATCGCGGGCTGTCCATCTATCTGGACGGTGTGCCCATGAACATGTCCGACGGGCTGGTCGACCTGTTCGAGGTGGATCCCAGCGCCTATCGCCATGTGGAAATCTTCAAGGGTGCGAATGCCCTGCGGTACGGGTCAAACGCGCTGGGCGGGGCCATCAACCTCGTCACTCCGACGGGACGCGACGCCGCCCGCTTCGACGGCCGCCTGGATGTGGGCAGCTTCGGCTACGTCAAGGGACAGGCCAGCACCGGCGGCGTGTCGGGCGCGCTGGATTATTTCATCACGGCGTCGGGACAGGATGCCGACGGTTACCGCGACCATAGCGACGGCCACCAGGTGCGCGGCAGCGGCAATGTCGGCTACAGCATTTCGCCGGACGTGGAGACCCGCTTCCATGTGAATGCCAATTCCATCCGTCAGCGCATCCCGGGCGAGATGACGAAGCAGGAAGCGCTGGAAACCCCGCGCGCCGCCCACCCGGCCTGGATCGACCAGGATCAGCAGCGCAACATCAACTCGGTACGCCTGGCCAACAAGACCACGGTGCGCCTGGACCAGACGCGGATCGAATTCGGCCTGTTCGGCCAGCACCGGCATGTCATGCACCCGATCTTCCAATGGCTGGATTTCAAGGTGAACGACTATGGCGGTTTCGTGCGTGCCGTGGACGACCGGTCGCTGGGCGACCACCGCAACCGCCTGACCATCGGCGCCAATATCCATAACGGCCGGATCGATACAAGGCAGTATATCAACCTGTCGGGCGCCGTTAAGGGCGCGGTGGCCGCTTCCATGCTCGACAAGTCGGAGAATATTTCGGCCTATGCCGAAAACGCCTTCCATCTCCGCCCCGACCTGTCGCTGATCGCCGGCGTCCAGTACCTGCACGCCAGCCGCGACCGGCGCGACCGGTTCCTGTCCAACGGCGATCAGTCGGGCCGCAAAAGCTATGACCTGTGGAGCCCGCGCGTCGGCGTGCTGTGGGACATCGATACAGGCTGGCAGGCCTTCGCCAACATCTCGCGCAGTGCAGAGGTGCCCAGCTACGACGCCAATTCCTTCGCCACACCGGCCAGTTCCAACCTGACGGCCCAGCGCGCCACGACCTATGAGATCGGCACCCGCGGCGGGCGGGAGGATGTGGCCTGGGATATCACACTCTACCGTGCGGAGATCAGGAACGAGCTGCAATGCCTGACCACGGCGCCCTGGGCGGCCTGCAGCGTCGTCAACGTGGACAGCACCGTCCATCAGGGGATCGAGGCCGGGCTGGAGGCCGTCCTCCTGAAATCGGCTGGCGTGGCCGATGACCGCGTGATGCTGAACCTCGCCTATACTTATAATGACTTCTTCTTCGACGGGGACGCCCTCTATGGTGACAACCGCCTGCCGGGGGTGCCCAGGCATTTCCTGCGCGCCGAACTGCTCTACAAGCATCCGGAAGGGTTCTATGCGGGACCGAATGTCGAATGGGCGCCCGGCCATTACTATGCAGACAATGACAACAGTCTGACCATCGGGTCCTATGCCCTGCTGAATTTCCGGGTCGGCTACGATACCGGCAGCGGCTGGTCCGGCTATGTCGAAGGCCGCAACCTGACCGACAGGCACTATATCTCCAGCGTCGCCATCGCCGGCACGGCCGGCCCCGCGTCGCAGATATTCAATGCCGGCACAGGGCGGGCCTTCCATGGCGGGCTGCGTTACCGCTGGTAGGCCGTTGCGGTCAGCAGGTGGCGGGCAGGTGCCCGCCCGCCCCTTGCATCCCCGCCCCTTGCATCCCCGCCCCGTCCCCAGCAGACATTTACGCTGGGGCAGCGGGGGCTTATATAAAGCCCATGACGATACAATTCCTGAAGATGCATGGGCTGGGCAACGATTTCGTGGTCATCGATGCCCGCAACCGGCCCGTCCCCCTGACGGCGACGCAGGTGGTTGCCATTGGCGACCGCCGGCGCGGGGTGGGTTTCGACCAGCTGATCCTGATCGAACCACCGCAGGACACGGCGGCAGACATCTTCATGCGCATCCTGAACCCCGATGGTAGCGAGGCCGGGGCCTGTGGCAACGCCACGCGCTGCGTCGCCTCGCTGGTTGGCCGGGGCCTGGTGCGCGACGAACTGGTGATACAGACCATTTCCGGCCTGCTGCGCTGCTGGCTGCATGCCGATGGCACCGTGACGGTGGATATGGGACCGGCACGGCTGGACTGGCAGCAGATCCCCGTGGCGGAAGCCTGTGACACGCTGCATCTGCCGGCATCGGCCGGCCCCTTGTCCGATGGCGTCGCCGTGAACATGGGCAACCCCCACGCCGTGCATTTCGTGCCGGACGCGGAAGATGTGGACCTGACACGCTGGGGCCCGGAGTTGGAGCGCCACCCCTTCTTCCCCGATCGCGCCAATATCGAGGTGGCAAGCGTGACCGGACCGTCATCGGTCCGCATGCGCGTCTGGGAACGCGGGGCCGGCATTACCGATGCCTGCGGGTCGGGCGCCTGCGCCGTCGGCGTGGCGGCCATCCGCCGGGGTCTGGTGACGGGGCGGCGCGTCTGCGTCACCCTGGATGGCGGGGTGCTGGATATCGAATGGCGTGAGGATGGCCATGTCCTGATGACGGGACCCGTCGCGACATCCTTTGCCGGCACGCTGGGCGCCGATCTGCTGGGTGGAGAGGCGCTGTGAGCGTCGAAACGGCCCTGACCGATACCGCCGGAACGGCCCTGGCCGATACAGCCCATGTGCATGAAAGTGGCGAAGGCGGCCCGCCGGAGGTGACCGGGGGGCTGGGCGAACCGACCCTGGTCACCTTCGGCTGCCGCCTGAATGCCTATGAGTTGGAGGTGATGCGCACCCATGCGCGGCAGGCCGGGCTGGATGATGTCGTCATCGTCAATACCTGCGCCGTGACGGCGGAGGCAGAACGTCAGGCGCGGCAGACCATCCGGCGCCTGCGCCGCGAACGGCCGGCATCGAAGATCATCGTCACCGGCTGTGCCGCCCAGGTCAACCCGGAGACCTTCGCCGCCATGGGCGAGGTCGACCATGTGCTGGGCAACGATGCCAAGCTGACGGCCGCCCCCTGGGCGGCGTTCGGCGGTGCGGATGCCGAGCGCGTCGTCGTCAACGACATCATGAGCGTGAAGGAAACGGCCGGCCACCTGATCCAGGGGATGGAGGGGCGCGCCCGTGCCTTCGTGCAGGTGCAGAACGGCTGCGACCATCGCTGCACCTTCTGCATCATCCCCTATGGCCGCGGCAATTCCCGGTCGGTACCGGTGGGGGAGATCGTGTCCCAGGTCCGCGCCCTGGTGGAAGCGGGCTACAACGAAGTCGTGCTGACCGGGGTGGATGTCACCTCCTATGGCGCGGACCTGCCGGGCAAGCCGTCGCTGGGGCAGATGGTCCGCCGGTTGCTGGCACTGGTGCCCGACCTGCCGCGCCTGCGCCTGTCGAGCCTGGATGCGGTGGAGATGGATGACGACCTCTGGCGTCTGGTGGCCGAGGAGCCACGTCTGATGCCTCACCTGCACCTGTCCCTGCAGGCCGGGGACGACATGATCCTGAAGCGGATGAAGCGCCGGCACCTGCGCGCCGACGCCATCGCCTTCGCCGACAGGGCGCGCCGCCTGCGCCCCGACATGGTGTTCGGCGCCGACATCATCGCCGGCTTCCCGACCGAGACGGAGGCGATGTTCCAGAACAGCCTGGACATCGTGGAGCAATGCGGCCTGACCTGGCTGCACGTCTTCCCCTACAGCCCCCGCCCCGGCACCCCCGCCGCCAAGATGCCCCAGGTCCCCGGCCCCGTCCGCAAGGAGCGCGCAGCCCGGCTGCGCGCGGCCGGCACCGTGCAGGTGGCGCGCTATCTGGCCGCACAGGCGGGTCGTTCCGCCAACGTACTGATTGAACGCCGGGGCCTTGGCCGGAATGAAGGCTTTGCCGAAGTGGCCATGGCGGATCATTATGAACCCGGAACGATCATCCGCTGCATCATCACCGGTGTGGCCGGGACGCAATTGACCGCGCGAGCCATCGACCCATGCTGAACTGGTTCAAGAAGAAGCCGGCCACCCCGCCCGCACCCCAGCCGGCCCCCGCCCCGCCGCCCCAGCCGGAGATCACACCACCGGTTGATCAACCCGCAGCCGACCCTGTCGGGCCGGCCGGGGATGCGCAGGCGGCTCCGGCACCGCTGGAAACGGCGGTGGATGGGACGATGGCAGAAGAGATCGTGGTGGCTGCCCCCACCCCTGTTCCCCCCCCCGTCCCGCTGCCTTCCCCCCTGGCGGTCGCCCTGCTGCCGGAACTGGAGGACAAGCCGGAGAAGAAAAGCTGGTTCTCCCGCCTGAAGGACGGGCTGTCCAAGTCCACCAGCCGCCTGACCGACGGCATCACCGGCATCTTCACGAAGAAGAAGCTGGATGACGAGGCGCTGGAGGAACTGGAGGAACTGCTGATCCGGGCCGATCTGGGCCCTGTCACGGCTGCCCGCCTGACGGCGGGGCTGGCCAAGACCCGCTTCGGCAAGGAGGTCTCCGCCGAGGAGGTAAAAGACTATCTCGCCACGGAGCTTCAGAAGATCGTGGAGCCGGTAGCCCGCCCGCTGGTCATCGACCCGTCGAAGAAACCGCACATCATTCTTCTGGTCGGCGTCAACGGCACCGGCAAGACGACCACCATCGGCAAGCTGGCCCGCCAGTTCCGGGATGAGGGCAAGATCGTCTGGCTGGCCGCCGGCGATACGTTCCGCGCGGCGGCCGTGGCACAGTTGAAGGTCTGGGGCGAGCGCACGGGCTGTCCCGTCGTGGCCCGCGACACAGGCGCCGACGCGGCCGGGCTGGCCTATGACGCGGTGGAACAGGCGACGAAGGCCGGGGCGGACGTGCTGCTGATCGACACGGCCGGGCGCTTGCAGAACAAGGCCGGCCTGATGGAAGAGCTGCGTAAGATCGTGCGCGTCATCAAGAAGCTGAACCCCGAGGCGCCGCACACCACGCTGTTGACGCTGGACGCCACCACGGGCCAGAACGCACATAGCCAGATCGAGGTGTTCAAGGACATGGTGGCCATCAACGGCCTGATCCTGACCAAACTGGACGGGTCGGCCCGCGGTGGTGTGCTGGTGGCCCTGGCAGAGAAGTTCAAGCTGCCCGTCCATGCCATCGGCGTGGGCGAAGGCGTCTATGACATGCGTCCGTTCGAGGCCCGTGCCTTCTCACGCGCGCTGGTGGGGATGGAATAGGCATACCCCATCCTGTCGGCATCGGCGCAGCCGGCACCGATGCCCAACCCGACCCGATGGAGGAAACCATGCCCCGCCAGATCTCGACCTTCCTGATGTTCCAGGGCAAGGCAGAAGAGGCCATGCGCTTCTACACGTCGCTGTTCGCCGACGGGGAGATCACGGCGCTGTTCCGTTACGGTCCCGACCAGGGCGGCGTGGAAGGCACGGTGATGCAGGCCGCCTTCCGCATGGCGGGCCAGAATTTCGTCTGCATCGACAGTTCGATCGATCACGGTTTCGGCTTCACCCCCGCCATCACCCTGTTCATCGACTGCACCGACGATGCCGAACTGGAGCGGCTGTACCAGGCCCTGTCGGTCGATGGGCAGGTGCTGATGCCGCTTGGCGAATATCCTTTTGCCCAGCGCTATGTCTGGCTGGTCGACCGTTTCGGCCTGAGCTGGCAACTGGCCCTGAAACGGGTGGGCTGAGAATTCCGGCCATAGAATAAGAAAAGGGGGCAGGTGGAAAACCACCTGCCCCCTTTTCTTCAGCGCAACGACGGGCGGCCGTCACATCCGCCCGATCAGTTGTCGCCCATCTTGAGGGCCGCGATGAAGGCGCTCTGCGGGATTTCAACCTCGCCGAACTGGCGCATGCGCTTCTTGCCTTCCTTCTGCTTGTCCAGCAGCTTGCGCTTGCGGCTGATATCGCCGCCATAGCATTTGGCCAGCACGTCCTTGCGCAGGGCCGCGATGGTCTCGCGCGCGATCACCTTGGCCCCGATGGCAGCCTGGATGGGAATCTTGAACAGATGGCGGGGGATCAGGTCCTTCAGCCGCTCGCAAAGCTGACGGCCACGATATTCGGCCTGGCTGCGATGCACGATCATGGACAGCGCGTCCACCGGCTCCGCATTGACCAGGATCGACATCTTGACGAGATCACCCTCGCGATAGCCTTCCAGATGATAGTCAAAGCTGGCATAGCCGCGGCTGATCGATTTCAGCCGGTCATAGAAATCGAACACCACCTCGTTCAGCGGCAATTCATAGACCAGCATGGCACGGCCGCCGACATAGGTCAGGTCCACCTGGATGCCGCGCCGTTCGGTGCAGAGCGCCAGCACACCGCCCAGATATTCATCCGGCAGCATGATCGTGGCCTTGATCCACGGCTCCTCGATATGGTCGATCTTCACCACGTCCGGCATGTCGGCCGGATTGTGCATCTCCAGCACCGTGCCATCGGTCATGAACATCTTGTAGACCACCGACGGCGCCGTGGTGATCAGGTCCAGATCGAATTCGCGCTCCAGCCGCTCCTGGATGATCTCCAGATGCAGCAGGCCAAGGAAGCCGCAGCGGAAACCGAAGCCCAGCGCGGCCGAGCTTTCCGTCTCATACTGGAAGCTGGCATCATTGAGCGCCAGTTTGCCCAGGCTGTCGCGCAGATGCTCGAAATCGGCGGCATCGGCGGGGAACAGGCCGCAGAACACGACGGGGATGGACGGCTTGAAGCCGGCCAGCGGCTTTTCGGCCAGCCGGCGTTCCTCCGTGATCGTGTCGCCGACCTTGGTGTCGCGGATATCCTTGATGGCGGCCGTGACGAAGCCCATTTCGCCGGGCCCCAGCCTGTCGACCGCCACCTTCTTGGGCGTGAAAATGCCGACGCGGTCCAGTTCACGGGTGGCGCCCGTAGCCATGAAGCGCACCTTCTGGCCCAGCTTCAGTTCGCCGTTGAATACCCGCACCAGGATGATGACGCCCAGATAGGCGTCATACCAGCTATCGACGATCAAGGCCTGAAGCGGCGCCTCCCGGTCACCCTTGGGCGATGGCAGGCGGGCGACGATGGCCTCCAGCACGCCTTCGATATTCAGGCCCGTCTTGGCCGAAATCTCCACGGCGTCCGAAGCATCCAGCCCGATCACATCCTCGATCTGCGTCTTCACGCGGTCCACATCGGCGGCCGGCAGGTCCACCTTGTTGAGAACGGGTACGATCTCGTGGTTGGCGTCCAATGCCTGATAGACATTGGCCAGGGTCTGCGCCTCCACCCCCTGGCTGGCATCGACCACCAGCAGCGACCCTTCGCAGGCCGCAAGGCTGCGCGAAACCTCATAGGCGAAATCGACATGGCCCGGCGTGTCCATCAGGTTCAACTGATAGGTCTCGCCATCCTTGGCATTGTAATTCAGGCGCACGGTCTGCGCCTTGATGGTGATACCGCGCTCCCGTTCGATATCCATGTTGTCGAGCAACTGCGCCTTCATGTCCCGCGCCTCGATGGCGCCGCAGAATTCGATCAGCCGGTCGGCCAGCGTCGACTTGCCATGGTCGATATGGGCGATGATGGAGAAATTGCGGATTTTTGACAGGTCGGTCATGGATCAAGCCAGGGTGCAGGGATGCGGCGCAAGATAGGGGGTGGCGGACCTTCTGGCAATGACCCGTGGGGGGCATGGGCTGGCAGGGGTGATATGTGGCCGGCCAGCCGGCCACATCGATGGCGGTATCCGGCCGGCGGCGGCCCCGGCTGTTCAGTCGGCCGGCACCGGACGGAAGGCGCCGACATGCGCGGGATAGCGTGGCCCCAGGGCGGAGAGCGGCGGCACGATCCCGGCGAAGGGGTCCCCCGCAGCAGCGTCCAGAAAGGCACGCACCATCAGGGCGGCGTCGGCCGTGTGCATATCCAGGAAGCCATGCCCCCAGCCGGGCACCTCAATCAGGCGGGCGGTGCGGGCAAGGCCGTCCGCCCGGCGGGTCTGCACATCCAGGTCATCGCCCGTCACCAGCACCAGGGCGGGCTGGTCCAGTCCGGCCATGCGCCCCGCCAGGTCATAGGCGAAGGCCGCCTGATGTCCCCAGGCCGACTTGGCCCCGCCCAGCAGCGCATCGGGGAACTTCTCGGCAATCGCCTCCAGATCGGCACCCGGCCGCATATGGTAGTAGTGGAAGCCCTGCCAGCGGGCCAGCAGGTGGCTGCCATCGGCCTGCACCGGCTTTTCCCGGTAAAAGGCGCGGAACTGCTCCCGCTCCTGCGCCGTGATGACGGGGGCGGCCACCATGACCAGCCGGCGGATGCGGGACGGGGCCTGCCGGGCCATTTCAACCGCAATCATCGAACCCGTATGATAACCCATGACATCCACCGGACCCTCAATGCCCAGCGCCGACAATCCGTCCAGCAGGGCGCCGGCATAGTCGGCGATGGAAGGGGGCGACGGCGGCGGGTCCGACAGGCCGAAACCCGGGGTATCGAAGGCGATGGCCGTGCGGTCGGCGCCCATCTCGCCCAGAAAATCCTCAAATACCCGACCGCTCATCGGGCTCATATGGATGCAGAGCAGCGGGGGCCGCCCCCCGCCCCCTTCCCTGGCGATGCGAAGGTGCATCTGACCGAAGCGGCCATCCACATAGGCCCGCCGAACCATCACCATCACGCCCGCTCCATATAATGATGTAACATTAGGTCATTTAATGATGACGATATCCGGGCATGCCGTCAATTCCATCGGCGTCACGCTCTGTGATGGCATCGCCTGCTTATCGCCGGAAGGGAACAGCGCGGGGATTTTCGCCATCAAACCGCGTCATGAAGACCGTTGGAGAGGTGACAGGCACCTGACGACATCGATGCCGGTCAGGATTTCCTGGCATCAAAGGTAGAATTTGACGGGCACCGCCTCTATATTCGCTGGGTCTTCCATCCAGATGCTGGCTTCACACCCGTTGCCGCAGGCGATGAACGCAATTGAATTTGGAAAGGGAAATCGATGGATTCGGATTATTTTCATAATCTGATAGCGGAAAATGCCGACCTGATCCGGACACTGATCGGCTTGACCATTCTGATACTGGCCGCCTGGATTACCAATTCTGTCGTGAAGAAACTGGTATTGCGCCTGATCCAGCGGGGGCTGTCCCTGACCCGCTATGGCAGCGACGAGGCATTGGCCAGCGAGGGGTTGATCCCGCGTCTGGCCAATGTCATGCCGGCGCTGGTCATCATGGCCGGCATCAACCTCGTGCCGGGCCTGCCCGATGCGGTGGTGCTGGTCGTCCGCAATGTCTGCGCGGCCTTCATCATCCTGACCCTGGCGCTGGCCGTCAGTGCCGCGCTGAATATCGTCACCATCGTCTATAGCCGCCGGCCGGATGCCCACCGCAAACCCATCAAGGGCTATGTGCAGTTGGTGAAACTGGTGGTCTTCGCCATCGCCACCATCCTGGTCATTGCGGCGCTGATGGACCGCTCGCCCCTGATCCTGCTGTCGGGCGTCGGTGCGCTGGCGGCCGTGCTGATGTTGGTCTTCCAGGATACGCTGCTGTCCCTGGTGGCCAGCGTGCAAATCTCCTCCGGCGACATGGTGCGTGTCGGCGACTGGATCGAGATGCCGCAGATGAATGCCGATGGCGATGTCATCGACATCGCCCTGCATACGGTCAAGGTCCAGAACTGGGACAAGACCATCACCACGCTACCCACGCGCAAGCTGATCTCCGAGCCCTTCAAGAACTGGCGCGGGATGCAGGAATCCGGTGGGCGGCGCATCAAGCGTTCCCTGTTCCTGGATCAGAACAGCGTGCGCTTCCTGAACCCGCAGGAGATCGAGAATCTACATAATTTCAAGGTCCTGGCCGGCTATCTGGACAGCAAGCAGCAGGAAATTGCCCAATGGAACGCCACGTTGGGCAAGGATGATGAGTATAATATCCGGCGGCTGACCAACCTGGGCACCTTCCGCGCGTATCTGGACCAGTATCTGCGGCAGCATCCCGGCATCCATCAGGGCATGACCATTCTGGTCCGCCACCTGGCCCCAGGGTCAGAAGGGCTGCCCATGGAAATCTACTGCTTTACCAATGACACGGCCTGGGGAAATTTCGAGGCCATCCAGGCCGATATTTTCGACCATTTGCTGGCCATCCTGCCGGAATTCGGGCTGCGCGTCTTCCAAAGCCCCGGCGGATCGGATCTTCAGCAGCTCAACAGGCTTCTGGCGATGCCCCCGCTGCATGCCGCCAACGAGGGGGCGGGCGCCGCAAATCCTGGCTGACCATCTGGCCCCAAGCACAGGTCCTGTGGCGGGGGGGGCGATATCGCCCCCCCCCGCCCATTCTTCAGCCCTTCTGTTCAGCGCGCTTCCGGGCCAGCGGGGAGACATAGCCCGGCACCTCCGGCGGCACGTCCTCCGCATAGGCTTCCAGGGTGCCGCGCACGCCTTCATCCGGCCCGTCCGTCGGTTCCTCCAGCAGGTCCGGCCGGTCGCGTTCCACCCGCTTCAGCACGGCGCGGGGAATATCCTCAACCGTGCCGGTAATCTTGTAACTGTGCATGCGCCCGGTCAGCACGCCATGCACACCGCTTTTGCCCATCAGCATCCAGGGCCACCAGGGGCCCTGCCGCATGAAACCGGCATGGAAACGGGCAGACGGCAGCGAGCGGTCATCGATCTCCGCCGTCGGGGTGAAGATACAGAAATGCTCCGACGGGTTGGCCCGGCGGCCCGTGGATGCCTTGGGCCAGCCTTCGGGCGTCACGGGGTTGGTATATTCATGGGCGTAATCCCAGCTCAACAGGTACTGGTCGCCGATCCGCTGCCAGGGCAGCAGGAAGGGCTTGCCCTTCTGGCCCTGCGTTCCATTGTCGTTGTTGATCGTTTCCCCGTCACCGATCTTGAACACCTTCTGTTCAAGGGTCAGCGTTCCGCGCCAGCGATCGTTCAGGAAGGGGAAGACCTCCACCCGCTCCCCGGTCCAGGGATTGTCCCAGTAATCCAGGATCTCCCCTGTCGCCAGGTCGGTGAAATAGCCGCATTCCTTGCCCATCACCTTGACCGACCCGTCCGGCTGGATGACGTTACGGTTGTTGCCGAAGCCGCAATAGCCGAACAGCGGCATGGCGCGCTTGTCACCGACGATGGCGTACTGCACGCCCTGATAGCCCGACAGCACCGCCTTCGGACCAATGGTCCCCCACATCTTGGCAAAGCCGTAGAGATTCTCCCGCGGGTCCATTACATCCAGCGGCCGGATATCGCCCTTGGCCCTGCCTGTCGCGCCGAAGGCCGGAGCGGATGCCGCCATGGCACCCATACCCGCCAGCCCACCGAACATCGCGCGCCTGGACAGTGAATTGAACATCGCTTCCTGGATCATGGCCCTTACCCGTCTTGTTGGCTTTAAAGGGGCAGCCGCCCCCTGAAAACCTTCGGCCATGATGGTTCGGCCGGCGAAGAATGAATGTCCGCCCTATCCGACCCGCGGGAATCCCACCGTCTGGAAATTTTTCTGAAAGCCCTGTCGGCACGGGGCATAATCCAGCGTCCTGTGGATGAGGAAGGAGGGCCCGCACATGCTGTACGCCATTTTGTGCTACAATGAGGAAGATGTGGTCGGCGCCTGGTCGGCAGAAGAAGATGCCATCGTCATGGACCGGCTGGGCCGCGTCCAGGAGGGCTGGGCGAATGCCGGCAAGCTGGGGCCCGTCGCACGGCTGCTGCCCACGACAGCCGCCGCCACCCTGCGCAAGGGCAAGGAGGAACCTCTGGTCCTGGATGGTCCGTTCGCGGAAACCAAGGAACAGTTGCTGGGCTTCTACATCGTCGATTGCGACGGGCTGGAGGAAGCCATCGAGAAGGCCCGCGAACTGGCCCGCGCCAATCCCGGCACCGGGTCCTATGAAATCAGGCCCGTGGCGCTGTTCCGGCCCGGAGGGCCGCTGGCCCTGTCCCAATCCGAAGGGCCGCTGGCCCCATGAGCGACATCGCCTGGATCAACGCCGCCCTGGCCGCGGCACGACCCCAGGCGATGGGTGCGCTTCTGCGGTATTTCCGTGACCTGGACCTGGCCGAGGAGGCCTTTCAGGAAGCGGCATTGCGCGCGCTCTCGTCCTGGCCCCGCAACGGTCCGCCACGCGACACCGCCGCCTGGCTGATCATGGTCGGCCGCAATGCCGGCATCGATCAGACGCGCAGACGGGCACGGCATGTGGCCCTGCCCGAGGATGATGCCGCCCTGTCCGACCTTTCCGACGGGGAGGCGGCGGCGGCCGAGCGGCTGGATGCCGCCGATTATCGCGACGATGTGCTGCGCCTGCTGTTCATCTGCTGCCACCCCGACCTGCCGTCGACGCAGCAGATCGCGCTGGCCCTGCGCATCGTGTCGGGCCTGAGCGTGCGCCAGATCGCCCGTGCCTTCCTGGTCGGCGACAGCGCCATGGAACAGCGCATCACCCGCGCCAAGGCCCGCATCGCCGCCCGGCCCGTGCCATTTGAGGCGCCGGGCGCCGCCGACCGGCCGGAACGGCTGGCCGCCGTCGCCGCCATGGTCTATCTGGTCTTCAACGAAGGCTATTCGGCCGGCACCGGGGAGCAGTCGGCCCGCGCCCCGCTGTGCGAGGAGGCGATCCGCCTGGGCCGCCTGCTGCTACGCCTGTTCCCGGCCGAACCGGAGGTGATGGGCCTGCTGGCCCTGATGCTGCTGCAACATGCGCGGCGCGCGGCCCGGTTCGCCGCCGATGGCTCCGTTATCCTGCTGGAGGAACAGGACCGTTCGCTGTGGCATCGCCCGGCCCTGACGGAAGGACTGGCGCTGCTGGACAAGGCCGTCCGCCACCGCCGGTCCGGCCCCTATCAGATCCAGGCCGCCATCGCGGCCCTGCATGCCCGTGCGCCCACGGCATCGCAAACCGACTGGGCACAGATCGAACTGCTCTATGGGGGGCTGGAGCTCCAGCAGCCATCGCCCGTGGTCACGCTGAACCGTGCCGTGGCCGTGTCCAAGGTGAAAGGGCCGGAAGCGGCGCTGGCCATGGTGGAACCGCTGGCGGCCCGGCTGGACGGATATTTCCATTTCCATGGGTTGCGCGGCGCGCTGCTGATGCAGTTGGGGCGCAGCGGACCGGCGCGGGAGGCCTTCGGCCGGGCCATCGCCCTGGCCAGCACCCCCGCAGAGGCCAGCCATATCCGCCAGCATCTGGACCGTTTACAGGCCGACGGCCCGGGATCATGATTTTTGCGCGGCATTGTCGGGACCGGCCGGGGGCCGGCGTCCTTGGGATATGGCAACCGGCCGCCACGGCACACAGAAGGGAAGCACCATGTCCGAAACGACCAATCATGCCCACAACGTCCCCGGCGTGATCCCGCATCTGATTGTACGCAACGCCCATGCGGCCATCGACTTCTATATCCGCGCCTTCGGCGCCACGCCGGTCATGCAAATGCCGGCGGAGGACGGGAAGCGCCTGCTGCACGCCCAGTTGCTGATCAATGGCGGCCCGCTGATGCTGTGCGATGATTTCCCCGAATATTGCACCGAGAGCCCGACGGAATTCCCCAGGCGCCCGCCTGTGACGCTGCATCTTGCCGTGGGCGATATCGATGCCGTCTTCGCCCAGGCGCTGGCCGCCGGTGGTGAGCCCGTGATGGCGCCGGCGGACATGTTCTGGGGCGACCGCTATGCCCAGTTGCGCGATCCGTTCAACCATATCTGGTCCCTGTCCACCCCCAGCAAACCCGGGGCAAAGGCCCAGGATTGCGGCCCGGAAACGGCGAAGGCGTGACCGCCATCGCCGCGGCGTCGCTGTCATGACGCCATGACAGCGACATGATCGCCTCGCAGGGTGGGGCAACCCATCCCCCTGCCCGGCGAGGCGATCATGCGCACATCCGTTCTTCTTGCCACGTCCCTCATCGTTTCCGTGGGCATCGCCCTTGGCGGCTATCTCGCCGGTTCGCAACTGGCCCGGATGCGGCTGGCCGATCGCGTGGTCAGCGTGAAGGGGCTGGCCGAGCGGGAGGTGCGCGCCGACCTGGCCATCTGGCCGCTGCGCTTCGTCGCCACCGGCAATGATCTGGGCCAAGTCCAGGCCAAGAGCGCCAAGGACGAGGCCGCTGTACTGGCCTTTCTGGCCCACCACAGGATCGGGGCGGAAGCGGTCGTGTCGCGCGGGCTGGACGTGGTCGATCTGCTGGCCCAGCAATATCGCCAGGGACCTGTTGACAGCCGCTATATCGTCACCCGTACCCTGACCGTGCGCACGGGCGATGTCGACGCCGTCGTCGCCGCCAGCCAGGACATGGCCAGCCTTCTGGACCAGGATGTCGTGCTGGGGGGCGACCAGGGGGGCGGCAACGGGCCGACCTATGCTTTCACCCGCCTGAACGATGTGAAGGCCGAGATGATCGCGGAGGCGACGCGCAACGCCCGCGCCTCTGCCCAGCAATTCGCGGCCGACAGCGGCGCCACCATCGGCGGCATCCGCCGCGCCAACCAGGGCGTCTTCCAGATTCTGGCCCGCAACGAGGTGCCCGGCAGCTATGAAGGGCGGCAGGTCGACAAGACGGTGCGCGTCGTTTCCACGGTCGACTGGGACCTTTCGGAATAACCACCCATGAAAAAGGGGGCCGTCGCCGGCCCCCTTCCCTTCCCCATGTTCAGGCTGGAAAGCCTGGTCGCGGCCTATCTCATACCAGATCCCGGTGAGAGCAACTCACCGGGATCTGGAACGGCAGCGACCGCCGCCGCGCGCCACGTGGCGCGTAGCCAAGCAACGGATGTGGGCGCCGGCGATTGCGGTCCCGGTGATCGGTTGCGATCACCGGGACTTGATATCACGCCTCGCTGGCGCGCTGTTCGCCCTCGATGGCGGCCTGTGCGGCCGCCAGGCGGGCGATGGGCACGCGGTAGGGGGAGCAGGACACATAGTCCAGCCCCACCTTCTCACAGAAATAGACCGAGGACGGGTCGCCGCCATGCTCGCCGCAGATGCCGAGCTTGATGTCGGGCCGGGTCTTGCGGCCACGCTCGGCGGCGATCTGCACCAGTTCGCCCACACCATCGGTATCCAGCGTCACGAACGGGTCATGTTCCAGGATACCCGTCCGCTGATAGTCGGGCAGGAAGGAACCGGCATCGTCGCGGCTGATGCCGAAGGTGGTCTGCGTCAGGTCGTTGGTGCCGAAGCTGAAGAACTGCGCCGTCTCGGCGATCTTGGCCGCCTGCAGGGCCGCACGCGGCAGTTCGATCATGGTACCGACCAGGTACTCGACCTTGCGGCCGGCGGCAGTGCTGACCTCCCCGCCCACGCGGTCGATGACCTCCTTCAGGATGTCCAGTTCCTTCTTGGTGCCGACCAGGGGGATCATCACTTCCGGGGTCACAGTCTCACCCGTCTCCTTGAACACCTCGACCGCCGCCTCGAAGATGGCGCGGGCCTGCATCTCGTATATCTCCGGATAGGAGATGCCCAGACGGCATCCACGATGGCCCAGCATCGGGTTGGCCTCGTGGAGCTGCAGGGACCGGTGCTGAACCTTGGACAGGTCGGTGCCGGCGGCCTTGGCAACCTCTGCCATCTCCGCGTCCGAGTTGGGCAGGAATTCGTGCAGCGGCGGGTCGAGCAGGCGGATCGTGACGGGAAGGCCCTTCATGATCTTGAACAGTTCGACGAAATCCTTGCGCTGCATGGGCGCGATCTTGGCCAGGGCGACGCGGCGGCCGGCCTCCGTATCGGCCAGGATCATCTCACGCACGGCAATGATGCGGTCGGCGTCGAAGAACATATGCTCCGTCCGGCACAGGCCGATGCCTTCCGCCCCGAACTTGCGGGCCGTGCGAGCGTCCAGCGGCGTTTCGGCGTTGGTGCGCACCTTCATGCGGCGATGCGCGTCGGCCCAGCCCATCAGTTCGGCGAAGTCGCCGGACAGTTCCGGCTGGATCGTCTGCACCTCGCCCAGCATCACCTCACCCGTCGACCCGTCGATGGTGATGATGTCACCGGCCTTCACCTCCACATTGCGGACGGAGATGATGCCCCGCTTGTAATCGATGCGCAGCTCGCCGGCACCGGCCACGCAGGACCGGCCCATGCCGCGGGCCACGACGGCCGCGTGGCTGGTCATGCCGCCGCGGGTGGTCAGGATGCCTCGGGCGGCGTGCATGCCGTGGATGTCCTCCGGGCTGGTTTCCACCCGGCAAAGGATGACATTCTCGCCCAGGCCCGCCAGCTTCTCTGCCTCTTCCGCCGTGAAGACGACCTTGCCGCTGGCGGCACCGGGGCTGGCCGGCAGGCCCTTGGCGATGATCTGCTTCGTCGCCTTGGGGTCCAGCGTGGGATGGAGAAGCTGATCCAGCGACTTCGGCTCGATCCGCAGGATGCCTTCCTTCTGCGTGATCAGGCCTTCGCGGACCATGTCCACCGCGATCTTCAGCGCGGCCGGGGCCGTGCGCTTGCCCGACCGGGTCTGCAGCATGTAGAGCTTCGACTGCTGGACCGTGAATTCGATGTCCTGCATGTCGCGATAGTGCCGCTCCAGCTTCAGCCGCACCTCGTTCAACTGCCGGAACACCTCCGGCATGCTCTCTTCCATGGCCGGCAGGTCGGAGCCGTTGGCGATCTTGCCGGCGATGGTCAGGTGCTGCGGCGTGCGGATGCCGGCCACCACATCCTCGCCCTGGGCATTGATCAGATATTCGCCATAGAAGGCGTTCTCGCCCGTGGACGGGTTGCGGGTGAAGGCGACGCCCGTGGCGCAATCCTCGCCCATATTGCCGAACACCATGGCCTGGATGTTCACCGCCGTGCCCCATTCGGCCGGGATGTCATGCAGCTTGCGATAGGTGATGGCGCGGGCATTCATCCAGGAACCGAACACGGCGCCGATGGCGCCCCAGAGCTGTTCCTGCGGGTCCTGCGGGAAGGGGCGGCCCAGGGCCTCCTGCACGACTTCCTTATAGCCCTTGATCACCGCCTGCCAGTCCTCGGCCGTCAGTTCGGTGTCCAGGTTCAGGTCATGGTCGCGCTTGTGGTCTTCCAGCACTTCCTCGAAATGATGGTGGTCCACGTCCAGCACGACATTGCCGAACATCTGGATGAAGCGGCGATAGCTGTCATAGGCGAAGCGGGCGTCACCCGACCGGCGGGCCAGACCCGCCACCGTCACATCGTTCAGCCCCAGGTTCAGCACGGTGTCCATCATGCCGGGCATGGAGGCGCGGGCGCCCGACCGCACGGAAACCAGCAGCGGGTTTTCCGCATCGCCGAACGTCATGCCCACGATCCGCTCGATCTCCGCCAGGGCGGCACCGACCTCGGTGCGCAGCGTGTCGGGGTATTGACGGCCATTGGCGTAAAAGTAGGTGCAGACCTCCGTCGTGACCGTAAAGCCAGGGGGCACCGGCAGGCCGAGATTGCTCATCTCCGCCAGGTTGGCACCCTTGCCGCCCAGGAGGTTCTTCATCTCCGCGCGACCTTCGGCCTTGCCTTCACCGAAGCTGTAGACCCACTTCGTCATGATCTTGGTCCCGTTTGATTATGGGGTTGGGATTGGTCTGGTGGTGACGCTGTGAAACACCGTGCAACAGGATTGGGGATGTCATTGCACGGCAGACGGGCCGGGGCCCGGATGGGGGATGTCGATTGGCGACCCTGTACGGTGGTAACGACGCGGGCAGCACCCACTGTCATCCCCGCGAAAGCGGGGACCCAGCGTAAGGCGCGGTCAGCGCCGATATGAGTCATGTCGCGGCTACCGCCGCTCTCGCTGGATCCCCGCTTTCGCGGGGATGACGGTGGGGCGGGCGGGTGGAAGGGGCGGACAGTGTCGTGCCCCGCCACTACCAAACTACCGCACTGCAACAAGGATAACGTAATTCCACTACCTACACCGCCGCACCCCGCCCGCCGTTTGGGGCGGGGGGTGCAGGGGTGATGGATCATGGGGTCAGCCTTCGATCTTCGAGAAGTCGGCGATTTCAGAGAAAAGCGCACGCAGCGCCGCATAAAGTCGAAGCCGGTTCTCGCGAACATCAGCTTCGGGTGCGTTCACCATGACATTGTTCGCGAACTGGTCAACCGGGCCACGAAGAGCGGCCAAGGCAACCATGGCCTCTTCGAATCTCTCGTTCGAAATCAATGTTGGAATGGTTGAATTAGCCGTACCCAGTGCGTCATAAAATTCGATCTCAACCGGCTCGCCCCGCCGCTCCGGCATGCCCGTTACGATACGGTCTTCCTTACCCTCTTCCTTAAAAAGAAGGTTGATCCCGCGTCGATATGTGCCAAGGAGGTTGCCGCCGTCTGGAGAAGCAAGAAAACTTGAAAGCGCCCTGACCTTGTCGATCAACAGCGTCAGGTCAGTTACTCGACCATTGTTTTCACGAACTGCCCGAATAACGTCAGCCCGGATGCCTTGCTCCCGAAGAGCAACTTCCAGTCGGCCGTAGAAGAAGAAGACCAATTCGCCGACAGTGGTATCGGCGGCTCCGGCAGCTTTGAAAATTGCTGCCAAATCGACTCTGAGGTTGTTCTCAAGAATTAGCCGGATCACACCGAGCGCTGCACGGCGAAGACCAAATGGGTCGCGGCTACCGGTCGGGAGTTCTTCGATCCCAAAGAACTGGACCAGCGTATCGATCTTTTCGGCCAGGGCCACGGCCACCGACACCTTGTCGGTCGGCACGCGGTCGCTCGGGCCCAGCGGCTTGTAATGGTCGGCAATCGCCTCGGCCACGGGGGCGGGCAGCCCTTCGTGATAGGCGACGTAGCGGCCCATGATGCCCTGGACCTCGGGGAATTCACCCACCACGCCCGTGGTCAGGTCGGACTTGGACAGGCGGGCGGCCAATGCTGTCTGTTCCACCACCGTCGTGTCCCAATTCAGGGCCTTGGCGATGGAAACCGACAGAGCCTCAATCCGCTCCACGCGCGCATGCAGCGTACCCAGCTTGGCATGGAAGGTGATGTCCTTCAGGCCGGGCAGCCGGTCTTCCAGCTTCACCTTCAAATCCTGGTCCCAGAAGAACTTGGCGTCCGACAGGCGGGCGCGCAGCACGCGCTCGTTCCCCGCCACCACGGCCACACCGCCATCAATGGTGTTGCGGTTGGCAACCACCACGAAGCGCGGGGCCAGCCTTCCATCGGCGGTTTCCAGGGCGAAATAACGCTGATGCGTGCGCATCGACGTGGTCAGCACCTCGGCCGGGACGTCCATGAACTTGTCATCGATGGCACCGGTCAGCACGACGGGCCATTCGACCAAACCCACCACTTCCTCCAGCAGGCCGGGATCATCCTTCAGGACGAAGCCCTCCGCCACGGCGGCCTTTTCCGCTCCGGTCAGGATCAGGCGTTTGCGGAACTCCCGATCCAGCACGACATGGGCCTTCAGCAGCTTGTCCTTGTAGTCGGCGAAGCCGGTGACGGTGAATTCACCGGGGGACAGGAAACGGTGGCCCTGCGTCTTGTCGCCATAGGGGATGGTGACGGCCTTGACCTCACCGGCCAGACAGACAGTGCCGTCCGACTGTTCCGGTGCCGTTTCCGCCGTCGCCAGGGTCAGGGCGCCGGGAATGACCGCGCCGTCGAACAGGGCCAGGATGGAATGCAGCGGGCGGACCCACATGAAATCATTGGCCCCCCAGCGCATGGATTTGGGCCAGGGCAGTTCGCGGATGGCGGCATCGATGATACCGGGCAGGGCGTCGATGGTGGCGCCGCCCTTCTTCTCGATCACCGCGAAATAGAACACGCCCTTGCCGGTGTCGCGCTGTTCGGCCTGATCGATGCTGGACAGGCCGGCGGATTTCAGGAACCCGGCCAGCGCCTGTTCGGGCGACCCGACGCGCGGCCCCTTGCGCTCGTCACGCACATCGGCCTGGGCGGCCGGCACGCCATCCACCACCAGGGCCACACGGCGCGGCGTGGAATGGGCCTCCGCCCGATCGAAGGTGATGCCGGCGGCCGTCAGCTTGTCCGTCACCAGGCGCCGGAAATCATCGGCCGCACGCACCTGCATGCGGGCCGGGATCTCTTCCATGAACAGTTCGATCAGCAGTTCGGCCATTTTGGTCACAAGCGTCCGGAGATTATTGTTCTGGTATCGTAATGATCAGCTTCAGGCGGCCTGCCCGCGGCGGTAGCCATCGGCCAGCCACGCCTCGCAGCAGGCCTTGGCCAGTGTGCGCACCCGCAGGATGTAGCTCTGCCGTTCCACCACCGAAATGACACCGCGCGCATCCAGCAGATTGAACAGGTGGCTGGCCTTGATGCACTGGTCATAGGCCGGCAGGGCCAAACCGTGGGACAGCAGGGAAGCACACTCCTTCTCCGCGTTCTGAAAATGCTGCAGCAACATCCCCGTATCCGCATATTCGAAATTATGCGCGGAATATTCCTGTTCGGCGCGGTGGAACACCTCGCCATATTTCACGGCCGGACGATCACCCACGGGATCGTTGAAGCGCAGGTCATAGACGTTTTCCACGCCCTGGATATACATGGCCAGACGTTCCAGGCCATAGGTCAGTTCCGCCGCCACCTTGTCCACCGCGATGCCGCCGACCTGCTGGAAATAGGTGAATTGCGACACTTCCATCCCGTCGCACCACACCTCCCAGCCCAGGCCCCAGGCGCCGAGCGTCGGGCTTTCCCAGTCATCCTCGACAAAGCGGATATCGTGCAGGGCGGGATCGATGCCCAGCGCCACCAGAGACTGCAGGTACAGGTCCTGGATGTTGGCCGGCGACGGCTTCATGATCACCTGGAACTGGTAATAATGCTGCAGCCGGTTGGGATTTTCACCATAGCGGCCATCCTTGGGCCGGCGGGACGGCTGCACATAGGCGGCGTTCCAGGCGTCCGGGCCCAGCGCGCGCAGGGTGGTGGCCGGGTGGAACGTGCCGGCACCCACTTCCATGTCATAGGGCTGCAGAACCAGACAGCCCTGGGCCGCCCAGAAATTCTGCAAGGTCAGGATGACACCCTGGAAGGAGAGGGGCTGTTTGCCCGATGCGCTGGCCGCCATTGTCCTTGAACTTCACACTACTGTTGCAGTGCGTGGCACCTTAATGAGCGTCAAGGACCAAATCAAGGCAGCCGCCCGGTTACGTTCTGTGCGGGGAACGCAGGGCTGGCGATGGTTTGTTGCGCACAAAGGGTGATGGCGGCCGCCCCCGCCTCAGCGCGGGCAGCCCGGCGTGCCGCACTTGCCCGCACCGGCCGCGACATAGACGCCGCAGACGGTGCATTTGGCCATGTCCTGCGTATCGGCGGGTTCCTGGCGGCCGGTCCCCTTGCGCGCGGGTCGTTCCCCGCCGCCATTGCGGCGCAGCGCGTCCTGGCGTTGGCGCTGTATCCTGCCCAGCAGGCGGAAGCCGTACCAGACGACGAACAGGATGCCGATCAGGGTGAGGAGTTTGGTGAGGGAGATCATGGGCGCCAAAGGTGGGAGAAGCCGCCGCGCGGGGCAAGTGAAATCGGCAGGCTCACAGCCCGTAGCGGGCAAAGGCAGCCCGTTCGGCCGCCATGTCGGCCAGGCCGTCGGCCAGCCTCCCGGCGTCCAGCCCGATCAACCGCCCCAGCCCGCCCCGCCGGGCCGGGTTGATGGTGCGCACCTGCACCTTGTCGCCGAACCGTTCACGCAACACACTGTGCAGGCAGCCCAGCCGGTCGGCCAGGCCCAGTTCCACGGCGCGCCGGCCCGTCCAGACATTGCCGTTGAACAGTTCATCCTCCGTCGCGTTCAGGCGCCCGGCCCGCCGTTCGCGCACCCATTGCTTGAACTGCTCATGGATATCGACCTGCAGATCGCGCACATGCGCCACATCCTCCGGCCTTTCCGCCTGGAACGGGTCCAGCATGGATTTGCGGGTGCCGGCCGTATAGATGCGGCGGTCGACACCCAGCTTGTCCATCAGGCCCGTGAAGCCGAAGCCGGCAGAGATGACCCCGACCGACCCCACGATGGAACCGCCATCCACCACGATCTCGTCCCCGGCGCAGGCCAGCCAATAGCCGCCGCTGGCGGCCAGATCCTCCACGAAAACCAGGACAGGCACGGATTTCTCCACCGCCAGGGCGCGAATCCGGCGCGCGATCAGCGCCGACTGTACAGGTGAACCACCCGGCGAATTGATCGCCAGCGCCACGGCCGCCAGATCGGCCGGGGCGAACGCCCGCTGGATATCCTGTTCCAGCCCCTCCAGCGACAGGCCCCGGCGTTTCGTGCCGATGACACCGGAAAGGCGCAGCACGTTGACCAGCGGCGAAACGGACAGGCCGGCAATCTTCTTCAGGCGGCGGATCATATCGGTGAACCTTCGGTCTTCATATCAACCAGCAGAAGGTGGGGATGCGACCCGCCGACCGGAAGACCTCTCCACCATCCGAAAGAACAATAGCGGCATTTGACCTTGCCCGATGCAATGTGCAGTCTAAGCATATGAAAAAGGGCAATATCAAAATATACCTTTATGCATACGCCCTTCTTCTCGCACTGGCCGTGGCGGGGGGGATGCCCACCCACGCGCACGCCGGCAGCAGGAATGTGGATATCCTGGCCGTGCAGTCGCCGCCGATGGCGATGGAAAATGCCGAGGCACCGGGCGCGGTCCTGGAACTGACACTGGCCGCGATCCGCCGCGCGGGCATGGAGCCGCAGCTCCGGTTCATCCCGTGGCGCCGGGCACAGGAAATGGTGGTGGCCGGCAAGGACATGCTGATCACACCCGTCACCTGGCTGCCGTCCCGCGACGGGAAATTCACCTGGATTGCGCCCGTGTGCCGGATCGAACGGGCAATCGCCAGCCTGAAGGCGCCGATCGACAGCCTGGAACAGGCCATGGCCGAACGGCGGACCCTGGTGGTCGGTGCCGGCAGCGCCCAGGAGCAGCAGTTGCGGGACATGGGCTATCCCGCCGAACTCATCAGCACGCCGCCGCTAGGCTCCCGGGAAGCCGACATGCTGGCCAGCGGCCGGGTCGACGGGTGGTATGGCAGCACGCTTCATATCCGGATGCGCTGGCAGCAGGAGGGCCGCGGCCTTCCCCTGCATATCGGGCGCAAGGTGGCAGATGACGAGATATTCCTCGCCTGCTCGCGCGATTGCAGCCCGTCCCTGGTCGCGGCCCTGCGCACCGCACTGGAAAGCCTGCAGGAGGACGGGACGCGGGACCGTATCCTGGCCCGCTATAGCCTTTCCTACTGATCCCCCGTCACCCGACGGGCAGGGGCATGCCATCGCGCAGGATCGCTTCCGCCGCCGGCATATATCCCTGTCCGTCCCCATGCAGGACCAGACCCGGCAGCAGGGACAGGGGACCTCGCGCATCCCGCCGCGCGGAAAGGATGATCCGCCGCGCCGGCTGGCCCGCGCGCGGCCACAGCGGCAGAAGCCGGATATCCCCGAACCGCCCCGCCAGCAGCGACAGCAACAGGTCCAGCCGGTCGGCGGGATAGATCAGCGTCAAGGTGCCACGGCTGCGCAGCAGGCGCAGCGCAGCCTGGATGAAACCGGCCAGGTCACCGGTCCCCTCCCCCGCCCCCTCCCCATGGCTGGCCGCCTTGTGCCCGCTGGGTGACGGGGTGTGCCGGCCGGCCGGCCAGAATGGCGGGTTGGCCATCACATGGTCGAAGCTGTTGGGCCGCAGGTCCGGCGGCGGATGGGCAAGGTCACCCTCCAGGATGCGGACCCGTGCGTCCAGGCCGCTGGCCGCCGCCGCCTGCCGGGCCAGGCCGGCGGCCATGGGCTGGATTTCCAGCCCCGTGACCTGAAGCCCGGGCACCCGCGCCGCCAGGCACAGCAGGGCCGCCCCCGTGCCACAGCCCAGTTCCAGCACGCTGTCCCCCGCTGCCGCCCCCACGGCGGCAGCCAGCAGCACGGGATCGATGGCGGTACGATATCCCTGCCGGGGCTGGAACAAAGTGACGCGCCCACCCAGAACGGGGGTACGTTCCACCAGGGACGCATCGTCCGTCATGGCACCACCGGCAGGCCCGCGTCGCGCAACAATGCGCGCGCCGCCGCAAAATCGGCATCGGCCACGCATAGACGCCGGGGAATGGCACCGATGCTGCCTTCCAGCGCCGATGTATGCTGGTCCAGAAGGATGGCGAGGATACCCGCATCGGCCAGCAGCGATTGTGCAAAACTCAGCTCAACGGGGTCGTTGCTGCGGATCAGGGGCTGCATCTGGGTCCTGTCAGGTGGCAAGCTCAAGGCGGACATGCCGCGCGCAGGCGCGTGCGGGCCTTGACCCCACGCCCTGCCCCGCTATGCTCCCCCGCAATCCTGGGCCCGTCAACCGGGCTTCGATCCTGTTTGCCGTCTTCTCGCGATGGAGCCTTGACCCGTGGCCACCGTGACCACCCTTGATCCCAAGCGCCGGAAGCCGGACACGAACGCGCTCGACCAGCTTGTCGCGCTGGTCGCCGATGATCTGGCCGATGTCAACGAGATCATCGTTGACCGCATGCATTCACCGGTGGAACTGATTCCCCAGCTGGCCGGCTATCTGATTGCCAGCGGTGGCAAGCGGTTGCGCCCCGTGCTGACCCTGGCCGCCGCACGCATGTGCGGTTATCAGGGCGAACAGCACAAGCCGCTGGCGGCCTGTGTGGAGTTCATCCACACCGCCACCCTGCTGCATGACGATGTCGTCGATGAAAGCGATCTCCGCCGTGGCCAGGCCAGCGCCAATGCCGTGTTCGGCAACAAATCCTCCGTGCTGGTCGGCGACTTCCTGTTTTCCCGCGCCTTCCAGGTGATGGTGGAGGCGGGGTCGCTGGATGTGCTGCGCATCCTGTCCAATGCCTCGGCCGTGATCGCGGAGGGCGAGGTTCTCCAACTCACCACCTCCAACGATACGGAGACGAGCGAGGAGGCCTATCTGGAGGTCATCAGGGCCAAGACCGCGGAACTATTCGCCGCCGCCTGCCGGATCGGCGCCGTGGTGGCTGGCCGTTCGGCGGCAGAGGAAGAAGCGCTGCGTTCCTACGGGCTGAACCTGGGCGTGGCCTTCCAGCTTGTCGATGATGTGCTGGACTACTCCGCAGCGCAGGCCCGGCTGGGCAAGACCATCGGCGACGATTTCCGCGAGGGCAAGATCACCCTGCCCGTCGTGCTGGCCTTCCGCCGTGGCGACGACGAGGAGCGGGCCTTCTGGCGCCGGACGATGGAGGAGCTGGACCAGGGCGAGGATGACCTGGACCGGGCCATTGCCCTGATGAACAAACACAATACCCTGCGCGACAGCGTGGAGCGGGCCCGCCATTACGCATCGGTGGCCCGCGATGCGCTGGGACTGTTCCCGTCCAGCCCCGTGAAGCGGGCGCTGCTGGAGGTACTGGAATTCGTTGTGGACCGCGATTACTGACGCGGCGGCTTCCAGATGGATATTGCCAAGGCCGGGAAAGGATGCCTTTCCCGGCCTTTTTCTTATCGAAAAGAGGGGCTTGCCGGCGCGCGGCTGCCATGCGGCACCCCGGGGGTGG
Organism: Niveispirillum fermenti; assembly: GCF_052474395.1. Lineage (NCBI taxonomy): Bacteria > Pseudomonadati > Pseudomonadota > Alphaproteobacteria > Rhodospirillales > Azospirillaceae > Niveispirillum > Niveispirillum fermenti. Next base: position 1,842,778 of record NZ_CP156681.1, on the reverse strand, counting down.
GAAAATGCGATCTAGTGCTTGCATGGTCCATTCGATGGCGCTATACAGCCGCCCACGCAAACGACGCCCCCGGCGAAACGATGCGTGAAGCATGACGGAGTATAGCTCAGCCTGGTAGAGCGCTGCTTTCGGGAGGCAGAGGCCGGAGGTTCGAATCCTCTTACTCCGACCAGCTAGACATGTAAAACGGCTCGGGTTTTCCCCGGGCCGTTTTGCTTTTGGCGGGTTTGCGGCGCCAATACCCACAAATGAGAACGGCACCCGACCGATCACGATCAGGTGCCGTTGAAAGCCAACATATCGGACGGCGGCAGTCACCGCCGCACCCGTTCGATCCAGGGGCCGGTATCAGGCCACCGGTCCCTGCCCCCTGCCAGACAGGCCCGTCAGGACGGTGTGGCGCCAACCCAGCGGGTCAGGGGCATCCCCGCGCTGTATGGCGGTGAGCCGCGTCCTGAGGCTTCTTGTGACCTCGCCGTCGGTGCCGCCGCCGATGGTGAAGCTGCCATCCTTGTAGCGGACGGTGCCGATGGCGGAGACGACAGCGGCGGTGCCGCAGGCAAAGACCTCGCGCAGGCGGCCGCTGGCCGCGTCCTGGCGCCACTGGTCGAAGGAATAGAGGCTTTCCTGCACGCTCATCCCCTGACCACGGGCCAGCCTGATGATGCTGTCGCGGGTGATGCCGGGCAGGATGGTCCCGGTGAGCGGCGGGGTCAGCAGCGTGCCATCGTCGAAGACGAAGAACACGTTCATGCCGCCCAGTTCCTCCACCCACTTCTTCTCCGCCGCGTCCAGGAACACCACCTGGTCGCAGCCCTGGCGGATGGCCTCGGCCTGGGCGATCAGGCTGGCCGCGTAATTGCCGCCGCACTTGGCAGCCCCCGTGCCCCCGGCCGCCGCGCGGGTATAGTCCGTCGAGGCCCAGACCGACACCGGCTTGGCCCCGCCCTTGAAATAGGCGCCGACCGGGCAGGCCACGACGCAGAAAATGTAGCTGGCCGCCGGGCGCACACCCAGAAAGCTCTCATTGGCGAACATGAAGGGCCGCAGATAGAGGCTGCCCCCCTCCTCCTTCGGGATCCAGTCGGCATCGGTCCGCACCAGCGTTTCCACCGCCTCCAGGAAAAGCTGCTCGGGCAGGTCCGGCATCGCCATGCGCGCCGCAGAGCGTTGAAAACGCCGCGCATTCTCCAGCGGGCGGAAAAGCACCACCTCCCCATCCGCTGTCCGATACGCCTTCATCCCCTCGAATATCTCCTGCGCGTAATGCAGGACGGACGCCGCAGGGTCCAGCGTGAACGGACCCCGCGCCCGCAACTGGCCATCGTGCCAGCCCTTCTCCGCAGACCATTCGATCGTGACCATATGGTCGGAGAAGACCTTCCCGAAACCCGGATCGGCGATCAGCCGGCGCCTTTTATCTGCGGGTGTCGGTACGGGATGGGGAATGTGCCGGATATCGGCCATGGTTTCCGATCCTTGGAAGAACGATGCAATGTTCCCGGCCGGCGGCCAGACACCGCGCAACAGGGCCGGCCGCCGGTGCGGTGGCGTGTCAGAACGCCACCGCGTCGCCATTGTTGCGGTTATGCGAGGCGGCATGCAGTTCACCGGTCTTCGGATCGCGGCTGATGGCCACCCATTTTCCTTCACCGCCCAGCCGCGCCTCTTCCAGCGGCATTTCACGGAAGGCGTAGCCGGTGCCTTCCAGTACCTTGCGGTCGAAACGCCCGACGGGCACCACCAGGGTCGTCTCCCCCGTTTCAGAATTGACCGATGGCAGGAAGAAGTCCGGTGTGTTGATGGCTTCCTCCACATTCATGCCGAAGCAGGTATAATTCAGCAGCCCCTGGAAGGTGCGGTGATGCAGGCCGGCGCCCATGGAGGCGAAGCCCAGGACGGCATGGCCATCCTTGAACAGGACACCCGTTTCCGTCGGCGCGGGCAGCCGTTCGCCCGGCTTGACCCGTGCCACGGCCGCCTGCTGGAAGGAAGCGGCGTCGGAGATGGAAACGCCATCGACGAAGATCGCCGTCTTGCCCCAGTTGACGGTATTGATGGAATGGGTGATGGCAGCGATGTTGCCTTCGCCATCGATGGCCACCACGTCGTCGGAATGCATCGGCGTCGTGCGCTTCCATTTCGTGAAGGTCTTACCCGAAGCCATCTGCGCCCAGAGGGCCGCGGCATGTTCCTTGGTGATGCGGGAGGCCGGGCTGAAATCAATGCCGGGGAAGATGGCAGCGCGCGCCGCCTCGGGGAACATCGTGATGCCGAACAACTGCGTGATGTCCAGCGCCTTGCGCAACTGCTCCGACGATCGGGTCCAGTGGGTGCCCCCACACAGGCCGGCGGCATCGGCCAGGTTTTGCGCCTCCACCAGGGAATAGCCCCCGAAATTGGGCATGGGGCTGGTGCGCACCGAATAGCCGTTGCGCAATTCCGCCACCAGCGGATCGGCCCACAGGACCTGATAATTGCGCAGGTCTTCCAGGGTCATCTTGCCGCCATCGGCCTGCACGGCGGCCACCAGCTTGCGCCCCCAGGGGCCGTCATACATATGGTCCGCGCCATCCTTGGCCACGGCGCGCAGCGTCTGGGCCAGGGCCGGCTGGCGGAAGATGTCGCCCTCGGCATAGGCGGTGCCGTCCGGCTTCACCAGCGTGGCCCGCGTTTCGGCCAGACGGCGGATGTCGGCATCGCGGAAACGGAAGATGTCGGCCAGGAAGCCCGTCACCGGGATGCCCTGTTCCGCCATGTAGATCGATGGTTCGAACAGGTTCGCGAAGGACAGCTTGCCGAAACGGCGATGTGCCGCCTCCACCCCGCGCATGAAACCGCCGACCAGCGCCGTGCGGCCGCTGGGCGCGCCCTTGCCCCGCAGCGCCTCCTGACTGGAGAAATCATAGCCGCCGGGAATGCTCATGGGGTCGGTCTCGCCGGCCACCGTGTTCCATTCGGCGTTCATCGTATAGGTCTTGCCCGTCTTGGCCTCGTGATAGACCAGCGACATGATCCCGAAGAAGCTGATGGGCGCGCCGACGGCCAGCACCACCTGGGCCAGGGCCGCCGTCATGGCCGCGTCGATGGCGTTGCCGCCCTGGACCAGCGCCTCCAGCCCGGCCCGCGCGGCCAGGCCGCTATAGGCGACCGTGACGGCGCCCTTGCGGCCGCGCGCGGCACCCGCAACCGTATGGTCCACGCCCTGGGCCTTGAGGTAGCGCTCATAATCGCCGGCAGCCCACCGGGTGGGCGTCAGGTCGACCTTCGGCCGAGCCATGATCGCCGGCGCGGAAACCGCAAGAGCGGGCACGGCAAGCATTCCGGTAAGGGCGGTACGCCGGGTGACATGCATGGTCTTTTCCCTATCGTTGGTAGTCGTTTCAGGCCGCCCCTGTCCGCGGCCGACAGCCCGGGGGAACGGGCCTGTCGTCCCGCCCCCCGATGGGGTTTTCCCGCCGCGCCCCTGTGAAGGGCGCAACGCACAACCGGCAGGCCCGCACGAGCACGGGATCGCCGCCTTAACAATACATTTCTGTATTTATTTTTTGCTGTCAAGCCTAAGAGCATTTTCGTGCGGAACACGCCATTTGCTCACATCGATTGAGGATAGCCGTGATGACCCGCTCTCATCACCGGCATGGCTCGCGGATCGCTTGTCGACAAAAACAAGACACTAATGTATCTAAATTCCGAACCCGTCTTCGGCCCCCTTGCAGGTTGCCCGGCGGGCCGCGGGACCAGTGGCGGCCCCCCGCACCCACACCCGCGAAAGCCATTGCATGAGACGGTATGGAGCAAAGGTGCCGATGCGCACTCATCCGGAACGAAAAGACTGGAGACGCAGCCGATGACGACGGACGCCCCCCCTTTCCTCAGGCGCTATTGGGTGCTGCTGGTCATCACCCTGGTCTATGCGATGAACATCGCCGACCGTTTCGTGCTATCCACGCTGATCGAGCCCATCAAGGCGGAATTCCAGCTTTCCGACAGCGCCGTGGGCTTTCTGACGGGCGTGGCCCTGGCCTTGTTCTATGGCGCGGCCGGGCTGCCGCTGGGGGCACTGGCCGACCGCACGCACCGGCGCAACATGATCATGTGGGCGCTGGCCATCTGGTCGGCCTTCACCGCGCTGTGCGGCATGGCACAGAATTTCTGGCATCTGCTGCTGGCCCGAATCGGCGTCGGGGTGGGTGAGGCGGGGGGCACCCCGCCGTCCCATTCCATCATCGCCGATTATTTCCGCCCGTCAGAGCGGATCGTGGCCATGTCGATCTATGCCCTGGGCATCGCGCTGGGCTCCGCCATCGGCGGCATCGGCGGCGGGTTGCTGGCCGAGAAATATGGCTGGCGTTCCGCCTTGATCATCTTCGCGTTCGGCAGCCTGCCCGTGCTGATCCTGCTGCTGAGCGTGCGGGAGCCCAAGCGCGGCGCCAGCGACCCGCATGCGATCGTGTCGGCCGCGGGAACGGGGGTGGGGCTGCGGCCGGCCCTGCGCTTCATCCGCTCCCAGCGGGCCCTGCTGCATGTCATGGCCGGTGCGACCATCGCCACCTTCTCCGGGATGGGGCTGATCTGGTGGACGCCGGCCTTCCTGGGACGCTCGCACGGCCTGTCCGTCGGCGAGGCCGGAACCATGGTCGGCTTGATGAGCGGGGCCGGCGGCGCTGCGGCCATGGTGGCCGCCGCCGTGGTGACTTTGAAGCTCGCCCGGATGGAAGCCAAATGGCAGTGCCATTTCCTGGCCTTGATCACCCTTCTGATCACGGTGCCGGGCGTGGCCGCCCATCTTGTGGACGACCGCGATGCTGCGGTCTGGCTGCTGTGGCTGTTCGTGCCCTTCGCCAACCTTTATGTCGGCCCGACACTAGCCCTGATGCAGAATCTGGTACGCTCGGACATGCGGGGGGTGACGGTGGCAGTCATGCTGTTCTCCGCCAACATCGCCAACCTGGCCCTGGCCCCGCAATTGATCGGCTTCGCGTCCGACCTGCTCGCGGCACACATCGCCGAACCGGCCCATTCGCTGCGCATCGCGCTGGCCATCGCCGGGCTGACCGGCCTGTGGGCGGCCGGTCATTTCTGGGCCGCCATCCGGTCCCTGCCGGGCGACCTGCGGCGCGCCGGCAGCGCCTGACGACAAAGCCCCCGGCGGGTTGGACCCGCCGGGGGCTTCTTGTCTCCTGCCGCCCGATGCGGACTTGCAGGTCATACCCTGGTCCCGGGGCGTTCTACCCCCGGGACCAGGGTATGAGATGGCCGATGTTCAATCCATCAGATCGCCCGGCGCGACCTTGCCGGTGAGGATCTTGTAATAAAGCGGCATGGTCGCCCGGCGGTCCGCCCGGCGTTCCTTCAGCGACAGGGTATAGTAGCCGACCTGGTGGAAGTAGAGCACGCGCGCCCGGATGGCGCATTCCGCCTCGTCATAGCCCATGTTGCGGAAGATGTCGCAGAACAGGACCGTGCGCTCCTCGTCCACCCGGCGCAGCAGGGCCGACGCCGTCTTGGAATGGCGGGCCCAGTCGCGCACGGCATTGTCGAAGCTGGGGGAGAAATCCTTCTCCTCCAGCCAGGTCCGGATCAATGCCTTGAACTGCGCCAGCCCATCGCCGCCATTGCCCTCGATGGCGGTGCGCAGGGCCGTGGTGTTGGTGTCGCGCCAGTAGGTCAGCAGGGCCGCCAGCAGCTCCCCCCGGCTTTTGAAATGCCAGTAGAAGCTGCCGCGGCTGACCCCGATCTCCCTGGCCAGCCGGTCGATCTTCACAGCATCCACGCCCCGGGCGACCAGGGCCTTCTTGGCGGCAAGAACCCAGTCATCCCGCCCCAGCCGGGGACCGGAAGGTGTCTTGCGGGGTCGTCTGGCCGGCAGGGCGCCGTCCGGTTCGGTGGCCGCCGGCATGGCGTCGTCCGGCCCGCCACCGGCCAGGCCGGTATCCGGCATGATGTCTCGCATGTTCAATTCCGGAACCGCCCTCCTCACGCGGGAATGCCATCGGCCGCCGCACAACGGCGCGGATCGGCCACGGCCGTCAGATGTCCCGTCACCTCGTCGCGCGCAATCACGGAAAAGCTGCCCATATGGTAGTCATAGCCGGGCAGGACACCGACCCTGACCCCCAGCTTGTGCAAATCCTCCACGACGCCGGGTTGCAGCCGATCCTCCACCACCACCCCCCGGTTTTCCGTCATGGGCAGCATCCGGGGCGCATCGACCGCCTGATAAGGGTCCAGCTTGAAATCCAGCAGATAGGTCAGCACCTGGGGCAATGTGCAATGGATATTGCCCGGCGATCCGGCAGAGAAGACGGGCTTTCCATCCTTCAGGACCAGCGTGTTGCCGATGATGCAGCGCGCCTTGGCGCCCTTCACCAGCGTGGTGTCCATCGAGCTTTGCAGATGGCCGAAGGTGGCATGGCTGCCGACCATCGGCACCCCGCCGACCACCTGGCCGGGAATACCGGACCCTTGCAGCGTGTCCATCATCTGGACCCAGTTGCCTTCCGCATCCGCCACGGCAATCTCGCAGGAGCCGGAAGGCTGCTTCTCGGTCTGTGAAACCAGCCGCGGCCGGCCACCACTGCCGCCCAGCGCCGACATGAAATCGCCGCCGCCGGGCACATCGCCGGCCAGCCGGAGATGGGAGGTCAGATCGACCCGGGGCCGGCTGCCGCGGATCAGGCGCGCCAGATGGGCATGATAGGTATCGTCCAGCACGGCGTCGCGCGGCACATCATAGATCGTGTCGTCCTGCGCATATTCCCAATGGCGCTGGCCCTGGCGCAGGGCATGCCCCATGGCCCAAAGATGCTCCGCCGATCCCGGCTGCATGTCCCGGATGCCCAGATGCTTCAGGACACCCATGGCAACGGCCGTGAAGAAGCCCTGGGCCTGCGGCGGTCCCAGGCAGACGATCTCATACTCATTATAAGCGAAGCGAAGCGGCTCCACCCAGCGGGGCGGCGTTTCCACCATATGGTCAGGCGTGATGGCCCAACCCATCTGGTTCGCCTTGGCCACGAAGGCCTGTGCCCAGGGCCCCCGGATCATATAGTCCGGCCCCTGGTCGCGGACGCCCCGCATGGTTTCCGCCAGCCCCCTTGGCACGAAAACCTCGCCGACATTGGGGAAATAGCCGTCGGGTTGATAGAAATCCCGCCCTTCCGGGAAGTGGGTGATGAACTTCTCCCCGAAGACATTCACCCCATATTCGAAGGTGGACACGACATGACCGCTTTCCGCCCACGTCACCGCATCGGCACACAGCCTGCCCCAGGGCAGGACGGCGAACCGCTCGTGCATCGCCTTCAAGCCGGGCATGAAACCCGGAATGATGGCGGATGGCGGCAGCAGCGCATAAGGCCCCGCCCCCTGCGGCACGGGCCGGAAAGGCGAGAGACCCGACGGATGGCCCCCCAGGCTGTCGAGCTGATGCAGCGTCCCGGTCTTCGCCTCGTAATAGAGACAGGTGACCAGCCCGGCATGATTGGTCATGAACGGTTCCACCGCCGCCTGCACCATGGCACCGGCGATGGCGGCATCCACCGCATTGCCCCCCTGGCGCAGGATGTTCACCATGGTCTCGGTGACAATGGCGGAATCCGTCGTCACGGCCGCCTGCAGGCCTGAAACCGGGGCCTTCGGGCCGGGGTTGCGGATATAGCGGGACAGGTTGTCCGGCATGTCATTCTCCTGTCTTGAAACGCGCGAGGGGCATCAGGGTTCGGCATCCGCATTGAGATGCCGAGCCGCCCGCAGCATGAAAATCCCGCTGGGCACCAGGGCCAGCAGGATGATGATCAGCGCATAGCGCAGGCTTTCCGCCGGACCCAGGCTAGGGGCCAGCATGTCGCTGATCAGGCCCGTGGCGACCGGCCCCAGGCCCAGGCCGATAAGGTTGGCGAAGAAGAAAACCAGCGCCACCGCCATGGCACGCCGCGGCGACCCGCACACCACGTGCAGGGCGGAGAACATGGACGGGACGGCACCGGTCAGGACGATGCCCGTCACGCTCAGCACGGCCAGCATGCTGACCATGTCGGGCATGAGGAAGGCCACCTGATAGAAGGGGGCGACGAGCAGCAGACCCCATCCCGGCATCCGGGCCAGCCAGGCCGGGTCGCGTTTGGCCAGCTTGTCCGCCAGCGCACCGCCGGCCAGATTGCCGATCACCGCCCCCACAGCCGACTGGATGCCGATGATCATTCCGACGGTCGCCAGATCGATCTGATGAACCCGGACCATGAACGACGCGAGGAAGATCAGGGCACCATAGGACACCAGGAAATAGAAGGTCATCGAATAGATCATGTTCCGGTAGGACGGCTTGCGCATGAGAATGCGGAATGTCGCCATCACGCTTTCCCCGCCGCCGGCCGGGGGACGCAGGGTGCCGCCGGCAAGGCGCGGTTCCCGCAAAACGGTGCGGGTGACCAGCGCCAGCGCCAGCCCCGGCAGCCCGACAATGATAAAGGCCGCACGCCAGCCGTAATGCACGGCGATCCAGCCGCCCGCCACCAGCCCCAGGATATAGCCGGCGATGGAACACATCAGATAGGCGCCCAGCGCCTTTGCCCGCTGGTCGGGCGGGAAATAATCCGCGATCAGGCTCTGGGCCGGCGGGATGGCACCAGCCTCGCCCACACCGACGCCGACACGGGCGGCGGCAAGCTGCCAGAAATTCTGCGCCATGCCGCACAGGACCGTCATCAGGCTCCAGACGGTCAGGGCCAGCGTGATGACGAAGCGCCGGTCCCCCCGATCGGCCCAGCGCGCCACGGGAATGCCCAGCGTCGCATAGAAAAGGGCGAAGGACAGCCCCGACAGCAGGCCTAGCATGGCGTCGGATACGCCGAACTCGGCCTTGATCGGTTCCAGCAGGACGCCGACGATGTTGCGGTCGACATAGTTCGACGTGCCGACCAGAAACAGGACGAACAGGAACAGGTTGCGCTGGCGTGGTGTGTAAAGCCGCCATGGCTCGGCACCCGGCGACAGCGGCGCCCCGACGGCACCGGGGGTCGTGGTGGTGGACATCAGGCGGGGTTCCCTTGTGCGGGCGGCTGCGGCGTGCCCCCCCGGGGGAACACCGCACGGGGTCGCGGGTCAGGCAGCAGCGCGCCGGGCCGTCCAATCCGCCATAAGATCGTCCAGCACCTGCAGGGTGACCGGCCCCGCCGCCATCAGGGCGTCGTGGAAATCACGGATCGGGAAGTCGTCGCCCAGCGCCGCCTCCGCCCGCCGCCGGACATCCTTGAATTTCAGGTTGCCCAGTTGATAGGCCAGTGCCTGGGCCGGCAGCGCAATATAGCGATCAACCTCCGCCTCCATGGTGGAGGCGGGCATTGCCATGTGCTTGCCAAAGAAGGCAAGGGCCCGATCACGGGTCCAGCCCATGTGATGCAGGCCGGTATCGACGACCAGCCGCACGGCGCGCCACATCTCCATTTCCAGCCGGCCGTAAAGCTTGGCCGGCGCGTCATAGAACCCCATGTCCTCCCCAAGGCGCTCGCAATAGAGCGCCCAGCCCTCCAGGCACGCCGTGTAGCGCAGCGCACCGAAGCGGCGGAATGCGGGCAGATGCTCCATCTCCTGAATCAAAGCCAGATGCATGAGATGGCCCGGCCATGCCTCGTGCAGCGCCAGGGGCACATGCATGTAACGCGGCAGCTTGCCCGGTACAGAACTGACCCAATGGACGCCGGCGGCCGTGCCGTCGGCGGGATTGGGCTGGGCATAGGCGGGCGGCATCTTTTCGGCAATGGCCTCCGGAATGCTCTGCACGCCATAGGTGGCGCGGGGCACCCGGCCGAAGAATTCCGGGATGCGGGCATCGATGCGCTTGGACAGGATCTCGATCTCACCCCGCAATATCGCGGCCGTGGGGGCATATTGCGCGGGGTCCGCCTGCAGGGATTCCCGCCAGCCCGGCAGGTCGCCGGGATATCCACCGGCCGCCGCCGTGGCCAGCATCTGCGCGCTGATACGGTCCACCTCGGCCAGCCCCAGCGCATGGATGTCACCCGGGGACATGTCCAGCGTCGTCGATTGCCCGACAAGATAGCGGTAGAAGGCATCACCGTCCGGATCATCGGTGCAGGCCAGGCTGTCGCGCGCCGCGGCCCCCAATGTTCTTTCCAGGAAATTCGCATAGGCGTGCAAGGCGGGATAAAGCTGATCGGTGATCAGCGCCAGTCCCTGTTCCGCCAGATCGGCCAATGCGGGTGAGCGGCCGGCCACACGCAGCAGGGGCTGGGCGAAGGGATGGGACCTTACCGGCACCGCCAGCGTCCCGCGCACCTGTGCCACCGCCCGGTCGATGACCAGCCGCGGATAGCGGTAGCCGCGATCCCGCCCGGCCAGGAGCGAGGCCCGCGCATCCGCCATGGCCGCGGGCACCGTCGCCAGACGGGCAAGATAGCGGCGGGCATCAGGAACATTGGCCAGGGCCGTGATGTTCGCCCAATATATGAGCATGAAATCCGGACCCAGCGGATAGAGCGACGGGCGCAGATGCGCACCGCAGGCAACCATGTCGCAAAGGGCCGTGAACTCGCGACGCAGCAGCGCATGGGTCGCCCGGTCCTGCGTATCCAGTCCCCTTGGGTCGATTGACGCCAGTTCCTTCACAGCCACCGCCGCCCAGGCCGCACGCCGTTCATGGTCGGCCGGCGCCTCCCGCATCAATGTATCCGCGTCACCGGGCTGGCCAGCCTGGATCGCCATTAGGGGGAACTCTTCCCGCTGGAACGCCCAATAGCGTTCGGCCAGTTCGCCGATCTTGGCCTTACACATGTTTCGTCCTTTCCCGATGTCCCGCCTGTTCATTCTGCTGTACGGCCCCGCAGGCCGGAGGCGCAGGCCCGATCATCCTACCTGCCGCACCATCACAATTCAATACTGTATGGAATTTATGGTTCCCGACCGACACAAACGTCGAGACGGCAGATATCCGCCGTGGCCTTGCTGAGGCAGACAAGACCCGACCTCCGCTCGCGACGAAATCTTCGCCCCAGCAACCGGTTCGCCGACACCCAATCAATTTACGTACAATACTGTATTGTCAAAAATTGGAAGTGCGTCTAAGGTCTATTCCGGAATGGCAGGCCACCCGAAAAGAGCCGGCCCCTTGAACAGCGGAAGGTGATGCACATGCGCAAAGGAACGTTCCACGCACTCTGGATGTCGAGTGCCTTCATCATCCATGCGCCGATGGCCGGCGCCCAGGCAGTGGACGCGGGCTCCGACTTCATCCTGGAGGAAATCATCGTCACGGCGAACAAGCGGGCGGAGCGGATACAGGATGTGCCCTCCTCCGTGACCGCGGTCGGCGAACAGTTGATCGGCCGCGTCATGGCCAACAATCTGGACGATGTGTCGGCCTATGTGCCGGGGCTGGACGTCCGGCCGTCGGGGGTGGATGGCAACCGGCTGGTCTTCCGTGGCCTGTCGACGGGGCCGAACGATCTCAGCCCCACGGCCGGGGTCTATATCGATGATGCATCATTCGGCGCCCGCAGCGGCTTTGCGCTGGGCGCCCTGTTCAGTCCCGACATGGACCCCAGCGAACTGGCCCGGGTGGAGGTGCTGCGCGGTCCCCAGGGCACCCTTTATGGCGCCAGCACGCTGGGCGGTCTGGTGAAATACGTCACCAAGGCCCCCGACACCCACGCCACCTCCGGCCATATCAAGGTCGATTACGGGCATGATGCGGGGGCGGACGCCAACCGTCATACGGTCCGCGGCGGGATCAACGTCCCCTTGATCGACGGCAAGGCGGCCCTGCGGCTGAGCGGCCACTACGCCTACCGGGAAGGCGACCTCACCGATGTCCGCACGGGGCGCGACGAACTGAATGCCAACCGGCGCAAGGGTGGCCGGGCGGACCTGCTGCTGCTGCCCAACGACGACCTGACGATCCGCATTGCGGGTACCGTCGCCATCAACAAGACCCCGCAAAGCGGCAGTGTCCTGGGCAATGCCGTCACCCTGCTGCCCCTTTACGGCGAGTACGGCACCTTTCGCAACGTCGACAGCTTTTCCAAGTCCCGGTACCATTTCATCCAAGGCAATGTCGAATATCGGGTCTCCGACGATCTGACGGCCACATCGACGACCGGGTATTCCAAATTCCGGGTCAATATTCTTTCCGACTACACGCCGACCTTTCAGCCGGCATTCGGCCCGGCCCTGGGACCTTTGATGCAGTTCTATGGCACGACCAGTCCCAGCACGGAGAAGCTGACGCAGGAATTGCGGCTGGCCTCCTCCGGGTCGGGCCCCGTGGAATGGCTGGCGGGCCTGTTCTATGATCATGAGAAGAGTGATTATCACAGCGGTATCAATTCGATGTACCAATATGGCACCGCCACCCCACCGGCGGCGTTGCAGCCGACGGTGGCCGCCCTGGCAAACTATCAGACCGTGGCACTGGCCAGCCGGTATGTCGAATATGCCGTGTTCGGCAATGCCAATTACAGCATCACGCCCGAATTCGATCTCGGCGCCGGCCTTCGCTACAGCTACAATGACCAGAAGCTGACGCGCGTGGCATCGGGCTATCTGGTCAATATCGGCGCTTCGCCGCGGCTGGCGGTGGCCGATTCCGATGACGGCGTCTGGACACAGACGGTCGATGCACGCTGGCGTTTCCAGCCTGACACGATGCTTTACGGGCGCGTGGCGCGCGGTTACCGCCCCGGCGGGCCCAACACCAGCGGCGGCACGTTCGACCCCGACACAACCTGGAACTATGAGCTGGGCCTGAAATCCACGCTGCTGGGCAGCCGGCTGACCACCAACATCGCCGCCTTCTACATCGACTGGACGAACATCCAGCTCAACTATTTCAACGGCACCAACACCGTTATCGGCAATGCCGGCGATGCCCGCAGCAAGGGCGTGGAGCTGGAAACCAGCTTCACGCCGTTCTACGGCCTGACCTTCGCCGGCAATCTCACCTACACCGATGCGGAGATCACGGGTCTGTTGCCGGGGGCCGTCGGCGGTGCCGCCATCGGCAATACGCTGCCCTACAGCGCCAAATGGGCCGGTGCCGTCAGGGCTGATTACTATTTTCCCCTGACCAACAGGGTGGAAGCCAATGTCGGCGGCGGCGTGCGGTATCGCAGCAGTTCCACCACGACATTCCCCGGCGATACCGGGTCGCGTTACTACAAGCTGCCTGAAACCACCTTCCTGGATCTGCGGGCCGGGGTGGACCTGGATACACGCTACACGCTCAATCTTCAGGTCCTGAACGTCACGGATGAGCGCAACCTGCAGGGGGCATCGCAATCGCTTGCCGTGCCCGCCGCCACCGCGGATGCGATGGGCCAGCCGGCAACGTTGGACTTCATGCCCGGCCGTACATTCTACCTGTCCGTCGGCGCCCGATTCTAGGTGTCCGTCCGGCAAGTTTCAGATGGCTTCATCCCATCACCGTCACCCCAGCGAAGACCGGGGCAACGGAATGAAACGTTAACACGCTGCAAAACAAGAGAGATTTTCCGAACAGGTTCTAAACCTTCTTCATCATGGAACAGGCCCGACGGTGACCGCCGTCGGGCCCGAAACACGTTCAGGCTTCTTTTGCTGCTGCTCGATTGATGTGCGATTGCAATAAATTGAGTGGCGACGACGGTATCAGCGCCGTGACCGGGCATGCTGGTGAGCGCCGCCGGCCGATAGCGGGAAGATCGAAGCAATTTCATTACGATAAGCGCCCCGCTAACGCATTTACTTTTGCGCTGAACGAGAGATATACCTTTGGTTGGGTCTTGATGCCCCGGAACGGGGTAGTCCATTCGGGGGTAATAAATGTCGCGTTCGGTGCAAACGGGCCGCAAGGGTCGCAAGGGCAATCGTGGACTTTCGGCCCCCCTGGCCCTTGAACCGCGCATGATGTTTGACGCGGCGGCCGTCGCCACGGCCGCCGATGTCGCGCAGGATGTGGCGGCCAAGCCACTGCCCGACCATCCGGCGGATGATCTGGGCGTGGCCAGTTTGCTGGCTGGACTCAGTGACGTTGCCCCCACCCCGACCGCCATATCGGAACCCGTCCGCCGCGAAGTGGCGTTTATCGATACCGGCGTGGCCGACTGGCAGACCCTGCGGGATGGGATAAAGGACGGGGTGGAGATCGTCCTGCTGGATGGCAGCAAGGATGGCCTTGCCCAGATGGCCGCCTGGGCCGAGGGCAAAAGCGGGTATGATGCCATCCATGTGTTGAGCCATGGCACTGAAGGCCAAGTGACTCTGGGCACGCTGGCGTTGAACGCTGCGGCGACCGAGGCACGGGCCGCCGATCTGGCGACGCTGGGTGCGGCGCTGAGCGCGGAAGGTGATCTGCTGTTTTATGGGTGCGGGGTGGCTTCGGGCGACGGGGCGGCTTTCGTGCACCTCTTGGCCGGTTTGACTGGTGCCGATATCGCGGCGTCGAGTGATCCGACCGGCGCTTCCAGCCTGGGCGGCAACTGGACGCTGGAGAAGCAATTTGGCACTTTTGAAACCGCAAGCCTTTCGATTGCAGCCTATACCCACATTCTCGCCGATGATGCCGGCGAGCAAAACACGGTATTCGATTTCGATTTGGCCACGTCTCCCACGATAACTGTTGATGCAAATACCTATGCATCGGCAAGTACCGTTCAGCAAACATTGTCGGACGGTACAAAAAACAACACGATCCAGCTTGTCGCGTCCTCCAGCGGCGATACAAGCGGAGCCGATAATTCCTCTGTTTTGGTCGCGGCGCAACTCGTGGACGCTGTGGGTTGGGGAGCTGCAGGCAACGGAAACGGAACTGCTTACGCAACATTCGATGCCGGTGTCGATGTCGATGCCCTCAAGACTTACGAGTTTACCGTTACCGGGGGGAAAATATTCGATCTCGTGTCGATGGGGATTATTTCGACCGATTCGACAGCGAGAAGCCTGACGATCACTACGGACAAGGGAGCCAGTGAGACAGTAGATGTCATCGACACTGAAACAGCCACCTTTACACCGGCTGATGGAGCGGCGTTTGACAATGTTTCATGGGTCCGGATTACGGCAACCGACGGGAATGCCGTCAATCTTGCGTTCGACGATGTGACACTTGAGGATATTCACACACCCGTCAACCCCGACGCCCCCGTCATCCACGATCTGGATGGCGATGTCACCAATCTGGGTGGATTTGCCTTCATTGATGATTTCAATCCTGGCACGGGTGCCACCGTCAGTGACGCGCAGAATGATTGGGATGGCGCCACGCTGGTTGTGGAGCGCACCGGCGGTGCGTTGAGCATTGATAATTTCGACTTCAGTACGATCCTTTTTGTCGCAAGCAATGGTACATTGTCCAAAAACGGTGGGGGTGATTTCGGCACTTATTCCACTATCGGGAACAAGATGTCCATTACCTTCAATGGTAGTGCTGATGCGGATTTAATCGGTCAGGTTTTAAGAAGCATAAGCTATAGCAGCACTAAATCCTATGGCGATACGCCGCTTACCATCACGCTGACCGATGCTGCCAATAACAGCACCACCGTTACGACCACGGTCAACATCGATACCATCTATATCGATAATGCCACCGATACGGCGACCATCGACCTGAGCGATGGCGTCAGTTTCAGTGAAGCGATTGCTATTGCGGCGGCTGATACAAGTGGCTTGCAAACGCTGATGTTCGACAGCGCCCTGATGAGCGGTACATCGATTACCCTGGCCGGCGATATCACCATCAATGAGAATTTGGACTTTGCGGCCCAGACTGCTGGCAGCGTGACCCTGACCGGTAGCACCATTACGCTCGGCGCCGGCACCACGCAGGGTTTCTATATCGCGTCGGACACGACGCTGACCATTGCCAGCGCCCTGGGCGGCAGCGGCGGCTTAAACAAGGGCTCGCCGGGCACACTGGTCCTGTCGGGCACACAGACCGGCACCGGTACCATGAATGTCACCGGCGGCACCCTGTCGGTGGCCAGCGATGCCAATCTGCTGTCGGGCGCGCTGACCCTTAATGGCAGCACCGCGACCTTGGCCGTCACCGGTGCAACCACCATCGACAACGCCATCACCCTGGGCAGCAATGGGGCCACGGTCAATGCCGGTGCCGATGTTACCCTGTCTGGTTTGATCAGCGGCACCGGCAATCTGGTCAAGTCCGGGTCTGCAACCCTGACCCTGAGCAATACCGGCAACGAAGCGGCCTGGTCGGGCGCCATCACGCTGAGCGCAGGCGCGCTGTCGATTGCCGATGATGATGCGCTGTCCAGCGGCACCTTGAAGTTCAATGGCGGCACCCTGATCGCCACGGACACGACCACCGTCGACAATGACATTTGGATGGGCCCCACCGCCATGGCTGATGGCAATGGCACCATCAATGTCGGTACCGGGGTGACCCTGACCCTGTCGGCCGCCAGCCTGGGTGGCGGCGGTGGTACCCTGACCAAAACGGGTGCCGGCACGCTGGCGTTGGGCATGACCACGGCCCACCCCACTGCTTTTTTTGACGTTGCGGCGGGCACGCTGGCCCTGGCTGATGGCGGCATGATCAGCAGCATTCTGACCCTGTCCGGCGGCAACCTGTCGCTGGCGGGCGGCACGCTGACCGGCGACGTCTCACTGAACGCCAGCGCCACCATCACCACCACTGGCGACGCCACCATTTCGGGCTACTTTATGGGGGGGTCTTCTGCCAGCCTGACCAAGGCGGGCACGGCACAACTGACCCTGTCCGCCAGTAATCTTGATCTTGAAGGTGCGATTACCGTTTCCGCCGGTACGCTGGTGGCGGGGCACAATAACGCCCTGGGCGGCGGTTCTGGCACCACAACCGTCAACAGCGGCGCATCGCTGAAGCTGGCCGATAATGTGACGGTTGGACAAAACATCAATCTGAGCGGCACCGGGGTTGGCGATGCCGGCGCGCTGATTGGCGGCGTCGATTCCGTGGTTACGGGTAACGTCGCTGTCACTTACGATGGCACATCAATCGGTGCCGCCAGCGGGGCGAGCCTGACCATTTCCGGCGTGCTCACAGACAACAACAATAAGCTGATCAAAACCGGCGCGGGCAATCTGGTGCTGACGGGCACCAACTCGTTGATCTATCTGGTGGATATCGAGGCTGGGACGCTGACGGCGGGTTCGGCCGGCGCGCTCGGCACCGATACCACAATGGTTTTGAGGACCGATAGCACACTGTCGGTCACGGCCAATGTCTCGGCTGATCGAGGCATCAAAATGGAAGCCGGTGGCGGCACTCTTGATGTCGCCACGGGTGTCACATTCAACGTGGTGGGCTTGGAGAATGGCGGCGTCGGTCTAACAAAGGCGGGGGCCGGCACGCTGGCGCTGACCAACGCCGGCAATAACGGTGCCTTGTCGGGGCCCTTCTCGATTTTGGCGGGCACGGTCGCGGCCCAAGGCAGTCTGGATGGCGGCGCGGTCAGCGTCGCGTCGGGGGCCACATTGACCCTGACGGGCGCCTTGTCCCTCCTGGAGGGCCTGTCGGGGGACGGAAATGTCGGGCTGGGCAGCTACACCCTGACCACCGCCGGCAGCACCGACACCACCTTCTCCGGCGTGATGAGCGGCACGGGCGGGCTGACCAAGACGGGCAGCAGCACGCTGACGCTTGCCGGCCAGAACAGCTTTACCGGTGCCGTTACCCTGTCGGCCGGCGGGCTGACCCTGGCCAGCACGGGCTCTCTGGCCGATGGCGCAAATGATGTTTCCGTGGCGACCGGTAGCACCCTGACACTGAACAGCGCCAACGCGCTGAAGTCGCTGACCGGTGACGGCAGCGTTGTGCTGGACACCACCACCACAGTTGGCCGCAACAACTCCAGTGATTTCGCCTTTGCCGGTACCCTGTCGGGCAGCGGCGGTCTGACCAAAGAGGGCAGCGGCAAACTGACCCTCAGTGGCACCAACAGCAGCTATTCAGGCCGCTTGACGCTGTATGGCGGCACGGTGAGCATCGCCGGCAGCAGCAATGTCGGCACTGGTGCCATCTGGACGATGGATACATCGACGCTGGAGATTACTGGCAACGCCAGCTTGACAAATGATTTCAGCGTGAGCGCTGCCTCAACGGTCAATGTTGGCAGCGGCACAGCGGTCACACTGTCGGGCGCTGTTTCTGGCATCGGCTCGCTGATTAAAGCCGGTTCTGGTCAACTGACCCTGACGGGTGACAACAGCTATTACGGCCACACGACGGTTTCCGCCGGCACGCTGATCGCTGGTCATGCCAACGCGCTGGGCGACAACATCGCGAACCTGGATGGCGGCACCAGTGTCAACCTGAACGCCGAACTGCTATTGGCCGATGGCATCACGCTGGCCGAAGACCTGATCCTTGCCGGCGGTGGTTTGGGGGTTGTCCAAGATGGAACCGCCACGGCCAGCGGCAGCATAACGCTGACCGGCCATTCTCAACTGCTTCCGTTTGGCAGCGACAGCAGCCTGACCCTGTCTGGCATTATCAGCGATGGCAGCTCGAGCTTCGGCCTGATGGCGAGCGGTGACGGCACGGTTATTATTAGCGGCAATAATACGTTTGACGGCAATTTCACCGTCAGTACGGGCATTGTGGTTTTGGCCCATGCCAATGCTTTGGGTTCAGCCAGCGGCACCAACACGGTTCAGGATAGCGCTACGCTGAAGATCGATGCCGGCATCACCCTGTCAGAGGCGGTGAACATCACCGGTACCGGGGTCGATGACCAGGGCGCGCTGGTGGGTGGCGATGGCGCGGTGATGGCCGGCAACGTCACCCTGGGCGCCGGGGGCGCATCGATCGCCGCCACCTCGGGCAACACCTTCACCATCAGCGGCGAGATCAGCGGCACCGACAACGCCTTGAGCAAATTCGATGCCGGTACGGTCATATTGTCCGGCAACAACACGCACAACGACGCCACCATCGTTGAGGCCGGCACCCTGGTTGTTGCGCATGCCAATGCCCTGGGCACCACTGATGGCGTTACCGAGGTCCGCAACGGCGCAACGCTGCGGGTGGCGGATTCGATCTCGATTGCTGAAAGCCTGGTCCTCATTGGCACGGGCGTTGGCAGCGGGGGCGCATTGGTTGGGGGCGCGGGGGCAAGCGTGTCCGGCAGCATCACCCTGTCGGCGGATGCTTCAATCGGCGTAGGAACGGGCGCGACCTTCACCATCAGCGGTACAATTTCCGATGGCACGAACAGCTATCGGCTGACCAAAGTTGACGATGGCACGCTGGTACTCTCGGCGGCCAGCAATAGCTTCGATGGCGGGTTAACGATTTCCGGCGGTACGGTTAGTGTTGCCAATGTCGGCAGCCTGGGTACCGGTACAATTACGCTGAACGACGGTACGCTGACTTATACCGGCTCTAACGCCACTCTGGCTAATGCGGTTGCCACGACCAATCAAAATGGCACCCTCTCGCACACGAATAACTTAACCATTTCGGGCCTGTTGTCGGGGGCTGGCACGCTGACAAAGACCGGCAACGGGACTCTAACCTTATCCAATACCGGCAACGAAGCCGCGATGAGCGGCGGCATAACCGTAACGGCAGGCACACTGATCATCACCAATGATGATCAGTTGAGCGCCGGCACGCTGACGCTGGAAGGCGCCACCCTTTCCAGCAGTGGCATGACAACTATTGACAATTCGATAGTGCTCAATAGTGGACAAAATATCTTCTCCGTGACGGGTAACGCATCTTCAAATATTTTGACGTTATCCGGCATTATTTCAGGTGATGGAATTCTGGTCAAAAACGGTGCCGGCGCAGTATCATTGACCGGTGATAACACCTATAGCGGCGGCACCACGATTCGCCGCAGTACATTGCAAATTGCCGGCGCCAATAGTTTGGGCACCGGCGCTTTGACCATTGAAGATACGCATTCTGACCTTGCGAGCACCCTGACCACAGCTTCATCCTCCAACTTTACCCTGGCAAACAATATCTCCGTCTCTGATTCCAGCATCGACAGCACGCCGCTGGCCATTCGCGTAACCGGTTCCGGCACCTTGACCCTTGGTGGGGTTATTTCGGGCAGTGGCCCTTTCCACAAGGTGGGATCGGGCACGTTGGTGCTGGGCAACACCAACACCCTGACCGGCGGCATTGTGGTGGATGATGGTACCCTGGGGGTTTCCGCCGATGCCAATCTGGGTGCGGGCGGGCTGGTGCTGAATGGCGGCGCGTTGGGCGTGACCAGCGCCACCACGCTGACCAAGGACATCACCATCGCGGCGGACAGCACGATCAACACCGCCGGCACCTTGACCCTGTCCGGTGTGATCAGCGGCGCAGGCAACCTGACCAAGACCGGCACCAGTTCCCTGACCCTGTCAGGCAACAACACCTATCAAGGGGCCACAACGGTTTCTACCGGTGTGCTGATTGTTGGGCATAACAATGCGCTGGGCACCAATGACGCTGGCACCACCGTGGCCGACGGTGCAACCATGCGCATTCTTGATGGGCTGACAATTGCCGAAGACCTGACCATCAGCGGTGGCGGTGTCAGTAACGGCATTGGCGCGGTGAAGGTGAATACCGGCAGCGCCACGATCAGCGGCAACATCACCCTGGCGGGCGATGCGGATATCGGCGCCTATGTCGGCGGCGATGTGTTGACCATTACCGGCGATATTTCCGGCAACTTCGATCTGACCAAGGTCGGCGCCGGCACGGTGGTGTTGAGCGGTACCAACAGCCACATTGAAACCACCTTGAGCAGCGGCACGCTCAGCATCGGTGCGGATGCCAATATCGGTACTGGCCAACTCAATTTGGCCGGCGGCACGACCCTGACGCTGACGGGCACAACCATCAATATCGACAATGCCGTGGTTCTAACCGGTTTGGCCACCATTTCGGTGGCGACCGGCGATGCAGCAACGCTGTCGGGTAGTATCTCCTCCACGAGTGGGGGCTTCAACAAGATCGGCGCTGGCACCCTTACACTGGCCACCAGCGGTTCCAACATCAGCCAAAGCCTGCAAATTGACGCCGGAACCGTGCTGATCAATGATGCAAGCTTTCAGGCATACAGCATCATCGTCAACAGCGGAACGCTGGGCGGCTCAGCCCAGATCACGGGTGCCATCACGGTGTATAGTGACGGCATATTGTCACCAGGCAACAGCCCCGGCTTGATAACGGCTAACAGTTCAGTAATTTTTTCCAGCGGCTCAGCTTTCAATGTTGAAATTGCCAGCTCCGATACTGTCCCGGGCACGGATTTCGACCAAATTACAGCCGCAGGCTTTACAGTCATTGATGGCGTAACGCTGAATGTGTCCGTCATCGGTTCGCCGACGCTTTCCGCCGGCACGACCTATACGATCATCAACAAAACCGACAATGACGCGGTTGTCGGGACCTTCGCCGGCCTGGCAGAAGGGGCAACCTTCACCGGCGACGCGGGCCAGTTCAGCATCAGCTATACCGGCGGCGATGGTAATGATGTGGTGCTGACCTATCTGGGCACCGCCCCCACCCTGACCGACCTGTCGGGTGACAGCGTGGCGCTGACGGTGGGTACGCCGGTGCGGCTGGATAGCGGCACTGCTGCGATGGTCAATGAAGCGACGCTGGATGCGCTTAATGGCGGGGCCGGCGATTGGGCCGGCGCCAGCGTTTCAGTGCAGCGGGTAACCGGGGGCACGGCGGACGCAACGGTGAATGATGTGTTCGCGTTCGACACCACGGGCGCCGATTTCATCCTGACCGATGGCAAGCTGCGCACTGTCAATGGTGACACGGAATTCGCCACCGTCACCAATGCTGGCGGCGTACTGACGGTCACGTTCACCGGCACCAATGCCGCCACCACGGCGCTGGTGCAGCAGGTGGTGCAGCGCATCACCTATGCCAATGACACACCCTATGGCGATGCCACCCTGCGCGTGACCGTCGACAATGGAACCGGCAATAGCGCCACCGCCGATGTGACGGTGACCAGCAACCTGATCTATGTCGATAGCAGCAGCGACGATGCAACCGGCAATGCCGCCGACGGCTTCAGTCTGCGGGAAGCACTGGCCCGCGGTGTGACGCAAGCCGGGGCGGATACGATCAAGGTGGTCCTCGCCGATAATTCCACCATCACGCTGGGCAGCGGTGTGACCAGCGGCGTGGACGATACGCTGGACCTGGACGGGGCCAATGGACTGACCATCGCCGGCAGCACGCTGACCCTGGGCGGCACGCTGAGCATCAGCAACGGCACCGGCGACACGGCAATCATTTCCACGGTGATTGCCGGCAACAATCTGGGGCTGACCAAGACCGGGGCCGGCACGATCACCCTGTCGGGCACCAACACCTACACCGGCGCCACCACCATTTCCGCCGGCACGCTTGCCATCAGCGGTGGGGAAGCCCTTTTCAATAATGGCGCTGTGAACGTGGAAAGCGGCGCCACGTTTGCGTTGGATGCCACCGAGACCATCGGTGTGTTGAGCGGTGCTGGCAGTGTCACGCTGGGCAGTTACATACTGGCCCTGGGTTCGGGTGGTGGCTCCGGCACCTTCTCGGGCGTCATTTCCGGCTCGGGCGGACTGATTAAGGCCGGTGGTGGCACCCAGACTCTGACCGGTGCCAACACCTATACCGGGGAAACCAGTGTTTCAGCCGGCACATTGGTGGCAGGCCACAGCACGGCGCTGGGCAGCAGCGGCGCCGGCACCACGGTTACCAGCGGCGCCACGCTGAATGTGGCCGATGGCGTCACCCTGGCGGAAAACCTGACTTTGACCGGCACCGGCATCAGCACTACCGGCGCACTGATCGGCAGCGGCACCGCAACGGTCAGCGGCACTGTCACGCTGACGGGCAATACAATTATCGCAGCCGGACCAAGCGCCAACCTGACGCTCAGCGGCGTCATCAGTGGTGATTTTCTACTGGTCAAGATGAACACGGGCACGCTGACCCTGACCGGCGACAACAGCAACCATGGTGGCGGGATCACCATTAACGCCGGTACGCTGGTCGCCGGTCACAATAATGCGCTGGGCAACACCACCGGCACCACGACCATAGGCAGCGGTGGCGCCCTCGCCCTGGCCGATGGCGTCACGGTGGCTGAAAATATCACCATTGCCGGCACCGGGATTTCCAACACCGGGGCATTGCGGGTCGATAGCGGCAGTGCCACGCTCAGCGGCACTGTCACCATGTCCGCCGCCAGCCAGATCGGCGCGGCCTCGGATGCCAGCCTGACCCTCAGCGGGGCCGTCAGCGGTGCCTTTAGCCTCACCAAGGTCAGCGCCGGCACGCTGACACTCGGCGGGGTCAACACCTATACAGGCAACACAAATATCACTGGCGGCACCCTGCTGGTCACCGGTTCGCTGGGTGGCACATCGGCCGTTTCCTTGTCGAGCGGTGCGACGCTGGGTGGCACCGGCACCATTTTTGCCGCCAACTCAACCAATCAGGTGACAATCGGCAGCAACGCCACCCTGTCGCCGGGTGTCGCCGGCACCAATAATGGCGTCGGCACACTGACCATCAATGGCAATCTGGAGATACAGACCAGCGCCACCCTGGCCGTTGACATCGCCGGCGCCACGGCTGGTACGGGCTATGACCAGGTGGTGGTCAATGGCACGGTATCGGTGACCAATGCGGTGATTTCCGCCACGCATTCTTACGCTGCCGACAGCCTGGACCAATATGTGATCATCAGCAATGATGACGCCATGCCGACCATCGATGCCATCACCGGCACCTTTACCGGCGTAGCCGAAGGCGGCACTGTTACCGCAGGCGGTAATGGCACTGTACTGACGGCCTCTTACACGGGGCCCGGCGGTACCGGGAATAATTTCACCCTGACAGCGCCGGCAAACAATGCGCCGGTGATTACCAACCTTGCGGGTGACAGCGTCGCCTGGGCCGGTGTCGGGGGCACCATCGGGTTGGATGCGTCCAACGATGTGACCATCAGTGACGTGGAAAATGATCTGGCCGGCAACTGGGACGCGGCCACTCTCACCATTCAGCGCAAGGACAATGCGCTGACCAGCGATGTTTTCGGCTTCGACCTGGAAGGGTCCGGCATCAGCACCAGCGGCACCGATCTGGTGTCCAACAGCCAGACAATTGGCAGCTACACCAACAGCAACGGCGTGCTGACCATCACCTTCAACGCCAATGCCACGACTGCCCTGGTGCAGGAAATCACGGGTCGCGTCACCTATCGCAACGACACGCCGACCGGCGATACAATCATTCGCTTCACGCTCAGCGATGGTCGCGGGGAATCGTCCACGGCCGATGTGACCGTCACCAGCGACACGATCTTTGTAACAAACGCCACTGACACCGCCACCATCGACGTGACCGACGGTGTCAGCTTCAGCGAAGCCGTGGCGATTGCCGCCGCGGATACAACCGGCACACAGACCATTGTGCTCGCCGGTTCCTTGGCCGGCACCACCCTGACTCTGGCCGGTAATCTGTCGCTCGGCGAAAGCCTGACCATCGATGCCGACGCCGCCAGCGGGGCGACCATCGCGGGCAGCACACTGACCATCGTTGCGGGCAATACGCTGACCCTCTCGAACGGAACCAGCGACACGGCGACGATCAGCAGCGTCATTGCCGGCTCGGGTAGTCTGACCAAGACGGGTGCGGGCACCATCACCCTGTCGGCGACCAACACGCTGACCGGCGCGCTCAGTATCACAGGTGGTACGCTGGCGGTCGGCGCGTCCTCCATCTCGACCACCTCGGGCCTGACCCTGGATGGCGGCACGCTGGCCGGCACGACAGACATCAGCTATTCCAAGGCCATCTCGCTGGGCACCGGCGGTGGTACAGTGGATCTGTCATCGGGCAGCGCAAACCTGTCGGGTACCATCAGCGGCAGCGGCAAGCTGACCGCGACCAGCACCAATGCCGGCAAGGCCCTGACGCTTTCCGGCAGCAACACCCATACCGGCGGCACCACGCTGGACAGCGGCATTCTGCAGTTCAATACCGACAGCGCCGCCGGCACCGGCACCCTGACCATCAATGGCGGCAAGGTCCGCGCCGGTCTGGCCGCCCGCACACTGACCAACGCCGTGGTGCTGGGCGGCAACATGACCCTGGCGGGTTCCTACGCCCTCACCCTGTCCGGCTCGGTCGATCTGGGCAATGCCAGCCGTTCCGTCGATAACGGCCTCACTGTCGACCTGACCTTCGGCGGCGCCGTCAGCAATGGCAGCCTGACCATCAATTCGAACGGTACTGGCAAGGTCATCCTGTCCGGCACCAACAGCATGAGCGCCGTCTCTGTCACCAAGGGCGTTCTCAGCGTGGTGGACGGCGACAATCTGGGTTCCGGCACGCTGACGCTGAACAACGGCACGCTGACCGTGACGGGCAGCAATGCCACCATCAGCAACGCCGTCACCCTGGGCAATGGCGGCGGCACCGTCAGCAACGCCAACGCCGTCACTCTGTCGGGCGTGATTTCCGGCACCGGCAGTCTGACCAAGGCCGGTGCGGGGTCTTTGACCCTGTCGGGCACCAACACGCATAGCGGCGCCATCGATATCGAAGCCGGCACCCTGATCGCATCGGGTGGCTCCGCCATCGGCGACAACAGCGCCGTCACCCTGTCCGGTTCCGGCGTGCTGCAGGTCAACAGCAGCGAGACCATCGGCGCCCTTTCGGGTAACGGCACGGCCGGTACGGACGTGTCGCTGGGCAACAATGTCACGCTGACGGTCAATCAATCGACCATTACGACATTCAGCGGGGTGATCGGCGGGGGCAATGGCGGCAGCGGCCTGATCAAGACCGGCACCGGCACTCTCACGCTGAGCGGCAACAACAGCTATACCGGCACCACCACCGTCAATGGTGGCGGCCTCACGCTGAACCGCGCCGGCGGCGCGATCAGCGACAACAGCGCGGTGACCGTGGGGGCCGCCGGTACATTGACGCTGACACAGGACGAGACCCTGGCATCCCTGGCAGGCGCAGGCACGGTTTCGCTCGGAACAAGCGAACTCACCATCGGCATCAACAACACATCCACCACCTTCTCCGGCAGCCTCCAGGGTACTGGCACCCTGATCATGGAAGGGTCGGGTACCTTGACCCTGTCCGGCACCGGCCATGATGGCGCGACCCACGTGAAGGGCGGCGGCACCCTGTCAGTGGCCAGCGACAGCAACCTCGGCAACGGCAGCCTGACACTGAATGACGGGACGCTGACGGTCACATCCAGCACCACGATCGACAACGAGATCATTCTGGGTGTCAACAACGGCACGATTACAGCCGATACTGGCGTCGTCGTCACACTGATGCAGGGGATCGCCGGCAGCAACAGCACGCTGGGCAAGTCGGGCACCGGCACGCTTATCCTGAACGGCGGTAATACCAGCCTCATCTCCCTTACGGTCGACGCAGGCACCCTGCAGGTCGGCAGCGGCGCCACCGTGAGCGCCACCAACGGGTTGACCGTCAAGAACGGCGGCACCCTGTCGGGTAACGGCACCCTCGCAGCCTCTGTCACCATCGACAGCGGCGGCACGCTGGCGCCGGGGGTGGATGGTATCAATAACGGCGCTGGAACGCTGACCCTGGATACCGGGGCCAACCTGATCCTGAACGGCACGCTGAAGCTTGATCTGGCCGGGGCAACGGCGGGCACGGGCTATGACCAGGTGGTGGTCAAATCGGGCAGCGTGACGCTGGGGGCCGACAGCAGCTTCGACACCACTCATTCGACCTCCGGCAGCAACACCTTCGTGGTCATCGACCAGCAGGGCAGCGGCACCGTCAGCGGCGTGGTGGACGGCGTCGCCGAAGGTGAGGTGCTGACCAGCAACGGAAAGCGTTATTTGGTCGGTTATGCCGGCGGCAGCGGCAATGATGTGACCCTCTTCGACAGTCCAGGTCCCGTCGTGGAGCTCAACGGAGACGGGAGCGTCGCGCTGGACGATGCCGATGACGGCCTGCTGTCGGCGACCACCATCAGCAGCAGTGACGGCAACTGGAACGACGGCACCCTCACCCTGCAGCGCGTCACCACCGGCGGCACAGCCGATGGCAGCCCGAACGACCTGTTCAGTTTTGTGGCAGGCAATGGCCTGACCTTCACCGGCAGCATCACACAGGGCCAGGATTCCAGCGGCAGCGTGTCCGATGGCGGGACCGGTTTCGCCTCCTGGTCCTATGATACGGTGACCGGGACGCTCACCTTCACCTTCAACGACAATGCGACCGATGCAGGGGTACAAGCCCTGGCCCGCGCCATCGGCTATGCGAACGAAACCCCTTATGGCGATGCAATCATCCGCTTCACGCTGCGCGATAGCAACGATGGGGGCGCATCGACCATCGACGTGACAGTCGCCAGCAATGTCATCTATGTGGACAGTGACAGCGACGACGGCGACGGCGACGCGGCGGATGGCTTCTCGCTGCGCGAAGCCATGGCGCGCAGCGTGGCACAGGGCGGCGCAGATACGATCAAGGTCAAGCTGGCCGACAATTCAACCGTGACGCTGAGCAGCGGCGCGACGGTTGGTGCGGGTGATACGCTGGATCTGGACAGCGCCAACGGGCTGACCATCAGCGGCAGCACCATCACCATGGAAGGCGCCTTCACCCTCAGCAATGGCAGCGCCGACACCGCCATCATCAGCAGCACCATCACGGGTGCCGCAGATCTGACCAAGACCGGGGCCGGCACCATCACCTTGTCCGGCACCAACACCTATACCGGAACGACCACTGTATCCGCGGGTACGCTGGTGGCCGGTGATGATGGGGCCCTGGGCACCACGGCCGGCGGCACCACCGTATCCTCTGGCGCCACCCTGCAGGTCGCCGCCGGGATCAGCATCGCCGAGGCGCTGACGCTGAGCGGCACGGGGGTGGACAATGCCGGCGCGCTGGTCGCGTCGGGCAATGGCACCGTCTCGATCACGGGGGCCATCACCCTGGATGCGGCAGCGACGGTTTCGGCAGCGGATGCCGATACCACCCTGTCGCTGTCGAACAATATCGGCGGTGCCTTCGGCCTGACCAAGGCCGGGGCCGGCACCTTGTCGCTGGGCGGCAACAGCCAGGGCTTCACCACCCTGACCATCAGCGCCGGCAGCCTGTCGGCGGGGCTGGATGCCAATCTCGGCTCCGATGCGGTCACACTGGAGGATGGGACGACCTGGTCCATCGTCAACAATGGCGGCACGATCGACAACGCCATCGTCCTGAACGGCTCGGCGGCGCTCAGTGCCACACTGACGACGACCCTGTCCGGCAACATCACCGGCAGTGGCAGCCTGACCAAGCAGAGCGGCGGCACGCTGATCCTGTCGGGCACCAACAGCTATACCGGCACCACCACCATCACCGGCGGCACGCTGTCGGTGGCGGGCGATGGCAATCTGGGCAGCGGCACGCTGACGCTGAATGGCGGTACGCTGAGCCTGACCGGCAGCGGCGTGACCATCGACAATGCCATTGCTATCGGCAGCAATGGCGGCACGATCAGCAACGCCAATGAGGCGACCCTGTCCGGCGTGGTTTCCGGCACCGGCGGTCTGACCAAATCGGGCGCGGGCGTGCTGACCCTGTCGGGCACCAACACCCACACCGGGGCGGTCACTGTTTCGACCGGCACCCTGGCCGTATCGGGCGGCGCGTCGATCGGCGACACCAGCGCGGTGACGGTGGCGTCCGGGGCGATCCTGGCGCTCGCTGGCGGCGGTGAAACCATCGGGTCCCTGGCGGGGGCGGGCACGGTCAATCTGGGGTTGGATCCCAGCCAATCGCCGACCTACCAGCTGACGGTCGGCGGCGACAACAGCAATTCGGTCTTCTCCGGCGTGATCGCGGGCACCGGTGCCGGCATCACCAAGACGGGCACGGGCACCCTGACCCTGACCGGGGCCAATACCTATACTGGCACAACCACGATTTCTGCTGGGACGCTGCAGATTGAGGGCGGCGCTGCCATCGCCGATACCAGCGCGGTGACGGTGGCGGCGGGCGCCGAACTGCTGCTGTATCTGGACAACGAGACCGTGGGCGGATTGTCGGGCGCGGGCACTGTCTCGTTGAATGACGGCACGCTGACGGTGGGCGGTGATACCTCCAACAGTTTCTCCGGCGTGATCCAGGATGGTGCCGGGGGCAGCGGCGGGCTGACCAAGGCGGGTACCGGCACCTTTACCCTGTCAGGCAACAATACCTATACTGGCAACACCCAGATCCAGGGCGGTACACTCAGCGTGACAAGTGGCGCTAATCTGGGCACTGGCCATATTGCCATCGCCACCGGCACCACCCTGCAGGTCACAGGCACGGGCGTCACCATTACTAACAATGTTATTCTGGCCGCCACGGCCCCTGGTGGAACGATCCAGGTAGACAATTCGGCGACCTTCTCTGGTGTACTTTCCCAATCCATCGGCAGCGGCACGTTGGTAAAGACCGGTGCAGGCACGCTGACCTTGTCGGGCACCAACACGTACTCCGGCACCACCACGGTGTCGGAGGGCACGCTGGTGGTGGGCAATGACGCTGCTTTGGGCACCAGCGCAGGCGGCACGGTCGTCACATCGGGCGCCACCTTGCAGATTTCTGCCGGGATCAGCATCGCCGAGGCGCTGACGCTGAGCGGCACGGGGGTGGACAATGCCGGCGCGCTGGTCGCGTCGGGCAACGGCACCGTCTCGATCACGGGGGCCATCACCCTGGATGCGGCAGCGACGGTTTCGGCAGCGGATGCCGATACCACCCTGTCGCTGTCGAACAATATCGGCGGTGCCTTCGGCCTGACCAAGGACGGGGCCGGCACCTTGTCGCTGGGCGGCAACAGCCAGGGCTTCACCACCCTGACCATCAGTGCCGGCAGCCTGTCGGCGGGGCTGGATTCCAATCTGGGTTCCGATGCGGTCACGCTGGAGGATGGGACGACCTGGTCCATCGTCAACAATGGCGGCACGATCGACAACGCCATCGTCCTGAACGGCTCGGCGGCGCTTAGTGCCACACTGACGACGACCCTGTCCGGCAACATCACCGGCAGCGGCAGCCTGACCAAGCAGAGCGGCGGCACGCTGATCCTGTCGGGCACCAACAGCTATACCGGCGCGACCACCATCACCGGCGGCACCCTGTCGGTGGCGGGCGATGGCAATCTGGGCAGCGGCACGCTGACCCTGAACAATGGCACGCTGACCGTGACGGGCAGCGACGCCACCATCGACAATGCTATCACCCTGGGCAGCAATGGCGGCACCGTCGGCAATACCCACACCGTCACCCTGTCGGGCGCCATCACCGGCGCGGGCGCCCTGACCAAGACCGGGTCGGGTGAACTGATCCTGTCGGCCGGCGATGGCGCCAACACCTATGGCGGCGGCACCAGCATCACCGGTGGCACGCTTGGCATTTCCCGCACATCGCATCTGGGCACCGGCGCCATCACGCTGGATGGCGGCAGCCTGCGGCTGCTGAGCGGCGGCAATCTGAGCTTCTCCGCGCCGATCACCAACAATGTGATCCTGGCCAGCGACAGCACGATCGAGATAGAAACGTCCATCGTCGTGTTCAATGGCGTCATCAGCGGCGACGGATCGCTGACCAAGACCGGCAGCGGCCGTTTGCACGTGACGGCGGCCAATACCTATACCGGCGACACCAACATCAACGAAGGCGGTATCGTCATCCAGAGCAGCACCGCCACGCTGGGCGGGCCCGATGCCGGCAACGGCAATGTGTATGGCACGCTCACCATCAGCGATGGCGCGCAGTTGATCTTCAACTATGCGGTCGACATCGCCAACGACGTGGTCGTCAGTGGCGTCGGTGACGGGTATGGCGCCATCATGGGCACCTATGCCTCCAGCAACATCACCTTCACCGGTGCCGTCACGCTGGATGGCAATACCCTGGTCGATCCGGGCAACATCACGCTGGAATTCTCCGGCGGCATCAGCGATGGCGGCAACGGCCATACCCTGACCAACGCCTGGAACGGGACGGTCAAGCTGTCGGGCACCGCCAGCAACTGGACCGGTGGCATCGCGACAACCGCCGGGCACACCGGCACCTTCTCCATCACCGATGCAAGCAATATCGGCAGCGGGCAGATCACGCTGAATGGCGGCACGCTGGCCGTTACCGGCAACAGCAGCACGCTTGCCAACGCCATCACCCTGGGCAGCGGCGGCGGCACCATCAGCAATGCCGCCAGCCTCACACTGTCGGGCATCATCTCCGACAGCGGCAACCTGACCAAGGCCGGCGCCGGCAATCTGACCCTGTCGGGCAGCAATACCTATACCGGCACGACGTCGGTGACGGCCGGCACATTGTCGATCGCCGGCGATGGCAACTTGGGCGGCGGCGCGCTGACGCTGAGCGGCGGCACGCTGGCCGTCACCGGTGCCACCACCATCGACAACGCGATCACCCTGTCCTCCGACAGCACCATCAGCAACAGCGCCGCCGTCACCCTGTCGGGGGTGATTTCAGGCAGCGGCTTGTTGAGCAAGGTCGCGGAGGGTGTGCTGACCCTGGCGGGGACACAGACTGCCACCGGCGGGCTGAGCGCAAGTGAAGGGACGGTGACGATTGCTACTGCGGCCAATATGGTGGGCGGCACACTGACGCTGGATGGCAGCAGCCTGACGGTGACGGGCAGCAATGTCACCATCGACAATGCCATCACCCTGGGCAGCAATGGCGGCAGGATCAGCAATGCCGATAGCGTCACGCTGTCGGGCAACATCACCGGCACGGGCGACCTGACCAAGACCGGCGCCGGCACCCTGACCCTGTCGGGCACCAACACCGGCACCGGCGCCACAATGATCGATGGCGGCACCCTGTCGGTGGCGGGTGACGGAAACCTGCTGGCCGGGGACGTGACGCTGGATGGCGCCAGCCTGACCATCACGGGGTCGGGCGTCACCATCGACAATGCCATCATCCTGGGCGCCGGCACCGGTACCGTCAGCAATACCAATGCCGTTACCCTGTCCGGCACCATCGCCGGCAGCGGCAACCTGACCAAGACCGGCAGCGGCAACCTGACCCTGGCCGGCACCAAC
Organism: Niveispirillum fermenti; assembly: GCF_052474395.1. NCBI lineage: Bacteria > Pseudomonadati > Pseudomonadota > Alphaproteobacteria > Rhodospirillales > Azospirillaceae > Niveispirillum > Niveispirillum fermenti. The sequence continues at coordinate 1,810,690 of NZ_CP156681.1, read as the reverse complement.
AGCTATACGGGCGGCACCACGGTGTCGGCCGGCACCCTTTCAATCACCGACGGAACCAACCTGGGCAGCGGCGAGCTGACCCTGACCGGCAGCACGCTGGCCGTGACGGGCAGCACCGCCACCATCGGCAACAGCATCACGCTGGGCTATCAGGGCGGCACCATCGAAAATGCCGACACCGTTGCCCTGTCCGGCACCATCGCCGGCAGCGGCAACCTGACCAAGACCGGCACCGGCACGCTGACCCTGGCCGGCAGCAACAGCTATGCGGGTGACACCACGGTGTCGGCCGGCACCCTGTCCATCACCGGGTCGGTAGCCGGGAACGCCAGCGTGTCCAGCGGCGCCACCTTGGCCGGCACCGGCACCATCACCGGCGACCTGACCATCGCCAACGGCGCCACGCTGGCGCCCGGTGTCGCTGGTACCAATGACGGGGTCGGCAAGCTGACCGTCGGCGGCAACCTGACGCTGAACGGAGCTGCCCTGTTCGAACACAAGGGCAAGGATACCGCCGGCGCCGACTATGACCAGGTGGATGTGGCCGGAACGGTGACCATCGGTGCCGATGCGTCGCTGACCGTCACAGCGCTGGGCGGTTATGGCCTGCAGGCCAATGTCATCGCCCTGATCGCGAATGGTGATGCCGATCCCGTGGTGAACAATTCCACCACGCTGGTCACCAACGCGCTGCTGACGGGCAATTTCCTGCTGAACATGGCCGGCGGCAGCGACAGCAACGATATCACCATCATGGGCAACCGCCCGCCCGTCGTGAACACCAATGCCGGCACGACGGTTGCCGAGAACGGTACCGTCACGATCGGTACGGCCGTGCTGTCGTCCAGCGATCCGGACGGCTCGACGGCCGCCCAGCTCAGCTACACGCTGACAACCCTCCCCGCGCACGGCACCCTGTTCGTTGACAGCAATGCCAACGGTCTTGTCGATGACGGCGAGGCGCTGGGGCTGGGGAACAGCTTCACCCAGGCCGATATCGATGCCGGGCGCGTCAAGTATCGTCAGAACGGCGCCGAACAGGCCAGCGACAGCTTCATCTTCACCCTGGGGGACAAGGACGGCGTCACGCTGAGCAACCAGAGCTTCAGCCTGACCGTCACGCCCGTCAACGATGCTCCCGTCCTGGGCAATTATGCCAATATTATCGACTTCACGGAGAAGGGGACCGCCGTCACGATCAACATGACGGCCACCATCAGTGATGCCGACCTGGGTTCCGGCAGCTTCGCCGGCACCACGCTGACAGTGCAGCGTGCAGGCGGCGCCAACGCCGATGACCGGTTCGCCGCCAGTGGCAGCCTTGCGACCATGGTGTCGGGTCAGGCGCTTGTGCTGGGCTCCACCACCATCGGCACCGTGCTGCTGAACGAGGGCGGGGTGCTCAGCCTTTCCTTCAACGCCAATGCCACGGCCAGCAATGTTCAGGAGGTGCTGCGCGCCGTCACCTACGACAACGGCTCCAGCGCACCCCCGGCCAGCGTCACCCTGGTCACCAGCTTCAACGACGGCAATACCGGCGCGCAGGGCACCGGTGGCGCCTTGTCGGCCACCGGCCTGACCACGGTCACCATCACCCCCGTCAATGACGCGCCCACCAGCCTTTCCCTGACGGGCGGCCAGATCACGCAGAGCGAGGCCGGCAACGGCGGCACCATCGGCACCCTGACCATGGTCGATCCGGACGGGCCGGGCCCGTTCCGCTACACCATCGACAGCGGCAACAATGACGGCTATTTCACGATCACCGACGGCCGGGTGGTCGCCACCGGCAATGTACCCCCCGGCAGCTATACGCTGACCATCACCGGCTATGATGGCGGTACCCCCGATCTCAGCCGGACCGGCGATGTCACCATCACCATCATCGACGATCAGGCGCCCGCCGGTTATGCCGTCGGCCTGTCCAGCCCGCTGGTCAATGCCGCGGGCCGCGACAGCCTGACCATCGGCCTGACCGGCGCGGAAGTCGGTGCCACCTACAGCTATACCATCACCTCCAGCGGCGGTGGCAGCGTCACCGGTACCGGCACCGTCACGGATGCCGGCATGACCATCAGCCCCGGCACCCTGGCGGCCCTGGCCGACGGCACCCTGACCCTGACCTTCAGCCTGACCGATGCGGACGGCAACAAGGGTATGGAGGTCACGGCCACCACGCTGCTGGACACGACCCCGCCCGGCGGCAACGCCAGCTTCTCCACCAACCTCATCGGCGGCGCGCAGGCCGGCACCACCACTGTGGGCCTGACCGGCCTGACCATCGGTGACAGCTACAGCTACACCATCACCTCGTCTGGCGGCGGGACGCCCATCACCGGCTCGGGCATCTGGACCGCGACCAGCCAGACCCTGGTACCCGGCTCCCTGGCGGGGCTGGCCGACGGTACGCTGACCCTGACCATCCAGCAGACGGACGCAGCCGGGAATATCAGCCAGCCCGTCACTGCGACGGCGGTACTGGACACGACCCCGCCCACGGGCGCCCTGTCCATCCCGCTGCAACGCATTACGGCGGCTGACCAGCCGACCCTGACCATCACCGGCGGGGAGACGGGGGCAACCTACACCTACACCGTCACGTCCGCCGCCGGCGGTGCCCCCGTGACGGGCGCCGGCACCCTGGCCGCCGACGGCACCATCACCCTGCCGTCCCTGGCCGGCCTGAATGATGGCATCCTGACCGTTACACTGACCCTCACCGACGCGGCCGGCAACAGTGCCGCCCCGCTGACCGCTACCACCGAGCTGGATCTGATCGTCGCCCCCAACCCGCCCGTGCTGGGAGAGACGGGCCCGCTGACCATGGCCGAGGACGAGGCCGGGGCCGGCCTGCCCCTGCCACTGGACAGCGCGGGCCTGCCGCTGGACCGGTTCACCTTCGGCCTGTCGGGGCTGGACCCCGCCCTTGTCGCCTCGGCCGGCGTCGATCTGGTGGATGGCAGCCCCGTCCTGCGTGTCACGCCGCAGCCCGACGCCTTCGGTCAGACCAGCGTGACCCTGACCATCGCCGCCCCCGACGGCACGGTGATCAGCCGCGTCATCGACATCACCATTGCCCCCGTCGCCGATGCACCCGTCACCAGCATCATCCGCGACAACGCCACGGCCACGGCCGGGACGGCCTTCACCTATACTCCCCCGGCGGGCAGCATCCGCGATCCCGATGCCCCGACCGGTGACACCAGCCAGCTCCGCTACAGCCTGGAAGGCGCACCCGCCTGGCTGGCCATCGATGCCGCGACCGGCACCCTGACGGGCATGCCGGACGCCAGCGACGCGGGCAATGTGGCGGTGACCCTACGCATCGCCAACGCCTCCGGCCTGTCGGCGACCTATGTGCTGGACATCGCCGTCCTGGGCGCCAACCAGGGTCCCGTTGCCAATGCCGACACGGGCCGCACCAACGAACTGTCCGTCCTGGCGGGTCCGTCCGTCCTGGCCAACGATACCGACCCCGACCAGACCGACAGCCTGCGCGTCACAGCCGTCAATGGCAGCGACGTGGCGGTCGGCACCGCCATCACCCTGTCTTCCGGCGCACGGCTGACCGTCAATCCCGATGGCACCTATCGCTATGATCCCAATGGTGCCTTCAACTATCTGTCGGGCGGGCAGACAGCCACCGACAGCTTCACCTACACCGTCACCGACGCGGCCGGCGCCAGCGCGACCGCCACGGTCACCATCACCATCGACGGCATCAACAACGACCCCATCGTCGAACAGCCCAAGCAGGTGGTCATCGCCCGCAATGCGGGTGCGGTCGGCCTTTCCATCGACATGCCCGTCGATCCGGATGGCGATCCGCTCACCATCACCATCACCAGCCTGCCGGGCAACGGCGCGACCCTGCGGGGCGATGGCAGCATCGTCAATGTCGGTGACACGCTCACCCCGCAGGAACTGACCCTGCTTCAGTTCGATGTCGATACCGGCTTCTCCGGCAATGCCGGGATCCTGACCTACACCATCTCCGACGGGCAGAGCGAACTGAACGGCGCGGTCGAGGTGGTCATCGCCGAGGAGCAGATCGTCGCGATCCGCAACGCCCCCGGCACGGCCTCCATCCAGGCCGAACCCCTGGAAGGCGGCATCACACGGTTCACGTTCGAGATATTCCGCACCGCCGGTACCGATGCCGCCACGAATGGCACCATCACCGTCGATTACCGGGTAGAGGCCGGAAACGGCATCGATGCCAATGATTTCGGCGGCATCCTGCCCAGCGGCACCGTCACCCTGGCCGCCGGCGAAAGCAGCCGGATCATCACCATCGACGTCATGGCCGACGGCATCGCGGAAGGAGACGAGACCTTCACCGTCTCGCTGGACAACCTGCGCCATGACGGGCTGAGCCTGTCGCCCCGGGTCAACGACCCGGCCAGCGCCAGCGCCACGATCCTGGACCGCGACACCGATCGCACGCCCCCCGCCGTCACCGGCGTGGAGGTCCCGGCGGCCGGCACCTATTTCCCCGGCGACGACCTGTCCGTCACCCTGCTGTTCAGCGAGGCGGTCACCGCGTCCCAGGGTGCCAGCATCACCCTGCTGGTCGGGGATACCACGCGGACGGCCACGCTTGCCGGCGGCAGCGGGACCAATCGCCTGACCTTCACCTATGAGGTCCAACCGGGTGATGTCGACCGCGACGGCATCACCATCGCCGGCACCCTGGACGGTATCGTCAGCGATGCCGCCGGCAACCGGGCGGCCGACAGCTTCCAGGTCCGCGACAGTGGCGGGAACCTGCTGGGTCTTGCCGACATCCTGGTCAATACCGTCCGCGGCAAGACCATCGACGGCTATATCCAGGGCGCCCTGGTCTTCGCCGACGCCAACCGCAACGGCATCCTGGATGCCGGCGAGGTGAGCGCCACCACAGACGCCGCCGGCAATTACGAGATCAGCGGCGGCGACGGCCCCTACATCATGGTCGGCGGGCGCGACATCTCCACCGGGATCGCGTTCGACGGCATCTATGTTGCGCCGCCACGCGCCACGGTGATCAACCCCCTGACCACCGCCATCGCCGGCACGGCCGGTCTGGCCGCCGACAACGATGCCTTCGCGGCGGCACAGGACAGCGTCCGGGCCGCACTGGGCATCGATCCGGGTATCGACCTGTTCAATACCGACCCGATCGACGCCGCCACCGCCACCGGCGCCAGCGCGGATACCATTGCCGCCGCCCTGAACGCCCAGGCGCAGGCCAACGGCATTTCCATCCTGCTCGTGCAGGGGGCCAGCCTGCTTACCGCCACCGCGGGGGCAGACGGGACGACCCTGGCCGCCGGGGCCGCCGGCAACGCCATCACGGCCGCCCTGGGTGATGCCATCAACGCCCTTGGAACCGGCGAGCGGCTCGACCTGACGCATCAGCCCACGTTGCAGGCCATCCTGGACAATGCGGCACAGCGGCTGGGCCTTGCCCTCTCCGATGGCATGTCGGCCGGCACGGCCACCCTGGCGGCACAGGCCAATGCCCGCATCATGGATGCCCGCGATGCGGCCGGCACGGCGCTGGACCGTCTGTCCAGCATGGCAAAGGTCCAGGTCGTGGCACAGGGCGACGCGGCCCTGGCCATCAAGGCCGGCGTCGCGGCAGGCAGCCTGGACACGGCCCTGACCGCCTATACCGGCCAGACGCTGGACCAGGCCATCGCCGCCGCACAGGTCGGCACCATCGTTCCGGCCCGTATCGCCGTCACCGCGCTGACCCCGTCGGCACGGGAAGGCGACAGCGGCCAGTCCACCAGCTACAGCTTCCAGGTCACCCGTTCAGGCAGCCTGGCAGGTCAGACCAGTGTCGACTGGTCGGTGTCCGGCGATGGCGGGCTGAACGCCGCTGATTTCGGCGGCACCCTGCCGTCCGGCACCATCACCTTCGCCGATGGTGAAAGCGTCAAGACCATCACCGTCGAAGTTTCCGGCGACGACAGCGTCGAGGCCGACGAACGCTTCACCCTGACCCTGTCCAATGCCAGCAACGGCGCCGATATCCGCACCGCCGCGGCCAGCGCACTCATCATCGACAACGATCCCACCACGCCAACCTATCGCGGACCCGACAGCCTGGCCGTCCTGGCCGGGGTCAGTACCCGTGTCCCGACCATCGCCATCCTGGACGGCGACAGCGACAGCATCACCGTCACCCTGACACCCACCGGTGGCTTCATCGCGCTGATCGGACCGGCCAGCATCACCAGCATCAACGGTGTCACGACCCTTACCGGCAGCGTGGAAGCCGTCAACGCCACGCTGGCGACGCTGGTCCTCACGCCCGAGGCGGGCGCCAGGACGGGCAGCCTGCGCATCCAGGCCAGCGATGGCGACCCCGCCACGGCCGACCTGGACCGCACCCTGTCCATCCGCGTTGCATCCGCACCGGAGAACCGCCTGCCCGTGCAGCCGACCATCGTCGGCGGCGTGGCGACCGAGATCATCGGCGTCGGTGTGCGCGACAGTGACAGCCCGACCCTGGCCGTCACGTTGAAGCCCACCAATGGTCAGGTTTCCCTGCGCACCTTCGGTACCGCCACGGTGACCCGCGATGCGGACGGAACCCTGCACATCACCGGCAGCACCGCCGATGTCAATGCCAGCCTGGCGACCATCGACTTCACGGCGCTGACCACGGTGCGTGAGGCCAGCCTGCGCATCACCAGCAGCGATCAGGACGCCGTCACACCCGATGACAGCGACCTGATCTTCATCCGCGTCGTGCAGTCTCCCACCATCACCCTGCCTGACAGCGGGCGCATCACGGCAGGCATTTCGCAGCCGCTTGCCGGCATCACGGTCGGTGATGCCGACAGCGACACGCTCTCCGTCACCCTCACCCCTGCCGGGGCCACCCTTGCACTATCGGCGGTCGGCGGCGCCAATGTCGCAGATGCCGGCAACGGTGCCCTGCGCATCACGGGTTCCGTCGCCGACATCAACGCCACCCTGGCGGGGCTTTCCATCACCGCCGATGCGAACGCCTCCAGCGCCAGCATCACCATCCAGGCCGGCGACAGCGATCCGCTCAGCCCCGATCCGACCCGGACGCTCACCCTGTCCGTCGCGGCGCAGCCGACCGTCAGCCTTCCGGCCCAGCCCGATCCGCTGCGGGCCGGCCAGACAGGCAGCATCACCGGCATCAGCGTCGCCGACCGCGATAGCGCCACCCTCACCGTCAGCCTGTCGGCCGGCAGCGCCACCCTTCTGGATGTCCCCGCCGTCGCGGGGTTGACTGTCACCCGCAACGCCGATGGTTCCGTCGTGCTGGCCGGCGCCACCAGTGCCGTCAATCAGGCGCTGGCCGGCCTCACCGCCACCACGCCGGCCGGAACGACGGCTGCACGTCTCAGCGTCACCGTCACCGACGGAACGACACCGGCCGTGACGCGGACCCTCGACCTGCCCGTCATCGCCAATCAGGCTCCCCAGACGGGCAATGACAGCGTCCGTGTACCGGCGGGAACCACCGTCACCGCGAATGCCGCCACGGGCCTGCTGGCCAACGATACCGATCCGGATGCCGGGGATACCATCCGCATCACGGCCATCAATGGCGACAGCACCCTGGTCGGGCGCACCATCACCTTGCAGACCGGGGCCCGCGTCACCATCCAGGCCGACGGCACCTACAGCATCGATACCAGCGGCGCCTATGGCGAAATGCCGGAAGGCGCCGCCTATACCGAAACCGTCCGCTACACCATCACCGACAGCAATGGCGCCATGGACAGCGCCAGCTTCACCATCACCATCGAAGGTCGCAACGACGCGCCCACCGCGACCACGACGCCCCTGACCCTGCCTGCCGGCCGGGCCGGTGCAGCCTATGCCTACACCCTGCCCGCCGGCCTGTTCACCGACCCCGATCTGGGTGACAGTCTGACGCTGTCCATCACCGGACTGCCGCCCGGCCTGGCCTATGACGCGGCAACCGGCACGATCCGCGGCATCCCCGATTTCGGCGGTGTCGGCCAGCGGACCATCACCGTGACGGCCACCGATGCGGCGGGCGCCACGGCCAGCCGCACGGTCACGCTGACCATCACGCAGGATGCGGTCGCCATTCTGCCCACCCCGGTCATGCCGTATAGCGGGCCGGGTGCGGATTATGACACAGGCATCGAACCGCCTCTCATGGTGGCGCCGGCCATCGACATGGGCGCCGCCTCCCTGCAGGCGGGCGCGCAGCCGATCGTCATGGCCGGCTTCATCACCGGCCGGGCGCTCGGCACCGACCCGCTGGACCCCGCCCGTATCGATGGTATCCAATTCCGGATCAGCGAGCCGTCGGGCTTCGTCGCCACACGCCTGCCCGAACCCGGCGAGCGCCCCTATCTGCGCACGCCGGAACCCCGGATCACCGGGCGCATCAGCATCGATCCCGCCACGGGACAGGGGCACTACACCCTGCCGGCCGGCACTTTCGCCACGAACGACAGCGGCCTGGCGATTTCGGCCGGTCTGGCGGGCGGGCGCCCGCTTCCCGCCTGGCTGGCCTTTGACGCACGCACCGGGACACTGGCCTTGCGCGACAGGCCGCCACCCGGAACACCGGACCGCATCATCATCGAACTGACCGCCACCACCCGTGACGGACAGCGCGAAACCATTCGCCTCACCCTGCGCCTGGCCGACCAGCAGGCCGCCCTTGCCGACATGCCCGTCGGCAAGCAGGCCGTCTCCACAGCCATCCGCGCCGCATCCACGACCGCCATCCATCGCGATGGCCTCGCCCTGCTGAACAGTCTGTCCGGGTTGCCGGCAGGCACCCACCCCATCGCTGCCCGCTGACCGGCCGACCTGGAGAGCCCAAGAATGAACCGCATGTCCCGCAAAAGCCGCGTCAGCCTGCTCGCCGGCTCGGCCATCCTGCTGATCCTCACCGGCTGCACCGTCACGCCGGAACCCCTCACCCTGGACCAGCAGATCGCCCAGGCCGCCGCTGACCGTCAGGCCATGTTCGCCAGCCAGGAGGCCGTTACCGCCCCCCTGACACTGGAACAGGCCATGGCCCGCGCGCTGAAATACAATCTTCAGCACCGCGTCACCCTGATGGAACAGGCGCTGGAGGACAGGATCCTGGGCACCAGCGGCATCGATATGCTGCCCAAGCTGGCCACGCGGGCCGGTTTGCGCACCCGCTCCAACGTCCTTGCCTCGGTTTCGGAATCGGTGGAAACGGGCCAGGTCTCTCTGGTGCCGTCGACAAGCTCCGAACGGACCAGCGCTTCGGTCGACCTCCAGCTCGGCTGGAATGTCCTGGATTTCGGCCTCTCCTATTACGGCGCCAAGGCGCAGGCCAACAAGCTGCTGGCCGCAGAGGAACGCCGCCGCCGCGTCGTTCTCAACATCATCGAACAGGTCCGCGCCGCCTGGTGGGAAGCCGCGACCGCAGAGCGCCTGAAGCCCCAGGTCGCCGCCATCCTGGATGAAGCCCGTCAGGCGCTGGAACAGTCCAGACAGGCCGAGGAACAGCGCCTGCTGCCCCCGCTGGATGCCCTGCGCTATCAAAAGGCGCTGCTGGAAATCGTGCAGCAGCTCGAAGCCCTGGAAGCCGATATGGCCATCGCCAGGACGCAACTCGCCAGCCTGATGAACCTGCCACCCGCCACGCCGGTCCAGGTCGCCGTTCCCGATGAAGCCAGCCTGGTGGTACCGAAGCCCGGATATACGCTCGCCGATCTGGAAGCCATCGCCATGGTCGAACGGCCCGAAGTCCGGGAAGAGGCCTATATTGCCCGCAATGCGGCCATCGAAACCCGCATGAGCCTGCTGAAGCTGCTGCCGGGGGCCACCCTCTTCGCCGGCCTCAATTATGACAGCAACGATTATCTGGTGAACAATGATTGGGCCGACGCCGGCGTCCAGGTTTCCTGGAACCTGCTGAACGTCCTGCACTGGTCGAAGATCGAAGAAGCCGGCGAGGCCCGGGAGAAGGTGGCCGAAATCCGCAGACAGGCCCTGCGCATGGCCGTGCTGGCCCAGGTCAACCTCGCCTGGCACCGCCATGCCCGCGCCGAGCGTCTCTATGACCGCTATGCGAGCCTGGAAGCCGTAGAAACCCGTATCCAGAACCAGATCGCCGCCGCCGCGGCCAGCGATGCCCAGACGAAACTCGAGCGCATCCGTTCCGCCGCTTCCGCCCTGCTGGCAAAGCGGGCCCGCGACCGGGCCTATGCCGAACTCCAGAATGCCTATGGGGCGATCAACCAGGCCGCAGGCTTCGACCCGGTGCAGCAGGCCGACAGTGAAAGCAACATCGAAACCATCGCCAACGCCATCAATGCGCAGGCACAATTGATCCAGACCGGCGCGGGCAGCCGGGCACTCCAGACCCCCGGAAGCTGAGCGCCCGTCAGAACACTCTTATATCAAGTCCCGGTGATCACAACCGATCACCGGCCTCAATCGCCGGCGCCAACATTCGTTGGCTTGGCTGCGCCGCACGAGCGGCGTGATGGCGGTCGCCGCCGTACCGGATCCATACCGGCCCAACGGCCCGGTATGCCCCTCACCCCGGCGACAAGCCGGGGTGAGGGGCTATCACGGTCGCAGGCAAGCCACTGATAAAGGGTAACGATAGGGCGAAGCCGGAAGCGCTTCCGGGCATGTACTATTCGCGTAGCGTATCCGCGACGAGCGCATTGGCATGGCCATGCCCCATGCCATGCTCTGCCTTCAGCCAGGCGACAAGCTCCATATGCTTTTTCCCGCTCTGCCCGCGGATAAGCGCTTTCCACTCCGCGATAGGGCGGCCGTATTTTGCCTCGATGGAGGGGAAATAGGAGGCAGGCCCCTTGATCGCATCTTTTGTCATGACACTTCCCGGACAACAATGACTTCAACTGCGGACAATAGCAGAAATAGCCTTCTATCCCCCTATATGTCTGTCCGGAAAATTTTATTTTACTTCAATGCCTTATACTATTTTGCGGTGATCAGAGCCTATTGGCTCTGATCACCGCAAAATAGTATCAGACCGCCCCCACATTCACATAGCTGGAAACGCCGCGGATATGCTCATCCACCGCCAGGCGGTGGGACAGGGGCGGGAAGGCGCGCTGCGTGCAATCCAGGCGCGGGCAGATGCGGCAATTGACGCCGATCGGCGTCGCCGTCTCCGGATCGGACAAATCCAGCCCATCGGCATAAACGAGTTGCCCCGCATGGGCCAGGTCGGACCCGATGGCGATGGCGAACTGCCGGGCCGGCTGCTTCCAGCCGCCGCCCGGCTTGGTGACCGTGCGCGTTATGGAAAAATAGGTGGTGCCGTCCGGCAGGCGTGCCAACTGTGTCTGGATTTCGCCGGGATGGCGGAAGGCATCATGCACATGCCAGCGCGGGCAGGCCCCGCCGAACCGCGCGAAGTGAAAACCCGGCGCGGCACTGAATCGCTTCGACATGTTGCCGGCCGGATCGACCCGCGCGAAGAAGAAGGGCACGCCCTTCGCCCCCGGCCGCTGCAACGAGGTCAGCCGGTGGCAGACCTGCTCGAAACTGGCCACGAAGCGCCGGGACAATATTTCGATATCGTACCGGACCTCCTTGGCTGCCATCAGGAACCGGCCATAAGGCATCATGATGGCCGAAGCGACGTAGTTCGCCAGCCCGACCCGCGCCAGCTTGCGGGATTCATCATGGCTGAAGCTGCCACGGGCCACCGCCGCCTCCAGCAGCGGCGCATGGCCCAGCAGCGCCGCCTGGCTGGCGAGCTGGAACGTGCGGCCCGCCGGGTCCAGCATTTCAGAGATCAGCACACGACGGGAATGCCGGTCGAACCGGCAGATGGCGCCGCCCATCACCTCGGTCGGCATAAGCCGCACCCGCACCCCGTGCTTCTTCAGCAGGTACGCCGACAGCGACCCGTACAGGTTGCCCCCCTCCAGATCACCATCGATCCACAGGGTTTCCGCAGCCGTTTCCAGGTCGGGGAAATGATTCTGCTCCCCCTGGAAGAATTCCGACACTTCCTCCTGCGGGAAGGCCTGGGCACCCATCACCTGCAACTTGTCGCGGTCGGCCACCTTTTCCGCCAGGGCACCCAGATCCTCCCGCGCCTCCCGATAGGCGCGATAGAGCGAGACGATGGCATGGCCCAGATTGGGGGCGGCGGCGGCCACCTCCTTCATGTCCTGGCCCTTGATGTCACCCGTCTCGAACAGGGGGTCGGCGAAGACCTCACGCATGCTGGCCACCAGCCGCGTCTCGTCATCCTCCGCAAAGCTCGCCATGTCTATGCCATAGACCGACGCGATCTTCAGCAGCAGCGGCACCGTCAGGGGCCGCTGGTTCGCCTCGATCAGGTTCAGATAGCTGGGGGAGACGCCGATCTCCTCCGCCATCTGCGCCTGAGTCATCTTCAGGTCGCGGCGCAGGCGGCGGACCTTGTGGCCCAGCATGGCTTTCTTTTCGGACATTCGCGGATTCTGTCCCCGGATGGCCCGCCGGCAGGGGCGGGACAGTTCGGGGGGCGGCTGGGCCTGCCCCCGATAAACAATTAAAATCAGCTACTTGCCGTAGGGAAGACCATATCAGACCTGAACCCGCCGGCGCAAGCGGCCCCTGGTTCGCGGCGTCAGGCGAACAGGGCCCGCACGCCGTGCAGGTCATCGGCCACATGCAAGGCCAGACGGTGCATCTCCGCCGTCGCCGGCAGCAGGTCCGGCACCATGACGGGCATCAGTCCGGCGGCATGGGCGGACCGGATGCCATTATGGCTATCCTCCAGCGCAACGCACAGGGACGGATCGGCATCAAGCCGGGCCGCAGCCGTCAGATAGGGTTCCGGATGCGGCTTGCCCCGCTCCACATCGTCACGGGTGACCAGAGCGGCGAACCGGTGGCGGATGCCGGCCTGATGCAGATGTTCCTCCGCCTTGTCCCGGCCCGTGGAGGTGGCGACCGCCAGGGGCAGGCCCAGCACCTCCAGATGGTCGATGATCTCCACCACCCCCGGCATCAGGGCGATGGCCGTGCGCAACAGGGCAATCCGGGTCTGGAACGCCGTGCGGAACCGGCCAAAGCCTTCGTCACCGCCGAAAAAAGCCCGCAGCATGGCATAGGTTTCCGGCCAGGGCGTACCGATGATGCCGGCATAGAAATCGTCATCAATGGGCTGGCCGATCTCGTCGGCGGCCCCCAGCGTGGCGACGCGGACATGCCGTTCGGTGTCGATCAGCAGCCCGTCCATGTCGAAGATCACGGCCTGGACGGTGCGGGGAAAAGCGGGAAAGGACAGGAGGGTCACGGGACGCGGCGGCCTTCAGGTTGGGGGAAGCGCGGACGCCTCCACCCGGTCGCGCCCATTCTGCTTGGCCAGATACAGCGCCTGATCGGCCCGGTCCAGCAGCTTGTCCAGGCTTTCACTCTCCCCGCGCCATTCGGCCACGCCGATGCTGGCCGAAAGGGGAATGAACCGCCCCTCATGCTCCACGGGATGGGCGGCGATGGCACTGCGCACGCGCTCGGCCACCTGCGTCGCCGCGGCAAGGTCCGTTTCCGGCAGCAGCACCACCAATTCCTCCCCGCCATAGCGGGCAAGGCTGTCACTGGTGCGCAATGCGGCGGCGGTGCGGCTGGCCGCGCTGCGGATGGCCATATCGCCCGCCGCATGGCCGAACCCGTCATTGATGCGCTTGAACTGGTCCATGTCCAGCAGCAGGACGGCGAAGGTCCGGCCATAGCGCCCCGCCCGTTCCCGCTCCGCCTGGGCCAGTTCCATGAAGCAGCGGCGGTTGAGAATGCCAGTCAGGCCGTCCGTGCTGGCCAGTTGCTCCAGCTTGGCGTTGGCATCCAGCAGGGCGGCCGTGCGCTCCGCCACCCGGTGTTCCAGGGTCTGCGTCAGGGCGCGCAGGTCGGTATTGGCCTGGCTCAACCGTTCATAGAGCACCAGATTGACAAGGCCGGCGGCGAACTTCGCCGTCAGCACGCCCAGCATCTCCGCATCGGCCGGCAGCAGCGGGCGGTCGCAATCCAGAAGGGCGAGGAAGATGGTGCCGTCCGGCCCCGGCATATGCAGCGTGGCCGACCGGCCCGATACACCGGTGCGACGGACGGCCAGCGCAGCTTCCAGCCTGTCATGCAATGCCGATCCCGGAGCCGGGGGCATCAGGGGTGCGAGACTGCCGGTCACGGCCAGGGGACGGAACCGCCCGCCGGCGCCGCCGCCCCCTGCCAGATCATCCACCACACAGACCAGCCCGCTGGCATTGGCCCCCAGGATGGGGCCGGCCTGTTCCAGCATGGTCTGGGCGTAGGCATCGATCCCCATATCGGGACGCAGCCGGTCATCCAGGGCAATCATGCGGCGCAGGCCGCGCCGGTTCGCCTCTATCGTGACGATGCTGTCATAGGCGCGCAGCGCCGCGATGACGGTGGTGAACAGCTTCTGCGCCGTCAATTCCGTCTTCGCCTTGTAATCATTCACGTCGTAATCGGCGATCACCCGTTCTTCCGGTGCCTGACCCGGCTGGCCCGTGCGCAGGATGATGCGCACGGCACTATCAGCCAGATCCTCCCGGATGGCGCGGACCAGCCGCAGGCCGGCATCGTCGGTTTCCATGACCACGTCCAGCAGGACGAGCGCGATATCCTTTTCCGCCGACAACATGGTCTGCGCCTGGGCCGCGGAATAGGCGGACAGCAATTCCAGCGGGCGGTCGCGGAAGCACACCTTGCGCAAGGCATAGCGGGTGACCGAATGCACCTCCTCATCATCATCGACGATCAGGATGCGCCAGGGCGGCCCCTCCGGCAGGCGGCGTTCCGGCAGCGGTTGGGGCGCGCCCTTCAGCGTGCCATCCTCCGCAAACAGGAAATCGTCCTGATCCACAGCGACACCCCATTTCCCCGATTGCCACGTGGGCAACCAATCCAACCAAATAATGCAAAAGACAGGAAACTAACAATATCAGCAAAACGACCGCCCCACCCTTGACGTGCGGGACGGCGAAACCGGTCAATTAAGTGTGATCATAAACCCTTTTGCGCCTGAATTCCCGTTATAAATGATGACCATGCCAGAAAACGCCATTGGCGCCCGCCCCGCGCTTGCCTATCCTGTTGCGCAATTCCCAGGCCAGCGAAGAGGCGGAAATGTCCAGTAGCGGTAAACCAGCCGGCGGGCCACGCCGGCCCGGCATCCTGATCCTGTTCGCCGCCCTGGTCGGTGCCACGACGCTGGCCTATGTGATGATGCCGAGGAAGCCTGTGGAAAAGCCTGCCGAACCCGTCGCCGAAGCGCCCCTGCCCCCCCTGCGGCAAAGCCTGTTCGCCGCCCCGCCCGTGGCCAGGCAGGTGCCCGTGGACCATGTCCGCCATGGGGAGACCTGGACCGACCCCTATGACTGGCTGCGGGACAAGGATTATCCCAAGGTCGACGATGCCGACGTGCTGGATTATCTGAAGGCGGAGAACGCCTATACCGACCAGGTGATGGGCGGTGAGGAGGACGGGCTGCGCGCCGCCCTGTTTGCCGAATTGAAGGCACGGGTGAAGGAGGACGACACCGGCGTCCCCTACCCGCGCGGCGCCTATGTCTACCAGTCGCGCTTTTCCGCCGGCCAGGACCACCCCGTCTTCGTGCGGTGGCCCAAGGACGGTGCCAGCAACGGCGAGCAAGTGGTGCTGGACGTCAACACCCTGGCCGAGGGCAAGGATTTCTATGACGTGGAGGCGCTGGAACCCAGCCCTGACGGCCGTTACCTGGCCTACAGCTTCGACGATAACGGGTCGGAGAATTTCACGATCGTCGTGAAGGACATGCAGAGCGGGGAGCTGGTCGGTGAGCCGATTCCCGGCACCTCGGGTTCCGTCGTCTGGGCTGCGGACAACCGCACCCTGTTCTATGTCCTGAAGGATGAAAGCCAGCGGCCCAAGCAGGTGATGCGCAACAGCCTGGGCGCTGCCCCGGCCGCGGCGACCCTGGTCTATGAGGAAGCGGACCCGTCCTGGTGGGTCGGGATCGGTGAAAGCCAGTCCGGCCGCTTCGTGGAGATCGGCAGCGGCACGCTGATCGCCAATGAAACACGCCTGATCCCCACCGATGACCCCACGGCAGCCGCCCGCGTGGTCATTCCACGCCAGGACGACCGGCTTTATTCCGTGGCCGACCAGGGCGAGAATCTTTGGATTCTCATCAACGACAAGCATCTGAATTTTCGCCTCGTCCAGGCGCCGCTGGCCGACTGGTCGGAAGGGAACTGGACGGAGGTGATGGCCGGCAGTGACCGCCAGTATCTGACGGGCCTGCTGGCGCTGAAAGACTGGCTGGTCGTCTTCGGCCGCCAGGACGGAACGCAGCAGGTCTGGGTGCGCGGAACGGACGGGCAATCGCACACCATCGCCTTCCCCGACGCCGCCTTCGCCGTCTCCCCGCTGAACAACGAGGAATATGAGACGGGTACCTTGCGCGTGCGCTACCATTCGCTGGTCACGCCGCCGACCGTCTTCGATTACGACCTTGCCGGGCGCACCCTGACCGCACGCAAGGTGCAGGAAATCCCAAGCGGGTACGACCCGTCTCTCTACACCTCCGAACGACTGATGGCGCCCGCGCGCGACGGCACGCCCATCCCCGTGTCCATCGTCTATCGCAAGGATTTCAAGAAGGACGGCAAGGCACCGCTGCATCTCTACGGCTATGGTTCCTATTCCATCGCCATGGAACCCGGCTTCTCCACGGCCCGCATCGGCCTGCTGGACCGCGGCTTCGCCTATGCCATCGCCCATATCCGCGGGGGGGAGGAGATGGGCCGCCCCTGGCACGATGCCGGGCGCCTGACCAACAAGCCGAACACTTTCAACGATTTCCTGGATGTGGCCCAGTTCCTGGTCAACCAGGGATATACAAGCCCCGGCCAGATCAGCATCGAAGGCGGCTCGGCCGGCGGCACGCTGATGGGGGCCGTGCTGAACATGGGGCCGGACGGCATGTTCGCCGGCGCCGTGGCCCATGTACCCTTCGTCGATGTGCTGAACACCCTGTTCGACGAGACGCTGCCCTTGACGACGGGTGATTATCCGGAATGGGGCAACCCCAATATCCCGGAGATCTATCAGGTGATGAAGACCTACAGCCCTTATGACAATGTGGCCCGCCGCCCCTATCCGCCGATCCTGATCACGGCCGGGCTGAACGATTATCGCGTGACCTACTGGGAGCCGGCGAAGTGGGCGGCAAAGCTGCGCACCCACAAGACCGACGACAATGTACTGCTGCTGAAGACGGAGATGAGCGCCGGTCATGGCGGCTCCACCGGCCGATTCGACAAGCTGAAGGAGGTGGCGCTGTCGCAGGCCTTCATCCTGCGTGCCCACGGACTGTCGAAATGACCCCCACGGCCGGCCGGCGGGGCGGGCCGGCATGACCGCTCCCGCCAGCCGCTATCCACCCGAAACGCTGAAGGCCGACTACCTGCGCACGGCGCTCGGTCTGGCCGCCACGGCGGGACCGCTGGCGCTGGCAGGTGGTCAGGCGCACCCGCTTGTCGCCGTGCCGCTGGCGGCGGGGGCCGCCCTGTTCATCTGGCTGGGTGGCCGCACGCTGCTGCGCGGACGGGTACGGTATTTACTGTTGCCCGATGGGCTGGCAGTGGAAGGCGGGCTGTTCGCCGGCCTGCTGGCCTGGGACCGGATCACGGATGTGAAGCTGCGCTATTACGCCGTGAAGAAAGACCGGTCGGGTGGATGGATGCAACTGACGCTGCGCGCCGGCCGGCGGCGGCACAGTATCGAAAGCCAGTTGACCGGATTTGACGGCATCGCGGCCCGCGTGGCGGCCCTCGTGGTTGAACGGAACCTGCCGGTCGATGAGACGACGCGGGAAAATTTCATGTCACTGGGACATTATATGTGACGATCCCGCAGACCAGTCGAAGGGACTATGCCTTTCGGACCGGGATTATGACCGTAACGACGACCATGATTGCATTGTGCAACTGAAGATCGCGCTGCATTTCGATAGCCTGTCCCGTCCGCCGGCACCGACCACCAGCCCAGGAGGGTGGCAGTGCGGGCGACCAGGATACCGGCCAGCGCCCCAAGCGCGGATGGCAGGGTGGCCACGGCCGCCGCAATCAAACCACGTTCCAGGCCCGGCATGGAACTGCCCGGCGGCGGGATCGCCATCAGATGAGCCAACAGCACGCCGGCCGCCAGACCGATCACGCCGATGGCGGCCAGTCGCGGCACGAACAGGGCCAGCAGAAAGGCGGAGGCGGCCAGGATCGCCAGGGTGCCGGTCAGCGTGTCGGCCGTCAGGTCCCACAATCCGGCACAGGCGCCCAGCAGGGCGGCCAAGCCGGAAAGCAGCAGAATTTTTGTCATCGCCGTCATCGCACCGATACCTTCGATCCCGACCGCACCCATCGCGGTCATAGATCAAAGGATGGGGGCAGATTACGGCGAAAGCCGGACATGGGGCGGGCGGCGGCGGGGCGGCGCCTGGGTCTTGCCATGGCCCGCGACCCGCCGCCATCACTTGTCACAACGGAGAATAACAGATCCCGGTGAGTTGCGATCACCGGGACTTGGGATCATGGGACCGCCATCACTCCGCCGCCACCGCACGGCGCATGGGCGGGGTGAAAATGGCGACCTTGGGCAGGGGCCGGGCGGCCTGCAGCGCCTCCACCCCGGTTTCCCCCTCCACAGCTCCGACCTGTTCCCGGGCCTGACGGGACAGTTCGGCATGCTCGCGCACCAGATTGCGCAGCACGGCCCAATGGCGGCGAATGCTGTCCTCCACCTCGCGCAGGCGCATATCCGGCCCGGCAGGTTCTGCCGCCAGGGCGGCAAGAATTTCCGACAGGCCGACATCGTTCGAGGCATCGTCCAGGATGCGCAGCCCGGCTGGCAACCCGTCGAACCCGCCGGAACCCTTGGGTTCCCGTAATCGGGCGGGGCTGCCGGGCGATTTGCCGGCATGGGGGCGGTTCAATCGGTCTTGCATTCGGACCCTCCCGGAGAAACGGATAGTCCAGCAAAGCAAAGCCCGTGCCGCGCCCCATGCGCCTTCAGCGCCGGCCGAACAGCCGTTCGATATCGCCCAGCTTCAATTCGACATAGGTGGGGCGGCCATGGTTGCACTGTCCGCTATGGGGCGTGGCCTCCATCTGGCGCAGAAGGGCATTCATCTCGTCCACATTCATGGCGCGGCCGGCCCGCACGCTGCCATGGCAGGCCATGCGGGAACAGATCGCCTCCAGCCTTTCCTTCAAGGCAAGGGCATCACCCAGTTCCGCCAATTCGTCGGCAATATCCCGGACCAGCCCGCGCACATCGGCCCGGCCGCCCAGCATGGCCGGCACCTCGCGCACCACCACGGCACCCGACCCGAATGTCTCCAGCACCAGCCCCATTTCAGCCAGTTCGTCGGAACGCTCCCCCACCCTTTCCGCATCGGCGGGGTCCAGTTCCACGACCTCCGGGATCAGCAGCATCTGGCGCTTCACGCCCTCACCCAGCATTTCCCGCTTCATGCGCTCATAGACCAGCCTTTCATGCGCGGCATGCTGATCCACGATCACGATACCGTCACCGGTCTGGGCCACGATATAGGTGGCATGGACCTGCGCCCGCGCCGCACCCAGGGGGAAGCTGGCCGGTGGCGCGGCACCGGCCTCTCCTGCCTCGTTCCGCGCTGCGGGGGCGAAGCCGGCGGGCGGGACACCGACGGGCTGGGGCGCCTGGAAACGAAACGCCGCCTCCGCCATTTCACGCGCCACGGGGGGCGGTGCCTGGTGATGCGGGGCGAAGCTGTTGGCCTGCTGCACGGACGGCAGCGGCGGGGCGGGCTGCGGTTCCCAGAACAGTGCCGTCTGCGGTGCCACGCGCGGGGTCAGGCTGGCCAGCGTATCGGCGGCAACCGTCGTGCTGGCCCGGTGGCCGGCCGCCGCCAGCGCGTGTTTCAGCGCGCCCACGATCAGGCCACGGATCAGGGCCTGATCGCGGAACCGCACCTCCGTCTTGGCGGGATGGACATTCACATCCACATCCTGCGGATCCAGCGTCAGGAACAGGGCCAGCACGGCGTGACGATCCCGGGCCAGGAAATCGGCATAGGCGCCGCGCACGGCGCCAACCATCAGCCGGTCCTTCACAGGGCGCCCGTTCACGAACAGGTACTGGCCCGCGGCCGTCGGCTTGTTGAAGGTTGGCAGGCCGATATGGCCCACCAGGCGCACGCCGGCCCGCTCGGCCTCCACCGGGATCGCATTCTCCTGGAACTCCCGCCCCAGCACGGCCCCCAGGCGCGACAGGTGCGCGCTGCCATCGCCACCCGTGCTGGCCGCCAGCCGCAGCGGCGTCCGCCCCTCGTCGGTGACGGTGAAGGCGACATGCGGATGCGCCATGGCCAGACGTTCCACGATATCGATGGCGTGCTGGCTTTCCGTGCGGCTGGTCTTCAGGAATTTCAGCCGGGCCGGCGTGGCGAAGAACAGGTCCCGCACCTCCACCCGCGTACCGGGACCACCAGGGGCCGGCCCCACGGGATGTACGGCGCCACCTTCGACCAGGATGGCGCTGGCATGATCGGCATCGACCGTGCGGCTGGTGATGGCCAGGCGGCTGACGGCCCCGATGCTGGGCAACGCTTCGCCCCGGAACCCCAGGGTGCGGATATCGGTCAGGTCGCCATCGGGCAGCTTGGAGGTGGCATGCCGTTCCACCGCCAACGCCAACTGGTCCGGGTCCATGCCGCAGCCATCATCAGCCACCGCAAGCAGCGCCTTGCCCCCATCACGCAGGGTCACGTCGATGCGACGCGCACCGGCATCGAGCGCGTTTTCCACAAGTTCCTTGACGGCGGCGGCAGGGCGTTCAACCACCTCGCCGGCGGCGATCTGGTTGACGAGCGTATCGGGCAGGCGACGGATGATCGGCATGGCATGGTCATAGCACCGATTGCGGCCTGTGGCCAAGCCAGCCACAAGTTATGGGACCCTAAGCAAATTCTCCGAACGCCGCCCACACATGGTATCAGGGCAGTTTCAGCCCTTCGACCTCGGCCAGTTGTTCACGGCGCAGCCGGGCGCCGGCCAGGCGCGCCCCCGTCATGTCGGCCCCTTTCAGATCGGCCTGGGACAGATTGGCGAAGGAAAGGTCGGCGCCAGCGAAATTCACCTTCACCAGCCGGGCGCCCGTCAACCGGGCATAGCGCAGCCGGGCACCCGCCAGTTCGGCCCGCACGATGCGCGTGTCATCGATTCGCAGATAGCCCAGATTGGCTCCCGACAGGTCGGCATTGCCCAACTGGGCATCGGTCAGGTTGATGCCGCGCAGGTCGCAACCGGCCAGATTGGCACCCCGCAGATCGGCACCGGCCAGATTGCCCACCTGCATCTGTGCCGCCGACAGGTCCACGCCATAGAGAATGGCACCCGGCGCGTGCAACCGCGTCAGACAGGCATGCGACAGGCAGGTCGCCCCGCGCAGGTCATATCCCTTCAGATCCAGCGCCATGCCAGCCTGTCCGGCGCTGCCCACCCAATCGGCATGCAGCTTGACCATCTCTTCCAGCGGGCGCGGCAGATCGGCAAGGGGCCGGCCGGCCGGCTTGTCCGTCAGCGCCCCGTCCATGTCGGCTCCGCCCAGTTCGGTCAGGACCAGGACGGCACCGGTCAGCACCGCCCCCTTCAGGCTGGCGCCGCGCACATCGGCCCCCGACATGTCGGCGCCTTCCAGGATGGCCCCGTCCAGCGTGGCGTTGCGCAGGTTGGCACGCACCAGCTTGGTGCCCCGCATCACGGCATCGGTAAAGTCGGTATGCATGGCGACCGCACCCGACAGCTTGGCCTGGGACAGGTTGGCATTGGCCAGCCGGGCGCCCTGCATGTCAGCGGGGCTGGCGTCGCTTTCCACGACCACAATGCGCAGGCTGCCATCGGACGCCCGTTCGGCCAGCGACCCGTCGCGCAGATCGGCGCTGACCAGATTGGCCCCGGTCAGGTCGGCGCCGCGCAGGCTGGCGCCGCGCAGGTCGGCCTTCACCAGCGAGGCACCGGTCAGGTTCGCCTCCCTGATATCGGCCGCGAACAGGGTGCAGCAATCCAGATTGGCGCCGGCCAGATTGGCTCGCCGCAGCACGCTGCCCGTCAGGTCGGCGTGCGCCAGATCGCGACCGCCCAGGTCCAGGCCCGTCAGGTCGAAATTGGTCAGGATGGCGCGCGCACCGCCCATGCGGGCATTGCGGAACATCTCATGCCGCTTCACGACGGCGTCGAGCTGTTCCTGCGTTATCCTGTGATGCGGACGATTGTCGCCCAATCTGGCACTCCCCATCTGCGGACACGCCATCATGGCCCCGCACGGTGGAGAATTTCATTAAAATCCACCACCGTACGACAACGCATCAGGATAGCGCCACGGACCGGACGGGGTGCGGATCAGGCGACCTTCCCCCCATTCACCAGCCCGACCAGCCCGACCGTGCTGGCATCGTGGGGCTTCGTCCCCTGCCCTTCCAGTTCCGGCAGGATCACCTTGGCCAACTGCTTGCCCAGTTCCACGCCCCACTGATCAAAACTGTTAATGTTCCAGATCACGCCCTGGACGAATACCTTGTGCTCATAAAGCGCGATCAGCATGCCCAGGCGGCAGGGGTCCAGTTGATCCACCAGGATGGTATTGGTCGGGCGGTTGCCCGCGAAGACCTTGTGCGGCAGCAGGGCTTCCAGCGCGGCACCCGACCTGCCTTCCCTTTCCAGTTCGGCACGCACCTCCGCCTCGTTCTTGCCACGCATCAGCGCCTCTGTCTGGGCCAGCGTGTTGGAAAGCAGCATGGCATGATGCCGGCCCGTGGGGTTCTGGCTGGTGATGGGGGCGATGAAATCGCAGGGGATCAGGTGCGTGCCCTGGTGGATCAACTGATAGAAGGCGTGCTGGCCGTTCGTACCCGGTTCCCCGAAGATGATGGGGCCGGTGGCATAGTCCACCGGCGCCCCGTCACGGTCCACCGACTTGCCGTTGCTTTCCATGTCCAGTTGCTGGAGATAGGCCGGCAAGCGGGCCAGATACTGGTCATAGGGCAGCACGGCATGGGCCGCTGCCCCCCAGAAATTGCCGTACCACACGCCCAGCAGGCCCAGGATCACCGGCATGTTGGCGTCCAGCGGTGCCGTGCGGAAATGCTCATCCATCGCGTGGGCGCCGGCCAGCAGTTCCCCGAACCGTTCCGGCCCCACCATCAGGGCGATGGGCAGGCCAATGGCCGACCAGAGGCTGTAGCGGCCACCGACCCAGTCCCAGAAGCCGAACATATTGTTGGTATCGATACCGAACTTCGCCACCTCCGTGCTGTTGGTGGACACGGCCACGAAATGCCGCGCCACCGTCTCCGGCGTGCCGCCATTGGCCAGGAACCAGTCGCGGGCCGTGTGGGCGTTGGCCAGCGTTTCCTGGGTGGTGAAGGTCTTGGACGCGATGATGAACAGGGTCGTGGCGGGGTCCACGCGGCGCAGCACCTCGGCAATATGGGTGCCATCGACGTTGGAGACGAAATGCGCGGCCAGATGTGGGTGATGCCAGGGCGTCAGCGCCTGTGTCACCATGACGGGGCCCAGGTCGGACCCGCCGATGCCGATATTGACGATATCGGTGATGGGCTGGCCGTCATAGCCCCGCCACTCACCGTCGCGCACCTTGTGGCAGAAGGCGTACATCCGGGCCAGCACCTCCTGCACCCCCGGCATCACATCCTCACCATCGACCAGGATGGGCCGGTCCACGCGGTTGCGCAGGGCCACATGCAGGACGGCCCGGTCCTCCGTGATATTGATGCGCTGGCCGCCGAACATCGCATCGCGCATCGGCTCCAGCTTCTGCTGCAGCGCCAGACCGGTCAGCAGCGCCAGCGTCTCATCCGTGATGCGGTTCTTGGCATAGTCCAGCAGCATCCCGTCCAGCGCGATGCGGTAACGGTCGAACCGGCCGGCATCGGCCGCGAACAGGTCACGCAGCGCAGTGCCTTCCAGGCTGGCACGATGAGCGGCCAGCGCCTTCCAGGCGGGGGATCGGGTCAGGGCGGACATGGGTTCTCTCTCCGGCCGGAATGCAGGGGATTTCATGCGATTGATAGCATGAAGCCCGCGCGCCACAAGCGCGCAAACTGCTGCAAATCCACCGGGAACAGTGATTTTGACATCCGGGCAGAACGTAATCCGGCAAAAGAAACAGGCCGGCCGATTTCGTAATGCGGTTACGAAACGCACATTCTAGAAATTATCCTGATTGCCCTCATAGGGGGCCGGCTGACCCACGCGGTATCCCTTGTCCTGGTTGAAGCGCATGCTGACCTTGGCGTGGGCCATCTTGTCGCTGGCGGCCCAGATCAGATAGCGCCGACCGGCCTTCCATGACTGCACGACCTCGTCCGGGGCGTTGCGGGCCAGGTTGTTGAAATCGGGGTGGGTGATCATGGAGACAAAGGCCGTGTCACCGATATTCTTGCGTTCATCGAAGACATAGATCTGCGTATCGGCCACCTTCTCACGCTCGGCCTGCTGTTCGCATTCCTCGATGATCTGCTCCAGTTCGGCCAGTTCCACTTCCATCTGCCGCTGCTCGCGTTTCAGGGCCAGCGTGGCCCTGGCATGCTC
Organism: Niveispirillum fermenti; assembly: GCF_052474395.1. NCBI lineage: Bacteria > Pseudomonadati > Pseudomonadota > Alphaproteobacteria > Rhodospirillales > Azospirillaceae > Niveispirillum > Niveispirillum fermenti. The sequence goes on along the minus strand of NZ_CP156681.1, from coordinate 1,786,070 downwards.
TCGCACGGCCTGGCTGGCGTTATGGACGCGGCCCTGATGGCCCTGGTGCTGCCGTTCGGCGCGCCGCAGGCGCTGGCGCACATTGGTCATGACCTGCAGCGCCACCACACCGCCGCCCAGGATGCCGAACCACAGGGGCAGCGCATCGAACAGCCGATCCATCATCCCGTCACCCGCTCGCTCAAGGCCGCGGCCAGTTCGGCATTCTCCAGGGCGGTCATGTCATCCCCCTCGCTCTGCGGCTCGGAAATCTCGGCCACGAAGAAGCCCGTGGCAGGGGGAAAGGCGCGCTCGGCCAGAATCTTGGCATCGCCGATGGTGGAGGCCCAGATCACGACCTGCTGGGTACGCGCCCAGCCCTTGGACAGGAAAGGATGTTCCTTCTGGTCCATCTGCGCGCGCTGAACATGGCGGTTCACGACATGGGCGATGAATTTGCGCGCCGGCCGCTCCGTCCGCAGGAAAGCATCCTCCTCCCCCTGCACCCGCAGCAATTGCGAACGGGCGATCTTCATGTCCGTGATCTTCTTGTTGACCATGTAATGGCGGCGGCGGGCCGATTTCACCTTGGCGTCCAGCTTCACCAGCACGGGCAGCAGGGTCTGGCGCCGGGCCTGCAGACGCTGCGACAGCGCGCCCAGCCGCTGCATGCGCGCTTCAAGGCCGACGCCCTGCTGGCGCTTGCGCAGGGCGCTTTCGACCGAATGCGCGATTCCGGTGCCCAGCAGATAGGAGATGCCGGCGATGATGAAGAAGGCAATCGCCGCTTGGGCAAGTTTTTCCAGCATGGGAAAGGCACCGGGCCGCAATGACGGGAGCCCCCGCCGGGCCAATGATTATAGATCGAAGTACCTGCCCGGCGAAAGCATTGCCGCACGGGCGCCACCATCAAAAGCCAGAACCCGCCACGGCCGGGGCCGGGCGGGTTCTGGACATGCGGCATCTGGTCGATACCGTTTACTTGAAGGCGATGCCCACGACCTCATAGCTCTTGGAGCCGCCTGGGGTCGTCACCTCGACGCTGTCGCCGACCGACTTGCCGATCAGCGCGCGGGCCAGCGGGCTGGTGATGCTGATCATGCCCTGCTTGATGTCGCTCTCATCCTGGCCGACGACCTGATAGGTCACCTCCTCATCGGTGTCCTCATCAGCCAGGGTGATGGTGGCACCGAACTTGACGGCATTGCCGGACAGCTTCGTCGGCTCGATCACCTCGGCCCGGCTGATCTTGTCCTCCAGCTCCATCACACGGCCTTCGATGAAGCTCTGGCGCTCCCGCGCCGCGTGATATTCCGCGTTTTCGGACAGGTCGCCATGCTCACGGGCCTCTGCGATCGCCTTGATCACGGCCGGACGCTCGACGCTCTTCAGATGCTTCAACTCATCTTGCAGCCGGTTATACCCCCTGGCCGTCATGGGAACTTTTTCCATCGTGCCCTATCCCAAGTAAGGTAGCCCAGAAAAACAAAAGCCCGCCGGAGCGGTCGCCCGCCCCGCCGAGATCCGCCTGTCCTCAGTACGAACCGCTCAAGTAGGACTGGAGCGGAGCCACGTCAAGACCGCCGGCTTTCAGCGCCGAGATGGCTTCGACCGCCGCCTCGGCCCCGGCCACCGTGGTGTAATAGGGGATGTTATTGGTCAGCGCGGTGCGGCGCAAGCTGAAGCTGTCGGACACCGCCTGCGACCCTTCGGTCGTGTTGAAGATGAGCTGAACATCGCCATTGATCATGGCATCGACGATATGGGGCTGGCCCTCGACCACCTTGTTGATGGCCGCGACCTTCACGCCGTTTTCGGCCAGGTGCCTGGCCGTCCCGCGCGTGGCAACCACCTTGAAGCCCAGTTCCAGCAGCTTGGCGGCCACCGGCACCATGGCGGGTTTGTCGCGCTCGCGCACGGAAATGAACACCGTCCCTTCCTTGGGCAGGGTGACGCCGGCGCCCATCTGGCTCTTGGCGAAGGCCATGGCGAAGTTGCGGTCCAGGCCCATCACCTCGCCCGTCGACCGCATTTCCGGCCCCAGCAGGATATCCACGCCGGGGAAACGGTTGAACGGGAAGACGGCTTCCTTCACGGCCGTGTGCGGCGGGAACGGACCGGACAGCTTGAACTGGCCAAGCTTCTCGCCGGCCATGATCCGGGCCGCGATCTTGGCGATGGGCGTGCCCGTCGCCTTGGCCACGAAGGGCACCGTGCGGCTGGCGCGCGGATTGACCTCCAGGATGTAGATGTCGAAACCGTCGGTGCCCGACCCGTCGGCCGACTGCTTGACCGCGAACTGGATGTTCATCAGGCCGACAACGTTGAGCCCCTTGGCCAGCTTCACGGCCTGGACCGACAATTCATCCACCACGGCCTTGGACAGCGTATAGGGTGGCAGGGCACAGGCGCTGTCGCCGGAATGGATGCCGGCCTCCTCGATATGCTCCATGATGCCGGCGACATAGACTTGGCCGTCGGCATCGGCCACGGCATCCACATCCACCTCGATCGCGTCCTGAAGGTAGCTGTCGATCAGCACAGGGTTCTTGCCCGACACCTTCACCGCGGTGGCGATGTAACGGCGCAGGCCGGCCATGTCATGCACGATCTCCATGGCGCGGCCGCCCAGCACGTAGGACGGGCGGATGACCACGGGGAAGCCGATCTGGCCGGCGACCTTCTCCGCCTCTTCCAGCGAACGGGCCAGGCCATTGGCGGGCTGGCGCAGTTCCAGCTTGTGCAGAAGCTGCTGGAAACGCTCGCGATCCTCGGCCAGGTCGATGGCGTCGGGCGTGGTGCCCAGGATGGGCAGGCCGGCCTGTTCCAGGGCGGTGGCCAGCTTCAGCGGCGTCTGGCCGCCGAACTGCACGATCAGTCCCTTGACCTCGCCGTTCTGGTTTTCCTTCTCCACCAGCTCGATCACATCCTCCGCCGTCAGCGGCTCGAAATAGAGGCGGTCGGCCGTGTCATAGTCGGTGGAAACGGTTTCCGGGTTGCAGTTGACCATGATCGTCTCATAGCCCGCCTCCTGGAGTGCATAGACGGCGTGGACGCAGCAATAGTCGAACTCGATGCCCTGACCGATGCGGTTGGGACCGCCGCCCAGGATGACGACCTTCTTCCTGTCGGTCGGCGCGCTTTCGCATTCCGCCGGCTCCAGGCCGTTGCCTTCGTAGGTGGAATACATATAGGGCGTGCGGCTGGCGAACTCCGCCGCACAGGTGTCGATGCGCTTGAAGACCGGGCGCACGTCCAGCGCGCGGCGATGGGCCGACACGGCCGATTCCGGCTGGCCCGTCAGCGTGGCGATACGGGCATCGCTGAAGCCCATGGCCTTGATGCGGGCCATCGCCTGCGCGTCCAGGCCTTGCACGCCCGTGGCCCGGATGGCCTCCTCCTCCTGCACGATCGCCTGGATCTGGCGCATGAACCAGGGGTCGTACTTGCACTCCTCATAAATCTGCTCGATGGTCCAGCCATGGCGCATGGCCTGGGCCACCATCAGCAGACGCTCCGGCGTCGGGCGACTCAGCATGTGGCGCAGGCGGGCATCGTCGACATTGCCGCTGGCATCGCGCAGGTCGATCTCGTCGAAGCCGGTCAGACCGGTTTCCATCCCGCGCAGGGCCTTCTGCATGCTTTCGGCGAAGGTGCGGCCGATGGCCATCACCTCACCGACCGACTTCATCGAAGTGGTCAGCGTATTGTCGGCGCCGGGGAACTTCTCGAACGCGAAGCGCGGGATCTTCGTGACGACATAGTCGATCGTCGGCTCGAAGCTGGCCGGCGTGGAACCGGTGATGTCGTTGTCCAGTTCATCCAGCGTGTAGCCGACGGCCAGCTTCGCGGCGATCTTGGCGATGGGGAAGCCCGTGGCCTTCGATGCCAGCGCGGAGGAACGGGAGACCCGGGGGTTCATCTCGATCACGACCATGCGGCCGGTGTCGGGATGGATGCCGAACTGCACGTTCGACCCGCCCGTATCCACGCCGATCTCGCGCAGCACCGTCAGGCTGGCATTGCGCATGATCTGGTATTCTTTGTCGGTCAGCGTCAGGGCCGGGGCGACCGTCATGCTGTCGCCCGTATGCACGCCCATGGCATCGATATTCTCGATCGAGCAGATGATGATGCAATTGTCCTTGCTGTCGCGGACAACCTCCATCTCATACTCTTTCCAGCCCAGGACCAACTCCTCGATCAGCACCTCGTTCACGGGGCTGGCGCGCAGGCCGCCGCGCACGATGTCTTCGAACTCCGCGCGGTTGAAGGCGATGCCGCCGCCGGTGCCGGCCAGCGTGAAGGACGGGCGGATGATGGCGGGCAGGCCCACGAAGGCCAGCGCGTCCAGGGCCTCGTCATAATTCTTCACGACGCGCGACCGCGGGCTTTCCAGCCCGATCTTGTCCATGGCGTCGCGGAACTTCAGCCGGTCCTCGGCCTTTTCGATGACATCGGCCTTGGCGCCGATCATCTCGATCCCCAGCCGGTCCAGGGTTCCGTCGCGGAACAGCGACAGGGCCGTGTTCAGCGCCGTCTGCCCGCCCATGGTGGGCAGCAGCGCGTCAGGCCGCTCCTTTTCCAGGATCTTGGCGACCATGGCCGGCGTGATCGGCTCGATATAGGTCGCATCGGCCAGACCGGGATCGGTCATGATGGTGGCCGGATTGGAGTTGACGAGGATGACGCGGTAGCCTTCCTCCTTCAGGGCCTTGCAAGCCTGGACGCCGGAATAATCGAATTCGCAGGCCTGTCCGATGATGATCGGACCCGCGCCGATGATGCAGATGGATTTGATGTCGGTGCGTTTCGGCATGATCAATCGGACCGTCTTTTTCGGGCGGGAAGGGCGATGTGGTCGCGCCAAAACGCCCCCCGCTCCACAATGGGTGCGGGGGGCGCCCGGCTGAGGGGCCTATATAGAGAGGTCGCCTTCCGAATTGAAGTGCCCAGCTTGGGGCGCTGGGATGCGTGTTGCGGGATGCAGGGGGGACGTGGCCCGTCACGGACCGATATAGAAGCGGCGCAGATCCTCCTGCCGGGCCGTGAAGACGGCGCAGCGCGTCGTGTCCTGATCGCGGAAAAAATAGACCGTATCGTCTTGTCGCCTGTGCAACGGGTCGTAAAGATTGACGGCCATGCGGCCATAGGCCACGCCGAAAGCCCGTTCCCGCGGGCCGAACGCACGGTAATGCAGGTCGATCAACTGCATGAACCGGCCGGCCCGGCACAGTTTCGATAATTCCGGGTTGGCGGTGAGCTGGGTCCGGCCCGCCTGGTCGAACGCATAGACGATGCGGTCGCGGCGCTGCGGCACGGGCCGCGGCGGCAGGCGGCCCGGATCGATCCAGCTCTGCCAGGGCAGCTTGCCCATCCCGCCGCCCTGCTCCGGTCGCGCTGCCGCCGGCCGCTCCGCCCAGGAGGGGCCGGCAGGCACAAGCAGACACAGGGCAAGCAGCCAGGAAAGGCAGGAACGCGACATGGGACCAGTCGGTAACAGGGACCAGACGCCGCCATATTGCCTGCCCGCACCCCCCGGCACCATCCCTATCGCCCCTTATCGGCGACGAGCATACGAAAGGACAGGTCGGGCCGGCCATATGAACGGCCCGCAGGGCAGACCCCAGCCCATTGAAACCGCTGGACGGCGCCCCTTGGGTTGGCAGCAAATGGGGCGCCGAACCGATGAGGACAGGGTGATGGGTACGCGGCCGAACATGATCGTGGAACTGGGGCTGCTGCTGGTCCTGGCCTGCCTTTGGGGGGCATCCTATACCTTCATCAAGATCGGGGTGGAAACCATTCCGCCCGTCACCCTGATCGCCGTGCGCACCCTGATCGCCGGAGGCCTTCTGGTCGCAGTCATGGCCTGGCGCCGCCTGACCCTGCCGCGCGATCCGGTGATCTGGCGGCGCTTCCTGTTCCAGGCCTGCATGAACAGTGCCCTGCCCTTCACCCTGGTGGCCTGGGCGGAACAAAGCACCGATGCCGGCCTGACGGCCATCCTGAATTCCACGACACCCATCTTCACCTTCCTGCTGACAGCCTTCGTCACGCGGCATGAAGCGGTGACAGCGCCCAAGCTGTTCGGCGTGGCCGCGGGCATGCTGGGTATCTGCCTGATCATCGGGGTGCAGGCGCTGGACGGGCTGGGCCGGGAACTGGGCGCACAGCTGGCCATCGTGGCAGCCACCGTCAGCTATGCCGGGGCCGCTGTCTACAGCCGGAATTTCAAGGGCCTCTCGCCCCTGGTTCCGGCAGCGGGGTCCATGCTGTGCGGGGCCATGCTGCTGGTGCCTGTCAGCCTGGCGGTGGAAAGGCCCTGGACGCTGACACCGTCCGGCCAGTCGATCCTGGCGCTCTTGTGCCTGTCTGTCTTCTCCACCGCGCTGGCCTTCACCATCTATTTCCGGCTGGTCCAGACATTGGGGTCTGTCGGCACCACGGCCCAGGCCTACCTGCGCGTGCCCGTCGGTGTCGGTATCAGCCTTATCGTGCTGGGCGAAACCCTATCGCCCACGGCCTGGATCGGTCTGGCCTGCGTATTGGCCGCCGTCATAGCCATGACAATGCCGGCCCGCCCTACCAAGTAACCAGGACTGGGAAATCGGCACGTGACGCTAAAAATAAACTAAGAAAACAAAAAACCCCTCCGATTTTACTGGAGAGGTTTGGCAAATTAAAGAATATGACTTTCTGAAGTGGTGCCCAGGGACGGAATCGAACCGCCGACACGGGGATTTTCAATCCCCTGCTCTACCGACTGAGCTACCTGGGCACACCGCACATCAAGCACCAGAGCGTCTTTTGTTCACCGCCGCCCGGTGTGGAGCGCCTTATAGACAAGCCGTTCGGGGCTGTAAAGCATTGAATTACGGCGCCCGGGAAATTTTCCCGAAAATTTTTCTCAAGGTTCCTGCTCCCCCGCCTCGTCCTCCACCGGGACGCGGTAAACCTCGCCCAGCCAGCGGGACAGATCCACGTCGGCACAGCGCTTGGAACAGAAAGGGCGAAAGTCCGGCACCGGCGGCTTGCCGCATATAGGACAGCCGGCAGCCTTGCGGGGGCGCCGGGCGCTGGACAGGTCGATAGGGTCGTCACTCATGTCTTGTTCCTTGTTCAGCCCGGCTTCCGCCGACCAGATCGGCCAGGGGTGGGCCGCGGCGCGCGCGTGTCACCTCCACCAGGCCCAGACGCGACATGCCATAGACATGGGTCGCCACGGCGTCGTCCGCCACCGCCGTGGACAGGCACTGGATCACCGCCTCCCGGTCACCAGCCCGCGCCATGTTCACGAAATCGACCACCACGATGCCGCCGATATTGCGCAAGCGCAATTGCCGCGCGATTTCCCGGCAGGCATCCAGGTTGGTTGCCAGGGGATTGCCGCGTTCCCCGCCATTCACATCGATGACGGTCAGCGCCTCCGTCCGGTCGATGACCAGGGAACCCCCCTGTGCCAGGGGCACATGCCGATCGGCCAGGGCGGCGATGGCGCCGTCCAGGTCGCCCTGATCGAACAGCGCATCGGGACCCTTGTGCAAGGTCACCAGGGGCAGCAGGTCGGGCGCCAGGCCCAGGCAGGCCGTTCTGACAGCTGCCAGCGTCTCCGGCCCTTCCACCCGCACCTCTGCCAGCCCGTCGCGCGGCAGTTCCACCAGGGCGCGACGGATGGCATCGGGGGCAGGCAACAGGAGAGCGGGCGCCTGTCCCGACACCGCCGGCCGGGCCCGGTGCGCATCGGCCAGCAACGTTTCGGCCTCCGCCAGCACCAGGGCGGGATCGGCGTGCAACGCCTCTGCCCGGACGATCCAGCCGCCCCCGTTGGGCAGGTCCTGCGACAAACGCTGGCGCAGGGATGCGACGACCGGCCCCTTGCCCAGGCGTCGGGAGATATGCAGGCCGTCGCCAAGCGGGTTGTAGACCAGGAAACGGCCGGGCAAAGACAGGTCCATGGTCAGGACCGCTCCCTTGCCGTCATGGGCGTCAGCCTTGACCTGCACGGTAATGGTCTGCCCCGTGCGCAGCAATTGCCCGATCCGTGCATCACGCCGGCCGGGCCGCACATCGCCTGCGGCCAGGAAGCCTGCAAGGCTGTCCCCGAACTCCACAAAGGCGGCGTCCAGCCCGGAAACCAGCCGCCCGACACGCCCCTGCACGATGGCACCCTGCCAGACGGGCCGATCGACATTGTCGATGGCCAGATCGGTCAGCACGCCATCGGACAGCAGCGCACAGCGCCGCAAGGGGCCGCGCCGGTCGATCAGCAGCCGGCGGCGCATCAATCTGCGACGCTGGTCCGGACCGCGGCGGCGGCCAGGGCAAGCGCATCAATGCCGGCCGCGCGCAACATCCCCGACACCTCGGTCAGGGGCAAACCCACAACATTGCTGTAGCTGCCGCCCATCTGCCGCACGAACAGGCTGGCAAGCCCCTGGATGGCATAGCCGCCGGCCTTGCCCTTCCAGTCGCCGGTGGCGATATACTGATCGATCTCGGCGGGCGACAGGGTGCGGAAAATCACCTGGCTTTCCACCACCCGGTTCCAGCACCGCCCGTCGGCCCCGACAAGGGCCACACCGGTATAGACCCGGTGCCGCCGGCCCTGCAGAAGGGCCAGACAGCGGCGTGCCGTGTCGGCATCGTCGGCCTTGGGCAGGATGCGGCGCCCCAATCCCACCACGGTGTCGGCCGCCAGCACGACCGCCCCCGCATGGCGGGCGGCCACGATGGCCGCCTTCTCCCGCGACAACCGCGTGGCATGGGCGGGGGGCAGTTCATCCTTCAGGGGTGTTTCATCGATGTCGGCCGGATCGATCATGTCCGGCACCAGCCCGATCTGAGCCAGCAATTCCCGCCGCCGGGGCGACCCGGAAGCCAGAATCAAGCGCGGCCGGTCCTTGCCGGAGATATCGGGCGACGCCGCCGCGCGTATATTCATGCCCAATCCCTGCCGCTCACTTGAAGCGGAAGGTGATCCGACCCTTGGTCAGGTCGTAGGGGGTCATTTCGACATTGACCCGGTCACCGGCCAGCACGCGGATGCGGTTCTTGCGCATCTTGCCGGAGGTGTGGGCCAGCACTTCATGCTCATTGTCGAGCTTCACGCGGAACATCGCGTTGGGCAGCAGTTCAGTCACTGTGCCAGAAAACTCGATCAGATCTTCCTTGGCCATGTTTTCCTGATTGCGGGAGCCTAAAACGCGCACATAGGTGATGGCCGCAGGGCCCGCGGTCAAGTGTTTTCAGCAGAAAGCAGGGGCGTTTCCCACGCCGGGCATGGCTGGGGCGGGACGGGTGGGTTCCCGTGCGTATCGCTGCGGTTCACGATGCGGCGAAGCGTTTCTTCAGGCGCTTCAGCAGCGTATCGCGCACCTGCCGGTAGGCGTCGAGTCGTGCCTCCCGGCTGCCTTCGACCAGCGTGGGGTCGAAGGTGTTCCAGAATTCCACGTCACAGGCCGTGGTACGGGTCATTTCCACGGCACGGTGCTGCGCCTCCGGTGACAGGGAGACGACCAGATCGAAGCTGTCATCCTCCAACTGATCGAATGTCTTGCAGCGGTGACGGGACATGTCCACACCCAGTTCCGCCATGACGGCCGTCACGAACGGATCGATCTCCCCTTCCCGCACGCCGGCGCTGTCGACATAGATCGACTTGCCCATCAGCATCTTCAACAACCCCTCGGCCATGGGGGAGCGGATGGAATTGTAGGTGCAGGCGAACAGGACGCTGGAGATACGGGTCGGATTGGTCTCTGCCATCGACGGCGCCGTCAGCTACGGATGTGCAGCACGCAGATGAGCGTGAACAGACGCCGGGCCGTATTCAGGTCCATCTCGGCCTTGCCGGCCAGCCTTTCCCGCAGCAGTTCCGACCCCTCGTTGTGCAGACCGCGCCGGCCCATGTCGATGGCCTCGATCTGCGAGGGCGACGCCGTCTTGATCGCCTTGTAATAGCTGTCGCAGATCATGAAATAATCGCGCACGATGGTGCGAAACGGCGTCAGCGGCAGGGTGATGCGGGTTAGCGCACAATCATCCTCCCGCCGCAGGTCGAAGACCAGACGATTATCCTCCGTCGACAGGAACAGGCGGAACGGCCCTTCCTCCGGCGTCTCCACCAGGGCGAAGCTGTTCTCGTCCAGAAGGTCGAACAGGGCGACGGCGCGCTCATGCTCCACCTCCATGTTGCGGCGGATGACATTCTTCTCCACCAACTCGACATGGGCGATACGGTGGTTCGGCGCGGTCATCATCCCTCCCCGGTCGTGGTCGTGGCTTGCTGCCAGCCTGCTTTCATGCGGTGCGATTGGCAAGCCGGATTGCAACCGACAATGCGTGCGCGCCCAGTCCCTCCGCTTCGGCCAGGGCCACAGCGGCCGGCCCGATGGCCGCCAGGCTGTCGGGGGAACAGCCGACCAGTGTCGTGCGCTTCATGAAGTCCAGCACGTTGAGCCCGCTGGAGAAGCGGGCCGACCGGGCCGTGGGCAGCACATGGTTGGGGCCCGCTACATAATCACCGATGGCTTCCGGCGTGTGGCGTCCCAGGAAAATGGCCCCGGCATTGCGCACCCTTCCTGCCAGACCGTCCGGATCGGCCACGGCCAGTTCCAGATGCTCCGGCGCGATGCGGTCCACCAGGGCCACCGCCTCGTCCATCGCACCGACCAGGATGATGGCGCCATGCGTGCGCCAGCTTTCCTCCGCGATCCGCGCCCGCGGCAGGCGGGCCAGATGGGCATCCACAGCCGCCGCGACGGCGTCGGCGAAGCCGGCATCGTCGGTGACCAGGATGCTCTGGGCGGAGGTGTCGTGCTCGGCCTGGGACAGAAGGTCGGCCGCGATCCAGGCGGGATCGTTGGCGCCATCGGCAACGACCAGGATTTCCGACGGTCCGGCGATCATGTCGATGCCCACCGTGCCGAATACCTGACGTTTGGCGGCCGCCACAAAGGCATTGCCGGGGCCGGTGATCTTGTCCACGGGCGAAATGGTCGCCGTGCCATAGGCCAGTGCCGCCACGGCCTGCGCCCCGCCGATGCGGTATATCTCCGTGACGCCGGAAAGCTTCGCGGCCGCCAGGACCAGGGGATTGACCACGCCATCGGGCGTGGGCACGACCATGGCGATGCGCGGTACGCCCGCCACCTTGGCCGGGATGGCATTCATCAGCACCGACGAGGGGTAGGAGGCCGTCCCCCCGGCACGTAGAGGCCGACAGCCCCCACGGGCGTCCAGCGCGCGCCCAGGCGCACCCCGGCGGCGTCCGTGTAGAAGTTGTTCTCCACGGCCTGCCTACGATGGAACGCCTCGATCCGGTCGGCAGCCAGCTTCAGCGCGTCCAGCGTGCGGGCATCACAGCGGGCGACCGCCGCCTCCACCTCCGCATCGCCGACGACCATGCCTTCCGGTGTCAGGTCCAGCCGGTCCCAACGCCTTGTATAGTCCAGCACGGCCGCATCGCCGCGGGCGCGCACATCGGCCAGGATGGCGGCGACGGCGTTGTTCAGGTCTTCCTGCACTTCCCGCTTGGCACCCAGCAACGCCTGGAACCGGGCCTCGAAATCGGGATCACGGGTGGAGAACTTAACCGGCATTGCCGATACCCTCCTGGAAACGGTCGATCCAGCCCTGGATCTCGCCATGGCGCGTCTTGAAGGCGGCCCGGTTCACGACCAGACGGGAGGAGATGTCGGCGATATGCTCGATCTCCACCAGCCCGTTGGCCTTCAGCGTGCTGCCCGTGGACACAAGGTCGACGATGCGGCTGCACAGGCCCAGGGTCGGGGCCAGTTCCATGGCGCCGTTCAGCTTGATACATTCGGCCTGCACGCCGCGCGCCGCGAAATGGCGCCGGGTGATCTCCGGATATTTGGTGGCTACGCGCACATGCGACCAGCGCGACGGATCGTCCTTCCCCGACAGGTCCGCCGGCTCGGCCACGGCGATACGGCACCGGCCGATGCCCAGGTCCAGCGGCGTGTAAATCTCCGGATAGTCGAATTCCATCAGGACATCGCTGCCGCACACGCCCAGATGGGCCGCGCCGAAAGCCACGAAGGTGGCCACGTCGAAGCTGCGCACACGGATGATCTTCACATGCGGCAGGTTGGTATCGAAACGCAGGGCGCGGGATTTCGGGTTGTCGAAATCGGCTTCCGGCTCGATCCCGGCATGATGCAAAAGCGGCCTCACCTCTTCCAGAATCCGGCCCTTGGGCAGGGCCAGCACCAGCAGGTCATTGGCGGCGGGCGACATCATGTCCTGGACGCTCCAGGTGGGGGAAGGGGCTGACTAAATGGCACGCCCGCATGCCGCTCGTCCACCCGCCGCAGCGAAAGGCCGGGTTGCGTGAAGCTCCGGCCGATACCGTCATAGCCCGTGATCGGGGCGCAGGGTGACGGGCCATGGCTGGCCGCGATCCTCAAGCCGGCATTCGATGGCCTCACCCTCCAGCCGGATGTCGGCCCCGCCCGAAAGGTGCAGCAGCACGACACCGTCACCCGCCGCCTCCACCGACAGCAGCGACAGGAACTGGTCCCGGCGGGCCAGGTCCAGGCCGCGCCGGCGCACGCCACGCACATTATGGAAACGCACGGCGCACAAGATGCGATACGACCGCTCCTCCCCGTCGTCGGGGCTGGGGCCGCCATCCTCGGGCACGCCTTCCCACAGGAAACGGCTGGCCATCAGGATGAACAGCCCCTCCTGCGGCAGGAAGGCAAGATCGCCAATGGGAATGATCGCATCCTGCAAAAGTGCAGACACCACCGCCAGATCTTCCGCGTCCCGCGCGCGCAGCCGCATGCCTTCCGCCATCTCTCCCCTCCCCCGGAACGCCCCTTGATAAAGATCTCTCCCCAACGTCGTCCGGCCCCGGACGGTTCCCGACAGCCCCGGACGGACGGACAGGGGGAGAGGACATCGGGTGTATCACGACCCGGCGATGGCGGGGCAGGGGCTTGAAGCGGGGCGGCCGATTTGGCAGAATCCCCATCGCCGCCCACCCATGCGCGCCATGGTCGGCGGCGGCGCTGGCGACGGGGACGGGATGTTGCTACTTTCCCCGCCACGGATCGGGTGCTGTGCCCGGTCACCCCATCTCATCGCGCCCTTAGGACCCGACCCATGAAGTTCTTCGTCGATACCGCCGACCTCGCCGATATCCGTGACCTGGCCGATACCGGCCTGCTGGACGGCGTGACCACCAACCCGTCGCTGGTCGCCAAGGCCGGCCGCAACTTCGTCGAACTGATCGCCGAAATCTGCGACGTGGTGCAGGGCCCGGTCAGCGCCGAGGTTGCCGCCACCGATTTCGACACAATGCTGAAGGAAGGCCGGTATCTGGCCCAGATCGCCTCGAACGTGGCCGTGAAGGTGCCGCTGACCCCGGCCGGCCTGAAGGTGTGCCGCACGCTGGCCAACGAAGGCACCATGGTCAACGTGACCCTGTGCTTCTCCGCCGCCCAGGCCATTCTGGCCGCCAAGGCCGGCGCCGCCTTCATCTCTCCCTTCGTCGGCCGCCTGGACGATATCGGCCAGAACGGCCTGACCCTGATCCAGGAAATCGTCGAGATTTACGCCAATTATCCCGGTTTCACGACAGAAGTGCTGGTGGCTTCGGTGCGTAACCCGATCCATGTCGTGGAATCGGCCCGCATGGGCGCCCATGTCGCCACCATGCCGCCCAACGTCATCCGCCAGTTGGCCGGCCATCCGCTGACCGACAAGGGCCTGTCCCAGTTCGTGGCCGACTGGGCCAAGACGGGGCAGTCGATCCTGGACCAGCCCCTGCCCAAGCGCGGCTGATCCCCCGCCGGACAACAGACGGACATGGCGCAACCGACCAAGGACAAGGCCCCATGAGCAGCGGACCCGGACAGATCACCACCAGCGCGATGGATGAACTGACGGCCGATGACGTGGCGGCCTTTCTGCGGGACCACCCCGATTTCCTGGCCCGCCGGCCGGAACTGCTGCACCAGTTGCTGCCGCCGGCCGGGCCGGAACGGGGGGCCGGCGTGGTCGATATCCGCGAACGCATGCTGGAACGGCTGCGGGGAGAGGTCGGGCGCCTGTCCGATCAGCAGCAATTACTGGTCGACACAACCCGCGCCAACATGATGAACCTGCGGCGCGTCCATGCCGCCGTGCTGCATCTCCTGTCCTGCCGCGGACTGGAGGCGATGGTGCAGGCCGTCACCGGCGACCTGGTGGTCCTGCTGGACCTGGACGGGGCCAGCCTCGTCGTTGAACAGCCGGCCGGACCGGTGGCCAGCATCGGGCCGGTCGGTCTGGGCATGGCACCGCACGGCACCATCGACCGCATCCTGGGCCGCGCCGATGTGGCGCTGCAATCCGACATCCTGGGATCGGTTGAGGTCTGGGGCCATCAGGCGGGGCTGATCCGCAGCCAGGCGCTGGTCCGCCTGCGCCTGGCCGTGGAGGGCGCACCGGAAGGGGTGGACGGGACGCCGGCCCTGCTGGCCTTCGGTTCCGCCGATCCAGATCTGTTCCAGCCGGGTCAGGCGACCGACCTGCTGCTGTTCCTGTCGGGTGTGGTGGAACGGGTCATCGCCGCCTATCTGGATCCGGCATGGTGACGGCCAGCCTGGGTTTCGCGGCACAGCCGGACCTGGCCGACGCCATTGAACGCTGGCAGCGCTGGCTGGTTGCGGAAAAGGGGGTCAGCCGGGCCACCATCCGGGCCTACAATAACGACCTCTCCGGGTTCCTGTCCTTCATCGCCGGTCATCGCGGCCGCGCGCCGGGGTTGAACGAACTGGCGGCCCTGACCTTGTCCGATTTCCGCGCCTGGTTGTCGGCCCGCGCCGGGGACGGGGCCGGCGCGGCGACCAGGGCCCGCAGCATCGCGGGCGTGCGCAACCTCTATCGCTGGCTTGACCGTGGCGGGGTTCTGCACAACCCGGCCATCGGCGCGCTGAACAGCCCACGGGTGAAGCGCCCCCTGCCCCGCCCGCTGACGGCTCCCGATGCCGCCGCCCTGCTGGAAGAAGCGGCCAGCCTGCCTGATGCGCCCTGGATCGGCCTGCGCGACCAGGCGCTGTTCACACTGCTTTACGGCTGCGGCCTGCGCATCGGCGAGGCGCTGGCCCTGAACCAGGGCGACCTGCCATCGGGTGCCACCACGGTGCGCGTGCTGGGCAAGGGGTCCAAGGAACGGCAGGTCCCTGTGCTTCCGGCCGTCCATGCCGCGCTGGAAGCCTATCGCCAGGCCTGCCCCTGGCCGGTCACGGGCAGCGATGCCCCCCTGTTCCGCGGCAGTCGTGGCGACCGGCTGAACCCATCCGTCGCCCGCCGGCAGATGCAGATGCTGCGCGCCCAGATGGGCCTGCCCGACAGCGCCACACCGCACGCGCTGCGCCACAGCTTTGCCACCCATCTGCTGGGCAGCGGCGCCGACCTGCGGGCCATCCAGGACCTGCTGGGCCATGCCAGCCTGTCGACCACCCAGCGCTACACGGATATCGATACCGAGAAGCTCCTGGCCGTGTACGAGGATGCACACCCCCGTGCCCGGCGATAGGGACCGGTGCCGGCAAAGACCGGCCCGGCGCCCCGAGACAAAAAAGAAACCCGCCAGCCCGGGCGGGGCGGCGGGTTGAAGGCGGGGGCGTCAGCCCGAGGGGAAGGGATGGAACCCGACGGGCATGCCGAACGGGGAATGATCAGCATGGGAAGAGCCTATATCCCCGCCCCGGCCATCGCTGTGACGCGGGTCACGCCGGCGAAAGATCGATCAGTTCCCCATGCAGGGCGCAGGCGGGCACCGTGAATTCAACGATGGCGCGCGCCACGTCCGCCGGGGTGCGCAGGCTTTCCGGCTGTTCGCCGGGAAACGCCTTCGCCCGCAACGACGTGGCGACGGGACCGGGATCGATCAGGTTGACACGCAAGCTGGTGTTCAGCGTTTCGGCGGCCCAGGTGCGGCCCATCATGTCGATGGCGGCCTTGGCGGCGGCATAGGCCGACCAGTAGGCCGTCGCCTCGCGCCCGACGCGGTCGGTCAGCAGAAGCGCGCGACCGGCATCGGACCGGCGCAACAGCGGATCGGTGGTGCGAATCAGCCGCATGCCGGCCGCCACACCAACCCCCATCACCCGGTCCCAGTCACGGGGATCGGAATGGGCGATGGGTCCCAGGGTGCCCAACTGGGCGGCGGCATGCACGAAAATGTCCAGCCGGCCGAACCGCTCGTAAAGGGCCGGCCCCAGACTGTCCAGCTTGGCCCCTTCCATCAGGTCCTGCGGGATCAGGGTCGCGGCACCGCCCAGCGCCTTGATCCGATCGTCCAGTTCCTCCAGCGCGCCAAGCGTGCGGGCGATCAGTACGACATGGGCACCTTCGCACGCCAGTTGCTCGGCCACGGCGGCGCCAATGCCGCGCGACGCACCCGTCACCAGGGCGACGCGGCCCGTCAGGCGGGCTGTGGGGGAAAGGGTCGAACCGGTCATGACAATATCTCTCGGCAGGAACTCGCGCGGTTGCTTAGCGCATTCGCGACGGCAGGGAAAGCGACGGATCGCCGCCCCGGCCCCAACGGACCCGTCATTCCGGCACCACAACGAAAACGGGGGAGGTGGAAAACCACCTCCCCCGTTCGTTCCGTTATCGCAACAAGCCTCAGGACTTGCGGCTCCACCAGCCGCGCCGCGGCTTGGCTTCGGGCTCGGCCGGCACCTCCACAACGGGTTCCACCGCTTCGGGGGCGGCTTCCACCGGGGCCGGTTCGGCCAACGGTGTGGCTTCCACCGGCGCAGCGACCTCGGCCAACGGCGCCACGTCCTCGGCAACCTTCTTGCGGCTGCGCGTCGCGCGCTTCTTCTTCGGCGCCTCCTCGGCAGGGGCGTCAGCGGCCGCCGGCTCAACCGGGACCGGCTCCGGGGCCGGCGCGGCCTCGACCTGGACGACTTCGGTTGCCGCTTCCTCGGCAACCTTCTTGCGGCTGCGCGTCGCACGCTTCTTCTTCGGCGCCTCCTCGGGCGGGGCCTCTGCCACCGGGGCCGGTTCGACAGCCGCTGCCGCCTCTACCGGCACAGCAGCCTCGGCCACCGGCGCCGCTTCCTCGGCAACCTTCTTGCGGCTGCGCGTCGCGCGCTTCTTCTTCGGCGCCTCCTCGGGCGGGGCCTCCGCCACCGGGGCGGCCTCCACCGGAGCGGCTTCGACAACCGGCTCGCTCACCACAGGGACCGGCTCCACCGTTGCCGCGGCGGCAGGCACCGCTTCCGGCTCGGCGGCGGCTTCCGGTGTCGAAGCAGACTCGGCGTCGACCGCTTCCTCCTCGCCATCCTGCTGCTCTGCCCCCGTCTCGTCGCGGCGGCCACGACGGCGACCGCCACGCTTGCCACGGCGGCGCTTCTTGCGGGCCTCCTCATCCTCATCATCGGCGGCGTCAGTGGCGGCGGGCACGTCGCCGGCCGTCTCGGCGACCGGTGCCTCGACATTGTCGCCGTCGGCGGCAACCGGAGGAGCCTGCGTGTCATCGACACCGGTCTCGTCCTCGCCCTCCGGCTCGCCATCGCCATTCGCGCTGTCGGCATCCGCGCCATCAGATGCCGCACCCTCGCCACGCTCACCCCGCCGACGACGACGGCGGCGGCGGTTGCGGCGACCATCACGGTCCTCCCGCTCGGCACGGGGCTGCGGCTTCTCCGCGACTTCCTCGGTCTCCTCGGCCTCGATCTCGGCGGGCTCGACCTCGGTCTCTACCTCCTCCATCTCGATGGCGCGTTCGGTCTGGGCCATGACGCGCTCGGCGCTGACCGGCGCGGCCGCGGCAACATCATCAGCCGGCGTGCGGGCCCGCAGCCGTTCCAGGCGGTGGTCGGGACCATTCAGATGGTCATCGGCCAGCAGATAGACCCGCAGACCGTGGCGCCGCTCGATATCCGCCAGCGCTTCACGCTTATGGTTCAGGATGTAAAGCGTCACGCGCGACGCGCAGGTCACGGTGATCTCCGCCGAACGCTTGCGGATACCCTCTTCCTCCACGGCGCGCAGAACGGCCAGGGCCGCACTTTCCTGGCTGCGCACCATGCCGGTGCCCTGGCAGTGCGGGCAGCGCTCGAAATTGATCTCCTGCAAGGAGGGGCGCAGGCGCTGGCGCGACAGTTCCAGAAGACCGAAGGCGGAGATGCGGCCCAACTGGATGCGCGCACGGTCGGCCTTCATGGCGTCCTTGATGCGCTTTTCCACCGCGGCGTTGTTGCGCGGGTCCTCCATATCGATGAAGTCGACCACAACCAGACCGGCCAGGTCGCGCAGGCGCAACTGGCGGGCCACCTCCTCGGCGGCCTCCAGATTGGTGCGCAGCGCCGTTTCTTCGATATTCCGTTCCTTGGTCGACCGGCCGGAATTCACGTCGATGGCGACCAGCGCCTCGGTCTGGTTGATGACGATATAGCCGCCCGACCGCAACTGGACGATGGGATTGAACATCGTCTCGATGGCACCTTCCACCTGGAACCGGTGGAACAGCGGAATGCCGGGATCGTTATAAAGCTGGATCTTCTTGGCGTGGCTGGGCATCAGCATGCGCATGAAGTCCTTGGCCACGCCATATCCGGCCTCGCCCTCGACATGGACCTCGTCGATGTCGCTGGAATAGAGGTCGCGGATGGTGCGCTTGATGAGGTTCGCCTCCTCATAGATCAGCGCCGGTGCGACGGATTGCAGCGTCGTCTCGCGGATGCTGTCCCACAGGCGCATCAGATATTCAAGATCGCGACGGATTTCCGGCTTCGACCGCTCGATGCCGGCGGTGCGCAGGATGACCGACATGCCTGACGGAATGTCGAAATCCTCCAGCATCTCCTTCAGGCGCTTACGGTCGGCCGGGTTGGTGATCTTGCGGCTGATGCCGCCGCCACGCGGCGTGTTGGGCATCAGCACGGCATAGCGGCCGGGCAGCGACAGATAGGTAGTCAGGGCGGCACCCTTGTTGCCGCGCTCCTCCTTCGTCACCTGCACCAGCAGGATCTGGCGGCGCTTGATGACTTCCTGGATCTTGTAGGACTTCATCGGCCGGCGGCGGGGCTGGGGCGGACGGCTTTCCTCCACCTCCTCCTCGACGCTGTCGCCATTATCCTCGGCCTGGGCCGCCACCGGGCGATAGCGGCGCGCACGACCACGGCTTTCCCGACCGTTGCTGTGCGTGAAGGGCGAGGCCTCGCCCGTGCCGGCGGTTTCGCCATCGCCTTCGCCGCCGTCAGGCTCCTCGCCGGCCGGCACGCCTTCCGCGTCCCCGGCTTCCACCACGTCCGACACCGCGTCGACGACGACCGGCCCGCCGATATCATCGGTCACAATGGCCGCAGGCGCGGCACCACCGATTTCCTCCGGCGCCGGGACGGCACCGGCATCCTCGCCATGGTCGGCCAGATCGCCGTCGATGGCGCTGTCACCGCCCACGGCGTCGCCATCATCGCCCCGATCGGCGCGGGCCTCCCGCTCCTCCGCCAGTTCCTGCTGTTCGCGCAGCAGTGCCTCCCGGTCGGCGACCGGAATGCGGTAATAGTCGGGGTGGATTTCGGAGAAAGCCAGGAAACCATGCCGGTTCCCGCCATATTCGACGAACGCCGCCTGAAGCGACGGTTCGACCCGGATCACCCGGGCGAGATAGATATTGCCCTTGAGCTGTTTCCTGGAGGCGATCTCGAAATCAAGCTCTTCCAGGCGGTTACCATTGACCACGACGACCCGGGTCTCTTCCGGGTGCGTGGCGTCCACAAGCATACGCTTGGCCATATGTCATCCCCGTGGCAAGGGTTCCCCACCCCTCCGCGCGACGGGACGGAGGTCGGGCCCTGCCACCATTACGGTGCGAGGCGTACAGCATGGGCACGGATGGTCACAATCGAACAGCGCCTGCCCCATTGAGGGGAAGCAGCCAGGATGGACCGGCACCAATGCCGGACCCGCGCCGAATAAACCGGACGGGCCAGCCCCAAGGTTTCCACTGCAACCGCACCAAGCTGGGGTCGATCCCTTTGGGCGTCACCTGCGCGGGGTGCTGCTAAGACGGCGTGACAACCGGCAGCAATCCCCAGGCGCGACGCCGAAGCCCGTTTCAGGGCCCTGGCAAGATGCGGTTTGTCGCGCTTCACACCATAAACACTCCCCCCCTTTTCCACAACGAAAGAATTGATCCTTTCGGGTGGTCGCGTGTCGATTCCCGTGCCCCGGTCCGGGCCGGCCGGCATGCAGGCGGGCACCATTTCAAGCGATCTCTGATGAAATCCGTTGAAGTCCCTGATTTACCGGCCCTATATTGGTCCCATCAATTGAGCTTCATGCTGACCGGCCCGGAACATGCCGGTCTGACGATGGGGACAGGACCGCTTGCCAAACCGGGGGGGACCGACAGGCATCGCCGCTTTTCTGGCGTCAGCGACCCGCTGGGTGCTGGCAATGACCTTTTTTTGCCTTGTCTGGCTGGTGGCCGCGAACGTCGCGATGGCCCAGGCGCCTGTGCAAACCGCTGCCGTCGCGGCGACGATGCCGGCCACCCTCCCCGGCCCTGCGCGCATCCTGGCCGCACGCATGGGCGATCACGGTGACAAGACGCGCTTCGTTCTGGAACTGACGCGCGACACGCATTTCATTCTGGATGCATCCCGGCCCCAGATGGTGGTCGTGGACCTGGAGGCGTCGATCGACAGCGGTCTGCCGCCGGGCAAAGGACTGGTCCGCAACGTGCGCCTGGAACCGGGCGCCTCTGCCAGCCGGCTGCGTCTGGTCCTGTCGACCACGGCCCCCGTGCATATACAACTGGCGGAGATCATCCCGCCACGGGACGGCATGCCGCCGCGCTTCATCCTGGACCTGGGTCCGGCGCCAGCGGGCACCGGCGCCGCAGCCCTGACGCCGGCCAGCGTCAGCACCCTGGCGCCACCCCCGCCACCCAAGGCAAAGCCCAGGCCGGAACTGCCCATGATCGTCCTGGATGCCGGCCATGGCGGCCAGGACCCCGGCACGATCGGGGTCGGTGGCGCCTATGAGAAGGACATCGTGCTTGCCGTGACGCTGGAGCTGCGCCGGCAGTTGCTGGCAACAGGCCGCTACCGCGTGGCCCTGACACGCGACAAGGACCTGTTCATCCCCCTGCGCCAGCGCGTGGCGATCGCCCGGACCAAGGGGGCCGACCTGTTCATCTCGCTGCATGCCGACAGCATCGCATCGCGCAACATTCGCGGGCTGTCGGTCTATACCCTGTCCGACAAGGCATCGGACCGGGAAGCCGAAATGCTGGCCCAGCGGGAGAATCAGGCCGATGCCATCGTCGGGATGGATCTGTCCGTCCAGTCGTCGGACATCGCCAATATCCTGATCAGCCTGTCCCAACGCGACACGATGAACCAGTCCCGCCACTTCGCCAGTCTGGTGGTGCGCCATGTGGACAAGCAGGTGCCGGTCCTGCCGTCACCCCTGCGGTCCGCCGGGCTGGCGGTCCTGACAGCACCCGATGTGCCCTCTGTTCTGGTCGAACTGGGCTATCTCAGCCATCCGCAGGATGCCCGGCTGCTGGCCACCGACGCGCATCGACGCCGGCTGGCCGGATCGCTGGTGCGGGCTGTGGACGGCTATTTCAGCAGCCAGCGGTAAAAGGGGATGGTCCCGCGCGGGGCGGATGGCTCGCTTTCCGCCAACGCGGCCCCTTGATGGTCATCAGGGCGACATAATCCTGCGCTTGCTGTTATTGTCTTGGGGCCGGTGCCGCTCCTTCTCGGGCGGCACCCTTGTTTTATCCGGCTGCGCGGCCGGCTTCGGGTGGGTTGGACCATGAATCGTGTTGTGAAGGGGTTGTTGATCGCCGGCGTATCGCTTGCGGTGCTGGGGGCGGCAACCGCGGGGGGCGGCTGGATCTATTATGGCAAGGACCTTCCCGACCATACGACCCTGGCCAACTACAACCCCTCGGTCGCCACGCGCGTGCATGCCGGCGACGGGCGCCTGGTGGCGGAATTCGCCAGCGAGCGCCGCGCCTTCGTGCCGATCGAGGCCATCCCCAAGCGGGTCAGCAACGCCTTCATCTCTGCCGAGGATCAGAATTTCTACAGCCATGGCGGTGTCGACTGGCTGGCCGTCGTCCGCGCCCAGTTGCAGAATATCAGGAATATCGGCCAGGGCCGCCGCCCTATCGGCGCCAGCACCATCACCCAGCAGGTGACCCGCATCTTCCTGCTGTCGAACGAGGTCTCCTATGTCCGCAAGATCAAGGAAGCCATCCTGGCCGGCCGGATCGAAAAGGCGATGGGCAAGGACAAGATCCTCGAAATCTACATGAACGAGATTTTCCTGGGGAACCGCGCCTATGGTGTGGGCGCCGCGGCGCTGAACTATTTCAACAAGTCGCTGGGTGAGCTGACCATCGCGGAGGCCGCCTTCCTGGCCAGCCTGCCCAAGGCGCCCGACCGCTATTACCGGGAGCGCCACCGCGATGCCGCCATCGCCCGGCGCAACTATGTCATCGGCCGCATGGAGGATGACCGCTACATCACGCGGGAGGAGGCGGAGGCCGCCCGGGCCGAACCGCTTGTCTTCGCCGACCGGTCGGGCGACAGCAACATCCGCGCCGATTATTTCGTGGAAGAGGTCCGCCGCGAGCTGGCCAAGCTCTACGGGGAACAGACGCTCTATGCCGGCGGCCTGTCGGTGCGCACCACACTGGACCCGGACATCCAGGCCGCCGCGTCCACGGCCCTGCGCGACGGGCTGATGGCCTATGACCGGCGTGACGGCTGGCGCGGTCCCGTCACCCGCCTCGACAATCTGGAGAACTGGCCGGAGAAGCTGGAAGACCTGCGCACCCCGCCCGGCGGCGAGGAATGGGATCTCGCAATCGTCCTGGCCGCCGATGCCGACCAGGTGGAGGTCGGGCTGGCCGATGGCAGCCGCGGCAGGATCCCGCTGGCCGAACTGAAATGGGCACGCAAGGTCCAGGACGGCAAGTTCGTAGGCCCCACCATCCAGAAGGCGGCCGATGCCCTGGCCGTGGGCGAGGTCGTGCTGGTGGAGCCGCTGGACGAGAAGGCGCATACGCTGGCCCTGCGCCAGATCCCGGAGGTTCAGGGCGCGCTGGTCGCCATGGACCCGCATACGGGCCGGGTGCTGGCCATGTCGGGCGGCTTCAGTTCACGCATCAGCGTGTTCAACCGCGCCACGCAGGCTTATCGCCAGCCCGGCTCCGCCTTCAAGCCCTTCGTCTATCTGGCGGCGCTGGACGAGGGTTTCACGCCCAGCACGCTGGTGCTGGACGCACCGTTCGCGCTCGACCAGGGCGCGGGCCTGGGCAAATGGAAGCCGTCCAACTTCTCCGACCGCTATTACGGCCCGACGCCGCTGCGCGTCGGCATCGAGAAGTCGCGCAATGTCATGACCGTGCGGCTGGCCCAGTATATCGGGATGGAACCGGTCGTCGATGTCGCCCGCCGGTTCGGCATCAACGACAATCTGCAACCCACCCTCTCCATGGCGCTGGGCGCGGGTGAAACCACCGTGCTGCGCCTGACGGCGGCCTATTCCATGCTGGTCAATGGCGGCCGCAGGATCGAACCCAGCTTCATCGACCGCGTGCAGGACAAGGCCGGCAAGACCGTCTATCGCCACGACATGCGCGACTGCCCCGGGTGCCAGACGGCGCCGGACGGCATGGCCCCGCCGGCCGACCCCGGCATCGTGCCGAAGATCGCCGATACACGCGAGCAGATCGCCGATCCGCGCACGGTTTATCAGGTCGTGTCCATGCTGGAAGGTGTGGTGCAGCGCGGCACCGGTGTGCGCCTGCGCGAGATCGGAAAACCGCTGGCCGGCAAGACCGGCACCACCAACGACTCCATGGACGCATGGTTCGTCGGCTTTTCCCCGGACCTGGCCGTGGGCGTCTTCGTCGGCTACGACCAGCCGCGTTCCATGGGCAGCCATGAAACCGGATCAAGCATCGCCGTGCCCATCGTGAAGGATTTCATGACAGCGGCCCTGAAGGATGCCCCGGCCACGCCCTTCCGCGTGCCGCCGGGGCTGCAGCTTGTGCGGGTCGATCCGGAAACGGGGCGGCGTGCAGCACCCGGCACCCGAAACGCCATCTGGGAAGGCTTCATCCCGGGGACGGAGCCCCGGGGCACCGAAGGCGTGCTGGATGGCGGCGATACCGGGGCCGGCTTTGTCCAGGGCGGTCCCGGACAGCCGGCCGCCACGGCACCACAACCGGCCATCGGCACCGGCACCGGCGGCGTTTACTAAGCAGATTTTCCGAACGCCGCCCACAGATGGGCGGGCTCGGAAAATCTGCAAACCATGGAGTCGGCGGGTTCCTCCAGGCCGGGCCATGTGTGGCCCGATCTGGAGGAACCTGCTTAGAGCGTGTTTCCGGTGACCGGAACATCCTCTTGCTTTTCGTGTTCCTCAAGCGTCGGCGCGACATCCGCCGCCTGTGCTTCACGCGGCACGTGCCGCGCGGCGGCAGTGGCCGCCGGTAGCGGCCGGGGTCCGTCGCACGCAGGGCGGGACGGCCCCATGCCTCACACCTTGTAGGCCAGCCGCACCGCCCCCCAATGCCGGCCCGCGACCAGAATGGGGGCCGAACAGTCCTTCATCAGGGCGTAGGTGCCGTTCCCCATGTCGCGCCGGTAGGCCTGGAGCAGGAAGGGCTTGGTGTTGCGCCCGGCGGCCAGCCCCACCCGGTCGTCGAAGATGCGGCGATTGCGGCAATTGGCCGTGTTCCAGGCCACATCACCCGGCCGCTGCGGCTGGCTGAATTTCCGGTTATGGGTGGGCAGATAACCGTTGCGGTCCACGGCCGCGCAGAACACGACCTTGTCCGACAGCAACAGCGCCGGTTCCTGGATGTCGGGCAGCAGCCGGTCCGTCAGACTGGTGAAGCGGGTGACATGCTGCTCCGGGTCGGTACCCGGCACCGACCGGTAATCGGTGTCGAAAAGATCGCCGATGCTGAGCGTTCCGTCCGCCACGGCCCGCTCGAATGCAGCCGCGATCCGCGTCGCCACCTCCCGCACCGTGCGGATATAGGGGGTGTCGACCGTTTCCACATCCAGTTCAGCGGAATGGCCGATCAGCCGCTCGCTCAGTTCCAGCAGGCTGTTCAGCCGGTCGCCGGCCACCTTCAGGCTGCCCGAACTGTCCTTCACGTCCCCGGCCAGCCCGCCGATGCGGCCATCCACCGCCGTGATGGATGTGCTGATGGCGCGCGCGGCCCCATCGATATGGGCCTGCTGGTCATCCACCTCCGTCATGGCCTGGGCCAGACGCTGCATCACCTCGCCGATACGGGTCGTATCGTTGCGCACGGCCGTGGCCTTGGCGGCACCGGCGGCACCGCGCGCCGACAGGGCCTTCACCTGCTCGCCCAGGTCGCGCATGGTGGCGTCGATCTCCTGCGTCGCCTCCGCCGTCTTGTTGGCCAGCGCCTTCACTTCCGTCGCGACAACGGCGAAGCCACGACCGGCATCACCGGCCCGGGCCGCCTCGATCGTGGCGTTCAGTGCCAGCAGGTTGGTTTGCTTGGCGATGGTATTGATCTCCGCCGCCACGCGGCCGACCCGCGCCAGCGCATCGGTCAAACCCGCCAGTTGCCGTTCGATGCCGCTGACATCCTCTGCCAGCGCGCGGATATCGGCCAGGGCATGATCCACCTGCGCCCGGCTGTCGGCGACTTCCTGGCGGGCCCGGCCGGCGACGGAACGGGCGGCGGACGCGGCCTCCGTCACCCGCGCATTGCCGGCCGCCATGTCGCCGGCCTGACGGCGCAATTCCTCGAAAATGGCGGCCTGGCGGGCGATGCGGCCCGACACATCACCGACATGGCCCGCGACATCGGCGATGGAAACCCCCAGCGTCCCCACCTCCTGCGCCAGTTCGGCAATGGCGTTGCGGGTACGCGTCGTCGTCGTGGCGGTTTCCCGCCACCCGGAAAGGTGATCCATGTTTCCTCCCAACCCTTGCGCCATGTTTTCGGTCCCCGCGACGGTGGAACCAGGCATTCTGGTTTATGTCGGTATGGTGTCACCCTTTCTCGTACAAAGGTAGCTATCCTTTGGTCGGTTGTTACCCGAAAACTGTCTTAAAATTGCGGTAAATTGCCTTTGCAACAGCCTTTCCGATCCAGCCATGTGCGGGGGCGGCATCTGGTCCCAGGGTCGGGCGTTGGACAGGGGGCGAAGGGATTGCCATAAATTCCAGCGATATGAACCAGGACCCTGGACGGGGTCGTCACAAGAAACGGATGGTCATTCCCATGGCTGATACGCAGTTCGACCTCGTCGTCATCGGTGCCGGTCCCGGCGGTTACGTCGCCGCCATTCGCGCCGCCCAGTTGGGCATGCGCGTGGCCTGCGTGGAAAAGCGCAAGACGCTGGGCGGCACCTGCCTGAATGTCGGCTGCATTCCGTCCAAGGCCCTGCTGGTCGCGTCGGAAAAGTACAGCGAGGCCAGGCACCATCTGGGGGCCTTCGGCGTGAAGGTGTCGGGCGTGGAACTGGACCTGCCCGGCGTCATGAAGCACAAGGACGATGTGGTGAAGTCGAACGTCACGGGCGTGGATTTCCTGTTCAAGAAGAACAAGATCACCCGTTACACGGGCCTGGGCTCCATCAAGGCCCCCGGAATGGTCACCGTCACCAAGGATGATGGATCGACCGAGGACGTGACGGCCCGGAACATCCTGATCGCCACGGGTTCCGACGTTGCCCCCCTGCCGGGCGTCACCATCGATGAGAAGCGCATCGTCTCTTCCGACGGCGCCATCGCGCTGGACGCCGTGCCGGCGCGCATGGTGGTCATCGGCGGCGGCGTCATCGGCCTGGAGCTGGGGTCGGTCTGGCAGCGGCTGGGCGCGAACGTGACGGTCGTGGAGTTCCTGGACCGCATCCTGCCGACCATGGACGGCGAGGTGTCCAAGCAGATGCAGCGCATCCTGGCCAAGCAGGGCATGTCCTTCAAGACCTCCACCAAGGTCACCGGCGCCGTGACCGGGGGAGAGACCGTGAAGCTGACGCTGGAGCCCGCCAAGGGCGGCGAGGCCGAAACAGTGGAAGCCGATATCGTGCTGGTCGCCATCGGCCGCCGCCCCTATACCCAGGGTCTTGGCCTGGAAGCCGTCGGCGTCGAACTGGATGATCGCCGCCGCATCAAGACCGACCATCATTTCCGCACCAACGTGCCCGGCATCTGGGCCATCGGCGACGTGGTTGCCGGTGCCATGCTGGCCCACAAGGCCGAGGAGGAAGGTGTCGTCGCCGCCGAGGTGATGGCCGGCCAGTCGGGCCATATCAACTATGACGCCATCCCCGGCGTCGTCTACACATGGCCCGAAGTCGCCGCCGTCGGCAAGACGGAGGAGCAGTTGAAGGCCGAGGGTGTGGCCTACAAGGCCGGCAAGTTCCCGTTCATGGCCAATGGCCGTGCCCGTTCCATGAACGCCACCGATGGTTTCGTGAAGATCCTGGCCGACGCCAAGACCGACCGCATCCTGGGTGCCCATATCATCGGCGCCTCGGCCGGGGAAATGATCGAGGAACTGGGCCTGGCCATCGAGTTCGGCGCCTCTGCCGAGGATGTGGCCCGCACCAGCCACGCCCACCCCACCCTGACGGAAGCCATCAAGGAAGCGGCCCTGGCGGTCGATGGCCGCCCGATCCATATCTGATCGCCGGAGGCATCCGGTCAGCAGGACCGGTATACCAACTTGCGATGAGTAGAACTCATCGCAAGTTGGTCCGGCGGCGACTGCCACAGCACCGCTCGTGCGGCGTCGCCCGCGCCAACGAATGTTGGCGCGGGCAATTGAGGGTGGTGACCAGAACCTATAGGTTCTGGTCACCGCAAAATAGTATAAGGGGGCCGGGGCGGCAACGTCCCGGCCCTTTCCTTTTCACCGGCCCCATGGGAACCGGCGCGGGACCGGCATCAGGCCGAGAGGCGTGGACCCGTCAGGCCGATATTGAGAACACCGCCCAGCGCCCCGCACTGGCCCGTGCAGGCCGCCACCTCCGACAATATCCAGTCGCGGAAGGCCTTGATCTTCGGTTCTTCCGCCCGCCGCTGGCTGCTGACCAGCCAGTAGGACCGTTCGGTCGACAAGATCAGGTCGGGGAAAGGCTGGACCAGCCGGCCGGACACGATATCCGCTGCGAAGAAGGCCGGGCAGACCAGCGCCACGCCCTGGCCCATGACAGCGGCCTGGCCCGTGATGGACTGCACATCATATTGCGGGCCGCCGCGCAGCCTGTCGACCGCCACGCCGGCCAGGGCGAACCAGCCGTGCCAATAGCGGACATCGTCCACCTGATCGTAATCCAGCAACGGCAGGCCGGCCAGATCGGACGGATGGCGGATGCCGCCCGCCCGCTCGGCCAGGACGGGGCTCAGCACCGGTGTCAGTGTATAGTCGATCAACCGTTCGGCCCGCGTACCGGGCCATTGCCCCTTGCCGGCACGGATGGCGATGTCGAACCGCCCGTCCAGATCACCCAGCGCCACCGAACTGTCCAGCCGCACGGCCAGATCCGGGTGACGCAACTGGAAATGACCCAGCCGCGGCACCAGCCAGTGCGAGGCGAAGGTGGACAGGGTGGTGACGGTCAGCACCTTGTCCTCCGCCGCGTCGGTCAGCTTGTACATCGTGGAGCGGATGCGGTCGAAGGCATCCTGCACCGCCCCCTGCAGCTCCACCCCGGCGGCGGTCAGCTCCAGCCGGCGGGTCAGGCGCCGGAACAGATCCCGGCCGATATGCTCCTCCAACTGCCGTATCTGATAGCTGACGGCGGCCTGGGTCACGGCCAGTTCATCGGCGGCACGGGTGAAGGACAGGTGCCGCGCGGCCGCTTCAAAGGCCCGCAGCGCGTTCAAGGGTGGCAGCCGCTTGTCCATCATCCCCCCATGCACAAAAACAGCTTTTGCATCCTATCCGGATTACTCGTTTGTCGTCCAGGCTGGTTTCAGCGAAATTCGGGGTGTGACAGCGACCCGTGCATCCGCCGCGGTCCGGATAAGGAATAGCGATAATGCAAAAGCTGGAT
The DNA here is from genome assembly GCF_052474395.1 of Niveispirillum fermenti. Classification (NCBI taxonomy): domain Bacteria; kingdom Pseudomonadati; phylum Pseudomonadota; class Alphaproteobacteria; order Rhodospirillales; family Azospirillaceae; genus Niveispirillum; species Niveispirillum fermenti. The sequence goes on along the minus strand of NZ_CP156681.1, from coordinate 1,757,031 downwards.
TTGGCCCATGGGGCGGCATCGCCGCTCCAGACCCCCTCCCTTGCCTGCACCGTGCCGCCTTCCCGGCGGGCAACGGCCCTGGCCGGGCTGGCCGGTCAGTTGCACCTGGTGCTGACGGAGCTGCTGGCCGGTGAAAGCTACCGCACCGGCATCCCGCCGCACCTGCATCGCGACGTGGGCCTGGGGAAATAGCCGGCACGCGCGCTCAGGTCGGGTCGGGCGACTTCGTGCGCATGGTGACGAACTCCTCCGCCGCCGTGGGGTGCAGGCCGATTGTATTGTCGAAATCCTGCTTGGTGGCGCCGGCATTCATGGCCACTGCCACACCCTGGATCATCTCCGGCGTATCGGCCCCGACCATGTGGCAGCCCACGACCTTCTGCGAGGCACGGTCGACCACCAGCTTCATGAAGGTACGCTGGTCACGGCCCGAAAGCTGATGGCGCATGGGCTTGAAATTGGACCGGTAGACATCGACCCCGCCGGGCAGGCTGTCGCGGGCCTTTTCCTCCGTGATGCCGACGCTGGCAACGGGGGGCAGGGAGAAGACGGCCGTGGGGATATTGTCATAATTCACATCGCGCTGCCGGTCGCCATAGAGGCGGTCGGCCAGCACATGCCCTTCGGCCAGGGCCACGGGGGTCAGGTTCACGCGGTTGGTGACGTCACCCAGGGCATAGATGCCGGGAACGGAGGTCTGGTACTGGTCATCGACCTTGATGGCCCCGCCACCGTCCATCTCCACGCCCAGCGCCTCCAGCCCCAGCCCCTGGCTCATCGGCTTGCGGCCGATGGCATAGACCACGGCATCGCATTCCAGCGGCGTGCCATCGGACAGATGCGCGATCAGCCCGCCTTCCACCTTCTCGATCCGGTCGATGATGGCGTGGGTGCGCAGGTCGATGCCGGCCTTGCGCATTTCGTCCGCCGTGAAGTCGCGCACATCCTTGTCGAAACCGCGCAGGATCTGGCTGCCGCGGTAAAGCTGCGTGACCTTGGCACCCAGGCCATTGAACAGGCTGGCGAATTCCAGGGCGATATAACCGCCGCCGGCCACGACGACGCGGCGCGGAAACTCCTTCAGATAGAACACCTCGTTGGAGGTGATGCCATATTCCTTCGCCCCCGGCTGGTCCGGCAGCTCCGGCCAGCCACCCGTGGCAATCAGGATGCGTTCCGCCGTCACGCGCCGGCCGTCCACCTCCACCGTGTGGGGGCCGACAATGGTGGCCCGTCCTTCGAAGATCGTCACACCGGCCCCCTGCAACAGGTGGCGATAGATGCCGTTCAGCCGGGCGATCTCCTTATCCTTGGCGGCGATCAGGGCTTGCCAGTCATGGATGGGCTTGCCGACCCGCCAGCCGAATCCGGCCGCATCTTCCAGCGCCTGGCCATATTCCGCGCCATACACCAGCAGTTTCTTCGGCACGCAGCCGACATTGACGCAGGTCCCGCCGAAATACCGCTCCTCCGCCACCGCCACCCGCGCACCGTGACCCGCCGCGATGCGCGATGCTCGCACCCCGCCTGAACCGGCCCCAATGGTGAACAGGTCGAAATCATACTGGGCCATGGCGGAAATGTTCCTCAAGGTTGGTGGCTGTCGCCGTGCATATGGGATCGGATCAGGGATGGCCGCAAGGGCGGGGCCGGGTTGCGGGGCCGGCAGGACGGGTGGGGACCTGCCAATCCGTCCCGTGCCGGGTGGCTGGTGCGCCGACGCGGGCGCGGGCCACCAACAAGGGTCATCTGTCCATGACCCCGGATTTCACGCCCCGCCCCAGGCCACGAAATGGGGGTTCAGGAAGGTGGGTGCCTTGCCATAGGGGAAGGCTTCGCCGTCCAGCAGCGTCAGGCTGCCGCCCGCGCCCAGCAGCACGGCATGACCGGCCGCGATGTCCCATTCGCAGGTGGGGCCCAGGCGGGGATAGACATCGCCCACGCCTTCCGCCACGCGGCAGAATTTCAGCGAGCTGCCGGCCGCCACCCTTTCCGCCACGCGCCGGCCGGTCAGGAACGCCTCCACCGCCGCATTGTCGGCATGGCTGCGCGATGTCAGAACCGTCAGGCCCCGGGCTGGCACGGCGCGCACGGCGATGGGCGCGTCCGGCTGCCCGGGCTGGCCGCGCACCGCCGTGCCGGGGCCGGCTGCGGCATAGACCGTCCCGTCCACAGGCAGCATGACAACGCCCAGTACGGGCTCCCCGCCCTCGATCAGGGCGATGTTCACCGTGAACTCGCCATTGCGCTTGATGAACTCCTTGGTTCCGTCCAGCGGATCAACCAGCCAGAAGGTGCCGCCGCTGATGTCGGGAATGCGGCCGGCCGCCACCTCCTCCTCCGTCACGACGGGGATATCAGGGGTCAGGGCGCGCAGGGCGGCCAGGATGATGGCGTCGGCCTCGTTGTCGGCCGCGGTCACGGGGCTGCCGTCAGCCTTGGCCGTGGCGGCGGCTCCGGCGGCGTAATGGCGCAGGATGGCGCGGGAAGCCTGTTCAGCGGCCGCACGCACGGCCGGCAGCAGGCCAGCCCGTTCTTCTGTCGTCGTCATGGGTTCTTCACGCCGCGCGGGCGGCCCCGGATTGGTTGATCAACCGCCACAGCGTCTCCGCCGTGGCCGGCATGTCGATATGGGTGACACCATGGCCGGACAGCGCGTCGACCAGGGCGTTGATGATGGCCGGGCAGGCACCGATGGCCCCCGCCTCGCCGGCGCCCTTCATGCCCAGCGCGTTGGTGGCGCAGGGAACAGGCCGCAGCGCGAAATCGATCATGGGCAGAAGATCGGCCCGCGGCATGGCGTAATCCATGAAGGACCCCGTCAGCAACTGGCCGCTGTCGGGATCGAACCGGATCAGTTCCAGCAGCGCTTGGCCCGCCCCCTGGGCGATGCCGCCATGCACCTGACCCTCCAGCAGCAGCGGGTTCATGACCGTACCGAAATCATCGACGACGGTGTAACGCTCGATGCGCGGCACGCCCGTTTCGATCTCCACCGAGATTTCCACGACATGGGTGCCGTTGGGAAAGGTTTGGGCCGGCGGTGCCCAGCGGGCCTTGGCCCGGAAGGCCAGGCCGTCGGCATCGGCCGGGGCGGCGGCGGCCACCTCGCGGAAGGAGGCGAAGCGGTTGGTTCCGGCGACGGCAAAGCCGCCCCCCTCCCCCGTCACCTCGAACCGCACCTCCTCCTCCGGCGCTTCCAGCAGGCGGGCCGCGATGGGCGTGGCCAGCTTGATGACGCAAAGCGCGCCGTCCCGCACGGCCACCCCACCCACCGGCACGCTGCGCGACCCGCCCGTGCCATAGCCGAAGCTGATCACGTCGCTGTCACCCTGCACCACGGTGACCTGTTCGGGCGCGATACCCAGCATTTCGGCGATGACCTGGCTATAGGCTGTCTCATGCCCCTGGCCGTTCGACTGCGTGCCGATCAGCAGCCGGACCGACCCGTCCGGGCCGATCAGCAATTCGGCCTGTTCCGGCGCACCGCCGGAACAGGCTTCGATATAGGTGGCGATGCCCAGGCCCAGCAGGCGTCCCCCGGCCAGGGCCTGGGCCCGCCGGACCGGGAAGCCGTCGCGGTCGGCGCGCAGCAGGGCGGCATCCAGCGTGCCGGCGAAATCCCCGCTGTCATAGACATGGTCCAGACCGGTGGCATAGGGCATGGCCGATGCCGGGATCATGTTGCGGCGGCGGAATTCCGCGGGATCGTCGCCGATCTCCCGCGCCGCCTTGTCGATCAGCCGCTCGACCAGATAGGCCGCCTCCGGCCGGCCGGCCCCGCGATAGGCGTCCACGGGCTGGGTGTGGGTGAACACCCCCCTGACACGGGCGTATATGGCCGGTATGCGATAGACGCCGGACAGCATCCGGGTCTGCCCCTCGGTCTGGATATAAGTGGCGAAGTTGGAAAGGTAGGCGCCCATGTTGGCGATGATGTCGGCCCGCAGGCCCAGGATGCGCCCTTCCGCGTCCAGGGCCAGTTCGGCACGGGTGATATTGTCGCGGCCATGGTCGTCGGACAGGAACGCTTCGGACCGGCTGCTGGTCCAGGCCACGGGCAGGCCCAGCCGCCGCGATGCGAAACAGGCCAGCACATATTCGGGATAGCAGAACAGCTTCATGCCGAAGCCGCCGCCCACATCGGGGGTCACGACGTGGAAATTCTCCTTCGGCTCGGCAAAGGCGGCGGCCAGCAGGCCGCGCATGTCATGCACGCCCTGGCTGCCCAATGTCAGGCGTGTGCGACCCGTCGTCCCGTCATGCCGGGCCAGACAGGCCCGCCCTTCCATCGGGTTGGCGGACAGCCGGTTGTTGATCAGATCCAGCCGCACGATGCGGGCAGCCGCGGCAAAGGCCGCATCGGCCGCTGCCGCATCGCCCTTCTCCCAGTCAAAGCAGAGATTGCCGGCCACGCCACCATGCACCTGTGCGGCACTGCCCAGGGCGGCGGCCGCATCGGCCACGGCGTCCAACGGTTCGTAATCAACCATCACGGCTTCCGCCGCATCCATGGCGGCGTTCAGGTCGTCGGCCACGATGAAGGCCACCGGCTCCCCCACATGGCGGACGAAGCCATCCGCCAGCACGGGCCGGTGCTGCATGGCCAGCCTTGTACCGGGACGTACCTTCAGCGATGCGACGCAGGGGATGGGCCGGATGCCGGCCTGTGCCAGATCCGTGGCCGTGATGATGGCCCGCACGCCCGGCATTGCCAGCGCGTCGGCAGCGTCGATTCCATGCAGTGCGGCGTGGGCATGCGGGCTGCGCAGCACATAAGCGGCAAGCTGCCCTTCCACCCGCACGTCATCGGTATAGCGCCCGGCCCCACGCAGCAGACGCGCATCCTCGGTACGGGAAACAGGCTGTCCGATACCGAACCTGGTCATGGGCGCGTTCTCCTGGGACTGACGCGACGCAAAGGGAGCGCGATCATAGGCCATGGAACGTGCGGGGCAACAGGTTGTTTTAAGCGGGGCCGGCTACTCGCCGTCATCCTGACTGTCGACATGGTCGCGCAGCACAGCATTCATCCGGGCCTGCCAGCTCCTGGCATCCCCGCCATTGCGCTTGAACCATTCGATCAGGTCGGCGTCCAGCCGCACCGTGACATTGGTCTTTTCCCGCCGCACGGGGCGCAGGGACGTACCGGCATCGCCCCACAGGCGACGTTCCCGGTCGCGTGGTTCGTCAAGGCCCAGAAGGGCGGCCCTCTCGGCCGCCGTCAGCAGAACTCCCGATGGAAAAGACAATGCTACCTCCCGCCGGCATCGGTTTCCCGGCCCTGTTCGCATGATGCCCCTTCCCTTCAACGATGGAGTCTACAGCCGGTTCCATTTCCCTGCCTGTGACATTTCTCACACGTTTTTGCATGGAAACGCCTGCCGCGTCCGGCCGCTTGCTGTAAACTGCCTCTGAAGCGAGGTTGGGAGCGGTGGCATGTGCGGGCGTTTCGTGCAGAAGAACCTGAAGGATCTGGCCCAGGCATTCGATGCGCGGCTGCGTGCCGACCTGCCGGCCCGACTGCTGGCTCCCCGCTATAACATCGCTCCCACGGCGGAAATCGGGGTGATCGGACTGGACCGGGCGGGGGTGCGATCGGCCACCGCGATGCGCTGGGGCCTAGTGCCAGGCTGGGCCGATGATGCCACGGGGGCCGCCCGCATGATCAATGCGCGCAGCGAGACGGCGGCCGAGAAGCCGTCCTTCCGCGAGGCCTGGCGGCACCGCCGCGCCGTGATCCCCGCCGACGGCTTCTATGAATGGCCCCAGCAGGGCGATCGCAAACAGCCCTGGTTCGTATCCCGTGCCGATGGCCGACCCATGGCCTTCGCGGCATTGTGGGACATCTGGCGCGGCGGGGAGGCACCGCTTTTCACCTGCTGCATCCTGACGACCGCCGCCAACGATGAAATGGCGCGCGTGCATGAACGCACGCCGGTGGTGCTGGCCGACGAGCAGGCCATTCACCGCTGGCTGGACCCGGCCACGCCGGAGATATCCCGCCACGGCCTGATGCGGACCCCGGCCAATGGCAGCCTGCTGCTGCGGCCCGCCACACCGCTGGTCAATGCCGTGCGCAATGACGGTCCGGAACTGCTGGAACCGGTGCAACGCCCGGCCGCTGCGGGCGGGGTCCTGCTGTGAGGGCGGCCGCAGGAACCCTGCTGGCCGCCCTGCTGCTGGCCATGCTGCCCGCAGCGGCACAGGACAAGGCCGATGCCCCGACGCGGGGCATCGGCACGGCGCTGGAAGGCGATCTGGTCAGTGTCAAGGGCCAGGAATTCAGGCTGTACGGCATCGACGCACCGGACAAGGGCCAGACCTGCGTCAATGTGAAGGGCCGGGAATATGATTGCTTCTCCCTGTCGAAGGAGGTGCTGCGCCGCCTGATCAACGACCGGGAGATCGAATGCACGCCCCATGGCAAGTCACCGCATACGGGACCCAAATTCGCCATCTGCCGGGCAGAGAACGGGGACGACCTGGCCTTCGCCATGGTCCAGCGCGGCTATGCCCTGGCTTATCGCGCCCTGTCACCAGCCTATATCTCGGTGGAGGCGCGGGCCATCTCCTACCGGCGGGGCCTGTGGGCCGGACGGGTGGAGCCGCCCTGGCTGTGGCGGTCGCGGCAAACCGCCGAACAGTTGCAGCAGATGCGCCGGCCCGCCCCCCAGCCATGAAGACGGGAAAGCCCGAAAAGCGAAAAAGCCGCGGGCACGGGGGCCAGCGGCTTTTCAGGAACCGAGAGGATGGTGGGCGCGGCAGGGATTGAACCTGCGACCCCCGCCGTGTGAAGGCGATGCTCTCCCGCTGAGCTACGCGCCCATCCGTCGTCGGTGGAGCGGGCTTATAAAGGGGGTGTACCGGACCTGTCAAAGGGAAAATTCGGGCCGGTGCCGATTTTCTTCACCGCCCGCCCGCGGGAACCCGGCCGCGGCACCTTGCAGCCGGCCCTGCCGTGATCCATCTTGAAACCATCGCCGCCCCCATCATTGGAAGGCCGAACCGATATGCCGACCCCCGCCGCCGCCCGCCCCGCACTGGCCGCCGCCGCCCTGTTGATGCTGACCAGCGGCGCGACCGCGCAGGAGGTGGCCGAACCCGGCGGCCTGATGCTCGTCTATTCCGTGCATGTCGGGGGATTGCATGTGCTGGATGCCAGCGCACACATGGACATGGATGATGACGGCTACCATGCCGGCCTGTCGATGCAGACGGAGGGTATCCTGGGGCGCATCGCCAGATGGAAGACCGATGTTCGGGCCCGCGGCGACCTGGCGGCCCCCCTGCCCCGCCCCCACCAGTTCACGGCACATGGCAGCTGGCGGGACGAGCCGAGGCTGACCACGATGGACTATACCCCGGACGGCACCCCCACCCTGACATTGGCCGATCCGGCGCCGGAGAAGGACCGGGAGCCGGTGCCCGCCGCCTTGCGGCAAGGGACGGTGGACCCCGTCAGCGCCATCGTGGCCGTGCTGGACCGGGTGGCACGGACGGGCGACTGTGATTTGACCGTCCCCGTCTATGACGGGCGTCAGCGCTACAACCTGATCTTCGCCACACGCGGGCAGACGGTGCTGGAAGCCAGCAGCCTGTCCGTCTATGCCGGGCCGGCCACGGAATGCACCGCCCGTTACGAACCGCTGGCCGGCCGCTGGAAGGAGAACCGGCCCCGCCGGGAGCGCGGCGGGGACAACCGGCGTGACACGCCCGTGACGCTTTTCATCGCCCCCGCCGTGGAAGGGGGCCCTCCCGTACCCGTCCGGCTGGAGGCCGACAGCAATCTGGGGGCCGTGAAGCTGCACCTGTCATCGGTACGCCAGCCGGGCTGAACCGCTTCCCCCATCAGGCCAGACGGGCCAGAGCGGCCGGCAGGTCCGCGAAACGGTCGATGACGGCATCGGCACCCAGATCGGCCACGGACATGCGCGGATAGCCGTAGGACACGGCTACCACCGGAACGCCCGCGCCGCGCGCCGCGGCCACATCATTGGCATTGTCCCCCACCATGACGGCCCCGTCCGGCCCGACACCCAGCCGGTCCATGACCCAGCGGAGCGGGGCCGGGTGCGGCTTGCGCTGGGCGACCGTGTCGCCACCGGCCACGGCATCGAACAAGGCGGCCAGCCCCAGTTCGGCCAGCAGGTCCCGGCTGATGCCGGCCGGCTTGTTGGTACACAGGCCCAGCCGGTGGCCGGCATGCCGCAATGCCGCCAGGGTCTCCGTCACCCCCGGGTAAAGGCAGGCGGGATCAGCCGGCAGGGCACCATAAAGGGCCAGGTACCGTTCCGTCATGGAAGGCAACGCCTCAGCCGGCAGGGACGGGCCCGTCGCCGTGAACGCCTGGTCGACCAGGCGGGCGGCGCCATCGCCGATCATGGCCTTGACCGCGGCCAGCGGCAATTCCGGGCGGCCCTGCCCGGCCAGCAGCCGGTTAAGGGCCAGGGCGATATCGGGGGCGCTGTCGATCAGGGTGCCGTCGAAATCGAAGATCAGGGCGGGAAACCGCATGGTCACGTTCATCTTTCTTGCCGTTCCGCTTGGCCTGGCCGGGGGGCCATGTGCTACACCGGCCAGAATAGCCAACCAGCCGACCGGCCCGCCACCCATGACCGCACGTCCGCTTGCCTGCATCATCCTTGCCGCCGGCAAGGGTACACGCATGAAATCAGCCCTGCCCAAGGTGCTGCACCCGCTGGGCGGTCGACCGATGGTCGCCCATGTGATGGCCGCCGCGCAAAGCCTGTCGCCGGAGCGCATGGTCATCGTCGTCGGGCCGGGCATGGATGATGTGGCGGCAGCCGTCGCCCCGCACCCGACCGTCGTGCAGGAACGGCAGCAGGGCACGGGCGATGCCGTCATGGCCGCCATGGGCGAACTGGCCGGCTTCACGGGCGATGTGCTGGTGCTGTACGGCGATTCGCCGCTGATCACCCCGGCCACCCTTTCCGCCATGGTCGCGGCGCGGCGCGGACCGGCGGACCCGGCCGTGGTCGTCCTGGGCATGCGGCCAGCCGATCCCGGCGCCTATGGCCGCCTGATCCTGGGCGCCGGTGGCGGGCTGGAACGGATCGTGGAATTCCTGGACGCCACGGCCGACGAACGCGCCGTAACCCTGTGCAATGCCGGCTTCATGGCCTTTGACGGTGCCCGCATGGCCGGCCTGCTGGCCGGTATCGGCAATGACAATGCCAAGGGGGAATATTACCTGACCGATGCCGTCGCCGTGGCCCGCGCCCGCGGCCATGCCTGCGCCGTCGTGGAAGGCCCTGTGGAGGATACGGCCGGCGTCAACAGCCGGGCCGAACTCGCGGGGATCGAGAAAATCTTCCAGGCCCGCCTGCGCCGGGCCGCCATGGACAATGGAGCCACGCTGCTGGATCCCGACACAGTCTATTTCGCAGCCGACACGGTGCTGGGCCGTGATGTGACCATTGGCCAGCATGTCGTGTTCGGCCCCGGCGTGACCGTGGCCGACGGGGTGGAGATCAAGCCCTTCAGCCATCTGGAAGGCGTGGTGGTGCGAAAGGGCGCCATCATCGGCCCCTATGCCCGGCTGCGGCCCGGCAGCGACGTGGGCGAAGGGGCCCATGTCGGCAATTTCGTGGAACTGAAGAATACCAACCTGGGGCCAGGCGCCAAGGCCAACCACCTGACCTATCTGGGTGACAGCGACGTGGGCGGTGGTTCCAACATCGGTGCCGGCACCATCACCTGCAATTATGACGGGGTGCTGAAGCACCGGACCCGCATCGGGGACGGGGCTTTCATCGGCACCCATTCCACGCTGGTTGCCCCCGTCAGCATCGGTGACGGGGCCTTCACCGCGGCCGGCAGCGTCATCACACGGGAAGTGCCGGCCGGTGCCCTGGCCATCAGCCGCGCGCCCCAGCAGGAAAAGCCCGGCTGGGCCCCCCGTTTCCGCGCCGCCAAGCTGGCCTTGAAAGCCAAGCTGGCCCGCAAGGAGTGACAATATTCCCGGTGACCGGGTCGGTCACCGGGGGCCTTTCTATCCCAATGCCCCGATCCCGTCACAAACTCGCCCCCCGACCGGCACATCGCCGTTAAGAGGGCGACAATCATTGCACGCTACAATCTTCCTATCCTGAACAGGGCAAGCGGGGGAGGTGGCAATGTCCCGGATCATGGACAAGGCATATGCGGTCAAGGACCGCTTGCTGACGGTCATCCTGTGGGCCGGCCTGCTGGCCGCCGCCTGGTCGCTTCCCGTGCTGGACCGTATCCAGGCCCATGCCGAACGGGAGAGGATGCAGTCGGGCTATTACTATACGGCCCGGCTTCCCGCCGATGCCCAGCGGGCCGCGGCACAGGATGAGCGGCAGCCCGAAGCCCGCCGCTGACGCCATCACCATACTCCCGACGGCCCGCCCCCTGACCGCGTGGCGGATACCGGCCGCGTTCGGCTTGAACTGTTTCCCCCCAAAACACATCAATCGATAAGGCCTATGACAACATTGCCATAGGCCGACCAAGGCAGATCGCATGCGACAGGCGTGGGTGCCTCAACAGGTGTCCGCGGTGCGGTTCTGCGCATGGACAATAAAGAACAAAAATCTCGGGACGCATTTCCACATAAAATCTGGGGGACAGATGAGAAAGAGCAGATTCCACATGCTGATCGGCGCCTCGACTTTGGCGCTGGGCATGACGGGGCCGACCATGGCCCAAACGAATACAGTGCCGGATCAAACCGAGCAGACCTACGAACTGACGGAAATCATCGTCACGGCCCGTAAACGAGCCGAAAACATCATGAAGACGCCGGTTTCCGTCACCGCCGTGACGGCAGAGGAGATTGAACAGCGGGGTATCGCGTCGGTCCAGAACCTTTCCGAACAGACACCCGGCTTCAACATCAATAACAACTTCTCCGGCCGTGGCGACCGGTCTTTCCAACAGTTGATCCTGCGTGGCTTCACGCCCGCCACCACCGACAGCACGCCGGTGGCGACCTTCATCGACGGCGTTCCCGTTTCCTCGCCCACCGCGGTGATGAGCGTGTCCAGCCCCGAGCGGATCGAGCTGCTGCGCGGCCCGCAATCAGCCTATTTCGGCCGGAATACCTTCGCCGGCGCGCTGAATGTGGTGAACAAGCAGCCGGGCAATGATTTCAGCGGCAGCGTGACGGGCATGATCGGCACCCACGCGAACCGCCGCATCCAGGGCGAGCTGGAAGGCCCGCTGGTGGAGGACAAGCTGGCCTTCCGCATTGCCGGCGACTACAACACCAAGGACGGCACGTACAAGAATTATGCTGACCGGTCCCAGACGCTGGGAGATCAGTCATCGCGCAACGCCAACCTGTTGCTGGTCGCCACGCCCAGCGACAACCTGACCATCAAGGCCTTCGGCCTGCTGTCCCGTGACAAGGATGGCCCTGCCGCCCTGGGCCTGATCAGTGCCACCGCCGTGACCGACAGCACCGGTCGCGTCGTCGTACCGGGTCAGGCGAATTGTGTCCTGGGGGGCTTCAACCCGTTCATGTGCGGCAAGGTGCCGTCATTGCCCGCCACCACGCCCGCCGGCAATTACGATGTCGACAGCTTCGTGACCAATGCGCTGGCCACGACGACGAACCGTCTGATCGACCCCGATGACAGCGTTGACACTTATGGTCTGGTGCGTGACTACCGGCATGCCCATCTGGTCATCGACTATGAAATCCCCGACAGCAATTTCATGATCAGTTCGCTGACCGGCTATAATCACGAGGAATGGGCCTCGCTGTCCGATATCGGCAATTACGACAGCACCGGCATCCCCAATCCCAACTACACACCGGGCAGCGGCCTGCGCAGCTATTTCAGTTCCGCCTATCTGGTGGAGAATATTTCCAAGGATTTCTCCCAGGAAATCCGCACCAGTTATGATGATGGCGAAGCGCTGCGCTTCGTGGCCGGCCTGTCCTACCTGAGTGCGAATGGCCGCCGCACGGTGGACACGCTGGACAACATGATCCAGACCCAGCAGGTCACACCGTCGGGCAAGACGGAATCCAAGACCTATGGCGGCTTCTTCGGCGTCACCTACGACATCACCGACAAGCTGACCGCCAGCGTCGAGGGCCGCTATCAGATCGACAAGCTGTATGCCTACATCTCGCCGCTGGCCGATGTGGTGGTGACCGACAGCACCTTCGTGCCGGCCGGCACCTATGCCGCCGGATCGAAGCTGGCCGAACAGACATACAAGAATTTCCTGCCCCGCCTGATCGCCCAGTACGAATGGACCGACGACGTGATGACCTATGCGTCGGTGGCCAGGGGCGTGAACCCGGCGTCGCTGAATTCCGGCGTCGTCACCTATACCGGACAGGCGGCAACCATCGCCAAGAGCCTGGGTATCGAACTGTTCGTGAAGCCGGAGAAGGTCACGACCTATGAACTGGGCCTGAAAGGTACCGCGGTCGACAATCGCCTGCGCTACAGCGTTGCCGCCTACTATTCGCAGTGGCGCGACCAGTTGAACCAGTTGCTGCAGACCTATGTCACGGAAACCGGCGGTTTCGGCAGCCTGTTCGGCACCGTCAATAGCGGCAATACGGACATGAAGGGCCTGGAATTCGACAGCAGCTTCCGCCTGACCAGCATGATCACGCTGACGGCGGCCGGTGCGCTGAATGACAGCAAGATCAAGGATTACAGCGCCCCGCTGGTCACTTTCCTGGTCGGCAGCACGGATTTCTCGGGCAATGAGCTGCCGGCCACCTCCAAATACTCGGCCGCCGGCGGCGTGATGTTCAATGGCGATTTCGCCTTCCGGCAGGATGCAAGCTGGTTTGCCCGCATCGACTATAACTACAAGTCCGGCGTCTGGGCGGACGTGGCCAATGTGCTGAAGACCCGTGAGACACACATCTTCAACGCCCGTGCCGGTGCCACCATCGGGGCAGTGTCGTTCGATGTGTTCGCCAACAACCTGTTCGACAGCCGCCGCTATACGACCGTCAATAACAACATCCTGTTCACGCCGGCACCGTCCTTCACCTATTCCACGGTGAATGTCGGCCTGCGCGACGGCCGCACCCTGGGCATCCAGGCCAAGTACAAGTTCTGACCGTGAAACCATGCCCATGGGGACAGCCTTGTCCCCATGGGCATGGTGCCGCCCGGCCCTTGCCCCGCCGGTGGCGCAGCCCCCAGGACAGCGCCAACGCCAATCAGGAGCGACCATGCGCCAGCTTTTCCTTCCCCTTCTTGCCACCCTGCCTCTGCTGCTGGGTGTGCAGGCCGCCGCTGCCGCGGACCTGCCTGCCTGCGAGGAGCGGAGCTTTATGCAGCCCCCCTTGTTCTATCCGTCCGTTGAGCCGCAGCCCGATGGCCGCGTGACCTTCCGGCTGTGTGCCAAGACCGTGCGCGAGGCGCGGGTCATGGCCGGCGAGGTGAACGGCGTGCCCAACGGGCTGGACGGGACACCGCCCGGCCTGCCCATGAGCCTGGACGACAAGGGCTACTGGCAGGCGACGACGACGGCCGCCGTCGACCCCGGCATCTACACCTATGCCTTCCGAGCGGACGGCCTGCGCATCCCCGATCCGCAGGCCAAACGCTTCTCCGAAGGGTTCGGGGGGCCGCAATCCATCTTCGAAATCCGGGGCCCGGCCATCGCCGACCAGTTCTACAATGCCCAGGTGCCGCACGGCCTTGTTTCGATTCTGGAATACCCGTCGGCCAGCCTGGGCATCACGCGCCGCGCCCATGTCTATACCCCACCAGGCTACGAGGCGGGGGGCAAGGAACGGTACCCCGTGCTGTACCTGGTCCATGGGTACAGCGATGCCGACGATGCCTGGGTGCAGAAGGGCAATGCCAACGCCATTCTGGACAATCTGATCGCGGCCGGCAGGATCAAGCCGATGATCGTGGTCATGCCGCACGGCCACACGCCGGAACGCGACGGCGTGGCGGGAATGGAGAATACCGATTTCGGGACCGACCTGCACAAGGACCTGATCCCCTATATCGACAAGCATTTCCGCACCCAGGCCGGTCCCGGAAAACGGGCCATGGCCGGCCTGTCGATGGGCGGCGCGCATACGATCCAGTTCGGCCTGCCCCGCCCCGACCTGTTCGGCGCCATCGGCATCTTCAGCATCGGCCTGTTCGGCGAGCAGGAACAGAAATACCGGGATACTAATGCCGACGCCCTGAAGGCACGGGCCAAGGCCGGGGGCCCCGTCTATCTAGCCGTCGGCAAGGAGGATTTCGTCATCAACATGGTCCCGCCGCTGCGCCGGGTCATGGACGATAGCGGGATCAAATACACCTATGAGGAGACGGACGGCGGCCATACCTGGACCAACTGGCGCGACTATCTCGGAAAGTTCCTGCCGCTGCTGTTCCGCTGATCCGGAGCCGCCGCAATGGCGGGCTCCTGATCCGGTCCCTCCCCCGCCCCATGGCTGGAAAGGCGGGACCGGGTGGCCCCCGTGCCGGGGAGGGAGAGGGGGAGCCCCCTCCCGCGTTGCCAGCACAGCGCCTCTTCCTTTCCGGCGCGGGCCCGCCACAAGCGGGACCCGTGTCACGGATTCCCCCGATGTGACTTGTACCAGCTTGCGATGATTAGAACTCATCGCAAGCTGGTCCGGCGGCGACCGCCGAAACGGTTTTCCAGTCAAAGGAAAACCGCTCTAGGGGCCGGTATTGTCGGCCTTCACGGTATTGACCAGCCCGTTGCGCAGCTTGGACTGGGCGGATCGGCGCAAACCATCGCTATCCGCCTGATGTGCAGCGCGGGTCCATTGGAACCGGGCCTCGTCCAGACGGCCGACGGCCCAATAGGCATCGCCCAGATGGTCGTTGATCTCCGGATCGCCCGGCTCCAGTTCGACCGCCTTTTCCAGCAGTTCGACCGCCTCCTCCACACGGCCCATCCGGAACAAGGCCCAGCCCAGGCTGTCGGTGATGAAGCCGTCCTGTGGGCGAAGGCTCAACGCCTTCTCGATCAGGGCCTTGCCTTCCTCCAGCCGTTCTTCCCGGTCTATGTAGGAATAGCCGAGATAGTTCAGCACGCTGGGCTGGTCCGGGCGCAGTTCCAGCGCATGGCGCAGGCCCTTTTCCGCCGCGGGCCAGTCGCCCTGCGCATCCAGCACCATGGCGCGGGCATAGACCAGCGGCCAATCCGCAGGACCCGGCGTCTTCACGCGCGCCAGCGCCCTGTCATAGGCGGCCAGCGCGGCATCGCCACGCTTGGCGATACGGTGGATGTCGCCCTGCCGCAGCAGGGCGTCGGTACGGTCCGGCCGCTCCGCCGCCAGCCGTTCCAGCAAAGCCACCGCATCCGCCGGCCGGTCCAGTCTGGTCAGGACCTCCGCCTGGCGCATGCGGGCCATCCAGTGGGCGGCGGCCCCCTGCCCGGCCTTGACGGCCTGATATTCCTCAAGCGCCGTTTCCTCCCGGTTGCGGCTGTTCAGCAGATCGCCGACCAGCAGGCGCGCCAACGGTTGCCCGCCATCCAGGTGCAGGGCGACACGGCCATAAAGCAGCGCCATCTCCAGCGCGCCCTCCTGCTGCAATGCGGCGGCCAGACCGAACAGCGCCTCGCTCAGCCCCTGCCGGGCATCGCCGACCAGCCGTGCCGGCGCCTTGATCTCACGCCCCGGCTTTTCCTCCAGCCGGGCCAGCGCATCCTCCACCATCATGGAGCCGGGATTGGCAGCCAGATAGGATTGGTAAAGGGTCCGGGCAGCCTGGATGGCGCCCGCCCGTTCCTGGAAATTGCCGATCAGCAGGGTGACGCGCAGCGCACCGCCATGCTTGGCCGCCTCCGCGTAATGGCGGAACGCTGCCTCATTGTCGCCACGGAGATCCTCTATCAGGGCAAGCTGAAGGGCACGGATGCCATCGAAGCCCTGGTGGCTGGCCAATGGCTCCAGCGCCTTGACGGCATCGTCGAAGCGCTTTCCCTCCACGGCGATCCAGGCCGACAGGAGCGGGCTGATATAGGGCGCCATGCCATCGGCCGGCAACCGGTCCATGTGCGCCTGCGCCTCGTCCGTGCGGCCGTTGCGCAGGGCGTCGGCCACCAGCAGCGCATGGGCGACGAAGCTGCCCTGGCCCGTTTCGGCCAACCGCCGGCCCAACGCCACGGATTCCGTCTGTTTGCCCTCGCCCAGGGAAAGCAGGAAGGTGCGGCGCAGCAGCGACACATTTTCCGGGTCCTGCCGCAGTGCCACGGCAAGGTTGGCCGACGCGACGTCCCAGTCGCCCGCATTCTGCGCGATGCGGCCTGCCAGGTATCGGGCAACGGCGCTGCCGGCCGGGGAACCATCATTCTGTGATTGAGCCAACGCTGGCGAGGCGGCAAGGGCCAGGGCCAGCAACACACCATTCAGGGCCGCCTGACGCGACCGCATCCACCAAGCTACCACGCCGCCATCCTTCCATGCCCGGTCACGGGACAAAGGTAATCATCAACAGCCGCACTATTCAATAGCACGCCGAATCAATACCACCACCGTCGCAAAAGGATGGAATAAGGTCACAGCCCCGGGACTGGAAACCGCAGAAACCCTGGACCCGTCCTGTGATACATCCCAAGCCTGTGCCGGTTGCGCTCCACAGCCTGCGGTGGCGGCACATGCATGCATAATTTGCGGGCCGGCTGCGCAAATCAGCAGCAATCCATTGCCTGATTTTTAACAATTTCAGGCGTAATAAAGGGCCTGCTGACGGCGAAGTCGTCGGCCGCATCGAACCCAGGGACCTTGCATGTATCCCGCAGTGGCGACCGGAGCCCTTAATCCGGCCGACGGCATGGTGGCTGCCGTGATGCCCACCACAACGTATGACCCGTCCAGCATCGCCACACTGCCCCCGGCCAATGATGCCGCGTTCGACAGTGTGGAGGTATTGACCGACCAGATACTGACCGCCGTGGCCCGCAGCCAAAAGCTGGGACATCGTGGCACGCGCATCACCCTCACCCGTCCGACAGAGACGGTGGAAGGTGTGCGCAACCGGCTTCTGATGGCCGGTTTGGCGCCTGTTGTCCGCGCCTCTTCGGTGGGCGGGCAGTCGGTGCTCAGCCTGCGCTGCTGATCGGCAACCGGACCAGCCGCCGCGAAACCAGTGACCGGCCCCGACAGGGCTTGCCGGCGCGGATGGATTTGTTCATGATACGTACCCATGAACAACACATTCGCCCCATGCTGTATCGGGGATGGCCCTGCCGATGAACCTGCGGATGTTCCCGCCGGCCAAGCCGTGATAGCACGGCCACCTGCGCCAGTGCCGGACGGCGCGGCACCAGATGGCATGGGTGGGCCTGCCCTCCTGCCCGGCGTGGCCTTGCCGCGTCCCGCGTCCGACCCTGCCGCCGCCATCACGCGCGGCGTGCGGCGCATGCTGGCCGAGCGCGGCATCCGCGGGCTTGTCGAATTCCCCCTGGCCAATGGCCGACGCGCCGACATCCTGGCCCTGGCCGATGACGGCGAGGTGTCCATCGTGGAAGTGAAAAGCAGCGTCGTGGATTTCAGGACCGACCAGAAATGGCCGGAATACCTTGAATTCTGCGACCGCTTCTATTTCGCGGTCGATCCGCACTTCCCGCAGGAGCTGATTCCGGCCGGCTGCGGCCTGATCGTGGCCGATGCCTTCGGGGCGGAGGTGCTGCGCCCGGCGCCCCTGGCCCGGCTGGCCGGTGCGCGGCGCAAGGCCCTGACATTGCGCGTCGCCCAGGTCGCGATGGCCCGCCTGCACAGGGTGGAGGATCCGGGCCTGGGCTGGTGAGGCGCGCCTATTCCAGCATGGGCAGCCCGGTCTCGATCTGAACCAGGGCCGCCAGCAGGGGCACCGCCATGTCGCGCCGCTGGCCCGTTCCCCGTTCCGCCTCCGACAGGGCCGACTGAAACGTGCCGCGCCAGCGATTGTCCTGAAACAGCAGCTTGTCGGCACGCGCGCGCTGGACCAGGGCCATGGGCGTGCGCGTGTCGGTGACGGTCTTGTCCAGCCGCGCGGATAACAGGTCGGCCTGCGACCGGTCCCTGGCCCGCAGCGCGCCGCCGATCAGTTGCACATAGGTTTCCGCCCGTAGATCGGTGTCCTGAAGCTGGTCTGCATAGGTCAGGGTCAGCACCTTCTCGCCCCGTTGTTCCAGCTTGCCCAGCACGACGGGGATGGTCCAGGGGCTTTCATCCTGCACGGTGCGCAGCAGTCCCAGCGCCAGATTGGTGTCGCCCAGGTCGCCCGCAGCCACAGCCAGTTCCGGCGGACAGCAATTGCCGCGCTGTTCCTTGAAGCGGCTGAACTGCTCCTCCACGGTGTTCAGGAACAGGGTCCGGGCCCGCGCTTCCAGCCCGACATGCAGCAGCGATTGCGCCACCAGGCCCAGTTCCCACGCGCAGCCCTGGGTACGGGCGAATTCCGTCACTTCCTCGGCAATCTGGACCGCCCGCGGCATGTCCCCCTGCCAGACCAGCGCCTCCACAATGTCCGCCAGGTTATAGACACGGGTCGAACAATCATTGAACTGGCGTGTGACGGCCAGCGCCCGATCCACCTCGCCCGTCAGGGCCAGGGTGCGGCTGACGAAAAGATCCTGGCTGATATCGCTCTTGGCACTGCCCGTGCGGACCGCCTGCAGAAAGGGCGCCACGATGGGGCGCACCCGTTCCTTGCTGCCGATATGGTAATGGGCGACGGCGAGTGACAGCCAGTCCCAGCGCGGGGCCACGATCGGCTGTTCAAGCGGCGTCACCAGCGCCTCGATCCGATGCAGCAGGCAGGCATTGGATTTCGGGTCGACGCAGGCCAGCCCCCGCAACCTGTTCTTGAACTCTACATAATCGAAATCGCCGATGAACTGGTTGGTCATCAGTTGCACGGCGAGCGTGCTTTCCGGCAGGCGCGCGATGATATCGGACAGCAGCGTGTCGGCCTGCTGGAGAAGACGGGCCTGCTCCGCCTCGTCATAGGCCTGGTCGGCCTGGCGGATGGCCTGCATCGCCTCCACGAACTGGCGGTTGGCCTGCGCATTCTGATCGACCGATTGCGCCCAGGCGGTGGCCGGCACCAGTAACAGCATGACGGACAATGCCGCCGTCAGGCAGAAACCGGCCCAACTCAAACCGGTTTCAGTATGGGACTTGGACATGACTGACCACCTGCCGGACCCGCGCGATGTTCCGCGCATGGTTGCGTACCCGCTCCAATTCCACCGAGGATCGTCCCCGACCCATCAGGTAGATCGTCTGGTTCACGGTTTCAATCGTATAGTTGCGCGAACTGATCTCCGCGTCGGTCATCAGCCTGGTGCGCAACTGTGCCGTGATCCAGGCGTCGGTGGCCTTGTCGGACAGGCTGCTTTCATCGCCGATGCCGATCTCATTGATCACTTCGGCCACGCCATCCACCTGCCAGGCAAGACGCACGGCCAGCAAACGCTCGTCGGCATTGGCCGCGCGGCCGGTCAGTAGCGCCCGGCCGTCGCGCACCTCCACCCGGACGCGCGAATCCAGATCGTCGGCCGAATCCCACAGCTTCTCGATGGCGGCCTTCAGATCCCGGTCACTCACCTTGCGGGGAGCCGCATCGGCGGCCGGCGGCGCGTCGCCGGCACCGGCGCTGCCGCCGGTTGTGGCGCATCCCGCGGTCAGCGCCAGCGCCGCGGCCATCAGAATCCCCACGCCCTTGGGCGCCATAAGGCGCATGTTCCCCATCGCTCATGCCTCCCGCGGCCGTTCCTGCTCTATCGGAAGGCCCGAATTTAAAGACGAAATGTGGTAAGAACCGGGCCGGGGAATGCTGTTCTGTCCCGGCGGGGTCCGTCTTGCGCGCCTCAGGCGAAGGGAGCGGCACCCATTACCGCTGAAAGTTCACGGGCCAGGATGCCGGCGATGCGCCGTCGGGCCGCCGCGTCGCGCAGCAGCGCCTCGTCCTGCGGATTGGAGAGGAAGCCGGTCTCGATCAGCAGCGAGGGGATATCGGGCGCCTTCAGCACGGCGAAATTCGCCGATCGCATCGGGTTTTCCAGCAGCCGGACATCCTTCCCCGCCCCCTGGATGATCGATTGTTTGGCGTGCAGCGCCGCCGTCACCGTATGGCGGGCCGCCAGATCAACCAGGATGGCGGCCACATTCTCGTCCAGACCGGAGACATCCACGCCCAGCCCGCCGCCGGCGATATTCTCCTGCCGGGCGATGGCGGCTGCGAAATCATCGCTCGCCTTTTCCGACAACGTATAGGCGGACAGGCCACGCGCGCCCTTGTTCGGGGCACTGTCGGCGTGGACGGAGATGAAAAGGTCGGCGCGGGCCTTCTGCGCGATGCGCACCCGTTCCTTCAGGTCGATGAAACTGTCGCCGTCGCGCGTCAGTTCCACCTGCCACCCCGTGGTCCGCGAGGCGATGCGGGCCATTTCCTTGGCAATGTCCAGGACGACGTTCTTCTCATAGGTGCCGCGGGCGCCGATGGCGCCGGGATCGCGGCCGCCATGGCCGGGATCGATCATGACAAGGCGCGGCGGGCGCGGCTTGCGGCCCGGCGGCTTGGGCTTGCCCCCGTCCTGTGCCTGGGCCATGGCGGGGGCATGCAAAAGGGTGACCGAGGCCATCGGGGCAAGAACGGGCACACCCAAGGCGAAACGGATCAGATCCCTGCGATTCATCGACCAAGACCACCTATCGGGTCCGGGTAGCGGACCCCTTTAGTCAATCTCGTCATGTTTGGCCCGGCCTGCACCGCTATGCAACAGAAACCTGCATCCTTGTTGCGCGGATGCGGCATAGGACCGCTGCATCCTCTTCCGCCCAGGCCATGGCCGGCATATGCCCAAGCGGATTTGATGGATGGAACAAGATTTTTCACCGTTGACAGAATTCTAACCATCCTACATCACTTCCGACATCGGATGTATTGTGCGGCGCAGGTTGGAAACAGGCGCCGGAGATCGGGGTGGAAGATGTTTGCCGCCATGTTGCGCGCGGGGATGCGCGCGGTGCGTATCGATGACCTGAACCGTCAGAACCGGGATTTCGCCTGGGAGGATGCGGAGCCGGCCAGGCCGCTGCCGGCCAGGCCTTTCCCCTTCATCTGGGGTCTGGTGCGGGAAAAATTCGCCGGCCGCATGACGCTGCTGCTGCTGGCCGTCGTGATCGGCCAGGGGATCGAGGCGTTCGAGCCCTATGCCCTGAAGGCCGTCGTGGACGCGCTGACGGGGGAAACGGGCGGGGGGGACACCCAGATCCACGGGCTGGGCGTGTTCGGCTGGTTTGTGCTGCTGCTGGCCATCTGGCTGGGCAGCATGGGCATGTACCGTGTCCACCAGATCATCGATGTCTATACATCCCCGTCCATCCGGGCGCTGGCGCAAAAACGCATGTTCTCCTGGCTTCTGGGGCACA
This sequence comes from Niveispirillum fermenti, assembly GCF_052474395.1. Taxonomy (NCBI): domain Bacteria; kingdom Pseudomonadati; phylum Pseudomonadota; class Alphaproteobacteria; order Rhodospirillales; family Azospirillaceae; genus Niveispirillum; species Niveispirillum fermenti. The sequence continues at coordinate 1,735,664 of NZ_CP156681.1, read as the reverse complement.
GCCCCCGTTATTTCCAGGACAATTTCGCCGGCAAGCTGGGGCAGAAGATCAAGCAGGGCGCCAACGCGGTGCTGGGCGTGATCGAGATTCTGACATGGGACGTGGTGCGCGTCCTGGTGCTGCTGGCTGTGGCGCTGGTATTGCTGTGGACGGCCTCGCCGCTGTTCTCGGCCGTGCTGGCCGTCTGGATGGTGGTCTATGTGGCCATGTCGGCCTGGCTGGCCCGCCATTGTTTCACCCTGTCGGAGAAGATGAGCGATGCGGTGTCCAGCTCGTCCGGCCGGATCATCGATGCCATCACCAATGCCGACCTGATCCGGGGGTTCGCCCGGACGGCGTTCGAACGCCGTTTCCTTGGCCATTACCTGAATGACGAGCGGTTCCACTCGCGCCGGCTGCGCTGGTTCCTGGTGGCCGTCCGGGTATTCCAGATGCTGTCGATCATCGCCCTGCTGGGTGTTCTGGTATGGGTGGCCATCGCCCGCACCCTGGCCGGCGGCATGAGCGTGGGTGAGTTCACCCTGGTCTTCACGCTGGCCTTCCAGATTTCCAACACGGTCTGGCACCTGTCCGATCGCCTGCTCTCCTTCTTCGAGGAACTGGGAACGCTGTCGGAAGCGCTGGACCTGGTGTCGGCCCCGCACGAGATCACGGACACGACGGGCGCCCCGGCCCTGCGCGTGCAGGCAGGCGGGATCGAACTGCGGGAGGTGCATTTCAGCTTCGCCGACGGCACGCGGGTGTTCAACGGGCTGAACCTGACCATCCGGCCGGGCGAGAAGGTCGGGCTGGTGGGCCGGTCGGGCGCCGGAAAAAGCACGCTGGTCAAGCTGCTGCGCCGGCAGTACGACCCGCAATATGGCCGCGTGCTGATCGATGGGCAGGATATCGCCCATGTGACGCTGGAAAGCCTGAACCAGGCCATCGCGGAGGTGCCGCAGCAGCCCGGCGTCTTTCACCGCACCGTGGGAGAGAACATCGCCTATGGCCGGCCGGATGCGGGGCTGGAGGAGGTCCGGGCGGCAGCCAGACAGGCCCATGCCGACGAGTTCATCATGAAGCGTCCCACGGGCTATGACACGGTCGTGGGCGAACAGGGAGTGAAGCTGTCGGGCGGGGAGCGCCAGCGCGTCGCCATCGCCCGCGCCCTTTTGAAGGACAGCCGCATCCTGATCCTGGACGAGGCGACCAGCGCGCTGGACAGCGAGTCCGAGCATCTGATCCAGGAGGCGTTGTGGAACCTGATGGAGGGACGCACGGTGCTGGCCATCGCCCATCGCCTGTCCACCATCACAGGCATGGACCGCATCCTCTATCTGGAAGGCGGCAAGGTGGTGGAGGAAGGGTCCCACAGCGAGTTGCTGGCCATGGGCGGCCGCTATGCCCAGCTCTGGCACCGGCAATCCGGCGGGTTCCTGGCCGCGGCGGAGTGATCCGGCATCAAGGCCGGGCCGGGCTGGCCGTCATCGCCGCCGGTCAGCCCAGCAGCGCCCGCGCCCTGTCGCTGTCGGCGGTGATCTGGTCCTTCAGGGCCTGGAAACTGTCGAACTTCATTTCCGGCCGGATGAAATGGCGCAGGCGCACCCGCAGATGGCGGCCGTAAAGGTCGCCATTGAAATCGAACAGGTGCGCCTCAAGCCGTTCGGTCATGCCGCCCACCGTGGGGCGCCGGCCGATATTGGCGACACCCTTGTGCCAGACGGTGGCCGACCCCTCGTCGATACCGGCCAGGATGGCATAGACGCCCAGGCGCGGCCGCAGATAAGCGCCCAGTTCGACGTTGGCCGTGGGGAAACCGATGGTGCGGCCCCGCTTGTCGCCATGCTCGACCCTGCCCTCGATCTCCCAGTCATGGCCAAGGATGGCGGTCGCCGCCGCCACCTCCCCCGCTTCCAGGTGCCGGCGCACGCGGGTGGAGGAATAGACGGTGGCATCGGGTGCCGCCACAGGCCGCACTTCCGTCACCGCGAAGCCGTGCCGCGCACCGGCATCGCGCAGGAAACCCATATCGCCGCCGCGCCGGTGGCCGAAGACGAAATCATAGCCGGCGACGACATGGCGGGCCGCCAGCCCGTCCACCAGCACCTTCTGCACGAAATCATCCGCGGTCAGTCGGGAAAAGGCCTCGTCGAAATGCACATCGAACAGTGCATCGACCCCCAGCGCCTCGATCAGGCGCGCCTTGATGCGCCAGGGGGTCAGGCGGAAGGGGGGATCGTCGGGGCGGAACAGGCTTCTGGGGTGCGGCTCGAAGGTCAGCACGGCCGACGGCACCCCCAATTGCCGGGCGGCATCCTGCGCGGTCTGGATCACGGCGCGGTGGCCCAGATGCACGCCGTCAAAATTGCCCAGCGCCACGGCGCAGCCGCGGACGGCGGCCGGAAGATCGGTAGTGTGGCGGAAGATCAGCATGGCGCCGCGCGGGTCGTTACAGGTTCCGCCATGCATATAGTCGGGAAGCGCGGCAGCGGTCCAGTCCCTGGGGGCGCAACCCACCCTGTCGACCGGACCGCCAGCCACCCCCGAACCGGTCAATGCAGCGGCGCCGCCACCACGGGGCGGGATGGCACGCCCCGGTCCAGCGCCCGGCTCCACAGTGCCACAGCCAGTCCTGTCAGCGTGACCAGCGCCGCCACCCAGGTCACGGCCGGCAGGCCCGGCCCATGGTCGATGGTCGCCCCGCCGACCCAGGCACCCAGGGCATTGCCCAGGTTGAAGGCGGCGATGTTCAGGCTGCTGGCCAGTCCCTGCCCCGCCCCTTCGGCCTTTTCCAGCACCCGCATCTGCATGGGCGCCACGGTGGCGAAGGCGGCCACACCCAACAGGGCGACAAAGAAGACCGTGGCGATCCGGTCATGCAGAGCGAATGTCATCAGGCCCAGCACAACCATCAGGGCCGCCAGCGTGCCCAGCAGGGTCGGCATCAGCCGGCGGTCGGCCAGCCGCCCGCCCAGCAGGTTGCCGGCCGCCAGCCCGCCACCGAACACCAGCAGGATCGGCGACACGGCCGCATCGGAAAAGCCCGTGACCTGTGTCAGCAAGGGCTGGATATAGGTGAAGACGGCGAAGACCCCGGCGAAGCCCAGCGCCGTGATGGCCAGACCCAGCCAGACCTGCGGCCGGGCCAGGACCGACAATTCCCGGCGAAGGGACAGGGGCTGCGGCGCAACCTTGTCGGCCGGCACGAAAAGGGCCAGCACAAGGGTCGCCATGACGCCGATCAGGGCCACGGCCCAGAAGGTGGCGCGCCAGCCATGGGTCAGGCCCAGCCAGGCCCCGAAGGGCACGCCCAGCAGCGTGGCCATGGTCAGTCCCGTGAACATGATGGCAATGGCCGATGCCTTGCGGTCGGGCGCCACGAGCCCGGTGGCCACGATGGAGCCGACGCCGAAGAAGGTGCCATGCGCCAGCGAGGTGACGACACGGGCCGCCATCAGCCAGCCATAGTCCGGTGCCAGCGCACAGGCGATGTTGCCGATGGTGAAGACCACCATCAGCGCCACCAGCAGCGTCTTGCGCGGCAGCCGGCCCGTGGAGAGCGTCAGAACGGGCGCGCCCACGAAAACCCCCAGCGCATAGCCGCTGATCAGCAGCCCCGCCATGGAAACCGAAACGTCCAGGTCGGCGGCAACCTGCAGCAGCAGGCCCATGATGACAAATTCCGTCGTGCCGATACCAAAGGCACCGGCCGTCAGGGCGAACAATCCGATAGGCATGATCCGTTCCCGAATGAACATGACATGCCGCGAAGATGGACGAGGCCCCATCCGTGAACTAGATTGCCTGTAGGCACATGATTTGTGAGATCAGGTCACATGTCCCGACTGGACATCAACCGCGCCGGGGAGATGGAGGTCTTCGTCCGCGTCGTGGAAACGGGCACCTTCTCCGGGGCTGCCCGCGCGCTGGACATGACCCCGTCGGCCGTCAGCAAGCTGGTGGCCCGCATGGAGACGCGGCTGGGGGCCCGGCTGCTGAACCGCACCACCCGACAATTGGGGCTGACGCCGGAAGGCGCGCTGTTCCACGACCGTTGCCGGTGCATCCTGGCCGACATGGCGGAAGCCGAGCAGTCGGTGTCAGCGGGGGCCATGCCGCGCGGACCGGTCCGCATCAACAGTTCGGTACCGTTCGGCATGCTTCATCTGCTGCCTCTGGTGCCACGGCTGTCGGCGCTGTACCCGGAAATCCAGTTGGACATCACCCTGACCGACATGGTGGTGGACCTGATGCAGGAACGGGCCGACATCGCCATCCGCATCGGCCCGTTGAAGGGTGCCAACCTGATGGCACGCAAGCTGGGGGAAGGCCGCGTGGTGGTGGTCGCCTCCCCCGACTATCTGGCCCACCGGGGCACGCCGCGCACACCGGCCGATCTGGCGCATCACAACCTGATGGCCTTCGGCTTTGCGCGCAGTGTCGGACCCTGGCCCTTCCGCCTGCCGGATGGCACGCGGGTGGAGGTGCCCGTGCGCGGCAATGCCATCCTGGGGGACGGGGAAAGCATGCGCCATCTGGCGCTGGCGGGTCACGGGCTGGCCCGGCACGCGATGTTCCATGTCGGCCCCGATGTACGGTCGGGCCGGCTGGTCCCCCTGCTGGAGGAATACAATACGGGCGACACGGAGATGGTGCATGCCGTCTTCCTGGGCGGGCCCGTCATGCCGCCCCGGATCCGGGCCGTGATCGATTTCCTGGCGCGGGAGGTCCGCGTCGGATAGGCCCCTATTCCGCCGCCTCGCTGGCGATGGCCCTGGCCGGCACCATCACCATGGCATCACCATCGATCACAATCCTGTCACCGACCGTGCAGTTGGTGGACAGCAGCACCCGCCGCTTGTCCGGCACCAGGCCCGTCACCGTCACGGTGGTCGTCACCGTCTCCCCGATCCGCACGGGTGAGCGGAAACGCAGGTTCTGGGACATGTAGATGCAACCCGGTCCCGGCAGGCGCGTGCCCAGCACCGTGGTGATGAAGCAGGCCGACAGCATGCCATGCGCGATGCGCCCGCCGAACGGGGTCGCCCTGGCATATTCCTCGTTCAGGTGCATGGGGTTCGTGTCGCCGGAGATGCCCGCGAACATCACGATGTCCGTCTCGGTGATGGTGCGGGCGTAAACGCCTTTCATCCCGATGAACATATCCTCGAAATAGAAGCCGGTCAGATCGGCCGGGTCCAGACCGGAACGGCGTGCGACATGATCCATCGGATGGTGCTCTCCCGCTTGGCGGCCGGTCCACCGGCACCTATGTTGCTTGGCACCGCTCATATAGGCCTGGCGGGGACGGGCGGTCAAACCGGCGATGGTCGGAACGGGATGCAACGGCAACGGATATGGTGGGGATGCGGGACGGGGCGCAGATATCGGATGGGCATTGGACGCACCATCGCATGGAACGGCCCGATGGTGCCTTCCTGCGGCTGTCGCGCTGGAACCCGGCCAGCCCCGCACCGCCGCCGGATGCCGCCACCCTGCTGATCCTGCCCGGCCGTGCGGAATATGTGGAGAAATATGCCGAGCTGGCAGGCGATTTCACCCGGCGCGGCCTGCATGTCGTGGCGATGGACTGGCGCGGCCAGGGCGGCGCCTCACGCCTGCTGCCCGACCAGAGCATGGGCCATGTCGAATTGTTCGACATTTTCCTGGATGATATGGCCGCCGCCCTGCCCCGGCTGCTGGATGGCACGGCCGGCCCCGCCCTGGCACTTGGCCATTCGATGGGCGGGCACATCCTGTTGCGGTTCGTGGCCGAACGCACCCATCCGTTCCATGGGATCATTGCCAGCGCCCCCATGCTCGGCATCAATACCGCCCCCCTGCCGGAAGGGGCGGCCCGGCAACTGGCGCGGCTGGCCGTCCGGATGGGACATGGGCAGCGTTATGCGCTGGGCCAGTTGCCCTTCGCGGCCGACCCGCCGCCGGCCTTTGCCGGCAACCGGCTGACCAGCGACCCGGACCGGTTCGCCCGCAACCACCGGTTCTGCCTGGAAGACCCGGCACTGGCACTCGGCGGCGCGAGCTGGGGCTGGCTGGACGCAGCCCTTGCCTCCATCCGGCACTATTTCGACCAGGACCGGCTGGAGCAGGTGGACCTGCCCATCCTGCTGCTGTCGGGCCGGGCCGACCGCATCGTGCGCACGGATCGCCATGATCTGGCCGCCCGGCGCCTGCCCCGCTGCACCCTGGCCAGCTTTCCCGAAGGCCGCCATGAACTGCTGATGGAGGCAGACCCCATCCGCAACCGCGTCCTGGCCGCCATCGATGATTTCCTGGCCCGGATTCTTCCCGCCTGACATTCCGCCGGCGTGGGGACCGGCGGAAGGAAGGGGAGCGGCTGTCAAAGTACGGTCAGCATGCTGGCCACCAGCGGATGACGGACGATATCGGCATCGGCCAGCCGTACCACGGCAATGCCTTCCACCACCTCCAGCCGGCGGGCGATTTCCGCCAGGCCCGACAGGCCGTTCAGCAGATCGGACTGGTCGGGATCGCCCGTCAGGATCATCGTGGAATGCCAGCCCAGGCGGGTCAGCAGCATCTTGATCTGGGCATAGGTGCAGTTCTGCGCCTCATCAATGACGACAAAGGCATTGTTCAGCGTGCGGCCGCGCATATAGCCCACGGGCGCGATCTCGATCGACCCGTCGGCCATCAGCGCCTTCAACCGCTTGGCCCCCAGCCGGTCCGACAGCGCGTCATAGAGCGGGCGCAGGAAAGGGGCCATCTTCTCGTTCATGTCACCGGGCAGATAGCCGATGCTTTCCCCCGCCTCGATGGCGGGGCGTGACAGCACGATACGGTCCACCTCCCCCTTCTCCAGGGCCGCCACGGCGGAGGAGATGGCCAGATAGGTCTTGCCCGTCCCGGCCGGACCCAGGGCCAGGGTCAGATTATGGTCCTTGATGGCCTGCATCAGCAGCCCCTGGCCGGGGCTCATGGGCTTCACGGTGCGGACATAGGATTGCTCCCGCCGTTCCTCGCCGCCCAGCGGGTCCCAGCCCCCGGAAGGGCGGGGAAACAGGGCGTGGACCTTGGTTTCGCTGCTGGACGCGGGCTTGGGCTGGCGCTTGGCCATATGTGCATCTCCTCACTGTCTGCGAAGGACGGATGTCCTGTTGAAGCGGGAACGCGGCTGGCGGCGACGCGGACAACAAAAAACCGCACCCTCGGGCCGAGTGGTGCGGTTGGAAGAAGTGTCGCCATCGACGGTCGGCCCCGGACGGGGCGGGGCGCAGGGTGCTGCACGGCATGTCGCCGTTGCGCTGCGGTATGATGGTGCCGGGCGGTTTGCCAGTGTCACGATCAAATCAGTCCCCTGGTCTGGGCCAACAGGGGGGATTCTAACGCAATGATTCCGCGGCGTCACCAGACTTTGCGGCCGACACCAAATCATCATACAACATCTGGCGGGGTACGCCTTTCGGGTCGAACGCCCGATTCGACCCGCCCAGCCGTGTCGCCGCACCTGCGAAGACGCGGTCATCAACCGCGAACCCGCCAAAGGCGCCAGCGGGCGCGCCGGCGCCCGCCCGTTTAAATCATGGTCGCATAGCCGGAATAGATATTGTGGAACAAAGCCCCCTTGTCGCAAAATGTGCCAAAGGAAAGCCTTGACGCCGCCCAGCGATTCGGGCTTGAACGGCGTCATGGTGCAAGATCGTTGGGCAATTGATGGCGCGTCGGTGGCGGCGGCCATAATATCGTGCGTTCCGGGAACGAATTCCGGGGATCAATCGTGGGGTCGGAACAGGATATGAGCACGCAGGTCGCTTACAGGGACGCGCCTTTCCAACTGCGCGGCAGCACCTTCACGATGATGGTGCTGAAGGTCAGCGACCCGCACAATCCCAACTTCTTCCCCGTCCTGTCGGGCAAGATCGCGCAGGCCCCCAATTTCTTCCGCCATGCCGGCGTCGTGCTGGATCTGGATGACCTGCCGGCCGGCACACCTTTCGATATGGAGGCTTTCTGCCGGCTGCTGCGGAACCTGGGCCTGATGGCCGTGGGGCTGCAGGGCGGCACGAAGGAACAGCAGGATGCGGCGCTGGCACGGGGCATGGCCCTGCTGGCCGCCCCGCGCGGCAAGGTGGAAACCTTTGATCCGCTGGCCGGCACGGGACGCAGCCCGGCCCAGGGCCTGGGCAATGTCCAGGGCCGGCCGCAGGCGCCGGTCGCCCCGGCCGCTCCGGCCCCGGCCACCGTGGTCGCGATGCCCGAGGCGCCGCCGCAACGCAGCACGATGGTGATCGCCGAGCCGGTCCGCTCCGGCCGGCAGGTCTATGCCGCAGGCGGGGACCTGGTCGTGATCGGGGCGGTCAGCCCCGGCGCCGAACTGCTGGCCGACGGCTCCATCCATGTGTATGGTGCGCTGCGCGGCCGTGCCCTGGCCGGGGTCAGCGGCGACCAGACGGCCCGCATCTTCTGCCAGAGCCTGGATGCCGAACTGGTATCCATCGCCGGGCTTTACCGCGTATCCGAAGATATCGGTGCGGATATCCGCCGTCGTCAGGTCCAAATTCACCTGAACAATGGCTATCTGCACATCGACCCGCTTTCGCCGGCCGCGGCGTAAGGGACCTGTTGATCAACCTTTGACCTTGGGAGACGCCTCTTGGCCAAGATCATTACGATGACCTCCGGCAAGGGCGGCGTGGGCAAGACCACATCGAGCGCCGCTTTCGGCACCGGCCTTGCCCTGCGCGGTTTCAAGACCTGCATCATCGATTTCGATGTGGGCTTGCGCAATCTGGACCTGATCATGGGGTGCGAACGCCGCGTGGTGTTCGACTTCATCAACGTGATCAATGGCGAGGCACGGCTGAGTCAGGCGTTGATCAAGGACAAGCGGGTTGAGAACCTGTACATCCTGCCGACCAGCCAGACCCGCGACAAGGATGCGCTGACGCTGGAAGGCGTGGGCAAGATCCTGGAGGAGTTGAAGAAGGAATTCGACTATATCCTCTGCGACAGCCCGGCCGGCATCGAGAAGGGCGCGCTCATGGCGCTCTATTGGGCCGACCATGCCATCATCGTGACCAACCCGGAAGTCTCGTCGGTCCGCGACAGCGACCGTATCCTGGGCGTGATCCAGGCCAAGTCGCGCCGGGCCGAACAGGGGCTGGAACCCGTGCAGGAACATCTGCTGGTCACCCGCTATGATCCGGAGCGGGTGGAGAAGGGAGAGATGCTGAAGGTAGAGGATGTCCTGGAAATCCTGGCCATCCCGCTTCTGGGCATCATCCCGGAAAGCCCTGCGGTGCTGAAGGCGTCCAATGTCGGCATGCCCGTCGTGCTGGACGACAAGTCCAATGCCGGCCTTGCCTATGGCGATGCCGTGGGCCGTTTCCTGGGCGAGACGCTGGAACACCGCTTCATCAAGCCCGAAAAGAAGGGCTTCCTGGATCGCCTGTTGCGGAGGAGCGCATGAGCCTGCTGGATATTTTCCGCCGGTCCAAGCCGCCGACTGTGGCGGCCCAGGCCAAGGAGCGGCTGCAGATCGTGCTGGCGCACGAACGGTCCGGCCGGGACAGCCCCGATTTCCTGCCCGCACTGCAGCAGGAACTGCTGGCTGTCATCAAGAAGTATGTCAGCGTGGACGAGGACAAGGTCGCCGTGAAGCTGGAACGCGAAAGCGGCTGTTCCATGCTGGAAGTGAATGTCGAACTGCCCGTGCCCTCCAAGCGCAAGCCTGCGGACAAGCCGGTAACAGTGAACTGAATCCTTCGCGCGGGGACGGGACAACAGCGCTTGCCCCGCCCCGGCGGCAAGGGCATGATTTCGCGTTTTCCAGATGGGCGCGGATGGTCCGTTTTGCTGGGGTGCGCTGCTGCCAGGGTCGGACTGTTTGTTGCAGCGCTGCTGGCGGTGCCCGCACCTCCCGTGGCGATGGCCGATGGCAGGCCGGCGGGTGCAACTCCACCATCCGGTGCCGGCCGTGATCTGGTCGTCGCCCTGTCCGGCGGGGTGACGGCCACCGATCCCCACCTGGCCCGCACGGGCGCCGATTTCCAGTATTATGAACATGTTTTCGATACACTGGTCACCCGCGACGGGTTCGCCACGGCCCCCCGTCTGGCCACAAGCTGGCGCAGTGACGACCATCTGACCTGGACCTTCCTGCTGGACCCGGCCGCACGCTTCGCCGACGGCCAGCCCGTGACGCCGCGCGACGTGGCGTACAGCCTTTGCCGTTTCCAGGAAGTATCGCGCGATGTCGGACGCGAGCCGCTGGGCCTTGTCAGCGTGGCGGCCGGCAGGCCAGGGCAGATCACCTTGGTGCTTGCCGCACCCTACCGTCTGTTGCCGGCGGCCCTGTCGCTGGCCTTCATCATGCAAGCCCCGGATGATGGCTCGGCAGGCGGGCCGCAGGGCTGCGACCCGGATCGGGTGCGGGCCGGACTGGGCCGTCACCTGACGGGCAGCGGTCCCTTCATCCCGGCGGCGGGGTCGGACGGCCGGCAGGACCGCCACCTGCTGACCCTGTCACCCCTTTGCTGGACCGCCTGCCCGCCATGGCAGCGTCTGGTGCTGGTGGAGGAACCGGACGCGCGCGAGCGGCTGCGGCTGCTGGTGACGGGCGAGGTGGATATCATGGAGGATGTCGCCCCGGTCCATGAGCGCTATCTGCGGGGATTGCACAATCTCGCCCTGTCGGAACTGCCCACCGACCGCACATTGCTGCTGACCTTCAATCTGCGCCCGGCCCTGCCGGACGGCAGCGCCAATCCCCTGGCCGATCCGCATGTCCGACGCGCCGTGTCCCTGGCCGTGGACCGGCACCTTCTGGTGGAACGCGGGCTGGAGACATTGGCCGGGCCAGCCTGGCAACTGGCACAGCCCGGGATGGAAGGTTACCAGCCCGACCGGCCACTAACCCGCCCGCCCCGACCGGACATCGCGCGCGAATTGCTGGTGCGATCGGGACATGCGGACGGGCTGACCCTGGAATTGCTGTTGCCGCTGACCCGGATCACCGACCGGCCGCGCGTCGCCGACGCCCTGGCAGGTCTGCTGCGGGCCGTGGGCATCCAGGTGACCGTGCAATCCATTGCCGCGGGCGAGATGCGCCAGCGGATCATTGACGGCGATTTCCAGATGATGTTCGCCGGGCTGGGCCTGACGGCGGGGTCGGCCATGGAAGGCTATGCCGCCATTGCCGGCACGCCGGAAAGGGACAGCACCATCAATCCCAGCGGGTACCGGAACGAGGAATTGCAGACCCTGCTGCTACGGTCCCGCGGGGCGACGGCCGCCAGCATCCCGGCTCTGGCAGCGCAGGCCACCGCCATTCTGGAAACGGATCTGCCCATGGTGCCGCTGCTGCATATCCGTGATCTGGTCGCCCATCGGCAGGGACTGGAGATCCGGGCCCGCGACACTGCCCGCGCCTTCGGCCGGATCACGGTTCCGGCCTGTGAAGCAGCCGCGCCGCCGCCCGACTGAAAGACCGGGCCCAGGGGGTCAGGGGTCAGGGGTCAGGCCTCTTCCCCCTCCCCCGCCGCATCCTGCTGGCGGGCGAAGCGGACGGAGGCGACCTCGTCGAACATCTGGGTTTCGCGATAGCGACGGGCCTCCTTGGCGGCCAGGTCGCGCTGCTCCTGCACCTGCTCGAACTTCTTCAATTCACGAAAGGCCTCGGCCACGCTCTCCTCGGCCTTTTCGATCTCCCGCAGCAGCAGGATGGCGCGATGCTCGTAGGCTTCGCGCCGGATCAGGGCCTGTTTGGCAAAGGGAGGATAGGCGCGGGCCAGCATAAGATCGGTGGCGGCCAGTTGCCGTTCCTCCACCACCTGCCGCTCGAACGCCTCCCGCTCCTCGGCCAGCCGCTGTGCGGCCTCCTGCAAATGAACCAGCACGCGGCGGCGTTCGTCGACCTCCCGCTGGTTCAGGCGGATCAGGGGTTTCAGGTCCTTCATCAGCCGGCTCCGCCCAGGATGGCCGCCAGTTCCTCATACCCCTGGTCCAGCGTGCAGCGCTCCCCCTTGCCCTGGCGCAGGAACGCCTCCAGCGCCGGGTTGAAATGGATCGCCTCGTCCACCTGCGGGTCGGAACCCCGGCGATAGGCACCCAGCCGGATCATCTCCTCCATGTCGGAATAGGCAGACATCAGGCGGCGCGCCTTGCCGACCAGGGCGTTCTGCTCCGGCGTGTTGCACCCCGGCATGGTACGGCTGACCGAGCGCAGGATGTTGATGGCGGGATAGCGCCCGCGCTCCCCGATACGGCGTTCCATGACGATATGGCCGTCCAGGATGCCGCGCACGGCGTCGGCGATGGGTTCCTCCATGTCGCCCCCTTCGACCAGCACCGTGAACAGGCCGCTGATCGTGCCTTTGCCCGTGCCCGGACCGGCCCTTTCCAGCAGGCGCGGCAGCTCGGCGAACACGGTCGGCGGATAGCCCTTGGTCGTCGGTGGCTCCCCCGCCGACAGGCCGATCTCGCGCTGGGCCATGGCGAAACGGGTGACGCTGTCCATCAGGCACAGCACATCCTGTTCCTGGTCACGGAAATATTCGGCCACGGCGAAGGTCATGTAGGCCGCCTGCCGGCGCATCAGCGGCGGCTCGTCGGAAGTGGCGACGATCACGACGCTGCGGGCCAGTCCCTCCTCGCCCAGGTCATGCTCCAGGAACTCCTGCACCTCGCGCCCGCGCTCACCGATCAGGCCGATGACGCTGATATTGGCCTCGGTATATTTGGCCAGCATGGACATCAGCACGGACTTGCCCACGCCGGACCCGGCGAAGATACCCATACGCTGGCCACGGCAGCAGGACAGGAAGGTGTTGATGGATTTCACCCCCAGATCCATCTTTCCCCCACCCGCTTGCGGGCATGGGCCGGCGGCGGGCTGGCCTTGATCAGGAAGGGCACCTCGCCCTGGGGCAGCGGACCCTTGCCGTCGATGGGCTGGCCCAGCGCATTGATGACGCGGCCCAGCCAGGCCGGGGTGGGATAGATCGATGCCTGCCCCTCCGCCACCTCCGCCCGGCAGCCAAGGCCGATATCGTCCAGCGTGCCGAACGGCATCAACAACGCGCGGCCGCTGCGGAAGCCCACCACCTCGCACGGGACCGGCCGGCCGCCGCGCGTGATCACGCGGCAGCGCCCGCCGATGGAAAGCCGGCGTTCCACCCCGCCCACCTCCACCATCATCCCCAGGACGGAGGTGACCCGGCCGAAGACGGCATAGGATGGCAGGGCGTTGATCTCTTGCAGCAACTGATCGTGGTCAAGCATGGCGACAGGCACCCTACCACAAAATCGCAAAGCCGGGGGGTTGCACATACCAATGAATATACCTACCCCCCTGGCCATTCCTTTGGTCCGATAGCATATCTGTAGAGCCTCTGTTAACCTATCTGCCGTAGATGGGTTTCTGCCCCACGGAATGCCGAGGAACTTGTCATGCGTGTCCTGCTGGTCGAAGACGATGCCGCGATGCAGAAAAGCATCCAGCTCATGTTGTCCGCCGAAGGCGGGTACATCGTGGACGCCACCAGCCTGGGGGAGGACGGGCTGGAGATTGGCAAGCTCTACGATTATGACATCATCATCCTGGACCTGATGCTGCCTGACATGGACGGGTACGAGGTGCTGCGCCGGCTTCGTCAGGCGCGCGTCAACACACCCATTCTGATCCTGTCGGGGCTGTCGGACCTGGACAACAAGATCAAGGGGCTGGGTTTCGGGGCAGACGATTACCTGACCAAGCCTTTCGACAAGCGCGAGCTTATCGCGCGCGTCCAGGCCATCATCCGCCGGTCCAAGGGACATTCCGACAGCGTCATCCGCACAGGCAAGCTGAGCGTCAACCTGGATGCCAAGACGGCGGCCGTGGAAGGCCAGCCGCTGCACCTGACGGGCAAGGAATATGGCATTCTGGAGCTGCTGTCCCTGCGCAAGGGCACGACGCTGACCAAGGAGATGTTCCTGAACCACCTCTATGGCGGTATGGACGAACCGGAGCTGAAGATCATCGACGTCTTCGTCTGCAAGCTGCGCAAGAAGCTGACGACCGCCACCGAAGGCGAGAATTACATCGAGACGGTCTGGGGCCGCGGCTATGTGCTGCGTGACCCGCAGGAAGGGGCGGCCGCGGCGAAGGCCGCGGGGTGAGCCGTATCCTGTTGCTGGGGTGCGGCCATGCAAGGCCGCCGCTGCTGGCCCGTCTGTCTCACCTGAAACGGCGTGGCCACGACCTCGCCCTGCTCTCTCCCGCCGGCATGGTCTGGCCCGAGGCCGTGCCCGCCATGCTGTCGGGCCGCATCGCATCCGGTGCGGCATTGCTGAACGCCATGGACATGGCCCGGGCCGCGGACATGATCGGCATCGATGACGATGTCATGGGCATCGACGTGAAGGCCGGGATGGTCCACCGGCATGAGGGCGACCCGCTTTATTTCGATATCGTGTCAATCGCCCCGCCGGCCGGTACGCGCCCCCTGCCCGGCACGGAGGGCCATGCGCGCTGTTACGACACCCGCCCCCTTTCACAAATCCTGGCCTTGCGCACGGCGCTGGAGACCCGGTTCGAACAGCATCCGGGCCGGGTCATTGCACTGACCATTGCCGGGGGCGGCGTCACGGCCATCACGCTGGCCCTGGCTGTCATTGCCCTGGCCGACCGGCTGGGCGGGCATGTCGGCATCACCATCCTGACCCGCGGCCGGCTGCTGACCGGCCTGCCCGAACGGGCCGGGGTGCGCGTGCTGGAAAGGCTGGCCGCGCACGGGGCCATCCTGCAGGAAATGGCCCCCGTGGCCAGGGTCGATGGAAACGAGGCGGTGCTGGCCACCGGCGACCGCATCGCCTTCGATCTGTTCGTCAATGCCACAGGTGCTGCCGGGCCCGACTGGCTGCGGGGCAGCGGATTGACGGTTGATGCGTCGGGCCTGCTGATGACCGACAATTTCCAGCAGGTCGCGGGGCGGCCGCTGATGCTGGCCGGCGGTGAGGCCGTGCGGGTGGCCGATGGCCGGCATCCCGGCTGGGCCAGCCTGGCCGGCAATATCGAAGCCCTGGCCCAGGGCCAGTCACCCCGCCCCGCCCCGACCCGCCGGCCGCCGCAATTCATCGACCTTGGGGGCGGACAGGCCTTGGCCTGGCGGGGCCGGCATTGGACCCTCGGGCGCATGGCACTGTGGGCCCTGCGCTGGGCAGAAGGGCGCTGGCTGCTGTGAGGGACCGCCAATGGGGCCGGAGCCATCCGGCCCTACCGCGGCATGGGTCCGGTCAGGCCGCCTTGGTGTTCACGACGCTGTCGAACAGGTCCTGCACCGTCTCGCGGCTCAGTTCCTTCACGATGAACACGATGCGGGTGCTGTGATCCTGTGTCGGCCAGGCATCCAGTTGCACGGGCGGATGGAACAGGTGCTGCACCCCGTGGATGACGATGGGGCGCTCCGCCTCCTCGACATTCAGCAGGCCCTTCACGCGCAGGATATTGTCGCCCTGCGCCTTGGCCACCGTTTCAAAGAACGTCACCAGGGCGTCCCAGGGCAGGGGCTTTTCGGCACGGATCACGAAGGACGAGATCTTGTCGTTATGGCGGTTGACGTCGTGATGATGGTGCCCATGGCCATGATCGTGGGTGCAATGACCATGGTCATGGTCGCAATGCGCGTGGTCATGGTCATGATGGCCATGGTCATGATGGTGGCCATGGCCGTGTTCGTGGCCGGCGTCACCATGGTCGTGATGGCAATGGCCGTGATCATGGTCGCAATGGTCATGACTGTGGTGGTGATCGTGCTGATGGTCGTGGCCGTGCCCGCCTTCATAAGCCTCCGCCTTCAGCCAGCGCTGCACGTCCATCGACTTGGTGGCCGGGTTGTACAGGCCCGCATCGAACAGCAGCACGGGCAGGTGCTGGTCCTTTTGCGCATCGACATGCACGG
Source organism: Niveispirillum fermenti (assembly GCF_052474395.1). NCBI lineage: Bacteria > Pseudomonadati > Pseudomonadota > Alphaproteobacteria > Rhodospirillales > Azospirillaceae > Niveispirillum > Niveispirillum fermenti. The sequence continues at coordinate 1,719,762 of NZ_CP156681.1, read as the reverse complement.
CACCGGAATTCAGGTCGTGCAGGCGACGGCGCAGCGCGTCCACGGCGGCGGGCTCGGCGATGTCGGTCTTGGTCAGCACGACGCGGTCGGCCACGGCCGCCTGCTTCAGGCTTTCCTCATGCTCGTCCAACTGCTTCATGCCGTGGACGCTGTCGATGGTGGTCACCACCCCGTCCAGCCGGAAGCGCGAGGCGATCAACGGATCGGTCATCAGCGTGTGCAGGATGGGGGCGGGGTCCGCCAGTCCCGTCGTCTCGATCACCACCCGGTCGAATTCAGGGATGTCGCCGCGCATGCGCCGCATGTAAAGGTCGCGCAGCGTCTCGGCCAGATCCGACCGGATGGTGCAGCACAGGCAGCCGCTATCCATCAGCACCGTATTCTCGTCGGCCTGTTCCACCAGCAGATGGTCCAGCCCCACTTCCCCGAACTCGTTGATCACCACGGCGGTGCGCACCATGGCCGGATCGCGGATCAGGCGGGACAGAAGCGTCGTCTTGCCGCTGCCCAGAAACCCGGTCAGGACGGAAATGGGCAGGCGGGGCGGCGGGCTGGGCGGGGTCTGGGTCGTGGACAAGGCGTTATTCCTGGCAACAGGGGCAAGGGGTCGGGCCGGTCGTCCGGCCTTTCATGCAACAGATGTGGGACGCCGGGGGCGGTTTCGTCAATGGTCGCGGCAGGCGGGGCAGATCCCCGATACCTCCACGGTCTGGCGCTGGATGGCGAAGCCCTGGGCAGCAGCACTTTCGGCGATGGTGGCAGCGATGCGGGGATCGGTCAGTTCCGTGGCCTCACCGCAGCAGGTGCAGACCAGGAACTGCCCCATATGGGCCGTGCCGGGGTCGGGACAGCCGACAAAGGCGTTCTGGCTTTCGATCCGGTGGATCAGCCCCTGCTCCAGCAGGAAATCCAGCGCGCGATAGACGGTCAGCGGCGCCACCCGCTTCCCATCGGCCGACATGTCTTCCAGGATGGCATAGGCGCCGCGCGGCTTGTGGCTGGACCAGACCAGTTCCAGCACGCGGGCGCGCTGCGGCGTCAACCGCACGCCGCGGTCGTTGCACAGCGCATCGGCCCGGGCCAGCGCATCCTTCACACAAGCACCATGGTCGTGGCGCGGGGTCGCACCATGGTCGTGGCGGGACATATCGTCGTGGTCGTGCGCGTGGGGGGCCATGGATAATTTCACGAAGAGGGCGGCGGAACAGGCGGAGTGTAAGGCCCGGCGGAATGGAAATCGACAGTTTGCTGTCAGCCCCCTCGACATGGGCATCGCGCGCCCTAGTTCCCAGAGGGGAGGTGCCGGGAGCGGGCGTCCAGGCCAGAGACCAGCCCCCGAGGCGTTCAGGGAGGAACACGCGATGCCGACACGCCGTCTTGTCCTTGCCGGTGCCGCCGCGGCCCTGGCATTCCGCATGCCTGCGCCTGCGGCCGCTGTACCGGCCGGCGACCGGCTGGATTTTTCCGTATTCCGGAAAAAGGCCAGCCCGATGGGCAGCCATCGCCTGCGCTTCACGCGGGATGGCGACCGGCTGATCATGGAAAAGGAAATCCGCCTGGAAGTCCGCCTCGCCTTCATCACCGCCTACCGCTACCGGCATGTGAACCGGGAGGTCTGGCAACAGGGCCGGCTGGTGGAGATCGATACCCGGACCGACGATGATGGCGAGGAATATCAGGTGTATGGCCGGGCCAACCCCGAGGGGTTCCAGGTGGAAGGCAGCCGTGGCCGCTTCACGGCCCCCGCCGACATCATCCCCACCAGCTATTGGAACATCGCCACAATAGGCGCGACACGGCTGCTGGATACACAGCGCGGGCTGGTCATGGATGTCCGCATCGACAATCATGGAAAGACGGATGTGGAAACGGCGGATGGCTCCCTGATGGCACGCCACCACAGTATCAACATCCTGTCCAATCCGCCCGGAAGCACGGACCGGATCGACCTTTGGTATGATATCAATGACCGCTGGGTGGCACTGGGGTTCGAGGCGAAGGGCCAGAATATCCATTATATTCTGGACAGCGCCGATGGCGGCACCCCCGCCGCCGACCGGTCATGACAGGTTGCCTGCGCCTGGCGCTGGGAGATCAGCTTTCCGCCTCGCTGGCCGGCCTGCGCGGGCTGGACCCCGCCTGCGACCGCGTGCTGATGGCGGAAGTGATGGCGGAAGCCACCTATGTTCCGCACCACCCGCAGAAGATCGCCTTTCTGTTCAGCGCCATGCGCCATTTCGCGGCCGATCTGGCCGCCCGCGGCATCGCCGTCGATTATGTCCGCCTGGACGATCCGGACAATACCGGCACGCTGGGCGGTGAATTGGCCCGCGCTGTGGACCGCTGGCAACCGGAGCGGGTGATCGTCACCTTTCCGGGCGAGTGGCGGGTCTGGAAGCAGATGCGGCAATGGCAGCGCGAACTGCCCGTGCCCGTGGAGGTGCGGGAAGATGACAGGTTCTTCTGCCCCATCGCCCGGTTCCGTGCCTGGGCCGAGGGTCGCCGGCAATTGCGGATGGAGTTCTTTTATCGGGAGATGCGGCGCACCCATGCCATCCTGATGGACCCGGACGGAAAGCCTTTGGGCGGGCAATGGAATTTCGACGCGCAGAACCGCAAGCCGCTGCCTAAGGGCCTGCGCATCCCCGAACCATTCCGCGAACCGCCCGACACCATCACGCGCGACGTTCTGGCCCTGGTGGCCGACCGGTTCGGCGGGCATTTCGGCACGCTGGAGAGCTTCGCCTATGCCGTCACGGCGGAAGGGGCCCGGCAGGCGCTGAACCATTTCATCCTTCATGCCCTGCCATGGTTCGGTGACTATCAGGACGCGATGGCGACGGGGCAGGAAACGCTGTTCCATTCCGTCCTGTCACCCTACATCAATGCCGGCCTGCTGGACCCGCGCGCGGTCGTGGCGGCGGCGGCCGACGCCTTTCATCGCGGCCACGCCCCCCTGAACGCCGCGGAAGGCTTCATCCGGCAGATCCTGGGCTGGCGCGAATATGTCCGCGGCATCTATTGGCTGAAAATGCCGGCCTATGCCGACACCAACGCGCTCGGGGCGCAGCGGGCCCTGCCGGATTTCTACTGGACGGGGCGGACATCCATGAATTGCATGGCACAGGTGATCGGCCAGACCCGGCGCCACGCCTATGCCCACCATATCCAGCGCCTGATGGTGACCGGCAATTTCGCCCTGCTGCTGGGGGTAGAGCCGGCACAGATCGAGCAATGGTATCTGGCGGTCTATGCCGATGCCTATGATTGGGTCGAACTGCCCAACGTTCATGGCATGGTGATGCATGCCGATGGCGGCCTGCTGGGGTCGAAACCCTATGCCGCCAGCGGCCGCTACATCCAGCGCATGTCCGACTATTGCAGCCATTGCCACTTCGATGTCACCACCGCAGAGGGGGAACGCGCCTGCCCGTTCAATTTCCTCTACTGGAATTTCCTGATGGAGAACGCAGCCCTGCTGCGCGCCAACCCGCGCATGGGCCTGGCCTACAAGGGCCTGGACGCCATGGCCCCGGCCCGGCGCGATGCCATCCGCCAGCAGGCGGAGCGGTTTCGGAGCGGAATTGCAGGAGGATACTGAAATATAAATTTCATCCAATCACACACTTGCCATCGTCAACCCAGGAGAGTCATTCTTTAAAAGATGATCACCTGATGCGGGCATTCTGCACATGTGGAAGGTGGCAAACAGCGAGTTTCCCCTTATAGTCAAGGCGCTTCAGGAGCGATGGAAGCAAGTGGCCGCCTTCGCCACATTGCTGGGCCTGATCGCTGATGCCTTGACCCTGCTTGCACCCATTGCCCTATGGCTCATGATCACGGCAATGGCCGCTGCCATCCTGGCCGCCGTCATCGCCGGATGCCGCCCCCCTCGGGCTGCGGGATGCCGGGCCGTTCTGGCCCACGCGATTATCATCGCCCCCATGTCCGGGGGGTTACATTTCGCCCATATCTCCAGCGGGGAGCAGGAGCGCGGCTTCTTTGACGCGATGACAGGCCAGTTGGGCGATTTGAAAGAGGCAGCGGCGCGGATCGAGCAATCCCAACAGCATACCCTGAAGGGCCAGCAACATATCCTGGATATTTTGCAGTCCCAGCATAGCGATACTTCACCCATTTTCAGGCAAGGCCAGGAAAGTGCCATCACTGCCGCCGTCACCGGTGCCGCAGCCGGCAACCAGCGCATGGCGGCCGCACTGGACCATCTGAACCGGGGCGACATCACCGCCGCCCGTGCCTTGTTCGAAAAAGAGGCGGAAGCGCAGAAGGCAGATGCGGAGACCCGAAATCATCAGGCCGCGGCCGCCTTTCGACACCTTGGCGCCATCACGGGCCCAGCCGACCCGATGCGTGCCCTCACGGCCTATAAGCAGGCTGTGGCCCTTGATCCGGACAATGTACAGGGGCTGGTTTACGCCGGGGATTTTGCCTTTGACAGCGGGGACTTGGCCTATGCGCACGAAAAGTTCCGGCGGGCGGTGGATCTCACGCCCGCCGCAGACCTTTCCTATGATCGCTATTGGGCGCTGATACGGCTTGGAGATATCGCGGCACTGGAAAAGGATAATGCCAGGGCCAGACAACATTTCGATGCCGCGTCGGCCATCGCCTTCCAGCGTGGCGAGCAAAGCCCCGACGACCTTGAATGGCAACGAGAATTATCAGTCATCCACAATCGCATCGGAGCAATACAACTGGCGGGCCGGGATTATGAGGGGGCCTTGACGTCCTACCGTCAGGGTTTATCCCTCGCCCGGAAACTGGTCGATCAATCAGCCAACACGCATTGGCAACGGGATTTGTCGATCAGTCATGAAAGGGTCGGCGATACGCTTCGCGCACTGAGGAAATTGGACGCTGCCTTGGAATCCTATGGTTCCAGCCTGATCATAGCGGACAATCTGGCACGCAGCAGGCCTGATCATTTGCAATGGCAACATGACCTGTCCGTCATTCACAACAAGATCGGCGCCACCCTTTTAGCGAAAGGCAACCTTGATGGTGCCCTGGCAGCCTACGAACAGGGGGTCACCATTCGCAAGGGCCTGGTGGACAAGCAACCGACACATCTCCAATGGCAGCGTGATCTCTCGATCAACAATGCCTACCTGGGTTCGGTCCTGGCCAGAAAGGGAGACAGGGTGCGCGCGCGCAAGGCCTTTGAGGAAGCGCGGGACATCATGATCATGCTGCTGGCCCGGTTTCCGGCCAATCAAAAATGGCAGCAAGCCGAGCGTTTGTACGACAGGCAGGTTCGAGCGCTGGAGAAATAGCGGGGCGCCGGCTTTTCTTCGGGGCCGGCGGGGCTATGTCGTTCCCCGTGCCGTTCACACCGACCGACAGGACCGTACCGATGCATACCCCCACCCCCACCGACAGCCTTGCCTGGGTGACCGGCGCCTCCAGCGGCATCGGGGAACATGTGGCGCTGGCCTTGGCGGCAGAGGGGTGGACCGTGCTGGCCAGTGCGCGCGGCGCCGCGGCGCTGGCGACGCTGGCGGCCAGGACCGCGGGGCCGGGCCGGATCATTCCCGCGCCGCTGGATGTCACGGACGCGGCGGGGGTGAAGGCAGTGCTGGCAGCGCACGGGCCGGTGGCACTGGCCGTGCTGAATGCCGGCACCTATCGGCCCGACGCCGCACGGGACCTGGACCCCGCCCAGTTCGGCCGCACCATGGATGTCAACCTGATGGGTGTCGTCAATTCGTTGGCCGCCATCCTGCCCGGCATGATCGGGCGGCGGCAGGGCCATGTCGTGATCGTTTCCAGCGTGGCGGGGTATCGCGGCCTGCCCCGCTCGCTGGCCTATGGCGCGTCCAAGGCCGCGCTGATCAACCTGGCCGAAAGCCTGAAGCTGGATGTGGAACGGCACGGCATAAAGACGCAACTGGTCTGTCCCGGCTTCATCAAGACGCCCCTGACCGACCGCAACGACTTTCCCATGCCCTTCCTGATGCCTGTGGAACGGGCGGCGGCCCGGCTGGTGGCGGGACTAAAAGGTAACGGTTTCCAAATAACCTTCCCGCGCCGCTTCACCTGGCCGCTTCTGCTGTTGCGCCGGTTTCCCGATGCGCTGTATTTCATGCTGGCCTGCAGAATTATGCCAAAATAGGGCGGGTGGCAGGAACGGCTTGAATCGGACCCACGGATGGCGGTGAACGGACAGATCCCGGTGGAACAGGCATTGGCAGGCTATATTCGCTTCTACCAGGAATTACGGCCGGAAACCGTTTCCAGGTTGGACCGGCTTGCCACGCCCGATGTGCATTTCAAGGACCCGTTCAATGATTTCCGGTCACGCGACCGGATGAAGGCCGTGTTCGCGCATATGTTCCAGATGGTGGAGCAGCCGCGGTTCATCGTTCGCGACCATGCGCTGTCGGAACAGACGGCCTATCTGCGCTGGGGCTTTGTGTTCCGCCGCCGGGGCCAGCCGCGCCCCGCCACGATCGAGGGTATGTCGGAAGTGCGATTCGACATGGCGGGGCAGGTGACCAGCCATATCGACCATTGGGACGCCGCCGGCCAGTTCTATGAGAAACTGCCCGTTCTGGGCTGGGTGATGCGCAAGATCAGGGCCCGTATGGCGGAATAGCGCTTGTGGCGGGCGGGCGGAATGCATACCTCCCTATGCCGTCGCCCACCTTCCGGCCGTTGAGAGCGAAGACCATGACCCTTCCCATCGTCCGCACCGTCGCCGATCTGCGTGCGCATGTCGCCGGCTGGCGCCGCCAGGGGGAGCGCGTGGCCCTGGTCCCCACTATGGGCGCCCTGCATGAAGGGCACCTGACGCTGGTGCGCCGCGGACGGGAACTGGCCGACCGGGTGGTGGCATCCGTTTTCGTGAACCCGACCCAATTCGGCCCCAGCGAGGATTTCAGCCGCTATCCCAGGGACGAGGGCGGGGACGCGGCCAAGCTGGCTTCCGCCGGCTGCGACCTGTTGTTCGCGCCGACGGTCGATGTCATGTATCCTGCCGGTTTCGCCGCCACGATCGATCTCGGGCCTGTCACCCGCCGGTGGGAAGGGGCGTGCCGGCCCGGCCATTTCCAGGGCGTGGCCACGGTCGTGACCAAGCTTCTGCTGCAGGCCGGGGCCGATCTCGCCTGTTTCGGGGAAAAGGACTATCAGCAGCTTTGCACCATCCGGCAACTGGTCCGCGACCTGGATATTCCCGTCACCATCGAGGGGGTTCCCACCGTGCGGGAAACCGACGGGCTGGCCCTGTCCTCGCGCAATGCCTATCTGTCCGCCGAACAGCGGCAGGTGGCCGTGCGGTTGAATCAAGTGATGCGTGACGTGGTGGCAGCGCTGCGCGGCGGGGCGCCCGTGGCACCGGCGCTGGAGGCCGGAACCGCCACCCTGCTGGCCGCCGGCTTCGCCGCCGTGGATTATCTGGCCCTGGTCGATGCCGCCACGCTGGAACCGCTGGACCAGCCCGGTCCCGGCCGGCTGATCTGCACCGCCCGCCTGGGCGCGGTGCGGCTTCTGGACAATATGGCCGTCTGACAAACCGGGGGCGGACAATTTGGCCATGTGAGCGCGTCGCCCCGCCATTGCGGGCGGGCGGGCGGGGTCGCGCCCCGCCCGCCCGCAATGGCCGTCCGTCCCTTACCAGACCCCGGTATTCGCCATGCTGGCCCAGGGTTCCTGTCTGGGCAGCGGCTTGCCCTTCTGCAAAAGCTCGATGGAGATATTGTCGGGCGAGCGGATGAAGGCCATGTTCCCGTCACGCGGTGGGCGGTTGATGGTAACACCCTTGTCCATCAGCGACTGGCAGGTGGCGTAGATATCATCCACCTCGAACGCCAGATGGCCGAAATTGCGGCCCCCGCCATAGGTTTCCGGGTCCCAATTGTAGGTCAGTTCAACCTGCGCATCCGGCGTTTCATCGGCCGCCAGGAAGACCAGGGTGAAACGCCCGGCCTCGTTCTCCATACGCCGCAATTCCTTCAAGCCCAGTTTGTCACAGTAAAATTCCAGCGACTGGGCCAGGTCGGTCACACGGACCATCGTATGCAGATACTTCATGGTTTCATATCCATGGGTTAGCGGAAAGGGATGCCGGTAAGATGGGGGAAACCGGTGCCATATCCCACCCCTTGGATGTGCCGGGACGGACCGTTTCCCACAAAAACGGCGAAAAAGTTCGATTGCAATGCAGCATGATCCATGCTGGCATGGAAGTAATCCTTGTGGTCGAAGACCATCAACAAAATTTCCGGTCCGCCCCCTGATGGGAGGGGGCAAGGCCCGGCGGGGACGTGGATGACGAGCGATCCGGTCGTTCATATATGGGTAATGACGGCGACCGCCATGGTCTTCGCCATGCAATTGGGATTCTGCCTGCTGGAGGTCGGCTTCGTCCGGGCCAAGAATTCCATCAATGTCGCCATCAAGAACGTCATGGATTTCTGCATTGCCGGCTTTGTCTTCTGGCTGTTCGGCTATGCCGTGATGTTCGGGCCGAGCTGGCTGGGTCTGATCGGCACCGGACATCTGATGCCCGATCATCTAGACCCCGCCACCCCGCTGGTCTTCATGTTGTTCCAGCTTGTGTTCTGCGGCACCGCCACGACCATCGTTTCCGGCGCCGTTGCCGAACGGATGGGTTATGGCAGCTACATCATTGTGTCCGCCCTGCTGTCGGCCCTGATCTATCCCATTTTCGGGCATTGGGCCTGGGGCGGGCTGGCAGGCATGGACAGCCAGGGCTGGCTGTCACGCCTGGGCTTCATCGATTTCGCGGGTTCAACCGTTGTCCATTCGGTGGGCGGCTGGCTGTCACTGGCGGCATTGCTGATCATCGGACCGCGGACGGGACGCTATAACCAGGGCGTGCGATCGATGGGCAGCAGCAACCTGACCATGGCGGCATCGGGGGTCCTGGTGCTTTGGTTCGGCTGGCTGGGGTTCAATGGCGGGTCGGTGATGGGCGACCTGGACAAGGCGCCCGGCGTGCTGCTGAACACCATCGTTGCCGGTTGCGCGGGCGGGCTGGCCGGGCATTTCCTGTCCGTGCTGATGGAGCCGAAGCCAAGGGTGGAGCATTTCCTCAACGGTATCCTGGGTGGACTTGTCGGCATCACGGCCTGCGCCATCGTTGTGGAGACATCGGCCGCGGCCCTGATCGGCGCCATAGCCGGCGTCATCGTCATCGCGGGGGCCGCACTGCTGGACCGGTTGCGTATCGATGATGCGGTCGGTGCCGTACCGGTGCATCTGTTCGCCGGCATCTGGGGCACGCTGGCCGTGGCCCTGTTCGGTGACGTCACCCTGTTCGGCACGGGCCTGTCCCGGTGGGAGCAGTTGCAGGTACAGGCGCTGGGCGTCGTGGCCTGTGGCGCGTTCGCCTTCACCACCGGCTTCCTGCTGCTTTACGTGATCAACCGCATCTATCCGTTGCGCATCGATATCGAGTCCGAGCGGCTGGGTTTGAACGTGGCCGAGCATGGCGCCACCTCCCCCATGCTGGACCTGGCGGCGGAGATGGAGCGCCACCGTCAGGAGGGCAAGTTCGACCGGCCCGTGCATGTGGAACCCCAGTCCGACGTCGAACTGATCGCCGCGCAGTACAACCGCGTCATCGGCCGCGTGACGGAGGAGATCCAGCGCCATTCCCTGCTGCTGGACGAGTTGGGCCGGGCCAAGGTTGAGGCGGAGAATTCCAACATCGCCAAGTCGCAGTTCCTGGCCACGATGAGCCATGAATTGCGCACGCCGTTGAACGCCGTCATCGGCTTTTCCCACCTGATCGCCGACCAGGCCTATGGCGGGATCGATGAGCGCTATGTCGAGCATGCCCGCGATATCCACGAGGGCGGCAAGCACCTGCTGGCGCTGGTCAACGACGTGCTGGATTTCTCCCGCCTGGAGGCGGGGAAGTTCCAGTTGAACGAGCAGCCGCTGGACCTGCGCCGCATCGTGCGCGGCGTGCATCGCCTGATGCTGCCACTGGCGGAGGCGGGGTCCCTGGGGCTGCACATGGATGTGGAGGGCGATATCCCCGCCCTGCTGGCCGATGAACGTGCCGTCCGGCAGATCCTGATCAACCTGGTCGGCAATGCCGTGAAGTTCACCCAGGCCGGGGGGCAGGTGCGCATCATCGCCGTGCTGGAACCCGACCGCCGGCTATGCTTGTCGGTCGCCGACACGGGCATCGGCATGGACCCGTCCTTGATCCCGAAGGCGCTGGAACCCTTCACACAATTGGAAGGCGGGCTGACCAAGGGCCATGGCGGATCGGGGCTGGGCCTGTCGCTGGTCAACGCGCTGGCGCGGCTGCATGACGGCACCCTGGTCATCCAGACGGCGCTGGGCCGGGGCACCACCATCCATATCCGCTTCCCCATCGACCGCACGATCGACACCGCCGCATCGCCGGCGGAGAGAAGGGCCGTCTGATCCCTGCAGGGTCCCGGCATCACATGCCGGCATGCCCCATGAACCACAGCCAGCCGATGGCCAGCACCAGCGAGGCCAGCGTCATGGGGATGCCGCACCTGGCATGGTCGGCAAAGCCCAGCCTGACACCACTGGCCGCGGCCCGCTCCACCACGATGAGGTTCGCCAGGCTGCCCAGCAGCAGAAGGTTGCCCGACAATGTGGACAGCACGGCCAGGGCGTAAAGCGCGCCTTCCGGCGGGCTGGGCCAGACCTGCATCAGTAGCAGCACGGCCGGCACGTTGCCGATGCTGTTGCTGGCCACCAGCGACAGGGGGGCCAGCACCGAAAGCCGGTCCAGCGGCCATCCGCCATCGGCCAGGCGCTGCACCAGATCCCCCGGCAAGCCGGTGCGGGCCAGCGCCGCCGTCACCACGAACAGGGCGGCGAACAGCACCAGCAGATGCCAGTCGACCAGCCCCAGCATCCGCCGGCTGGCGAAGCGGCGGCTGACCAGCATGGCCGCCGCCACGGCCAGAACCCCTTCTTCCTGCGGCAGGGGTGTGGCGAAGAAGACCAGCAGCGCCACCGTCGCCAGCAGCGCCTTTTTCAGATGCCACAGGTCCAGATCCGGCGGGGCCAGAGGCAGGGGAGCGGTGCGGAGCAGTTCCAGCCGGCCGCGCCAGACCCAGGCGACGGTGGCGAAGACGCAAACCATGCCCAGCAGCGCCGGTACGCCGCAGGCCGCCAGGAAGGGCCAGAAATCCAGACGGCCCAGTTGCCCGATCAGGATGTTCTGCGGATTGCCGATGATGGTGGCCGCCGATCCGGCATTCGCCGCCCCCGCCAGCGCGATCAGATAGGGCCGGGCATCCAGCCCCCGCGCCGCCAGCCCCGCGCAGAGCAGCGGCGTCATGGCGAAGACCACCACATCATTGGCCAGCACGGCCGAGAGCCCGCCCCCCACCGCCACCACCAGCGCCAGCAACGCCACGGGACCGTGGGCGGTCTGCGCCAGCCGGATGGCGCACCAGCCATAGAACCCCGCCAGTTCGAACTGCGCGGACAGAATCATCAGACCCAGCAATATGAACAGGGTCGGGTAATCAACGGCCGCCCCCAGCGCATCCGCCGGCATGGCCCCGGCAAGCGCCAGTATGACCGCCCCCAGCAAGGCGATGCCGGTGCGGTCGATCTGCAAGCCGGGAAACCGGCCGATGGCCATGCCCAGATACACCAGCACGAAAATCGCAAGGATCAGCAGGGTCATGGAGCGCCGCCGCGGAAGGAATGACGTTCCCTGGCGTACAACGTCGGGCGACACGGAGCCACGGGAATTTGGAGGCGGACGCTGCGCGACGTCACGGACCGCCGCCGCGATAGGCCCCGGCGTTTCGGGCGCGGGCCAATAGTTAGGCGTTCTACAAACTATCTCTTGCGATCCTCCGCCCACCCTGATACTTAGGTATATGCCTAACACTCAATCCAACCCCGTCAATCTCGACCGCATGTTCCACGCCCTGGCCGACCCATCGCGCCGGGCCGTGCTGGAAAGGCTGGCGGAAGGGCCGGCGAGCGTGGGGGAACTGGCGAAGCCGCTGCCCATGGCCTTGCCCAGCCTGATGCAGCATTTGCGGCTGCTGGAGGATTGCGGCCTGATCCGGACCGAGAAGGTGGGCCGTGTGCGCACCTGCCGGCTGGAACCCCACGCCATGGATGCCGCCGGCGAATGGATCGCGCGGCAGCGGGCCGTATGGGAGGCCCGGTTCGACCGGCTGGACGCCTATTTGCAGATTTTGAAAAAACAGGAGCAAGCGACCGATGATGAACCCGCCGCCCGCTGATCGCAGCATGGTGATCACCCGCACCCTGAACGCACCGCGTCTGCTGGTGTGGAAGGTGCTGACCGACCCGAAGCATATTCCCCTGTTCTGGGGGCCCAACGGCTTCTCCACCACGGTCCATCAGATGGATGTGCGGCCGGGGGGCACCTGGCGTTACACGATGCATGGCTGGGGCCAGGATTTCGAGAACTGGATCCGCTACCGCACGGTGCAGGAACCGGCCTTGCTGGAATATGAGCATGGCGGCGACGATCCCGACCATTGCCTGTTCGATGCGTCGATCCGGCTGGAGGAGGTCGGGAGCGACAAGACCAAGGTCACCCTGACCATGGTCTGCCCCACCGTGGAGTCGCTGGAGGAAAAACGCAAGTTCGGGGCTGAGGCCGGCGGCCACCAGACCCTGGAACGGCTGGAGCGGCAGGTGCTGGTGGCCGACCGCGACCTGGGCATCACGCGCATCCTGGATGTGCCCCGCCACCTGGTCTGGAAGGCCTGGACCAGCCCCGAACATCTGAAGCAATGGTGGTGCCCGCGCCCCTGGCAGACCAAGGAAGTCCGCATGGACCTGCGGCCGGGCGGGGAATTCTATACCCGGATGGAAGGGCCGGATGGCGGTGCGTCCGACAATCCCGGCATCTATCTGCTGATCGAAGAAGGCAGGCGTCTGGTCTTCACCAACACCATGGCGCCGGGTTTCCGCCCCGTGACGCCGGGCTTCATCGCCTTTACGGCCGACATCACCTTCGAGGACCATCTGGGCGGCACGCGCTACACGGCCCGCGCCATGCACCTGACGCCCGAGGGCGCAGCCAGCCATGCGGAGATGGGGTTCTATGACGGCTGGTCGACCGCCGTGGACCAGTTGGTGGAGGCCGCGAAAAGCTGGGAGGCGTGATCATGCTCGTGAACCGGGCGGGGGGCACTCCTCCCCGCCCGGTTCACGCCGCCGCGACCACACCGCCGACCGCCGGCAGGTTCATCAGGTCCAGCACCGCACCCTCGCGCGCCGCAAAGGCGCCGGCAAAGGCCCGGCGGGCATCGCGTTCGATGGCAGCCATGGCGGCGTCATCATGGTCGGGATCGTGGTGGAACAGGCACAGGCGCTTGGCCCCCGCTTCCCGCACCAGCTTCACACCCTCGTTCCAGGTGGAATGGCCCCAGCCGACGCGCGTGGCATATTCCTCTTCCGTGTATGTCGTATCATAGGCGACGACATCGGCCCCTTCGATCAGGGCCAGGATGTTCTGATCCAACTGGCCGGCCACATGTTCGGTATCGGTGATGTAGCAGAAGGCCCGGCCGCCATATTCGATGCGATAACCCACGGCCCCGCCGGGGTGGTTCAGTTCGCCCGTCTTGATGACAAGACCCGGCGCGAAATCGATCTGGTCGCCGGCATGCAGATTCTGAAAGGCCATGCGCGCGCGCATGGTGGTCAGCGGTACGGGAAACAGCGGCTTTTCCATGCAGGAGGTCAGCACCTCCCCGATACATTCGCAGCCCGTCAGGTCACGGGCGAAGATGTCGAGCGAGAAATCCGGCCAATACCCCGTCTCGAAGAAGGGAAAGCCATTGATATGGTCCCAATGCGCATGGCTGAGCAGCATCGTGGCATTGCGGATTTTATCGCGCAGCAGGCGCTTGCCCAGGCCGCGCAGGCCCGTGCCAGCATCCAGGATCAGCGTGCGGTCGCCGGCCGTGACCTCGATGCAGCTCGTATTGCCACCATAGGCGAGGTGGGAGGCATAGGCGCAGGGAAAGGTGCCGCGCACGCCCCAGAACTTGACCTTGAACTCCATTTCATGCCCCTGTGGCCGGGCAGGTCGCCCCGCCATCCGTACCCCCGACGAATGGATGGAAACATTCCATCGAATGCGTCGAAGTTCCATGAAAATAAATGCGTCCGTGCCGGTGAACCTGTGACGATGCACACAGGTCCGGTCACGATTCCGTCATGGGTGGCGTGCGCAAACCCACCTGACTGAACGGATAGGCGATGTCCTGGGGTTACCTTATCCGGTGATCCAGCCGCTCGTCATCCAGGCCTGCCGGCTCCTGGTGGATGGCGAATTCGGCACTGGGGAAGGCCGCACGCAATTCCCGCTCGATCTCATCGGTAATGTCGTGCGCCTCGGCCAGGGTCAGGTGCGGGTCCAGTTCCAGGTGGAACTCTATATGCTGGCCGATGCCAGTGGAGCGCGTGCGCAGGTCATGGATGCCGCGCGCCTGGATATGGGCCTTGACCACGGTGGTCACCCGGTCCCGGTCCGCTTCCGGCAATTCGCGATCCATCAGCACGCCCAGCGCGGCACGCAGGATGCGGCTGGCTCCCCAGACAAGGAAGGCGGCGATGGACAGGGCGAAAATCGGGTCCCAATAGGGCCAGCCGCTCCACGCCGTCAGCGCCAGGGCGGCGATGACGGCGCTGTTCATCAGCAGGTCGCCGCTGTAATGCATGCTGTCGGCCGCAATGGCCATGGAGCCGGTGCGACGGATCACCCAGCGCTGCACGATGAGCAGGCCCCCCGTCATCAGGATGGCGAAAACCATCGTGGCGATACCCAGTTCCGGCGCCGTCACGGGGCGCGGATCGACCAGCCGCCCCACTCCCTCATAGGCCAGGAACACACCGGACCCGGCCACGAAGGCCGACTGTGCCAGGGCCGCCAGGGGTTCCGCCTTGCCATGCCCGAACCGGTGAGTGCTGTCCGGCGGCCGCAAGGCCTGTGCCACCCCCAGCAGCGTGACGACGGAGGCCAGCAGATCCACCGAGCTGTCCATCAGGGAGGACAGGATCGACACCGCGCCCGTCGCCATGTAGGTCGCCAGCTTGGCCGCGATCAGGATCAGGGCGACGGTGACGCTGGCATAGGTGGCCAGCCGCCGATACCGGTCCACATCCGCCGCCATGCCACCCCCTCCCGACCAGGATCAAGGATAAAGCCGGCCCTTGTCCCACCCCCCATCCGAACGGGTGAAGATGATGCGGTCATGCAGCCGGTATTCCCGATCCTGCCAGAATTCGATCCGGTCGGGAACGACGCGATAGCCCGACCAGTGCGGCGGGCGCGGCACGGCCTGATCCGCGTACCGCGCCTGCGTATCGCGCACGGCCTGTTCCAGGGTGCTGCGGCTGTCCAGCGGCCGGGACTGCTGGCTGGCCCAGGCGCCGATCCGGCTGCCATGGGGCCGGCTGGCGAAATAGGCGTCGGCCTCCGCCTCCGTAACGGGCTCCACCAGCCCATCCACCCGCACCTGCCGCCGCAGCGACTTCCAGTGGAAATTGATGCCGGCCACCTGGTTGGCCGCCAGATGCTCGCCCTTGCGGCTCTGCGTGTTGGTGTAGAAGGTGAAGCCCCGGTCATCCAGGGCCTTCAACAGCACGATTCGCACCGTGGGGCGGCCATCGGCGCCCACGGTGGCGACGGCCATGGCGTTGGGGTCGTTGATTTCCGTGGCCTCGGCCTCGGCGAACCAGTCACGGAACAGCGCAAAAGGATCGGTGGCGGCTTCCAGCGTCATGGCTTGATCTTCGTCATAGTTGCGCCCGAATTGATGGGGAGGATAGAGAGCATCGAACGATTGTCCATGTGCTTCCCCCGCATGGCACCCGCCCGCAGGCCGATCAGCCCGGCGGCAAATGATGGGGGAAGGATATGATTTGGAAAGGCTCGGAAACATGATTCGCAAGATTGTCGTCGCCACCGCGCTGGTGGCCCTGCTGGCCGGGTGCCAGAACTCGGGCGGCAACAAGCAGACCGGCGGCGCCGTGATCGGTGGCCTGATGGGCGGCTTGGCCGGCAGCCAGATCGGTGGCGGTTCGGGCAAGCTCTGGGCGACGGGTGCCGGTGCCGTTCTGGGCGCGCTGATCGGATCGGAGGTCGGCGCCTCGCTGGACCGTGCCGACCGCCAGGCGCTGGAGCGCAACACCTACGCTTCGTTCAGTGCGCCGTTGAACCAGCCCATCATCTGGGACAACCCCAACAACAATAACCGCGTCATCGTGACGCCGACCCAGGAAGGCCGCCAGGCCGAAACCGGCGCCTATTGCCGCGAATACCAGCAGACGATCATTGTCGGCGGCCGCAGCGAGCAGGCTTTCGGCCGCGCCTGCCAGCAGCCGGACGGCAGCTGGAAGATCGTGAGCTGACGCCAACCCCGCCTCAACCCCCGCCGGGTCACCCCATCCGGCGGGGTTTTTATACGCATGCGCCACCCCCTTCCTGTCGGGCACGCTTGACCCGCCCAAGCCGGGGCGTAGGATGCGGCAGGATTTCCCCCTGTTGCCTTCCCCGTTGCTTCTCTGGTGACCATGCGCGATCCCTACCTGGTCCTTGGCGTGATGCGAAGCGCCTCCGCCGACGATATCAAGCAGGCGTTCCGCCGGCTGGCCAAGCAGTACCATCCCGATCTCAATCCGGGTCGGGCCGACATCGAACAGAAATTCAAGGAAGTCAACGCGGCCTATAGCCTGCTGTCAGACGCCGACAAGCGCGCGCGCTTCGACAAGGGCGAAATCGACGCAGCCGGCAACGAGCGGGCAGGCCACGGTTTCCGCCGCGGTCCCTGGCAGGGCCCGGGCGGTGCGGGCCGCAGCGGGGCCGGGGCCAAGGGCCGCGCCGGCGGGGATGCGGGGGGCGACGATCCCTTCGCCGATGAATTCTTTAATGACATCTTCGGGGCCACCCGCCGCCGCTATTCCGCGGGCGGGGGTTCCGGTGTGAAGGCCAAGGGCGCCGATGTCAGCTATTCGGTGTCGGTCAGCTTCGCCGATGCTTGCCTGGGCGCCAAGCGGCGGCTGACCCTTTCCACGGGCAAGACCATCGATGTCAACATTCCGCCCGGCACACGCGACCAGACACGGCTGCGGCTGAAGGGCCAGGGGCTGCCCGGGCTCGGTGGTGCGGGGGCCGGTGATGCCATCGTCGAGGTGCAGGTCGACAACCATCCGCTGTTCACGCGCAAGGATGACGACATCCATATTGAGGTGCCGGTCACCCTGCCCGAGGCGATATTGGGGGCCGCCATCAAAGTGCCGACGCTGGACGGGCAGGTGGCCGTGAAGGTCCCGGCCGGTGCCAACAGCGGCACCATCCTGCGCCTGAAGGGCAAGGGCATCCCCAATCCCGACCGCAAGGTGACGGGCGACCAATACGTGAAGCTGGTCGTCATGCTGCCCGACAAGCCCGATGCCGAACTGACCAGCTTCATCGAGAAATGGTCCAAGGGCCGCGGCGATTACGACGTGCGGCGCAAGCTGGGGATCGGATAGCACTCATCGGCCTGACAGGGAGGTCTGATATGTATCTGCATTGATCAGATCCTTTGGTCCTGATCAATGCACCCCGCATGCGCCGGGCGCCGCCATCCGGCGGCTGGGCTTGCGCGCGCATGGGCGCGCGGGCGCTCAATGCGCCAACCAAGATGCGATGCGCCAACCAAGATGCGATGAGTTCCACTCAACCCGCCTTGGTATGACAGGAACCGGCGCCCGCCTGCCATCCGTCTGCCACCCGTCTGCCAACGGCTCGGATGCGTGGACGGCGGGGGTGCGGGAGCCCAAGCCCCGCACCCCCGCCGTGACTTGTCACCCGGCAGCCTTGACGCTGTGGTCGATCAGCCGGGCTGGCGGTCAATCCCGCGCGCGGTCCAGGCGATCCTCGATCTTGTCGCCGGCATCTTCCAACTGATCGCCGGCCCGCTCGGCCGCATCATCGATCTTCTCGCCGGCCCGCTCGGCAGGACCCTTGTTGTCGCAGGCGGCCAGCGCCAGGGGGGCGGCGGCCAGGAAGGTGACCAGGGCGAAACGGTTCAGCAGCTTGGTGGACATGGCTCTGCTCGTCTGTTGTTGTTCGATCCGGCGCATTTGACGCCGTTATTCAATCAACAGTGCAGCCACACGGGATGTTCCCTATCCATCCGGTCAGGTGCCTCCCGCTTCTCCCCATCGCCGCACACGGCCCGTATCCAGATCAAACAGGTCAAGGACGCGGCCGATCGTGTGATCCACCATTTCCTCGATGCTGGCAGGCCGGGCATAGAAGGCCGGCACCGGCGGGTAGACGATGGCCCCCATTTCCGTCACGGCAGCCATGGACCGGATATGGCCCAGATGCAGCGGCGTCTCCCGCAGCATCAGCACCAGCCGCCGCCGTTCCTTCAGCACCACGTCGGCCGCGCGGGTCAGCAGGGTGCTGGTGACGCCTGACGCGATCTCCGACAGGGAGCGCACCGAGCAGGGGGCCACGATCATGCCCATGGTCCTGAAGCTGCCCGACGAGATGGCGGCCCCGATATCGGTGATGGAATAGTTCACATCGGCCAGCGCCCTGATGTCGGCAACCTTCAGCCCCGACTCATGCGCACAGGTCACTTCCGCAGACCTGCTCAGAACAAGGTGGGATTCGATGCCAAGCCGGCGTAACGTGGAAAGCAGGCGTATGCCGTAAACAATGCCCGACGCCCCGCTGATCCCGACGATCATCCGTCGGGCCGGTGTGGCGGCCGGGTACTGGTCAGGACCGGAGGAACCGGCCGGCTGTGGGAGGATATCTGCCATGGAGGTGATGTAGCGCCCCCGATGGTTTTCGTCCAGGGTGGCTAGACGACCCTCGAAAAAACCGACCACCCTATCCATATGCATAGACGGACGGATGACAAAACCATGTCAGGATCGTCCATCAGCCATACGGATCGGAAAGGCCGTCCGCGTTTCAGGTTCCAACAATCAGACACGTCCATTGTTCCATCGTTACAGAAGGAGAAGGCCGTATGTTGTTCCCCGAGCGTGTTGAAGCCCTGCGCGTCAAGCACGAAACCCTGGATCGGGAGGTGCGGTTGGAAGCTCGCCGCCCCCTGCCGGATACAACGACCCTGACCCGCCTGAAAATGGAGAAATTGCGCGTGAAGGAGGAGATGGACCGTCTGGCCCGCGCCTGACGGCATCTCCGGCCCGATCAGCCAGAGGAAAGGCCCCCGTCCGAACACCGGACGGGGGCCTTTTGTTTCAATGATGATCGTCCGGCACCGGCCTGTCCGACAGGTAGACCTGCCCGCCCTTTTCCTTGAATGCCGCAGACATGGCGGCCATCCCCTCCTGCGCCGCCGCATAGTCGCGCACTTCCTGTGTGATCTTCATGGAGCAGAATTTCGGCCCGCACATGGAGCAGAAATGCGCCAGCTTGGCGCCTTCCGCCGGCAGGGTCTGGTCGTGGTATTTCTCCGCCGTCTCCGGGTCCAGCGACAGGTTGAACTGGTCGCGCCAGCGGAATTCGAACCGGGCGCGGGAGAGCGCATCGTCACGTTCCTGCGCGCCGGGATGGCCCTTTGCCAGGTCGGCGGCATGGGCGGCCAGCTTGTAGGTGATGACGCCCACCTTCACATCGTCGCGGTCGGGCAGGCCCAGATGTTCCTTGGGCGTGACATAGCAGAGCATGGAGGTACCGAACCAGCCGATCATGGCCGCCCCGATGCCGCTGGTGATGTGGTCGTAGCCGGGTGCGATGTCGGTGGTCAGCGGCCCCAGCGTGTAGAAGGGTGCCTCGCCGCAGACCTTCAACTGCTTGTCCATATTGGCCTTGATCTTGTGCATGGGCACATGGCCCGGCCCTTCGATCATCACCTGCACATCATGCTTCCAGGCGATCTGGGTCAGTTCGCCCAGCGTGTCCAGTTCCGCGAACTGGGCGGCGTCATTGGCATCGGCGATGCTGCCGGGCCGCAGGCCGTCGCCCAGCGAGAAGGCGATGTCATAGGCCTTCATGATCTCGCAGATTTCCTCAAAATGGGTGTAGAGGAAGTTCTCCTTGTGATGGGCCAGGCACCATTTGGCCATGATGGAGCCGCCGCGGCTGACAATGCCCGTCACGCGCCTGGCCGTCAGCGGGATATGGGCCAGCCGCACCCCGGCATGGATGGTGAAATAATCCACGCCCTGTTCGGCCTGTTCGATCAGCGTGTCGCGGAACAGGTCCCAGGTCAGGTCCTCCGCCTTGCCGCCCACCTTCTCCAGCGCCTGATAGATGGGCACCGTGCCGATGGGCACCGGCGAATTGCGGATGATCCATTCGCGGATCGTGTGGATGTTGCGGCCCGTGGACAGGTCCATCACCGTGTCGGCCCCCCAGCGGGTGGCCCAGACCAGCTTGTCCACCTCGTCCGCCACGCTGGAGGTGACCGCCGAATTGCCGATATTGGCGTTGATCTTCACCAGGAAGTTCCGGCCGATGATCATCGGCTCCGTTTCCGGATGGTTGATGTTGTTGGGGATGATGGCACGACCGCGCGCAATCTCGTCCCGCACGAATTCCGGGGTCACGTGATCGGGGATGGATGCCCCGAAATCCTCCCCGTCGCGGGCGGCCTGTCCGGCCAGATGCTGCCGGCCCAGATTTTCGCGGATGGCGACATATTCCATCTCGGGCGTGACGATGCCCTTGCGGGCATAATGAAGCTGGGACACGTTGGCCCCCGGCCTAGCGCGCAGCGGCCGGCGGGATGCGCGGTCGAACAGGGGGACGGGGCTTTCCTGGCCGTCCTTCAGCCCATTATCCTCCGGCTTCACGTCCCGGCCGTCATAGGCTTCCACATCGCCGCGCGCCTTGATCCAGGACCGGCGCAATTCGGCCAGCCCCCGCCGGATATCGGTCCGCACCCCCGGGTCGGTATAAGGGCCGGACGGGTCATAGACCCGCACGGCCGGCTCATCGGCGCTGGGCGAAAGGTCGATCTCCCGCATGGCGACGCGGATGTCGGGGAAGCGTTCTCCCGCCACATGCACCTTGCGCGACGCGGGCAGCGGGCCGGTCGTGACGCGGAATTCGGGATCGGTAATGGTGGTATCTGGCATCTGGACCTCCGTTGGCTGGAGATCCGGGTTTGCGCACGGAACGCGGCGGCACGTGTGGGGCGGTACGGGGCCCCTATGCTTCCATCCCTACGCCGGTACGACCCGGATCAGGTTCGAAGGGTTCCCGCGCCGGTGCCGCCTGTCGGCGGTCCATGCGGTGTCTCAGCCCCTTGCCGGGGTTCCCCTTGGACAGGGCGGAGGGTGCGGCGGCAGGCGGCGGATGTCAAGACGGGGTGTTTCGGTTTCCGCATGGTTGGCATCATGATAGGGTCCGGCCCGTTTGCGGCACACGGGAGAGGCCCCATGTCCCTGCTTCGATCCTTGCTGGCCTCGGGTTTGCTTCTGCTGGCCGTGACCATTCTGGCCGGTGGCGGGACCGGAGATGGGGTCGGCGGCGACGCCTATGACCGCGCCATCGCCGGCATGGACCGGGACCCGGCGGCGGCAGAGGCGGCGATGCGCGGCGCCGGCACCCCGCTGGCCCGGCTGGACCTGCTGCTGTACCTGCATGCCTTCCGCCCGGATGGCCGGCAGGAAATCGCGGCACTGGCCCACGATCTGGCCACTCTGCCAGACGGGCGCACCGATGATTACATGCTGGACGTGCTGGGCCCGCCCCTGCCCTATGACGGCACGGATGAAAGCCTGCTGCCGCTGGTGCGGCTGCTGTCCAGCACGGGGGCGGTGAACAGCCATTCCGCCTTTTATGCCATCCCCTGCGCGGTGCTGGCGCGACGGCCCGGCCTGCTGGCCGCCACGCAGCCGCAGTTCGCCGGCAACCGTGACAATTTCCTGCCCCGGTCGGGATGCGATTGGAACCGGGGTACGGTCACCGGCTTTCCCGACGCCGCCATGACGGCTTTCATGGAAGCCGGGCGGCTGGCGGACGGCGATTTTCTGGGCACCCATGGGGGCACATTACGGTTCGCGCTGGGCGGCCGGCAGGCGGCCCTTCTGGAACAGGCACGGCTGGACCCGGCGGGGCTGCCGCCGGCCCCGCCCGGCAATGGCGGGCCCTATGCGGTCTGGGCCTATCTGTCACCCGCCAACCATCGGGCTTTCATCGGCCGGATACAGCCATCCTACGCGGCCGCAAGGGCGGCACTGACCGCGTATTACCGGCCGGCCCACGGGCAGGAAGCCGAACAGCTGGCGCGCAACGCCCTGTTCGCGGTCGTATGGGGTGGCGATTGCGGGGAGGCTGGGGTGCCGTCCGGCCATGCGCGCACCCTGTTGCTGGATGATGCGCCGGCGGATGCCGTCCGCGCCGCCATGGAAGCCGGTAATACGGACAGGCCGGATGATGCGTTCGCCCGCTGCGCGCGTTGGGCCGGGATCGACCCGCTGTCCCATCTGGCCGCTGCCCGGCGACCCGATCTGCTGCCCGACATGGTGTCCGGGAACGGTCCGGACATGCCCAACGGCTTCGGCAAGACGCCGCTGATGGCCGCGGCGCAGGCCGACCAGCCGGCATCGGTGGCGTGGCTGCTGGACCAGGGCGCGCGGGTGGATGCCGCGACGGCCGAAACCGGCCCCTATGACGCCCCCCGGCATGGGAAGCGCACGGCGCTGCATTATGCCGCCGCCAATGCCGGCCTGCCTGTCATCCGGGCCTTGCTGGCCGCCGGTGCCGATCCCGGCGCGCGGGATGATGAAGGGCTGACGCCGCTGGACTATCTGCGGGGAAATGGCCCCGTGCCCGTCAACCCCCGCCTGGCGACCGGGGATCGGGACCAGGCGGGCACCCTTCTGTCCCCCGACCGGTAGGACAGCCGGAGGGGGACGGATCAGCCCTTTTTCACACCGAACAGATGGGCGGGGCCCGGAAAGGCGCGCGACCGCACCTCTGCCGCATATTCGGCGGCGGCACTGGATATCTGATCCCCCAGCTCGGCATAGCGTTTCACGAATTTGGGCGTAAAGCCGCCGAACAGGCCCAGCATGTCGTCGGACACCAGGACCTGACCGTCACAGGCAGGGCTGGCGCCGATGCCGATGGTGATGGCCGGCACATTCTCCGTGATGGTGCGGGCCAGCGGCTCCACCACCCCTTCCACGACGACGGAGAAGGCACCTGCCTCCGCCACGGCGCGGGCATCTCCCAGAATCTTCTGCTGTTCGGCGTCAGACCGGCCGCGGGCCCGGTAACCGCCCAGCGCGTTGACGGCCTGCGGCGTCAGGCCGACATGCCCCATGACGGGAATGCCGCGCCGGACCAGGAAATCGACGGTTTCCGCCATCTCTTCCCCGCCTTCCAGCTTCACGGCCTGCGCACCCGTTTCCGCCAGCACGCGGGCGGCGTTGCGGAAGGCCTGCTGAGGGCTTTCCTGATAGCTGGCCCAGGGCAGGTCGACGATGACACAGGCCCTGGACGATCCGCGCACCACGGCGGCACCATGATTGATCATCATGTCCAGGGTGACGGGCAGTGTACTGTCCAGCCCGTAAAGCACCATGCCCAGACTGTCGCCGACCAGCAGGCAATCACAGTGCGGGTCCAGCAGGCGGGCCATGGAAACGCTGTAGGCAGTCAGGATGACGACGGGTTCCTGCCCCTTGCGGGCCGCGATGTCGGGCACGCTGACGCGCTTCACCTGGGCGCTGGCACTCATGGCCGTATCCTCCAGTCGTGATTATTTGTGCGTTGCGGCAAGCCCTACATCACTTCGGGGAACAGGTAAAGCACGGCGGGCCGGCCACAAGGGCCGGCCCGTCAAAGGCTGGGGAGAAGAAAAAGGGGCAAGGGCGGGACAAAGGGCGCCTCAAGCCATGGCCATCGCCGCCGTGCGCCGGCCCAGCGCCATCGGCGGGGGCATGGGGGCGACCGTGTCCACCTGGGCCCGCACGCGCCGCACGACCTTCTTATAGGCGCCGCTTTCGATCTGGCGGATGCGCTCCTTGCTGACACCATACTGGCGGGCCAGTGTCTCCAGCGTCACGGGCTGGTCGGCCAGATTGCGCGCGGCGAAGATGTGCCGCTCCCGGTCGCCCAGTTGCGTCAGCGCGTCCGTCATCAGCGCGCGCCGGGCATTCAGCTCACCCTGCTCGGCCAGCCGCTCCTCGACACTGTCCTGGTCATCGGCCAGCAGGTCGATGGCCTCATGGTCACCCTCTTCGCCCACCTGCACGTTCAGCGAACTGACGGGGGTGGCGAAGCGGTGCTCCATCTCCCGCACCTCCTCGATGCTGGCGCTGAGCTTCTCGGCCACCTGTGCGGCTTCCTCATCGCTCATGATCCGGTCATGGATGCCCAGTTTGCGCTGGGTCTGACGCAGATTGAAGAACAGGCGCTTCAAGGTGGCGGTGTTGCCGCCCTTCAGCAGCGACCAGTTATGCAGCACGAAGGACTGCACCTCCGCCCGGATCCACCAAAGGGCATAGGTGGCCAGACGGAAGCCGCGGGTCGGGTCGAAACGCTGCACGGCCTTGATCAACCCGATATTGGCTTCCGACACGAGATCGGCCACGGGCAGGCCGGAGCGGGCATATTTGGCGGCGACCTTCACGGCAAGGCGCATATGGCTGTGGACAAGCTGATCGAAGGCGCGGCGGTCCTGGCGTTCCGTCCAGTCGCGCGCCAGCCTGTCCTCCTGCTCGGGCCGCAGCATGGGATAGCGGTTGGCCTGGGCCGTGAAGCTCCGCAGCAATTCGGGACTTTCGGTGTAACTGGCCATAATCTGTCCTCCCGGATGTCGCACGGGGCACCGGTGCGCCGGCCGCGCCATCCTTCTTAGAATAATTCTAAGATAAGGCGCGGACCATGGGGCCGCAAGCCCGCCAGGGGTCATATCCTCAAGGACATATCGGCCCGGCGCTGCCGGCATCGCTCCAGGGGGGAACAACGCTGAGTGGTGATAGGTTCCGTGGCAAATCAGGCGGGCGGCAGGGGAGCGAGCGCGTCCAGCACAATACCCTCGGTCAGGATCTGCGGCAGGATCACGGGCACCTGTTCGCCCGGCCGGTACAGCAAATAGAGCGGAACGCCGCTGCGGCCATGGCTTTCCAGCACTCGGGCGATGGTGGCATCGCGGTTGGTCCAGTCGCCCTTCAGATAGGTCACGCCCTTCTGGCCCAGCGCCTGGCGCACCCCTGCCGTCGACAATGATGTCCGCTCATTGACCAGACAGGTCACGCACCAGGCCGCCGTGAAATTCACGAAGACCGGCTTGCCCTGGGCCAGCAGGGCGGCCTGGCGGTCCGGAGTCCAGGGCTCGAACCCGGCGGCGGCCGCATCGGCGGTGGCGGTGGGGCCCTGCCCGCCCGCCGCCGTGGGGGCAGCCGTGGTCGCCCCGGCGATGGCGCCGCCCAGGGCCAGCACGGCCAGCACGGTGCCGAACGCACGCATAGCCCCGCCGGACAGCCGCGTCTGGCCATAGACCCAGGCGGCGAACGCGATGGCCACCATGCCGGCCAGCACCGTAGCCAGGGCCGCCGGCCCGGCCTGGATCGACAGGACCCAGAGCAGCCAGGCGGCCGAAGCATAGAGCGGAAAGGCCAAGGCCTGCTTGACCCGATCCATCCAGATGCCCGGCCGGGGCAGGCGCCTCAGCAATGCCGGAGAGAAGGACAACGCCAGGAAAGGCAGTGCCATGCCCAGGCCCAGGGCCAGGAACACCGACAGGGCCACGGGCCAGGGCTGGGTGATGGCGAAACCCAACGCTGTGCCCATGAAGGGTGCCGTGCAGGGTGTGGCAACCACCGTGGCCAGAACGCCGGTGAAGAAGCTGCCCGCCAGCCCGTCACGCCCGGCAAGCCCCTGGCCGACCCCCATGATGGAGCCGCCCAGCGTGAAGACGCCCGACAGCGACAGTCCCAGCAGCAGCATGACATAGGCCAGCACGGCCACGACCAGCGGGTCCTGAAGCTGGAAGCCCCAGCCGATGGCCGCCCCGCCGGCACGCAGCGCGATCAGCGCCCCGGCGACAATGCCGAAGCAGACCAGCACGCCCGCCGTATAGGCGAGCCCGTGCCGCCGCGCCTCCCCCGGCCCATGGCGCATCAGGGCCAGCGCCTTCATGGACAGCACGGGGAACACGCAGGGCATCAGGTTGAGGATGGCACCGCCGGCCAGGGCCAGCAGCAGCGCCGACAACAGGCCGGTCTGCAATCCGGCCGGCGGCGGGGACAGTGCCGCCGCGGGCGGTCCCACGGCCGCCTCCACCGCCAGGGCATGGCGCAGGCTCTGGCCGTCCAGTTGCTCGGTGAAGGTCAGCACGCCCGTGACGGGCCCGGCCGGCAACGCGCCCGCCGGTTCCAGCGTCAGGGTCAGCCCCGCCGCATCCAGGGTGATGGGCTGTGTCGCGTTGGAGGCGGCCACCGTATATTCATGCGGAAAGAAGAACACATCCGTGACACGGCCGCGATCCAGACCAGGGGCGGCCAGGGCCAGCCGATGGGTCTTGTCGCCCGGCGACAGGGTGGCTTCATACGGGCTCGGCACCGGCAGGGCGGCGCGCGCCGCCGCGAACAGCGCCGCCGCGTCGGGGTCCACCGGGGCCGTTTCGGCCAGCACGGGAACGGCGATGGACAGTGCGGCCGATTCGGG
This sequence comes from Niveispirillum fermenti, assembly GCF_052474395.1. Classification (NCBI taxonomy): domain Bacteria; kingdom Pseudomonadati; phylum Pseudomonadota; class Alphaproteobacteria; order Rhodospirillales; family Azospirillaceae; genus Niveispirillum; species Niveispirillum fermenti. The sequence goes on along the minus strand of NZ_CP156681.1, from coordinate 1,693,121 downwards.
GATGCAGATATCCTCGCAGACCAGCCAGTCCACCTGGGCGTCCAGCCTGACCGTCTGGCCGGCCGGCGCATCGGCGGGCACGGTCAGCGGCACCAGCAGATGCACCGTGTCCTTGTAGCCGAAATTGACCAGCGGCCCGATGGGAAACCGCTCGGGCGCCGGCCAGGTAATGGCGTCCGCCTTCCAGCCTTCCGGCAGGGTCCAGGCGATTTCCGTCGGGATGCCGCTATCGCCGGGATTGACCCAATAGGTGTGCCAATGGGGACGGATATTCTGGGTCAGGGCGGCCCAGACGGTCTGGCCCGGCGCCACGCCCGTGGTTTCCAGGGTGATGAAGGTTTCCACATTGTCCGTGGCGGCAATGTTGCTGCGCACGCCTGCCGCGGCCGCGGCAACGGACAGGCCGGCAGCCAGAAACAGGGCGCACAACACGGACAGGCCGTATTTCTTCATCACCAGGAACCATGCAAGAGCGGCGGATCGCCTCCCTATGTAGTGTGCCGGGCGCCCCGGGGCCAGCCCCGGTGTGCCGTCCGGCGGGGATTTCGGGGTATTTCGCCCGGCACGTCCCATGCCGCAAGGCACCAGCCCGCCTGCCCGACCGTCGGAAAGCGGGGCACAAGACCGATTGCCCCCGCCGGGGCACGGCTGTAGGGTCGCAACCCCGCCCCGACCGGCATGCCCCTTGCCGGACCCGCAGGGTCGCCCCCATTTGCCAGGCAACCCCAACAGCATTAAGCCCTTCGAAGGAAGCATCATGGCCACCCACCGTTCCAAGGTCCTGATCATCGGCGCCGGCCCGGCCGGCTATACCGCCGCCATCTATGCCGCCCGCGCCAGCCTGGAGCCGGTGCTGGTCCAGGGCATGACGCCCGGCGGCCAGTTGACCATCACCAAGGATGTGGAGAATTACCCCGGCTTCGCCGACCCGGTGGAGGGCCCGCACCTGATGGAACAGATGCGCGCCCAGGCGGAACGCTATGGCACGAAGATGTTCTTCGACATCATCAGCGACGTCGATTTCACGCAGCGCCCCTTCGTCTGCAAGGCTGACAGCGGGGATGAATTCGTGGCCGACACCGTGATCATCGCCACGGGCGCACAGGCCCGCTGGCTGGGCATCCCCGGCGAGCAGCATTACCAGGGGGCCGGCGTCTCCGCCTGCGCCACCTGCGACGGGTTCTTCTTCCGCGGCAAGGAAGTGGCCGTGATCGGTGGCGGCAATACCGCGCTGGAAGAAGCGCTGTACCTGACCCACCATGCCTCCAAGGTTACCCTGATCCATCGCCGCGACAGCTTCCGCGGCGAGCGTATCCTGCAGGAGCGTGTGGCCAGCAATCCCAAGATCGAAATCGTCTGGGACAGCGTGGTGGAGGAGATACTGGGCCAGGGCGGCTCCAGTTTCACCGACCCCAAGCTGGTCACGGGCGTGCGTCTGCGCAACGTCAAGACGGACGGCGTCACCGAACTGTCGCTTGACGGCGTCTTCGTCGCCATCGGCCATGATCCGGCCACCAGCGTCTTCAAGGGCAAGGTGCGTATGGACGATGAAGGCTATATCGTCACCGACCCGGACAGCACCCGCACCAACGTTCCCGGTGTCTTCGCGGCCGGCGACGTGAAGGACAAGGTATTCCGCCAGGCGGTCACGGCCGCCGGCATGGGGTGCATGGCGGCGCTGGAAGTGGAACGTTTCCTCGCCGGCCATTGATTCGACAACCGGCACGGGAAATCACGGTTAACGCACCCGACAGGCAGGTCAAAACATACCTCCGCCTGTCGGGATGATACCACCTAAGGGCAGGATGCCGGGGACTTTCGGCGCCGAACTGTTGCAAGAACAATACGATAGCTTGCGGTCGATCGACAAATTGATGACAAGCCCTAGCATTGGCGGCGGGGGCTGTATATCATCCATGCGTCGGGCGCATTCCCGTGTTCGACCAACAGGACAGGGCGCCAGGGACGTCATCCGGCGTTCGGCAGTTGCGCCACTATCTAGGGACGGGTCCATGGACTGGGACAAGCTTCGCGTCTTTCACGCTGTGGCAGAGGCGGGCAGCTTCACGCATGCGGGGGAAACCCTGAACCTCAGCCAGTCGGCGGTCAGCCGGCAGATCAGCGCGCTGGAGGAAAGCCTCCATGTGCCGCTGTTCCATCGCCATGCACGCGGGCTGATCCTGACGGAACAGGGCGAGTTGCTTTATCGCACCGCGCGGGAAGTGTTCGCCAAGCTCTCGATGACGGAGGCGATGCTCTCCGAATCGAAGGAACATCCGAAGGGCCCGCTGAAGGTCACGACCACCATCGCACTGGGCTCCACCTGGCTGACACCGCGGGTGAAGGACTTCCTGTCGCTCTATCCGGATGTGCAGCTCACGCTGCTGCTGGATGATAATGAGCTGGACCTGTCGATGCGGGAGGCGGATATCGCCATCCGCCTGTCGGCCCCGCGTCAGCCGGACCTGATCCAGCGCCACCTGATGACGGTGCGTGTCCATCTCTATGCCCACAAATCCTACATCGAAAAGCGCGGCGTGCCGCAATCGGTGGCGGAATTGGACCAGCATGACCTGATCGCCTACCCCAACGAGGCGCGGGCGCCGGTCACCAACATCAACTGGGCCCTGCATGTCGGCGACCCGCCGGGCGGGGAGCGTCGCACCGCCCTGCGCGTCAACAGCCTCTATGCCATGTTCCGCGCCGTGCAGTCCGGCCTGGGTATCGCATCCCTGCCCGACTATGTGGTGGACGGACAGCCGGATATCGTTCGCGTTCTGCCGGAAGTCAGCGGCCCGCGCATCGATGCCTATTTCGTTTACGCGGAAGAATTGCGCCATTCCAAGCGCATTGCCGTCTTCCGTGATTTCCTGGTCAAGAAGGTGGCTGAGACGTTCCCGTCAAGCCATGCATCAAACGCATAACTCGGGCTTGGCTTCACCCCTGGTATAATCGGCCAAGATGCATAAATCTTAGGCCATCGCTGCTGCGACGCAGCGGCGATGTTTCACCCCGATTTACCCGGTCGGGGTTGGGTCTTTGACCCAGCGTCTCCCAGACGTGAAGCCTCCCTGTTCAACTCGGCCGGAAGCCCATGGCTTTCCGGCCGTTTTTTTGTCTGGATATCATTGCCCAACCAGCAGGCACCCCGCTGCCCGTCCGATAGGCACACCCTTGCTGGCCATCGCCCCGCCCCGGACCAGGGAGCCGGGACAGGGCGAATCAGGCATGGGCAGAAGAGAGGGTTACGGCCCCGGCTTTGCCACCGGTGCATATTCCAACGGAACCCATCCATATCCCGTTCCCTCGGCGCGCACATGGCCGATGCCGGGGAACGGCAGATGGGCACCGGCAACCCAGATCCGCTTGCCCGCTGTCCATTCCAGCAGGCGCTTGCGCGTGGCCACGGCCCGGTTGCTGTCGATATCGAACTCGATCGCAACCTCCGGACGGGCGAACTGCACGGCGTGGCTATGGATGATGTCACCCCAGACCAGCAGGCTTTCGTCACCCACGGTCAGCAGGAAGCCGCTATGCCCCGGCGTGTGGCCGCCCGCCTCAACGGCACGGATACCGGCCAGCAATTCCTCATCGGCCGCGAAACTCTTGAAACGCCCAGCCGCCTGATAGGGGGCGACGGCATCCCGTGCCATCTTGAAGAAGGGCTGCGCATCGGCCGGCGCCTTGGCCGCCACTTCCGCGCTCAGCCAGAAATCGATATCGGCCTGGGAGGCGCGAACCGTGGCGTTGGGAAAGGCCGCCTTGCCATCGCGCGACAGCAGCCCCCCGGCATGGTCGGGATGCAGATGGGTCAGCAGCACGGTGTCGATGCGGGAGGGCTCATACCCGGCCGCCCGGATATTGGCGACCAGCCCGCCGGCGTCCGGCCCCAGCAGTCCGGCGGCACCGCTATCCACCAGCACCAGGCGGTCACCGGTATTGACCAGATAGGCGTTCACTGCCGTCTGGACCCCCTCGGCCGATGACAGGAACCGGGCGGCCAGCAGGCTTTCCAGATCATCGGCGGTGATGTTCTTCAACAGGCTGGTGGACAGGCGCAGATTGCCGTCATAGATGGCCGTGACCTCCATCGTGCCCAGCTTGAACCGGTGAAAGCCGGGGGCCTGCGTCCATTGCCGGGCAACGGCATCGGCCGCAAGTGCGGCGGGCACCGCCGGCACCAGCAGGGCGGTCGAAGCCAGGGCCGCCAGGACAAGCCCGAGGAGGGGGGACGATCGATGCGGCATGTTGCTTCCTTTGCGTGTCGGGATGGATGATCCGATGATTGTGCCGGCTGTCCCCCTGTGGCGACGGTAGCCCGCACGAGCGCTGCTGTGGCAGTCGCCGCCGCACCAGCTTGAGATGAGTTCTACTCATCTCAAGCTATTAGTATAAGACTATCCGCCTGTACAGTTCCGGCGGCCGCGGTGCGGGTATAGGATGGGCCCATGGCAATATCCGGCATCAGCAATGGCAGCACCGGCAGCTATACAGCGCCGGCCCCGCCGACGCCCCAAGGGGCGCCGGGCAAGCAGTCTGCCGATCCCGCGCCGGCCCCGCCACCACCGGCCCCAGCCCCCGCATCGCGGCTGCCCGACAGAAACCTGCCCCCGGTCCCACCGGTCACAATGGACCCTGTGCAGCCCGTGCAGCTTCGCGGCTACCTGCTGGATATCCGCGTCTGACAGCATCACGCCCGTCAGGCGCTCTGCCTTTGCTTGTCAGGGTTATTGGCGCCCAGCGCGGGCGGATCGGAAAGATCACCCTCATGCGGCTTCACATCGACGATGCTGAAGCCGTTCTCCTCTGAAAAGCGGGTCAGGACCTTGCGCCGGGCCCGCGCCTGATCGGAAGCGAAGAAGAAGAGATAGCGCCCTTCATCCCACAGGCGGGTGATGACCGCCGGCTCCAGCGGAGAGGCCACCGACGGGCTGCGCCGCACACAGATGATCCACCCGGTTTCCGACAGGCCGCGCCGTTCATCCATAACCAGCACACGGCGATCCTCGGCTTCCAGTTGCTCGATCATGCGCTGGAGCTGTTCCAGCCGGCCGTTCAGGGCATCGGCTTCATTGTCATCCTGACCGGCCGTCAGGCGCTGGTTCAGGCTTTCCCGCGCCAGCGAGCGCAGACGCTGGCTCAGCGCCTGCTGGCGGCGGCGCAGTTCCAGTATGGCTTTCTTGGCTTCGCGGACCGTGTGATTGGCCTTGATGACCGTCGGCTTCAGGGACAGGAAGACGATCATGGCGCCCAGGGCAACAGTGAAAAGGCTCATGCGGGCACCGCCCCTTCCGCCTCTTCGCTTTCGACCGGGTCCTTGGGGGCGGCAGCCCCGGTCAGGGGTTGTGCATAGACGGCCTTGAAGCCCGAAGCCTTCGGGTAGACCCGTTCGAATTCGGCCCGCGCCTCTTCCGGGCCGCGGGCCCAGACATGCACGGGACAGGGCTGTGCCCAACTGCTGTCATAGAAGGGGTGGCGTTCCCCCCGCTTGACCTGGTGGGAAACCGACGTGTTGATGACCAGGAATTCGTAAGGCTTGTTGGGGAACTGCTCCGCCCCGATCATGCGCACGAAACGATGGGGAGCGTTTTCCAGTTCCCGGATGCGGGCCTTCAACTGTTTTTCCTGCCGCTGGGCACCAAACAGGTGGGAAGCCGCCCCGGCGGCGGTGTTCTTCCGCGCTTCCACCCGGTTCGACAGGCCCGTGACGATGCGGGAATATCGTGCCAGCCGATCGCGCAATCCCGTCTCGTCGGATTGCGCCCGGATGATCTTGGCGATCAGATAGGCACCCATGGCAACCACAAGATTGACCCCGACCGCCGCGACGAACGTGACGACAGCAAACTGGATCAGTGCGATGATATTATTCAGCACCAGATGCCTCGGGGAAATCACAGAACAATATTGTATAGAAAATTTCATTTCTTTGAAAGGGGCAATGGACGGCGCGGGAACCCGCGGTCACAAGGCGTCAGCTTTGGCCGCGGATCAATATAGTTCACCAGCGCTTGTATGCTTGACCATACAGGCCGCATAGGGATTGCGGTCGCGCTGCGCTCCGGGGCCGATCGCGCTTGCCCTTTGCCCGCCACTATGGACCAATAGGCACCTCCCCCCTCCCCGCATGGAAGGCCCCCATGGAACAACGCATCACCCTGGTTACCCTGCGTGTTGCCGACGTGGCCCGGTCGCGCGGCTTCTATGAAGGATTGGGCTGGACGCCAGCCGCCGGCAGTCAGGCCGGCTTCGCCTATTTCCAGATGGGGGGCATGGGGCTGGGCCTGCTGACCGCCGCCGATTACGAGAAGGAGATCGCGGGCGATGCCGGCAAGGTCGCGCCCGGTCCGGCGATGCTGGCCCACAATGTCCATGACAAGGCAGAGGTGGACCGCCTGGTCTCCTTTGCGCTGACCCAGGGCGCCCGTCTGGTGCGGCCGCCCACGGACCAGCATTGGGGCGGCTATTCCGGCATCTTCGCCGACCCGGACGGGCATTACTGGGAAATCGCCTGGAACCCGCATTGGCCACTGGCCGATGACGGCACCGTCACCCTGGTCTGAGGTGGGGGATTGAGCCCTGCCATGGAAATCCCCCTGAACGGGGCCCTATTGCAGGCCGACCCGGCCGGCGCCCTGTTCTGGCCGACGCGCGGCTGGCTCCTGGTCGCCGACCTGCATCTGGAGAAGGGATCGGCCTTTGCCCGGCACGGCCAGTTCCTGCCGCCCTATGACACCGCCGCCACCCTGACCCGGCTGGAGGCATTGTGCGCCCGATGGCGCCCCCTCCGCGTGGTCTGCCTGGGCGACAGCTTCCATGACCGCGATGCGGCTGCACGCATCTCCGCAGGTGACGGGCGACGCATCGCGGCATTGACGGCCGCCCATGACTGGATATGGATCGCCGGCAACCACGATCCCGCCCCGCCCGCCGGCTGGGGCGGATCGGTGGTGACGGCGGTCTTGCGCGAAGGCCCCCTGGTGCTGCGGCATGAGGCGGTGACCGACCCGGAACAGGCGGCGGGTGAAGTGTCGGGCCATTTCCATCCCAAGGCGGCGGCTGTCGTGCGCGGCCGGCGGATCAGTGCGCGCTGCTTCGCCGGCGACGGCCAACGGCTGATCCTGCCGGCCTTCGGCGCCTATACCGGGGGGCTCAATGTGCTGGACCCGGCGATGGCCGGCCTGTTCCGCCGCCCCTTCCATGCCTGGATGCTGGGCACGGGCCGGCTTTTCCCCCTGCCATCCACACGCCTGGCGCCCGACGGTGCCGCACGCCGGGACATGGCGGCGCGCCGGGTCCTGTAGGATCCCGACATCCGGAAATGGAACGCCCCCGGATGGCGGACCAACCGGGGGCGTTCAGGAACGGGCGGCCCTGGGGGGGAAGGGGGATACCCGCCGGGGAACGACGGGCACGGACCGCCACGGTCCATGATCGGCAGATAGTCCGCCCAGCGGATAATTCAAGCGGGTGTGCTGAAAAATATATCGGCATCCGGCGGTAAACCGGGTGATCCAGCCGGGCGGCGCGGGCGTAAGAGACAAGAACAGCCCGTTGCCAAGGCCCATCGCACGCATGACCGACGCCGCCCCCATCATCGTCTGGTTCCGCCAGGATCTGCGCCTGGCCGACAACCCGGCCCTGGCCCATGCCGCGGCCAGCGGCCGGCCCCTGTTGCCTGTGTATGTGCTGGACGATGTCACGCCCGGCACCTGGCGCCAGGGTGGGGCCGCACGCTGGTGGTTGCACCACAGCCTGCGACAGCTTTCCGCCGACCTGGAACGGCGGGGCAACCCGCTGCTGCTGCTGCGCGGGCCGGCCGACCATGTGATCAGCGACCTTGCCCGACAGGTGGGTGCGGCCGAAATCGTCTGGAACCGCTGTTACGAGCCTTTCGCCATTGAACGCGACAGCCGGCTGAAGGCCGCGTTGAAGGACCGTGCCAGGGTGGTGAGCTTCAAGGCCGGCCTGCTGAATGAACCGTGGGAGGTGCTGACGGGCGCCGGCACGCCCTACAAGGTCTTCACCCCTTATTGGCGGGCGGCTCTGTCCATCCTGGCGCCGTCCGATCCCCTGCCCACCCCCGACCGGCTGTGCCCCTTTGCCGGCCGGCCGGCCGGCGACAGGCTGGCGGATTGGGACTTGCTGCCCACCCGGCCCGACTGGGCCGGCGGGTTGCGCCACACCTGGGAGGATGGCGGGCGCGTCGGCGAGGCCGCGGCCGCCGCACGCCTTGCCATGTTCCTGGATGGTGGCGGGGCCGCCGGCTATGCCACCGGCCGCGACGTACCCGGGATCGACGGCACGTCGCGCCTGTCGCCGCACCTGCATTTCGGGGAAATATCCCCGCGTCAGGTCTGGCACGCTGCCCGCATCGCGGCGGCGGCGGACGATGGACTGGCACGCCAGATCGACAGCTTCCTGCGCGAAATCGGCTGGCGTGAATTCTGTCACGCGCTGCTGTACCATTTCCCGCACCTGCCCGACCGGCCCCTGAACCCCGCTTTCGAGGAATTCCCCTGGACCCGCGACGACACGGCGCTAACCGCCTGGCAGCACGGACGCACCGGTTATCCCATCGTGGATGCCGGCATGCGCCAGCTCTGGACCACGGGCTGGATGCACAACCGTGTCCGCATGATCGCGGGCTCGCTGCTGGTCAAGCATCTGCTGCTGCCGTGGCAGGCGGGGCAGGCCTGGTTCTGGGACACGCTGGTGGATGCCGATCTGGCCAACAACGCCGCGGGGTGGCAATGGATCGGCGGCTGCGGGGCCGATGCCGCCCCCTATTTCCGGGTATTCAACCCCATGCTTCAGGGGCAGAAATTCGATCCGGATGGACATTTTGTGCGCCGGTGGGTGCCCGAACTGAAACACATGCCCGACAAATATATCCATGCCCCGTGGACGGCACCGCCGATGGTGCTGCGCGGGGCCGGGGTGATCCTGGGACGCGATTATCCCGCCCCGATCATCGACCATGCCCTTGGCCGGCAGCGTGCGCTGGACGCCTTTGCCGCCCTGCGTGCCGACAGCCTGGCCGAGCCGGCCTGACGAAAGGATTTTTCCGATGAGGATCGCTGTTATCGGTGCCGGTATCTCCGGGCTCAGCGCCGCCTGGCTGCTGAACCGGCAGGGGCACGACGTGACGCTGTTCGAACAGAACGACTATCTGGGCGGCCATTCCAACACGGTCGACGTGAAAGGCGCGGACGGTCGGTCCATCGCCGTGGACACGGGGTTTATCGTCTTCAACCAGGCCACATACCCCAACCTGCTGGCATTGTTCGCGCATCTGGGCGTGCCGGCCATGCCCTGCACCATGAGCTTCGCCGTCAGCCTGGACCGGGGGCGGCTGGAATATTCGGGCAGCAACCTGGCCGGCATGTTCGCGCAGAAGCGCAATCTGCTGTCGCCCACCTACCACCTGATGCTGCGCGACATCATGCGCTTTTATCGCGAGGCGCCGAAGCTGCTGCGCGACCCGGCCGCCATTTCCATGACACTGGGCGAATATCTGGACGCCGGCCGCTATGGCCACCGCTTCATCTATGACCATCTGCTGCCCATGGGGGCGGCTATCTGGTCCTCGACCATTTCCGAGATGCTTTCCTTTCCGGCGCACAGCTTCATCCGGTTCTTCCAGAATCACGGGCTTCTGAAGGTCAAGAACCGCCCGCAATGGTACACGGTGAAGGGCGGCAGCCGGACCTATGTCCGGGCCCTGGCCGATACCCTGGCCGGCCGGTTCCACACGGGCCGCGCCATCATCGCCCTGCGCCGCACGCCGGCCGGCGTGCTGCTGCGTGACATTGACGGGCAGGAAAGCCAGTACGACCATGTCGTCATCGGTGCCCATGCCGATCAGGCGCTGACCATGCTGTCCGACGCGGATGATGCGGAAAGGCGCGTGCTGTCGGCCTTCCGCTACCAGTTGAACCGCGCCCATCTGCATCGCGACCCGGCCTTGATGCCCCGGCGGCCCAAGGCGTGGTCCGCCTGGAACTACCTGGCCAACGGCACCCGCGACCGCAATGCCAAGGTGGCCGTCACCTATTGGATGAACGAGCTGCAGGGCATCGACCCCGCCGATCCCCTTTTCGTGACGCTGAACCCGATCCAGCCGCCGCGGCCCGAATACCGTATCCGGGAATTCATCTACGACCATCCCATGTTCGACACCGCCGCCATCCGGGCGCAGGCCCAGATGGCCACGATCCAGGGGGTGCGCCGGACCTGGTTCTGCGGAGCGTATCTGGGTTACGGCTTTCACGAGGATGGCTTGTCGGCGGGACTGGCGGTGGCGGAGGCACTGGGCGCCACCCGGCCCTGGACGGCCGTCGATGCCTCGCCCGCCGGCCGCAATGCCCGGCCGCTCCGGCCTTTCCAGGCCGCGGCCGAATGATCGCGGCCGCGGATGACAGTGGCCCGCACGCGCTCTATCTTTGCCGCGTGTTCCATGCCCGGCTGCGCCCGTTCCGCCACCGGTTCAGCTATCGGGTCTATTCGCTGCTGCTGGACCTGGACGTGCTGGACCGGCTGCCCTGGCCGCTGACCCATAACCGGCCGGGTCTGCTGTCCATCCAGGACCGCGATCATGGCCGGCGTGACGGCACCCCCCTGCGTCCCTGGGTGGAAGAGGTTCTGGCCGCCCATGGCGTGACGCTGGCGGGGGGGGCCATCCGTCTGCTGTGCTTCCCGCGTGTGCTGGGATATGCCTTCAACCCGCTGTCGATCTATTTCTGCCATGGGCCCGGCGGCGGGCTGCGCGCCATCCTGTGCGAGGTGAAGAACACCTTCGGCGACCAGCATTGCTATGTGCTGCCCATGCCCGGCGGGGTGCCGGCCGGCGGGGAGGTCCGCCAGGCCCATGAAAAGGAGTTCCACGTCTCCCCCTTCTTCGCCATCGACGGCACCTATCGCTTCCGCCTGCGCGTGCCGGGGGACAGGCTTGCCGTCGATATCCGCTATGGCGACGCGAACGGCGACCTGCTGGTCGCCACCCAGACGGGGCGACGCCGCCCGCTGACGACGCGAAGCCTGTGGTCGGCCATCGCCTGCCATCCGCTGGTGACCCTGAAGGTCATCGCCGGCATCCATTGGGAGGCGCTGCGTCTCTGGCGAAAGGGGGCACGCTTCCACCACCGTCCCGAACCGCCCGTGCGTATCCGGCCGCTTGCCGAAACGCCCGCACGCCCCATTTCAACCACCGCCCAGACATTGGTGGAACCATGACCGAACAGACCGAAAGCCAGATCATCGGCCTGCGCCACGGCGCCGTTCCCTATCATCCGTCGCGCATGATGCGCTTGCTGCTGTCCCTGGCGCCGGCCATCCGCCGCGGGGCCCTGACCGTCGTGCTGCCCGACGGGCGCAGCCACCGGTTCGACGGAACGGAACCGGGGCCGCATGGCGTTCTCTATGTCCGCAACGACCGCGTAGCGCGACGCATGCTGTTCGGCGGCAAGCTGGGCTTCTGCGAAAGCTATCTGGACGGCGACTGGACCAGTCCGGATGTGCCGGCCCTGTTCGAGATGGCGCTGCTTAACGAGGCCGAACTGGACCGCGCCATGAACGGCAAGGCCTGGATGCGGGCCGTGAACTTCCTGCTGCATGCCGCCCGGCCCAACACGAAGGGCGGGTCGAAGCGCAACATCGCCTACCATTACGACCTGGGCAACAGCTTCTACGAACGCTGGCTGGACCCCAGCATGACCTATTCCGCCGCCATTTTCGCCGATCTGGACAAGGCAGAGCCGCTCGACGCGGCGCAGGAGCGCAAATATGCGCAAATCGCCCGCCGGATGGATTTGCGGGCCGGCCACCATGTACTGGAGATCGGCTGCGGCTGGGGCGGTTTCGCCGAATATGCGGCCGGCACCGTGGGTGCCCGCGTGACCGCACTGACCATCAGCCGCGCACAGCATGATTACGCGGTGGAACGCATGCGCCGGGCGGGCCTGTCCGACCGGGTGGAGATACGCCTGCAGGATTACCGGGACGTGACGGAACAGTTCGACCGCATCGCCAGCATCGAGATGTTCGAGGCGGTGGGCGAACGATACTGGCCCGTATTCTTCCGCAGCCTGGGCGACAGGCTGAAGCCCGGCGGCAAGGCCGCGCTGCAGATCATCACGATCGCGGAAGAACATTTCGACAGCTACCGCCGCGGCGCCGATTATATCCAGCGCTATATCTTCCCCGGCGGCATGCTGCCCAGCCCCGCCCGCCTGCAAAGCGAGATCGAACTGGCAGGCCTGCGCTATGAGGGGGCGAAGGGCTACGGCCTGCATTACGCCCGCACCCTGGATCATTGGCAGGAAAACTTCCAGGCCGCTTGGCCCGTGCTGGAGACCCAGGGATTCGACCGGCGTTTCAAGCGCATGTGGGAACAATATCTCTGGTACTGCGCCGCGGGCTTCAGGGTCGGCACGATCGACGTGCTGCATGTCGGCCTGTCGAAGGGCTGATACCCGCAACGTTGTGATCCATGGCCCGGCCCCCGAAGGGATCATGATGGCCCCACCTCCGCCCGTGGCGAGCCGGCATCTGCTCGCCTATGCCCTGCCGGCACTGCCATTGGCCATGCTGGTCCTGCCCACCTATGTCTATCTTCCCGCCGTCTATGCCCAGGCCGGGGTGCCGCTGGCCAGCGTGGGGCTGGTGCTGCTGCTGGCCCGGCTGTGGGACGGGGTGACCGATCCGCTGGTCGGCATGCTGTCCGACAGGACACGCAGCCGTTTCGGCCGGCGGCGGCCCTGGATCGCGGCCGGTTTGCCCCTGACGCTGATCTCGCTCTGGTTCCTGCTGGTGCCGGGTGACAGGGCGGGTATCGGCCATCTGCTGGGTTGGAGCATGGCGCTCTATCTCGGCTGGAGCATGATGATCGTGCCGCTGACGGCCTGGGGCGCCGAACTGTCCGGTGACTACCACCAGCGCACGCGCATCGCCGGCTTCAGGGAAGCGGCAACCGTCATCGGGACGGTTCTGGCCCTCTCCCTTCCCTTTGCCGCCGGCGTCGGCGGCGCGGGCCGACAGGCCGACGCGCTGCGGCTGCTGGCGCTGACCGTTCTTATGCTTCTGCCTGCCCTCACAATAATCGCCCTGCTTGCTGTTCCGGAATATCCGCAGCCGCAAAGTCGCAAGCTGAACTTCAGGCGCGGCATGAAAATCATTTTTGCAAATGGGGCTTTTCGGAAACTGATCCTGGCCTATGTCATCAATGGCGTGGCGAACGGCCTTCCCGCTCAACTCTTCCTTTTCTTTGTTCAGCATTTGCTAATGGAAGGGGATCGGGCCGGTCTTCTGCTGCTTTGCTATTTCGCATCAGGATTGGTGGCGGTGCCGCTATGGTCGAGGTTGAGCCACAAATACGGCAAGCATGTCGTCTGGCGCTGGGCGATGATCTGGAACATTGCCTGGTTCCTGCCCGTGCCATTGCTGGGGCCGGGGGATTTCGTTCCCTTCCTGGTCATCTGCGTCATGACCGGCCTGTCGCTGGGGGCCGATCTGGTTCTGCCTTCGGCCATGCAGGCCGATGTCGTGGACATGGATACGGCCCGCACGGGCCGGGCCCGGACGGGCCTGTATTTCGCCTTCTGGGGTCTGGCGACAAAGCTGGCCACGGCGCTGGCGGCCCTGGGGCTGACGGTGGCCGGCCTGTTCGGCTTCGATCCGGCCACGGGTGGCACGCCGCCCGGGCTGACCGCCCTGGCGGCCCTTTATGTCGGCGTCCCCGTCATGTTCAAGGCCGCTGCCATCGCCCTGCTGTGGCGCTGGCCGCTGACGCCGGCTGTTCAGGCCGGTCTGCGCGCCAGGATCGAACGCCGGTGGCCGGCGGCCGGCACCTGACCCCATCCGCCGCCTTCACCATCATCCCCCCTTCAACCCCGAGGCCGCCATGTTCCGCCGCCTGTTGCTTCTGGCCGCCCTTTTCACGGCCCTTTCCGGGTGCAGCAACATGAAGCCCGAACAGTTCGCAGGCCAGCAGCCCACCCTGGTGCTGGAGGATTATTTCCAGGGCACGACCCGCGCCTATGGGCTGGTGGAAGACCGGTTCGGCAATGTGCGCCGCACCTTCACCGTGGATATAAGCGGGGATTGGGACGGCAGCACGCTGACCCTGACAGAGGATTTCCTGTGGAATGACGGGGAGACGGAACAGCGCATCTGGCGGCTGCGCCGCCAGGGGGCCGGCGCCTGGGAAGGCACCACCGACGACGCGGACGGCCCGGCCCTGGGCCGCTTGTCCGGCAACGCCTTCAACATGGTCTATGATTTCAATCTGAAGCTGGACGGCCGGCGGATGAAGGTGCGGTTCGACGATTGGATGTTCCTGATGCCGGACGGTGTGCTGCTGAACCGTGCCACCATGACCAAGTTCGGCATCCATCTGGCCACCGTCACCATCGCCTTCCACAAGGCGCCGGCCGCCGGGCGGGCGGCTCACGCGGCGGAGTGATCCCCTGTCGGGTGCCGGGGGAAACCCCGGTCACGCCACCGCTCAGCTTCTTTGCGTCACAAACGCTTGCCGTTCACCCGCACGCTGGCCAGCCCGCTGGTGCTGACGCGCCGGTCCCTGGCCTCGCCCTGGAAGCTCAAGGACCCCAGACCCGATACGGCAACGTCCAGCATATCCACATCACCCTTGTTGAGATCGATGTCGCCGACCCCGCTGACCTGTACCTTGACGGACCCGTGGATGCCGGCGACATCGACATTGCCGAAGCCGGAAACGCGGATGTCGGCGCCCTGTCGCACGGTTCCGACATTCACATCCCCGGCCCCGGCGATGGACAATTCCAGGGACCCGGCGATATCCCCGGCGCGGATGCCGGCGGCACCCGCCACATCGACCCGCATGCTGGACAACCGCCCCGCCTCGATATCGGCTGCCGCGCGGATATCGGCGGTCAGCGGGCCGTCCAGGTCGCCGACCGACAGCTTGCCCACCATGTCATCCACATGGATGGGCGTGGCCTTGGGCAGGGTGACCGTGATGACCACCTCATTATTGTCCACCCGCCATCCGGACCGCTTCTTTTCCGGAGGCCGGGTGCGCGCCACCAGCAGTTCGTCACCCTGAAGGCGGGCCGACAGCAGGTCGAACTCCTCGCCTTCGGCATCGATGGTCACAACCATGTCCTTGGCCGCGGGATCGACCGTGACCTTCACCTCGCCCACCACGTCGCGAATGGTCAGGCGCTTGGCGTCGAAACGTTGCGGGCCCGTGCTTTCGGCCCAGGCGCCTGCGGGCAGGACAAGGCCAAGGACGAAACCGGCGAGCAACAGGGCGGAAAAACGGCGCATGGCATGCCTCCTTTGGTCGGATCAGCAGGGTTGCGCCCCGGCCCCGGCAGCAATGGCCGGCAGCAATCGGTCAGGCGGCACCCTGTCATTTTGTGAACCCGGACCGGATCCGGGACGATGAGCGGGAAAGAAAAGCGGGGGAAACCGGTCAGCCGGCGCGGCCGGTGACACGGACCTTGCCGGAACCGGACTGGTCGATATCCTGATGGCGGGCAATGCCATCCAGCAGGACGGAGCCCGAGCCACGGATATCGACGACCAGCGGATCGGCCACCCCGGCCCGGATATTGATGTCCCCGGACCCGTTCACCTCGGCCTTCACGGGACCGTCGGCGCGGGCCAGATCGATCTCGCCGGAACCGTTGATCTCCATATCGGCCGTGCCGGCCGTGCGGCCGGTCCGGATGGACCCGCTGCCATTGATCTCCAGCGCCACGTCCCGGTCGATGTCACCGACCACCACGTCGCCGGATCCGGCCACACTGATCTCCGCCGTGGAAACATGGCCGATGGTCAGACGACCGGCCGTCAACCCGTCGACCGACAGCGGCCCGCGCAAATCGCCGACCCGGCCCTCGCCGGTGAAACCGTCGATCTCCAGCTTTGTGCCGGCCGGCACGGTAACACGGACATCGATCCATTCATCGGTGTCGCGCAGCCGGCGCTGGCGCGGCGCGTCCTTCTGGTGGATCACCAGATCATTGCCTTCCAGCCTGACCTGCACCCGGTCGGTCCAGCGCGACGGGCCCGTGACGCTGGCGGTCACCTGACTGGCCTTGTTGTCCACCACCACTTCCAGCCGGCCGAACACGTCCTTCACCGTCACTTCACCGGCATTGAACGCCTGCGGCCCAAAGGCCAGCGCCGGCAACGCGGCCAGGGAAAGGGCGGTGGCGAACAAGGCGGCTTTGACGGACATGATGATCGGGCTCCCCATCGGATCGGTTGACTGCACCCGTGACAGCAAGGTGCGTGCCAAGTGGAAAATGACGGAAATCCTCGAGGGTGGCCCATCCGCCGATGGCCAATATGACAACAAAATGGCGGCGCTCACAATTCCATGAAAGGACTGGCAATTCCGCCCTCCCTCGCCCTTTCCACATCTAATATCCCGCGACCAGGGCCGTCCATTCCTCCTCGCTCAGGATCGTCACGCCCAGTTCCTGGGCCTTGGCGGCCTTGGACCCCGCATCGGCGCCGACGATGACATAATCGGTCTTGCCACTGACCGACCCGGCCACCTTGGCGCCCAGCGCCTCCGCCCTGGCCTTGGCTTCCGACCGGCCCATGGTGACCAGCGTGCCCGTGAAGACCACGGTTTTGCCCGTGACGGGGGATGCGGCGGCGGCCGACGGCACATGTTCCTTCACCGCCACCTCGGCCAGCAGCGCGGCCAGCGCGTCGAGATTATGCTGTTCGCGGAAGAAGTCGGTCAGGTCATCGGCCACGCTCATGCCGATCTGTTCAATACCGCACAGTTCGGCATAGGCCTCGCCCACCAGTTCGGGTTTCTTCTCCTCCCGTTTCTCCCCGCGCTCGGCAGCAGCAGCGATCATGCGGTCGCGCCAGTTCTCCACCGTGCGGTAGGCCCTGGCCAGCAGCTTGGCCGTCGCCTCGCCGATCTGGCGGATGCCCAGCGCGAAGATGAAACGATCCAGGTCTATGCTGCGCCGCGCCTCGATGGCCTGGAACAGCTTCTCCACGGATTTCTTGCCGAACCCGGTCATGCTGACCAGCCGGTCGATCCGCGCTTCCTCACGCTTTTCCAGCGTGAAGATGTCGGCTGGCTGCTTCACGCGACCCTGCTCGAAGAAAAGCTGGATGCGCTCGATCCCCAGGCCTTCGATGTCGAAGGCGTTGCGCGAGACGAAATGGCGCAGCCGCTCCACGGCCTGTGCGGGACAGACCAGCCCGCCCGTGCAGCGGGTGATGACCTCCCCCTCCTCCCGCACGGCGATGGACCCGCATTCGGGGCAGCATTCGGGAAAGGCATAGGGATCGGCCCTGTCGCGGCCCGGCTCGGGGACGAAGCCGACGATCTGCGGGATCACGTCCCCGGCCCGCTGCACGATGACAAGATCACCGACGCGGACATCCTTGCGCTCGATCTCGTCCTTGTTGTGCAGCGTGGCGCGGCTGACCACGACACCGCCGACATTGACCGGTTCCAGTTCCGCCACAGGCGTCAGCGCGCCCGTGCGCCCCACCTGGATCGTGATGTTGTTCAGGCGGGTCGTCGCCTGCTCGGCCGGATATTTATGGGCCGTGGCCCAGCGGGGGGATCGGGAGATGAAGCCCAGACGTTCCTGCAGGGCCAGGCTGTCGACCTTGTAGACCACGCCATCGATATCGAAGGGCAGTTCCGGCCGTGTCCGCCCGATCTCGCGGTAATAATCCAGCAGTTCCGCGGCCCCGGTGCAGCAGCGCGACGGGCTGGACAGCGTGAAGCCGAAGCCGGCCAGCCGCTGCCGGCTGTCCCATTGCGTCGGGCCCAGCGGTTCCGACAGGGCGCCCCAGGCATAGGCGAAGAAGCGCAGGGGCCGACCCGCCGTGATCGAACTGTCCAACTGGCGCAGGCTGCCCGCGGCGGCGTTGCGCGGATTGGCGAAAACCTTGTCGCCCTTGTCCGCCTGCGCCTGATTCAGGGCCAGGAAATCCGCGCGGGTCATATAGACCTCGCCCCGCACCTCCACCAGATCTGGCGCTTCGCCCGACAGAAGATGGGGGATGTCGCGGATCGTGCGGACATTGGCCGTCACGTCCTCCCCCTCCGCCCCGTCGCCGCGGGTGGCTGCCTGGACCAGCCGTCCCTTCTCGTAGCGCAGCGACAGCGACAGCCCGTCGATCTTGGGTTCGGCCACGAAACGGACGGGCTCCGTTTCCGGCAGGTTCAGGAAGCGGCGGATGCGGCCCACGAAATCATCGACATCCCCATCCTCGAAGGCGTTGGAAAGCGACAGCATGGGCACGGCGTGACGCACCTTGCCGAATCCGGCGGCCGGGGCCGCCCCCACCGTCTGGCTGGGACTGTCCGGTGTGATCAGCTCGGGAAACCGCGCCTCCAGGGCGCCCAGCCGCTGTTCCAGCCCGTCATAATCGGCGTCCGCCAGGACGGGCGCGTCCTTGGCGTAATAAAGCGCGCGGTGATGTCCGATTTCAGCCACCAGGGCCTTGTGCTCGGCACCGGCCTCCTCCAGCGACAGGTCATCGACAGCGATCAGGCGCAGATCGGCTTGCATGGGGCGCTCTCTCGGGGAACAAGGTGATGCGGTGAAACCCCTTGTACGAGAGCGCGGTCAGCACGGCAACAGGTTGGCCGGCTCCATCGTATGCAGCCCGTCGGGCAGCGCGCGGTTCTGGAAATAGGTCAGCGCGAACAGATCCAGTTCCAGCGACAGGCTGCGCTTGCGCACGCGCCGTGCGATATTGGCCACCAGATTGTCCAGCTTCAACCCCTCGCGCTGGCAGATATCCGCCAGCGCTTCCCAGCATTCCTCGCTGACGCAGGCCGTCAGCTCCTGGCCGTCGACCATGAAGACGCGACGTTCCAGCCGGTATGACAATTGGTCCAGGACGCGCAGAAGCTGGTGCAAGGCGTGACCATGCCTAACGGTTAGCCGACCAGAACAGTATACTGTCGGACAGGCTGCAACGCAAACGCAACCTCCGGTCACTACATTATCAGCACCACAGCTTAATCGGCCGACCCATCGCGCGCCTCGCGCTGGAAGTCGCGCGCCTCGCGCAGGCCATCGCGGGCCAACTGGTCGGCGCGCTCGTTCTCCGGGTGGCCGGCATGGCCCTTGACCCAATGGAATTCAACCTGATGGCGGGCCGTGGCCATCTCCAGCCGCTGCCACAGATCGGCATTCTTCACGGGGTCCCGGGATGCCGTCTTCCAGCCATTCTTCTTCCAGCCATGGATCCAGGTCGTGATGCCATTCTTCACATACTGGCTGTCGGTGTGCAGCCGCACGCTCATGGGGCGCTTCAACGCCTCCAGCGCGTTGATGGCGGCCAGCAGCTCCATTCGGTTGTTGGTCGTGGCGGCCTCCCCGCCCTTCAATTCCCGCTCATTGCCGTTCCAGCGCAGCAAGGCGCCCCAGCCGCCGGGACCGGGATTGCCCGAACAGGCACCATCGGTATAGGCATCGACAACCTTGTCGCCGGTATTCACGTCGCTCACGACCGGTCAAGCCCGTAATCGGCGGTATGGCGGATCTGCTGGTGGAAGCGCAGCTTGTGCAGATATTCCAGCGGGTCCTTGCGCTTCACCATGGCCCCGGCCGGCGTGTTCAGCCAATCGTAAAGCCGGGTCAGCAGGAAGCGGATGGCGCTGCCGCGCGCCAGCACGGGCAGGGCCGCCCGCTCCGCCACCGACAGGGGGCGCACGGCTTCATAGGCACCCAGCAGCAGCCGGGCCTTGGTGACATTGAAGGCGCCGTCGGCCTCGAAGCACCAGGCGTTCAGGCAGATGGCCACGTCATAGGCCAGCAGGTCGTTGCAGGCGAAATAGAAATCGATCAGGCCCGACAGCTTCCCGTCGCTGAAGAACACATTGTCGGGGAACAGATCGGCATGGATGATGCCGTGGGGCAGGTCGGCGGGCCAGACGGCCTCCAGATGGTCCAGTTCGGCGGCCAGCGCATCAGCCAGGCCGGGCTTCACCTCATCGGCGCGCGCACGGGTCGCCTCGAACAGCGGGCGCCAGCCCGGAACCGACAGGGCATTGCGGCGGGTCAGCGGAAAGCCCTCCCCCGCCAGGTGCAGACGGGCCAGCCCGCCACCCAGGCCGGCGCAATGTTCCGCCGTGATGCGGCGTGGCCACATGCCCTTCAGGAAGGTGACGATGACAGCCGGCCGGCCGCACAGGAACCGCAGCGCCACGCCGTCACGGCCCGCCACAGGCTGCGGACAGGTCAGCCCGCGCGCGGCCAGATGGTCCATCAGGCCCAGGAAGAAGGGCAGGTCGGCCGGGTCCACCCGCTTTTCGTAAAGGGTAAGGATATAGGGGCCCTTGTCCGTCACCAGAAGGAAGTTGGAATTCTCCACCCCTTCCGCGATGCCCTTGCAGGACATCACATCGCCCAGATCGTACTGGGCGACGAACGCGCGGACTTCTTCGTCGGAAACTTCGGTATAGACGGCCATGCGCGATGCGTAGCCGGTTCCGATGCGCCGGTCAATCGCACATCGGGACCCGCACCGCCCGCACCGGCGCGTGCCTGGACTGCGGCCCCGCCTCGCCATGGGTGACGGGCCGTGGCGGGCCCTTGCAGACAACACCCGCAAAGCCGTCGCGCGTCCGTCGCCAACCTTTCGCGAATTCCGCCATTCGATCGCCAAAATCACCACACTCGTGAAGTGAGCCAAATTTCCTAGCCGCCAGGAATGGCGGAATTCCGCCATTTCCGCCCCTCTTACGGCACTTGGCACGCCCCTTGCTTTAAAGGAGGCATGGCCGCAACGGCCACCGAAATTCGAACCTGATGGAGCCGACAATGACCACGATGAACTTCCTCGCCAGCCGCGCCGCCCGCAACAGCAAGCTGAACAGCGAACTGGACCTGGCGAGCCTGGCGGAGATGCTGCCGGTTCTGGCCGCCGCCCTCGTGGTTCTGCTGGGCATGAACTTCCTGGCCTGAGCCCATCCCCCCGGCCCTACCATATTCTCTATCGTCCCTGTCAGAAGGAGCCCCGAAAATGGGCCTGATCGACCGCCTCGGTGATGTCATCAACGCCAACCTGTCCAGCCTGCTGGACCGGTCGGCCGACCCGGAGCAGACGCTCAACCAGGCGATCCGGGAGATGGAGGACACCCTGTCCGAAGTGCGCTGCGGCACCGTCCGCATGATCGCGGAAAAGAAGGAACTGGCGGCCCACTGGCGCGCCGCCGAGTTCGAGATGCTGGAATGGGAACGCAAGGCTGAAATCGCATTGTCCCACAACCGCGAGGATCTGGCCCGTGCCGCACTGGCCGCCCGGGAGGAGATCCGCCGCGCCACCACCCCGGCGGAGACCGAGATCAAGGCCCTGGAAGATGCCATCGCCCGCATGACCGAGGATGCGCGGGCGCTGGAAGACAAGCTGGCCGAGGCGCATGCCCGCCGGCGGGGCCTGGCCGCCCGCTACCGCGGCGCCGTCGACCGGTTGCGGGTGCGGACCAGCCTCTATGATGGCCGCCTGGATGAAGCGCTGGCCCGTTCCCGCGAACTGGAACGCGAGATCGACCATGTGGAAGCCGCCGGTGATACGTTGGGCATGGGCCGGCCCCGCACCCTGAAGGACGAGTTCGCGGACCTGGAAAGCCGCGGCCGCGTCGAGGATGAACTGAGCGCGCTGAAAAAGCGCATGGCCGACCGCGGCAACGCGGCCTGACCGGCCGGAAGGAGCCCCCTGGCGCCGGCACCGGCGACGGGGAACCTCGGACAACCAACGGAACGATGGAGAGAAAAGTGAACCGCCACAACCGCCATTTCGACCGCTTCGCCCAGCGCTTCCAGGGCGGCAAACTTTACAAGAACAGTGCCAACGGCATGATCTTCGGCGTGTGCGCCGGCGTGGCCGACTGGCTGGGGATCAAGAGCTTCTGGGTGCGTCTGGCCACGGTGCTGGGCCTGATCTTCCTGACGGGTCCGACGATCGTCGCCTACTTCGTCGCGGCCCTGGTGCTGAGCAACCGTCCCGTGGCGCGCGTCGACCGCTACGCCCGCGCCTTCGGCGACGATTACCGCGAATGGCGCCGCTGAGCCCGCAAGGGCCGGGCGGGCCGCAACCGGGCGGGGGCCGGGGGGACCCCGCCCGGTCTGTTTTGCCGGGACCGTCGGGTCAGACCGCCTCCCCCTCAGCCGGCAAGCGCTTCTGATCGATGATCCAGGCCAGGGTGGTGGCCAGGGCCTCACGCCGCACACCGGCCTGGCCGCCGGCGATCATGTCCTTCACCGTCACTTCGCCCCTGGCCTTCTCGTCCCCGCCCATGATGACGGCGAAACGGATGCCGGCCTTGTCGGCATATTTGAACTGCTTGGCCGGCTTGTCGGGCGACAGGTAGATTTCCGTGTTCACGCCCGCGGCACGCAGTTCGGCCCCCATGGCCAGATAATCGGCCAGCAATGCCGGATCGAACTGGGTCACCAGCGCCTGCACGCTGCTGTCCCCGTCCTGCACGATGCCGGCCTGTTCCAGCGCATAGAACAGGCGCGTCAGGCCGATGGATATGCCCACACCCGGCAGCTTCGATTTCGTGTAGAGTCCGGCCAGATTCTCATATCGCCCGCCGGAGCAGACCGACCCCAGCGACGGATGGTCGGTCAGGAACGTCTCATAGACCGTGCCCGTGTAGTAATCCAGCCCCCGTGCGATGGCCAGATTGACGCGCCAGTGCGTCTCCGGTACGCCGAAGGCCTTCAGGGCCGCCACTACCTGCGCCAGTTCGTCCAGTCCTTCCCGGAACAGCGCATTGTCCAGGCCCAGGCGATCCAGATGGGCCAGCGTGTCGGCCGCCGGTCCGCTGAACCCGATCATGTCCAGCACGCTGGCCGCCTGCCCGGCCGACAGGGCGATACCCTCCCCCGTCAGCAAGGCCAGCACCTCGTCGCGTGACAGCTTGTCCAGCTTGTCGACCTGACGCAGCACCAGGGTGCGGATGCCGGGGTCGATGACGCCCAGCGCCTCGAACATGCCCAGCAGGATCTTGCGGTTGTTGAAGTTGATCTGGAACGGGCCGACATCCAGTTCCGTGAAGACCGAATAGATGACGGCCGGCATCTCCGCATCATAGGCGACGGGCAGGCTGTCCTTGCCGATCACGTCGATGTCGCACTGATAGAATTCCCGGTAGCGCCCCTTCTGCGCCCGTTCCCCGCGATAGACGCGCTGCATCTGGTACCGGCGGAACGGAAAGGCCAGGTCGCGCTCATGCTGGGCCACATACCGGGCGGTGGGCACGGTCAGGTCGAAGCGCATCGCCAGGTCGGGCTTGTGGCCCTGTTCGATGGCGCCCGTGGATTGCACGAAATAGACCTGCTTCTCTGTCTCCCCGCCCGACTTGGACAACAGCACGTCCGCCACCTCGAACACCGGCGTTTCCAGCGGGATGAAGCCGAACCGCTCATAATTGCGGCGGATGGTGTCCAGCATGCGCTGGAAGGCGATCTGCCGGCGCGGCAGCAGTTCCATGGTGCCGGCAGGGGTGCGGGGGGTGATCAGGGCCATAGGATCGGTTTCCAGCGCGTGTCGGGGCAGGTTGCCTGGACTTTTAGCCAGCCCGCGCGCGAACCGCCAGCGGCTTTGCCGTCAGCCCACGCCTGCGTGCCCGGCACGGGGGGAGCGGCACCCCTGGTCCGGTCCCCGCGACCATGCCCCGACCGTCACGATGCTCAGTGGGGACGATCAGTGGCACTGCCCCATCGACCCTTCCGCGCAGGTGCGGCCATCGGTCCAGACCGCCTGCGACAGGTCGGCATTGCGCAGGTCCGCCCCCTCCAGCCGCGCACCCGTCAGGTCGGCGCCCTTCATGCTGGCACCCACCAGCTTGGCGTTGCGCAGATCGGCTTCCTTCAGGCTGGCGCCTGCCAGATCGGCGCGGGTCAGGTCGGCCTCGATCAGCCGGGTCCCGTCCAGCACGGCCCCGGCCATGCGGGCGGAGATGAATTTCGCGCGATAGGCGTCCGCGCGGGGCAGTTTGGCGCCGGTCAGGTCGCTGCGCTGGAAAGTGGTTTCCCGCAGCATGGCGCCGTCCAGCGCCACCCCTTTCAGGTCACGTCCATCCATGTAGCAGCGGCGCCAGTTCACCCCCGATGCGGCCGGATCGGTGCAGGCGGCCTGTGCGACACCCGCCGACAGCAGGGCCAGGACCAGCAGGGTTCCCGCACGCGGGAGAAGGGCGGGGCGGCGCGCTTGCCGGACGGGCATATTCCTCATGGTGATAGAGATAAGGTGGCGGTGCCGTTCTGCCAACATCAAAGCGCCCGCCGGCAACGCCGCCCAAGACAAAATCGGGGCAAACTGATAAGCAGGGTTAATGGCGCCGGCCGCAGGCCGCGCCGGTAACGTTGGTCGGGGATCACACGGGGAAAAATGGCCTTGCAGCGTCATCTGGACCGGAAGGGTATGGTCCGCTGGTTCTGGGCACCCCTGGTTGCGACCCTCATCCTGTCCGCGCTCTGGGCCGGCCTGTCAGCCGCCCTGGCCCACCGCCCCCTGGCCGTGGATGGGGTCCTGGACCTGCGGGAATGGGATTTCAACCGGCGGGGCGCCCTTTTCCTGGAAGGCGACTGGCAGTTCTGGCGCGACCGGCTGGTCACCCCCGATGCCATCGCCGACGGCACAGCCCCGTCGCACCGGCTGCTGGCCGTGCCCGGCCGCTGGACAAGCCAGAGCGTGGACGGCGTGCCCCTGACGGCGGAAGGCGTGGGCACCTATCACCTGCGCGTGCTGCTGCCGCCTGACGCACCACCGCTGGCCATGCGGCACAATCAGCGGTTCGTGGCCTGGAACGTCATGGTCAATGGCAGTACCGCCATCCATGCCGGCAGGGTCGGCCCCGATGCGGCCCGGACCAGCAGCGCCGGCCAGAAAGCCATCGCCGCCGTGCAGCCCGTTGACGGGGTGCTGGACATCACGGTGCAGGTGGCGGCCTTCGGCGGCTATGGCGGCATTCCCCGTGCCCTGCTGCTGGGCGAGGCCGACGGCATCTATGGCGACTGGCAGCAGGAACTGGCCCTGCGCACGGCCTTCCTGTCCTTGTGCCTGTCCATCGGGCTTTTGTACCTGATCCTTTACCTGCTGCGCCCGCGTGACCGGGAATGCCTGGTCTTCGCGGTCATGTCGGTGGCCATCGCCATGGTACAGTTGACCAGCAATACACCGCTGGGCAGCGAGGTCCTGTCCAATCTGCCGGGTCAGTTGCTGGGTTTCCTCAACAATGTGATGTTCCCCTTCGTCTGGCTGTCCTGTCTGGCCAGCGCCACGCTGCTGTTTCCGGGATCATTGCGGCCGGGGCTGGCTTGGCCGTCGATCCTGTGCATCCTGGCCGTGCCAGTGGCCAGCCTGTGGACACTGTCGTTTCCGTCGCTTCTGACCTGGACGGCGACGCTGGGGCTGGTGCTGGCCATGATGGCGCTGCTCTACGCCACCCTTGTGGCGGCGCGGCGACGCCAGCCGCTGGCCCTCCCCATGGCGGTGGCCTGGACCGTGCTGGGCCTGTCCAATCTGGCGCTGGTCCACCGCATCGGCTTCACAGGCATCATGGAAGCGGGCTATTGCTTCATGTTGTTCCTGCAGGCGGCCTTGCTGATCGACCGGCTGCGCCACATGCTGGATCAGGCCAAACAATCCAACGCGCGCCTGGCCGCCCTGAACGGCGCGCTGGAGGATCAGGTGGCCGACCGCACCCGCCACCTGTCCGACACGGTGGACCGGCTGCAGCTTGCACAGGAACGGATTGTGCAATCGGAAAAGCTGGCCAGCCTGGGCCGGCTGGTGGCCGGCGTGGCGCATGAGGTGAACACACCCGTCGGCACGGCACTCACCACGGCCACCCATCTGGCCCAGCAGGTCGATGCCGCGGAACGGGCCATGGCCTCTGGCACGCTGACACGCCGCCAGCTGGCCGATTTCCTGACGGAGGTGAAGGAGGCGGCCGACCTGCTGACAACGACCGTGGAACGCACCGCCGCCGTCGTGCAGAGCTTCAAGCAGATCGCTGCCGAGCGTGCCGACGACCGGAACCGCCGCCTGGACCTGCACGACCTGATAAAGGAGCTTCGCCCCGCGATCGAGGTGCGGATCGGCACCCCGAACGTGTCCCTGCGGCTGGACACGAAGCCCGGCCTGGTGCTGGAAACCAATGCCGGGGCGCTGACCCAGGTCCTGGGGCTGCTGCTGGGCAACTGCATGGACCATGCCTTTTCCGATGGGCGGCCCGGCACCATACAATTGTCCAGCCACCTGACCGGGGATGGCTGGCTGGAACTGGTGGTGGAGGATGACGGCATCGGCATCGACCCCATGATCCGCCCCCGCCTGTTCGAGCCGTTCACCACCACCAGCCGGGCGGAGGGGCGCACCGGCCTGGGCCTGCACATGGCCTATACCCTGGTTGCCGGCCCGCTGGGCGGCAGCATCGAGGTGCAGGACCGGCCCGCGGGCGGCACCCGCGTCATCGTGCGCCTTCCTGCCAGCCCCGGGGAAAAGGCGGCAGAGCCGGACACAGCGGACACACCGGCCGGCCAGGCGGGGGACACGCTGCTTCCTGCCGCCGGCATGTCTGCCATCATCACATAAAGATATCTTTATGTTTGCATGCGTCGGACTGCCGGGTTAGAACCGGGATCAGGGATGCAACATGCCCGGATGCAGTGGAAAGGGCCTGGAAGATGACAAGGACGGAACGGCTGTCGCGGCTGCGCGACATCGCGCGCCAGCGCATCCTGGTGATCGACGGGGCCATGGGGACTATGATCCAGCGGCACAAGCTGGAAGAGGAAGATTACCGCGGCGACCGGTTCAAGGACTGGGACCATGATGTGAAGGGCAATAACGACCTTCTGTCGGTGACGCAGGCCAAGATCATCTACGACATCCACGCCCAGTATCTGGATGCCGGTGCCGACATCATCGAAACCAACACCTTCAATTCCACCAGCATCAGCCTTGCCGATTACGGCATGGAAAAGCTGGCCTATGAGCTGAATTTCGAAGGGGCCAGGCTGGCGCGCCAGGCCGCCGACGCGGCGGAAGCCGCCGACCCGTCGCAGCCGCGCTATGTCGCCGGCGCCCTTGGCCCCACCAACCGCACCGCCAGCATCAGCCCCGTGGTCACCGACCCCGGCTTCCGCAATGTCGATTTCGACGAATTGCGCCTGGCCTACAAGGAACAGACGGCGGGCCTGATCGATGGCGGAGCCGACCTGTTGATGGTGGAGACCATCTTCGACACGCTGAACGCCAAGGCCGCGTTGTTCGCAATTGAAGAGGTACTGGAGGAAAAGGGCCTGGACCTGCCCGTCCTGATCTCCGGCACCATCACCGACCGGTCGGGCCGCACCCTGTCCGGCCAGACGACGGAGGCTTTCTGGAACAGCCTGCGCCATGTGAAGCCATTCTCCATCGGCCTGAACTGCGCGCTGGGCGCCGATCTGATGCGCCCCTATATCCAGGAACTGTCGCGCATCGCCGACGTGTTCGTGTCGGCCTACCCCAATGCCGGCCTGCCCAACGAGTTCGGCCAGTATGACGAGAAGCCCGAGCATATGGCCGCCGACCTTCAGGGCTGGGCCAGGGACGGGCTGGTGAATATCGTCGGCGGCTGCTGCGGCTCCACCCCCGACCATATCCGCGCCATCGCCCAATCAGTAAAGGGCCTGCCGCCGCGTGAACCGGCCCATCCGGAACGCGCCATGCGCCTGTCCGGCCTGGAACCGTTTACGATGCCGGCCTTCTGATCACTCCACCGGTCCCGCCCCTGCCTTCCCTTATCAGCGACAGAGCCCCATCATGACCGCCCCCCGCACCGCCAGCTTCATCAATATCGGCGAGCGTACGAACGTCACCGGCTCGGCCAAGTTCAAGAAGCTGGTCCTGGACGGAAACTATGAGGCGGCGCTGGACATCGCGCGCGACCAGGTGACGAACGGCGCACAGGTGATCGACGTCAACATGGACGAAGCGATGCTGGACAGCGAGGCGGCGATGGTCCGTTTCCTGCGCCTGATCGCCTCGGAACCCGACATCGCCCGCGTGCCGGTGATGATCGACAGTTCCAAATGGAGCGTGATCGAGGCGGGGCTGAAGAATGTTCAGGGCAAGCCCATCGTCAATTCAATCTCCCTGAAGGAAGGCGAGGAACAGTTCGTCGCCCAGGCGAAGAAGATCCGCCGCTATGGTGCGGCCGTCGTCGTCATGGCCTTTGACGAGACAGGACAGGCCGACACCCGCGCCCGCAAGCTGGAGATTTGCAAGCGTTCCTACGATGTGCTGGTGAACAAGGTCGGCTTCCCGCCCGAAGACATCATCTTCGACCCCAACATCTTCGCCGTCGCCACGGGCATCGAGGAGCATAACAACTACGCCGTGGACTTTATCGAGGCCACGCGCGACATCCGCCGCGACTGCCCCGGCGCCCATGTGTCGGGCGGCCTGTCCAACGTGTCGTTCAGCTTCCGCGGCAACAACACGGTCCGCGCGGCCATGCATTCCGTATTCCTCTACCACGCCATCCCGGCGGGCATGGATATGGGCATCGTCAATGCCGGCGAACTGCCCGTCTATGACGACATCCCGGAGGAATTGCGGGAGCGGGTGGAGGATGTGATCCTCAACCGCCGTGACGATGCGACCGACCGCCTGCTGGAAGTGGCCGACAAGTACAAGGGGGGCGAGAAGAAAAAGGCCGCCGACCTGACCTGGCGCACCCGCCCCGTGACGGAGCGGCTGACCCATGCCCTGGTCCATGGGATCGATGAGTACATCGATACCGATGTGGAAGAGGCGCGGCTGGCGGCCGAGCGGCCGCTGCACGTCATCGAAGGCCCGCTGATGGACGGCATGAACGTGGTGGGCGACCTGTTCGGTGCGGGCAAGATGTTCCTGCCGCAGGTGGTGAAGTCCGCCCGCGTCATGAAAAAGGCCGTCGCCTGGCTGCTGCCCTTCATCGAGGCGGAAAAGGGCGGCGCCAAGTCCGAGCCGGCGGGCCGCGTGCTGATGGCCACCGTGAAGGGCGATGTCCATGATATCGGCAAGAACATCGTGGGCGTGGTGCTCCAGTGCAATAATTTCGAGGTGGTGGATCTGGGCGTCATGGTGCCCTGCGCCCGCATCCTGGACGAGGCCAAGGCCCACAAGTGCAACATCATCGGCCTGTCCGGCCTGATCACCCCGTCGCTGGACGAAATGGTGTTCGTGGCCAAGGAGATGCAGCGCACGGGCCTGAAGATGCCCCTGCTGATCGGCGGGGCCACCACGTCCAAGGTTCACACCGCCGTCAAGATCGACCCGAATTATGACGGCCCCGTGGTGCATGTGCTGGATGCCAGCCGCGCCGTCGGTGTGGCGCAAAGCCTGCTGAACCCCACCAACAGCCCCGCCTATACGGCCAAGACCAAGGCCGATTACGCCGCCATGCGGGAGGCGCATGCCGCCAGCCAACTGACCCGCAGCCGCCTGCCCTTCCCCCAGGCACAGACAAATGCGCTCAAGCTGGACTGGGCCGGATACGCCGCGCCGCAGCCGCTGAAGCCCGGCGTGACGGTGTTCGACGATTACGATCTGGCCGAACTGGTGGCCCGCATCGACTGGAAGCCCTTTTTCCAGGCCTGGGAACTGCACGGCAATTTCCCCGCCATCCTGGAGGATGCGAAGGTGGGGGAAAGTGCGCGTGCGCTGTGGGCCGACGCGCAATCCATGCTGCAGCGGATCGTGGGTGAGAATTGGCTGCGCGCCAATGCCGTCGTGGCGCTGTGGCCCGCCAACAGTGTGGGCGACGATATCGAGCTTTATACCGACGAGACGCGCGGCACCGTCCTGGACCGCCTGCACATGCTGCGCCAGCAGATGGCCCGCGACCCCGGCCGCAACCGCGCCCACCTGTCGTTGGCCGATTACATCGCGCCCAAATCCAGCGGCATCCAGGACTGGATCGGCGGTTTCGCCTGCACCGCCGGCATCGGCCTGGACGAACGCGCCAAGGCGTTCGAGGCGGCGCATGATGATTACAGCGCCATCCTGCTGAAGGCGCTGGGCGATCGTCTGGCGGAA
This sequence comes from Niveispirillum fermenti, assembly GCF_052474395.1. Lineage (NCBI taxonomy): Bacteria > Pseudomonadati > Pseudomonadota > Alphaproteobacteria > Rhodospirillales > Azospirillaceae > Niveispirillum > Niveispirillum fermenti. Next base: position 1,663,055 of record NZ_CP156681.1, on the reverse strand, counting down.
GCCTTCGCCGAACGCCTGCATGAGCGTGTGCGTACCGAACTCTGGGGCTATGCCGCCGGAGAGGAACTAACCAACGAGCAGTTGATCGCCGAACAATATCGCGGCATCCGCCCCGCCCCCGGCTACCCCGCCTGCCCCGACCACACGGAAAAGGCCACCCTCTTCCGCCTGCTGGACGCCACCCGCATCGCCGGCATCACGCTGACCGAGAGCTTCGCCATGGTCCCCACGGCGGCGGTCAGCGGCTGGTACTTCGCCCATCCCGACGCGAAGTATTTCGGCGTGGCCAAGATCGAACGCGACCAGGTGGCCGACTACGCCGCCCGCAAGGGCATGAGCCTGTCGGACATGGAACGCTGGCTGGCACCGAACCTGAACTATGATCCCGACGCGGCAGACCGGGCGGCGGTGACGGCGGCGTAGTACCAATCCGCCTTGACCCTGCCCGATGGTCAAGGTTTTCGGCACCTCAAGCGCCGGCGCCCACATGCCAACAGCTCGGGCGCGCGCCACGTGGTGCGCGGCGGCAGTCGCCGCCATACCAAATCCCGATGAAACAACTCGCCGGGATTTGGTATACTGCGCCCCTCAGAGAATCCCGGGAGAGATCTCACATTTTCCTTCATTTTCAGAGGCTTAAACAAGAGATTTCGAGGATTCTCTGGTCATTTGGGTATATCAGTGCTCATCCGGCCAGAACTCCATATCCATAATCTGGCCAAACGACCACGGGCATTCCGCCGGGAATGTGGTTTCCGGCATCCCGGTTTCATCGGCGGCCTGGATCACGGCCGTACCGTAAGCCTGTTCAATCGCCTCACCCACCTTGGCCTTCAGGCTGGGGTTGTCTTTCAGATGAACGACAAGGTCCCGGCGCTGCACCCTGATTGTGGTTCGCCAGGAATTGGCACGACGCAGCGGTTGGAACTGCCATTTCAGAAGGTGCAGCAGCAGAACGGTGAGACGATTGGCAAGCTCACGCTTCTCGGTCCTGCCCATGCTCTCGATTTCCTCGGCAATATTCTCGATGTCCGCCGCCGACAGCTTGCCCGCCCGCAGCAGGGCCGCCTGCTCATTAGCCCAGGCATAGAAATCCGTCTCATAAAGATTCCCGCTCATGGCGCACCTCTACCCATCGAAACAGCTTGGATCATAGGGTTCAGACTAAAACCTGTCCAGCAAGGCACCTCGGGTGCCAAAGGGGCGAGCGCCCACGCACCGTTCGCGGCAGGAGATTAGCCGGGGGTGGATCATGGGGGATGCGACCCACCAGAATACCCCCGGCGTAGCGGCGAGACACCAGGCGATCCGACCGCCTCCATCTTCAAGACAGGCATCCTGCGCGGCAAGGTGGGCGCCGTCCCGGATTCTCTGAAACCGATGGAAGCCGAAGACTTGAACCGTTGGGAAGCCCTGGAATGACCGGGCGGCGGTGACGGCCGATGTTAGGATGGTGCCCCCTCACCTCTCCTGCAAACGCGGCATCAGTTCCACGAGGTTGCAGGGCCGGTGGCGGTTGTCGAGCTGAAATTTCAAGATCAGGTCCCAGCCGTCGCGGCAGGCGCTGGGGCTGCCCGGCAGGGCGAACAGATAGGTGCCGCCGGCCAGACCGCCCGTGGCGCGGGATTGCAGGGCAGAGGTGCCGATCTTCTGATACGACAACATGCGGAACATCTCGCCAAAGCCGTTGATCGTCTTCTCGAACAGGCTTTCAAAGGCTTCCGGCGTCACGTCGCGGCCCGTCAGGCCGGTGCCGCCCGTGGAGATGACGACATCGACCTGCGGGTCGGCGATCCATTGGCGAAGCTGATCGATGATGGCACGCACATCGTCGCGGACGATGGCGCGGCCGGCCAGGGCATGGCCATCGCTGGTCAGCCGTTCGACCAGCGTGTCGCCCGATTTGTCATCGGACAGGTCGCGCGTGTCGGACACCGTCAGCACGGCGATGTTCACAGGCAGGAAGGGGCGGGACGTGTCGATGCGGGACATGGGATCGCTCAACTCCTCGAAAAAACCGGGGTCCTCAAAACCTCAGGCATGGGCCGGTGGCGGCGCGTCAGGGCCAGTCCAGCAGGGTGGCACCTTCCAGCACCTCCAGCCCCGACAGGTCGTTCAGCAGCGCACCCGGCTGCACCCACCATCTCGGGCGGGCCCGGGAAATCAGGGCAGCCGCCGCCACGGCGCGGTCGGCACAGGTATAAAGGCCAAAGCAGGTGGCCCCACTGCCCGACATGCGGGCCAGATGACAGCCCGTCGTCGATTCCAGGGCCGCCAGCACCTGCCCGATGACGGGGTTCAACCGTTCGGCCGCCGGGGCCAGATCGTTCCGCCGCCCGTCTTTCAACAGGCCCGCCAGTTCCGCGGCGTCGGCCGCTTCCATCTCCAGCCGCGCCGGCGCGGAAAAGGCGCCGTCGCGGGCCTGGAACACGGCGGGCGTGGGCACGGCCACGCCGGGATTGACCAGCACGACCCAGCATTCCTCCGGCAGGGCCGGTGCCGGCGCCAGATCGGTGCCCGTGCCGCCGAAATGGGCCGTGCGCGCGTGCAGGCAGACAGGCACATCGGCCCCCAGCCGCGCAGCCAGGTCAAGCACGGCGGGACTATCCGGGGGCACATCCCACAAGGCGCACAGGGCGCGCAGGGTGGCCGCCGCATCGGCGGACCCGCCGCCGATGCCCGATGCCAGCGGCAGGTTCTTGGTCAGCTTGACCGTCACCTCCGGCCGGCGGCCCAGGGCGGCGGCCAGGCCCTTGGCGGCCCGCGTCACCAGATTGCTGTCCGTATCCTCCATCAGGAGGGTCAGGGCATTGGGTCCATGCAGCGACAGGCTGAAATAGGGGGTGCTTTCGACCTCCACCACGTCATGGGCCGTGGCGAATCCGACCAGGCTGTCCAGCAGGTGGTACCCATCCTCGCGCCGGCCCAGCACATGCAGGTAGAGGTTCAGCTTCGCGGCGGCCACGGCGCGGATGACGGTCATGATGGGCAGTATGTCCGGCGGTTACAATGCAGACGCGCAGCATAACAGGGCGGGGCCGGCTCCTGAAACCACCCCGTTACAAAATTCCGCGCCTATGGGCCCGGACCCGGCCTATAAAAGACCGCACAGCAATCAAACCGTGCCGGCCCCCCGAATAAGGACGGCCCCACGGGAAAAGCAAAGCAGCCGAACAGGGAACAGCATGCACATGCCAAACAGCCATACCCTCACCGCCGCCACCCGCCGCCTGCTGGGCGCCACGGCGCTGGCGCTGGTCGCCGCCCTGGCCCCCGTGGCCGTGGCGGGTGCCCAGGAAACGCCGGCCGCCGCGGCCGACGCGAAGCCGGCCGTCGATCCGCGCTATGTCTGGGATCTGACCCCGATATTCAAGGATGACGCCGCCTGGGAGGCCGGGCGCCAGCAGGCGCTGGCTGAGTTGCCGGGGGTTTCGGGGCTGAAGGGCACACTGGGCACCGACGCCGCCACCTTGCGCACCGCCCTGGACCGCATGTCCACCGTGGGCCACATGGTGGAAAAGGTGATGGTCTACGCCTATTTCCAATATTCGACCGATACGCGCAATCCCACCTTCCAGGAACGCTGGAGCCTTTCGCAGTCGCTCGCCGCCCAGGGGCAGGCCGCCATCGCCTGGCTGTCGCCCGAAATCCAGACCATCGGCGCTGAGAAGATCGAAGCTTTCATCAAGGCCGACAAGGGGCTGGAGAAGCACGCCTTCCGCCTGCACGACATCCTGCGCCTGAAGGCGCACACCCTGTCAGCGGAGACGGAGGCGGCGCTTGCCGCCTATGGCCCCGTGATGGGGGCCGCCAGCAACACCTATTCCGCGCTCGCCAATGCCGATATCGACTGGCCCCAGATCACCCTGCCAGACGGGACGGAACGCAAGCTGAACCAGGCCGGCTATCAGGCGCTGCGCCAGCATGCCGACCGCGCCGTGCGCAAGCAGGTGTTCGACACGTTCTGGACCAAGTTCGGCCAGTATGCGACCAGCATGGGCAACACGCTGAACGCCGCCGTCCAGGCCGGCGCCATCGATGCCAAGCTGCGCTCCTATCCGACGGCTGTGGCCGCGTCGCTGGCCGCCAACGACATTCCCGAATCCGTCTACCGCACCCTGGTGGCAGAGGCGAACAAGGGCCTGCCCACCCTGCACCGCTATTTCAAGCTGCGGCAGAAGATGCTGGGCCTGCCCGACCTGCATTATTACGACATCTATCCGTCCATGGTGTCGCTGGACAAGAAATACACGCTGGATGAGTCGCGGGCCATCACGCTGGCCGCCACCAAGCCGCTGGGCAAGGCCTATACCGACCGGCTGGCGGAACTGACATCGCGGCGCACCATGCATGTGCTGCCGGCCGAGGGCAAGGACAGCGGTGCCTACCATTGGGGCACCTATGGCGTCGATCCCTATGTCTTCCTGAACCATCAGGACGATTACAACTCGATGTCCACCTATGCCCATGAATGGGGCCACGGCATGCATTCGGCCCTGGCACAGGCGGCACAGCCCTATGAACTGGCCGGCTATTCGCTGTTCGTGGCGGAAATCGCGTCCACGGCGAATGAAATGCTGCTGACCGATTACCTGGTGTCGAAGGCCAAGAGCAAGGAAGAGAAGCTGTTCTATCTGGGCCAGTCGCTGGAGAATCTGCGGGCCACCTTCTATCGCCAGACCATGTTCGCCGAATTCGAACTGGCCACCCATGATGCGGTGGAACGGGGCGAGGCGCTGTCGGGCGCCAAGATGACCGAAATCTATTGCGGCCTGCTGAAGAAGTATCACGGCCACGACCAGGGCGTGATGCAGATCGACGAGAAATATTGTGCGGAATGGGCCTTCATCCCGCATTTCTACCGCCCCTTCTATGTCTACCAGTACGCCACCTCCATCGCGGCCGGCACCTATTTCGCCGAACAGGTCGTCAAGGGCGGGGCCAAGGCACGGGAGAATTATCTGAACGTGCTGCGCGCCGGCGGGTCGGAATATCCGGTGCCGCTGCTGGCCAGGGCCGGGCTGGACATGGCGTCCGGCGCGCCCTATCAGGCGCTGATCCGGCGCATGGACGCCACAATCGACCAGATGGAAAAGCTGCTGGCCCCGTAATACGTATCTGCATTGATCAGACCCTATGGCCTGATCAATGCATCCCTCATGCGCCGGGCGCCGCCATCCGGCGGCTGGGCTTGCGCGCGCATGGGCGCGCCAACCAGGTTGCGATGAGTTCAACTCACCGCACCTTGGTATAAAGCCGTTGGCAATCGCCCGGTACCGGCCCCCCCGCCGGTGCCGGGCGGGTCCTCCGCACCCGCCACGCCCCAGGCTTGCGCCCAGGTTCTCGGGAACCGTTGCCCATGCCCGTCCGTTGCGATACCTCACGGCAAAATCAAGAGGCCGAGAAATGACCCTGTCTGTCTTCCGCACCCGCCTGGCCGGTGCGGCCGCCATCGCGCTGGCCGCCGCCGCCATCATCCCCGCCGCCGCCATGGCACAGGCCCAGTCCCGACCGGCCGCCGGCGTCCCGGCCCCGGACCGTGATGTCTGGGACCTGACCCCGCTTTTCAAGGACCGCGCCGCCTGGGATGCCGAGCGCCAGTCGGTGGCCGACGCCATCCCGCGCCTGTTGGCGCTGCGCGGCACGCTGGGCAATGACGCCGCCAGCCTGCGGGCCGGGCTGGATCAGATTTCCGCGGTGCGGCTGCGCTTCTACCGGCTGGCCGTCTACATGTCGACGCAGTTCAGCACGGATGCCCGCGATAATGCTGCCCAGGAAGGCAGCAGCGTGATCCGGCAACTGGGCGCCGACATCGGGGCCGCCACGGCCTGGCTGGACCCTGAAATCCAGGATATCGGCGATGACAAGATCGAAGCCTTCATCCGCCTGGACAAGGGGTTGCAGAAGCACGCCTTCGCCCTGCGTGACGCGCTGCGCAACAAACCCCATACGCTGACCCGCGATACGGAGGCGGCCCTGGCCGCCGTCGGCCCGGCCATGTACGGCGCCGGCACCACCTTCCAGCTTCTGACCAGTTCCGACATCGACTGGCCCAGCATCACGCTGGCCGACGGGTCCAGCGTCAAGATCAACCAGATCGGCTATTCCCGGCTGCGGGAGAGCCCGGACCGCGCCGTGCGCAAGCAGGCCTTCGACACGTTCTGGACCAGGTTCGGCCAGTACAGCAACACCAATGGCAGCCTGCTGGCCAACCGTATCCAGGCTGGCACGGCGATGGCCAGGCTGCGCCACTATCCCACCGCCGTGGCGGCGTCGCTGGCCGCCAACGACATTCCGGAAACGGTCTATCGCACGCTGGTGACGGAAACCAACAAGGCCCTGCCCACGCTCCACCGGTATCTGAAGCTGCGCCAGCGGATGCTGGACCTGCCGGACCTGCATTATTACGATATCTATCCGCCGCTGGTGCATCTGGACCGCAGCTTCCCCATCGACGAGGCGCGCCGCCTGACACTGGCCTCGGCCAAACCGCTGGGCCAGGATTATGTGAAGGGGCTGGAGGAAGCGCTGGACGGCCGCTGGATGCATGTGTACCCGGCCGACGGCAAGCGGCCGGGTGCCTATCAGACCAGCGTCTATGGCGTGCACCCCTATGTCTTCCTGAACCATCAGGACACGTTCGACAGCGTCTCGACATTCACCCACGAATGGGGCCACGGCATGCACACCAAGCTTGCCAACGCCAGCCAGCCATTCGAGACCGCGAGCTATTCCCTGTTCGTGGCGGAAGTTGCATCGACGACGAACGAGATGCTGCTGGCCGACCATATGCTGAAAGGGGCCAAAACCAGGGAAGAGAAGCTGTTCTATCTGGGCCATGCCCTGGACAGCCTGCGCAGCACCTATTTCCGTCAGACCATGTTCGCCGAATTCGAACTGGCCACCCATGACGCGGCGGAGCGGGGAGAGGCGCTGTCAGGCGCACGGATGACGGCGATCTATTGCGACCTGCTGAAGCGCTATCAGGGCGACGAACAGGGCGTGATGAAGATCGACCCGAAATATTGCGCCGAATGGCAGATGGTCAGCCATTTCTACCGGCCCTTCTATGTCTACCAGTATGCCACCTCCATCGCGGCGGCCGCCTATTTCAGCGAGCAGATCGCAAAGGGCGGCGCCAGGGAACGTGACAATTACCTGGCCGTGCTGAAGGCCGGCGGGGCGGAATATCCCTATCAGCTTCTGAAGAAGGCGGGCGTGGACCTGGCCACCCCCGCCCCCTATGAGGCATTGATGCGCCGGATGAACACCATCATGGACCAGATGGAAAGGCTGCTGGACGAGAAGCGATGACAGACGGGGGAGCATCGATGCCGCGCAAGGGCATTGTTGAACGCCCCGCCTGCCGCTAACGTGGCGCGCATGACCAGCCCCGCCCTGCCCCATGTCCTGCCCCTTTGCCTGTCCGACCCGATGGCGGCCTTCGGTGCGCTGGCCGGGCGGCGCGGTGCCGTCTTGCTGGATGGCGGGGCCGCCGATGCCGGGCGGGCCCGCTACAGCATCCTGGCCGCCGATCCCTTCGCCTGGATCGAAGCGGCCGGGGACGGGAGGGTGCTGCGCGACGGTGGTCCCCTGGCCGCCGATCCGTTCACGGCCCTGGAACAGGCCCTGCGCCCTTTCGCGCGTCCGGCCGCGGGCGGGGAACTGCCCGCCTTCACCGGCGGTGCCATCGGCTTCATGGGGTATGAGCTGGGCCGCCATCTGGAACGGCTGCCACCCCCGCATGCCATGGGCCTGGACCTGCCTGACATGGCTTTCGGGCTGTACGACACCGTCGCCGTGCTCGACCACGCGACGGGAACGGGGTGGGTGATCAGCGGGGGGGAGCGCGAGGCCGATCCCGCCGCCCGGCCCGCCTTGGCGCGACGTCTGGCCCGGGATCTGGCGGACCGGCTGGCCGCCGCCCCCGCCCTGCCGCCGGACACGGGTGACGGGCTGATGCGCCCGCCCGGCTGGCAGGCGGAACTGGACCCGGCGGATTATCGCCACCGGGTGGCCCGCATCCTGGACTATATCCGCGCCGGCGACATCTACCAGGCCAACATGACCCAGCGGTTCCTGGGCCGGCTGCGCCCCGGTGTCACGGCCTGGGATGCCTATCGCCGCCTGCGCCCGCGCATGGCCGCCCCGTTTTCGGCCTTCCTGGATCTGGGCGGCGGGCGGGCCGTGGCCTCCGGCTCCCCGGAACGGTTCCTGTCGCTGTCGGCCGGTGGCGCGATCGAGACACGGCCCATCAAGGGCACCCGGCCCCGCCATGCCGATCCCGTCCGTGACGCGAACCTCGCCGCCGAACTGCTGGCCTCGGAAAAGGACCGGGCGGAAAACCTGATGATCGTCGACCTGCTGCGCAACGATCTCTCTCGCGTGGCCGATATCGGCAGCGTCAGGGTGCCCGGCCTGTGGGAACTGGAAAGCTACCGCACGGTGCATCACCTGACATCGGTGGTGACCGGGCAGCTGCGGTCCGGCCTGGGGCCCCTGGACCTCCTGCGCGCCACCTTCCCCGGCGGATCCATCACGGGGGCGCCCAAGATCCGCGCCATGGAGATCATCCACGAACTGGAACCCGCACGGCGCGGCCCCTATTGCGGGTCGGTCATGTGGATCGGCTGGGACGGGGCGATGGACAGTTCCATCGTCATCCGCACCGCCGCCCTGGCCGGCGACCGGGTGCAGGTGCAGGCGGGCGGCGGCATCGTGGCCGACAGCGACCCGGAAGAGGAATATCAGGAAAGCCTGACCAAGGCGCGCGCGCTGCTGACCGCCTTCGACCCGGCCATGGCCTGGCCCCCGGTCGCCAGCCGGGAACAGGAGGAAGCGGCATGAGCGTCATCTGGCTGAACGGGGCGTTCCTGGCCGCCGACAAGCCGGCATTGCTGGCCCATGACCGGGGGTTGACGCTGGGCGACGGGCTGTTCGAGACCATCGCCGTGAAGGCCGGCGTACCGCTGCGCCTGGACGCCCATCTGAAGCGCCTGCGCGAAGGGGCGGATTTCCTGGGCCTGCCCGTGCCGCTGGACGATACGGGCCTGCATGACGCCATCCTGGGTCTGGCCGGCGCCAACGGCCTGACGGAAGCGGCGGTTCGCCTGACGCTGACAGCCGGTCCCGGCCCGCGCGGCCTGCCCCGGCCGGAGGTGCCGGCACCCACCCTGATGCTGGCCGCCGGCCGCATCCCGGCAGAGGCGCCGCCGGCCCGGCTGGTGATTGCCCGCACCACCTGCCGCAACGAGAAATCGCCCCTCTCGCGGCTGAAGACACTCAATTATCTGGACAGCATCCTGGCCCGGCGCGAAGCAACGGCCCGCGGGGCCGACGATGCCATCCTGCTGAACAGCCAGGGCCGCGTGGCGGAAGCCACGGCCGCCAACCTGTTTCTTTCGCTGGACGGCCATTGGGTCACCCCGCCGGTTTCCGACGGTGCCCTGCCCGGCACCATGCGCGCCGCCCTGGTCCGCAACTGGCGGGCGCAGGAGCGGCCCGTCAGCGTGGAAGACCTGCACCGGGCCGACGATTATGTGCTGACCAACGCGCTAGGCATCCGCAAGGTGCTGAAAATACTGGATTAAATCCTTACCTGGGTGGGGAATTCCTGATTGTCACCGCCCCGGCACGGGCAGGACATGGGTGTTCTTGACCTCTTCCATCACCATATAGGTATGGGTCTGCGATACCCCCTTGATGGATGTCAGTTCACCCAGGAAGGCGCGGTAATCGGCCATGTCCGCCACCCGCACCTTGATCAGGTAATCGAAGCCGCCCGCCACCATGTGCGCTTCCTGCACATCATCGAAACGGCGCATGGCATCGGCGAAGATCCGGAACGCATCGGACGTGGTGTGATCCAGCCGCACCTCGACATAGGCGGCCAGCGGCCGTTCCAGCCGGTCGGGGTCCAGCAAGGCCACATATTGGCGGATATAACCCTCGCGCTCCAGCCGGCGCACACGTTCCAGGCAGGGCGTGGGCGACAGGTGGATGCGGCGGGCCAGTTCCACATTCGATATCCGGCCCTCTTCCTGCAGGATGCGCAGGATGTTCTGGTCGATGCGGTCGAGCTTCGCGGCCCCTGGATCGCTTGTCATCATTTCGTCCGGCAAATTGGCGCTTTATCCATATTATATCCTGCATATTCCCTATATTTGGAGAAAAATCACACAGCTTTCTTGCCATAATGCGGTGACTTTCACCACACGAACGGCCAACGGAGTGACGGCGATGACCACCGCCAGCCTGGGCGAATTGCGCGCGGCCCTGCGCGCCACCAAACATGCCGACGAGGTATCCGCCGTCTCGCGGCTTTTGCGGGCGCACGGGCTGTCCGCGGCCGAGCGCCAGGGCGTGCATGAGCGTGCCGTGGCCATCGTGAACGCCGCCCGCAAGCGCCGCCGGGAACTGGGGCCGCTGGATAATTTCCTGCAGGAATTCGGCCTGTCGAACAATGAGGGCATCGCCCTGATGTGCATCGCCGAATGCCTGCTGCGCATCGCCGATCCCGATACGGCCGACCGGCTGATCGCCGAGAAGATCGCGCAGGGCCAGTGGGATGCCCATCTGGGCCGCAGCGACAGTGCCTTTGTGAATGCCGCCGCCTGGGGCCTGATGCTGACGGGCAAGATCACCGACCTGGAGCGCGGCGGGGAACGCGACGCCGGCAGCTTCCTGAAACGTCTGGTCGCCCGGTCGGGCGAAAGCGTCATCCGCACGGCCATGGGCCGGGCCATGCGCGTCATGGGCGGCCATTTCGTGCTGGGCCGCACCATTCGGGAAGCCATGGCGGAGGCCCGCAAGGCCAGGCCGGCCGGGACCGTCCATTCCTATGACATGCTGGGCGAGGGCGCCCGCACCTGGGAACAGGCCGACCGGTATCTGGATGCCTATGTCAAGGCCATCGACGCCGTCGGGGCGGAGGCTGCGGGCCGCGGGCCGGTGGCGGCGCCGGGCGTGTCCATCAAGCTGTCGGCCCTGCACCCGCGCTATGTGCAGGCGCAGAAGGCCGATGTGCTGGCACGCCTGGTACCGGCCGTCAAAGGGCTGGCGCAGCAGGCCAGGTGCTGGGACATCAACCTGACCATCGATGCGGAAGAGGCCGACCGCCTGGACCTGTCGATGGACGTCCTGTCCGCGCTGTCCCACGATCCGGACCTGGCCGGGTGGAACGGGCTGGGGCTGGCCATCCAGGCCTATTCCAAGCGCACCCATATCCTGGTCGACTGGCTGGTGGCGCTGGCCCGGTCGGCCGGCCGCCGTCTGATGGTGCGGCTGGTCAAGGGGGCCTATTGGGATACCGAAATCAAGCTGTCGCAGATCGCCAGCCATGATGATTATCCGGTCTTCACCCGCAAGGCGGCCACGGACCTGTCCTATCTTGTCTGCGCGCGCAAGATGCTGGCCGCGCAGGACGCCATCTATCCGCAGTTCGCCACCCACAATGCCTATACCATCGCCGCCATCCTGCATCTGGCCGGCGACAATCGCGACCTGGAGTTCCAGCGCCTGCACGGCATGGGCGAACTGCTCTATACCGCGACGCGGGAGGTGTTCCCGGACATGCCGCGCGTGCGCATCTATGCGCCCGTCGGCACGCATGAGGACCTGCTGCCCTATCTGGTCCGCCGCCTGCTGGAGAACGGCGCCAACAGCAATTTCGTCAACGCCTATATGGACCCGGACATACCCGTGTCCGACGTCGTGGCCGATCCGGCCGCTTTCCTGGAGAGAGAAGGCATGCTGCGTCACCCGCGCATCCCCACGCCCGCCGACATCTATGGTGCGGAACGCGCCAATTCCAAGGGCTTCGACCTGACCGCACCGGAGAAGGTGGAAGCGTTGCAGGCCAGCATGAAAGCCGCGCTGACCCGCCCCTGGACGGCCGGTCCCATCGTGGGCGGGCAGACGCTGGACGGGCCGGTCCTGCCCGTGTCCGACCCGGCCAGGCCTACCCGCCAGGTCGGCACGGTCGTGTCGGCCGGTCCGCAGGCGGTGGAACAGGCCCTGTCGCTGGCCACAGCGGCCCAGCCCGGCTGGGACCGGGCCGGCGCCGACCACCGGGCCACCTGCCTGGAACGCGCTGCCGACCTGATGGAAGAGGACATGCCGGCCCTGCTGGCCCTGCTGTCGCGCGAGGCTGGAAAGACCCTGCCCGACGCCGTGGCGGAGGTGCGGGAGGCCGTGGATTTCTGCCGCTATTATGCCGTCCAGGCCCGCACCGGGCTGAAGCCGGTCCTGCTGCCCGGCCCGACGGGGGAGCGTAACGAATTGCATCTGACCGGCCGCGGCGTCTTCGCCTGCATCAGCCCGTGGAACTTCCCGCTGGCCATTTTCACGGGCCAGGTGGTGGCGGCGCTGGTCGCCGGCAATGCCGTCATCGCCAAGCCCGCCGAGCAGACGCCGCTGGTCGCCGCCGAAGCCGTGCGCCTGCTGCACCGGGCCGGTGTGCCGGGTGACGTGCTGCATCTTCTGCCGGGCGACGGTGAAACGGTGGGCGCACCGCTGGTGGCCGACCGGCGCGTGGCCGGCGTCTGCTTCACCGGTTCGACCGAAACGGGCCGCGCCATCAACCGCAGCCTGGCCGACCGCGAGGGGGCCATCGTGCCGCTGATCGCCGAAACGGGCGGCCAGAATTGCATGATCGTCAATTCAACCGCCCTGCTGGAACAGGTGGTGGATGATTGCATCACCTCCGCCTTCCTGTCGGCGGGCCAGCGCTGTTCCGCCACCCGCGTCCTGTTCGCGCAGGAAGAGATCGCCGACAAGCTGGCCGACATGCTGGCCGGTGCCATGGACCTGATCCGGCTGGGCGATCCGATGGAGATCACGACCGATATCGGCCCCGTCATCGATGACGACGCCCGCGACATCCTGGTGAAGCATGCCACCCGGATGGATGGCGAGGCCCGGCTGGTCAAGGCCGTTTCCGTCCCGGAAATCCTGCGCGACGGTACCTTCTTCGGACCGCGCCTTTACGAGATCGACGGTCTGTCACGCCTGAAACGGGAGGTGTTCGGCCCCATCCTGCACCTTGTCCGTTTCAAGGCGTCGGACCTGGATAAGGTGGTGGCGGAGATCGCGGCCACGGGCTATGGCCTGACATTCGGCGTGCATAGCCGGCTGGAAGGACGCGCCCACAACCTGTTCAAGGCGTTGCCGGTCGGCAATACCTATATCAACCGCAACATGGTGGGTGCTGTCGTGGGCGTGCAGCCCTTCGGCGGCCAAGGCCTGTCGGGCACGGGGCCGAAGGCCGGCGGCCCGCACTACCTGCATCGTTTCGTGACGGAAAAGACGCTGACGGTCAACACCACGGCGTTCGGCGGCAATGCCTCCCTTCTGGAACTGGGGGCCTGAGGCCTCGCCCCTTCCTGCCATCCATGGCGAGCCCATAGAGGGGAAGGGGCAACCCATTGCGGTTTTATTTATGCCGAATATGAACAATTTAAGATAGCAAACCCATCTGCCACGCCGTTGGAAAGGCTGCCCCAAAGAAGGTGTAGCACCGTCCAACGGCTTCATTTTTCAGACAAAACCGGGTATAGGCGAAGGGCCTGCGTGTCGTGACCGACGCTTCTTGTCCCCTTTATGGAGCCTTTTCCGGATGGCCGAGATCGCCGATGCCCCGCTGGTCCTGATCGTTGAGGACGAGCCCGCAACCCGCGCATTGCTGGCCGGGTATTTCCATCAGGCCGGCTTCCTGGTGGCAGAAGCCGAGAATGGAAAGCAGACGCGGGAGGTGATGCAGCGCCAGCCGCCCGATCTGGTGTTGCTGGACATCGAACTGCCGGACGAGGACGGGTTCAGCCTGGCGCGCAGCATCCGCGAGATATCGAATGTCGGCATCATCATCGTCACCCAGCGTGCCAATGACGGCGACCGCGTGTTCGGCCTGGAAACAGGCGGCGACGATTATGTGACCAAGCCGCCCAACCCGCGGGAATTGCTGGCCCGCGCCCGCAACCTTCTGCGCCGGACCCATCCCAGCAAGATGCATAAGGCCGAAGGAACGGTGCGCTATTTCGCGGGCTGGACCATGGATCTGGCCCGCCGCCGTCTGGTCGATCCGCAGGGCCTGGAAGTGCGCGTGACGCGCGGGGAGTTCGAGTTGCTGGGCCTGCTGGTGCGCTCCGGCGGGCGGGTCGTGACGCGCGACCAGTTGATCGACGCGGTCAGCGGCACCGACCGCAATCCCAACGACCGCACCATCGATGTGCTGGTCAGCCGCTTGCGCCGCAAGATGCAGGATAGCGGCTCGATGGATGTCATCCTGACGGAAAAGGGCCTGGGCTATCGCCTGGCGGCCGAGGTCACGGACCAGGCCTGACCGGTCCGTCGCGGCCCGTCATCATCGCGACAGCCTGTCCCGCCGGAAGGCGGCCAGGCCCGCCATGCCGGCGGTGAAGGCCGACCTGATCTGGCCGGCATGATCACGGGCGGCGGCACCGTCCTGCCGCTTGGCGGCCGTATCGGCGGCCTTGGCCAGGGTGGCCAGCGCCGGCAGGCCCACCGTCAGGGCGCCGGACGCCAGCTTGTGTGCGGCACGGCCCAGGGCCGGCACATCCCCATCCTGCAATGCCTGGTCGATCTGGTCCAGGGTGGCCGGAGCGTTGCGGGTGAAACTGTCGATGATCTGCGCCACCCGCTCGGCCCCCAGCAGGGTCAGATGCTCATCCAGCACGGCGAGGTCCAGCACGGCCGGGCCCCTTTGCGGGGAGGACGGCACGGATGGCGGTGCCGATGATGATGCCGGCGGCGGGGATGCCGCCACCTGCCCCCGCCTTTCCAGAATGGCGCCCAGGCGCTCGGCCAGCCCCTCCGGCGTCACGGGCTTGGTCAGCATGCCTGACAGCCCGGCCCGTGCGCGAAGCCGGTCCGGCACGATATCCACGCGGGCGCGCATCAGGATCACGGGCGGTCCGCCGCCGCGCCTGATGCACCAGGACAGGGCCAGGCCGCTGTGCCGGCCGATGCGCGCGGCGATCAGCGCTACATCCGGCCCTTCCATCAGGGCCATCTCCAGCGCCATCTTGGCATCGTCGGTCTCCTCCACCCAATAGCCGGCCCGTTCCAGCAACAACCGCACCAGCGTGCGCCCCACGGGGTCGTCATCCACGACCAGGGCCGAGAGGCCGTTGGGGGCGACGGGTGCCGGCCGGGCCTGGACGGCGGGCGGCGGCTCGGGTGCCGGCGGCGGGGCGGCCTCCCCCCCCGCTCACCAAGCCGTTGCCGGACCAGGGCCCGCATCTCAGCCACCTCGTTGCGCAACAGGCGAAGCTGAATGGCCTGGGCCGGGGTCCCCGGCGCCGCCGCCAGCGCCTCCAGCTCCACTTCCATGCCGGTCAGTCGGCTGGACAGGCTGTCGGCGGTCAGATGCAGGATGGCGACCGGCACGCCCGCTTCGGCTGGCGCCCCGGCCCGGGCCGGGCCGGCCGCACCGAAGCCGCGGATGATCGGCGCGGACACCGGCAGCAGCAGGAAGCCCGCCAGCATGCCGCCGCCCATGACCAGCGCGCCCGCATCCCCGCGGGCCCACATATAGGCAGCGCAAACCTGGCCCAGCATGGTAACCGCCAGCCAGAGCGGGCCCAGCCAGGATGGCCCCCGCCCGCCACGCCAGGACCAGAAGGACAGCGCCACGACGCCCAGCAGCCGCATCCCCAGCAGGGTCGGCGACGGCCCCAGCAGCAGGATGTCCAGCAGCGTCATGATCAGAAGCCACGCGCCGCCGGCCACCATCAGGTCCGGCGGCAAAGCGTGGCTGTCTTGATGAGGTGGGGGCGATGCGGACAAATCGGCCTTCGAAAGGACAAGATCGCCGCTGATTATAGGATCGGGTCGAAGGGCGGTCCATCCTTCCGGTACATGCCGGCCGAATGACCACTCTTTCCTTGCCATCCACCGGCCGGGGTGTCATCCCTTTGCTGCGACGCCACAGGAAGGGCGTCCTCGGTCGGTTCCGCCTCAGGGGTGCATAGACGTGTTCGTGCCGGTTCGTTTCCGTTCCGCCCGTTCCCTTCTCCGTCACGCGGCCGGCGCCACGGCCCTGACCTTGCTGCTGACTGTCGCGGTGCCGGTGGCCGGCGCGCAGGACCAGCCGAATGCCGCGACCATCCAATGGGCGCAGCAGATTCTGGACCAGCAGGGCTTCTACCAGGGGCGCGCCAGCGGCCGGATGGACAGCGCCACGGCCGCCGCCATCGCCAATTACCAGCGCAAGAACGGGCTGAAGGCCACGGGCCGGCTCGATCAGACCACCATCGACCGCATGCTGGAAAGCAGGCCCGAGCGGCAAGGCGTCGGCAATCTGGCCGACCCTAACAGCCGGGCCCGCGCCAGCCAGCCGCTGAACCTGCGGGAAGAGGATGTGCGGCCCCAGGCGGCACCCGTCACCGCCGGCGTCGAACGCGGCGGCGGCACGGAAAGCACCCTGCTGGGCGTGTCGCGCGGGGCGGCGGAAACGTCGCCGCCGCGCACCGCCGCACCACCCGCCGCCAGCACGCCCGCCCCGGCTTCGGGCGTCGACCGGGGGGATGTCGGCACGACCATCGCCGGCCGCTTTGACGGCCCCACGGCCGCGCCTGCCAGCGGGGTCGAGACCGAGGTGATGATGGACAGGCAGGAGGGCGAGGATGGTTTCAGCCTGTCCGCCGCCCCCGATTGGGTCCGCTACGGCCTGATCGGCGGTGTCGGCGCGCTGCTGATCGGCATGCTGGGGTTCTGGTGGGGCAGCGGCCGGCGCGCCACGAAGCCCGCCCCCCGCGCCGCCGCACCCAAGGGCCGGCCGCAAGGCACGGGGGCGCCCCGCCGTGAGCCGACGCTGGGTGGCGATCCCGCCCGGCAGGATGGGCGCCGCGACCCTGTCCTGACGGCCCCCAGCCGCGATCCGCACCGCACACGCTGACGCAAGATCGGCATGTGAACGGACCCGCGACAGGAAATTTTCCGAAACCCCTGTCCGGTGTGCGTTTCGTGCGGAACCCCGCCGAACAACGAAATCGACCTGGAAAGCCGTCCAAGCCTAGACTTTCGCTGTAAAAGCCGCCCACGGCAGAGGCGGTGACAGCGATCCCCAGGCCGGAGACCCTTTCCATGCTGTTCGATTTCCCCGATTTCGATGATCACGAGCTGGTTCTTTTCGGTCGCGACACGGCGACCGGCCTGTCGGCCATCATCGCCGTGCATTCCACGGCGCTGGGTCCGGCCTGCGGCGGCTGTCGCATGTGGCCCTATGCCAACGACACGGAGGCCATGCGTGACGCGCTGCGCCTGTCGCGCGGCATGAGCTACAAGAACGCGATGGCCGGCCTGCCGCTGGGCGGGGGAAAATCGGTCATCATCGGCAACAGCCGCACGGACAAGTCCGACGACCTGTTCCGTGCCTTCGGCCGCGTCATTGACAGCCTGGGCGGCAGATATATCGCAGCCGAGGATGTGGGCATCACCGTTGCCGACGTGATGACCATGGGCCAGACCACACGGCATGTCGCCGGCCTTACCGGCGGACATGACGCCTCCGGCGACCCCTCGCCCTTCACCGCCTATGGCGTCTATCTGGGTATCAAGGCCGCCGCCCGGCACAAGCTGGGCGCCGACAGCCTGAAGGGCGTGCGTGTCGCGGTGCAGGGACTGGGCAATGTCGGCAGCCATCTGTGCCAGCATCTGGCCGATGACGGCGCCGTGCTGACGGTCACCGACATCCACGCCGACAATGTGCAGCGCGCCGTCGACCGGTTCGCAGCCGTTTCCGTGGCCCCGGAGCGCATCCATGCGGCCGAGGTCGATGTCTATGCGCCCTGCGCCCTGGGGGCTGTGATCAACCCCCGGACCCTGGCCGAGTTGAAGGCCACGGTCGTGGCCGGGGGCGCCAACAACCAGCTTGAAACCGACGCCATGGGCGAGGCCCTGCGCAGTGCCGGCGTGCTGTACGCGCCGGATTATGTCATCAATGGCGGCGGCATCATCAATGTGTCCGCCGAAGTGACGCACGCCTACGACCGCGAATCCGTGCTGCGCCAGGTCGAGCGTATCCCCGCCACCTTGTCGGAGATTTTCCGGCGCGCCGACCGCGAGGCGCGGCCGACCAGCGCCGTGGCCGATGAGATGGCCCGCGAAATCCTGGCCGCCGGCAAGGACGGGCAGAAAAAGGCGGCAGCCTGACCGGGCTGCCCCTGGCGGCCGGTGCCGGGCGGATACGGGGAGGGAGGACGGCGTCACCCTCCCCCCAGCACCACGCGCGGGCTGACCGCGATGCGCCGCAGCGGGGTGCCACCGGGCGTCTCCACCTCGGCCAGCACGACCTCGTACCCCCACAGGTCGGCCAGATGCTGCATGACGGGCCGCGCCTCCTCCTCGTCCAGCAGGATCTGGTTCATCACGTGATGTTCCAGCATCAGCTTGCGGTCACCGACCAGGTCGACATCGACGATCTGGATATCGGCCTCCGCCCAGGCGATATCATATTGCCGCGCCAGTGCCTGACGCACGGCCCGGTATCCGCGTTCGTCATGGATGGCGGCCACCCTCATTTCCGGATCGCTGGCATCATCGGCCACATGGAACAGCCGGAACTTGCGGATGATGGCCGGTGACAGATATTGCAGGATGAAGCTTTCATCCCGGAAATTGGCCCAGGCGTCGCGCAGGGCACCCATGGCATCGCCCTTCCCGGCCAGGTCCGGGAACCAGACCCGGTCCTCGTCGGTGGGCCGGGTCGCGATGCGCTCGATATCCTGCATCATGGCAAAGCCCAGGGCATAGGGATTGATCCCGCCATAGCGCCGGTCATCGAAATCGGGCTGGAACACCACGTTGGTGTGACTGTGCATCGCCTCCATCCAGGCGCCGTCCGTCAATTGCCCCCGTTCATGCAGGGTGGACAGGATGCGGTAATGGCAATAGGTGGCGCAGCCCTCATTCATCACCTTGGTCTGGCGCTGCGGATAGAAATACTGCGCCACATGGCGCACGATGCGCAGGATTTCCCGCTGCCAGCCCTGCAGGCGCGGCGCCTTCTTTTCCAGGAAATAGAGGATATTCTCCTCCGGCAGTTCCAGCACGGCACGGCGGCGGTCGCGGTCGGACAGGGGGCTGGCCCCGCCCGCCTTGGTCGGCACGGTGCGCCACAGGTCGTTGAAGGTGCGCTCGGCATGTTCCAGCCGCTCGCGTGCGCGTTTTTCCTCGTTGCGCAGGTCGGGGCCGCGGCGGCGGGGATAGCGGTGGACGCCGTGGTTCATCAGGGCGTGGGCGGCATCCAGCACCCGCTCCACCATGGCATGGCCATACCGTTCCTCGCACTGGGTGATATAGGCCTTGGCGAAGGACAGATAGTCCAGGATGCCGTCGGCATCCGTCCACTGCCGGAACAGATAATTGTTCTTGAAGAAATGATTATGGCCGAAGGCGGCGTGGGCGATGACCAGCGTCTGCATCGTCATGGTGTTCTCTTCCATGATGTAGCTGATGCAGGGGTTGGAATTGATGACGATCTCATAGGCCAGGCCGCGCTGGCCCTTGCGGTACATGGCCTCGTCACGCGCAAAATGCTTGCCGAACGACCAATGCTTGTAGAAAAGCGGCATGCCGATGCTGGAATAGGCATCCAGCATCTGCTCCGACGTGATCACCTCGATCTGGTTGGTATAGACATCCAGCCCCATTTCGCCCACGGCCACCTTCTCGATGGCGTCATAGACGCGGCGGACCTTGTCGTAATCCCAATCGGCACCGGTATAGAGCGGGTTGCCGTCGAAGGCTGTCAGGGTCATGCGCTCACCTCCGCCGGCTGGCCGGCCTTGTCCCTGGCGAACAGTTCACGGAACACGGGATAGATCTCACGCCGTTCCGTCACCCGCCGCATGGCCAGCGCGCCGCCGGCCTCGATGGTCTTGTAGGTGCGCCACAGGTCGGTTTCCCGCGATCCGCCACCATAGGGCAGGCCGGGACTGATCCCCTCCTGCCCCACTTCCAGATAGGCATAATACTGGCAGACGGGCAGGATGGTCCCGCCCATCAGTTCCGCCGTCCGGGTATTGTCGGACAGGGCATTGTCGCCGTCACTGGCCTGTGCGGCATAGATGTTCCATTCCGCGGGCGGGTAGCGTTCCTTCACCACCCGCGCCATCTCCTCCAGCGCCGTGGACACCACGGTGCCACCCGTCTCGGGGCTGTAGAAGAAAGTCTCCTCGTCCACCTCCTGTGCGCGGTGGGTGTGGCGGATGAAGACCACGTCCACATGCTTGTACCGCCGTGACAGGAACAGGTAGAGCAGCATGTAGAAACGCTTGGCCAGGTCCTTCATATGCTCGGTCATGCTGCCCGACACGTCCATCAGGCAGAACATCACGGCCTGGGCCGCCGGGCGCGGCGTGGCCGCGAACCGGTTGTAGCGCACGTCCACCGGATCGATATAGGGGATGCGCTGGGTCCGCCGCAGCGCCTGTTCCAGTTCCTCCCTGGCCAGGGCCAGACGGTCCCGGTCGCGGCCCGTCCGCTCCAGATCATCGATCTCCTGCCGCAGGGCCTTGATCTCGTCGCCCGTGGGACGGTTCAGGGCCATGCGCCGGGCCAGCGAGTTGCGCATGGTGCGCACAAGGTTGAGGTTGGCGGGCGAGCCGGAAACCGAATAGCCGGCCCGGTGCCAGTCCATGGCGTCCGTCACGGCCAGCTTGCGCTTGGCCAGGTCCGGCAGTTCCAGGTCTTCCAGGAACAGGTCGATGAATTCCTCCCGGCTGAGGACGAAGCGGAACTCGTCCTGGCCATCACCATCCTCGGCCCCCTCGCTGCCCGCGGCACCGCCGCCGCCGGATGGCGGGCGCTTGATCTTGTCGCCGGACAGGAACTCCTTGTTGCCGGGGACGACATGGTCACGCCGCCCGCCCGAGGATGCGCGATGCAGCGTCGGCTCCCGGATGCCGTCAGGGGAAATGGCGATATCGCCGCCCATATCGATGTCGCGGATGCCGCGCTTGGCCGACGCATCGCGCACGGCCCGCATCACCTGTTCCTTGGCGCGGCGCAGGAACCGCTGGCGGTTGGCCAGCGACTTGCCGGAAGGGTTGAGACGTCGGTCGACAATGGTGAACAAGGTTGCACCGTCCTTTCGATGGCCCTTCCGGTCACCGTTCCTCCACCGTCATTCCCGCGAAAGCAGGAAGCCAGAACCAGGGTGAAGGTCCAGCAGCCGGAGACGCATTTAGCACCGTCGTCTGGATTCCCGCTTTCGCGGGAATGACGGTGGAGAGGGCCTATTTTCTGTGCCTGGAAACCTTCCCATCTGAATAAAATTGCGACCTCTCCATTCCGTTGCCCTTGTTACGAACGCTAAGTTCAGCCGAAGGAACGAATGTGGAGAGTTGCCGTGCAAATTGGAGAGCTTCCTGCTTTGTTGAACATGCAGTGAGCGAAGTCCCATTTCTACGAACCACCCAGTCTCTACCATCGAATGAAACTGAGACTCGCTCACTGTCCATTATAACCCCCTCACCCCGCCTGCTTCACCCGCATGTACCATTCGACCAGCCGGCGAACCTGCCGCTCGGTATAGCCGCGTTCCATCATGCGCTCGACGAACTCGCTGTGCTTCTTCTCCGTCTCGCTGTCCTTCTTGGAACCGAAGCTGATGACGGGCAGCAGTTCCTCCACCTGGCTGAACATCCGCTTCTCGATGACGTCGCGCAGCTTCTCGTAACTGGTCCAGGACGGGTTGCGCCCGCCATTGGATGCCCGCATGCGCAGCGCGAACTTCACCACCTCGTTGCGGAAATCCTTGGGGTTGGCGATGCCGGCGGGCTTTTCGATCTTGGTCAGTTCCTGGTTCAGCAGGTCGCGGTTCAGCAACTGGCCCGTGTCGGGGTCCTTGAAGTCCTGGTCCTCGATCCAGGCGTCGGCATAATCGACATAGCGGTCGAACAGGTTCTGTCCGTAATCATGGTAGCTCTCCAGATAGGCCTTCTGGATTTCGTTGCCGATGAACTCCGCATAGCGCGGGGCCAGTTCGGCCTTGATGAACTCCATGTATTTCTTTTCGGTGTCGTCGGGGAACTGCTCCCGCTTGATGGCCTGTTCCAGGATGTACATCAGATGAACGGGATCGGCCCCCACCTCCGTATTGTCGTAATTGAAGGTGCTGGCCAGAACCTTGAAGGCGAAGCGGGTGGAGATGCCGTTCATCCCCTCATCCACACCGGCCGCGTCCTTGTATTCCTGCAGGGTCTTGGCCTTGGGGTCCGTCTCCTTCAGGCTTTCGCCGTCATAGACGCGCATCTTGGAGAACAGGTTGGAATTGCCATGGTCGCGCAGGCGTGACAGCACCGTGAACCTGGCCAGCATCTCCAGCGTTGCGGGCGCGCAGGGGCTGCCCGACAATTCAGAGGTCTTGATCAGCTTCTCATAGATGCGCTGTTCCTCCATCACCCGCAGGCAATAGGGTACCTTGACCACGCAGATGCGGTCGATGAAGGCCTCGTTGTTCTTGTTGTTCTTGAAGCTCTGCCATTCCGCCTCGTTGGAATGCGCCATGATGACGCCCTGGAAGGGCAGTGCGCCGATATTCTCGGTGCCGATGTAATTGCCTTCCTGCGTGGCGGTCAGCAGGGGATGCAGCATCTTGATGGGCGCCTTGAACATCTCCACGAATTCCAGCATGCCCTGGTTCGCCCGGTTCAGGCCGCCGGAATAGCTGTAGGCGTCGGGATCGTTCTGGCTGTAAAGCTCCAGCTTGCGGATATCCACCTTGCCGACCAGCGAGGAGATGTCCTGGTTGTTCTCGTCCCCCGGCTCGGTCTTGGAAATGCCGACCTGGCGCAGGCGCGACGGACGCAGCTTGACCACCTTGAACCGGCGGATGTCGCCATCGAACTCATCCAGCCGTTTCAGTGCCCAGGGGCTCATCAGCCCGGTCAGGCGGCGGCGGGGGATGCCGTATTTCTCCTCGATGGCGGCCCCCATGGTAACGGGGTCGAACAGGCCCAGCGGGCTTTCAAAGACGGGGCTGATCTGGTCCCCGGCCTTGAGGGCATAGATGGGCTTGTCCTCCATCAGTGCCTTCAGCCGCTCGGCCAGCGAGGATTTGCCGCCCCCCACGGGGCCCAGCAGGTACAGGACCTGCTTGCGTTCCTCCAGCCCCTGGGCGGCATGGCGGAAGAAGCCGACGATTCGCTCGATCGTTTCTTCCATGCCGTAGAATTCGGCGAAGGCAGGATAGATCTTGATGGTGCGGTTCATGAAGATGCGCGCCAGACGCGAATCCCTGGCCGTGTCAATGATCTCCGGCTCACCGATGGCCGACAGAAGCCTTTCCGCAGCGCTGGCATACATCAGCGGATCGTCGCGGCACCCTTCCAGATAATCCAGCAGCGACATCTCCACGTCGCGGCGGCTTTCATACGAACTGGCGTAACTGGCAAAAAGGTCTGTGACCAGACTGGTCATGGGCACTCTCCTTCCTGGCGGCCGGTCGGCGGGCGGATGGGAGGGCATGGGCAGGCCATGCGCCATGCTTGCCCGCCGGCGGGGGGCATTGGAAATCGGTGGCGTTCAAATCCTTGTGCGAGGCCTCCCCAGCCTCCACCCGTAACAGCCGTATTGAAACGGTCCGCCGGGACAATCGTTCCGGAAGTACCGGGGCGGCACCGGCGGCCGGCCGCACGAAGGCACCCAGCCGCACCGGCCGCAGGGCCCCCTGTTTCGCTGGCTTCACCGTCACCCATCACCGCGTCCTCCCGTGCATTCCAAGGGGGTCAATCGGCAATCAAGTCCTGGCACCGAACTACAACATTCAACGTACCGACAAATCGGAGTCTCTTCCCCGATTGGGGCAGACCAATGGCACAGGTCCGTTTTCGGCCCCTGCCCCTCCCGGTGGCATTCCGCCACCCTTGTCCTTCGGGCCTTGTCCACCCGTTCCGGCACACCGCCCATCCAGCAGCGATGCGGTCACAGCAGCATGACCTGAACCAGCCCATCGGTCAAACATACAGGGGAAGGCTTTAATTTTGGCCTAATACCAGGGACATGAATTTATGATTCATGTCCCTGGTAAGGCCGGCGACTGCCGGCCCGGCGCCCCTGCGCCGCAAGCCCAAGCCGACGGATGGCGGCGCCCGGCGCTTGAGGTGCCGAAAGAGAATTCAGGGGACCCACCACCGCGAACAGGCCTGCCGTAAGGCCATCGCGGATGCTGGCGGGCGATACCCGCCGCGGCAAACCCGATCCCCCGACAAGTCGCGGGGCCGGACGAGAGGGGGGACTCGGGCGGAAGGGGCGGCGGCCTGCAACCCTCACCTGCGCTGCGGAAGATCGGCCATGCGTTGTTCGCTGTTGCAACAGATCAGCCTTTGATTTGTTCTGGATAGGCGAAAGCCATCGTTTTGGATCAACAGCTTCGCAATTTGGCCGCAATGGCCGGCGATGCTGCGATGCGTGAAGGCAAGGGCTTTTCGGCCCGCAACCGTTACCGGTCCGACCACGATGGTCCCCGATCGTGACAAACGTCCAACCTGCGAAGGTGACAAGATGCACAGCGCCGATTTCCAGAACAGCTTCAATGCCGCCTGCGCCGAGCTGGGACTGGACCCTGCCAATACCAACGTGTTCGCCCTGGAATGCCGCCGCCAGGGACTGGACCCGAGGCAGACCCGCGCCTTCGACCTGGACAAGAACCCCTCCGCCATGTGGGCCGAATTCCGCAAGCTGAAGCGCGCCTGACCGGCGACGGCCCCGCGGGCCACCGGGTGCATACTGGGGGTGCCTACTGGGGGTGCCCACCCGGGGGTGCATGCCCGGGGTGCCTGCCGCCATCCGGCCCGATGACAGCACCAAGTTGGCCAAAGGCCGGTCCCCGCTGCGGGGGCCGGCCCTTTTTCATGCCCGATTATCCTTATCCATCCCCGAAAACAAGCCGCCTGCCCTTTTCGGACACCGGGCGCGCGACTGATAAATGCTTGTGCAACCGTCGCGGTTTTCAGGCATGATGACCGCGACTGCATATCGCACCTCGCCCCCCCCAAGGAGGCCGGAACGGTGGCGATAGGCAGCCGGACGCAAGCCACCGGGGAGGGCTATGCTGAAGGGCCTGGGCAGTTCATTGGCGGCCAAGCAGGCGGCGCGCGCCGTACTGGCCGCCTGCCTGATCGGATTGTTCCTCAGCGGGCTGGAGGTGGCATGGGCCACGTGGCGCGAACGGGGAAAGGCCAGCGTGCTGGTCGAACAGGTGCTGGACCTGATGGAGGGCAGCGCCGCGGCGGCCGCCTGGAACGTGGACGAGGCGCTGGCCCAGCAGATCGGCACCTCCGCCCTGTCCATCGGCGCCATTGCCGGTATCGATATCCGCATTTCCGAACAGCAGTCGCTATGGTCCCGCCGGCGCCCGACGGAGCAGACCGGCCAGGGTGACAGCATGATCGGCCGGCTGGTATTCGGCGATCTGGCGCGCGGCACCCGCCTGCTTTACCGCCCCCTTCCCGACGGGCGGGAAAAGCCGCCCATCGGGCTGCTGCGCATCGACCTGGACATGGCGCGCATCTCCGCCGACTACATCGCCTTCGTCGGCACCTCGCTGCTGGGCGGCCTGTTGCGCAACATCCTGCTGGGGCTGATGCTGACCTGGGTCTTCCACCGCTTCCTGACCCGCCCGCTGGTCGAGCTGGAACAGGCCGTGGCCGATATCGACCCCGACAACCCCCGCGATACGCGGCTGCCCCTGCCGCGCGGGCATGAGGAAGATGAGCTGGGCCGCCTGACCCTGCGCATCAACGAGACGCTGGACCGGCTGGATGACAGCCAGGGGCAGTTGCGCCAGCTCGCCACCCGCGATCCGCTGACGGAATTGCCCAACCGCGCCCTGCTGCTGGAACGCCTGGATCACGCGCTGGCCCGGGCCCGGCGCACGCGGCGCGGTGTGGCCGTGCTGTTCCTGGACCTGGACCGGTTCAAGCATGTCAATGACAGCCTGGGCCACGACATGGGTGATCAGATGCTGCAGGCCATCGCCCAGCGCCTGGACGGCACGCTGCGCCATTCCGACACGGTGGGGCGCCTGGGTGGGGATGAGTTCCTGGTCGTGGTGGAGGATGTGGGCGAGCCGAAGGAGGCGATCCAGGTCGCCGACCGGGTCCTGGCCTCCCTGGCCCGGCCGCTGGAACTGGATGGGCATATCCTGCATCCTAGCGCCTCGATCGGCATCTCCCTGTGGCCGGCCGACGGACAGGATGCGCGCCAGATCCTGCGCTGTGCCGATGTCGCCATGTACGCGGCAAAGGCCGCCGGCACCGGCTGCTGGCGCATGTTCTCCGCCGAGATGTCGGAACAGGCCATGACGCGGCTGCGCACGGAGGCACGGCTGCGCGCCGCGGAGTTGCGGGGCGAGTTCGAACTGTTCTATCAGCCCAAGGTCGATCCGCGCAGCTTGGCCCTGCGAGGGGCGGAGGCGCTGCTGCGCTGGAAGACGGAGGATGGCTATATCGCCCCCGGTGATTTCATCCCCGTGGCGGAGGAAACGGGCCTGATCGGCCCCATCGGTGACTGGGTTCTGGGGGAAGCCTGCCGGCAGGCTTCCCATTGGCGCCGCCTGCATGGCGACCTGCCCGTGGCCATCAATGTCAGCCCGCGGCAACTGGCCGATGGGGAGTTTCCCAACCGCGTGCGTGCGGCCCTGGCCACCTCGGGCCTGCCGGCGCATCTGCTGACGCTGGAGATCACCGAGACGGTGGCCATGACGCAGGCCACGGGTGATTTCGCCATGCTGCGCATCCTGCATGATATCGGCGTGGGCATCGCCATTGATGATTTCGGCACGGGCTACGCCTCATTGTCGCATCTGCGCCGCATCCCGCTGACGGTGCTGAAGATCGATCGGGGCTTCATGCAATCCGTGCCCCACGACGTGGCCATCGCCGCCACGATCCTGGAACTGGGGCAGCGCCTGGGGCTGGAGATCGTGGCCGAGGGGGTGGAGACGGAGCCGCAGCGCGAATGGCTCTGCACCATGGACTGCCAGACGATCCAGGGCTTCCTGATCTCCCGCCCCGTGCCGGCCGCCGATTTCGAGGCGCGCTTTCTGGCCGGCGGCGGCGTGCGCGCCACCGGCTGAGCGGGGATACCGGCCGCCAGGGGCAGCGCCGCAGAGCATCGGGCGGGCTAGTCGAAGGTCCGCAAGGGGGCCGGTGCGGTCTTCAGCAGATTGTCCAGCAGGCTGACGATCTCCTCGATCTGGACGCGCACCTTGTCCAGTTCCATGGAGGATTTGTCGTCCAGGGCCGCTTCCATCAGCATCATGTCGAAATCGTTCAGCAGGCTGAGCAGGCTGACCCGCTCATCCTGCAACAGGTCATAGGCACCCAGCGCGTGGATCAGCAGGTCGGGCGGGTCGCGGAAAAAGGCCAGAGACAGGCGGGTGAACGTGGTGATGGCCCGCAGCCGCATGCGCACCAGCCAGCCCTTCAACTCGGCCGGCACGCCCCGGTTGGGCGCCTCTTCCGCCTTGTCCGTGATCGTGAAGATCATGGCCTGGATTTCAAGGTAACGGGCACGCGCCTTCTTGTAGTCCGGGAAGGTGGACAGCTTCACGCTCTCCTGCTTCTCGAACAGGCTGACGGCACCGGCGAGCGACTGCGACAGATGCCGCAAGACCGTCGCCCTTTGCGCCGCTTCCTGTTCATAACGCATGGAAGATCCCTTTCCTCCCGACCCGGATCGACATGTATACCAACCGACGCGCACTCTAGACGCAGCGGCGCCAGCCCGCCACTATGGCGAACGGGCAGGGCCAAACGGCTGCAACGCCGTTTGGCTGGGGGCAGCCGCGCGCCGCGGACGGCTTGCCCGCCGGGCCGTGCCGATGATACAGCAGCGCATGCTCCAGACCATGCTGCGCCCGCTTTCCAGCCCCCAACCCGATCCGCCGGCCCGTGAAGGCGCCCAGGTCGTGCTGGTGGTTCGCGACCTCGTGGTGACCACGCTGATCGGCATCTATGATTACGAGCATGTGAAGCCGCAGCGCCTGCGCGTCAACCTGGAAGTGGACCTGGCTCCATCGACCACGCCCTGGACCCATGCCGCCCTGGCCGAAACCGCCGCCGCCCTGGTCACGGCTGGCCATACGAACCTTCTGGAATGCCTGGCCGAACGGCTGGCCGCCGCCATCCTGGCCAATGACCGCGCCCGCACCGCCCTGGTCCGCCTGGAAAAACTGGACGCCTTCGCGGAATGCGAGGCGGTGGGCGTGGAAATCGTGCGAGCGGCCTGACCGCACACAAGCCCTTGGGGCCCAACGGTTGGGCCGGTGTCGCCACCCAACCGCGCGACGATCGGTCCGTCACTCCACCCCGCCGGCCAGAACCTGCACCTTTAGTCCACCCCTGGTGCGCAGGGCTTCCAGCACCCGTTCGGCATGGCGCCTGGACCGGCATTCGATGGTGAGGTCGATGTCGGTGGCCTTGACGGTGGTGGTGGTGAACAGGCGCTGGTGGTTGGCCTCGATGATGTTGCCGCCGGCATCGCCGACCAGACCGGTGATCTTGGCCAGCACGCCGGGGCGGTCCGGGATGGCGATGCGGATGGCGATGAGCCGGCTTTCGCGGACAAGCTGGCGCATGATCACCTGCGCCAGCATGCGGCTGTCGATATTGCCGCCCGTCAGCACCAGGCCGACCTTCGACCCGCGAAACAGTTCCGGATGGACCAGAAGGGCGGCAAGACCCGCGGCGCCGGCCCCCTCCGCAACCGTCTTTTCGATATTGAGGAACAGGGCGACGGCTTCCTCCACCGCCACGTCGGGCACCAGCAGCACGCGATCGACCAGCGCGCGGCAGATTTCCAGCGTGTTGGCGCCCACATTCTTGACGGCGATGCCTTCGGCGATGGTGTCGCCGCCAACCGTCACGGGCTCCCCCTTCAGCGCCTGCTCCATGGCGGGATAGGCTTCCACCTCCACCCCGATGATGCGGATCTCCGGCTTCATCGCCTTGGCGGCGATGGCGATGCCGCTGATCAGGCCGCCACCGCCCACCGGCACGACCAGCGTGTCCAGCTCGGGCACGGCCAGCAGCATCTCCAGCCCCACGGTCCCCTGCCCGGCGATCACGTCGGGATCGTCATAGGGATGGACGAAGACCAGCCCGTCTTCCTGCGACAACCGCTCGGCCTCGGCCGCCGCCTCGGCCAGGACGGCCCCCTTCAGCAGGACGCGGGCACCATGCTCCTCGGTCCGCTCCACCTTCGTGAAGGGGGTGCCCTCAGGCATCACGATGGTGGCCGGGATGCCCAGGCGGCCGGCATGATAGGCGACCCCCTGCGCATGGTTGCCGGCCGACATGGCGACAACCCCCCGCGCGCGCTCCGCCGCCGTCAGCTTGCGCAGCTTGTTCAGTGCGCCGCGTTCCTTGAAGCTGGCCGTGAACTGCAAATTCTCGAACTTCACCCACACCTCGGCCCCCGTCAGTTGCGACAGGGTGTGGGATGGGACGCAGGGCGTCTCCAGCACGTGACCGGACAGGGCGCCGGCCGCCTGCTTGATGTCGGACGGGCTGATGGGCAGGGCACGCGGCAGGGCGGTCATGGATGCTGTCTCCTGGGAGAGGCGGGCGGGCACGATGGCCCGGCCGGTGGTGCCCTTCGGATACGGACACGTCGTTGGTTCCCTGTTCGCATGAAGGGTCGTTCCTGGCGAGACGATTTTTCACAGCACAGCTAGGCAGGTTCCTCCAGATCGGGCCACACTTGGCCTGGCCTGGAGGAACCTGCCGGACTCTACAGGTTTGCCGATCGTCCGGGCCCGCCCATGTGTGGGCGGCGTTCGGAAAAGCTGCTCAGGCAGGTGGGCCGAAGCCGCCACCGCCCGGGGTCTCGATCACGAACACATCTTCGGCCCCCATGGCGGCCCTGGCCGTGGCGGAAAGGACCTCTACCCCGCCATCCGCCCGTTCCACCCGCGCGCCGCCCGGCTGCGCGTCGCCGCCGCCGGACAGGCCATAGGGCCGGATACGCCGGTTGTTGGACAGGATGGCCGCCGTCATCGGGGCCAGGAAACGGATACGGCGCTCCACCCCCTCCCCACCCCGGTGCCGGCCGGCCCCGCCAGACCCGGCGCGCAGGCGGAAACCGTCCAGCATCACGGGGAAGCGCCATTCCAGCACCTCCGGATCGGTCAGGCGGCTGTTGGTCATGTGGGTATGGACACCATCGGTCCCGTCGAAATCCGGACCGGCGCCGGACCCGCCGCAGATCGTCTCGTAATATTGATGGGTCTCGTTGCCGAAGGTGAAATTGTTCATCGTCCCCTGCGACGCCGCCATGACACCCAACGCCCCGTACAGGGCGTTGGTCACGGCCTGGCTGACCTCCACATTCCCGGCCACGACGGCGGCCGGATAGGCAGGGTTCAGCATGCAGCCATCGGGGATCACGATATCCAGCGGCGCCAGACAGCCATCATTCAGCGGAATGTCGTCATCCACCAGGGTGCGGAAGACATAGAGCACCGCGGCCCGCACGATGGCGGACGGGGCGTTGAAATTACCCCGCTGCTGCGCCGATGTGCCCGTGAAATCGATCCGGGCCGACCGGGCCCGCCGGTCGATGGATACGGCCACACGAATATGCGCGCCGTTATCCATTTCGATATCGAAATGTCCATCCTTCAGCACGCCGATCACGCGGCGCACCTGTTCTTCCGCATTGCGCTGGACGTGCCCCATATAGGCACGAACCGTTTCGAGCCCGAAAAGATCGACCATCTTCATCAGCTCGTCCCGACCGCGCGCGTTGGCAGCGATCTGGGCACGCAGGTCGCCCAGGTTCTGGGCGATGTTGCGGGCCGGATGGGGGCCGCCGGACAGCAGGTCCACCACCGCCTGTTCCAGCAGGACACCATCACGGACCAGCAGGAAATCATCGATCAGAATGCCTTCCTGGTCGATATGGACACTGTCGGGCGGCATGGAACCCGGCGTGATCCCGCCGATATCGGCCTGATGCCCGCGGCTGGCCACCCAGAACAGGATGGTGCTGCCGGCCGTGTCGAACACGGGCGTCACCACGGTCACGTCGGGCAGATGCGTACCACCGCGATAGGGGTTGTTCAGCATCACGGCGTCGCCGGGGCGCAGCGTATCGCGGCGGGCCGCGATGATGGTGCGCACGCTGTCACCCATGGAACCCAGATGCACGGGAATGTGCGGGGCGTTGGCGATCAGGTTGCCGCAGGCATCGAACAGGGCGCAGGAGAAATCCAGCCGCTCCTTGATATTGACCGAATGGGCGGTGTTTTCCAGCGCCAGACCCATCTGCTCGGCGATGGACATGAACAGATTGTTGAACACTTCCAGCATCACGGGGTCGGCGTCGGTGCCGACCGCCACGCGGGCCGGCAGCGCCACGACCCGGCGCAGGACAAGCCCGCCGCGGGCCGTCACGCGGGCCTGCCAGCCCGGTTCCACCAGGGTGGTGCCCGTCGCCTCCGTCAGGATGGCCGGCCCGTCGATCACGGTGCCGGGGGGCAAGGAAGCGCGGTCATGCACGGGCACGGGCTGCGTGGCCCCGCCGGTCCAGACCGGCACCGTGGCGCGCGGGGACGGTGCCGCCAGGATGGCGGGTTCCTCCGGCATATCCCCGGCCGCTGCGGGCGCGCTGGCGGCCACGGCCTCCACCGACAGGCTTTCCACGACCAGCGGCCGGTCGGGAACATCGAAGCCGAAGCGCTGGCGGTGGGCCGCGGCGAAGGCGGCCCGCATCTCCGCCGGCGATCCGAACGGCACCTCCAACGCCGCATCGGTGCCGGCCACCTTCATCCGGGCCGTGCAGGTCCGGCGGATGGCGTGATCGGCAACGCCCTGCGCCTGCAATTCCGCCGCCGCCTCCGCGCCCAGCGCCTGCAGCACGGCCGACAATTCATCCATCATCTCCGCCCCCAGCGGGCATTCCACCGACCGGTCACGCAAGGCCCCCAGATCGGCCAGCCCCATGCCATAGGCCGACAGCACGCCCGCGAACGGATGCAGATACACGGTCTTCATGCCCAGGGCATCGGCCACCAGACAGGCATGCTGCCCCCCCGCCCCGCCGAAACAGTTCAGGGCATAGCGGGTGACGTCATATCCGCGCTGGACGGAGATATGCTTGATGGCGTTCGCCATATTCTCCACGGCGATCTTCAGGAAACCGTCGGCCAGCGCCTCCGGCCCCATGTCGCGACCCGTCGCCGCCGCCACCGCCGCCGCCATCTCCGTGAACCCGGCGCGCACACGGTCGGCGTCCAGCTTCTGTTCGCCATCGGGGCCGAAGACGGCCGGGAAGAAGTCGGGATGCAGCTTGCCGACCATGATATTACAGTCGGTCACCGTCAGCGGGCCGCCGCGGCGATAAGCGGCGGGCCCCGGATCGGACCCGGCCGATTGCGGACCGACGCGCAGCCGCGCCCCGTCGAACCGGCAGATGGACCCGCCGCCGGCCGCCACCGTATGGATGCGCAGCATGGGCACGCGCAGCCGTACCCCGGCCACGACGGTTTCCAGCGACCGTTCATAGGTGCCGGCATAATGCGACACGTCTGTGCTGGTGCCACCCATGTCGAAGCCGATGATGCGGTCGAACCCTTCGGCCGCCGCCGTCCGCACGGCACCGACGATACCGCCCGCGGGGCCGGACAGGATGGCATCGCGCCCCTGGAAACGTCCGGCCTCCGTCAGGCCGCCATTGGATTGCATGAAATAGAGCGGAATGCCCGGCAGCGCCCCGGCCACCTGCGCCACGTAACGGCGCAGGATGGGCGACAGGTAGGCATCGGCCACCGTCGTATCACCACGGCCCACCAGCTTCATCAGGGGGCTGACCTGATGGCTTGCCGACACCTGCGTGAACCCGACCTCCCGCGCCAGGGCGGCCACCGCCGCCTCATGTTCGGGATAGCGGTAGCCGTGCATGAAGATGATGGCGCAGGCGCGGTAGCCGGCATCGAAAGCCGCCCGCAATCCGGCCCGTGCCGCGTCCGGATCCAGCGGCCGGCGGACGGCGCCATCGGCCATCACCCGTTCCGGCACCTCCAGCACCCGGTCATAAAGCTGCTCGGGCAGGTCGATGCGGCGGGCGAATATCTTCGGCCGCGCCTGATAGCCGATGCGCAACTGATCCCCCAGGCCGGCCGTGATGACCAGCAGGGTCTTCTCTCCCTTGCGTTCCAACAGGGCGTTGGTGGCCACCGTCGTGCCCATGCGGACCTGTTCCACGGCATCAGCCGGAACGGGGTCCTGCGGCGACAGGCCCAGCAGGTCGCGGATACCCTGGACCGCGGCGTCACGATAACGTTCGGGATTTTCCGACAAAAGCTTGTGGGTCAGCAAAGTCCCGTCGGGGCGGCGGGCCACGATGTCGGTGAAGGTGCCGCCACGGTCGATCCAGAACTGCCAACGCCCATCCGTCATCCCGGCACCCTTCCTTCCGGCCCTGTAACGCAACAAGGCGCGGAGTGTGCCGGGAACCGCCGGCAGACGCAAATACCCTTCTACCCATCGTGCCGGGCGCGGCCCGCGTGCCCGACACGATGGCAACGGCCGGAAGCCGGCCGTCCGGCAGCTTCGGCTTGCGCGCCCACCAGGGCACGGACGCTCGATGCACGAAGCAGGCTGTGATGCGTTCCACGCACCGCAGCCTGTCAGGGTGGACCGCCCCCCGGTACTACTTCGCCTCTTCCAGGGCCAGCGCCAGGAAGGTCTGCTCACCCTTGCGATCGACCAGCAGCAGTACGGCCTTCTGGCCGGCCTGCCGTGCGGCATCCACCCGCTCCTGTACATCGCCTGGTGCCGCGACGGGCTGCTGGCTGACCTCCAGCACGACGTCGCCGGGGCGCAACTGCCGGCTCTGCGGCGGGGCATCGGGGTTGACGCGGGTGATGACCACACCCTTGACCCCGTCGGCCAGCGTGAATTGCCGGCGCAGGTCGGGGGTGATGGCGGACACGGTCAGGCCCAGCGCATCCACCTGCTGCTGTGCGCCGTCGGTCACGCTTTCTTCCGGCTGCGCCGGGGTTTCCGCGGCGGTCGGGTCCTCCGGGAATTCGGCCAGGGTGATGGGAACGGTCAGCGCCTCACCCTTGCGGGAAATGCCGACGGACACCTTCGTGCCGACCGGCGTGCCGGCCACCATGCGGGGCAGGGTGCGATTGTTCAGCACTTCCTTGCCGTTGAAGGTCAGGATCACGTCGCCGGGACGCAGGCCTGCCTCCGCGGCGGGGCTGCCATCGGTGACGGTGCCGACCAGAGCACCCTTGTGATGGGCCAGCCCCATGCTTTCCGCGATCTCCGGTGTCACGGACTGGATCTGCACACCCAGCCAGCCGCGACGCACCTTGCCGTTCTTGCGCAGTTCCTCGATCACGGTGCGGGCCATGCCGGACGGGATGGCGAAGCCGATGCCGACCGAACCGCCCGTGCGGCTGTAGATGGCGGAATTGATGCCCACCACGTCACCCGCCAGATTGACCAGCGGGCCGCCCGAATTGCCCTGGTTGATGGCGGCATCGGTCTGGATGAAATCATCGAAGCGGCCGGCGCCGATATCGCGGGCGCGGGCCGACACGATGCCGGCCGTGACGGTACCGCCCAGGCCGAACGGGTTGCCGATGGCCACGACCCAGTCGCCGACCTTCAGCACGTCGCTGTTGCCCCATTTCAGGGCCGTCAGCCGCAGCTTGGTGTCGATCTTCAGCAGGGCCAGGTCGGTTTCCTTGTCCGTGCCGATCAGCTTGGCCTTCAGCTCGGTCTGGTCCTCATCCTGCAGGATGACGGTGATCTCGTCCGCCCCCTCGATCACGTGATTGTTCGTGACGATATAGCCGGCCGGATCGATGACGAAGCCCGAGCCCAGCGATTGCGCCCGACGCGGCGTGCCGGGGTTCTGCTGCTGACGCTCATAGAAGTCGCGGAAGAATTCCTCGAACGGGGAACCGGGGGGGAAGTCCGGCATCGGCACGGGGGACCGGCCACCGGGTCGATTCTGGATCGTCTGGCTGGTCGAGATGTTGACCACCGCCGGCAGTGTCTTTTCCGCCAGTGCGGAGAAGCTTTCCGGCGCGCCGCGCTGGGCCAGCGCGGGCGGGGCGACGAACAGGGCGGCAACCAGCGGCAGCACCGACAACAGCGACAGCCAGCCGGTCAGGCGGCCTTCCCGGGCCGGGGCCCCGGCACCGGCAGGCGCGGCGGGGCAGGCGGGACGGGAACGGGGGGCTTCGATCACGTCAATCTCCAGGGGCCGGCCAGCGGCCACCGGAAGGCGGCGCGCATCGGCGTCCCGGCCCTTCTGGGACACGCCGATGCCAGGGAATATAGGATGCGAAATGCCGGCTGCGAAGCATTCCTTCACTGTCCGCGCGCGAAGCAGGCGCGGTTTATACGGGTATAGGGGGTAAATCCCCGTACCGGCACCCGGCGGACACCCTGTCATCAGGGGTTTCAGCCGCGGATGATGGCCAGGGCCAGCACGCCCAGCACCGCCACACCCAGCCCGATACGCCGCAGAAGGGCGGGTTCCATCCCGATGATGCGGGTGGCCATGTCCCGCATGGATACCGGTGCTATGGCATAAAGCAGCCCTTCGATGACGAAGACCAGGGCCAGCGCTGTCAGGAAATCGGTCACGGGTCGGGTCCGGCACGGGAGGCAGAAACAGAACTGCCCCGGCGCTTGGGCGCAACCGGGGCAGTCTTGATGCGGCGATCAGGCGGGTGCCAGCGGCTCAGCGCCGCTGTGCATTACCCATGCTGTTGAAATACCGGAAGAATTCGCTGTCCGGCGACAGCACCATCTGGGTGTTCTCACCCCGGACAGAGGCACGGTAGGCTTCCAGCGAGCGATAGAAGGCATAGAAATCCGCGTTCTTGGATGCGGATTCGGCCACGATGCGGATCGCCTGATTGTCGCCCTCACCCCGCAGCACCTGGCTGTCGCGCTGTGCCTCGGCCAGGATCACCGTGCGTTCACGCTCGGCACGGCTGCGGATCTGCTGCGCCTGCTCGTTGCCCTGGGCGCGGGCCTCGCGGGCCTCGCGCTCACGCTCCGAGCGCATCCGGTCATAGACAGCCTGCGAGGTGGCCTCCGGCAGGTCAGCGCGGCGGATGCGCACATCCACGATCTCCACGCCGAACCGGCGGGCCTCCTGGTTCACCTGTGCCTTGATGTCGGCCATGACCCGGGCGCGCTCCTGCGACAGCACGGCCAGCAGCGTGGCATTGCCCAGCACGCGGCGCAGGGCGGAATTCACGGTGGCGGCCAGACGCTGCTCCACCACCATCTCGTTGCCCACCGACTGGTAGAATTGCAACGGCTCGGTGATGCGGTAGCGGGCGAAGGCATCCACTTCCAGGCGCTTCTGGTCGGCCAGGATCACCTGTTCCACGGGCGGGTCAACGTCCAGCACGCGGGCATCCAGCAGGACGACATCCTGGATGAACGGTATCTTGGCATGCAGCCCCGGTTCCTTGATGGTGCGCTTCCATTCACCGAATTGCAGCACCAGCGCCTGCTGGGTCTGGGCAACGGTGAACAGGGAAGTGGACGCCAGGATCAGGGCGACGGCGGCAACAATGCCCAAAGCGACGAGTTTGCGGCTCATATCCAGTCCCCCTTACTGGCGCGGCGCGGTCTGGGTGACCGGCGTCTGCTGTCGGAGCTGGTTGGTCAGTTCGTTCAGCGGCAGGAAGGGCACGACACCCGTCCCCTTGCCCTGGTCGATGATGATCTTGTTGGTCCCGCCCAGCACTTCCTGCATGGTTTCCAGGTACATGCGCCGTGCGGTGATTTCCGGCGACAGCGAATAGGCCGACAGCACCTGCGAGAAGCGCTGCGCGTCACCCTGGGCCAGGCTGACCACCTGTTCGCGGTAGGCCGATGCCTGCTGGATCAACTGTTCCGCCTCGCCGCGGGCGCGGGGAATGATGTCGTTGCGGTAGGCCTCGGCCTCGTTGCGCAGCCGCTCGCGGTCCTGGCGGGCGCGCTGCACGTCGTTGAAGGCATCGACGACGGGTCCGGGCGGGTCCACCTTCTGAAGCTGGACCTGGCTGATCTCGATACCCGACTGGTATTCGTCCAGCATGGTCTGCAGCAACTGGCGGGTCTGCTGCTCGATATCCTGGCGGGCCTCGGTCAGGGCCGGCTGGATGTCGGTGCGCCCGATCACCTCGCGCATGGCGCTTTCGGCCGCCTTCTTCACCGTCTGTTCCGGATCGCGGATCTTGAACAGATAGTCGCCGGCGTCCTTGATCACCCACAGGACGGTGAAATCGATATCGATGATGTTCTCGTCACCGGTCAGCATCAGGCTTTCGTCGGGCACGTCGCCGCCGGCCCGGCGGTTGTCCCCGGCCGAGCGATAGCCGATCTCCAGCCTGTTGACGCGCGTCACCTTGGGCGTCACCGCCCGTTCGATGGGCACCGGCAGGTGATAGCGCAGGCCCGGCTGCTCGGTCCGCACATACTGGCCGAATCGCATGACGACACCCTGCTCATCGGGTTCGACGCGATAGATGCCCGACAGGCCCCAGAGAACGGCCAGGGCCAGCACGCCGAACATGATGGTCCGGCCGCCGCCGAATCCGCCCGGCGTCAGGTTCTTGAACCGCTCCTGCCCCTTGCGCAGCAGCTCCTCCAGGTCGGGCCCGCCCGGTGGCTGTCCGCCACCGCCGCCGCCGCCCGGTGGACGGCCCCAGGGATTGTTCCCGCCGCCACCGCCGCCACCCGGGGGCGGGCCCCAGGGCCCGCCGCCATTGCCGCCACCTTGATTATTCCAGGGCATATTTCCGACCCTTTGGTGATTGGTCCCGATAACTGCCAAACCGACCGGCCTGTCCACCAGGGACAGGACGCTTTCATGCTTGCTGTCGCCACCCTATATATCGCGACGCGCCAGCGAAAGGCCCTTGGCCCGGCGGTGCTTGCAGATATTGGGAAAAAAGCGGGGTTTTCAACCATGGCCATGGTGAGTGAGGAGCAGGTTCTGAACGCCCTGCGCAATGTGAGGGACCCGGACCGCGATAAGGACATCGTCACCCTGGGCATGATTTCCGGCTTGGTCGTGAAAGGCGGCAACATCGCCTTCGCCATCGAGGTGGACCCCGCACGGGGTGCGGCCCTGGAACCGTTGCGCCAGGCGGCGGAACGCGCGGTGGATGCGCTGCCGGGCGTCACCTCCGTCACCGCCATGCTGACGGCCCACCGGCCGCCGCCCGGCATGGGCGCACGCGCCGGCGGGCATGACCATGCCGGGCACGGGCACGCCGGACACGGGCACGCCAAGCCAGCCCCGCAGCAGCGCCCGGCCCGGACCGGCGTGCCGGGCGTGCGTGCCATTGTCGCGGTCGCTTCCGGCAAGGGCGGGGTCGGCAAATCCACCACCGCCGTCAACCTGGCCTTGGGAATGGCAGCCAACGGGCTGCGCGTCGGGCTGCTGGACGCCGACATCTACGGCCCCTCCCTGCCCCGCATGATGGGCCTGTCCGGCAAGCCGGAGACGGTGGACGGCAAGGTTCTGCGCCCGCTGGTCAACCATGGGGTGAAGGTCATGTCCATGGGCTTCCTGGTGGCCGAGGACACGCCCATGATCTGGCGCGGCCCCATGGTGATGGGCGCCATCCAGCAGATGCTGCGCGACGTGGCCTGGGGCGAGTTGGACGTGCTGGTCGTCGACATGCCGCCCGGCACGGGCGATGCCCAGCTTTCCCTGGCCCAGAACGTGCCGCTGGCCGGGGCCGTCATCGTCTCCACCCCCCAGGACATCGCCCTGCTGGACGCCCGCAAGGGGCTGAACATGTTCCGGCGGGTGGATGTGCCCGTGCTGGGCATCGTGGAGAACATGTCCTATTTCTGCTGTCCCAATTGCGGCCATCGCAGCGACATCTTCAGCCATGGCGGCGCCCGCGCCGAAGCCGGCAAGCTGGGCATCGAGTTTCTGGGCGAGGTCCCGCTGGACATCGCCATCCGGGAGACCAGCGATGGCGGTGCCCCCATCGTCATGTCCCAGCCCGACAGCGAGCATGCGAAGGTCTATCGCACGATCGCCGCAAAGGTCTGGGACAAGGCGGGCGGCGGCGCGGCGGTGCGCGCGGCACCCCGCATCGTGATCGATTGATCCGGACGGCCGCCGGCCCCGGCAAAGGCTGTAATCCAGCCCGGGCCGGGGCCGGTCCGCAACTGGTCACAATACAAATGAATGTTTGAAACACCCTTTCCCGGCAAGCCCGCCAAAAGACGGATTGCTGCACTGCGTATCCTGCAATGGATTTTTCCTTTCCGTCGGAAGGGGTATTTGGTACATAAACTGCGTGCTCCGGCGGAGGACGGACAGGATGTATCACAACGAGCCGATCAGAGTTGCATATGCGTTTCGTGACGGCGCCCATTCCTTTCGGGCTGCCGATCCCCGTACAGGTGATATCCAGGTTGCCCATGGCGTACCGGAAATCGCCTACGAGGAAGTAACGCGCACGCTGAGCGCCCGGGTCGCCGATCATCTTGGCGCATATGCGCAGGCCCGTCCCCAGTTGGCGTTCAAGGAATTCTGGACATGGTTGCAGATGAATCCCATCGCGGCCATGCCGAACACCCCTTGCCATGTCGAGTTCGCTTGGGAAGTCCGACCCTGAACCCGGTATGGCAAGTCGCCATGTAGGCGGTATGTGTATGGATTGCTGAACAACTGGCGCCCGGCCCCAATCCGGGCGCCATTTTTTCGTTCCCGCCCCATACGGCCCTGCCCCCGTCCCGGCAGGCGCGACCCTTTCAAGCGCCACCCCTGTCGGGTGAGGCGGATGGGTGCGTTTACCGCAACGCGCTGTCCAGATCGGCGATCAGGTCGGCCACATCCTCCACCCCGACCGACAGGCGGACAAGACCGTCATCGATGCCGATGGCGGCGCGCTGTTCGGGCGGGATGCTGGCATGGGTCATGATGGCCGGATGTTCGATCAGGCTTTCCACCCCGCCCAGGCTTTCCGCCAGGCTGAACAGCTCGGTGCGTTCCAGCATGCGCCGTGCCGGTTCCAGCCCCCCCTTCAGGTGGATGGTCACCATGCCGCCGCCGGCCCGCATCTGGCGCCGGGCCAGATCGTGCTGTGTATGGCTGGGCAGGAACGGATAGCGGACCCGGGCCACGGCAGGATGCCTTTCCAGCCATTCGGCCACCTGAACGGCGTTCTGGCAGTGCCGCTCCATGCGCAGGGCCAGCGTCTTCAGGCTGCGCATGACCAGGAAGCTGTCGAACGGCCCCTGGATGGACCCGACGGCATTGTGCAGGAAGGCCATGCGGTCGGCGATCTCCCCCGCCTCGCGCACCACGGCAATGCCGCCCACCATGTCGGAATGGCCGTTCAGATACTTGGTCGCGGAATGGACCACGATATCGAAGCCCTGCTCCAGGGGCCGCTGGATCCAGGGACTGGCAAAGGTGTTGTCGGCGACGGAAATCAGCCCGCGCCGCCGCGCCAGATCGGCCAGCGCCTCCAGATCGGCCAGCTTCAGCAGCGGGTTGGTGGGCGTCTCCACCCAGAGCATGCGCGTTTCCGGCCGGATGGCCGCTTCCACGGCTGCCAGATCCGCCAGATCCACCGTCGTCACGGACAGGTTGGCCGTGCGTGACCGGACCCGGTGCAGCAGGCGATAGGTGCCGCCATACAGGTCGTCGGACGCGATGACATGGGAACCGGCATCCAGCAATTCCAGGATCGTCGCCTCCGCCGCCAGGCCAGAGGCGAAGGCATAGCCGCGATGGCCCGATTCGAGGTCAGCCACACAGGCCTCGTAGGCCATGCGGGTCGGGTTCTGGCTGCGGGCATATTCATAGCCCTTGTGGACGCCGGGGCTCTCCTGGACGAAGGTGCTGGTGGCATAGATCGGCACCATGATGGCGCCGGTCGTCGGGTCCGGCTGCTGCCCGGCATGGATGGCGCGGGTGGCGAAACCCTGGCGGTTGGGACGGTCGGTCATGCTGAACTTCCTTATCGTTGGCGCCCGGCCTCTATCGGGCCGGGTCGTTGACGGCGTCGCCCAGCACCTCTTCCAGCCGGGCGATGAACCGGGCGATATGAATCCCGTCGACCAGCCCGTGATGGGCCTGGATGGCGACGGGAAAATCCACCCGCCCGCCTTCGTGGCGGAACCGCCCCACGGCGATGTTGGGGATGGAACAATCCCCGAACCGGGCCATGGGATGCTGGATGGCCGTGAAGCGCAGCCAGGGCAGGCAGGTGGCAAAGATATAGTCGCGCGTGACCAGGGGTGTAAGGCGCAGGTCCAGCGCCACGCGCGCCTGTGCGCGGTCCGTCCGGTAGGCATCCAGGAACGCCTGGAAATCGGCCATGTACGGGATGGTGGAGAAATTCAGGTTCCCGTCCTGGCCCAGCACCGTATAGGACAGGTCCAGCGTCTCCACCTCGCTCACCCGTCCATCCAGCACGCGCAGGCGGAAATGCGGGATCTCCAGACTGACGCGGCCGATGGCGTGCAACACACGGGCAAAGGGCGGCACGCCGGCCGCCTTGGCCGCCGGCACGAAATCGGGGCAGTCGGCCATGGCCGTGATGTTCACGGCGGGCTGGTCATACCGGTCGAAAAGGGCGAGCTGACGGCTTCTGTCGATCATCGGTGCATCCCTTCCGGGTTCCCGACCCGATCCGGGGCACTTAGTTTGCGAGGTGCGGGAAAGCACCCGTCGGCTCCGCCAGAGCAGGGCCCTGGATAACCGCGCCCGCCGGTCAGGTCAAGCGCCCAGGACGGGGAGCCGGGTATCGCCACCAGCCCATGCCGGCCTTTGCGCAGAAGCCGGCGAACCGGTAGTATCCGTTGCCATGACGAACGCCACCCAGACCAGCACCGCCCCGGATGGCCCCGGCCATACCGATATCAGGGCCGGCGATTGGATCGACCGCCGCCTGCCGGCGGCGTGGCGCCCCTATGCCCGGCTGATGCGGCTGGACCGGCCCATCGGCACCTGGCTGCTGCTTCTGCCCTGCTGGTGGTCCATCGCCCTGGCCGCACCGGCCGGGGGCTGGCCTGACCTGTGGCTGATGGCCCTGTTCGGGATCGGGGCCGTGGTCATGCGCGGCGCCGGCTGCACCGTCAACGATATCCTGGACCACAAGCTGGACGCCATGGTGGAACGCACCCGCGTGCGCCCCATCCCCAGCGGACAGGTCAGTGTGCGCCAGGCCATCCTGTTCCTGGCGGCGCAATTGCTGGTCGGGCTGCTGATCCTGATACAGTTGAACGGATTCGCCATCCTGCTGGGGGCGGCATCGCTGGTGCTGGTGGGGCTCTACCCCCTGATGAAGCGCATCACCTGGTGGCCGCAGGCTTTCCTGGGCCTGACCTTCAACTGGGGCGCGCTTCTGGGCTGGGCCGCCGTGCGGGGGGACCTGGGATGGCCGGCAGTGCTGCTCTATCTCGGCGGCATCCTGTGGACCCTGGGCTATGACACCGTCTATGCCCATCAGGACCGGGAGGACGACGCCCATGTCGGGATCAAGTCCACGGCCCTGCTGTTCGGTAACGATTCGCGTCGCTGGGTCGGCATGTTCTATGCCGGGGCCTTCGTGCTGTGGCTGCTGGCGCTGGAGCCGCGGGGCATGTTCTGGGGCATCGCCGTGCCGCTGGCCGCCACGGGTGCCCTGATGTTCATGCAGGTCCGCGGCTGGGACATCAATGACCCGGCCGACAGCCTGGCCACCTTCAAGGCGGCCCGCTTCATCGGCATGGCGCTGCTGGTGGCCATCATCATCGGCGTGGCCAGCCTGCCCAAGGCAATGCATGGCGGCGGCGGGCCGATGGATGGCATGCGCCTGCTCCCCAAACCC
Source organism: Niveispirillum fermenti (assembly GCF_052474395.1). Taxonomy (NCBI): domain Bacteria; kingdom Pseudomonadati; phylum Pseudomonadota; class Alphaproteobacteria; order Rhodospirillales; family Azospirillaceae; genus Niveispirillum; species Niveispirillum fermenti. The sequence goes on along the minus strand of NZ_CP156681.1, from coordinate 1,620,217 downwards.
TACATGCAGCCGCAGATGCTGCGCATGGCCGATCTTGATCCCCTTCCCCGCCGCTGATCCGGCCGCCTTCATCCGCGCCCATACCGCGCCGGCCCCGGTGCCGCTGCGGCCCGATATCCTGCTGTGGCAGGCCACGGAGATCACGCCTATCTGGCAGGCGACGGAGGAATGGCTGGCACGCAACGGCGTTCCCCCGCCCTTCTGGGCCTTTCCTTGGGCCGGCGGGCAGGCCGTGGCAAATCTGATCGCCGACGATCCGTCGCTGGTGGCCGGCAGGCGGATACTGGATTTCGCGGCCGGGTCGGGATTGATCGCCATCGCGGCCATGAAGGCGGGCGCCGCACACGCCACGGCCGTGGAGATCGATCCGTTCGCCGTTGCCGCCACGCGGATGAATGCCGAACTGAACGGCGTGGCCGTCACCGGCATCACCGACGACATTATCGGCCGGCCGCTGCCCGGCATCGACATCGTGCTGGCCGGCGATGTCTGCTACGAACGTCCCTTTGCGGAAGCGGCCCTGTCCTGGTTCCGCGATCTGGCGCGGGCCGGCACCACCGTGCTGGTGGGCGACCCCGGCCGGGCCTACCTGCCCGCCCAGGGGCTGGACAGGCTGGCCACCTATGCCGTGCCGACCACGCGCGAGCTGGAGGACCGGGAGGTCCGCGTCACGGATGTGTGGCGGGTGCCGCAAAGCGCTGCTTGAAGGTGAAAGCGAACGGCGTGGGTCCATGACCTTCCAGGTGATCCAGCCTTTCGCGCGCATCGGCCAGGGTGGGGACCTGCCCGGCCGGCACCCACCACAATGCCATGTGCGCCCGGTCGGGCCTGGCGAACCAGTCGCGCCGGCCGCGCATCACGGCTGTGTGGTCGGCCTGGCGATATGTGAAATCGAACAGCGCATCGACATTTTCCCAGACCGACATGTTGATGATCAATTCGGGATCGGGGAAGGGGCGCAGGCTGGTGGCGTCGTTGCCATCGCCGACCAGACGCCAGACGAAGCCGGGCGCCGCCTCCGCCAGGGCGTTCACCGCATCCAGGCGCGACGTGAATCCCAGAAGTTGCGGACTGTCGATTGGATACAGCAGACGGGCGATATTGACCTGTGCCAGATGATGCATGGGGCGTACCTTGTCCGAGAATGCACCCTTATGTGGGATGGCCGCGACAGGCTGCAAGCTTGACCCGGCCGCCGCGGCCCCCGATCTTACGCCCCACAGACCCGGAACCCCCGAAGGCCCATCATGCCCTATGCCTCCCTGCGCGATTTCATGGCCCGCCTGGAACAGGAGGGGCGGCTGGTGCGCGTGACGGAGCCCGTTTCCACCGTGCTGGAAATGACGGAAATCCATACCCGCCTGCTGGCCGAACAGGGCCCCGCCGTGCTGTTCGAGAATGTGATCAGGGCCGATGGCAGCAAAAGCACCATGCCCGTCCTGATCAACCTGTTCGGCACGGTGGAGCGTGTGGCGTGGGGCATGGACCGCCAGCCGCATGAATTGCGCCAGGTCGGGGAGACGCTGGCCTTTCTGAAGCAGCCCGAACCGCCCCGCGGCCTGAAGGAAGCCTTCCAGCTTCTGCCCCTGGCCAAGCAGGTCATGGCCATGCGGCCGGGGTCGGTATCCAGGGCGCCCTGCCAGGACGTGGTGCTGACGGGGGATGATATCGATCTTTCCACCCTGCCCATTCAGTCCTGCTGGCCCAGGGAGCCGGCCCCCCTGATCACCTGGCCCCTGGTGGTGACCCGGGGCCCCGGTGAGGCACGGGAGGATAATTTCAACCTGGGCATCTATCGCATGCAGGTGCTGGGGAAGAACAAGACCATCATGCGCTGGCTGAAACATCGCGGCGGGGCGCAGCATCACCAGCGCTGGAAACAGGCCGGCAAGCGCGAGCCGCTGCCGGCCGCCATCGTGCTGGGGGCCGACCCCGGCACCATCCTGGCCGCCGTGACGCCGGTACCCGACACGCTGTCGGAATACCAGTTCGCCGGCCTGCTGCGCGGGAAGAAGGTGGATCTGGTCGCATGCAAGACCGTGCCGCTGAAGGTGCCGGCCACGGCGGAGATCGTGCTGGAAGGCTATGTGAGCCTGGATGAATATGCCGATGAAGGGCCCTATGGCGACCATACAGGCTATTACAACTCGGTCGAGCAGTTCCCCGTCTTCACCGTCACGGCCATCACCATGCGCCGGGACCCGATCTTCCTGTCCACCTTCACGGGCCGCCCGCCGGATGAACCCAGCGTGCTGGGCGAGGCGCTGAACGAGGTGTTCATCCCCCTTCTTCAGCAGCAATTTCCCGAGATCGTGGATTTCTGGCTGCCGCCGGAAGGCTGTTCATACCGCATCGCGGTCGTGTCCATGAAGAAGGCCTATCCCGGCCACGCCAAGCGCGTGATGATGGGCGTCTGGTCCTTCCTGCGGCAGTTCATGTACACCAAATGGGTCATCGTCGTGGATGACGACATCAACGCGCGCGACTGGAAGGACGTGATGTGGGCCGTCAGCACCCGCATGGACCCGGTGCGCGACATCACGATGATCGAGGGCACACCCATCGACTATCTCGACTTCGCCAGCCCCGAAAGCGGCCTGGGCGGCAAGGTCGGCCTGGATGCCACCAACAAGCTTCCCCCCGAAACCCATCGCGAATGGGGGGAGAAACTCTATATGGACCCGGCGGTGGTGGACCGGGTCAGCGGGATGTGGGACCGGCTGGGCCTGCCCGGCACCGGCAAGCCCATCTGGAAGTGACGCCCGACAGAGGGAGGCCCCCCTTGCGCACAGATGTTGCCAGCACGGCCCGCAGACCCCATCTTTGCAGGACAGGACAACAAATCAGGCAGTTGGAACAACCATGCCCATCATGGACCGCGACACTCTCATCGAATTGCTGAACCGCCTGGGCGATGCGGATGATCAGGCGGTGCTGGCCGCCGCCCGCACGATCCATGCCCGCGTCAGCGATTCCGGCTATGGCTGGAACGACCTGCTGGTCGGCGCCGCGCCGGAAGCCGCGCCGGCACCGGCCGCGCCAGCCGCGGCGGCATCAACGGCATCCGCTGCCCCCGTTCTGCCGGTCGAAGGCGATATCCTCACCATCATCGACGGGCTGCTGGCCCATCCGGAAATCTCCACCGACACGCGGATCGACCTGCAGGACATGCGGCAGGAGGCGGAGGCCGGAACATTGGACCCCGGCGATGACAGCTATGTCCGCGCCCTGGCCGCACGGCTTTCCGCGGACCGGTAGCATCCTGCCGCAGGCGAGGCAGGGGACGGGCCGCATGCCGCCCCCCGATGACGGGACGGGTCAGGCGAGTTGCTGGGCCACGGCCGCCGACTTGATGGCCTTTTGCAGCTTCTCGAAGGCCCGCACCTCGATCTGACGCACGCGCTCCCGGCTGATGCCGTAATGCTGCGACAGGTCTTCCAGGGTCGTCGGCTCCTCGCGCAGGCGGCGTTCCATCAGGATATGCCGCTCCCGCTCGTTCAGCCCCTTCATGGCGTTGGTCAGCAGGGCTTTGCGCTTGCCCAGTTCCTGTTCCTCGCCCAGGCGGATTTCCTGGCTTTCCCGCTCATCCACCAGCCAGTCCTGCCATTCCCCGTCACCATCGATGCGCAACGGCGCGTTCAGGGAATGGTCGCCGGCGGCCAGGCGCTGGTTCATGGAAACGACGTCGGCCTCTGGCACGTCCAGCGTGGTGGCGATCTTCGTCACCACCTCGGGCGGCAGGTCGCCATCATCGATGGCCTGCATCTGGCCCTTCAGCTTGCGCAGGTTGAAAAACAGCTTCTTCTGCGCGGCCGTCGTGCCCATCTTCACCAGCGACCAGGAATGCAGGATATATTCCTGGATCGCAGCCCGGATCCACCACATGGCATAGGTGGCCAGACGGAAACCCCGGTCGGGCTCGAACCGCTTGACGGCCTGCATCATGCCGACATTGCCTTCCGAGATCAGTTCCGACACAGGCAGGCCATAGCCGCGATAGCCCATGGCGATCTTCGCCACCAGGCGCAGATGGCTGGTCACCAGCCTGTGCGCGGCCTTCGTGTCCTCATGCTCGCGCCAGCGCTTGGCCAGCATGTACTCCTCATCCGGTTCCAGCATGGGGAACTTGCGGATCTCCTGGAGATAGCGGCTGAGGCTGCTTTCCGAACTGACGACGGGAATGGCGGGAACAGAAGCGGTCATGGTTACCCCCTTCACATAAGGCTGGTCAGCGCCACCGGCCCGACAGGCACCGGCAACGACATGCAATTCACGAACACAGGCGCCTGGCGCCCGTCCATCAAGGCACGGATGTCATGCGCGATGGCCATCATACCATCTCCAGCGCAGACGTTAAGTCCTTGAAATCATCCGGTAACACAGTCGTGAAACCGACCTTTCGGCCCGTTGCCGGATGGATGAACTCGATCGCGGCCGCATGCAGCGCCTGGCGGGGGAAACCCTCCAACGCACGGCGCTGCCCGTCGCCCAGCCCGCGGGTGCGGCCAGGCCGGATACGGCCATAGACGGGGTCGCCGACCAGCGGATGGCCGGCATGGGTCATGTGGACACGGATCTGATGGGTGCGGCCCGTCAGCAGCTTGCATTCGATCAGTGCCGCCGCCGGGCCCAGCGGGCGGACCATGGCATAGCGGGTGATGGCCACCTTGCCGCCGCGTTCAAGCACGGCCATGCGCTTGCGGTCGCTGGGATGGCGGCCGATATTGGCGTCGATTTCCCCCGCACGCGGATTGGGCACGCCCCAGACCACGGCCTGATAGGTCCGCGACAGGGACCGGTCGGCAAACTGGGCTGACAGGGCCTGATGCGCCCGGTCGGTCTTGGCCACCACCATCAGGCCGCTGGTATCCTTGTCCAGCCGGTGGACGATGCCGGGCCGGCGCACGCCACCAATGCCCGACAGCCGGTCACCGCAATGAAACAGCAGTGCATTGACCAGCGTGCCATCGGGATTGCCGGCAGCAGGATGAACCACCATGCCGGCCGGCTTGTCGATGACCAGCACATCGGCATCCTCATGGATGATGGATAGCGGGATGTCCTGTGGCACGGGCAGGGCCGGCGCGCTGGCCGGAACATGGATGTCGTAACGCTGGCCGGCTTTGACCCGGCGGGAAGCGTCGTCTATGGTCTGTCCGCCTGTGCTGACATGGCCCTGGTCGATCAGGGCGCGCAGGCGGGAGCGTGACAGGCCAGCACCGGCCAGCGCATCCGCCAGCGCCTTGTCCAGCCGGTCGCCATCCTGGGGGGCGGCGATGTCGACCTGATGATGGGCGGCGGCCGTCGGGCCCATGCCGGCACCATCGGCGGCGGGGGACAGGAAATCCTCGTCGCACAGATCGTCATCCAGGTCGAATTCCAGGCCGGCGGGCGGGGTATCCGTCCGTCCGGTGGCTTTCAACTGGGGATATGTCGAACGTGCGCGCACTGAAAATCATCCTTATCCTGGGGGCCGTGATCATCGCGGCCGGCTTCGCCTTCCTGGGCTATGAAGTCTACAAACGTTCCACGGACCCCAGCCATCCGCGCAAGTTCGCCGATCGCTTCGGCACCGCTGCACCCAAGCCGGCGGATGTGCCTGTCGCACCGCACCCGGCCGGCGCCTCCGCCCAGGCACCATTGCCGGGCGCACCCGTCCGGGCGCCACTGCCCACCACCCCCGCGGTCCTGCCGGCGGGGGCGGCGCTGCTACCCGGCATCGCCGCCATCGACGGGCGGTTGGCCGTACAGGTGCGGCTGTCCGATGGCCGGACACAGGTCCTTCTCATCGATCCGGCCACGGGCGAGAATGGGGCCCTGCTGACCACGCTGCCGTGATGCATGTCACAATAAACCCCAAATCAAGGCGGAATGGACGTTAAATGAATTTCATGTCCGATAATGTGGCGGGTGCGGCACCGGAAATCCTGGCCGCCCTGACCGCCGCCAGCCAGGGGACCGCCCCGTCCTATGGGGCCGACGAATGGACACGGCGCCTGACGGCCCGCCTGTCGGCCCTGTTCGAGCGCGAAGTGGCGGTCTTCCCCGTGGCCACGGGCACGGCGGCCAATGCCCTGGCGCTGGCGGCGCTGGCCCCGCCCTGGGGCAGCATCTATTGCCACGCAGAAGCCCACATCCATGCCGATGAGTGCGGCGCACCGGAGATGTACACGGGCGGGGCCAAGCTGGTTCCCCTGGACGGCATCGATGGCAAGCTGGCCCCCGACACGCTGTCTGCCGCCCTGGAACGGGCGCCCAAGGGTTTCGTGCATGCCGTGCAGCCTGCCGCCCTGTCCCTGACCCAGGCGACAGAGGCCGGAACCGTGTACAGCCCGGCCGAGGTGGCCGCCCTGTCGGCCATCGCCAGCCGTCACGGGCTGCGCGTTCACATGGACGGGGCCCGCTTCGCCAACGCCGTGGCCTCGCTGGGCTGCTCACCGGCCGATGTAACCTGGCGCGCCGGGGTGGACGTGCTGTCCTTCGGCGCGACGAAGAACGGGGCGCTGGGGGCGGAAGCCGTGGTGTTCTTCGACCGCGACCTGTCGGCGGATTTCGGCTATCGCCGCAAGCGGGCGGCCCATCTGTTCAGCAAGATGCGCTTCCTGTCGGCACAGTTGGAAGCCTATGTGACCGACGGGCTCTGGCTGCACCTTGCCGGCCATGCCAACCGCATGGCCCGGCGTCTGGCCGATGGCCTGTCGGCCCTGCCCGGGGCCGAACCGGTGCATCCGGTGGAAGCCAACGAACTGTTCATCGCCCTGCCCGAACCGGTGATCGCCGGGCTGGAAGCGGCCGGCTTCGGCTTCTACCGCTGGAATGGCTCCGTCCTGCGCCTGGTGACCGCCTGGAACACCGAACAGGCCCATGTGGATGCCCTGGTGGCAACGGCGGCGAAATTGTCGGCCGGATGAAAAAACCGCTTGATCTTGAAACCGCCCTCACCTACAAAGCGCGCCTCGCACGGCTCTAGTCCCCATCGTCTAGAGGCCTAGGACACCGCCCTCTCACGGCGGTAACAGGGGTTCGAATCCCCTTGGGGACGCCAAGCGCCTCAAAAACCCCGCCGCATTCCGGCGGGGTTTTTGCGTTACGCCCCTCATTCGCGTTACGCCCCCCAATGGCCGGCCCCCCAATGGCCGGCAAGGCGACCACGCGGTTCACCCCCCGCCCAGCACCCCCGTCCGGTACAGCGTTACCGGCAGGCCGCCATGGGATATGGCAGGTGTCGGTGGCAGGAAGGGAAGGTCGGTCACCCGGGCCAGGGCGGGCTCGTTGGTGATGATGCCGACGCGCCAGCCGGCGAAACGGTTCAGCAGCACCTTGCCCAGCGTGCCGTAAAGGGCATAGAGCTGGCGCGTATCGCCGATGCGGCCGCCATAGGGGGGGTTGACGATGACAAGGCCGGGTGGGCCGTCCGGCGGGTTCAGGTCGCTGATCGAATGCGCCCTGAAATCGGTGAGGGCGGCCACGCCGGCGCGGTCGGCATTGGACTGGCTCATGCGGATGGCACCGGCGTCACGGTCGCTGCCGTAAAAGCGCAAGCGGGCGGGAGCCGCATCCACCGCCGACGCCCGGTCGCGGAGGGCGACCCAGGCGGCCTCATCGAAACCGGCCAGTTGCTGGAACGCGAAGGCGCGGGCCCGGCCGGGTTTCAGCCCGGCGGCGATCTCTGCCGCCTCGATCACGAAGGTGCCGGACCCGCACATCGGGTCCACCACGGGCTCGCCCCCCTTGTATCCACATTGGCGCAAGAACATGGCAGCCAGATTTTCGCGCATCGGGGCTTTGTTCACGGCCTCCTTGTATCCGCGCTTGTGCAGCGCCTCCCCCGAACTGTCGATGCTGAGGGTGCAGAGATCATCATCGATGCGTGCCTTGACCACGATCACGGCATCATCGGCGATGGGGGTCCCCAATTCCTCCTGGATGGCGCGGGCGATACGCTCCGCCGCCGCGCCCGCATGATAGATGCGGGATTTGTTGCAGCTTGCATCCACCCGGACCGGCTGGTCCGGGCGCAGGAAGTCCGCCCAGGGGAATTTGCGCGCCCGCTTGTCCAACTGGGCCAGGTGCAGGGCACGAAAGGCCCCGATGCGGACCAGCACGCGGGCCGCCCCGCGCAGTTCCAGGTTGGCGCGCCAGACATCGGCCCAGGTGCCGCGCGTCGTCACCCCGCCCTTGCCGGGTTGCGGCTTGGTGAAGCCGGCCGCCTTCATCTCCGCCGCCAGGGGCATTTCCAGCCCCGGCGTGGTCACGACATAGATTTCAAGATCGTCGGTCTGTTCCATGGCGCCTTCATATCCCGGCACCGGCATGGCGGCGAGGGCTTTCTTCGCCCTGTCGAATGGCGCCGGACAGGGGACGGGCGGCGCAGCGGGGCCGGCCCGTCCCCTGTTCCTTCCTACTGGAACGCCGCCTCCGCGAAGCTGCGCAGCTTGCGGCTATGCAGCCGTTCCAGCCCATAGTCGCGCATCTTCTCCATCGCCAGCATGCCGATGGCCAGATGCTGATCCACCCGGGCCCGATAGAAATGATTGGCCATGCCGGGCAGCTTGATCTCGCCATGCAGCGGCTTGTCCGACACGCAGAGCAAGGTGCCATAGGGCACGCGGAAGCGGAAGCCGTTGGCCGCCACCGTGGCGGATTCCATGTCCAGCGCGATGGCGCGCGACTGGCTGAACCGCTGCACGGGCTCGCTATGGTCGCGCAGTTCCCAGTTGCGGTTGTCGATGGTGGCCACCGTGCCCGTGCGCATGATCGATTTCAGTTCCCAGCCTTTCAGCCCTGTCACCTGCTCCACGGCCCCTTCCAGGGCCACCTGCACCTCGGCCAGGGCCGGGACGGGCACCCAGGTGGGCAGATCGGCGTCCAGCACCTTGTCCTCGCGCACATAGCCGTGGGCCAGGGCATAATCACCCAGCCGCTGGGTATCGCGCAGTCCGGCGCAATGGCCCAGCATCAGCCAGACATGCGGGCGCAGCACGGCGATATGGTCGCTGATCGTCTTGGCGTTGGAGGGGCCGACGCCGATATTGACGATGGTGATGCCGTTGCCGTCCCGGCGCTTCAGGTGATAGGCGGGCATCTGCGGCAGGCGGGCCACCTTCTGGCCTTCCGGGCCACGGTCGGGATGCACGGCCTGGTTCCAGGTGACATGGTCGCCCGGTTCGATGAACGCCTCGTACTGCCGGCGATAGGCCTGGGTGGCGGGATCGTCTGACGGCTCCATGATCTCCAGGCCCCGGCGCACGAACTCGTCGATATAGAACTGGTAGTTCGTGAACAGGACATAGTTCTGGAAATGATCGGGCTTCGTCGCCGTGTAATGTTTCAGCCGATGCAGGCTGTAATCGACGCGCGGGGCCGTGAACAAGGCCAGCGGCCGCGGCGCACCGGGCGGCGTGATATGCGTGCCATTCACGATGCTGTCATCCATATAGACCAGATCGGGCAGGTCGAAATGGTCGCGAAGCTGGTAGAGCCGCTCGGGCGTCAGGTCGCCTTCGACATGCATGCCCTCCGGATAGGCGAACTGTATGGGAATGGGCGTGTCACTGACGCCGACCTCCAGCGGGACGCCATGGTTCTTCACCAGCAGGGTCAATTGATGGTGAAGATAGTAATCGAACAGGTCCGGCCGCGTCACGGTTGTGCGGAACGTACCCATGCCATGCACGAAACCATAGGCCAGCCGGCTGTCGATGCGCGGCTCACTATCGATGCGGATCTGCACGAAGGGATAGAAGGCGCGAACCCGTCCCCCCAGATCCTCGCCACGGGCAAAGGCTGAAAACCGGTCACGCAGATATTCAACGGCCTGATCATACAGCGCCCGGACGCGGGCATAAGCAGTATCGGCGTCGGCGAAGCTTTCCACCGACGGTTCATCGTTTGAATTGTTGGATGAAATCACTGTGCAAGCTCCTTGGAGTTTGCACTTCTTTATGCGCCATGCCGGGGGGTGTTGGGAAGGGGGATTCTGTCCCCTGTCGGGACCGCCGGCCGGTCCTGGCATTTTTGCATCAGGATCGATGCATCAATAGACCAGTTCGTCCTCGCCCTTGCCGCTGGCGATGACGATTTCCCCGCGGGCCGCCATGTCCTTGGTAAGCTGGACCATGTACATCTGCGCCTCGTCCACGTCGCGCAGGCGCACCGGCCCCATGGCGCCCATATCCTCGCGCATGATCTTGGCCGCGCGTTCCGACATGTTGGTGAAGAACAGGTCCTTCAGCGTATCCGACGCCCCCTTCAGGGCCGTCGCCAGCTTCTGCTTGTCCACATTGCGCAGCAGGGTCTGGATGCCGCTGGGGTCCAGCTTGGACAGATCCTCGAACGTGAACATCAGGGCGCGGATGCGCTCCGCGCTGTCGCGGTTGCGTTCTTCCAGGGCAGCCAGGAAACGGCTTTCGGTGTTGCGGTCGAAGCTGTTGAAAATCTCCGCCATCATCTCGTGCGCGTCGCGGCGGTTGGTGCGGGCCAGGTTCGACATGAATTCGGTGCGCAGCGTGCGCTCGATATCGTCGATGACTTCCTTCTGCACCGCCTCCATGCGCAGCATGCGCATGATGACTTCCATCGCGAAGCTTTCCGGCAGAAGCTGCAGCACGCGGCCGGCATGGTCGCCCTTGATCTTGGACATGATCACGGCGACGGTCTGCGGATATTCGTTCTTCAGGTAGTTGGCCAGCACCTGCTCGTTCACATTGGTCAGCTTGTCCCACATGGTCCGGCCAGCGGGACCACGGATTTCCTCCATGATCTGGTCGACCTTGTCCTTGGGCAGGACCTTGGTGAGCAAGCGTTCGGTTGAATCGAAGGTGCCGACCAGCGAGCCGGTGGAACTGATCTGTTCGGCAAATTCCACGAACAGGCGTTCGACCAGGTTGGAACTGACCGAGCCCAGGTTGGCCATGGTCTGGGACAGTTCCTTGATCTCATCATCGCCCATCAGCGAGAAGAGCTTGGATGCGATTTCCTCACCCAGGGCCAGCATCAGGATGGCGGCCTTTTCGGGTCCGGTCAGACCGCGATAATCCTCACGGACACGCATCGCCATGGTGGCAACTCCAACGCCAGGACGGCCGGAAAACCGGGGCCGAACAAAAATCCGGGCACGAGTTTAGCACAGCGGAAACCCGAGGTGAATCCATCAAGAATGGTAATTCGCCGGGAAGGGCACGGGCCGGCCGCGCCCGACTGCGGCGCCCCGGCCCGTCACAACCGATCCGGGGAAAGGCCGGTCAGCGGCGGCCATCCCAGAAATGCAGCGGGGCCGACACCGACGGCAGGCCGGCGATATTCCCGTCATACATGTGGCGCAGGAAGCTTTCATTGTAGTTCAGGCGCGGCGTGGCGGCGGAATAGCCATAGGGCGTGTAATAGCCGCGATTGTTGGAATAGAACGGTTCCGCGTCATAGCCGAGTTGTCCATCACCCAGAAGCTGGTTGGACCGGCGGGCCCCATAGCCGCTGCTGAAGGCCGGCATGTTGCCGCCCACGGACATGGTCACGCCGGAACGGCTGGCGGCACCGCTACCGCCCTGGGTCAGGGCCAGAGCGGCGGCGGCATTCACCTCGCTGGTGGGCCGGGCATAGGACTGCGCCGCGGCACGTTCGCCGGGCGTCATCTCGCGGGCGATCGGCTTGAAACCGTTCACCGGCTGGTCAGCTTCCGCCGCCGCGGCCGGCATCACCACCAGCGGTACGGCCAGCAGGGCGGCCAGACCGGCGGAGCGGGAGCAGGAGGCAACGTTACGCATCAGGATTCTCCACTACCAGGCGGCATCTGCCGCGTACAGGAGGGACCGGGCCACACAGCAGGTGCCCGCACATGCCTATAAGGTCATGCCTGCGGGCGCTCGCGTCAAGGCCCCTTTGGTCGATCAGCCCACAATCTCCCAACTGCCGTCGGGCTGGCGGCAGGCGGTGCCATGGACGGACTGGCGCCGCCCGCCGATTTCGGCCTGGCTGGTATATTCCCGGCAATAGCGGCCGGGAGAGGCCTGATAGGTGCGGGTGGGCGTCAGGGTATAATGGGTGTTCAGGTCCGGATTGTGCCAGACCACCGGCTGGCCCGTCGGGGCACGTTCGAACGTCTGCACGACGCAGCCATGGTCGGCGGCGCCATAGCCGCCCGACAGGCTGTTGCCGATGGCCGCCCCAACCAGCACACCGCCCAGCGTCGCCGCCACCTGTCCGCTGCCACCACCGAACTGCGACCCGGCCAGCCCGCCGGCCACGGCGCCCAGCAGGGTGCCGACATTGTTGCCGACCAGCCGGCGGTCGCAGCGACCCCGGTCGATCCCGGCATTCAGGGCATAGAATTCAGGCATCCGGTGCCAGCGACGGCCGTAATGGCCATGCCAATGCTGTGGCTGGACCACATGGTAATGCACCACGGGCGGCGGCGGGCGATGATAGTGGCGATGCACCACGCGCGGCGGGGGCGACGGCTTGTGATAATGATGGTGGTGGTAATGCACCTTGGGCGGCGGGGCCGGCCGGTGGTGATCATGCCGGTGGTCCTTGCGGCCCCGGTCATGATGCCGGTCGTGCCCGCGGCCCCGATCGTGATCGCGCCCACGATCATGGCCGTGGCGGCCGCGATGGTCGTCCCGGTCGGCCAGCGCCACGCCGGCCGGCGCCAGGGCCAGAAGAACGGCCGTGACGGCCGCGAGCGGCAGGGAACTGCGCATGGGTCGATATCCCTGATGTTGATCCGGGGAGCGGGCCGGCACTGTCGGGCCGGGCCGGCACCATTTCTGGACGCGATCCTGTTGGGCGAACAAGGCCGGATTGGGGCAAGGGCTGGGCATTTCTCGGGTCCCGGTCCGATCCGGCGCCTGCATGCTGGCGGCCGGATCGGACCGCATGCTAGGTAGGATGATCACCTCGCTACCGAACATCAGCCCGACCCTTCATGCTGGAAAGCCTTTACCGTGGCCTGACCCGCCTTGCCGGGCCCGCGATCGACCGCCTGCTGGACAGGCGCGCCCGGCGGGGGAAGGAAGACCCCGCCCGCCGCCATGAACGGCTGGGCCGGCCGCGCCGCCCGCGCCCCGTCGGGCGGCTGGTCTGGGTGCATGCGGCCTCGGTGGGGGAGGCGCTGGCCGTGCTGCCGCTGGTGGAACGGTTGCTGGCCGGCCGGCCGGGCCTGTCGGTGCTGGTCACCACGGGCACGGTGACATCGGCCGAACTGATGGAAAGGCGGCTGCCGGGACCGGCGGCCTTTCACCAGTATGTGCCGGTGGACCTGCCCGCCGCGGTGGATGGCTTCCTGGACCATTGGCGCCCCGACCTTGTGCTGTGGATCGAATCGGAATTCTGGCCCAACCTGCTGGCCGGCATCCGCGACCGCGCCATTCCCTGCGCCCTGGTCAATGCCCGGCTGTCGCAGAAAAGCTTCATGAACTGGCGGCGTGTGCCGCACACGGCCCGGCGGCTGCTGCGCGTTTTTCGCCTGGCGCTGGCCCAGACGGCGGTGGAGGCCGAACGGCTGCACCGCCTGGGCATCGCGGATTGCCGGGCCATCGGCAACCTGAAATATTCAAGCGCGCCGCTGCCCGCCGCGGACGAGGCCATGGCGGCACTGCGCCAGGCCATCGGCGACCGGCCCGTCTGGACCTTCGCCAGCACACATGCGGGAGAGGAGGCGATGGCCATCGCCGCCCAGCAGGCGCTGCGCACCCGGCTGCCGGCAGCCTTGCTGCTGCTGGTGCCCCGCCACCCGGACAGGGGGGAAGCGGTGGCGGGCCTGCTCACCGCCGCCGACGCCCTGCCCTTCGCCCGCCGCCGCGCGGGTGACCTGCCGGGGCCGGGGGACGCCGTCTATCTGATGGATACGCTGGGCGAGATGGGGCTGGTCTTCCGGCTGGCGCCAGTGACCGTCATGGGTGGGTCCTTCATGCCGGTCGGCGGACACAATCCCATTGAGCCGGCCCTGCTGGGCAGCGCCGTGATCCACGGACCCCACATGTTCAACTTCGCCGAGGTGACGCAGGCCATGCAGGCCGAGGGCGGGCTGATGGAGGTGGACGGCCCGGCCGGCATCGCACCGGCCGTGGCGGGGCTGCTGTCCGACGCAACGGTCCGGCAGACCCGGGCGGATGCCGCCCTGGCCGTGGCCCGGCGGAATGCCCAGGCCGCGGACAGGGTGATGGCAGCGCTGGACCCGCTTCTGGCCGAGGCGGGGATCGGCTGATGCGGACACCTTCCTTCTGGTACGAACCGCCGGGGGCCGCTGCGACCCTGCTGGCGCCCCTTGCCCTGCTGTGGCGGGCCGGTGCGGCGTGGCGGGCCTGGCGGACAAAGCCACGCACAGCGTCCGTGCCCGTGCTGTGCGTCGGCAACCTGGTGGCCGGCGGCAGCGGCAAGACACCCGTGGTCATCGATCTGGTGACCCGGCTGCGGGCGCGCGGCCTGGCGGCGGCATCGCTGTCACGCGGGCATGGGGGCCGGCTGCCGGGTCCCGTCGCCGTGGACCCCGGACGGCACGGCGCCGGCGACGTGGGGGACGAACCCCTGCTGCTGGCAGCCCGCAACCCGGCCTGGATCGGCCGCGACAGGGTGGCCGCGGCCCGCGCGATGGCAGGGACCGGGCTTCAGGTCGTGGTCATGGATGACGGCTTCCAGAATCCGGGACTGCGCAAGGATCTGTCACTGATCGTCGTCGATGGCGCCAGCGGCTTCGGCAATGGCCGCCTGATCCCCGCCGGCCCGTTGCGCGAACCCGTGGCGGCGGGCATGGCGCGGGCCGATGCACTGGTGGTCATCGGGGAGGGGCCGGGGCTGGACGCCGCCCGTGCCGCCGGCGGTGAATGCGCTGTGCTGACGGCGCGGCTGCGGCCGGACCCTGCCGTAGCCATCGCCCTGGCCGGCCGGCGCGTGCTGGGCTTCGCCGGCATCGGCCGGCCGGGGAAGTTCTTTGCCACCCTGCGCGGCATCGGCGCGCAGGTGGTGGAAGAACATTCATTCCCCGACCATCATGTGTATGACGCAGCGGCGCTGGAGATGCTGTCCCGCCGCGCGCATGAAAGGGACGCCATCCTTGTGACAACGGAAAAGGACGCCATGCGCCTGCCCCCCGGCCTGCGGACAGGGATCACCGCCCTGCCCGTCGCCCTGGACTGGGACGATCCGGACGCGGTGGAACGCCTGCTGGACCGGCTGGAAACGGGGGCAGGCGATGGCCAGGCATAGCCGGCTGCGTCGCCGGTTCGACCGCCTGATCGGGTACCGCCTGCAGGCGGCGCTGGTGTGGCTGTTCATCCGCGCCATGCGGATTGTGCCGGTGGAGCGGGCCTCCGGCCTGGGCGGCGGTCTGCTGCGCCGGCTGGGGCCGCTTCTTTCCCGCTCGCGCCGCATGCGCCGCGACATCGCCCATGCCCTGCCCGATCTGGAACCGGCCGGCATCGACGCCATCATCACGCAGGCCTGGGACAATCTGGGCCGCACCTTCGCCGAATATGTCCATCTGGACCGCATCGCCGCCCGATACGACGCCCATGTCGAACTGCTGGGGGCGGAACATCTGCGGGCGCTGGTCGATGACGGGCGGCCGGGCATCGTTTTCACGGGTCATTTCGCCAACTGGGAATTGTGCGCCATGACCTGCGCCCGGCTGGGCCTGGACCTGACCTATGTGTTCCGCAAGCCCAACAACCCGTTCGTGGCCGACATGCTGGCCCGCGCCCGCGCGCCGCTGGGTGGCACCATGGTACCCAAGGGGCGGGAGGCGGCACGCGGCCTGATGGCCGCCATCCGGGCCGGCGGCCATGTCGGGCTTCTGGTGGACCAGAAGCTGAACGAGGGGCCGGCCCTGCCCTTTCTGGGCCGGCAGGCGCATACGGGCACCGTGCTGGCCGACCTGGCCCTGCGCTATGACGCGCCGGCCGTGCCGATCCGCGTCACGCGGCTGGGACCGGCCCGGTTCCGGGTGGAAGCCCTGCCCCCCCTGATGTTCCGTCGCACGGGCGATGCACGGGCAGACACGCTGGACGCCATGGCCCAGGTGAATGCGCTGCTGGGCGAATGGGTGCGCGAACAACCCGGACAATGGATGTGGCAGCATCGGCGCTGGCCGGATTGATAGGGGCGGACCTATGCTGGGCCGGCATCTGTCAGCCCTCCGATCGCACAGGACACCAGCCATGGCACCGGACGACATCCCCACCCCGCCACGGGACCGGCCCGCCTTGCCCGACAGGCGCGCCTTCATGGCGGCGGGCATGCTGTTCGCCCTGGCCCCCGGTGCGGCCGCCCAGCAAACCCTGCCAGGACACAAGGGAGATCAAGGAATGTATGGTCTGATCGGCCGCATGATCGCGGCCCCGGGCAAGCGCGACGAACTGGCCGCCATCCTGCTGGAGGGTACGGGCGGCATGCCCGGCTGCCTGTCCTATATCATCGCGGCCGACCCGGCGCATGCCGACGCCCTTTGGATCACCGAGGCCTGGGACAGCCGGGAAAGCCATGCCGCCAGCCTGAAGCTGCCGGCCGTGCAGGCCGCCATCGCCCGCGGGCGGCCGCTGATCGCCGGGTTCGACAGCCGGTCCGAAACCGTTCCGCTGGGCGGGCACGGGCTGGCGGCAGCGGCGGCCGTGACGGACCCGACCTGACCATAAGAACCGCCGGCCACGGGGCCCGGCCTGCATGCCCGCGTGAATTTGTCCCGAGGGTTGACGCCCACGGCATGCTATAAGACATCCCTTGCTGTTTTTGGAGCCCGACACCCCGTGACCGCACCGTTGGATACCGGCCGGCAGAACTCCCCGCCGGCGACACCTTCCCTGAACGCGAAGCCTCTGGCCGCAAAGCCCCTGGACGAAAAGATCAACTACGCCTCCATGATCCCGTTCATCCTGGTCCATGTCGCCTGCCTGGGCGCCATCTGGACCGGTGTGGCATGGCAGGATGTGGTGCTGGCGCTGGTTCTCTACGGTGCCCGCATGTTCGGCATCACGGGCGGGTATCACCGCTATTTCTCCCACCGTTCCTACAAGACCGGCCGGGTCGTGCAGTTCCTGCTGGCCTTCCTGGCGCAAAGCTCGGCCCAGCGCGGCGCCCTGTGGTGGGCCGCCACGCACCGGCACCACCATAAATATTCCGACACGGTCCATGACGTGCATTCGCCGCGGCACAAGGGTTTCTTCTATGCCCATGTCGGCTGGATCTTCACGGCAAAGCACGACAAGGCCGACTACCGCGCCATCGGCGACCTGACCAAATATCCCGAACTGGTCTGGCTGGACCGGCATTATTATGTGCCGCCCGTGCTGCTGGGCTTCGCCACCTGGGCGCTGTTCGGCTGGTCGGGGCTGGTGGTCGGCTTCCTGTGGAGCACAGTGGCGCTGTACCATGCCACCTTCTGCATCAATTCGCTGGCCCATGTGCTGGGCCGCCCGCGTTACCTGACGGGCGACGACAGCCGCAACAACTGGGCCCTGGCCATCGCAACCATGGGCGAGGGCTGGCACAACAACCACCACCATTACCAGTCCGCCGCCCGCCAGGGCTTCCGCTGGTGGGAGGTCGATACCTCCTATTACATCATCAAGGCCCTGCAGGCGCTGCGCCTGGTGTGGGACGTGCATGAGCCGCCGGCCTCGGTGGTGCGCAATGAGCAGCGCCTGGGCACCAAGGTGATCGAGGCCGCCGCCGCCCAGCTTGCCGCCAGCTTTCAGGTGGACAAGCTGACAGCCCAGGTCCGCGAGGCGCTGGCCCACACGCCGACCCTGGCGGAGATCGAGGAGCGGGTGCGTCAGGCCAGCGAAAGCGCCAAGGTGCGGGTCGAAGCGCTGGTGGCCAACATCCATCTGCCGCACCTGCCCACCACGGACGAGTTGCGCCTGCGGGCCAGCAAGATGTTCGTGCGCACGCCCAGCATGGACGACATCGTGGAGCGGGCCCGCCAGATCCTGGTGGCCAATATCTGCCGGCAACTGGCCACAGCCCCCGCCTGACTGGGGGCAATGTCTCTTCCCGCATATCCGACCCGTTGAATTGGTCACGGGGTTTCCTCTTCCCCTTACACCCCTTGGGACGTTAACCTAATGCCCAGGGGCGCTTCTTGACTTTCAACGGAAACTGACGATGACCCGTCTTACGACCTCCCTGCTGCTGGCCGCCGCCCTGGTGGCGGCCCCGGTCAGCGCCTTTGCCCAGTCGGCCCCGACCAGCGCGCCGACGGCCCCCGCCACCGATGCACCGCGCGTCAGCGGCGCGGCCGCGGGCGCCAACAAGGCCTCCTTCTTCGCGTCGGGCAACCTGATCCCGATGGCCGGTGTTGCCGCCGTGGCCGCGGCCGGCGTGATTGCCGCCACGATCGGCGGCGGCGATGACGAGGCTGGTCCCCCGACCGCCACGAGCACCGCGACGGCAACGGCAACGACGACGAACTGACCGTTGGCCTGACAATAAGGGGCGCGAACCCCGCCACCTTTCCAAGGTGGCGGGGTTTTTCATGCGCGGTGCGCGCCGGCGATGCCCATGGCGCGCGACCCGAAAGCGCCGATGCCGATCAGGCGTCCCGCCGGCCGGCGATCAGGAATTCCTTGTTGCCTTCCGGCCCCGTGATCGGGCTTTCAGTGATGCCCAGCACGGTCCAGCCGGGCTGCGCGGCGAGCCATGCCTGGATGCGGTCACAGACCTCCTGGTGCAGTTCCGGCTCCCGCACGACACCGCCCTTGCCGACCCGTCCCTTGCCCACCTCGAACTGCGGCTTGATCAGGGCCAGCAGAAAGGCGCCCGGCCGCGTCAGGCCCATGGCGGCGGGCAGCACCGTTTCCAGCCCGATGAAACTGGCATCGCAGACGACGATGTCGGCGGGATCGGGAATGATCTCCGCGGTGAGATGCCGGGCGTTGGTCTTTTCAAGCACGGTGACGCGCGGGTCCTCCCGCAGTTTCCAGGCCAGTTGGCCGTGCCCCACATCCACCGCATAGACACGCGCGGCCCCGCGCGTCAGCAGCACATCGGTGAACCCACCCGTGGAGGCGCCGACATCGACGCCCGTGAAACCAGTCGGATCGATTGCAAAATGATCCAGCCCCTTGACCAGTTTCAGGCCACCCCGGCTGACCCAGGGATGGTCCTGGCCCTTCACATGCAGGGATTGGCTTTCCGGCACCGTGTCCCCGGCCTTGTCGATGCGGCGCGTATCGGCATAGACCAGCCCCGCCAGGATCAGGGCCTGCGCCCTGGACCGGCTTTCCGCCAGACCCCGATCGACCAAAGCCTGATCCACCCTGACTTTCGCTTCCTTGACTTTTGGCGGTTTGGACATGCGGGCCCGGTTTTGCGATAAAGGGGTTACCTGGGATTGATAGTCCCTGAACCATGGATACGCCAATGAAACACGCCCTGATCATCGCATCGCTGACCCTCGCCGCCCTGTCGCTTTCCGCCTGCAACACGGTCGAAGGCGTGGGCAAGGACATAAAAAGCGCCGGCCAGGCGATCGAGGGGAGCGCGCAGGGGGCGAAGTGACGGCGGGTCGCCGCCGCGACCGATGGTCAACCATGTCGACCGTCGGTCGCGGCGGCTGAGGGGCGTCAATTGTAAAGCGTGCCGTCGGCCGTCACGCCCGCCGGCTGGCCCACCAGGATGGTGGTCAGCCTGGCCGGGTCCAGCAGGCGGGCCGCCACGCGGCGGACATCGGCCAGCGTCACGGCGTTGAGCAGGTCGTTGCGCTTGTTCAGATAATCGATACCCAGATTGTCCCGCTGCACCTGCAGCAGCAGGCCGGCAATGGCACCATTATTGGTGAATTGCAGCGGGAAGGAACCGGTCATATAGGTCTGGGCATCGCGCAGTTCTTCCTGCGTGATGCCGTTCTGTGCCACGTCGGCCCATATCTCCTTCGTGACGCTGAGGGCCTCGGCCGCCTTTTCATTGACGGTGGACCCGCTGACCGTGATCAGGTTGGCATGGTCGTAGCTGACCAGGCCGGACCCGATACCATAGGTCAGGCCGCGCTTTTCCCGGACCTCGTCCATGAGACGGGAAGAGAAACCACCGCCGCCCAGGACATAATTGAGGATGCTGGCCGCATACCAGTCGGGATCGGACCGGTCCAGGCCGGCATGGGCCATGATCATGACCGTCTGCGGGATGGGGCGGGGCACCAGGATGGTCTTGCCGGGGGCCGCCGGCACCGTGTCCGCCACGGGCGCCAGGGTGGCACTGGCCGGCAGTTCACCGAACAGCCGGTCAAGCAGGGGCGCCAGTTCGGCGGCGGTGATATCCCCCGAAACAGCCACCTTCAACCCGTCGCGCACCAAGCGCGTGCGGGCGAATTCCACCAGATCCTCGCGCGTGATGGCGGCCAGCGTTTCCGGCGTGCCGCGCTGGGGCAGGCCATAGGGATGGCCCGGGAACACTGTGTCGCCAAAGGCAAGCTGCGCCCAATAGCTGGGATCGGCCTGCGACCGGCGCAGGCTGGCCAGCAACTGGCCCCGCAGCCGTTCGATCGCATCCGGGTCGAAGCGCGGGCGGGTCAGCGCCAGATGCAGCAGGTCGAACGCCGTGTCCTTGGTTTCCACCAGCGTCGTCACGCGACCCACGAAGCCGTCACGGCCGGCGCTGAACGCCAACTGGATGGAATTGTCGTCCAGCCTGCCCTGGAAGGCCTGGGAATCGAGCTCGCCTGCCCCTTCATCCAGGGTGCTGGCCGCCATGATGGCCAGGCCCAGCTTGCCGGCCGGGTCGCGTTCCGTACCGCCCTGGAAGGCGAACTGCATGGCGATGATCGGGTTCTTGGTGTCGCGGACCAGCCAGGCCTCCACCCCGCCAGGGCTGACCACCTTTTCGATATCGATGGCGGCGGCGGGCAGGGCGGCAAACAGCAGGGCCGCAGCCGTCAGCAGCAGGGCGGCGGTCCTTTGCATCATCATCCGGGCAATCATTGGATGGTCCCCTGGTTGCTGGCGGGGGCGCCGGCCGGCGGCGCGGCGGCGGCCTCGGCCGTGACGGCGCCCGGCAGCAGGATGCCGGTGGCATGGTTGTCCCGGCCCAGGACGGTGCGGGCCGCCTCGTTCACCTGCTCCACGGTCACGGCATCGATCCGGTCGGGCCAGGCCTCCACATCCGCCACCGTCTGCCCCGTGGTCAGCGCGACGCCGAAGGCATAGGCCGGCCCCTGCAGGCTGTCGCGGGCGAAGATGGCGTCACGGCGCAGGCGCACCTTGGCGGACTGCACCTCTGCCGGCGTCACCCCGTCCTTCAGCAGCCGGGCCAGTTCGGCATCGATGGCCTTTTCCAGCGCCTCCACCTCCTGCCCCGGGGCCGGCGTGGCGGAGATGCCGACGGTTCCCAGGTCCAGGGCATAGGGATTGTAGAAAAGGCTGATCCCGGCTGCGACCTTCTGTTCCACCACCAGCGACCGGTAAAGCCGGCTGGTCGCCCCGTCGGCCAGAACCGTCTCCAGCACCTCCAGCGCGTGGGCAAGGCGGGTGTCCCCGGCATTGTAGCTGGGGGCCTTCCACAGGCGGGTCCAGTTGGGCTGGCGAACCTGATCGTCGGAAAGCGTGATGCGGCGCGCGCCCTCCGTCGGGGGTTCCGTCACGCGGACGCGGGCAGGGATATCCTCGGCTGGCCTGATCTTGCCATAGGTCTTCTCGGCCAGCGGCTTCAGTTCGGCCGCCGTGATGTCACCGGCCACGACCAGGATGGCATTGTTGGGCGCGTAATGCCGCTTGTAGAAATCAAGCGCATCCTGAGTGGTCAACTGCTCGATCTCGTGCATCCAGCCGATGATCGGCGTGCCATAGGGGTGATGCACGAACAGCAGGCTGTAAAGCTGCTCGTACAGGCGCGATGCGGGCTCGTTCTCGGTGCGCTGGCGCCGTTCCTCCTGGATCACCTTGCGTTCCGGCAGGACGATGGCGTCCGTCAGGCGCAGATTGACCATACGGTCCGCCTCCATCCCCATGACCAGTTCCAGCCGGTCGCGGGCGATATTCTCGAAATAGGCGGTATAGTCGTAGGAGGTGAAGGCGTTGTCGCGCCCGCCATTGCGGGCCACCGTGCGGGAGAATTCCGACGGCTTCATCTTGGCCGTGCCCTTGAACATCAGATGTTCGAGATAATGGGCCAGCCCGGACTTGCCCGGGTCCTCGTCGGCGGACCCGACCTTGTACCAGACCATGTGGCTGACCACGGGCGCGCGGGGATTGTTCACCACCACCACCTGCATCCCGTTCTTCAGCGTGAAGGTCTCCGGATCGAAGACGCGGGCGGCGGCGGGAAAGATCGCGGCGGCAACCGTCAGGGCCGACAGCGCCACCCCCGCGGCAAGCCGCCGCCAGCGGCGGTGGGGTGCGGGGCGTGCATTCTGGGTCACGGGGCTTACATCCTCCCGGCTTCAACGACAGGCATCCAATGTGGGGCCGCCCGCATGGATTGCCAATGGAATTCGCCAATGGAAGCTTGATGCACGCCCGTCACCCGGCAGGCCGCCGGCGGATCAGCCGCCGGCCAGCATGCCCAGATGTTCCAGCAGGATCTTGGTGCCCAGGCCCACCAGGGCGATGCCGCCGACAATCTCGGCGATACGGCCCAGGCGACCGCCCACGACCCGGCCCACCAGCATGCCGATGGTCGACATGGCGAAGGTGGCCGCACCGATGCACAGGGCAATGACCAGGATATTGACCTCCAGGAAGGCCAGGCTGACCCCCACGGCGGCGGCGTCGATGCTGGTGCCGACGGCCGTGGCGACCAGCGCCAGCGCCCCTGCCCGCCCTGTCCGGGCCGCGACATCATGCAGCGGCTGATCCCCGCCCGGCCCTTCCTCGCCACGGGCCATGGCCTCCCAGACCATGCGGCCGCCGACCAGGACCAGCAGGCCGAAGGCGATCCAATGGTCGATCGCCTCCACGAAGCCGGCAGCCACCATGCCCAACGTCCAGCCCAGCAACGGGGTCAGCGCCTCGATCACACCGAACACCAGCCCATGGCGCAGGGCCATCGGGACGGAGGGGCGATGTGCGACACCACGGCCGATGGATGCGGCGAAGGCGTCGGCCGACATGCTGAAGGACAGGATGGCAATGGCAGCGGGGGTCATCACGGGCAATCCACCGGGCAGGACACACAGCACGTCCATTCGCCCGGCCGGTGCGGACGATGAAGCGCGCTGGTCTTGCTAGGCAGATATCCAAACTGCTGATCGCGCCATGCCCGGCAAACCGGACAAGTATGTTGACGCGATCCCGGCCTTCCAGACCGGAAGCTACTCCCCAACGGGGGTTCGGGTACTCCAGAATGACGCGCTGCGTCAAGCGTCAGGGCGTCGCGGCCGGACGGCCCATCACGGGAACGATCATTTGGCCAAGCCGGAGGCACCCCAGAGCGGGGCGATGAAGCCGAGGCCCGTCGCCTTCGACAAGGCGTCCCACAGCGCCCCGACGACAGCGTTCCAGAGCTTTTCCAGGGTGACCAGCACGACGCCGACCAGCACCCGCAGCAAATTGGCCGCACTCTGTTTCAGACTATCGAGAAAGTAATCCTGAAGCGCGGGGCGGATACGCCCCGTGGCGATGCCGTCGGCAAGCAGGGCGGCCTGTGCTGCCAACCCCTCCAACTGCTGTTCGGAAAAGCCCGCCACGAGCTTGATATCCTTGCCCACGATGGCGGTTGCCTCGTTGGTGATCTGGGTGACCAAGGCACCCACGTCAAAATAGGCCATCACACACCCCCCTCGTTACTGGTCACGATTTAATGCGTTCTCGTACATCAGCGCCTGCTGGACATCGATGCTGAAGCCATTCTGGAAAAGCCGCGCCTCCTCCAGGCTCAGCCCCGCCTGCTGATCGGATTGCCGCATCATGGAAAAGTCGTTGGCAATCTTGGTCAGGATGTCGCCCGTCGGGGCGGCGAAGGTCTGCACCTTCGTCCAGTCCTTGAGCTTCAATTCCACGAATTTCGGCAGCCCCGCCGGATCGGGCCGGGCCCTGGCCAGATTGGCCAGGGCGGTGGCCTGTCCGATCAGGGCGGTATAGGTCTCCTCCCGCTTCTGGAAGGTGGCCTGCGGCACCCCGCCCGCGGTCTGCGCGAAAAGCTGCATGGCCTGCTGATTCAGGGTCTGCAAGCCCTGGACCAGGGCGGGGCTGTAGGCCGGCGCCAGTTGGGCGGCACAACCCGCCAGCAACCCACCCAGCAACAGAAAAGCCACCAGAAATCGCAACCGGACCAGCACAATTCCCGGGCCCGGTAAATATGCCGACACCGACCTCCACATGTCCCCACCCCGCTGATTTAAAGTTCTTAAAAAGCGTATCATTCGATAAAATAAATATTAGTAGCTATTAATAGATATATGACCTTCGAAGCC
Organism: Niveispirillum fermenti; assembly: GCF_052474395.1. NCBI lineage: Bacteria > Pseudomonadati > Pseudomonadota > Alphaproteobacteria > Rhodospirillales > Azospirillaceae > Niveispirillum > Niveispirillum fermenti. Next base: position 1,595,883 of record NZ_CP156681.1, on the reverse strand, counting down.
ATGCAAAAAGCCGCCATCATGGCGACAGGGCGACATCGGCGGTGAAAATCGCTGTCACCCACCCGGCGGCATTGAAGGGCAACGGGAAAACAGGTAACGATTCCGCGCTGCGGGGGCGTCGGGTCGGCACAAGGGCCGGGAACCGCCTCCGCCTTGTGATTTTAAGGCTGGGCGCAGGAGACGATTGGCATGACGCGGACCTTCATCTCGATGGCGAAGACGGGTGGACAGGGCAAGACCCTGACGGCCCAGATGCTGGTGCTCCAGCACGAGCAGAAGGGCGTGCCGGTCAAGCTGGCGGCCGCGGACAGCGACAGCCTGAACCAGCGGTCCAAGTTTGGCCGCCTGTTCCACAATGTGAAGGAACTGGGCATCGGCGAGGACCTGACCAAGGTCAAGAGCTCCACCGACCCCAACCTGGCCATCAAATATTGGGACGAGTTCGGCCGCACGGTCCTGGAAGGCGGCTATGTCATCGATGTCGGCGCCAATGTCGCGGCCGAGCTGTTCTCCTGGGCGGAAGCGCGCAACGCCGGCTCTCTGCTGCGCCGCCGCAACTCGCCCCCCATCGACCTTGTCGTGACCACCAAGGCCGAGGGTCAGGCCATCGAGGATGCGCGCGGGCTGATCCAGTACAGTTTCGACAAGAGCGAGTGGCTGCCCGTCGGCCGCCGCTATGTCGTGCTGAACGAGGTGTCGGGTGGCTTCGCCGCCTATGAGAACGATCCCGGCTTCAAGCGGCTGAAGGCGTTCCAGGGCATGGGCGTCCATATGGTCACCATGAAGCGCTGTGAAAGCGATATCTGGAACCTGCTGGAGCGTGAGCTGATCTCCGTCCGCGACGCGCTGAAGATGACGGAAGTCGACCTGGAAAAGCGGTTCGGCATCGATGTCTGGACCGGCCATGGCGGCCTGACCGACCTGAAGGCCTGGGCCGACGAAACGCTGGCCGCGTTCGAGAAGGTGGGCCTGGTGCCGGTGCGTGACGGTGCCGGCGGCAATCTGGAAGCGGTGGGTGCGGGCTGTTCCTGAAAGGATCTGGTCCCGGAACCCGCGCGGGAGGAGGCCCCCACACCACCCCCGCGCAAGGGCCGGAAACGGAAATGACGAAGCCGGTCCCGTCGGCCGGGACCGGCTTCGTTCTTGAAGGGAGGATGGGCGCTTGGTCCGTTTCGAGAATGTCGGGTTGCGCTACGGCAACGGGCCGGAGGTATTGCGCGACCTCAGCTTCGAACTGGCGCCCGGATCCTTCCATTTCCTGACGGGACCGACCGGCGCTGGCAAGTCCAGCCTGCTGAAGCTGCTTTACCTGTCGGAAAGGCCGTCGCGCGGGCTGATCACCCTGTTCGGGGAACCCTTGTCCAAGGTGCCGCGGGAACAACTGCCCGACATGCGCCGCCGCATCGGCGTGGTGTTCCAGGATTTCCGCCTGCTGGATCATATGAGCGTCTTCGACAATGTGGCCCTGCCGCTGCGCATCGCCGGGCAGGGGGAAAAGCACACGCGCGAGGCGGTCAGCGAGCTTCTGGAATGGGTGGGGCTGGCCGACAAGCTGGACGCCCTGCCCCCGACCCTGTCGGGCGGACAGAAGCAGCTTGTCGCCATCGCGCGCGCCGTGATCACCAGCCCGCAACTGATCATCGCGGACGAGCCGACGGGCAATATCGACCGCGACATGTCGATGAAGATCATGCGGCTGTTCATCGAACTGAACAAGCAGGGTACAACCTGCATCGTGGCCACCCACGACTGGCCGCTGATCGACAAGATCAAGCGCCCCATGCTGGAACTGTTCGAAGGCAAGCTGGCCGAGGCCTCCTGGTGGCTGAAGCCCGACGAGACGCTGGAAGACCCCGCCTGACCCGCTCCGGTCCTGTCTCCGGCACCCTGATCCAACCCGCAGGAACATTCCCATGCGTCTTGTCCGCCTGATCGCCAACCTGGGCTATGGCAGCCAGCGCGACGTGAAGATGCTGCTGCGCGCCGGCCGTGTGACACGGGCCGACGGCACGATGCTGTCCGACGGGGACAAGGCGGACCACGCCGACATCCGCATCGATGAAGAAGCGCTGGACCCGCCGCAGGGGTCGGTGCTGATGCTGCACAAGCCCGCCGGCTATACCTGCTCCACCAGCGATCCGGGCCGGGTGGTCTATGAATTGCTGCCGGAACGGTTCCAGTACCGCAATCCCATCATGGCACCCGTCGGCCGGCTGGATCGGGATACGACCGGGCTGCTGCTGCTGACCGATGACGGGCAGTTGCTGCACCGGATCATCTCACCCAAGGCCAATGTGCCCAAGGTGTACGAAGCCGAACTGGCCCGCCCCCTGACGGGGGAGGAGGCCGGTATGTTCGCGTCCGGCACCCTGATGCTGAAATCGGAGAAGACGCCCCTGCTTCCCGCCACGCTGGAAGCGCTGGGGGAAACGCGGGCGCGGCTGACCATCAGCGAGGGGCGCTACCACCAGATCCGGCGCATGTTCGCGGCCGTGGGCAACCATGTGGAGGCGCTGCATCGCGTTTCCATCGGCGCCCTGCGGCTGGACGGGCTGGCGGAAGGGGAATGGCGGCTGCTGTCGCCCGGCGAGGTGGCGCGGGTCTTCGCCCCCGCCACCTGAAACGCCGTCAGCGCCAGATATTGGTCTGCCCGCCGGCACAGCGGTAGCGCCAGGGCTGCCCATCCCACCAGATGGTGCCTTCCACGCTGCTGCCGGAGAATTCGGTGCGGGCACGGAAGCCGTAGCGCTGCTGGAAGGCCCGCTCCACCTGGGTCTGGCAGGCATTCTGCGGCCGGCTGGAAACGGGGCCGGCGGCCCCGCCGCCCGGCCCGTTCCAGATGATGTCGTCATCGCGGTGGCGCGGCGGTGGCGGTGGCGGACCGGGCGGCGGGTTCCACGCCCAATGATCATGGCCGCGCCCGTCGTCCCGTGGCTGGCTGCGCCCCACCTCGCGCAGGGAGGTGATGCCGCCGCGCAGATATTTCACCTCGGCCGTGTCGGCCACCCGCGCGCCGCCGACAAGCGTGCGGCAATCGTCATACCGCTTGTTCTTGCAGATTTCCCAGGTTCCGGAATGCACGACCAGCGACCGCGCACGATCGTTCCAGGGCGGCAGCTTGGTCAGCGAGTCCACATCGCGCGTGATGGTGATGCGGTCGCCCCGGAAACCGGGCTGCGAATAAAGCGTGACGGACCCGGCCAGCACCTGGCCCGCCACCAGCATGGACCCCATCGCGGCCAAAGCCGCCAACCAGCGTTTCATCCCCATCCGGCCGCCGTTCCTGTTTCCGGTCGGCCGCTCCCTTTCAAACCGCCCGATCCGCCGGGCGTACAGCCATACCGTGACCATGCTTTGTGGCGGGCCCGCGGCACGGGCGGGGCGGGATTTCGATGATGGGTCCGATCACCCCCCTCGACAGGGCCCCACCGACCGGCCACCCTGTCCTGCCACGAGGAAGAATGGAAGAGGCCGGACCCTTGCCCCAGCGCCGCATCACCCGCCGCACCCTGATCGCCACGGCCGCGTCCCTGCCCCTGCTGGCGGCCGGAACGGCACCGGCCGCCGGCCGGCCCGTGCTGGATATCGGCCTGGGGCCGGAAGTGGACACGCTGGACCCGCACCGGTCCACGACCATCGTGGCGGGCGCCCTGTTCATCGAATTGTGGGAGGGGCTGACCAGCTTTGCCGCCGATGGCAGCGTGGCGCCCGGCGTCGCAGAGCGCTGGGAAACCAGCGTTGACGGCCTGACCTGGACCTTCCACCTGCGCGCCGATGCCCGCTGGTCCGACGGCAGCCCCGTCACGGCCGACGATTTCGTCTTCGCCTGGCGGCGGGCCGTGACGCCGGCCACGCGGCTGGGCCTGCCCGAATGGGTGGCGCCCATCCGCAACGCCCTGCCCATCCTGCAGAACGGCGCCCCGCCGGAAAGCCTGGGGGTGGCGGCACTGGACGACCGCACCTTGCAGGTGACCCTGGAACATCCCAAGCCGGACCTGACCGTCTATACCGCCTATTGGGTGCTGTGCCCCTTGCACCGGCCGTCGCTGGCCGCCCATGGCGACAGCTTTGTACAGCCGGGCCGGCTGGTCGGCAACGGCGCCTTCACCCTGGCGGCAGCCGTGCCGCAAAGCCATTACGCGCTGACGGCGAACCCGCATTACCACGGTGCGGCGGCCCTGCGCGTCGCCGGCGTCAATTATCATGTGACGGAGGATCTGCAGACCGAGCTGAAACGGTTCCGGGCCGGCGAACTGGTGGCCACCAAGGAGGTGCCGCCCACCCAACTGGATTGGGCGCGCACCCATCTGGCCGACAGTTTGCGCCTGGCCTATCGGGCCAGCACCTTCTTCCTGATCCCCAACCTGACCCGCGCGCCCTGGAAGGACAATCCCGATCTGGCCACAGCCCTGTCAATGGCCATCGACCGGCGGACCATCGTGGAGAAGATCACGCGGGGCGGGGAACTGCCGGCCTTTTCCATGACGCCGGAGGGGCTGGCCGGGTACAACCCGCCGCAGGCCGGCTGGGCCGGGCTGGCCGACAACGACCGCATCGCCGCCGCCCGCGCCCTCTACGCACGGGCAGGATATGGTCCCGGCAGGCCGCTGTCGCTGGAACTGCTCTACAACACCAACGAATTGAACCGTCAGGTGGCGGTCGCCGTCGCCGCCATGTGGCAACAGGTTCTGGGCGTGCGGACCACCCTGGCCAACCAGGAATTCAAGGTCGTGGTCGGCCGGATGAAGGAACATTCCTATCCGGACATCGTGCGCATCACCTGGGCCGTGGGGCTGGTGACGGAATATCTGAACCTGCTGCGCTCACGCGCCAATACGGTAGGGCCGGGCTATGTCAACCCCGCCTTCGACCGGGCGATGGCGGATGTGGACCAGTCCGTGACCATCGGCCAGTTCCATGAAAGGCTGGCGGCGGCGGAACGGCTGGCCATGGCCGACATGCCCATGATCCCCATCATGCGCCAGTCCAGCCGCCGGCTGGTCAGCCCGCGGCTGCAAGGCTGGGTGGACAATGCGCTGGACCTGCATTCCGCGCGGTTTCTGTCACTGGCCGGATAAGCGGACGGCGACGGGAAAACGGGCGGGGCAGCGGCCCGCCGCCTCAGCCGTAGCGGGTCTGCATGACGATCTTGCCCTTCTGCGCGCCGCTGTCCATGTAGGCATAGGCGTCCAGCGCCTGTTCGAAGGGGAAGACCCGGTCGATGACGGGGCGGATGCGCCCATCCGCCATGGCCGCAGCCACGAAGGCGCGCGACCGCTCCACAGCACCCGGATCGCGCAACTGGTTGATCAGGGAATAAAGATGGATCTGTGCCGCCACGCGGATCAGCGGCACGATGGGGCAATCGATGGTGGGCGACCCGCCCATGGCGCCATAGACGAAGATCATCGCACCGGGCGCCAGCGCCTCGGCATATTGATGGAAGAAATCGCCGGCCACCGCCTCATAGACGATGCGGACGCCCTGGCCGCCCGTGGCCGCCCGGATCTGGCCGGCCACATCGCCCTGGTCCATCACGATGACATGGTCGGCCCCGGCCTGGCGCAGGAAATCGGCCTTGGCCGCGCTGCGCGTGCTGGCCAGCACGGTGGCGCCCAGCAGGCGGGCGATCTGGATGGCGCCAAGCCCGGCGCTGCTGGATGCAGCGGTGACCAGCACGGCGTCACCGGGACCGGCGGCGGCAATCTCCTTCAGCGGGAAATAGGCCGTCAGGTACTGCATCCAGGCGCCCGCCGCCTCCACCGCCGAATAGCCTTCCGGCCAGGGGGCGATGAAGGGTTCCGGGGTGATGGCGAATTCACCGCCCACGCTATAGGCCGGGTCGCCGAACGGCATGGCGCTGACCCGGTCGCCGACCTTCACGGACGTGACGCCGGGCCCCACGGCATCGACGATGCCAGCCGCCTCGAAGCCAATGCGGCTGGGAAAGCTGGTCTGCGTGTAATGCCCCCCATGCAGGTACAGAAGATCGGCCCGGTTCAGGCCGATGGCATGCACCTGGTACCGTACCTCCCCCGGACCCGGTTCGCGCCGGTCGATGGGGCGGATGACAAGGCGGTTCTCCCCGTCGATGCGGTCGACAAGCAGGGCATTGTTCATGATCTCTCCTTCGGGTCCCGTGATTGGCCTTGTGCCGCACACAATCTAGCCCGCCCGGCGCGCCCATGCCCGCGCACCATGGGGTAGTCGGGCCGCAACTGGTGTAGCGGCGGGCCGGCCACGCTACCCGAACCGTCCGGCTTCTACCCCACGGGGCGCATTTGTCCCCAAGCACCCCTGGCCGATGATGGAGGCCCATCATCATCTTGTCTGCCGGGAAGTCTTCATGCTGACGGAACTGCGCAACTGCACCATCTTCGACGGGTACGACCCCACCCTGCTGCCGGGCCGGTCGATCCTGATCGAAGACGGCATCATCCGTGAAATCGCCGAGCGGCCGGGCAGCGCGGCGACGGCGCGGGTGGTGGATGCCGGCGGCCGCTTCGTGATGCCCGGCCTGATCGATGCCCATTTCCATGCCTATGGGGTGGAACCAAACCCCGCCCATGTGGATCGGCTGACCCCGCAATTGCGGGCCCTTTACGCCCGCGACATCCTGGAAGGCGCGCTGAAGCGCGGCTTCACCACCGTGCGCGATGCCGCCGGCGGCGATTACAGCCTGTGGGCCGGGATCGAGCGGGGCCTGATCCCCGGCCCGCGCCTGTTCTATTCCGGCCTGGCGCTCAGCCAGACGGGCGGGCATGGCGACCTGCGGGCGGCGGGCCATTACCTGGAAGGGGCCATGTGCGCCTGCGGCTATTGCGGGGCCATGGCGCGCGTCGTGGACGGGGTGGACGAGATGCGCCGCGCGGCGCGCGACCAGCTTCGTGACGGGGCCACGCAGTTGAAGCTGTTCATATCCGGCGGCGTCCTGTCGCCGACCGATCCTTTCTGGATGAACCAGTTCTGCGAGGATGAGATCCGCGTGGCGGTGGAGGAGGCGCGGTCGCGGCGCACCTATGTCATGGCCCATGCCCATACGGCCGAAGCCACCATGCGCTGTCTGCGCAACGGCGTGCGGTCCATCGAGCATGCCACCGCCATCGACGCCGAAACGGCCCGTGCCGTGGTGGCGCACGACGCCTATGCCGTGCCCACGCTGGCCATCATCCATGCCATCCAGACGGCGGGGCCATCCATGGGCCTGCCCCAGGTCATGCTGGACAAGCTGGCGGAGGTGGCGGGTCACGCCCTGGCCTCCATCGACCATCTGATCGCCGCGGGCGCGCGCATCGGCTTCGGCACGGACCTGCTGGGCCTGCGCATGATGCCCCTGCAATCCCATGAATTCACGCTGCGCCGGCAGGTGATGCCGGCCCTGGACATCCTGCGGTCCGCCACCTCCGTCAACGCCGCCCTTCTGATGATGGAAGGGCGGCTGGGCACCGTGGCACCGGGGGCCTTCGCCGACCTGTTGGTGCTGGACGGCAACCCGCTGGAGGATATAGCGGTGCTGGAGCAGCCCGACCGGTTGAAGCTGGTGATGAAAGGGGGCACAATCATGGTGGACAACCTGTGACAGGGCGCGGGTCGCCATACCTGCCCGCCCCCGATGGTGGATTTGCGAGCGAACCTGCCTTTGTGAGGAACGACGGCCCCCTTCCCGACCCGGATATCGGCCGCACCTGGCGGCAGCGCGGCCGGCTGGCCCCGCCGCGCCAGCGTGTGCCGCTGTGCCACCGGCATCAGGTGCTTCGGTCGCTGAACCTAGCCCGCGCCGGCCGGCTTTCCCTGCTGATCGCCCCCGCCGGCTATGGCAAGACGACGGTCCTGTCACAATGGATCGGAATGCTGCACGACCAGGGCGTCGGGGCGGCATGGTGCAGCCTTTCCGCTCGGGAAAGCGACCCCGGCGCCTTCTTGAACATGCTGGCCCGCGCCCTGCACCTCAGCGGCATCGACATGGGCGATACGGGCCTGCTTCTGGATGGTGACGTGAACCCCGATGCCGCGCTGGACGCCATCGCCGGCAAACTGGAACTGTCCGACGGCGGTCAGGTCATCATCCTGGACGATTTCGACAATGTGCAGGGTGCCGACGTGCCCCGCCTGATCGATGAGATCACCGAGTTGCTGCCCAGCCAGACGCATCTGGTCCTGGCCGCCCGGCGCAAGCCGCCGCTGGCCCTGTCCCGGCTGCGCACACAAGGACAGGTCCGCATCATCGAGCCGGAGGAACTGCGGCTGGAGTTCGAGGAGATTACCGAGCTGCTGCGCGACAGCATCCCGGAAGATCAGCTTCGCGATATTGCCGACTGGACCCAGGGCTGGCCCGTGGCGGTGCAGATGCTGCGCCTGTGGCGGGAGCGCGAGGGGACGGACCGGGTCGACCCGCCAGGCCGCTGGCCGGCCCAGCCCATCACCGACTACCTGGCCGAGCAGGTTTTCGCGGGCCTGGACCCCGACCAGCGGGATTTCCTGGGCATCGTCGCCACCCTGGACGAGATCGACCCCGTGGCGCTTGATCGCATCATGGGCATGGGCGACAGCCTGTCACGGCTGCGCGCCCTGCAGACGGCCCTGCCCTCCCTGATCGAAACGGCGGAGACGGGGGATCATCCGCTGTTCCGGCTGCACCCGCTGGTGGCGGAAGCGGCCCGCGCCAGCTTCCCCCTGGCCCCGGCACGCGCCGCACGGCTGCATGTGGGGCTGGCCCGCTGGTTCATGGCGCATGAAAGGCCGGTGGAGGCCATCCGCCATGCGGCCGCGGCCGGCGACATGGACGCCGTCCAGGCGGTTATCGACGGGCTGCGGCCGCTGGACATCTTCCTGCGCACGGGCCTGGGAGAGGTACGGGCCATCATCCGCGAGATCCCGGCCCGCCTGCTGGACGAGCCGCGCGTGGCGCTGATGCGCGCCCTGGTGCATTTCAAGAGCGGCTTCTTCCGGGAAGGATCGGACGCGCTGGCCCATATCACGGAGCCGGCCGGCGGACCGGCCGCGGTGCGGGCCGCCTATCAGGTCGAACGGCTGGCGCTGGAGACAACCTTCCGCATCTATATCGGCGATTGCGGCGCGGTGGTGGACAAGGCGCTGGAGCGGCTGCGGGAACTGACGCCCAACGACCCGCTGATGTGGGCCTGGCGCGTCAACCTGTCCATCGTGCTGCATGAACAGCGCGGGGAAATCCGTCAGGCGCGCGCCGCCGTGGACCAGTGCGACGCCATCTATGATCTTCAGGGCATGCGGTTCGCCAGCTTCCACCTGCTGATCCACCGCACCCTGCTGAACCTGGCCGAAGGCAACCTGCGCGAGGCGTCCGGCGAGGTGACCCGCACCCTGAAACGCCGGCGCGCCGAATTCGGCAGCGACAATCCCGTGCTGTCCATGGCCCGGCTGGCGGAAGCCGCCATCGCCTATGAACGCCGCCCGGCGGAGGCGCTGGAGGAAATGGTGCTTCAGGCGCTGGTGCAGTTCGGGGACAGCGAAAGCTGGTTCGAGCAGCGGGCCGTGGCGGCCCCCATCCTGGCCGACATCGCCTATTATCGCGGCGGATTGCCGGCGGTTTCCGCCTGGGTCGCGGAATGGCGGGAATGGGCGGCCAAGCGCGGGGTCACCTATCTGGATGTGCTGCTGCCGGCCTTGGAGGCGCGATATGCGCTGCTGGCCGGACAGACGGCGATGGCCGACGGGCTGCTGACCCCGTTCCTGGACCGCGACATCGCCCTTCTGTGTCCCCGCTGGCGGGAGCGGGAGACAATGCTGGCCGCCCTGTGCCTGCGGGCGCTGGCGCTGGACGCCACCGGCGAAGCCCGCACCCATGCCCAGCGCATGCATGCCGAGGCGCGGGGCCACGGCCGGCTGCGCGGCATCATCACCGCCCATATCCTGCTGTCGCACATTGCCGAGGCGGATGGCGACGGCATGGCGGCCGAGGCGGAAATGCTGAACGCGATACGCGCCGCGCATCCCGACGGCTATGTCATGCCCTTCACGGAAGCCGGCTTCACCACCCGCCATATCCTGGAACGGCTGCTGTCCGACCCGGCACTCATGCCGATGGACAGCCAGCATGTCGAACTGGCAATCCGCAGCTTCACCCTGCAGCCGTCGCACAATCCGCATGATCTCAGCCTGCGGGAGATCGAGATCATGCGCCACCTGTCGGACGGCATCTCCAACAAGCTGATCGCCCGGCGCATGGGCATCACTGAGAACACCGTGAAATTCCACCTGAAAAAGGCCTTCCAGAAGCTGGGCGTCACCAGCCGGCGGGCCGCGGCGGCGGCCTTCACGGCAGAGCGGGAAGCCGGCTGCTACCCTTGAACGGGCCAATCTACCCGGCACCGCCATACCGCCGCGTGCCCCCCCGCCGATAAGCTTTGCCCCATGGAAATGGCCCCGGACCGCGCTGGCGGCCGGGGCATGGAGAGGGGAGCGGCAATTGGGCCAGGGACAGGTCAGGCTCGGCATCGATGTCGGGGGAACGAACACCGATGTGGTGATCATGCGCGGCCAGGAGGTGCTGGCCAGCGCCAAGGGCTTCACGACGGCCGATGTCGGCCAGGGCATCGTCCGGGTGGTGGGGGAGTGCCTGGCGGCCTGGAACGGCGACCGGTCGGACATCGGGTCGGTGATGATCGGCACCACGCAGTTCGTGAACGCCTTCATCGAACGGCGCGATCTGGCCCGCGTCGCGGCCATCCGCATTTCCCTGCCGCGCGGCGATGGTGTGCCCCCCCTGTCGGGCTGGCCGCTGGAGCTGCGGCAGAAGCTGGATGCCGCCACCTACATGATCGGCGGCGGCTCCTTCTATACCGGCAAGGATTATGCCCCGCTGGACGAGGATGCGCTGGCCGCCGCCGCCGCCGATGCCCGCGACCGGGGGGTGGAAAGCGTGGCCATCACGGCCAATTTCGCGCCCATGCGCCCGGATATCGAGGAACGGGCAGCCGCCATCGTCCGCAAGACCCTGCCGGATGCCGACATCACGCTGTCGGCCTCGGTCGGCGGCATCGGGCTGGTGGACCGGGAGAACGCGACCATCGTCAACGCCTCGCTCTCGCGGCTGGCCCGGCGGGTCGTCACCTCCTTCGTGCAGGCCTTCGCCGACCTGTCGATCAATGCGCCCATCTATATCAGCCAGAATGACGGCACGCTCATCTCCACCGAGATGGCGATGCGCTATCCGATCCTGACCTGTGCCGCGGGACCGACCAACAGCATCCGGGGTGCCGCCTTCCTGACGGGACTGACCGACGCCATCGTCGTGGATATCGGCGGCACCACCTCGGATATCGGCTTCCTGTTGAACAATTTCCCGCGTGAGACGACGACCGCCAACTATATCGGCGGCGTGCGGACCAATTTCCGCATGCCCGACGTGCTGTCCATCGGCCTGGGCGGCGGCAGCCTGGTCAAGACCGGGCCGGATCGCGTGACCGACCTGGGACCGGAATTGGTCGGTTACCGCCTGGTGGAGAAGGGGCTGGTCTTCGGCGGCGACGTGCTGACCACGACCGATATCGCCGTGCGCGCGGGATCGGCGCGGCTGGGCGACCCCAACCGGGTGGCGCACCTTGCCAACGATCTGGTGGAACAGGCCGTGGACCTGATCCATGCGAAGCTGGAAGAGGCCATCGACCGCATCAAGACCAGTGCGGCGCCCATGCCGCTGATCCTGGTGGGCGGCGGCTCCATCCTGGTGTCACGCCCGTTGAAAGGCGTGTCGGAGGTCCTGCGCCCCGCCTATGCGGAGGTGGCGAACGCCGTGGGTGCCGCCATCGCGCGGGTCAGCGGCCGCGTTGACAAGCTGTATGATTTCCAGGCCCTGGGCCGGGAAGAAGCCCTTCGACAGGCGGCGGCCGATGCCAAGGCGGAAGCCGTGAAGGCCGGCGCCGACCCCGACAGCGTCGAGGTCATCGACATTGTCGAACTGCCCATGACCCACATGCGCAGCGGATGCGTGCAGGTCCGCGCCCGCGCCGTCGGCTCGCTGCTGGCCGGCATGAACGCCGCCTGACCCTTTCGCCCGAGGAACCTTCATGACGAGCATTCAAAGCCTGGAAGATGTCCGCGACCTGGCGCGCGGGGCGGTGTTGCTGGGAACCGGCGGCGGCGGCGATCCCTATATCGGGGAACTGTTCCTGTCGAACCAGATGGAGCGCGGCCGCGCCGTGCAGGTCATCCCGGCCGATGCGCTGGCCGATGACGCCTTCGTCGTCTCCATCGCCGGTATCGGGTCGCCGCCGGTCCTGCTGGAACATCTGGTCAGCGAGGTGACGCTGACCCATTTGCTGGCGCGGGCCGAGGCCTATTACGGCCGGCGGATCGATGCCATCATCAGCGCGGAGATCGGCGGCGCCAACGCCATGTTCCCGTTGGCGCTGGCCGCCATCAGCGGCACCCCCGTCATCGATGGCGACGGCATCGGCCGCGCCATGCCGCATATCGAGATGACGACCTTCAGCATCTATGGCTGCAAGGCCACGCCGGCGCTGCTGATGGACGACCTGGGCAATTTCGTCACCATCGACGCCATTGATGACCGGACGGCGGAAGACCTCTGCCGCTCGGTCACCATGTCGATGGGGTCCATCGCCTTTTCCGCCGTCTATCCGATGAGCGGGGCGCAAGTGAAGCGCTGCGCCGTCCACCGCACCCTGACCCATGCGCTGGAAATCGGCCGTTGCATCCGCCAAGCCCGTGCCGGATCGGACGATGTGATCGGCGACCTTGTCACCTTTCTGTCCGGCTGGGACGACCGGCCGGCCCGGGTGCTGTTCGACGGCAAGATCATCGATGTGCGGCACGAGACGCGGGACGGCTGGCATTGGGGCCAGGCGGTGCTGGCCCCGTTCGGCGACGGGCAGGACCGTTTCACGGTCGATATCCAGAACGAGTTCCTGGTCGCCCGCCTGAACGGGGAGATCGCGGCCATGGTACCCGACCTGATCACCATCCTGGACCGGGAGACCGGGGAGCCGCTGACGGCGGAAATGCTGGCCTACGGGCAGCGGGTGAAGGTCGTGGCCTATGCCGCCGACCCCATGCTGCGCCGGCCGGAAGCGCTGGAGGTCATGGGCCCGCGCCAGTTCGGCTTCGATTTCGACTATCAGCCCCTGGAGGCGCTGGCCGGCCGCGGTTGAAGGCGGGGCGGGCCGCTACACCGATGCGGCCCGCACTACCCGCCGGCCACCCCCCATCCCGGCCGGGCATTGGCTAGGCTGGATTGCCCCGAAAGAGCGACGCGGAGGTCCACCGACATGGTTACGGAAAAACGCAGCTTTTGCCGCCTGTGCGGCAGCTTCTGCGCCTTCATCGCGACGGTGGAGGACAACCGCATCACCGCCATCCGGCCGGACGCGGACGATCCCGTGTCACGGGGCTATATGTGCCTGAAGGGCATGGCGCTGGGGCGCCTGCACCACCATCCGAACCGGCTGGATCAACCATACATGCGTGTGGATGGTCGGTTATCGGAAGTGAAATGGGATGCGGCCCTGGACGATATCGCCGGCAAGCTGCGATCCATCATCGACCGGCACGGGCCGCAGGCCATCGGCGCCTATGCCGGTACGCCGGCCGTGCCCTGCGCCAGCCTGAATGTCTGGCGCGGCTTCATGGCGTCGCTGGGATCGCCGCAGATCTATTCCACCGTGTCGGTGGATGTCGCCTGCGGTCCGCTGGTGGCCGAACGGGTGACGGGCAGCCCCATGATGATCGCCCAGCCCGACAGCGACACGCGCATGGCCGTGCTGATCGGCATCAATCCCATGGTCTCGCACGGCCATAACTACTTCATGCCGGCCCCCAAGCTGCAATTGAAGCAATGGGCCGACCAGGGGGAATTGTGGGTGGTCGATCCCCGCCGCACGGAAACGGCGGAACTGGCCACCCACCACCTTGCCCCCTGGCCGGGCAGCGAATTCGCCCTGTTGGGCCATGCGGTGCGGGAGATCCTGCGCGACGGGGCCGACCGGGACTTCATCGAAACCGGGGTGGCCGGCATCGATGCGCTGCGCGACGCGGTGGACCGTTTCACCCTGGACGAGGCAGCGCGGCTGACCCGCCTGCCGGCAGAGGCGCTGACCGGGTTCGTGGCCGCCATCCGCCGGGCCGGACGCATCGGCGTGGTCTGCGGCACCGGCATTTCCATGGGCGCGCATGCCAATGCCACCTGGTTCCTGGGCTGGGCGCTGATGGGGGTCACCGGCTCGCTGGACCGGCCGGGCGGCTCCTACTTCAATCCCGGCTTTGCCCGCAACTATGCCGAACAGGGCTGGACACCGATGGATACGACGGGGCCCGGCCCGGCCAGCCGCCCCGACCTGCCGTCCCGGCTGGGTGAATATCCCTGTGCGGCCCTGGCCGACGAGATCGAGGCCGGGAACCTGAAGGCCCTGTTCATCATTGCCGGCAACCCGGTTCTGGCCCTGCCGGACACCGGCCGGCTGCTGGCCGCCTTTGCCAAGCTGGACCTGCTGGTGGTCGTGGAGATGATGGAGACGGCGACGACGGCCGAGGCCACCCATCTGCTGCCCGGCACGGGGCAGTTGGAGATGTCCGACATCACCCTGTGGGATTTCCTGAACCCCCTGGAATATGCCCGCTATGCCGAGCGGGTGGTGGAGCCCGTGGCTGGGCGCCGTCCGCTGTGGTGGATGCTGCGGGAGATCGGCCGCCGGATCGGTGTCGATAGCGGGGTGCCGGACACGGTCGTCCATGATGACGACGTGATCCGTCCCATGCTGCCGCACGCCCGCGCCGGCTTCGACGTGATCCGGCAGAGCCCTGCGGCGGTGGTGGGCGGGCGGACCCATGGCTGGGTCGCGCCCCACCTGCCGGGCGGGCGCTGGAACCTGGGTCCGGCAGACCTGCTGGCCCAGGTGGCCACGGCCGACATGGACGGGGCCGACATGGTGCTGACGCCACAGCGGCAGCGGGCGCGCGTCAACGGCCTGATGAATGACGGCTTGGCCAACCCCCGCCGGCCGGAGCGTCCGGAACTGCACATCAACCCCGGTGATGCCGCGGCCATGGGCATCGCCGAGGGGGAGATGGTACGGGTGGAGACCGACCGCGGCCATGTCGATGTGCCGGCCCGTATCGAACGCCGCTATCGCCCCGGCGTCGTCTCTCTGCCGCACGGGTTCGATCAGGCCAATGTCAACCACCTGACCGATGCGCGCGACACCGACCCGCTGAGCGGCATGCCCACGCTGGGGGCCTTTCCCGTGCGGGTGCGCAAACGCCCGGCCGACAATCCCTGAACAAACATTCCGCCGCAATGCGCGGGGTCCATCCTGAACAGAAGAGGTTTTCATGAAGTTGCTTGCAAGACGGGGGCTGGCCCCCATCGCACTGGCCACAGCCGCCCTGCTGCTGCCGCTGGCCCCGTCGGCCCGTGTCCAGGCGGCGGAAGGCAATATCCCCGCACAGCGCACCGCGCTGAAGGTCGTGGAGGATGCGTTCGCCTGGTTCAATGATGTGGGCGCCCGCCGCACGGCCCTGACCCGCGAGGGCGTGGCCACCCATTTCCACCCGCAGGCCAGCATCCGCATCGACAACGAGATGAAGGGCATCGGCGCGGAGGGCATGTATCTGCGCTTCGCGGAGATGCTGGAGAAGCTGGATTACTGGGAAGCGACGCAGCCCTTCACCATCGCCCTGACCGATGGCGACCACGCCGCCGGCCAGTACCAGTACCGCTATCGCGACAAGCAGGGCGGCACCGGCGTCATCGACCTGATCTCCATCTGGACCGTGCGCGACGGCAAGGTGCTGGACACGGTGGAACAGGCCAAATACAGCGGCGCCGACCTGTCGCTGGCCACCCACGGCAAGGATGGCGGCACCGCCAAGCCCTGATACGTGACGAGACAACCTGACTTGCGCCCCCCCGGCCGGGGGGCGTCAATGAGAAGCAACGGGGACGGCAAATGAAACTGTTCGAGATGAAGGATCGGGCCCATCGCACTTCGCTGCGCCGCGGGGTTGCGGCCCTGCTGGCGGCCGGAACGGCCCTGGCCGGCATGCCGGCGCTGGCCCAGGCGGACATGGGCACCGGCAGCGCCGCCGGCAGCGGCGATTACGTGCTGGAGGAGATCACGGTGACGGCGCGCAAGCGCGCGGAATCGCTGGTGGAGGTGCCGGAGGCCATCACGGCCTTCGACGAGAGGCGGATCGAGACGGCGGGCCTGCGCTCGCTGGGCGAATTCTCGGCCATGACGCCGAACATCAACATCAATGCCGGCTCCGGTGCCGGCTATCCCAATATCATGGTCCGCGGCTTGGCGCAGGCGCAGGGCGGTGAGGCCCCCATCGCCGTCGTGGTCGATGGCGTGCAGATCTCCCAGCCCGCCTTCATCAACCGCGACTATGGCGACGTGGCGCAGGTGGAAGTGCTGCGCGGCCCCCAGGGGTCGCTCTATGGCCGCAACGCCATCGGCGGCGCCATCAACATCACCACCAAGCAGCCCACGAACGAATTGTCGGGCATGGTCAAGGCCTCCTATGGCGTGGCCGACACGGTGACGCTGGATGCCTCCCTGTCCGGTCCGATCGTGGAGGACAAGGTGCTGTTCCGGCTGGCGGGATCGTATAAGGATACCGACGGGCGGATCACCAACCAGACGTCCGGCCTGAAGGCCGATTACGGCGAGAGCAGCTTTGCGTCGGGCCGCCTGATCTTCAACCTGTCGGAAGACTGGACGCTGGACCTGCGCGGCAGCTATGGCAAGGACAAGCTGGGCGGCCTGTCGGCAGAGGTGGTGAACACGGCCGACTGGAACGATTTCAAGCCCGGCTATTTCGTCAACGACCCCCGCCAGTCCGACGAACGCGAAATCTGGGACGTCTCGGCCAAGCTGGATTTCGAAGGCGACTATCTCTCCTTCAGCTCCATCACCGGCTTCAGCAAGCTGGACGAATTGCAGAAGGGCGATGCCGATTTCATGGCCGCCCCGATGCTGCTCCAGCATGTGGAACTGGGGGTGGAGGCGTTCACGCAGGAAGTGCGGCTGTCGTCGCCCTCCAACGACCGGTTCCGCTGGCTGGTCGGCGCCTTCTATCAGAATCGCGACACCACCAATTTCCTGGACATCCCGTTCGATGACGGCACGGGCAACCCGGCGCCGGGTCCGCTGGCCGTCTCCTCTCACGATGTCGGTACGTCCAAATCGTGGGCGGGTTTCGGGTCGGCCAGCTATGACATCCTGCCCAGCCTGGAATTGACCGTCGGCGCCCGCTATGACGAGGACAAGCGCACCTCGATCGACGAGGTGTTCGCCAATTCCGATGTCGCCAGCACCTTCACCTCCTTCCAGCCCAAGGTGCAGATGGCCTGGAAGCCGTCGCGCGATCTCAACCTCTATGCCACCTATGGCGAAGGCTTCGGTTCCGGCGGTTTCAACGCCTACATCGCCGGCCCGTCGGCCCGTCGCTATGACGCGCAGACGGCCAAGAACTATGAAGTGGGCCTGAAGGGTGCCGTGCTGGGCGGGACCGTCACCTATGGCGCCTCCCTGTTCCAGGTGGATTACGACAACCAGCAGCTTTTCTTCATCATCGCCAACCCGCCGTCGCAGAACATCGTCAATATCGACCAGACCCGCGTGCGCGGCGCGGAACTGGAACTGACGGTGCGCCCGGCCGAGGGGTTGCAGATCGCCGCCGGCCTGGGCCTGACGGACCCGGAAATCCGGGCCTTCGCCCTGGACCCGTCGGCCGTCGGCAACCGCACGCCGCAGGCCACCAAATACACGTTCAACCTGAATGGCGACTATACCATGCCGCTGACGGCCGACCTGGACCTGCGGGCCTATGCCGGTTATCGCCGCCAAAGCTCGGTCTATTGGGATGCGGCCAACAGCCTGCGGACCGGGCCGAAGGATTTCGTCGACCTGCGCCTGTTCCTGGACACGGAAAGCTGGTCGGCCGGTGTGTTCGCCAAGAATATCGGCAATACCCAGTATCCGACCCAGGCCGCAGCGCACGCGCTGGGGCCGGACATGCACCTGCGCATTCCCAGCACGCGCGGTGTCTATGGGGTGGAAGCCAGCTACCGCTTCTGATCCCCCATGCGATGCTGCCGGGCGGCCCGCCAGCCGTCCGGCAGCCTTGCCCCTTCACAAGCGCAGGACGAAACCCATGTCCAACCCGACATCCAGTCAGATCGCGCAGCGTTTCACGCAGATGTATATCGACGCCTACAAGGGCGATTTCACCTTGCTGCGGGATATCCTTTCAACGGCCTTCCTGTGCCGCAACCCGCTGCGGCCGGCCGACGGGCCGGATGCCGTGGTCGATCTGCTGCAGGCACAGATCGACGCCTTCGCCGATCTTGAATTCGAGGTGCGTTCGGCCTTTGCCAGTGAGCAGGGGTTCGCCATCGCCTATGCCATCAAAGGCCGACATATAAAGCCCATCTTCGGTATCGAGCCCAGCGGCAAGCCCTTCACCGTGACGGGTGTCAGCCTGCATGAAGTGGCGGACGGCCGGTCCATCGGCGTCTTCTCCAGCGCCAATTTCGTGGAGGTGCTGGGCGCCCTGTCGGCCTGACCACCGGCCGCCGCCGGTCAGGAAAGCATAAGCCCATGAGCAGCCGCAAACGGCTCCATCCTTGACAAGTGCCTGCCTTCCGGCCCATCCGGACACCGCATGCTTCAGGCCACAGGCTTCAGGCCAAACGCTTCAGGCCAAACGCTTCAGGCCAAACGCTTCAGGCCAAACGCTTCAGGATGGACCCCGGATGACCGCATTGCCCCCGTTCCGCTTCCGCCACCGTGTCCGCTATGGTGAATGCGATGGACAGCAGGTCGTGTTCAACGCCCGTTACGGCGATTTCATCGATATCGGCCTGACCGAATATCTGCGCCATCTGGTGGGCGGCACCCAGGGGCTGGCCGATCGCGGGCTGGACATGATGGTGGTCAAGCAGACCAAGGAATGGAAGGGACCCGCCCGGTTCGACGACGTGCTGGAACAATCCATCCGCACGGGCCGCGTCGGCAGCAGTTCACTGACGATCCTGACCGATTTCACGCTGGTCCCGTCGGGAGCGCCCGTCATGGTGGCGGAAACGGTCTATGTGATGACGGCCTACGGCCTGCCGAAAAAACGGGTCATTCCCGGGGATCTGGCGGCATTGCTGCTGGCCGGTGTGCCCGGCCGCCTTGTGGATCACGCCGGACCGGTGTGATCCGACCCCTCCGCGCCCGGCAGCCAGTCGACCGTCGAGACATCCAGATAGTCGCGCATATAGATGGCCAGCCGGTCGGCGATGCGCCGCAGATTGGCAGCCTCGTCCGGCTTGCTCCGCTCAAACCGCGCAGCCTCGGCCTGCATCTCGTCCGCCTTCAACAATATGTCGCGGCGAAGGTCGTTCAGGTCCTGGATCGTCATCGTGATACCCGCAGAAAAGCATCCCGCACCCTTTTAACCATGATGGCACAAAAGGGCGCCCTGTGACGCTACAACTATGCATGGTAGTCACGAATTGATGAATACCCGCTTAAGGTCAGGGCGAAAAGGGGGTGCCGCCAGCGTGGCAGACACAAAGGAGCTATGCAATGTCAACAGGTTAGGGGATTTCACCCTATACGGAAGTATCAGTTTTCCCCTTCTGGTCATCGCCGGTTTCCGCCCGGACCTTCGCTTCCAGGGCGTCGATGCGCACCTTCAGCGTGTCGATGCGCGCCAGCAGGTCCGGCAGGCCCAGAGCGCTGGCCGTGGACAGCGCCGCGATACTGTCCGACAGGTCCGTCGCGATGGAAGCCAGATCGGGACCAGTATCAGGACGGGCGGCATCGCCGTCCCCTGCTGCCAGGGTGGGACGGGCGGCCGCCTGCCCCCCTCCTCCGGCCCCCCGCTCATTGCCCGCCCGCGTAATAGGTGAACAGCGCGATGGAGGCGGCGACGGTGGCGTTCAGGCTTTCGACATTGCCGGTATTGCCGATGGTCAGACGCTGAGCAGCCACCTGTGCCGGCACGCCCTGCCCCTCTTCCCCCAGGATCAGACGGGCATCCTCGGGCCAGGCGAAGGTGGCCAGATCGTCGCCGCCGGAATCCAGCGCCAGCAGCGGCCCCGCCGCCTGATCCAGGGCCGCCCAGCGCCCGCCGCGCACAATGTCCAGCGTGAAGACGGCGTTGCTGGCGGCGCGCAGGCATTTCGGGTGGAAGGGATGGGCCGCTTCCTCCAGCAGGATCACCTTCGACACGCCAAACGCCGCCGCGCTGCGCAGCAGCGCCCCCAGATTGGCAGGGTCGCCCAGCGCGCAGACCAGTTCCAGGCCGCGCGGCGGCAGAGACAGGTCGGCCTGACCGATGGTCGGCAGGGTGCCCACCAGGATCGGATAATCCGTGCCCGACACGTCCAGTTCCCGGAACAGGGGACCGGCCAGCACCACGGGCTGGATATGCTCGGGCAACGGCCAGTCCACGATCCATTCGGGATGGCGGATCAGGATACGGGTGAAATGCTGCGGCCAGCGCGTCAGCGCCTCCGGCACGGTCTTCAGACCCGCCAGCAGGAACTGCCCCTGCTTACGGATGCCACGGCTTTCCAGCAGCCCGGACCAGGACTTGAATTGCGGGTTCTGGGGGCTGTCGATCTGGTGCATGGGGGCATCCTGTCGTCATGGAGCGGAGGGCAGGCCATCAGGCATCGCATCCGGTGCCCGCCCCGCGACCGATACGTCCCCCCGGCGTGCGGCGTGACAGCGCCCAGTCCCCACCGATCATGGCCCCAGTGCCCCAGCCTCGAAGAGTAAGCCTGTTGCACCGGGGGATGAAGCAGCGCCGACGGGCCGAACCGGGAATGAAAGCAAAAGCGGGCTGAACGCAGCCGCCCTTACCCCTGACGGTAATTCGGCGCCTCGTTGGTGATGGTGATGTCGTGGACGTGGCTTTCGCGCAGGCCGGCGTTGGTGATGCGCACGAACTGCGGCTTGGTGCGCATTTCCGCGATGGTGGCGCAGCCCGTATAGCCCATGGAGGCGCGCAGGCCGCCGATGAGCTGATGCACCACGGCGCCGATCGGGCCCTTGTAGGGTACACGGCCTTCCACGCCCTCGGGCACCAGCTTCAGCGTGTTGGACACTTCGGCCTGGAAGTAGCGGTCGGCGGAGCCGCGCGCCATGGCACCGACGGAGCCCATGCCACGATAAGCCTTGTAGGAGCGC
This sequence comes from Niveispirillum fermenti, assembly GCF_052474395.1. Classification (NCBI taxonomy): domain Bacteria; kingdom Pseudomonadati; phylum Pseudomonadota; class Alphaproteobacteria; order Rhodospirillales; family Azospirillaceae; genus Niveispirillum; species Niveispirillum fermenti. The sequence continues at coordinate 1,574,701 of NZ_CP156681.1, read as the reverse complement.
CCCTGGAACAGGATGACCTCGCCGGGAAACTCATCGGTACCGGCGAACAGGCCACCCATCATGGCGCACGACGCACCGGCCGCGATGGCCTTGGCCAGATCGCCGGAATATTTGATGCCACCATCGGCGATGACGGGAATGCCGTGCTTCTCGCAGACCGCGACCACATCCAGCACGGCGGTGAGCTGGGGCACGCCCACACCGGCCACGATGCGGGTGGTGCAGATGGAACCGGGGCCGATACCGACCTTGATGGCATCCGCACCGGCATCGATCAGGGCCAGGGCCGCGTCGGCGGTGGCGACATTGCCGGCGATGATCTGGGTATAGCCCTTCAGGTCGCGGGCCGCGCGGACCTGATCGGCCACCTTGCGGGAATGGCCATGGGCGGTATCGATGACCAGCACGTCCACGCCGGCATCGAACAGGGCCGCCGCACGCTCCAGCCCGTCGGGCCCGGTGCCCGTGGCGGCGGCGGCCCGCAGGCGGCCGGCCTCGTCCTTGGCGGCGTTGGGGTGGTTTTGCGCCTTTTCGATATCCTTCACGGTAATCAGGCCGATGCAGCGATAGGCATCGTCCACCACCAGCAGCTTCTCGATCCGGTTCTGGTGCAGCAGGCGCTTGGCCTCCTCCTTGCCCACGCCCGGCTTGACCGTGACCAGCCCTTCCCTGGTCATCAGTTCGCTGACGGGCTGGTTGGGGTTGGTGGCGAAGCGCACATCGCGATGGGTCAGGATGCCGACCAGCTTGCCGCCCTCATCCGTGACGGGAAAGCCGGAGAAACGGTAGCGGCGCTGCAATTCCTGCGCGTCGGCCAGGGTATTGTCCGGGCGCAGCGTGTAGGGGTTGACGACCATCCCCAACTCGAAGCGCTTGACGGCCCGCACCTCGTCGGCCTGCCGGCTGATATCCATGTTGCGATGGATCACGCCGATGCCGCCGGCCTGGGCCATGGCGATGGCCAGGGCCAATTCCGTCACCGTGTCCATCGCCGCCGACAATAGCGGGATGCCAAGCTGGATCGACTTGGTAAGCTGGGTCTTGGTATCGACCTCGGCCGGCATCACCGACGATTCCGCCGGCACCAGCAGGACATCGTCAAAGGTCAGGGCTTCGCGGAAACGATCGGCGGTGGACATGAACCTGGTTCTCCGATGCGCGGCGGACGGGGCCGCTGGATACGGGTTATGGGACACCGGCCCGGCCCCGCACCCATGCGCGACAGCCGGTTCCATGTCCCAGATCAAAAGGTTCGCCGCACTATACACATGCGTGATTGATTGGGAAGCTACCAGGGATAGCGGGCCTGGGTTGCCTTTTTGCCTAGGCGGGCCATCCGGCTAAGCAGGTTCCTCCAGGCCGGGCCACACATGGCCCGGCCTGGAGGAACCTGCCGACTCCATGGTTTGCAGATTTTCCGAGCCCGCCCATCTGGGCGGAGTTCGGAAAATCTGCTTAGGCCAGCCAGAGCAGACCATCCAGCTCTGCGGGGGTGCCCAGCGTGGCCCGGACATGGCCCGTGAAGGTGACGGCCACATCCGTCCCCCCGTCGCCATCCAGGTCGGCAAACAGCGTGGCGCCGGTAAAGCCGGCGGCGCCGGCCCCCTCCTGCCAATGCAGGCGGCTGATGCCGGGCTGCCAGCCCCAGATGCTGACCTGCTCCCCCGGCTCGAAATCGACGATGGTGCTCCAGCTCGTCTGCCCGCCGCGGCCATCCACGAAGAAGATGTCGTTGCCGGGGCCGCCCTGAAGGAAGTTGGACCCCGTGCCGCCGTCCAGCACATCGTCCCCCGCGCCGCCATTGACGGCGTCGTCGCCGCCGGCCGCGTTGATGAAATCGTTACCCGCGCTGCCGGCCAGGTTTTCCCCAGCACCGGTCCCGATGAACTGCCAGTCCAGATGCTGGACGGGGCCGGTATAGGGCTGTGGCGTCAGCGGCACGAAGGCACCGGCCGCATCGTTCCAGGACTGGAACTGCACCGGCGTGAATTGCGCGGCCCTGGCATCCAGCCCGACATTGCGGCCCGCCATGGAAAGGGTCTGGTAATAGGCGCCGTCCAGCCCGCCACCGCTGAACCCCACGGTCCAGACCCCGGTGGCCAGCGGCACGGCATAGCCGCCCGCGGCGGAGGTGTGACCCGCGACCTGGCCGTTGATGGTGATGGCGACGCCGCCCAGCCCTTCGCCCGGATTATAGAATCCGTCACCGTTCAGGTCATTGAACACCACGCCCGTGGCAAAGCGCGCCTGGCCCGTCGCCGCGAAGTTCTGGGTGATCATGGAGGCATTGTAGCCGTTGAACGGCCCCACCTGCTGGCTGATCCCGACCTCGCGGAAATCATCGTTCATCAGGTTGACGCGATGGCCGGGGCTGACGAACAGGCCGCGATGCTGCTGTTCGATATAGCCCGACAGCATCGCCGCGGTCAGCGGCCCCGTGGTGCCCGCCCAGGACACATTCTCCCCCCAGGTGAAGGGGCGAAGGAAATCATAACCGGCCGCGGCCATCCGGTCGCCGGGGTTCGATCCGCCCGCCCCGGTATGGGAGAAATTGCCCGTGGCCAGCATCCAATCGCTATGCCCCTCGGCCGCTGCTGCCAGGATGTCATTGGGGGCCAGGGGCTGCTTTGCCGCCGGCGTGATACGGCCCGCTGCCAGGCCTTCGTTCAGGTCAATGCCGAAGGAGGCCGCCGCTGCGGCCGGGTCCTGCCGGGCCCGGTTGATCAGCGTCAGCATGTAAAGCTCGTAGGCGTCGAATTCGGCCATGGCGTTCTGCTCCCCGGACGGATCATCCCATAAGGGCCCATAAGGGATGGAACACCCCCGTCGCCCGGGCGGTTCCCCCACCGGCCTGTGACGATTGCCGGGACGGGGTTCATATTGCATTGCAGGGTGGCTGCCTGCGCGTTCGCACCGGCCGGCCGGTTGGCGATAGGGTGATGGACCTTTTGCCGGATCCTTTTGCCGGATGTTGTCCGCCATGAAACCCGTTCACATGCTGGGGGCCCTGTTCGTCATGGCCCTGTGGGGCACGAACTTCGCCGTATCCCGCTATACGCTGGGTGAATTCTCGCCCATGCTGCTCATGGCGCTGCGCTATCTCGCCGTGGCGATCCTGCTGCTGCCCTTCGTGAAGGTGCCGCGCGGGCAGATGCGGCAGATCTTTTTCTATTCCATCGTGCTGGGCGGCGTGCATTTCCCCCTGATGCTGCATGGCATGCTGGGGGCGGAAGCGTCCACCGCCAGCATCGTCATCCAGCTGCAGGTCCCCTTCGCCAGTCTTATGGCCGCCTATTTCTTCAAGGATGCGCTGGGCTGGCGCCGGGGCGTGGGCATGGGCATCGCCTTCATGGGCGTGGCACTGATCGCCAGCCGCGGCGGCGGGGGGGACAGCGATCCGCTGCATCTGGGCCTGATCGTCCTGGCCGCCGCCGCCTTCGCCTTTTCCAACATCCAGGTCAAATGGATGGGCGCCGTCGACGCTTTCCAGTTGAACGCCTACATGGCGCTGTTCGCCGTACCGCAACTGGCTTTCTACAGCCTGCTGCTGGAGGACGGGCAGATGCAACAGGTGATGAATGCGAGTTGGGGCGGCTGGCTGGGCTTTGCCTACATGGTCGTCATGTCCACCATCGTCGCCTATGCCATCTGGCAGCCCATGGTGAAGCGGTACGACGTGAACCAGACGATCCCCTTTCTGATGCTGGTGCCCGTGTTCGGGGTGGCGTCGGGCGTGCTGTGGCTGGGCGAGGTGATGAGCTGGGCGCTGATCGTGGGCGGCGGGCTGGTCATCACCGGGGTCGGCATCATCCTGATCCGCCGGCCGAAGATCGTGGTGGCGCGCAACACGGTCTGATCCGGCGGCCTTGCCCGCGGCACCATGGACACAATATCATCCCGGAAACCCATCCAGGTCCGAGGGATCATCCCGGACCCATCCGGGTCCGAGGGCCGCAGGCAACCACGTGACTTCGCTTCCGCCCATCATTTCCCATCCCAGCCCCAATCACGGACCGCGCCGCACGGCGGCGGGGCCGGACATGCTGATCCTTCATTATACCGGCATGCGCACGGGCGCCGATGCGCTGGCCCGGCTCTGCGACCCGCAGGCGGAGGTCAGCGCCCATTATCTGGTCGAGGAGGATGGCCGCATCTTCCAGCTTGTGCCCGATGACCGGCGCGCCTGGCATGCCGGCGCCTCGTTCTGGGCGGGGGACCGGGATATCAACAGCCGGTCGATCGGCATCGAACTGGTCAATCCCGGCCACGAGTTCGGGTATCGACCGTTCCCGCAGGCGCAGATGCGCGCCGTGACGGCATTGGCCGGCAGCCTGATGCGCACCCACGCCATCCCGGCGCGTCATGTCCTGGGTCATTCCGACATCGCGCCCGCCCGCAAGCAGGACCCGGGGGAAAAGTTCGACTGGCTGGCGCTGGCCATGGCCGGCATCGGCCTGTGGCCCGACCCGCGGCCGGCCGATGGGATGGCATGGGATGGGAACGAGGTGGCCCGCCTGCTGCAAAGCTTCGGCTATCAGGTAACATCGAATGGGATTTCATGGGACGACCATATCGCCCGTGGGAAATCATGGGACGAAGCGACGGATTCGGCCCTGACCGCCTTTCAGCGGCATTTCGTACCCGCCAGCCTGGGCAGGGGCGCCGATCGCGACAGCGTCGCCGCCCTGCGCGCCCTGGTGAGAGACTCGGACTGAAACTCCTCGTTGCTTTCCGGCGGCCAAGCGCCTACAACCCGCCGGCCAGACGGTCGGATGGTCGCTCCCATGCAATGGGGAAACCCGCATGGGGGAGGAAAGTCCGGGCTCCACGGAAGTACGGTGCCGGGTAACGCCCGGCGGGGGCGACCCCAGGGAAAGTGCCACAGAGAGCAGACCGCCGGCGCCCTGTAACCCCTTGGGATTACAGGGTTCCGGTAAGGGTGAAAGGGTGCGGTAAGAGCGCACCGCACCCCTGGCGACAGGGGTGGCATGGTAAACCCCACCGGGAGCAAAACCGAATAGGGACGGCATGGGCGGCAACGCCCGGGCGTACTTCCGCGCTGTCGTCCGGGTGGGTTGCGTGAGGCGTCCGGCAACGGGCGTCCCAGAGGAATGACCATCCCCCGGATACCATCCACAAGTGGGATATGGTCCGGCGGACAGAACCCGGCTTACAGACCGTCTGGCCCTATCTATTTTGCGCCGCACATGAATCTATTTACCCACCGTTGACACGTGTGCCGTGATGGGTAGCCGCAACCTGTGCAGGCTTCTGCGATCAACTGTCAAAGCGCCCATATTTGGGGGCAATTCTTTATGGAAACCACAAAATATGGGCGATTTCCTGGAGGCTGAAATTTAAATATCACGATTTTCGATGCATATCCCGAGTCTCGACCGATATTTCAAATTTCTTTATATTCACAGGCACAAAGTAAAAAAAGGCATATTCCAAAATAAAATCCCAACCAAGACTCCTATGACTTGCAGTCCGAAAGGCATATTGAATCTAATTATAATAAGAAATCACCCAATAACTCGTACCGCCCAACTTGTTTATCATCTTGCCACGCACATTATCCACAGATCGAGTCGCAAACTGTGGATAAATGCTCGAATCGGCGCACACAATACTGTGCGCCCATTGACCGCCCATGATTTCCCATGATATCCCATAAAAACCCAATGACAGGGACATCAGCCCTTTTCCGCCCAAATGACGACGCCACGGCGATCGTTGAACGGGGCGGCGGGAGGCCAATGGCCGGGTCGGCGGGCATCGGGTGCCGGGGTGGCGCCAGCAAGGTGGGGCGTGATGGGCTTGTTCCTGTCCACATTCGTCAACAAGGTTGACAAGAAGGGTCGGGTATCCATCCCCGCTCCCTTCCGCTCGACCCTGGCGGAGGGCCGGACGAACGCGCCGATTGATGTCGTCATCTATCCCTCCCTGACCCATCAGGCGCTGGACGCCTGCCCGCTATCCTACCTGGAAAAGCTGTCCGACGCGCTGGACAACGACGCGCTGCCGGCTGAATACCGCGACCTGATCGACACGACCGTGTTCGGCCGTTCGGTGCAACTGACGCTGGACCCCGAAGGACGCATCAACCTGCCCGACCATCTGCTGGATTATGCCGGCATCACGGAGAACATCTCCTTCGTCGGCGTGCGCAAGATCTTCCAGCTTTGGGACCCGGCCGCCTTCGACACGCACGAAAAGGCGACCCGCGACAAGGCACGGGCCAACAATATCTCCCTTTCCACGATTCTCGCCAAGGCAAACAGCCTTGCGAAGGGGGCGTGATGGCAGAGACCGGCACGCATATCCCCGTCCTGCTGGCCGAAATGGTCCAGGCCATGGCCGTCCGCGATGGCGACATCCTGGTGGACGGCACCTTCGGGGCCGGTGGCTACAGCCGCGCCCTGCTGGACAGTGCAGCCTGCATCGTCCACGCCATCGACCGCGACCCCGCCGCGCATGAGCGCGCCCGGCCGCTGATCGCCGCCTACGCCCCGCGCCTATCGGTGCTGGAAGGCTGCTTCGGCGATATGGAAGCGCTGCTGGCGGCCCGGGGCGTCCCCCGTGTCGATGCCATCGTGCTGGATATCGGCGTCTCCTCCCCCCAGATCGACACGCCGGGACGGGGCTTCAGCTTCCGCTTCGACGGGCCGCTGGACATGCGCATGGGCAATACCGGCCCCACCGCCGCCGATATCGTCAATGGTGCCGGGGAAGAGGAACTGGCCGATATCTTCTACCGCTACGGGGAGGAGCGCCTGTCCCGCCGTGTGGCCCGCGCCATCGTTCTGCGCCGGGCCGAGCGGCCGTTCGAGCGGACGGCCGATCTGGCCGACGTGATCCGTTCCTGCGTGCCCAAGTCCAAGGACGGGATCGATCCGGCCACCCGCAGCTTCCAGGGCCTGCGCATCCATGTGAATGACGAGCTGGGCGAGCTGGAACGCGCGCTGGCCGCGGCCGAAAGGCTGCTGGTGCCGGGCGGGCGGCTGTGCGTGGTGACCTTCCATTCGCTGGAAGACCGGCTGGTCAAGGATTTCATGCGGGAACGGTCGGGCAATGTCCCGGGCCCGTCCCGTCACCTGCCCGGCCCCGTCGGGGCCGGACCGGCACCCACCTTCCGCCTGCTCAGCAAGTCCGGCACCGCACCGGGTTCCGAGGAACAGGCCCGCAACCCCCGCGCCCGGTCCGCCCGGCTGCGCACCGCCATCCGCACCCAGGCACCGGCCTGGGTCCAGGGAGAAGCCGCATGATCGCGAAGTCCACCATCCTTTGGATCGCCGTCTCCTGCGTGGCCAGCGGCGTGCTGTACCAGACCAGCTACCAGGCGCAGGAGCAGGAGCGCGAACTGGCGCGCCTGAACCGCGCCATCACGGTGGAACAGGACAGTATTCAGGTGCTGAAGGCGGAATGGGCCTATCTGAACGAGCCGGCCCGCCTTGAGCGGCTGGTGTCCGAGCATCTGCTGATGCAGCCCACGACGGCGCAGCAGATCGCCGCCCTGACCGACATTCCGGACCGGAACCCCGACCAGCCGGCCCCGCACACCCCCATTCCCGGCCGCAAGCCCGGCACCCCCAAGCCGGACATGATCGACCGCGCGCCCAGGACCGCCCCCGTTCCCACGCCCCCGCAGCGCCAGCCGGAAGGCCCGATGCTGCTGGCCAGGTATGGAGCCACGCGATGACCGACGTGAATTACAGCCTGACCGGTTTCGACCTGGCCGGTGGCGACCGTCACAATCCGGCCGGCCGCGCCGAACCCCGCATCCGGGTCAATGCCCGCGCCGCCGGCGCGCTGGCCATGGGCAAGGCGCGACTGCTGGTGCTGATGTCGGCCTTCACGCTGGGCTTTGGCGCGGTGGGCCTCAAGCTGGTCGATGCCACGGTCAGCTTCGGGTCCAAGGAACCGGGCGCCGCCCAGGCCGTGGCCCGCACCGCACCGACCAGCCGCGCCGACATCGTCGACCGCAACGGCGTGCTGCTGGCCACCTCGCTGCGCACCGCCTCCCTCTATGCCGATCCCCTGCTGATCCTGGACGCGGCAGAGGCGGCACAGCAGATCGCCACCGTCCTGCCCGACCTGGATGTCCGCCAACTGACGGCGGACCTGTCGTCGGACAAGCGTTTCATCTGGATCAAGCGCAACCTGACCCCGAGGCAGGAGAACGACGTCTTCCGCCTGGGCATTCCCGGCATCGGTTTTCGCAACGAGGAACGCCGCGTCTACCCCCAGGGCGCGCTGGCCGCCCATGTCGTGGGTTTCAGCGGGGTCGACAATAACGGCCTGATGGGTATCGAGCAGGCTTTCGACAGCCGGCTGAAGGACAGCGGTGAACCGCTGCGCCTGTCGGTGGATGTCCGCCTGCAGCATGTGCTGCGCAAGGAACTGGCCGCCACGGTACAGGAATTCAGCGCCATCGGCGCTGCCGGCATGGTGATGGATGTCAAGACGGGCGAGATCCTGGCCATGGTCAGCGTGCCCGATTTCGACCCCCACGCACCGCCGGCCCCGCAGCAGGAGCAGGACACCGATCCGCGGTTCAACCGCAACACGCTGGGCGTGTACGAGATGGGTTCCACCTTCAAGATCTTCAACACGGCCATGGCGCTGGAATCCGGCCGGGTGCGCATGAACGACATGTTCGACGCCACCCGCCCGATCCGCATCGGCCGCTTCACGATCAGCGACTTCCATCCAGAGAACAAGTGGATGGATGTGGCCGACGTGTTCAAGCATTCCTCCAACATCGGCTCCGTCAAGATGGCCATGGAACTGGGGCCGACGGCGCAGAAGGAATTCATGGGCAAGCTGGGCTTCCTGAAGCCCGCCAGCCTGGAACTGCCCGAGCGGGGCTGGCCCATGGTGCCGAACCCGTGGCGGGAAGTGAACATGATGACCATCAGCTTCGGCCATGGCATGTCCGTCAGCCCGGCACACCTGCTGACGGCGGTCGGCGGCGTCGTGAATGGCGGCATCATGCATCCGGCCACGCTGCTGAAGCGCGACAAGCCCGCCGATATCCCCGGCACGCGCATCATCTCGGAAAAGACCTCCGACCAGATGCGCCGGCTGATGCGGCTGGTGGTGACGGAAGGTACGGCGACCAAGGCCGATGCGCCGGGCTATATCGTCGGCGGCAAGACGGGCACGGCCGACAAGGTAAAGGGCCGTTCCTATGCCGGCAATGCCCGCATCTCCAGCTTCGCCGGCGCCTTCCCCATGACCGATCCGCGCTATGCCATCTATGTCATGGTGGACGAGCCCAAGGGCACCAAGAAGACCTATGGCTATGCCACGGGCGGCTGGGTGGCGGCCCCCACCATCGGCGCGATCGTGTCGCAGATCGGCCCCCTTCTGGGCGTCAAGCCGCAGGATGCCACCAGGCCGGAGGTCATGCAGGCGCTGGCCATCCGGCCCATCGTCCCCCCCGCCCACGGCGCGCAGGTCGCCGCCGTTCCCGCCTCGCTCCAGACCGGGGGCGATGGCGATTGATGAAAAGATTGTCGGAGATCATGGCATCACGGACGGAATTGGCGGTATCGGCGCTGGCGCTGGAACGCGACCCTCCCATCACCAACCTGACGGCGGACAGCCGCAAGGTCGTGCCCGGAACGCTGTTCGCCGCGTTGCCGGGCACGCTGCGTGATGGGCGTGACTTCATTCCGCAGGCCGTGGCTGCGGGTGCCGTCGCCATCCTGGCGCCCAAGGGCACCGTGCTGCCGCCCGGCGCGGACCATGTGACCCTGATCGAGGATGCCAATCCCCGCCGCCGTCTGGCGCTGCTGGCCGCGTCCTTCCATGGCAGCCAGCCGGAGCGGATCGCCGCCGTCACGGGGACCAACGGCAAGACCAGCACGGCGCAGTTCACCCGGCAGATTTGGGCCGGGCTGGGGCGCAAGGCCGGGGCCATGGGCACGCTGGGGCTGGTCGCGCCCGGCTTCCCACAGACCGACAGCCTGACCACGCCGGACCCGGTGGCCCTGCACGCGACGCTGGCCGACGTGGCCCGGGCCGGGGTGACGCATCTGGCGCTGGAGGCTTCCAGCCACGGGCTGGACCAGTTCCGCCTGGACGGGGTGTTGGTCTCGGCAGCGGGCTTCACGAACCTGACGCGCGACCATCTGGATTATCACGGCACCATGGAGGCCTATCTGAAGGCCAAACTGATGCTGTTCGACCGCGTGATGCCCAAGGGCATGACGGCCGTCATCAATGCCGACATCCCGGAATTCGACCAGATCGCCGCCGCGGCGCACGCCCGCAAGCAGACCGTGATCGGCTTTGGCGCGGCCGGCCGCGAATTGCGCATCATTGATGTCGCCCCCCTGCCCCACGGCCAGCGGCTGGAACTGGAGCTGTTCGGCCGGCGCCGGACGGTGGAGATGCCGCTGGTGGGCCGGTTCCAGGTCTGGAACGCGCTGTGCGCCCTGGGTCTGGCCATCGGCACGGGCGAGGATGCCGACCGCGCGGCAGACCAGCTTGCAATGCTGGCCGGCGTGCGCGGCCGGCTTGAGATGGTTGCAACCCTGAAGAACGGCGCGGCGGTCTATGTGGATTACGCGCACACGCCGGACGGGCTGGAAACGGTGCTGCGCGCGGCGCGCCCGCATACGCAGGGGCAACTGGCCGTCGTGTTCGGTTGCGGCGGCGACCGCGACAAGGGCAAGCGGCCCATGATGGGGGCCATCGCGGCCCGCCTGGCGGACCGGGTCATCGTCACCGATGACAACCCGCGCAGCGAAGTGCCTGCCACGATCCGGTCGGAAATCATGGCGGCCTGCTCCGGCGCGCTTGAGGTGGATGACCGTGCCCGCGCCATTGCGGCGGCCATCGGCGACCTTGGCGCCGGCGACGTGCTGGTCATCGCCGGCAAGGGGCATGAACAGGGACAGATCGTGGGAACGGAGGTCCGTCCCTTCGACGATGCCACGGTGGCCCGCCAGGTTGTGGCGGACCGGTGACCGGTCCGGCGACCGGCGTTTGAGGAGGGTCCTTGATCGGTACCGGTCAAAGACCGGCATTATTATTGGAGTGGAGCGGTACGGATGTCGGACATCCTGTGGACAGGATCGGAAGTGGCGGCGGCCTGCAACGGCCGGACGGCGGGCGATGCCGCCTGGACGGTCACGGGTGTGTCCATCGACAGCCGCACCATCATGCCGGGCGACCTGTTCATCCCGCTGAAGGGCCCCCATTTCGATGGCCATGCCTTCGTCGGGCAGGCACTGGCCCAGGGCGCGGCCGGCGCCGTCGTGGCCGACATTCCCGCCGGCTTCGAACATGATGCCCGCCTGATCAAGGTGGATGACACGATGGTGGCGTTGCAGGATCTGGGCCGCATGGGCCGGGTGCGCGCCACGGGCAAGGTGCTGGCCGTCACCGGCTCGGTCGGCAAGACCGGCACGAAGGAGGCGCTGAAGGTCGCCCTGGAAAGCCAGGGCGCCACCTTCGCCACGGCCGGTTCGCTGAACAACCACTGGGGGGTTCCCCTGTCGCTGGCCCGCTTCCCCGCCGGCAGCCTTTTCGGCGTCTTCGAGCTGGGCATGAACCATGCCGGGGAGATCGGCCCTCTGTCGCGCATGGTGCGGCCCGACATCGCCATCATCACGACGGTGGAGGCCGTCCATATCGAGTTCTTCGCCAGCGTCGAACATATCGCCGACGCCAAGGCGGAGATATTCGAGGGCATGGACCCGGCCGGCACGGCCATCCTGCCGCGGGACAACCCGCATTACGCCCGGCTGCTGGCCGCCGCCCGGACCCAGGGGCTGACCCGGGTATTGTCCTTCGGCATGGCGGAAGGGGCCGACGGGCGGCTGCTGTCCTATGCGCCGCATGCCGACCATGGGGTGGCCAGCGCCCGGATCGACGGGGTGGAGGTCACCTACACCCTGCCCCTGCCGGGCCTGCACCATGCCGTCAATTCCCTGGCAGTGCTGCTGGCGGTCAGGGCGGCCGGCGGCGACGTGGCCGTTGCGGCCCGGTCCCTGGCGGGCCTGGCGCCCATCAAGGGGCGCGGGCAGCGCCGGTCGATCGATGTGCCCGGCGGCCGTTTCACGCTGATCGATGAAAGCTACAATGCCAGTCCCGTGTCGGTCGCGGCCTCTGCCGGCGTGCTGGGCCAAGCCATGCCCGGCCCCGGCGGCCGGCGCATCGCCGTGCTGGGCGACATGCGCGAACTGGGCGACCATGCCCCCGCGCTGCACGTCGGGCTGGTTGAACCCGTCGTCTCGGCGGGCACCGATCTGGTCTTCTGCTGTGGCCCCAACATGCGCCATCTGTTCGACGCATTGCCGGCCGAAAAGCGCGGCGCGCATGCGCCCGACAGCACCACCCTGGCACCGCTGGTGACCGCCGCCATCCGGGCCGGCGACGCCGTGATGGTGAAGGGATCGGCCGGCAGCCGCATGGCGCTGGTCGTGGAGGCGCTGAAGGCGATGGACCACGGCCGACAGGACAATAACCCGCAAGGGAACACCGCCGGACAGGCGGGGCAACCGAGAGACTGAGATGCTGTACAACCTGCTCTATCCCCTGGCGGATGAGTTCCAGATATTCAACCTTTTCCGGTACATCACGTTCCGGACGGGCGGCGCCATCATGACGGCGCTGGTGATCAGCTTCGTCATCGGCCCCCGCGTCATCCGCTGGCTGAAATCCAAGCAGGGCGAGGGGCAGCCCATCCGCACCGACGGGCCGGAGACGCACCTGAAGAAGAAGGGCACGCCCACCATGGGCGGCCTGATGATCATGATCGCCCTGATCATCTCCACCCTGCTGTGGGTGGACCTGACCAACACCTATACCTGGATCGTGCTGCTGGTCACGGTCGGGTTCGGTCTGGTCGGGTTCGGCGACGATTACCTGAAACTGACCAAGCGCAACACCAAGGGCCTGTCGTCGCGGCTGAAGCTCATTGCCACGCTGGTGGTCGCCGCGGTGGCCACGGCCTGGTATCTGGCCGTGACCCCGTGGGAGATGGGAACAGGGCTGGCGCTGCCCTTCTTCAAGGATCTGCTGATCAATCTGGGCTGGTTCTATGTGCCGTTCGCCATCGTCGTGATCATCGGCTCGTCGCATGCCGTGAACCTGACCGACGGGCTGGACGGGCTGGCCACCGTGCCGATCATGATCGCCGCCGCCTGCTTCGGCCTGATCGCCTATCTGTCGGGCAACGCCATCTTCTCCAACTACCTGGGCATCCACCATGTGCCGGGCACGGGCGAACTGGCCGTGTTCTGCGGCGCGCTGGTGGGGGCGGGGCTGGGCTTCCTGTGGTTCAACGCCCCGCCGGCCATGGTGTTCATGGGCGATACCGGCTCGCTGTCGGTCGGCGGCGCGCTGGGCGCCATCTCCGTCATCACCAAGCATGAACTGGTGCTGGCCATCATCGGCGGCCTGTTCGTGCTGGAGACCCTGTCGGTGATGATCCAAGTGGCATCGTTCAAGCTGACGGGACGCCGCGTGTTCCGCATGGCGCCCATCCATCATCACTTTGAAAAGAAGGGCTGGTCGGAACCGACGGTCGTGATCCGCTTCTGGATCATCGCCGTCATCCTGGCGCTGATCGGCCTGTCCACCCTGAAGCTGCGGTGAGGGGGCGATGATCGATCTGGGGCACCTGAAGGGACGGAAGATCGCGGTGATGGGCCTGGCACGCTCTGGCCTGACGGCCGCGCGTGCGCTGGCGGCCGCCGGCGCGGACGTGCTGGCCTGGGACGATGGCGCTGCCGGGCGCCAGGCGGCGACCGAAGCCGGCATCGCCCTGACCGACCTGCACACGGCCGATCTTTCCGGCGTGACGGCCGTGGTCCTGTCGCCCGGCATCCCGCATACCTTCCCGGCCCCCAACCCGGTGGCCGCGCGCGCGCGGGCGGCCGGCCTGCCCCTGATCAGCGATATCGAACTGCTGCGCCAGGCCCAGCCACAGGCGACCTATGTCGGGATCACCGGCACCAACGGCAAATCCACCACCACGGCCCTGACCGCCCACATCATCGCCGGAACGGGCCGGCCGACGCAGGTCGGCGGCAACCTGGGCATCCCGGCGCTGTCCTTCGATCCGCTGGGCGCGGACGGCTTCTATGTGCTGGAAATGTCCAGCTACCAGCTTGAGCTGACCCCGTCGCTGGGCTTCGACGCGGCCGTGCTGCTGAACATCACGCCCGACCATCTGGACCGGCATGGCGGCATGGACGGCTATATCGCCGCCAAGAAGCGCATCTTCCAGCGGGGGTCGGCCACAGGCACACAGGTGGCCGTGATCGGGGTGGACGACCCGCACAGCGCCCGTCTGGCCGACGCGCTGGAGGCCGGCGGCTTCCCCGGCAAGCTGATCCGCATCAGCGCGGAGGCTCCGGTCGCCGGCGGCATCGGCGTGCAGAACGGCATCCTGATCGATGATCGCGGCGGCCAACATCATACCGTCACGGATCTGCGCACCCTGCCGGCCCTGCCCGGCCGCCACAACTGGCAGAACGCCGCCGCCGCCTATGCCCTGGCGCGGGCGGTGGGCATCAACCATGCCGACATCCTGGACGGTCTGCGCACCTTCCCCGGCCTTGCCCACCGGCAAAGCAGGGTGGCCGACATCGGCGGCATCCGCTTCATCAACGACAGCAAGGCCACCAACGCCGACGCGGCGGCGAAGGCCCTGGCCTGCTACCAGCCCATCTACTGGATCCTGGGCGGCAGGGCCAAGGATACCGGCCTGGACGGGCTGGACCCGTTCATGCCCGCCGTGGCCCATGCCTTTCTGATCGGGGAGGCCAGCGACGCCTTTGCCGGCTGGCTGTCGGCACGCGGCGTGGCCCATACGCGCTGCGGCGTGATGGAGGACGCCGTGAAGGCGGCCTTCCGGCAGGCGCGGACGGATGGGCAAACGGGCGCCGTCGTCCTGCTGTCCCCGGCCTGCGCCAGTTTCGACCAGTATCCGAATTTCGAGGTCCGCGGCGATGATTTCGCCGCCGCGGTCCGGCGGCTGTCCAGCGGGGAGATCGTCTGATCATGGTGTCCTTTTCCCGTACAGATCATTCGATCCTGGGCCGCTGGTGGTGGACGGTCGACCGCTGGACCATGGCCGCCGTGATGTTGATCGCGGTGATCGGCGTCGTCCTGATCCAGGCTGCCAGCCCGGCCGTGGCCAACCGCATCGGCCTGACCACCTTCCATTTCATCGAACGCCACCTGATGATCCTGCTGCCGTCCCTGGCGCTGGTGGTGGCCGTGTCGCTGTTGTCACCGCGCGGGGTGCGGCGGCTGGCCGTGATCATGTTCCTGGCCGCCCTGTTCGGGGTGCTGATGACCCTGTTCGTCGGCATGGAGATCAAGGGCGCCACGCGCTGGCTCCAGCTTCCCGGCCTGTCGGTGCAGCCGTCGGAATTCCTGAAGCCTGCCTTCGCGGTGGTGGCGGCCTGGCTGTTCGCCCTGCACCGCAATCAGGAAAATGTGCCCGGCATTCCCGTGGCGGCCGGCCTTTATGCGCTGATCGTCATCCTGCTGATGAGCCAGCCCGACCTGGGCCAGACCTTCGTCGTCACCTGCGTCTTTTTCGGCCAGTTCTTCCTGGCCGGCCTGCCCATCGTGTTCGTTGCCTCGCTGGTGGTGCTGGGCGTGACGGGTCTGGTCAGCGCCTATTTCCTGTTCCCGCACGTGCAAAGCCGCATCGACCGTTTCCTGGACCCGTCCACGGGCGACAATTTCCAGGTCGCAAAATCCATGCAGGCGTTCGAGCGGGGGGGTATCTGGGGTACAGGCCCCGGACAGGGCCAGGTGAAGATGACGATCCCCGATGCCCATGCCGACTTCATCTTCTCCGTGGCCGGCGAGGAACTGGGGATGGTGGTCTGCGCCATCATCATCTGCCTGTTCGGCTTCGTCGTGCTGCGCAGCCTCAGCCGCGCCTCCAACGACCAGAGCCTGTTCGTCATGCTGGCAGCCAGCGGTCTGACCATGCAGTTCGGCCTGCAGGCTCTGATCAATATGGGATCGGCCCTGCATCTGATGCCGACCAAGGGCATGACACTGCCCTTCATCTCCTATGGCGGATCGTCGCTGATCGCGCTGGGAATCGGCATGGGCATGCTGCTGGCCCTGACGCGCAAACGCTTCGGACCGGGAGAAAGCCTGTGACCGGCGACCGTCCCGTCATCCTGGCGGCCGGCGGCACCGGCGGCCACATGTTCCCGGCAGAGGCCCTGGCCCGCGCACTGATGGTGCGCGGGCATCGTGTCATCCTGGTCACCGACAAGCGCGGCAAGGCCTTCGGCGACAGCCTGCCCGACGTGCAGGTCGAGCGCATCCGTGCCGCAACCACGGCACCCGGCATCCTGGGCAAGCTGCGCATGGCCAGCGAACTGGTCATGGGCACGGCCCAGGCCCGGTCGCTGCTGCAGCGCATCCGGCCGGGGCTGGTCGTCGGGTTCGGCGGTTATCCCTCCGTGCCCACCGTCTTCGCGGCCCAGACATCGGGTGTTCCCACCCTGCTGCACGAACAGAATGCCGTGCTGGGCCGCGCCAACCGGCTGCTGGCCGGCAAGGCCCGGCTGATCTGCACCAGCTTCCCGCAGGTGGCCGGGCTGGACCGCCTGGACGGACGCCGCATCATCCGGACGGGCAATCCCGTCCGCCCGGCCATCCTGGCCCTGCGCGACGCACCCTATCCGTCCCCCATTCCCGGCTGTGCCTTCAACCTGCTGGTCACCGGCGGCAGCCAGGGCGCCAGCATCTTCGGCGAGGTGCTGCCCCGCGCGGTGGAGATGCTGGGCGAGGATGCCCGCTACCGGCTGAAGATCGTGCAGCAGGCACGGGCCGAGAATATCGAGGAGGCCCGCACCGCCTATGCCCAGATGGGCGTGGAGGCGGAACTGGCCACCTTCTTCAAGGACATGCCGGCCCGGCTGGCCGGGTGCCACATGATGATCGGTCGTTCCGGTGCCGGAACAGTGGCTGAATTGTCGGTCGTCGGCCGGCCGTCCCTGCTGGTTCCCTATCAACACGCCATGGACGACCACCAGACGGCAAACGCCTGGTCGCTGGTGGAGGTTGGGGGCGCCTGGCTGATGGCCCAGCAGGATTTCACCCCCGTTGCGGTAGCGGAACGATTGAACAGCTTCCTGACGGCGCCCGGCCAGTTGACCCAGGCCGCCAAGGCCGCGGCGGCCTGGGCCATCCCGGACGCCGCCGATCGGCTGGCCGATGCCGTGGAAGGCCTGCTGCGGGGGGGCGTGCCATGACCCCGCCCGTCCCGCCCCCCGCCCTTCGCACCACCTCCCCCGTCGCCTTGGAGTTTGACCCCATGCGGGCCTTGCCGCTGAACATCGGAACCCTGCATTTCGTCGGCATCGGCGGCATCGGCATGTCGGGCATCGCCGAGGTGCTGCACAATCTGGGCTATGCCGTGCAGGGCAGCGACATGTCGGACAATTACAATGTCCAGCGCCTGCGCAAGCTGGGCATCAGGGTGGAGATCGGGCACCGGGCAGAGAACCTGGGCGATGCCGATGTGCTGGTCATCTCGTCTGCCGTGAAGAAGGACAATCCCGAGGTGGTGGCCGCCCGAGCCGGCATGATCCCCGTGGTCCGCCGGGCAGAGATGCTGGCCGAGTTGATGCGCCTGAAATGGTCCATCGCCGTGGCCGGCACGCATGGCAAGACCACCACCACCAGCATGGTCGCGGCCCTGCTGGAAGGCGGCGGCCTGGACCCCACCATCATCAATGGCGGCATTATCAACTCGCTGGGCACCAATGCCAAGCTGGGCAGCGGCGACTGGATGGTCGTGGAGGCAGACGAAAGCGACGGCACCTTCACCAAGCTGCCCTCCACCATTGGCATCGTGACCAACATGGATCCGGAGCATCTGGACCATTACGTAACGTTCGAGGAGGAGCGGAAGGCCTTCGACCGGTTCGTGGAGAACATCCCCTTCTATGGTTTCGCGGCCCTGTGCATCGACCATCCGGAGGTGCAGGCCATGCTGGGCCGCGTCGACCGGCGCGTGGTCACCTATGGTTTCAGCCCGCAGGCCGATGTGCGGGCGGTGAATGTGCGCACCGATGCGTCGGGCAGCTATTACGATGTGGAACTGTCCGACCGGGCGACGGACACGCCGCGGACCGTGACGGGCCTGCAACTGCCCATGTATGGCGACCATAATGTCCAGAACTCGCTGGCCGCCATTGCCGTGGCCATCAATCTGGGCATCAGCGACGAGGCCATCCGCCAGTCCTTCGCCAGGTTCTCCGGCGTGAAGCGTCGCTTCACGAAGACGGGCGAAAGCAACGGCGTCACCGTCATTGACGATTACGGCCACCATCCGGTGGAAATCGCCGCCGTGCTGAAGGCCGCGCGCATGGCCGGCAAGGGCCGGACCATCGCCGTCGTGCAGCCGCACCGCTATTCCCGGCTGCAAAGCCTGTTCGGGGATTTCTGCACCTGCTTCAACGATGCCGACGCCGTCGTCGTGGCCGACATCTATGCCGCAGGGGAACAGCCGATCGAAGGGGCCGGCCGCGACGATCTGGTCGAGGGGCTGCGCGTGCGCGGCCACCGCAACGTCATGCCGCTGGCCAGCCCGGCGGCCCTGCCCAGCCTGATCCGCGAGATCGCGCGGCCGGGCGACATGGTCGTGTGCCTGGGTGCCGGCACCATCACCCAATGGGCCAACGCCCTGCCGGCGGAGTTGGACAAGCTGCACGGCCTGGAAAAGGCCGGAAGGGACGATTGATGACACCGCCGCGGATACTGGACGGAAAGGCGCTGGTCGAACGGTTGCGGGCCGCCGCACCGGACCTGCGCGGCCGGCTGGCCGCGGATGCCCCGCTGGGCCCCCTGACCTGGTTCCGGGTCGGTGGCCATGCCGAGGCGCTGTTCCGTCCCGCGGACGAGGATGATCTGGCCCATTTCCTGGCCCATTGCCCCACCGACGTGCCGGTGACCGTGATCGGCGTGGCCAGCAACCTGCTGGTCCGCGATGGGGGCGTGCCGGGCGTGGTCATCCGCCTGGGCGGTCCCTTCGCCGACATCGCGGTGACGGGGGATGTCATCACGGCGGGAGCCGGCGCACTGGACCTCAACGTGGCCTTGACGGCGCAGCAGGCCGGCCTGACCGGGCTGGAATTCCTGTCCGGCATTCCCGGCACCATCGGCGGGGCCGTGCGCATGAATGGCGGCGCCTATGGTGGGGAAACGGTGGATGTGATCGTGGCGGCCGACGGCATCGACCGCCAGGGGAACCGCCGCACATGGAATGGTGGGGAACTGGGCCTGACCTATCGCCATTGCAGCGTTTCAGAGGATGTGATCTTCACCCGTGCCCGGTTTCGCGGCCGGCCGGGCGATCCCGCCGCCATCAAGGAACGTATCGACGCCATCCAGCAGGCCCGCGCCGACAGCCAGCCTGTGCGCGCCCGTACCGGCGGGTCCACCTTCGCCAATCCCGACGGGCACAAGGCCTGGCAGTTGATCGACGCTGCCGGCTGCCGCGGCCTGACCATCGGCGGGGCGCAGATCAGCGAAAAACATTGCAACTTCCTGCTGAACCTGGGCGACGCCACGGCCCACGACATCGAATCGCTGGGGGAAGAGGTGCGGCGGCGCGTGAAGGCGGCCAGCGGCATCGACCTGCGCTGGGAAATCCGCCGCATCGGCTTACCCCGTTCGAATGGGGAGGCGTCATGAACATCACCCCCGATTTCAAATGTGAGTCCGCGCTGCAACAGATTGCCGGGTCCCGAGTCGCTTTTTCAAAAGGCGGTGATTTTGCCGCTTGCGGGGGTGAATCGCCTCCCTTACACCAAATCTTGTGGGATGGCCGGGGTCGGCCCACACCAAATCTTGCGTTACCGCAGAAGGTGCCGGGCAGGCCGGCAGGGGGGCTGGCGCGTGGCCGCGCGGCAGCCGAGGGGGAGTCTGGCGTGATGGATGGGAACCGTTCGAAGCATGTGGCCGTTCTGCTGGGCGGCTGGTCTGCCGAGCGGGAAGTGTCGCTGGTCAGCGGCGCGCGCATCGCAGAGGCGCTGGAGAGCAAGGGCTACACCGTCACCGCCGTCGATGTGCAACGCGACCTGGAAGGGCTGGTCGCCGCCCTGACGCCGCGCCCCGATGTCATCTTCAACGCCCTGCACGGCAAGGGCGGGGAAGATGGGCTGATCCAGGGCGTGCTGGAATATCTGGGCATCCCCTACACCCATTCCGGCGTCCTGGCATCGGCCGTCGCCATGGACAAGGCCATGACGAAGCGCCTTCTGTCCACGGTGGGCATGCCCGTGGCCGAGGGGGTGATCGCCACGAAGGAACAGGTGCTGGCCGGCCATGTCATGGCCCCGCCCTATGTCGTGAAGCCTGTGGACGAAGGGTCCAGTGTCGGCGTGCGCATCGTGCGCGAGAGCGACAATTTCACGGTGCTGGAGGAGGATAGCTGGGTCTATGGCCGGCGCGTGCTGGTGGAGAAGTTCGTTCCCGGCCGTGAATTGACCGTGGGCGTGGTCGGTGACCGCGCCCTGACGGTGACCGAGATCGTGCCCGCCCAGGCCTTCTACGACTACACGGCCAAATATGCCGATGGCGGGTCGGTCCATGTCTGCCCGGCGCAGATCCCCGAGCCTGTGGCGGGGGAGGCCATGCGTCTGGCCCTGCTGGCCCATCAGACGCTGGGTTGTTCCGGCGTATCGCGCACCGATTTCCGCTGGGATGACAGCCTGCCGGGCGCCACCGGCCTGTGCTTCCTGGAGACAAATACCCAGCCCGGTTTCACGCCGACCTCGCTGCTGCCCGAGCAGGCGGCCGCCCTGGGCATCAGCTACGCCGACCTTTGCGCCTGGATTGTGGAGCACGCCCGATGCCACGCATAGCCAGCAGTCACGCCACAGACAATCCCCGTGTCCGCTTCGCCGAAAAGTCGAAGCGCGCCACCCTGCGCGCCACGCAGGAGGCCAACCGTCGCCGCGCCCTGCCCCGCTGGGCCGGGCCGGCCATGAAGATCGGCCGCCGCATGGCGCCCGTGCTGGTGCTGGCGGCCGCCGGCTTCTGGGGCTGGGGTTCCGGCTTCCTGCCCATGGCCGGCGCCATGGTGACGGACCGGTTCATGACGGCCAGCGTGGATGCCGGCCTGTCGGTGCAGGAGGTGCTGGTCACGGGCCGCGACCGCACCGCGTCAGCCGACCTGCTGGCGGCGCTGGAAGTGCGGCGGGGCGCCCCCATCCTGGCCTTCGACCCGCATGCCGCGCGTGAAGCGCTCGAACAGATCCCCTGGGTCCGTCATGCGCGGGTGGAACGCCGCCTGCCCGACACGATCGCCATCACCATCGTGGAGCGCGAGCCCATGGCGTTGTGGCAGGAGGACCGGCAGATGCGGCTGATCGACGCCGACGGCGTCGTGCTGACCGACAATGACCTGTCGCGCTGGCCCAACCTGCCGCTGCTGGTCGGGCCCGAGGCGCCGCGCCACGGCCCCGGCCTGCTGCGCGTGCTGGCCAGGGAACCAAGCGTGGGGTCGCGGGTGGAGGCCGCGGTGCTGGTTGCCAACCGCCGCTGGGACCTGCGGCTGAAGAACGGCATCGATGTCCGCCTGCCCGAGCATGACATGGCCCAGGCGCTGAACCAGCTTGCCATGGTGCAGCAGACCAACGGCATCCTGGACCGCGACGTCGTCGCCATCGATCTGCGTATCCCGGACCGGCTGGCCGTGCAGACATCGGCCACGGCGGCCGATGCGCGCCGCAAGCCCCCCGAAAAGAAACAGCGAACCTGAGGAAGCTCGAGAACATGGCCTTTCCCGGCGCCCTCACCCCCCGTCCCAAATCGCGCAAGCCCGTCCGCGGCGGCACCATCGCCGCCCTGGATGTCGGCTCGGCCAAGATCGTCTGCTTCATCGCCAAGGTCGACGATCCGGGCAATATCCGCGTCATCGGCATCGGCCATCAGGTCAGCCGCGGCGTGCGGTCGGGCGGCATCGTGGATATGGACGCGGCTGAAACCGCGATCGGAACGACGGTGCATGCCGCGGAGACCATGGCCGGCGAGCAGATCCGCGAAGTACTCGTCAGCCTGTCGGGCGGCCAGCCCGAAAGCCAGACGCTGGTGGCCGAGGCGGCCGTTGCCGGTTCGGAGATCGGCGACACCGACGTGCGCCGCGCCCTGGCCGAGGCGCGCAAGCTGGACGTGTCGCCCGACGCGGAATTGATCCATTCCATTCCCGTCGGCTATGCCATCGACGGGGCCAAGGGCATCCGCGACCCCCGCGGCATGGTGGGCGAGCGGCTGGGCGTGCGCATGAATGTGGTGACGGCCGCCGCCGGGCCCGTGCGCAACCTGTCCACCTGCGTCGGCCGCTGCCATCTGGGGGTGGAGGGCTTCGTGATGAGCCCCTATGCCGCCGGGCTGTCCTGCCTGGTGGAAGACGAGATGGAACTGGGCGTCACCGTCATCGACATGGGCGGCGGCACGACCAGCATGGCCGTGTTCAACGATGGCAAGATGGTCTGGTGCGACAGCATCCCGCTGGGCGGGGTGCATGTCACCAATGATATCGCCCGCGGCCTGACCACGCCCGTGGCCCAGGCCGAACGGCTGAAGACCCTTTATGGCAGCGCCGTCTCCGCCGTGTCTGACGAGCGGGAGATGATCGACGTCCCCCAGGTGGGCGAGGAGGAGCGCGGCCAGGCCAACCACGTGCCCAAATCCCTGCTGGTCGGCATCATCCAGCCGCGCATGGAGGAGATTTTCGAACTGGTCCACGGCCGGCTGGAAAGCTCCGGCTTCGCCAAGGCCGCCGGCCGCCGCGTCGTGCTGACCGGCGGGGCCAGCCAATTGTCGGGCGTGCGCGAACTGGCCGCCAATGTGCTGGACAAGCAGGTCCGGCTGGGCCGGCCGCTGCGCATCGGGGGCCTGGCCACCAACGTGTCCGGTCCCGCCTTCGCCTCCGCCGCCGGTCTGCTGGCCTATGCCATGCAGCAGCACCATGAATTGCCGGTCCTGGCCCCGCTTGCCGAAAAGCAGGCGGGCTGGTGGGGCCGGTTCAACGGCTGGCTGCGGGAGAACCTATGATCCGAAGACCGCAGCCCGTGGCCAGCGCCCGCCCCTGACGGCAGCCGACAGCCCAGTCCCCCCAATCTTCCGCCGCCCTTGTTCCTGAATTTCCCTCCCCCGCCAGAGGAGTCCACCGCGATGAGCAGCATCAAGATCACCATCCCCAGCGTCGAAGTGCAGACCAAGCCCCGCATCACCGTCTTCGGTGTCGGTGGTGCCGGCGGCAATGCCGTCAACAACATGATCCGTTCCGCCCTGGAAGGGGTGGAGTTCGTCGTCGCCAACACCGACGCACAGGCCTTGCAGGGCAACCTGGCGGCCAAGCGGGTGCAGTTGGGCTCCACCATCACCCGCGGCCTGGGTGCGGGTTCCCGCCCCGACGTGGGTCGCGCCGCGGCGGAAGAACAGCTTGAGGAGATCCTGGGCCACCTGACGGGCACCAACATGTGCTTCATCACGGCCGGCATGGGCGGCGGCACCGGCACGGGTGCGGCCCCCGTTATCGCGCGCGCCGCGCGTGAGCAGGGCATCCTGACCGTGGGCGTGGTGACCAAGCCCTTCAATTTCGAAGGCGCGCACCGCATGCGCACGGCAGAAGCCGGGATCACCGAGCTGGCACAGTATGTCGATACGCTGCTGATCATCCCCAACCAGAACCTGTTCCGCATCGCCAACGAGAAGACGACATTTGCCGACGCCTTCAAGATGGCCGACGACGTGCTGCATGCCGGCGTGCGCGGCGTGACCGACCTGATGGTCATGCCCGGTCTGATCAACCTGGACTTCGCCGACATCCGCACCGTGATGAGCGAGATGGGCAAGGCCATGATGGGCACGGGCGAGTCCGACAGCGACCGCCGCGCCATTGATGCCGCCGAAGCCGCCATCAACAACCCTCTGCTGGACGATATCAGCATGAAGGGGGCGCGCGGCGTACTGATCAACATCACGGGCGGTCATGACATGACGCTGTTCGAGGTGGACGAGGCCGCCAACCGCATCCGCGACGAGGTCGATCCCGAGGCCAACATCATCTTCGGTTCCACCTTCGATGAGAGCATGTCGGGCAAGATGCGGGTTTCCGTCGTGGCCACCGGCATCGACAACGCCGTGCAGCAGCGCCCGCCCGTGGGGCAACCGCAGCTTCAGGTCGTTTCCGGTCGCCGCGTCGGCCCCGGCCCGGTTCCCGCCCCCGCGCAGCAGGCACCGGCCGCCGCCGTCAGCAGCCCGGCCCACAACATCCCGACCCGCCCGGCGCTGCAGCCGGCCCCGATCCCCGGTACGCCGGCCGCCGCCTTCGCACCGATGCAGCCGGCCCCGATGCCGGGCGCCCCGGCACCGGCACCGATGCAGGCAGCCGCCCCGGTGGAGGCACCGGGCGCCGAGCAGCCCGTTGCTGAGATGGCGGTTGCACCGTCCCATCCGCACCAGGAACTGCGGCCCATGGACATGCGGCCCACGGCACCGGTCCCGCCGGCCGCCGCCCGCCGCGAGGATGCCTTCATTCCGCCGCGTCCGGCCGAGGGCGCGCCGCGCGCCGCCCATACCGCACCGGCCGAGCGATTCGTGCCGCCGCAGACGGAGAAGCGCGGCCTGTTCGCCAAGCTTTTCGGTGGTGGCAGCAACCCGGCACCCGCACCGCGCCAGCCGGCACCTGTCCCCGCCGCGCCGCAATTCGCCGCCCAGGCGCCGCGGCCGGCCCCGACTGCGCCGCAGCAGTCCGCCGTGCAGGCCGATCCCGCACCGCGCCCGAAGGCCGCACAGAGCGAGGATGAAATGCTGGACATCCCGGCCTTCCTGCGCCGGCAGGCCAACTGACCTGCCCCGCCCGGCCGGGTGGAGATGGTGTCTGGCGGCCCGCCCCACCGGCCGAAAGGCCTGTGAACTTTGTTCAATATCAAGTGCTTGTCGCGTTGCAACAGAGGGGCCGGCCCGGCGGGGACCGGCCCCTTCTTCATTTTCCGTTCACCAATTTGGACAAAATTGTGACGTCAAATCAGAGGCTTGCGGCATGTGTTTCGTAACATTTGGTAATAAAGAGTGATTTGAGCCTGGACAGGGATGCTGGCATTGTCAGTCTGCGGAGATGACATCGGCACCGCATTGCAACGTAGGTGGGATAACGTTGCAACCCGCACGGGTCTGGTGGCCTTGTTGTTCCGTGTCAGGGGGCGCATACTGACGAAGTGAGAAAGGGACAAGCCCATGTCCTGGCAACAGACGCTGAATTCGAACATCCATTGCGCCGGCACCGGCCTTCATTCCGGGCGGCGTGTCCATCTGGCCCTTCGGCCGGCTCCGGCCGACCATGGCATCGTCTTCATCCGTACCGACGTGCCGCGTGACCGCGCCGTCATCCCGGCCCGTTGGGATCTGGTGACCGATACGCGGCTCTGCACCCTGCTGACCAATGCGCAGGGCACCCAGATCGGCACGGTGGAACATCTGATGGCCGCCCTGCGCGGCTGCGGCATCGACAATGCCGTGGTCGAGGTGAGCGGCCCCGAACTGCCCATCATGGATGGCAGCTCCGCCCCGTTCATTTTCCTGATCGAATGCGCCGGCATCAAGGTGCAGGACCAGCCGCGCCGGCTGATCCGCGTGCTGAAGGATGTGCGGGTGCAGGATGGCGACAAGATCGTCAGCCTGAGCCCGTCGCCGGTTTCCACCTTCCGGGCCGAGATCATCTATGACAACACGGCCCTGATCCGCCGGCAGGAAGGTTTCCTGCGGCTGACCGATGGCGCCTTCAAGGCGGAAGTGGCCGATTGCCGCACCTTCGGCTTCGCGCACGAGGTCGAGGCCATGCGCAAGGCCGGCCTGGGGCTGGGCGGGTCGCTGGACAATGCCATCGTGATCGAGGGTGACCGCGTGCTGAACCCCGGCGGGCTGCGCCATGCCGATGAGTTCATCCGCCACAAGATCCTGGACGCCGTGGGCGACCTGTATCTGGCCGGCCATCAGATTCTGGGGCATTTCCAGGGTACGCGGCCGGGCCATGCCATGAACAATGCCCTGCTGCGCGCCATGTTCGCCGACGAGCAGGCCTGGCGCCTGGAAGACGCGCCGGTCTGGGAAGACCGCGCCGCCGTGGCCTGATGGCAGTTGCAATGCATATGCAAGAGGGGGAGGTGCGGTCCGCACGGGGCCGCACCTCTTTTTCTTTGCGCATCCGGGCTGCCATGGTTCGGCCAGGATTGGCCCCTAGCTTCCACGAAAAGCGCCATTGCGCACCCGGACACGACGTTTGCCGCTTGGCGCACGCCGTCCCGTGCGTGCTATAAGGCATCCCGCGTTCTAGCTGCTGCCTGGTTGTTCCTGCCGATGCTTCGCACCGACCGTCCGCTCCGCCTTCGTTCCGTTGCCCGCGTTCTCGCGCCGGCGGCCTTCCTGCTTCTTGCGGCCTGTTCCGGCCAGAAGGAGGAGTTGCCCTATGTCGAGCGGCCCGTGGAACAGATCTACACCGAGGCCGCCAACGCCATCGACAACCGCAACTTCACCAAGGCAGCCCTGCTGTTCGACGAGGTGGAGCGCCAGCACCCCTACAGCCAGTGGGCCGTGCGGGCGCAGTTGATGTCGGCCTACGCCCATTACCAGGCGGTGCGCTATGATGATGCCATCACGACGCTGGACCGGTTCATCGCCCTGCATCCGGGCAACCGTAACGCGGCCTATGCCTTCTATCTGAAGGCCCTGTGCAATTATGAACGCATTTCCGACGTGCGCCGCGACCAGAGCACGACCTATGAGGCCCTGCAGAACCTGCAGGAGGTGGTCCGCCGCTTCCCGGCCAGCCCCTATGCCCGGGATGCCCGCCTGAAGATCGACCTGACAAATGATCATCTGGCCGGCAAGGACATGGAAGTGGGCCGCTTCTATCTCAACACTGGCGAGTATATGGGCGCCATCAAGCGCTTCCGCCGCGTCGTGGACGAATTCCAGGGCACCAGCCATGTGCCGGAAGCGCTGCACCGGCTGGTGGAGGCCTATCTGGCACTGGGCATCCGGGAAGAGGCGCAGGTGAACGCAGCACTGCTGGGGCACAACTACCCCGGCACCGTCTGGTATCAATATACCTATGCCCTGATGAACCGCGCCGAGCGGGGCGAGCGGCCGTCCCTGTTCCAGCGGGCCATCGACTGGGTTCTGTGATCCCCCTTCCCTCGCGTCAGGCGCCGGCATGCTCGTCACCCTCTCGATCCGCGACGTCGTCCTGATCGAACGCCTGACGCTGGCGTTCCAGTCCGGGCTTTGCGTGCTGACGGGGGAGACGGGGGCCGGCAAGTCGATCCTTCTGGATGCGCTGGGGCTTGCGCTGGGCGCACGCGGCGACAGTTCGCTTGTCCGCCATGGCAGCGAACAGGCCGGCGTCACCGCCGAGTTCGACCTGGGTGCCCGCCGCGACCATCCCGCCTTTACCATCCTGCGTGAGCAGGAACTGGAGGTGGAGGACACGCTGGTCATCCGCCGCACGCTGACGGCCGACGGACGGTCGCGCTGTTTCGTCAATGATCAGCCCGTGGGTGTCACGCTGCTGCGCCGCCTGGGGGAGACGCTGGTCGAGGTGCATGGGCAGTTCGATACCCATGGCCTGCTGGACCCGCGCACCCACCGTGACCTGCTGGATGATTACGCCCAGCTTTCGACGCAGGGACAGAAGGTCGCCGCCGCCTGGCGCGCCTGGCGGCAGGTGGAACAGGCCCGCCTGACCGCCGCCGAGGACGCGGCCCGCGCCCGCGCGGAGGAGGAATATCTCCGCCATGCGGTGGAGGAGCTGGACCAGCTTTCCCCGGAAGAAGGCGAGGAGAAGGGCCTGGCCGAACAGCGCGTCGTCCTTCAGCATCGCGAGAAGCTGATCGAAAGCATCACCCAGGCTTCCACCGAACTGTCGGGCGAGCGCGGGGCCGAACGGGCCCTGGCCGGTGCCCTGCGCACCCTGTCGCGCATTGCCGACAAGGCGGGCGGCAAGCTGGATGCCGTGATCGCCGTGCTGGACCAGGCCGCCGACGAGGTGGGGGAGGCATCGCGCGCCCTGCAGGGTTTCGCCGCCGACATGGACAGCGACGGCGGCAATCTGGACAAGATCGAGGAAAGGCTGTTCGCACTGCGGGCTGCGGCCCGCAAGCATGGCACGGACGTGGACGGTCTGGTCGCCCTGCGGGCCAGCATGGCCGCCAAGCTGAACCTGATCGAAGACCAGGGCGACCTTTTGCAGAAACTGGCCGACCAGGCCGCATCCGCCAAGGCGACCTATCTGGAGGCGGCCCGCACCCTGTCGGCGGCACGGGCCCGGGCCGCGTCGAAGCTGGATCAGGCCGTCGCGGCGGAGTTGAAGCCGCTGCGCCTGGAAAAGGCCCGCTTCGCCACCAAGGTGGAACCGGTGGGCGAGGAAGGATGGAGTGCGGCGGGCATCGACGACATCGCCTTCCAGGTGGCCACAAATCCCGGCACACCGCCGGGCCCGCTGGCCAAGATCGCATCGGGCGGCGAACTGGCCCGCTTCATGCTTGCGCTGAAGGTGGTGCTGGCCCAGGTGGGCACCGTGCCGACCCTGGTGTTTGACGAGGTGGATACCGGCGTGGGCGGGGCCGTGGCGGACGCCATCGGCGAGCGGCTGGCCCGGCTGGGACGGCACGACCTGCAGGTGCTGGTCGTCACGCACAGCCCCCAGGTGGCGGCCCGCGGTGCCCATCACTGGAATGTACGCAAGAAGGTGACGGCCGGCCGCACGGCGACCGAGGTCGTGCCCCTTTCCCCTGCCGAACGGCTGGAGGAGGTGGCCCGCATGCTGGCCGGCGCGGAAATCACGCCGGCCGCACGCGCAGCGGCGGAAAGCCTTCTGGCCGGACAGGGCTGAACCCCCGGGGCCGGCCAGCAGGCGGGCCGGGTTTACAGGCCCTTCAGCACATATTCGGCGCTGGACACCTCGAACGCCCCCGGCTTCTCAACTTCCAGCTTGGTGATCACCCCATCTTCGGCCACCAGGGCGAAGCGCTGGCCGCGATGACCGAGATTATAGGCCGTGCCATCCATTTCCAGCCCCAGCGCCTTGGTCAGGGACCCATTGCCATCGGGCAGCATCGTGACCTTGCCGGTCACATTGTTGGCCTTGCCCCAGGCCTGCATGACGAACGGGTCGTTCACGGCCAGGCAGACGATATCTTCCACGCCCTTGGCCTTGAAGGCCTCTGCATTTTCCACGAAGCCCGGCAGGTGCTTGGCAGAGCAGGTCGGGGTGAAGGCGCCGGGAACGGAGAACAGCACGACCTTCTTGCCCTTGAAGAGATCATCGGTGCTGACCTCCTGCATGCCGGACTCGGTCAGGTGCTTCAGGGTGACCGACGGAATGCGGTCGCCAACCTTAACGCTCATCTGGTTATCCTCCGATCGGGGGAAGTGGATGGAACTATGGCACCGTTTCTAGGCCAGCGCCGTGGCGCGGACAAGGAAAACGGCGCGTGCCCAAATTCCGCCATGCCCCGGCCGCACCCGGCTGCTATGATCAGTCACACCTGATCCGACAGCCATGCCGAAAGCCCATGCCGCAGTCCGACAAGAAGTCACTCACCTCCCTGACCGGGCAATTGCTGATCGCGATGCCGCAGATGCCCGACCCGCGGTTCGAGAAATCCGTGATCTACATCTGTGCGCACAATGCCGACGGGGCCATGGGGCTGGTGGTCAACAAGCTGTTCGACGGCATCGGCTTCACGCAACTTCTCCATCAGTTGGATATCGACGTGACCGAACCCGCCCGGGAATTGCGGGTGCATTTCGGCGGCCCTGTCGAATTGGGGCGGGGCTTCGTCCTGCACAGCGATGATTACAACCGCGAGGGCAGCATGCCCGTCAGCGACGGTGTCATGCTGACGGCGACCGTGGAAATCCTGCGCGCCGTGGCGGAGGGCCAGGGACCGGAACAGGCCATCCTGGCGCTCGGCTATGCCGGCTGGGGGCCGGGACAGTTGGATCAGGAAATGCAGGCGAATGGCTGGCTGCATGCCCCTGCCGACCGGTCCATCCTGTTCGACGCCGATCTGGACCGGAAATGGGAACGGGCCCTGGCCGGGCTGGGCATCAGCCTGTCCATGCTGTCCGCGGATATCGGCCACGCCTGATCAGCCCCCCTTCGCATCGGCCATCCATGCCATGGTGCGCGCGTGCCCTTGCGGCCGGTGCTTGCGGCCGGGGACGGATGCGCGTTTCCCGGTTCGTGGTTCCGTGTCATTGGCCATGCCCAAGACAGGCCCGGCTTTGGTCCAAGTGCCGCCGCAATCGCGCGCTTGGATGATGTGGGGACGTCGGCCCGGCCGGCAGAAAACTTCTGGGAATGAGAGATCAGCCATGAAACGCTTCAACCTTCTGCTGCTGGCGCCGACGATGCTGCTGGCGGCCTGCAGCTCCGTCAGCGACCGTGAACAGGCCGCGACCAGCGGCGGCGGCTATACCACCCCGTTTCCAGGCGCCGACACCGGCACCACGGCGGGGGCCGGCGGGGTCGATCGTTCCGACCTTTCCAACCTGTCACCGCAGCAGCAACTGGCGCAGATCGGCGACCGCATCTTCTTCGGCAGTGACCAGCATGAAGTGTCGCCCGAGGCGGCATCGACCCTGGACCAGCAGGCACAGTGGATGCGCACCTACCCGGCCGTGACCCTGACAATCGAGGGTCATTGCGACGAGCGCGGCACGCGCGAATATAATCTGGCCCTGGGCCAGCGCCGTGCCGATTCGGTCCGCCGCTATCTGATTGCGGCCGGCATCGACGCCAACAGGCTGGAAACCATCAGCTTCGGCAAGGAACGCCCCGCCGTCGTCGGCTCCACCGCCGATGTCTGGCAGCAGAACCGCCGCGCCGTCAGTGTCGTGAACTGACCGGCAGGGTCCAAGACCGTGTCCCGGTGATCGCCGCCGATCACCGGGCCTGGAGCGTATTTCCGCTCAGCGGAAACACGCTCTCGCCTTTCAGTTTCTCAAACGCCGGCACCGCATCCGCGGTTTGGCTTCACGGCGCATCAGCGCCGTGGCGGCCGTCCCCTTTTCATGCCGGCGCCACGGGGGCCCACAGCACATCATCGATGCTGTCGGCTCCCGCAATGATCATGGCCAGCCGGTCGAACCCCAGGGCGATGCCGGCGCTGTCCGGCATCAAAGCCAGGGCGGCCAGGAACTCCGAATCGATGGGGTATCGTTCCCCGTAAAGCCTTTCCTTCTCGGCCATGTCCGCCTCGAACCGGGCCCGCTGCAACACGGGATCGGTCAATTCCCCGAACGCATTGGCCAGTTCGACGCCGCAGCCATAAAGCTCGAACCGTTCGGCCACGCGGGGATCATCCGGTTTGGGCCGGGCCAGGGCTGCCATTGAAACCGGATAGTCGCAAAGGAAGGTGGGCACATCCATGCCCAGATGCGGTTCGACCCGGTCCAGGCTGACCCGAAAGAACAGATCCTCCCACGTATCGGTGTCGGCCACCCGGATGCCGATCCGCTTCACCTCGGCTGCCAGCCGGTCACGATCCGGGTGCAGCGGATCGGGTGCCGTGGCCAGCAGGTCGATCCCGGCATAGTGCAGAAAGGCATCCTGAACGCTCAGCACGCGCCATTCGGCAAACGGATCGCACCGGGTCCCCCGGAAGCGCAGCAGATCCCGCCCCGCCGCCGTGCAGGCCGCCCGCACCAGGGCGATGCAATCTGCCATCAGGTCGCGATAGCCGGCACCGGCCCTGTACCATTCCAGCATGGCGAATTCCGGATGGTGCGTGCCCGACCGCTCGCCATTGCGATAGACATGGGAGAGCTGGAACAGCTTCGGCACCCCCGCCGCCAACAGCTTCTTCATGGTGAATTCAGGGCTGGTGTGCAGGTAAAGCCGGCGGCGATCGTCGGGATGCGGCCCCACCAGTTCGGTGGCGAAGGCCATCAGATGCACCTCCAGCCCCGGTGAGACCTGCAGGGCCGGCGTCTCCACCTCGTCGAAGCCCTCATCCTCGAACCAGCGGCGCAGGCATCGCATCACCGTCTGGCGCACCGCCAGATGCGGGCGCCGTTTATGGAAATGGTCGGGATGCCACCAGGGCGGGGTCGGGGGGGCCTGACGCATGATCTCTCGACAGGGGGACGGGAAGACGGGCACTCTCGCCTTCCCCGCCGCAACTTGCAACCCGCGCGATGACCCAGCCCGAAAGCCCGCCCAACCTCCGCATCGTCTGGGACGTGGGCCGCCTGTCGGAATGGGCGGGACTGCTGGCCGAATGCGGACAAAGCAGCCTGACGCAGGCCTTCGGCTACAATCAGGCCATGCTGACGGTGGAAGGCTGGCGCCCCCGGCTGGGCATCATCGAGTTGGAGGACCGTGCCATCGGGCTGGTGGTGATGAGCGAACGCCGGCTGTTCCGGCTGGTGCGCATCGCACGGCTGCACCGGGGGCCCCTGCTAAGGCCGGAAGCGCGCCGGCCCGCCGTCTTCGCCATGGTGATGAAGCATATCCGCCAGGAATATCCCAGCGGGCCGCTGAACTGGACCGCCGTGGTGCCGGAATGGCCCGCGGGGGACGAAGGAGCGGCCATGATGCGCTGGGCCGGCTTCCGCCGCGACCGCGCCCCCGGCTACCGTACCATATGGCTGGACCTGCGGCGGACGGAGGCCGAATT
Organism: Niveispirillum fermenti; assembly: GCF_052474395.1. Lineage (NCBI taxonomy): Bacteria > Pseudomonadati > Pseudomonadota > Alphaproteobacteria > Rhodospirillales > Azospirillaceae > Niveispirillum > Niveispirillum fermenti. Next base: position 1,542,005 of record NZ_CP156681.1, on the reverse strand, counting down.
GCGCGCCGGACTGGCCCAGAAATGGCGCAATGCCCTGAATCAGGCCGCGCGCGCCGGGCTGGTGGTGGAGGTCGATCGCGACGGCCGCCAGCAACTGCCCTGGCTGCTGGAACAATATCAGGCCGACAAGGCGGCCAAGGGCTATCACGGGCCATCGGCGAAGCTGGTCATCCGCATGCGAACGGGCATGTACAAGGATGGCGACATCCTGCTGATCCGCGCACTGAAGGACGGAGTGCCCGTCGCTGGCATCCTCGTGCTGGGCCATGGCCGGGCCGCCACCTACCAGATCGGGTGGAGCGATGCGCTGGGCCGGCAGACGCGGGCGCATAACCTGCTGCTCTGGCGGGCCGTGCAGGAACTGCGGGACCAGGGCCGGCACTGGTTCGACCTGGGTGGCCTGCTGCCCGACACCGCACCCGGCGTCACCGCCTTCAAGCGCGGGCTGGGCGGGGAAGAGGTGGAACTGATCGGGGCCTGGCGGTGAGACACCGCGTGAAGCCGGCCCCTTATGCTATTTTGCGGTGATCAGAACCTACTGGTTCTGATCACCGCCCTCGATCGCCGGCGCCAACATTCGTTGGCTTGGCTACGCCGCGCGAGCGGTGCTGTGGCCGTCGCCACCGTACCGGCTTGCGATGCGTTACACTTATCGCAAGCCGGTTTTATGGCGCGTCGCCAGCCAGCCGCCAGGTCCAGCGATAGCGGCGCACGCCGCCCTTGCCGTCCGGCCCCTCCATCGCCGCGACCACATTGCGGCCATAGCGGTTATAGACGATCCGCTGGGGATAATGATGGTCGGGGTTGGCGAACACGACCATGTTGTCCCCCGACTCCACCAGCGTGAAACCGACGATGTGCGGATTGCCCAGCGGTTGCGCATAATAGACGATGCGCCCATCGGGTTCCGCGACGATGCGGATGAACTCGGTATCGGCCGGGCGGCTGGTCGACAGGCTGCGCCGCATGCCCAGCATGACACCGCCGGCAGGCTTCATGAAATGTTCCTCGGCCCGGGCAACCCCGTCGCGGCCGATCCATTGGCCCGACAGCCAGGAAAGCGATTTCAGCGGATCTTCGCCACGGGCCTGGGCGGGTGCGGCCACGCACAGGGCAAGCAACAAGACGGCAAACAGGCGAGACATGGTGCGGCTCCTCCGTTTGGTATTGTTGGATCGAGCCTACGCCTTAATTTCCCCTCCGTCTCCGGCCGGAACCGAAATTGACGTAAATGCCGTACCGCGAATGGCGGGCCGGCCCGGTCAGGGCGCGGGACCGGCCCGGCGCCATGTCCAGCTTGCCCGCCGCATGCCGGCATCACCGTCCGGCCCCTCGATCGTGGCAGTCAGTTCATCCCCCATCAGGCGGTAAGTGATCCTTTGCGGGAAGTCATGGGCCGGGTTGGCGAACACGGCCAGTCCCGGCCCCTGCTCCACCAGGGGGAAGCCAGCCGGCGCCTGGCCCAGCGGATGGGCGTGATAGGTCAGACGCCCGTCCGCGCCCGGGGCGATGCGGATGAACTCCACCGAGGGCGGCCGGCCGGGCCGCACGCTACGGCTCATACCCACGATAACCCCGCCGGCCGGGCGCATGTAATGCTCTTCCCACCGCTTGTCGCCATCCACGCGCAGCCATTGGCCCGACAGCCAGGACAGCGTCTCAATATCCGCACCCGCCCCGCCCTGAACCGGCAGGGACAGGGCCAGCAAGGCCAGAGCGGCCACGAAACGGCGGACCATGCCTTTTGCCTTCCATACGTCTTTCGCAGCGCCTGCAGGATAGACGATCAGCGCGGGTCCGTCGCGCATAGCGAGGACCGGCCGATATTCTGCGCGAACCAGACGGCCAGCGCCGGACAATCCCCGCGCCAGTCCAGCCCGGCATGCCGGAAATCCAGATAGTCCAATGCCACGGCGACCGACAATCCCCCCAGGCCGAACCCGTCGGCCCGCAGGTCGGGCACGGCGGCCTCCAGCGCGGGCAGGCTGCGGGTGATGGCGGCCATCTGTCGGGCCACCCAGCCGGGAGACCGCTCCCCTTCCGGCCGGCGCCCTTCAATGACGGCGGCGAAGGCGGCATCCGTCATCCCCTGGGCCAGGGCGGACAGGCGCAGCCCGCGCCAGCGCCCCGCCCCCTCAGCCGGCAGCAGGCGGCGGCCCGGCAGCACCGCATCCAGGTAATCGGCGATGGCCCAGCTTTCACCCAGGCTCCAGCCATCCCCGGTGACCAGGGCCGGCACCTTGCCCGCCGGCACGGCCGCGTGCAGGGCGGCCGGATCGGTCCAGGGGTCCACGGGCAGCACCTGAACCAGGCCGGCCGCATCCTTTTCATGGATCAGCACCTGGATTTTGCGGGCATAGGGAGAGGTGCGGGCGACATACAGCTTCATGGCGGCATCCTTTTCATCAGCCAGAGGCCGGACAGGCCGGCCAGCATGCCCAGCGCCAGCACGATGGCACCGGCCAGGAACAACGGCGCATGCAGGCCCGTCGCCGCGAACAGGGCGGACAGGGCATAGCCGCCACCCGCCTGCATCGCGGCGAACAGGGCCGTCATCCGCCCCCAGGCCGCCGTATGGCCCGCCGGTCCGGCCAGCAGGCCGGCAACGCCCGAGGCCAGGGCCACACAGCCGGGCGTCAATGCCCCGACCAGGAAGGCCGACAGGCCCAGCGGCAGCAGGGTGGAGGATAGCAGCGGCAGGGCCACGGCCAGGGCCTTGACGCCCAGCGCCAGGGTCAGCGCGCGGGGAAAGCCGATGATCCCGGCCAGCCGCGATACCAGCAGCGGTCCCGCCAGGGCCCCCAGGCCGAAGACGAACCAGTAGGCGCCGCCGGCCGCCACGCCCTGGCCCAGACCGCGGGCCACATAGTCCGACAGGAACAGCGTGTGCGGCACGAACCCCATGCCGTCGGTGGCATAGGCCGCCATGAACAGCCAGAGCGGCCAGGAGGATCGCGGCGCGGCCATCGCCGCCGCCGGGGCAGGTGCCCCGGTGGGCCAGCGCCGCCAGGCCAGGGCCGTGACCAGCAGCGAAAGGAGCCCCAGCCCGGCCCAGGCGGTGGCGACACCGAACCCCGCCAGCCAGGGCAGCAGCGTGCCGCTGATCATCACGCCGACACCCAGACCGGAAAAGACGATGCCGGCCACCAGCGGCCGGTCACCGGCCGGCACATATGCCATCAGCGCCGGTGCAGCCAGGATCATCAGCACGGCACCCGCAACCCCGGCCACCAGACGCCAGAATCCCAGCCACGCCATGCCGCCATCCCAGGCGCAGGCCAGCAGCGACAGGGCGACCGCCAGCATGGCGGCCCGCAGCACGGGCACCGCCCCCCAGGCCCGGCCCAGCCGCGCCGCCGTGACGGCACCCAGCAGATAGCCGGTCAGGTTGGCTGCCCCCAGCAGGGCGCCGCCGGTGGCATCCACCCACCCCTCGCCCACCAGCGCCGGCAGCAGCGGGGTATAGGCGAAACGCCCCAGACCGACGCCCAGCAACGTCCCCGCCAGTCCCGCCAGGGCCAGCCTCCACGGTCCCGCCATTCCCAACCCCTTCGGCTGCCAAGATGCAGGGTTGGACGGTGACACGGGATTGACATCATGAAAAATGAAATGAAAGGATATTTGATATCGATATTGGTGATGGAAGCCTGATGAACAGCACCGATCTGGCCTTCTTCCTGGCCGTGGTGGAAGAAGGCGGCATAACCGCTGCCGCGCGCCGGCTGAATTGCGTGCAGTCCAACGTCACTGCCCGCATCCGCGCGCTGGAGGCGGGACTGGGCGTACCCCTGTTCCATCGCAACGGGCGCGGTGTGGTGCCGACACGCGCGGGAGAAAGGCTGCTGCCCCATGCGCGGCAGGTGACGGCGGCCCTGCGCGCAGCGCGTGCCAGCCTGCACGACCTGATGAACCCCGGCCGGCCCGCGGGCCGTCTGGCCATCGGCAGCATGGAAACGACGGCGGCCTGCCGGCTGCCGCCCGTGCTGGCCGCTTATCACGCGGCCTTCCCCGATGTGGAATTGAGCCTGCGCACAGGCGGCACGGGACCGCTGGTGGACGAGGTTCTGGCCTTCCGCCTGGATGCCGCCCTGGTGGGGGGCCCCATCGATCATCCGGACCTGGTGGCGGCCGATATCGGCACGGAACATATGGTGCTTGTCACGGCAGCCGGCGTGGCGTGGGAAGAGGCGCTGGCCCGGCCGGCGCCGGCCGCCCTGTGCTTCCGGCGCGGCTGCGCCTATCGCGAACGGCTGGAAAGCCTTCTGGCCGGTATGGGGGTCCGCCACGCCCGTTTGCAGGAATTCGGCACATTGGAAGGCATCATCGGCGGGGTCGCGGCTGGCATCGGCCTGTCACTGCTGCCCCTGGCCGCCGTGGACCGGTCACCGCTGCGGCCGGCCCTGGCCATCCACGAGGCTCCCGCCCCCTGGGCCGTGGCGCCGACCCAGTTGATCCACCGCCGCGATGGCGTGATGACGGCCGCCCTGGCCCGCTTTATCGAACATGCAAGACTTGGCTGGTCACGGCCATTGCATTTCGCAATGCACCTGCAAAACGCCTGACGTTATATACCGGGACTCTGTTGGAGTCCCGGTATATTACCAGACGATGGAGACAGCCGGCCGGTAAGGCGCCTGTTCAAACATGCCATTGACCAGCCCTTGCAACTGTATCCGCGCGCCTTCCGGTTCCAGGGACGGCACATCGGCCTTGGACAGGGCGGTGACGTGGAAACCGCTGCCCCGCAGCCGCTTCAGGGTAATGCGCGCATCCTCCGCCCGGGACGGATGGATGGCGGCAACCGTGGCCACCCCCTGCGGGGGACGAACGATGAACAGGCCGAATTCGGTCATGGCAGCTCCCTATACCAATGGATAGGGGCCCCCAAGCAAGGCGGGTGCCAGCGTGAGGGGACTACCTCTATTGGACAGCCCAGGCCCGCATCGGACCTTCCGCATGTTCCATGAATTCCGCCAGGGTGATGGCACCGTCATCGTTCCTGTCCATCATGGACAGGCGCCGCGCGGCTTCGGCCCGCAATTCCTCCCGCGTCACGCGGAAATCGGCATTGGTGTCGGCCGCCATGACGGGATCGATCCCCATACGATATTGCGGCCGGCCTTTGCCTTCGCGCGTCAGGCTGGCCGCTTCGTCCGGGGTCATGTCGATCCGGCCGGGGCGCAGGCGGCGCCCCGTGTCGGCCGGCAAGGCATGGAACGGGGTCGAAACGCGATAGCTGGTCAGTTCCGCCGAGGTGATCTGGCCATCCCCGTTCAGATCATAAAGCGGGAAGACACGGTCGGCCTCCGCCTGTATCTCGGCCAGGGACAGCTTGCCGTCCCCGTCCTTGTCGGTGCGAGCGAACCATTCGCGCATGGCCTGACGATAGGGGGCGGGATCGGCACCTGGCGGACCCAGTGGTTCCCCCAGCGGGCTGACGGGCACATAGCGGATGCCGGGCAATGGCCGGTCCGGCTTGCCCCCACCACCACCGCCGCAGGCCGAAAGGGTAAGGGCCATACCCAGAAATACCAAGCCGGCCATCGGCCACCGCACTGTCCGCATACCCTGTCCTCCCTGTGCCTGACACCGACTTGCGATGCGTAGAACTCATCGCAAGCTGGTCCGCCGGCGACTGCCGGCGCGCCGATCGTGCGGCGTCGCCAAGCCAACGAATGTTGGCGCCGGCGATTGCGGGCGATGATCAGAACCAATTGGTTCTGATCATCGCAAAATAGTATGACACCTTGATCCTGCTTAGCGGGGCCGGCCGGAAGGCGCCAGCCAAAACGGCAAAGGGGTGGCAAGGGTCCATCCCCCTGCCACCCCCTTTGCTCTAAGCAGATTTTCCGAACGCCGCCCACAGATGGGCGGGCTCGGAAAATCTGCAAACCATGGAGTTGGCAGGTTCCTCCGGGCCGGGCCATGTGTGGCCCGATCTGGAGGAACCTGCTTAGACGCCCCCGGCAATCAGGCTGCGCGCACCCCTTCGATGAAGCGCGCGACGCCGTCGCGCAGTTCGACCGACTTGTGCGCCAGTTCCCCGGCGGAGGACAGGACCTGGCTGGCCGCGGCCGCCGTGGTGCCGGCCGCCTCGCGCACACCGTTGATGGTGCCGGAAACCTCCTGCGTGCCACGCGCCGCTTCGGTTGCATTGCGCCCGATCTCGGCCGTGGCTGCCGCCTGCTGCTCGGCGGCGCTGGCCACGCTGGCCGCCACGCCGTTCAGCTTCTCCACGACGGCCGCGACATGGCCGATCTTGGCCGACGCAGCCTTGATGGACGCCCGCATGGCCTCCACCTCCGACCGGATGTCCTCGGTGGCGCGGGCCGTCTGGTTGGCGAGCTGCTTCACCTCGCTGGCTACGACGGCAAAGCCCTTGCCGGCCTCCCCGGCGCGGGCCGCCTCGATGGTGGCGTTCAGGGCCAGCAGGTTGGTCTGGCCTGCCACATCCTGGATCATGGCGATGACCCCGCCGATGCGCTCACCCGCCGTTTCCAGCAATTCCACTTCCGACCGGCTGCTGGCCGCCTCGCGCGCCGCATCGTCGGCGATGGCGCGGGCCTGATGCATCTGCCGCGTCACCTCCTGCACCGTGGCCGACAGTTCCTCCGTTGCCGATGCCATGGTCTGGACATTGGCCGTGGCCTGTTCAGAGGCCGCCGCCACGGCGCCGGACTGCTTCTCCGTCTCCTCCGCCGTGCTGGACATGGTGTTGGCCGTGGCTTCCAGTTCCGTCGTGGCCGATGCGATGACATCCACCACTTCCGCCATCTTGCCCTCGAACTCCTCCACCAGGCGCTGCACTTCCGCGGCGCGGGCCAGACGCTGCTGCTGTTCCTGCTCCTGCTCCTTCAACAGCTTCTGCCGCTGGACGGCGTTGTCCTGAAAGACCAGCATGGCATCCGCGATGTCGCCGATTTCATCACCACGGCCACGGCCGACGATCTCCAGCCCCAGTTCGCCATTGGCCAGACGCCGCAGGCACTGCACGGCCGCGGTCAGCGGCTTCACCACGCCGAAATTGGAGATGAACCACGCGCCGGCAGCACCGATCAGGATGCCCAGCGCCGCCACGATCAGCAGCGACCAGCCCACGACATTGCCCGTCCGCGTCGCATCGGCGGCGATGCGGTCCGACTTTTCGGTCGTGTATTCGACCAGTGACGTCATCTCCTGACGCAACCGGTCCGCGACGCCGCGGCTCTTGACCACTTCGTTATAGATGGTCTGCTGGGCCTGGGTCAGCGTCACGTCCCCCGCCGCCTTGGCCACATCGATGGTGCCGTTCAGTTCCCTCTCATAGGTGGCATAGGTCTGACGCACCCGCTCCAGAAGGCGGGCCTGCTGATCATCGACCAGGCCATCCAACTGGCTGAAATTGCGCATGGCGCCCTGGATGACCTCATCCAGATCGGCTTCGATCTGTGCCGCTTCGGCCGGATTGGCGGCGATGGCATATTCCGCCCGGTTCATCATCACCACGAAGCGGTTGAGCTGCGCGCTCAACAGCATGGCCCGTGCCGCCTGATTGGACTGGGTTGCCATCTCCTCCATACGGTTGGTGCCGTTGAGGCCGACGATCGCAATGATCACCGAAACCGCGCTGAGAAAACCGACGACCGCAAATATCTTGGCCGATATCCTGTACTTCGAAAGCATAGACCCCCTCCACCCCTCTAGAACTTTAGCATCAGTCCCATAGGACTTTGGGTAAGGAGGCTGCCCCACACACAAGTCTTCAGCAAGAAAGATTCTTGTTAATTTGGCATTAAAGCAAGCTATTTTATTTGATTTTCCGATATGGACATGGTTTATATTTATTAACGCACAATTAATACATAATATAAATAAAATCCAAATTGGAAATATTTCATATGAGCTTATTTATATTTCGAAATATTTACAGAATTACAAATACAATATTAGTTTAAAAATTATTTCCTGAGTATTAATTCAAATATATTTTCATAATTCTGGACCTTGCCAAGAAATTTTGACAGCCCACCATAGAATAGTATGACAGGCACCCCACCAGAACCATTATCCGGAATAGACAGAGAAAATTTCCAAAAGGAAACGAAAAGTCGTTTTCTGCATCCTTATATGGGGATTTTCCGGCAGACATCTCTCAAAGCGGGGCCTGCGCTTCATGTTCGCTCTTGGCGTACTAACGGCCAAAATCCAGGAACTTGGAACATGGACCGCTGCTATATTCTGCTGTTTTCTTGAAAATAAAGACGAATTTAACGAACTAGAATGCCTTTGGTGTGCGTCAAGAGCACCGAATGCGGAAAAATCAGGCCGATCCTTGCCGCAGATGCCGCGAATCCGAAAAATCGTTGCGTGCCGAAAAACCGAACGCCCGGCTCTCCCCGGCACCGGCAACCCGCCCACTCCTTGACAATAAAAAGGGGGCCACGGCTTTCGCCACGGCCCCCGATCTTCCCGAACCTGCCCTTACTGGCAGGCCAGGCATTCCTCGTACTTGTTGGTCTCCGTCACCTGGGTGACAGGCTTCGCCTTGCCGATCTCCTTGGTGGCGTTGCTCTCTGCGCGCTGCACCGACATGGAGCGCAGATAGTACAGGCTCTTCACACCCTTCTTCCAGGCCATCATGTGGATCTGGTGCAGGTCACGCTTATGCACGTCGGCCGGCAGGAAGACGTTGAGCGACTGGCTCTGGCAGACAAACGGTGTGCGGTCGGCGGCATGCTCGATCAGCCAGCGCTGGTCCAGTTCGAACGCCGTCTTGAACACGTCCTTCTCATCCTGGGTCAGGAAGTCCAGGTGCTGCACCGACCCGCTGTTCAGCGTGATCTCCGACCAGGTATCCTCGTCGTTGCGGCCCTTCTCCTCCAGCAGCTTGACCAGGTACGGGTTGCGCACCGAATGGCTGCCCGACAAGGTCTTGTGCGTATAGGCGTTGGCGGCCATCGGCTCGATCCCCGGCGAGGCGCCGCCGGTGATGATGGAGATGCTGGCCGTCGGCGCGATGGCGATCTTGTTGGAAAAGCGTTCCATGATCCCGTATTCGGCGGCGTCGGGGCAGGGCCCGCGCTCCTGCGCCAGCTTGACCGACGCGGCGTCAGCCTGGCGCTTGATCAGGGCGAACATGCGCTTGTTCCAGACCTTGGCCATCACACCTTCGATCGGGATCATCTGGCTTTGCAGGAAGCTGTGGAAGCCCATGACGCCCAGCCCCACCGACCGCTCGCGCATGGCCGAATATTTGGCGCGCTCCATGTCGTTGGGGGCCTTCTGGATGAAGTCCGTCATGACATTGTCCAGGAACCGCATCGTGTCTTCGATGAAGGTCGGATGGTCCTGCCATTCCAGGAAGTTTTCCAGGTTCAGCGATGACAGGCAGCAGACGGCGGTACGCTGCCTGCCCCAAGGGTCCATGCCGGTGGGCAGCGTGATCTCGCTGCACAGGTTCGACATCTTCACCGTCAGGCCGGCCAGCTTGTGATGTTCCGGGATGGCCCGGTTCACATGGTCGATGAACAGCATATAGGGTTCGCCCGTCTCCATGCGGGCGGTCAGGATGCGGATCCACAGGTCGCGCGCCTTCACGCGGCGCAGGACCTTGCCATCCTTCGGGCTGGTCAGCGCCCATTCCTCATCGGCTTCCACGGCGCGCATGAAGGCGTCGGGAATCGCGATGCCATGATGCAGGTTCAGCGCCTTGCGGTTCGGGTCGCCGCCGGTGGGGCGGCGCATCTCGATGAATTCCTCGATCTCGGGGTGCGAGACGGGCAGGTAGCAGGCGGCAGAGCCACGGCGCAGGCTGCCCTGGGAGATGGCCAGCGTCAGTGAGTCCATGACGCGGATGAAGGGAATGACGCCGCTGGTCTTGCCGCTGTCCTTCACCTGCTCGCCGATGGAGCGCAGGTTGCCCCAGTAGGACCCGATGCCGCCACCCTTGGCAGCCAGCCAGACATTCTCGTTCCACAGGCCGACAATGCCTTCCAGGCTGTCGCTGGCCTCGTTCAGGAAGCAGGAGATGGGCAGGCCGCGGGCCGTGCCGCCATTGGACAGGACGGGCGTGGCGGGCATGAACCACAGGCGGGAGATATAGTCGTACAGGCGCTGGGCGTGCGCCTGATCGTCGGCATAATAGCTGGCGACGCGGGCAAACAGGTCCTGATAGGTCTCACCGGGCATCAGGTAGCGGTCGTCCAGGGTCGCCTTGCCGAACGGTGTCAGCAATTCGTTGCGCGTGTGATCCACCGTGACCGCCGGATGCTTGCGCATCTGGATCTGCCCGAAGACATCGGCGCCCTGCGGCCCCCACTCGTTCACTTCGCCGTCGCGCATGACTTATCCCCGCTTTCCCCAGTGCCCGGCTGTGGATAACTGCCCACAGAACACTACATGTTGTTGGGTGAGGTCGGGATCGTACCAAATCCCGTGCCACTCACAAGGCAGAAATTTCCCGCCTGTCCATCATGAATAGGCTTGACGTCAGGCCTTCCAAGGGGTCCGGCCTATGCAGCCGGGCCATGCAAGACGGGGCGCTTGACGAAGGCCGGCGGGATGAGTAGCCGCCCCATCGCCACATAATCGCTTGATTTCTGCCGATGATGAACCGATTGCGGGCGCGCGGCAACAAAGACGCCGCCGGGGTTTTGGCTCCGAAGGCAGGATGTCACGCGGCATCTGCGGGGCCGGGCCCCGCTCCCTGTCGCCTTGCCCGATCATCCTCCCGATACCCCGTGACGGAGCGTGACATGCCGGACGATCCCGCCATCATCCACAGACGCCATCTGCTGCAAGACGGGGCGGCCTGCATCCTGGGTCTGGGCCTGGGGATGGGGATGGTCGCCACGGCCCGGCCGGCCCGCGCCAGCGGCCGCGCGCCGGCCCTGGCCGGCATCCTGGAGGCGGCGGGCCGGCTGGAGCCGCTGGAGACGGTCATCGTGGCGCGCAACGGCGCAGTTCTGGCCGAACGCGGCTATAATGGCCATTCCCCCGCCGCGCCCACCAATATCAAGTCCGCATCCAAGACCGTCATCACGGCCCTGGTCGGCATGGCCATCGACCGGGGCGCGCTGGCAGGCGTCGACCAGCCGATCGCCGGCATCCTGCGCGACCAGATACCCGATAAGGCCGATCCCCGTATCGAACAGGTGACCATCGGTCATCTTCTGTCCATGCAGGCCGGGCTGGGTCCGACATCGGGCCCCAATTACGGACGCTGGGTGGGTAGCCGCAACTGGGTGCGCGCCGCGCTGGACCAGCCCTTCGCCGACGATCCGGGCGGACGCATGCTGTATTCCACAGGCTCCAGCCACCTGCTGTCGGCCATCCTGACCCGTGTCACGGGCCGGTCCACGCGGGAGAATGCGCGACGCTGGTTCGCCGATGTCGACGGTTTCGCCATCGGCGGCTGGCAGCGCGACCCGCAGGGCATCTATATGGGCGGCAACGAGATGGCGATGAGCCCGCGTTCCCTGCTGGCCTTCGGCGAGATTTATCGCACCGGCGGGCGGACGGCGGACGGGCGGCGCGTCCTGTCGCGGGACTGGATCATACGCTCCTGGCAGCCGCGGACCCGCTCGGCCTATACAGGCGACGGGTACGGCTATGGCTGGTTTCTGCGCCGCATGGGCGGGGAGGACATGGCCTATGCCTGGGGCTATGGCGGGCAGATGCTGTATATCGTGCCGCGGCTGGGGCTGAGCGTGGTGATGACGTCGGACAACAGCCCGCGCCCCACCACCATCGCCGATCGCGACAACCTGCATACCCTGATGGGCCGTATCATCGCGGCCTTTCAACAGGCGGGGGAGGATTCCTGACCGGGGGGCATGACAGATACCCCCCGTCGATACCCCCAATGACCAGGGCGGGTGCGGGGCTGCCCCCCTTGCCCGCCCTGCCGGTCCGGGATATTGAGGATGATCCGTTCCGGTGCCGGGACGATGATATTTGCGTGGGGGGCGGATGTTCATCGAATGCTCCAACCTGATCGCCGGCAACCAGCCCGCCCTGCATTACGGCGTGGCCGTGGCCGATATCGACGGCGACGGTCAGGACGAGATCATCGTGGCGGGGTATGGCGGCCCCAACCGCGTCCTGAAATGGGACGGGCAGCGGATGGTCGATATCGCCGACCCGCTGATCGCCGATGACGGGCGCCGGGCCATCGGGCTTGCCTGCGGCGATGTGGACGGGGACGGGCGCGAGGAACTCTACATCCTGAACGGCGACGGGTTTTCCGGACCCAAACAGGTGATGGACAGGCTGCTGGCCTGTTTCGGCAGCCGGTGGGTCGATCTGTTCGCACTGTCGGAGAACATGGCCGCCGCCAACCGTTTCGCAGGCCGCAGCGTCGCGGTCATCGACCGGGCGGGCAGCGGCCGGTACAGCATCGCCGTCGCCAACCATGGCGGCCCCATGCGACTCTACGAAATGGGCGCACGCGGTCGCATCGTGGATGTGGCGGAGGAAGTGGGGCTGGACGCCATCGCGGGCGGGCGCTCCCTGCTGGCAGCCCCCATCCTGGGCGACCGGCCCGACATCTTCATGGGCAATGATGCCGGGCCCAACCTGCTGTTCCGCAACCGCGGCGACGGCACGTTCGAGGAAATGGCCGCCGCCCTTGGCCTGGATGATCCGGCCCGGCCGGCGCGCGGCGCCGCCCTGATGCAGGGGGAGATGCTGTTCGACATCATGCTGGGCAATTGGGAAGGGCCGCACCGGCTGTTCCAGCACCGGGCCGGCGGCGGCTTCACCGACATCGCCCCCCCGGCCCTGGCCCAGCCATCCCGCGCCCGCACCGTCATCGTCGCCGATTTCGACAATGACGGGTATGAGGAAATCTTCATCAACAATCTGGGGGAGCCGAACCGGCTGTTCGGCTGGCGCGACGAACGCTGGGTGTCCATCGACGCCGGCGACGCCACCCTTCCCCACGGGCTGGGCACGGGGGCGGCGGTGGCCGATCTGGACGGCGACGGGCAGTTGGAACTGCTGGTCGCCCATGGGGAACAGGCGCCCCAGCCGCTGTCGCTGTTCATCGCCGAACCGCGTGCCAACCATTGGCTGCGCGTCAGGCCGCTGACCCCGGCCGGCGCCCCGGCCCGCGGGGCCGTCATCCGGCTATGGGCGGGCGGGCGCATGCAGATGCGGGCCATCTGCGCCGGATCAGGCTATCTGTGCCAGATGGAACCCGTGGCCCATTTCGGCCTGGGCCGCCTGGAGGTGGTGGAGCGCATCGAAATCCGCTGGCCGGACGGCGCGGTTCAGCGCATCGACCGGCCTGAGCCCTGCCGGATGCTGGTCATTCCTCATCCCGGACGATGATACGGGGCTGATAGGGACCGATGGCGACGCCATAGATTCGGGCCCAGAGCAGGGCCGTCGTCGCCGTGACCAGCGGATGGGTGATCGACAGCAGGATATTGGCCAGGAAGACCACCAGCAGGCTGCCATCCTTGATGCCCCATATCAGCAGCAGGGCCGCCGGCGCCTGGATGGGCAGGTTGACCAGCACAAGCGCCAGCAGCGGCGGCAGGCCGAACAGATGCCCCGTCGCCTTCCAACTGGCCCCCATCACGAACCGTCCATCCTGCACGACGGAGCCCATGGCCGGCCCCAGCCGCGCCACGGGCAACAGCGTCAGGAAAATGATCACCAGATAGGTCACCAGTTGGAACCAGCCGGGCAGGATGGTCGCCAGGGTCGCAGGATCGGGCGGCGCCTCGCCGCTGCCCAGCCCGTGGCCCGTGACACCGGCCAGCAGGGTCATGAAGACCGATGCCGGCAGGATCGACACCAGCCCCGACAGCAGCAGCATGGACAAGAGCAGCCCGCCCGTGCGCCACATGCGCCGTTCAAATGGCATGTCCCAGAACTGCACATTGTCTTCCCCGAACAGCAGGAAACGGGACCAGCGGACCGTCCACACGCCCAGGCCCCAGATCATGCCCAGCACGGACAGGAACAGCAGCAGGCTGCCCCCGCCTTCCCCGGACCGGGTCATCTGCGCCACGCCCAGCACCGCCAGCACCAGGGCGGGCGCCCCCGCGAAGCGCAGAACGCGCCGCGGGTCCGACAGCAACAGCAGATAGATCGCCAGTGATTCGCGCCAGGCGTCCTTGAAATTCATTGTGCGTCCAGGTCCCGTGACAACAGGTGGCTTCGGGTGCCAACGGTCTACCACATGGGGTTTCGTGGCGCGACCGCAATGGTGTGTCGGGCGATCAGGGCGCAACCCCTTCCGATCACCCCGGCTTCCCGCTATAAAATCAAATACTTGCAGTCCTGTTCGGAGATGCCGATGTCCTCCTCCCGCCCTCCCGCCCTGGCCCTGACGGTCCGGCAGGAGCGTTTCCCCATCCGCGGCACCTTCCGGATCGCACGCGGCGCCAAGACGGAAGCCGTCGTGCTGGTGGCAGAGCTGCGCGACGCGGACGGGCGTATCGGACGGGGGGAATGCGTGCCCTATGCCCGATACGGGGAAAGCGTGGAGGGGGTGGCCGCGGCGATGCAGGGGCTAACGGCCCCGTTCGCGGCCGGCGGGATGGACCGCCGCCGCCTGTTGTCCGCTCTGCCGCCGGGTGCTGCACGCAATGCCCTGGATTGCGCCCTGTGGGATCTGGAGGCCAGGCGCACGGGCCGGCCGGTCTGGGAACTGGCGGGGCTGGCCGCACCGGAACCCCTGGTCACGGCCTTCACCCTGTCCATCGACGCGCCCGCCGCCATGGCGACAGCGGCCCGCACCGCGGCACGCCCGCTGTTGAAGCTGAAGCTTGCCGGCGATGGCGGCGACCTGGAGCGGGTGGCCGCGGTGCGGCAGGCATCCCCCGAAAGCCGGCTGATCGTCGATGCCAACGAGGGCTGGACCCCGCAGGACCTGTCCAGCCTGCCCGCCGCCTTCGCCCGGCTGGGGGTGGAGATGATCGAACAGCCGCTGCCGGCCGGCGCCGATAGCGCGCTGGAAGGGTTCCGGAGCCCCGTCCCCATCGGCGCCGATGAAAGTGTCCACGGGCTGGCAGGGCTGGAGGCGCTGGCCGGCCGCTATACCGTGGTGAATGTGAAACTGGACAAGGCCGGCGGCCTGACGGAGGCGCTGGCCGTCAAGGCGCGGGCCCAGGCGCTGGGGCTGGGGGTCATGGTCGGCTGCATGGTGGCCACCTCCCTGTCGATGGCCCCAGCCCTGCTGCTGGCACAGGGCGCCGACTATGTCGACCTTGACGGTCCCCTGCTGCTGGACCGGGATCGGGAACCGGGCCTGCGCTATGACGGTGCCACACTCTACCCGGCCGATACATCCATCTGGGGTTGAACAGTCCGGTGCGGTGATAGGTCACCGGCCTATACCGTTGGTGAAGGACTGAAAGCATATGTTGGCGGCTTACCCGCAGGCCCA
This sequence comes from Niveispirillum fermenti, assembly GCF_052474395.1. NCBI lineage: Bacteria > Pseudomonadati > Pseudomonadota > Alphaproteobacteria > Rhodospirillales > Azospirillaceae > Niveispirillum > Niveispirillum fermenti. Next base: position 1,526,626 of record NZ_CP156681.1, on the reverse strand, counting down.
TGTATGGCATACTTGCGTTCCAAGGCCCGAAAGACACCGATCGCCCGATGAATAAGCCGCAAAGTGCCCACACGCTGCCATCCCATGACATGCAGGTCATGCTGGCCCAGCACACGCTTTTCGCCCGCGGTCATGCCGGCAAGCGGCTGGAGATGCGTCTGCAGAACCTGTCGGGTCTGAAGCTGCATAATTTCGACCTGTCGCAATGCCTGCTGCTGGCCTGCAATCTTTCCTATACAGACCTGGAAGGATGCAGTTTCCAGGCGTCGAACCTGTCCAACAGCCTGTTCATCGGCGCCAACCTGAAACATTGCGACTTTACGCGCGCCGACCTGCGCGGCACCCGCTTCTACAAGTCCGACCTGCAGCAGGCCAAGATGACCGGGTCGGACATGCGCGTCGGCTCCATCACGCTGAACAGCGGCGGGGTGGCAAAGCAGCGGGAATTCACCACCGACCTGTCCTTCTGCAACATGGAGGAGGCGACGCTGCAGGATGCCGTGCTGCACAATGTGCGGCTGCGCGGCGTCAATATGCGCAATGCCGACCTGTCGGGCGCCGATCTGTCCGGGGCAGACATGCAGGGCGTCGTCCTGCTGGGCGCCCATATGGACCGGGCCAAATTCACAGGCGCCAATATCAAGAACGCCGTGTTCACGGTGAATGACGAGACGCGGCGCCTGTTCGCCGGCAATCCCGCCTTCGAGGAACATCTGGCCAACCTGAAGGAGACGGATCGTATCGTCACCGCGCATGAGGAATGGGTCAATTCCGCCGGCCGGTCGGGCGCGCGGGCCGATTTCGCGGGTCTGGCCCTGCGTGGCGTGGATCTGCGCGGACGTGAATTGTCGGCCGTGTCCTTCCGCGGCGCCGACCTGACCGGGGCCAAGCTGGCCCACGCCCGTCTGGCCGCGGCCGATTTCAACAGCGCCACGCTGGCCTATGCCGAACTGTCCAATGCCGACCTGCGCGGGGCCGGGCTGGAAAACGCCCGCATGCTGCATACCATCGTCGACGGTGCCGATTTCGGCGACCTGGAACTGCGCGGCGGCGGCCGGCTGGCCGTGCGCTTCGCCGGCGCATCCGTGGAATGGACCAATTTCGCCGAATGCGCCATCACGCCCGAACAGTTGAAGGGCGCCGTCCTGCGCGAATGCCGCATGCCTGAAGAGACATGAAGCAAAAGCTGCACCAGAATTAACTTATTAATCATTTATTTCTGCAATCAATACGGTCATCATCCGATTCGCCGTTGGTGAAACGCCATCGTTCATGGCCTTGCCGGCGCGAATTCACGCATACGATCGAATGATTGATGACACAGCGCCCCATCGATACCGGGTCGGCGCGGACCGACCTGACGACGCACCTCGCCATGCATTCCCTTTTCTTGAAGAACAAGGGTGGCCGACGGCTGGAACTTCGCCTTGCCAACCTGGAGGGTACACGCCTTAGGGGATTTGACCTGTCGCAAGCCACCTTGCTGGCGTGCAACCTGTCGCAGACCGATCTGGAGGGCGGCAAGTTCCGGGAAACCGACCTGGCCAACAGCCTGTTCATCGGCGCCAACCTGAAACATTGCGACTTCACCCGGGCCAACCTGCGCGGCGCACGTTTCTACAAGACCGACCTTGCCCAGGCGCGGCTGGACGGCAGCGACCTGCGCGTCGGCAACATGACCCTTCACCGCAAGGGGGCCGGCGGGACGGAAGTGGTCAGTCGCGAGTTCGTGACCGACCTGTCCTTCTGCAATCTGGAGGAGGCGTCACTGGAGGACGCCGTGGTCCGCAAGGTGCGGCTGCGCGGCGTCAACATGCGCAATGCCAACCTGTCCGGCGCCGATTTCAGCGAGAGCGACCTGCAGGGCGTCGTGCTGCTGGGGGCCAGGATGCAGGGCGCCAATTTCCTGCATGCCGACATCAAGGATGCCACCTTCACGGTGAATGACACGACCCGCCGCCTGTTCCAGGGGCTGCCCGCCTTCACCGAACATCTCAACAACCTGGCGGAGATCGACCGGATCGTGGCCGCGCACGAGGAATGGGTGGAAAGCGGCGGCAAGGCCGGCACCCGTGCCGATTTCGCGGGCCGCAAAATGAAAGGCGTCGACCTGCGCGGGCGGGAGCTTTCCACCATCTCCTTCCGTGGGGCCGACCTGACGGGCGCGCAACTGGGCCATGCCAAGCTGGCGGCCAGCGATTTCGGCGGGGCCAACCTGGCCTATGCCGACCTGTCGGGCACCGACCTGCGCGGCGCGGGGTTCGAGGGGGCGACCCTGCGCCACACGGTCCTGGAGGCGGCCAACATGACCGACCTCCAGCTTCGCGGTGGCGGGGCCCTGCCCGTCCGCCTGCATGACGCGGCCGTCGAATGGGTCGATTTCAGCGGGGCGCAGATCCCGCCGGAAAGGCTGAAGGGCGTGAAGCTGCGCGACTGCACGCTGCCGGATCAGGTCACCCCCTGATCCGGGCGCGGGGCCTGTCAAAGCCGGGCCAGCCGCTCCACCAGCAGGTCGAAGAAACCCTCCGCATCCGCCTTCAGCATGTAGAGGACGTTCTTCGGCCGGCCCGTGGTGCCCCAGCGATCGACCACGGTCTGGCCGATGGTCAGCGTGCTCGCCGTCTCCACCTCCACATTCACCTGACGGCCCACGAACAGGTCGGGCCGCAGCAGCCAGGCGATGACGCAGGGATCGTGCAGCGGGCCGCCATCGGTGCCGTATTTGGCCTCGTCATACCGGCGGTAGAAATCCAGCATCTCGTATGTCACGCGCCCCACCGGGCCGGGGATGGCGCGCACCCGGTCCATCTGGTGCTGTGCGGTCAGGACCTGGTGCGTGACGTCCAGCGGGAACATCACGATTTCCACGCCGGATGTCAGCACGATCTGCGCCGCATGCGGATCGACGAAGATGTTGAATTCCGCCACGGGGCTGGAATTTCCCCCTTCCCATTGCGCGCCGCCCATCAGGACGATGCGCCGGATGCGCGCCGCAATGTCGGGCGCGCGGGTCAGGGCCGTGGCGATGTTGGTCAGCGGTCCCAGCGGGCACAGGGTCACACTGCCGGCCGGTTCGGTGCGCAAGGTATCGATGATGAAATCCACCGCGTGCCGTTCCTGCAACGGCATGGTGGGTTCCGGCAGGTCCGGCCCGTCCAGACCTGTGTCGCCATGCACTTCCGGCGCGGTATGCAGGTCCAGGAACAGCGGCCGGTCACAGCCCGCGAACACCTTGGCGTCTGGCCGGCCGGCCAGTTCGCAGATCTTGCGGGCGTTCAGTTCCGTCAGGTGCAGCGGCGCATTGCCGGCCACCGCCGTCACGCCCAGCACCTCGATCTCCCCCGGCGAAGCGAAGGCCAGCAGCATGGCCACGGCATCGTCCTGGCCGGGATCGGTGTCGATAATGATCTTCTCGCGCGCCATGGCGCCCCTCCATAACCGGTCTGGCCCTGCACATAGCGGGAAAACGGTTGCCGGAAAAGCATGCCGCCTGTTTTATGCGCGCATCATGACGCGACGCATCGCCATTTTTGATTTCGACGGCACCCTGGTGGGGGGCGACAGCCTGCTGCCCTTCCTGGGGCGGGTGGCGGGGCGCATGCGCTCCGGCCTGGTTTTCGCCCGGGCCATCCGTGCAGGGCTGATGCGGGCCGGCAGCAATCCCGACGATGATCTGCGCACCCGCATCAAGGCCGGCATGCTGGCCCGCGCCCTGACGGGCGTGCCGCTGGAACAGGCCCACGCGGCAGCCGACCAGATGCGCCGCTGGCCGCGCTGGCACCAGCCGACACTGACAGCCCTGAAGCGTCATGCCGATGCGGGAGACATGGTGGTGGTGGCCACGGGCGCGCTGTCACTCTACATACCAACCCTGCTGGATGGGTTGCCCGTCGACCGGCTTCTGGCAACCGAGATGGAGGTGGCGGACGGCGTGCTGACGGGGCGCATGCAGGGCGGCAATTGCGTGCGGGCGGAAAAGGCCCGGCGGGTATCGGCCCTGCTGGCCGAACTGGGGCCGTTCGACGAGACGCACGGCTATGGCAACCGCCCGTCCGATCTGCCCTTCCTGGCCCTGATGAGCCACCCGACCGTGATTCCCACCGTGCCCCGGCGATGATGTTGCGATAGAACTAACCCGATCATCGCCTTGCAGCCGGCTTTGGCCGGTTTATATGCAGGAGATGAGCCACCAGCAAGGTCCCGTACCAGAAAGCCGCCGCCCGTGCCGCCCGATGTCCGCCTCCCCCGCCGCCATATGCTGGCCCTGGCCGCCGCCGGGTCGCTGCTGGCCGCGCCCGGCGGCCGGGCTGCGGCCCAGGTCCCGCCGGGGCCGGCGCTGCTGGCCACGACGGGACAGGTGGCCGAACTGCTGCGCGCCGTTGCGGGAGACGCGGCCCGTATTTCCAGCCTGATGGGGGAAGGCATCGACCCGCACAGCTACAAGCTGACGCGGGCCGACACGGTGGCGCTGATGAAGGCCGACGCCGTGTTCCATAGCGGCCTGCTGCTGGAAGGCCGCATGGGCGAGATGCTGGCCCGGCTGGCCGATGCCGGCCATCCCGTGCATGAGGCGGCCGGCGCCCTTCCCGCCGACCGGCTGATCCACCCGGATGGGGCCGACGGGCATCCCGACCCGCATGTCTGGATGGACCCGACGCTGTGGCGGCTGGCCCTTCTGGGCGTCCGGGACCGCCTGTCCACCCTTTACCCCGCCCTGGCCGGCGGGTTCGCGGCACGGGCCGAACAGGCGGCGGGCGATTACGACCGTTTGCACGCCTATGCCGCGCGCGTGCTGGGCAGCGTGCCCGGACGGGGCCGCGTCCTGGTCACGGCGCATGACGCCTTCGCCTATCTGGGCCGCGCCTATGGGCTGGAGGTTGTGGGCATCCAGGGCATCAGCACCGAGTCGGAGGCGGGGCTGCAGCGCATCGAGGCCATGGTGTCGATGCTGGTGGAACGTCGCATCGCGGCGGTCTTCGTGGAAACGTCGGTCTCCGACCGCAATGTGCGGGCACTGGTCCAGGGCGCTGCGGCGCGCGGGCACAAGGTGGCGGTCGGTGGCGCACTCTATTCCGACGCGATGGGGCCGGCCGGCAGCTATGAAGGCACCTATGTCGGCATGATCGACCACAATGTCACCACCATCGCCCGCGCCCTGGGTGGAACCGTGCCGGATGGCGGGTTCCAGGGCCGGCTTGCCGCCGCGCGATAAGGGGGAGATGGCATGCTGCAGCGCCTTTCCACCGATAATTTCGTGCCGCCGGCCGATGCCGGCGTTGGGGCCCTGTCCGTCAAGGGCCTGTCGGTCGCCTATCATCAGCGGCTTGTCCTGCGCGATGTGACCTGGACGGCCCCGGCTCAGGGGCTGGTGGCCGTGGTCGGTCCGAACGGGGCGGGCAAGTCCACCTTCCTGAAGGCCGTGCTGGGCCTCACCCCCGCCCTGGCGGGGGAGGTGGAGATCTATGGCCGGCCGCTGAAGCGCCAGCGTGCCCTGGTGGGCTATGTGCCCCAGCGCGAATTGGTGGACTGGGACTTTCCCGTCAGCGCGCTGGACGTGGTGACCATGGGGCGGTATGGCCTGATCGGCTGGGGCCGCCGCATCACGCCCGGACACCGGGCGGCGGCGATGGCCGCCCTGGACCGTGTCGGACTGGCCGACATGGCGGGGCGCCAGATCGGCCAATTGTCGGGCGGGCAGCAGCAGCGCGTCTTCCTGGCGCGCGCGCTTGCCCAGGAAGCGCGCATCTATTTCATGGACGAGCCGCTGGCCGGCGTGGACGCCGCCACGGAACAGGCCATCCTGGCCGTGCTGCGCGAACTGGACGCCGAGGGACGGACCGTCATCTGCGTCCACCATGACCTGCAGACCGTGGCGGCCACCTTCGACCATGTGCTGATGCTGAATGGCGGGCTGGTCGCAGCCGGTCCCATGGCCGATACGCTGACAGAGGCCAACCTGCGCAGCACCTATGGCCATCAGGCCGGTGGCCTGTTGTATGGCCATCAGGCCGCCGGCCCGATGGCGGAACGACGCTGATGGGTGGTATCGGCCACAATACGCTGGTCGTGCTGGGCGGGGCGACGGCGCTGGGGCTGGCCGCGGGCATGGTCGGCTGTTTCATGGTGCTGCGCCGCCGCGCCCTGGTCAGCGACGCGCTGAGCCACGCCACCCTGCCCGGTCTGGTCGCTGCCTTCCTGGCCGGGCTGGCGCTGGGGGTGGAGGGGCGGTCGCTGCCCCTGCTGCTGGCCGGAGCAGCCGCCAGCGGCGCCCTGTCCGTGGCGGCCATCCAGGTCATCACCCGTTGGACCCGCCTGGCGGAGGATGCAGCCATCGGGGCCGTGCTGTCGGTCTTTTTCGGGGTCGGCGTCGTGCTGCTGTCGGTGGTGCAGGAACTGCCCGCGGCCAACGCCGCCGGTCTGAAGGGCTTCCTGTTCGGACAGACGGCGGCCATGCATCGGGGCGAGGCGCTGGGCCTGGCCGCACTGGCCCTGCTGGCGGCCGTGGCCGTCTGGATATTCTTCAAGGAATTCCGCCTGCTGGCCTTTGACGAGGGGTTCGCCCGCGCCGCGGGCTGGCCCACGGGCCGTTTCGACCTGGGCCTGATGGCGCTGGTCACGCTGGTCACCGTGGTGGGCCTGCAGACCGTGGGGCTGGTGCTGATCATCGCGCTGTTGATCACCCCAGCCGCCACGGCCCGGTTCTGGACCGACGATCTGGGCCATATGCTGGCCATCGCCGGGCTGTTCGGTGCGGCGTCAGGCGGCATCGGTGCCCTGCTGTCGGCCCGTTTCGCCGACCTGCCGGCCGGGGCCGTCATTGTGCTGGTCGCCACGGGCTTCTTCTTCGCCAGCCTGCTGGTGGCGCCGTCGCGCGGGCTGCTGGGCCGCAGTCTGCGCCGGGCGCGGCTGCGGCGCCGGCTCCTGGCGGGGGAACCGCTGTCGTGACCCTGCCCGACGCCCAGACCTTCCTTTCCATCGACCTGCCAGCCCTGCTGGCCGCCCTGTTCGCCTGCCTGTCCTGCGCGCTGGTGGGCAATTTCCTGGTGCTGCGGCGGCAAAGCCTGATGGGCGATGCCATCGCCCATGCCGTGCTGCCCGGCATCGTGGCCGGCTTCCTGGTCGCCGGCACGCGCGACACCTTTCCCATGCTGGCCGGTGCGCTGGTGGCCGCCCTGGTGGCCGGCGGCCTGATCGAACTGGTGCGACGCCTGGGCCGGGTAGAGGCAGGGGCCGCGATGGGCGTGGTCTTCACCGGCATGTTCGCCCTGGGTGTGGTGCTGATCGAACAGGGGGCCGCGCGGCAGGTGGACCTGGATGCCGATTGCGTGCTGTACGGCCAGTTGGAATCCATCCTGTGGCTGGCGCCGCGTGGCTGGGCGGACCTGGCCGACCCCGCCATCTGGGCGGCATTGCCGCGCCAGGTGGTGCAACTGGCCGTCGTCTTCGTTCTGTGTCTGGCGGTCATCCTGTTCTTCTTCAAGGAATTCACGCTGGTCAGCTTCGATGCCGCCCTGGCCGATACGCTGGGCCTGAAAAGCGGGCTGGTGCAGCATGCCATCGTGGCCCTGGCCGCCCTGGCCGCCATCGCCGCGTTCGAGGCGGTGGGATCGATCCTGGTCATTGCCATGCTGATCTGTCCCGCCGCCACGGCCCGGCTCTATACCGACCGCATGGGCGGGCAGGTGACGCTGTCGCTGCTGATCGGGGGTGCCACGGGGCTGGGCGGCTATGGGCTGGGTGCCTTCGGTCCTGCGCTGCTGGGCTATGACATGGCTGTCAATGCCGCGGGTGCCATCGCCACGCTGGCCGGCATCATCCTGGGCCTTTCCATCCTGCTGGCACCGCGCTATGGCGTCATCGCCCGGCAGCGGCGCCGGATGGTGGATGGGGTGATGGCGTGAACGCGACCGAACTGGCCTATGTGGTGCTGGGCGTGACGGCGGGCACGGCCGCCGCCTGCCGGGCGCTGGCCACCCATGGCGGCTGCTTCACCATCATGGACACCGACCAGGATCGGGGCCACCGCCTGACCCTGGCCCTGAACACGGGCAGCCGCGGGCGCGCCATCTTCATCCCCGGCAACCCGGAAAATGCCGGGGACCGGGCCGACGCGCTGGCCGAAACCGCCCGCTGCTGGCCTGATCAGGCCGCCATCATCCTGTCGCCCGCAGGGCCCTGACCCCGTCCAGGATTTGCCGCAGCATTTCCTGGCGTGACGACAATTGGGCAAAGCGGGCGCGGGCCGCCGCCACGGCCGCCGCGCGCGCGGCGGGATCGTCGGCCAGCCGCGCAGCGGCCACGGCGAAATCGCCGAAACCGGCCAGATGGAAGGCCGGGCCCACCACGGTGCCAACATCACCCGCGGCCAGGCTGTAGGCCGGCACGCCCGCCGACAGCGCATAGGCCGCCGAACTGCCGCCGCCGCCCCGCGGCGGGTTGAGATAAAGATCACAGACCGACAGGACCCCCATCACGTCCGTCTCATAGCCATGGGCCCGCGACCGCGCGGCCAGATGCGGACAGGGGGCCACGCGGTGGTCATATTCCTCCATGGGTCCCACGAACAGGAAGAACAGGCGCGGTTCCCGCCGCACCATGTCATCCAGCACCGCCGCAAAGGCCGGCGTCACCTCGCTGGCCAGCCGCAGACCGACGATCGCCGTCAGGATGGCATCCTCCGGCACGCCCAGCGCCGCCCGGCTGCGGGGGGCACCGGCCGGCGGCGGGGCATAGGTGTAGTTGATGGACAGCACGCGCCCGCGCGTCAGCCCGGCCGCAGCCAGCGCCGCGTCGTCGCCCGGGCCGACCACGCGCGGCAGGGCCAGATAGTCGGGTTCGGCCAGCGGCAGGTAACTGCCATAGGGAATGGCCACCACATCCACCAGCCCCCGGCACAGGTCGGCCACCGGGCTCATCGTGCCGAAGGACAGGACCATGTCGGGCTTCATGTCCAGGATCTCATCCACCATGGCGGCAGCCATGTCCGGGCTGGTGAAGCCGGGCGGCAGGTGGCGGAAAGGGATGGGCAGGCCATCGGCCGTCAGGCGCCGGATGGCCACCAGTTCGGCATCAGCCGAACTGGTAAAACCGCCCAGGCAGGGGAAATGGGCCGATACCGGACCATCCGCAGTATTGACCAGTACCACGCGCCGCCCCAGCCGAAGGATCAGCGTGCGGGCGAAATCGACGATATCCAGCGAAGGCTGGTGCATGCCGCGCACGAACTGGCCCGTCAGCAGCACGATCAGGTCCCGCTGCCTGTCCGCCCGCGCCACGGGCTGCCGCCCGGCCAGGGCGGGGCGGTAAGCCTGCAGGATGGCATGCCACAGCCGCCGCAGCGCCAGATCATGGGCATGAGGGTCATTTACCCGGATGCGGTTGGACCAGAGGGCGAAATTGACGCCGCGCAACACATAATCGGCCTGGGCCAGCATGGTCCGCGGCCGGTCGGCGGAAAGGTCGGCGGCCAGGCAATCCACCGCCGCCGTCGCACCATCGCCGTCCAGCAGCAGATGGGCACGCAGCAGATGCAGGATCGCCCGGGAACGCAGAGTGTCGGGTGGCGGTACCGCATCCAGCACCGCGCCCAGGGCCGCTTCCGTCACCCGCCCTTCCTGCCGGGCAGCAACCAGGGCCTCCATCCGCCCCTGCAGGCGGGCCCAGCGGTCGGCATCGTACAACATGCCGTCCAGCGGTGGGGCCAGGTCCCGGCCCAGGGCCGCCAGAAGCGCGGGAACATCGGCGGCGGGCTGTGGGATCATGGCGCGTCACGGCGGGCGGTGGTCGGGTCCGCCCGCACGGTAGAAGATGGCCGACACCTTGTCACGGCCCCTGTCACGCCGCCCGACGCAGCCGGGACCGCCGCCGCCCGACGCAAGCCCACCGGGGCCCGAAAACGAAAGCGCCCGGCATGGGGGTTCCCATGCCGGGCGCTGCCCGCGTCAACGGACCTGAGCCACGATCCTATTCGTTGCGCTGGCCCATCAGGGACAGCAGCATCTGGAACAGGTTGATGAAGTTCAGGTAGAGCGACAGGGCACCCATGACGGCAAGGCGGCTGTTCGCCTCCTCTCCCCAGGAAGAGGCATAGCTCTCCTTGATGTTCTGGGTATCCCACGCGGTCAGACCCGTGAAGACCACGACGCCGATCACAGAGATGGCGAATTGCAGGGCGCTGGACGCCAGGAAGATATTGACCAGGCTGGCGATGATGATGCCGATCAGGCCCATCACCATGAAGCTGCCCATCTTGGACAGGTTGGCCTTGGTCGTATAGCCGTAAAGGCTGGTGCCGGCGAACATGGCGGCCGTGATGAAGAACACGCGCGCAATGCTGGCACCGGTGAAGACCAGGAAGATGCTCATCATCGACAGGCCCATCAGGCCGCTGAAGATGATCAGGCTGGTTCGCAGGGCCGTCGCCGACATCCGGTCGGGCCGGAAGCCGAAGAAGATGAAGCCCAGCGGGGCCAGCATCACGACCCACTTCAGCGGGGTGCCGTAGATGAGGGCCACCAGGGCTTCGCTCTGGGCGCCGACGAACGCGACGACACCCGTGATTGCCAACGCCATGCACATGTAGTTGTAGACGCGCAGCATATGGGCACGCAGACCGGCGTCGAAAGTCGCCTGATCCATGGCCCGGCTGGACGCCGCATACGGATTATAGGGTCCGTTTACCATCGAAGTATCCTCGACAGGGGCTGTTGAGAGGTACGCACACGCGGGATATATTGGGGGATGGGGGGCCCGGATCAACGGAAAAAGCCCTGCATTACACGCATTTCATGCGGGCTGTGCCCTGCCCGCGCCGTCAATGCGCCCCACCGGGCGGCTTCAGATAGGTCGGCACGACCAGTTCCAGGGCCGTCGGGCGGACACCCAGCGCGGCCAGCCCCGGCAGGGCGCCGGACACCACATTGTCGCATTTCAGCAGTTCAACCTGATCGCGCGTCAGGGGCTTGCCGGGCAGCATTTCCATAAAGAATGCCTGTATCCGGGCCAGCGCGAAGGGAATCGGCAACAGCAGCCGGTGCGGCACGCCCGCCTGCCGGCAGGTATAGGCCAGCAGCGCGCGGAAACTGTAGACCTGCGGGCCGCCCAGTTCATGGATGCGCCCCCGCGCCGCGGGAACGACGAGAGCCGCCAGGACGGCATCCGCCACGTCCCCGACATGAACGGGCTGGAACCGCGTATGCCCGCCGCCGATCAGCGGCAGGAAGGGCAGCAGCCAGGCCATGCGGCCGAACCGCGCGAAGAACCCGTCACCCGGCCCGAACACGATGGAGGGGCGAAGAATGACGGCACCGGGAAAGGCCGCCGACACGGCCGCTTCCCCCGCAGCCTTGGACCGGGCATAGGCGGAAGGCGAGGCAGCATCCGCACCGATGGCCGAGATATGGACGAAATGACGGGCACCGGCCGCATGTGCGGCACGGGCGATGCGTTCCGCCGCACGGTGCTGCACGGCATCGAAACCCCCGCCCCGCCCCGGTGCCAGGATGCCGATCAGGTTGATGACGATATCGGCCCCGGCCACCGCGCGCGAAACGGAGGCATCGTCATGGATGTCGGCCGCCACCGGCACCACCTGCCCGACCTCACCCAGCGGGCGCAGGCCGGCCAGCAGGCCCGGCCGGCGGGACGGAATGACGACCATGGCACCGGCGCGCGTCAGCCGCTGCACGACATGGCGGCCGATGAACCCGCCCCCGCCGAACAGAACCGCCTTGCGCCCGTTCAGATCGCCCATGACCGCCTGCCTCCCGCCCTGTATGGTGCCGATGATAGCACAGACCGGCATATAGCCCGACCGGCATGCCGAAAAAGCCGGCCGACCATGAAAAACATCTGTTGACGACACCGAAGCGGGTCATTATAAGCCCCCTCCACGACGCACTGCCAGACGGCAACGACGGATGGATGCGGTTCGGAAAACGCCCAGATGGCGGAATTGGTAGACGCGCAGGTTTCAGGTACCTGTGCCGCAAGGCGTGGAAGTTCGAGTCTTCTTCTGGGCACCATTCCGATAGTAACGCTGTTCAGGCCGCCGGCATCCCCGGCGGCCTGAAGCGTTTTTGGGGCCCCGTGCCAGCCCGACACGGGCCGGAAATGCCGCCTTCCGATTTTCTGCAAAAGATGTGTTGACGCCTCCGGCGCGGGTCGCTATACACCCGCCCCACGACGCACCACCCGACGGCAACGACGGGCGGCGCGGTTCGGAAATGCCCAGGTGGCGGAATTGGTAGACGCGCAGGTTTCAGGTACCTGTGCCGCAAGGCGTGGAAGTTCGAGTCTTCTCCTGGGCACCATTCCGATAGTAACGCTGTTCAGGCCGCCGGCACCCCCGGCGGCCTGAAGCGTTTTGGGCCTTGCCCCTTCCCGGCATCGGACCCTTGCGGCATCGGCCCTTGCGACGGCGGGGCAGGCAACCGATAAGGAAGATGAGCCGGGGCCTGGAACACCTGGCGAAGACCACCCTGTCCCCTCCCCCTCCTGAATGCCTGCCAAGGAACCGCACCCATGTCGATCACGCTGTATGATGGTGACCTGCCCGATGGCCTCGACCTCGGTCCCGTGGTAGCCGTCGATACGGAAACGATGGGCCTGAACCCCATCCGCGACCGGCTGTGTCTGGTGCAGCTTTCCGGCGGGGACGGCAACGCGCATCTGGTGCAGATCCGCCGGGGCCAGAGGACGGCCCCGAACCTGGCCCGCCTTCTGTCCGACACGGGCACGCTGAAGCTGTTCCATTTCGCCCGGTTCGACGTGGCCGTTCTTCGCCATGCGCTGGGCATCGTCTGCCAGCCCATCTATTGCACGAAGATCGTGTCCAAGCTGGTCCGCACCTCCACCGACCGGCATGGCCTGAAGGACCTGTGCAAGGAACTGACGGGGATCGAACTGTCCAAGCAGCAGCAATCCAGCGACTGGGGCGCCGCCGAACTGAACGAGGAGCAGCTGAAGTACGCCGCGTCCGACGTGCTGTACCTGCACCAGATCAAGCAGAAGCTGGATGCCCTGCTGGAACGCGAGGGCCGGCACGAACTGGCACAGGCCTGCTTCGCCTTCCTGCCGGCGCGCGGCCAGCTCGACCTGCTGGGCTGGGACGAGCCGGATATTTTCTCGCACTGAGCCCCGCGCGCCCCGCATGGCGGGCCGGCCCTGTGCGGCGCGTCACAGAATTGCCGCCAACAAACACCATGCTGTCATCTGCCTGAACATTATCCAAAGGAACGTCCCGCCCTGATGGCCCTGCCTGAAACCCCGTCCAGCCGGCCGACCACGGCACGCCTGTCCGCAGGCGGCAGACGGGACCCCTATGCCCATACGCGGGCGGTGCGGGTGGCGCGGGTGGCCTTGCCGGCCCTGGCCGGCGCGGTGTTGCTGACCATCTTCATCTGGCCGCTGCTGGGCGGGTCGCCGGACAAGTCGCGCCCCGGCCCGGCGCAAGGGGACCTGGAACTGACCCAGGCCCGCTATCTGGGTACCGACACCAGCGACCAGCCGTTCGAGATCAGGGCGCAGCGCGCAGCACAACAGGGCGGGGAGGGTTCGGTCGTGGATCTGTCGGCCCCCCAGGCCGATATCACCTTGAAGCAGGGAACATGGCTGGCCATGGCCGCAGAGACCGGCATCTATGACCAGGACCGCCAGGTGCTGACCCTGGACGGGGCCGTATCCTTCTACCATGGATCGGGCTATGAACTGCGCACGCCGGCCGCCACATTGGATGTGAAGCAGGGCATCGCCTGGGGCAACCGCCCGGTGGAGGGCCAGGGACCGCTTGGAACGGTGGAGGCCGGCGGCTTCCGCGTGCTGAACGATGGCGACACCCTGGTCTTCACGGGCCATGCACGCCTTCGGACCTTCGGTGCCGCCGGCAAGACCACAAGTAACGAGAAGCCGGGGGAAACGGCGCCATGATGGCTGTATCGCGCGGACATAAGGTGTGGGCACGCCGGCTGGCGCCTTTGGCGCTGGGGCTGACGTTGGCCGCCGGCACCGGCCTGGCGCAGCAGGGACCCGATGCCCCCCAGGGCCCGGGGGCGCCCGAGGCCGCCGCTACCCCATCCCTGGATATCGGCGGGTCCCGTCCCATCGATATCGAGGCACCCGGCGGTTTCGAGTATCATGACAAGCAGCAGGTCGCCATCGCGCGCGGCGGGGCCACGGCCACGCAGGACGACATGGCCCTGACGGCCGACACACTGGCCGCCTATTTCCGCAAGGCGGAGAATGGCGGCAACGAGGTCTACCGTCTGCTGGCGGAAGGCAATGTGCGCATCACGAACAATGACCGCGTGGCCTACGGCTCGCGCGCCATCTACGATCTGGATCGGTCTGTGGCCGTGCTGACGGGCGAGGGCCTGCGCCTGACCACGCCGACGGAAACCGTCACGGCACGCGACAGCCTGGAATATTGGCGCGAGCAGGAACTGGCCGTGGCGCGGGGCGACGCCCTGGCGGCGCGCGACAAGGACCGCATCCGCGCCGACCGTCTGGTCGCCCTGCTGGCGCGTGACGACCAGGACAAGCTGGGCCTTTCGCGCGTCGATGGCGACGGCAATGTCGTCATCACCACCCAGTCCGAAACGGCGCGCGGCGAGAAGGGCACATACGATCTGGACAGCGAGATGGCGCTGCTGACCGGGAATGTCCGGGTCACGCGCGGCCAGAACCAGTTGAACGGCCCCGCCGCCGAGGTGGACCTGCGATCGGGTGTCAGCCGCATCCTGTCGCGCGTGCCCGGCGCACCGGCCCCGGCCGGCACGTCCGCCCCGCCCCGTGACGGGTCGGGCGAGCGTGTGCGCGGCCTGTTTATTCCCAACCGGCAAGGCGAAGGCGGCGTGCCGCAGCAGCCGGCGCCGGCCAACCCGCAGGGGAGTTCCACGCCATGACCCAACCGACCCAGGATCAGCCCGGCTCGACCGGTCCCCGTCTGGTGGCGGAAAATGCGGGGCTCGTCGCCTCGCGCATCGGCAAGGCCTACAAGGGCCGGCCCGTCCTGCGCGACATCAGCCTGTCGGTGAACCGGGGAGAGGCCGTCGGCCTGCTGGGGCCCAACGGCGCGGGCAAGACCACCTGCTTCTACATCATCACCGGCCTGATCCTGCCCGATCACGGGTCCATCACGCTGGACGGGATGGATGTGACGGACCTGCCCATGTATCGCCGTGCGCGGCTGGGCATCGGCTATCTGCCGCAGGAAGCCAGCATCTTCCGTGGCCTGTCCGTGGAGAACAATATCCGCGCCGTGCTGGAGGTGGTGGAGCCTGACCGCAACGTGCGCGAACAGCGGCTGGACGAACTGCTGGCCGAGTTTTCCATCACCCATCTGCGCCGCACGCCGGCCCTGGCCCTGTCGGGCGGCGAGCGGCGGCGCGCGGAAATTGCGCGCGCCCTGGCCAGCCAGCCGCACTTCATCCTGCTGGACGAACCATTCGCCGGCGTGGACCCCATCGCCGTGAACGAGATCCGCGAACTTGTCAGCCACCTGCGTGAACGCGGCATCGGCGTGCTGATCACCGACCACAATGTCCGCGAGACGCTGGATATCGTGGACCGCGCCTATATCCTGCATGACGGCGTCGTGCTGATGGAAGGCAAGCCGTCGGAGATTGTGGCCCACAAGGATGTGCGCCGCGTCTATCTGGGCGAACGCTTCAGCCTCTGACAATCCTGCGTCCCGTTTCTGTTCGGGCTGCCGCCATGGGTCCCCGGCCGGGCCGGTGACGCTGTGCATAGGCCATTGGCCCTAGCCCCGCGTTTCAGGAATTCCGCCTTTTGGCCGTAATTGTTGCGATATGGGGCCGAGATTCGTACTGTTGTGCCAATCAGGCGGATCGGTCCCGGGGTTTGACGCCCCGCAATCCGGCCGCACCCCTTAACCGGTGGTGTTTTCAGGGAAATGGCGCTCCAGCAACGGCTCGATATACGTCAGTCACAGTCGCTGGTGATGACGCCGCAATTGCAGCAGGCCATCAAGCTGCTGCAATTGTCCAACCTTGAACTGGCCGACTATGTGGACCAGGAACTGGAACGCAACCCCCTGCTGGAGCGCGACGACGGGGAGGGCTGGAACGATGCCCCCGCCAACGGCGTAGACCGGGAGGAAGCGGCCCCCGTTCCGGCAGAGGGTCGCGTGGCCGACACGGTGGAACTGGCCACCAGCGACCGGCTGGGCGCCTCCGGTGACGCACCGCTGGATACCGATTTCGAGAATGTCTATACCAACAGTTCCACGGCCGACATGGAAAGCGCCGGCTTGGGGTCCGGGGAACAGTTCGGCGACTGGTCGTCCCGCGGTGGCGGGTTCGACGATGACGAATCCGGTTTCGAAGCGACGCTGACCGAGCGGCCCAAGCTGCGCGACCATCTGGAGGAACAGATCACCATGGATCTGTCCGACCGGGCGGATCGCATGGTGGCCTTCGCCCTGATGGATCACCTGGACGAGGCCGGCTATTTCACGGGCAGCCTGGAAGAGGTGGCCGTGCAACTGGGCTGCGGGCTGGAACAGGTGGAAGCCGTGCTGAAGCGCCTGCAGCGCTTCGACCCGGCCGGCATCTTCGCCCGCACGCTGTCGGAATGCCTGGCCATCCAGTTGCGGGAGAAGAACCGGCTGGACCCCTGCATGCAGGCGCTGCTGGACAACCTGCCCCTTCTGGCGGCCCGCAATCTGCAACAGCTTCTGAAGGTCTGCGGCTGCGACGCCGAGGACCTGTCGGACATGGTGGCCGAGATCAAGGCCCTGAACCCCAAGCCGGCACTGGCCTTCGATTTCGAGCCGGTGCAGACGGTGGTGCCCGACATCCTGATGCGGGCCAGCCCCGGCGGCGGCTGGATCGTGGAACTGAATAACGACACGCTGCCGCGCGTGCTGGTCAACCAGCGCTATCATTCCCGCGTCAATGCCGGGGCCCGCAACAAGCAGGAAAAGGAATATATCGCCGAGCAGTTCCAGTCGGCGAGCTGGCTGGTGAAAAGCCTGCATCAGCGGGCCAACACCATCCTGAAGGTGGCGACCGAGATCGTGCGCCAGCAGGACGCCTTTTTCCTGCATGGGCTGCAATTCATGAAACCGCTGATCCTGCGCGACATCGCGGAGGCCATCGGCATGCATGAAAGCACCGTCAGCCGGGTTACCACCAATAAGTTCCTGTCCAGCCCCCGCGGGGTCTTCGAACTTAAGTACTTCTTCACTTCCGCCATCCAAGGTGCCGACGGTCAGGCGGCCCATTCGGCGGAAGCCGTGCGTTATCGTATCAAGGCCCTGATCGATGCGGAAAAGGCGGACGACACGCTGTCGGATGATAAAATCGTCGAAATCCTGCGGGCGGACGGGATCGACATTGCACGACGGACGGTCGCAAAGTATCGTGAGGGTATGAAGATACCCTCTTCAGTCCAGCGCCGTCGGGAGAAGGCCCTTGGGTTGTAGTCCCTGCGCTGGCCGTTGAAGGAAGACCTGTCCTGGGGCACTCCCGGTCTGGATGCCGGTCCCGGGTCGACGGTTCCTTCAATATGGCCATGCGCCCTTAAACGACAGGTCGAATATGCAAGTCACCGTCAAAGGCAAGCAACTGGATGTGGGAGATGCCCTGCGGACCCACGTGAAGGATCAGCTGGCATCCTTGGTCGGGAAATATTTCGGCAATCCGATAGAGGCGACGGTCATCCTTTCCAAGGATGCTCATCTGTACAAGGCGGATATCCAGGTCCATGTGGGCCGCGGCATCCTGCTGCAATCGAACGCCGAAGCGACGGAACCCTACCCCGCCTTCGACGAAGCCGCCGACAGGGTCGCCAAGCGCCTGCGCCGCTATAAGCGCCGGCTGAAGGACCATCACGAGCGAACGAACCTGAACCAGCTTCCCGTTCAGCCGGCCCGCAAGTACATCCTTGAAGCGGCCGCGGAAACAGACGATTATGAGGAGGATGAAAACACCCCGCCGGAGGCCAATGGCCATTACGGCACGGTCGTCGCCGAGATGGAAACCGCCATCGAAATGCTGACCGTCAGCGAGGCCGTGATGCGCATGGACCTTGCGGAATTGCCGGCCTTGATGTTCCGTAACCGGGCACATGGCGGCTTGAACATGATATACCGCCGCCCGGATGGCAATATCGGCTGGGTCGATCCCGCCGGTGCGAACGGTTCGTTGAAACAGTAAGGCGATGCGTACCCCATGGCTCTTTCCTTGCGCTCCGTATCCCCTTCATTGCAGGCGCCTTCGGCTACGATGAATGATCTTTTGACGCCGGAGGCGATCCTCCCGAACCTCAAGGCCGGCTCCAAGAAGCAGGCCTTGCAGGAACTGGCCAGGAAGGCGGCCGAGTTGACCGGCCAGCACGAGCGATCGATTTTCGACGTGCTGGTGGAACGTGAACGGCTGGGCACCACGGGCGTGGGGCGTGGCATCGGTATTCCCCATGGCAAGCTGCCGGGCCTGCCCGGCGTCATGGCCATTTTCGCCCGGCTGGAGAAGCCGGTCGATTTCGAGGCGATCGACGAGCAGCCGGTGGATCTGATCTGCCTGCTGCTGGCCCCGGAAGGGGCTGGTGCGGATCACCTGAAGGCGCTGGCGCGTGTGTCCCGCCTGCTGCGGGACCCGGCGCTGTGCGACAAGCTGCGCGGCGCGGAAACGGGTGATGCCCTTTACGCGCTGCTGGCCCAGACCGAAGAGGTCAGTGCCGCATAATAATCAGGCTTCACGTTCTATGGGTAAAACAGGCCGGCGCCCCACCAGGGGCGCCGGTTTGCATTGGAGGACCCAGATCATGGGCCGGCAGCCCTTGCCATATCCTGTTCCTTACAGACTCTCTTCACCTCATACCAAGTTGCGGTGATTTGAACTCATCGCACCTTGTTTGGCGCGCCCATACGCGCGCAAGCCCAGCCGCCGGATGGCGGCGCCCGGCGCATGAGAGCTGCATTGATCAGGACCGTCGGTTCTGATCAATGCAGATACGCATCACAGGTAAGGATAGAAGCGAAAGGCCCGGTCCGGCCTGCGACTCGTAACCCGCAGAAAGCCTGACATCCCGAGTCGCGCATGAAAAGGAAAAGGGGGCCTTACGGCCCCCTATCCTTACTTGTCCTCATCCGATCCCGGTGAGTGGAGCTCACCAGAACAGGGGATATCCTTACTCCGCGCTCAGTCGTTCCGCTGCCGTAACGGGGACCGGCAGCCGGCTCAGCATCTCCTTCGGCACGACCTGCCAGAATTTGCCCCGCACCAGTTCCCAATCATTCAGAAGCTGGGCTGCCCAGCGGCTGCCCGTCTCGTCGACATGCTCCTGGATCAGGGCTTTCAACTGGTCCTCGTAATGCGGCACTTCGAGGCGCTGCCAGATCACGCTTTCCGGGTTCACGAACAACGGGAAGCTGCCTTCCTCGTCATAGACATAGGCCATGCCCCCCGTCATGCCGGCGGCGAAATTGTCGCCGACCCTGCCCAGGATGGCCGCGAGGCCGCCCGTCATGTATTCGCAGCCGTTGGAGCCGCAGCCTTCGACCACCACGGTGGCACCGGAATTGCGGACCGCGAACCGTTCACCGGCCTGGCCCGCCGCAAACAGCTTGCCGGCCGTGGCGCCGTACAGCACCGTGTTGCCGATGATCGTGTTCTCGTTGGTCTTCAGCGGGCTGGCCGTCAGCGGACGGACCACGATGGTGCCGCCCGACAAGCCCTTGCCGACATAGTCGTTGGCGTCGCCGAACACTTCCAGCTTAAGACCCTGCACCGCAAACGCACCCAGCGACTGGCCGGCCGACCCGCGCAGACGGACGGTGGCGTGGCCGGGCTGCAGGCCCTTCATGCCGAACTTGCGGGTGATCATGCCCGACAGCGCCGTGCCGATGGCACGGTGCGTGTTCTGAGCGTGATACTGCATCTGGGTCTTCTCCCCGTCCTCGAACAGGGCGCGGGCGTCCTTGATCATCTGGGCGTCCAGCGTGTCCGGCACCTCGTTGCGGCCGACCAGCGTGCAGTACCGGGCATATTCGCCCGGATCGGCCACGGCCAGCAGCGGGTTCAGGTCCAGGTCGTCCAGGTGGGCGGCACCACGGCTGACCTGATGCAGCAGGTCGGCGCGGCCCACCACCTCGTTCAGGGTGCGGAAGCCCAGCCCGGCCAGGATCTCACGCACCTCTTCGGCGATGAAGCTGAACAGGTTGACCACCTTTTCCGGCGTGCCGGTGAACTTCTCGCGCAGCGCCTCATCCTGCACGCAGACCCCGACGGGACAGGTGTTGGAATGGCACTGGCGGACCATGATGCAGCCCATGGCGACCAGGGCCGCCGTGCCAATGCCGAACTCCTCCGCCCCCAGCATTGCCGCCATCACGATATCACGGCCGGTCTTCAGGCCGCCATCGGTGCGCAGCGTCACGCGGTGGCGCAGGCGGTTCAGCGTCAACACCTGCTGCACCTCCGACAAGCCCATTTCCCACGGCACGCCGGCATATTTGACCGACGTCTGGGGAGAGGCCCCCGTGCCGCCATTATGGCCGGCGACCAGGATGATATCGGCACCGGCCTTGGCCACGCCGGCCGCGATGGTGCCGATGCCCGAGCGCGACACCAGCTTCACGCAGACCTTGGCGATCGGGTTGATCTGCTTCAGGTCATAGATGAGCTGGGCGAGGTCTTCGATCGAGTAGATATCATGGTGCGGCGGCGGGCTGATCAGCATCACGCCCGGCGTGGAATGGCGCAGCTTGGCGATCAGTTCGGTAACCTTGAAGCCGGGCAACTGCCCGCCTTCACCGGGCTTGGCGCCCTGGGCCACCTTGATCTCGATCTCGCGGCACTGGTTCAGATATTCCGCCGTCACGCCGAACCGCCCGGACGCCACCTGCTTGATGGCGCTGTTCCAGTTGTCGCCATTGGCGTCCGGCTTGAAGCGTGCCGGGTCCTCACCACCCTCCCCGCTGACCGAGCGGGCGCCGATACGGTTCATGGCGACGTTCAGCGTGCCATGCGCTTCCGGCGACAGGGCGCCCAGCGACATGCCCGGCGTGATGAAGCGGCGGCGCAGGCTGGTGATGCTCTCCACCTCGTCCACCGGCACGGCCTTGGCGCCATGCTTGAAGTCCAGCAGGTCGCGCAGGTTGATGGGCGGCCGCTTGTGCAGGGCCTCGGAATATTTCTTGAAGGTGGAGAAGCTGTCGGTGCCGACGGCCGTCTGCATCAGATGGATCAGGCCCCCTTCCCAGGCATGGCGGTCGCCGCCCTTGCGGAAACGGTAGAAACCGCCGACCGGCAGGGCCACCACATCCTCGTCATAGGCCGTCTGGTGCTGGCCCAGCACCTCTTCCTGGATACCCAGCAGACCCAGGCCGGAGATACGGGACGGCAGACCGGGGAAATATTCCGCCGCCAGGGAGCGGGACAGGCCGATCGCCTCGAAATTAAGGCCGCCGCGATAGGAACTGATGATGGAGATGCCCATCTTGGACATGACCTTCAGCAGGCCGTCATTGATGGCCTTCTTGTAGCGCTTCAGGCAGTCTTCCAGGCTCATCTGCCCGAACAGGCCGCGGCGATGACGGTCGGCGATGGCTTCCTGGGCGATATAGGCGTTGACGGTGGTGGCACCGACGCCGATCAGCACCGCGAAATAATGCACGTCCAGACATTCGCCCGATCGCACATTCAGGCTGGTGAAGGTGCGAAGCTGCTGGCGGATCAGGTGGGTATGAACCGCACCGGTGGCCAGGATCATCGGCATGGGCGCACGGGTGCCGTCCATGGCCTCATCGGTCAGGATGACATGGGTGGCACCGCCGCGCACCGCGTCCTCCGCCTCCTGACGGATGCGGCGCAACCCGTCGCGCAGGGCATTGTCGCCGGCCGCCGGGTCGAAGGTGCAATCGATCTCCGCCGCCGTGGTTCCCATATATTTGCGCATGGCGCGGAATTCGGCACTGGTCAGCACCGGGCTTTCCAGTTGCAGCAGGCGGCACTGGGTCGAATCCTCGTCCAGGATATTGCCCAGGTTGCCCAGCCGCGTCTTCAGCGACATGACGCGGGTTTCGCGCAGGCTGTCGATGGGCGGATTGGTGACCTGGGCAAAATTCTGACGGAAATAATGGTGCAGACCGCGATACTTGTCGGACAGCACGGCGATGGGGCTGTCGTCGCCCATCGAGCCCACGGCCTCCTTGGCGTCGTCCACCATGGGCTGCAGGATCAGTTCCAGATCCTCCATGGTGATGCCATAGGCAAGCTGGCGGCGGCGCAACTCGTCCTTGGACAGTTCCGCCGGCTCCACCGGGGCCTTCTTCACCAGATCATCCAGAACCGTGATCTCGCCAATCCAGTTTCCGTAGGGCCGCTGGGCCGCCAGATTGTCCTTGATCTCCCGGTCATGGAACAGCCGGCCTTCCTTCAGGTCGACGGCGATCATCTGCCCCGGACCCAGGCGGCCCTTCTCCACCACGGCCTGCTCATTGATCTTGACCATGCCGGTTTCCGAACCGCCGATGATCAGACCGTCGCCCGTGATGACATAGCGCAGCGGGCGCAACCCGTTGCGGTCCACACCCCCCACGACCCAGCGGCCATCATAGATGGCCAGGGCGGCCGGGCCGTCCCACGGCTCCATCACGGCGTTGGAATAGGAATAGAGATCGCGGTGAGCCTTGGGCATCACCTCCTTGTTCGACCAGGCTTCCGGCACCAGCATGGTCTTGACCATGGGCGCCGAGCGGCCGGCCATCATCATCAGTTCGAACACGGCGTCCAGCGCGCCGCTGTCGGACGAGCCGACGGGGATGACGGGCTTCAGATCCTCCACCCAGGCGCCGAACAGCTCATGATCCATCCGGGTCTCATGCGCCTTCATCCAGTTCACGTTGCCGCGCAGCGTGTTGATCTCGCCATTATGGGCCAGCGTGCGGAACGGCTGGGCCAATTGCCAGGTCGGGAAGGTATTGGTGGAATAGCGCTGGTGATAGACGGCGAAATTGCTCTCGAACCGTTCATCCAGCAGATCGGGATAAAAGGCCGTCAACTGCTCGGCCAGGAACATGCCCTTGTAGATGATGGACCGCGCCGACAGGGTGCAGATATAGAAGCCGCCGATCTGCTCGCTCGCCACCGCCTTCTCGATGCGGCGGCGGATGATGTAGAGGTCGCGCTCGAACTGGTCTTCCGGCACATCCTTGGGGTTGCCGACCATGATCTGCTCGATCTCCGGCCTTGTGGCGTTGGCCTTCTCGCCGATGATGGAGATGTTGATCGGCACCTGGCGCCAGCCATAGATCGTATAGCCCCAGTTGAGAATCTCCGTCTCCACGATGGCGCGGCAACGCTCCTGCGCCGACAGGTCGGTGCGCGGCAGGAAGACCTGACCGACGGCGATCAGCCCCTGGGGCAGCGGATGGCCCGTGCGCACCACATGCTCGCGGAAGAAAGACTGGGGCAGTTGCACATGGATGCCCGCACCGTCGCCCGTCTTGCCGTCGGCATCGACGGCACCGCGATGCCAGAGCGCGCGCAGCGCCTCCACGGCCTTTTCCACCACCTCGCGCCGCGGCTTGCCGTCGATGGCCGCCACGAAGCCGACGCCGCAGGCATCATGCTGTTCGGTATCGACGAAGGCGGTGGTGTCCAGCAGGGCCTTGTTGGCAACGTATTCGGCCGCGAAAATCTCACCGGCGTGAATATTGGCGTCGGTCATGGTCAGGCCCCTTGGCGTTCGGAAGTCAGTGCATCGGCCACGGACACGGGCGTGCCCACGGCGTCGGTGATCTTGATGTGGTTGGGCTGGGCCGCGAACCGGTCCAGCCAGTCGCGGATGGCGGGATAGGGGGCAAGGTCGAAGCCCCCCTCCTCCGCCACATGGGTATAGGCATATAAGGCAATGTCGGCGATGGTGGCGTTCTGCCCGACGAACCAGTCACGGCCCGTCAGGTGGCGTTCCATCAGTTTCAGCGCCGCATGCCCGTTCTCGCGCTTGGCGATCAGGGCATGGATGCGCTCCGGGTCCATCGCCACCTTGTGCGTGATCCAGAACCGGGCCGTCGCGATGTTCGGCTCGTGGCTGTACTGTTCCCAGAACAGCCATTGCAGGACGGCCGCCTTGTCCCGGCGGTTATCCGGCCAGAAGGACGTATCCTCGGCCAGCCAGCGCAGGATGGCGTTGCTTTCGGCCAGAAAGTCGCCGGGCGCCAGCCGCAGCATGGGAATGCGGCCATTGGGGTTGAGCGCCAGGAATTCCGGCGTCCGCGTCTCACCCCTGTCGATATCCATTTCCACGCGCTGGAACGGATGCCCGAGCTGCGTCAGCAGCCAGCGGCACTTGTAGCCGTTCCCTGAGGAAAGATGATCGTAGAGGCGGAGCATGGACGCAATTCACCTGTCGACGGCGGATTGAAGGAAACGCGCGCTGGCAGGGCGGCTCACTCGGCGGCCACGGCCACCGGCGCGGTCGCGATCCTGGCCTGGATGTAGCGGTGGATGCCATCGGCGGCGTCGCGGCCATCCTTGATGCCCCACACGACCAAGCTGGCGCCGCGCACGATGTCACCGGCAGCGAAGACACCGTCCAGGTTGGTCATCATGGTGGCGTACTTCACCTGCACCGTGCCCCAGCGGCTGACCTTCAGCTCCGGCGCACCGAACAGGGTGGGGATATCCTCCGGATCGAAGCCCAGCGCCTTGATCACCAGGTCGGCATCCATGGTGAAGTTCGACCCCTCGATGGGCAGCGGCGTCTGGCGGCCCGTGGCGTCGGCCACGCCCATATGCATCTTGTGGGCCTTCACGCCCGTCACCTGGGCGTCACCGGTGAAGCCCTCGGGCGCCGTCTGCCAGACGAACTCCACGCCCTCTTCCTCGGCATTGGCGGTTTCGCGCTGGGAACCGGGCATGTTCTTGCGGTCGCGGCGATAGACGCACTTCACCGACATCGCCCCCTGGCGGATGGCGGTGCGCACGCAATCCATGGCCGTGTCACCGCCGCCGATGACGACGACATTCTTGCCCGCGGCGTTCAGCTTGCCCGTCTCGAAATCCAGGACCGTGTCGCCCAGGCTCTTGCGGTTGCTGGCCGTCAGATAGTCCAGCGCCGGCACGATGCCGTCCAGCCCGGAGCCCGGTCCGCCCAGATCGCGGGCCTTGTAGACGCCGGTGGCGATCAGCACGGCATCATGTTCGGCGCGCAGGGTCCGAAGATCGGTGCTGCGCCCGATCTCCACGCCCAGATGAAACGTGACGCCGCTTTCCTCCAGCAGCTTCCAGCGGCGGATGACCACATCCTTTTCCAGCTTGAAGCCCGGAATGCCGTACATCAGCAGCCCGCCCACCCGGTCGTACCGGTCATAGACATGGACCTGATAGCCCTTCTTGCGCAACTGGTCGGCCGCGGCCAGGCCGGCGGGACCGGCACCGATGATGGCGACGGACTGCGCCCGCTCCACGCGCGGCACGGTGGGCTTGACCCAGCCATTATCGAAGGCCGTGTCCGTGATGTATTTTTCCACCGCCCCGATGGTCACCGTGCCGTGGGTCGACTGCTCGATCGTGCAATTGCCCTCGCACAGGCGATCCTGCGGGCAGATGCGGCCGCAGATTTCCGGCAGGTTGTTGGTGGCCTGCGACAGTTCATAGGCCTCTTCCAACCGCCCCTCGGCCGTCAGCTTCAGCCAATCGGGAATGTTGTTGGACACGGGGCAATGCACCTGACAGAAGGGCACGCCGCATTGCGAGCAACGTCCCGCCTGCTCGGCCGCCCCCTTGTCGGAGAAACGGGCATAAATCTCGTTGAAATCCTGGCGCCGCGCCTCGGCCTCGCGCTTTTCGGGCATGCGCTGGTCGGTGTGGACAAAGCCGAGCATCTTCTGCGTCGCCATGGAACCGTTCCTTACAAATCTCGCCTCAATCACCGGCGGCGGGGGCCGCCATTTCCGACACGACCGGGGCCTGGGCCGGAAACGGCGCTTGCGGGCAGGTAATCCCCTTTCCCGAAAAGCGCCGTCCATGAGCATATAAAGCGGCGAAAGGCCGTTTACCAGCAGTTTTTTGATGTTAGGTCAGTATAGTTGACCTTTATTCGGCGCATGATGCCCTTGCGATTCCGTTATAGGCCATTGCGAACAGTTCGCAACTGCAAAAATAGGTCCGAACTGGTACCATCTGGGTCGCACGCATTCTTTTCTGCACATCACACAGAGTTGTAAGGGATTGAAGAAAAAGAAAAAGAAACGCCCGGCAAGCGGACTTGCCGGGCGGCTTATGTGCAGGAGGGGCTGATTGGCTGTCAGGCCAACTCCTCCACCTTTTCCTCACGCTTGGACGTCTTCGGCTCGGCATAGTCGAAATCCAGGCCGTCGCCTTCCTTGTTCAGGACGACGCGGACGGCCCCGCCCTTCGACAGCTTGCCGAACAGCAATTCCTCGGCCAGCGGCTTCTTCACATATTCCTGGATGGTGCGGGCCAGAGGGCGGGCACCCATGACGGGATCGTAGCCCTTTTTGGCCAGCCAGGCGCGGGCGCCGTCGGTCAGTTCGATGGTCACGCCGCGGTCCGTCAACTGGGCTTCCAGTTCCATCACGAACTTGTCCACCACACGGGCCACCACTTCCGCCCCCAGGTTCGCGAACGGGATGATCGCATCCAGGCGGTTGCGGAATTCCGGTGTGAAGGCCTTGTTGATGGCGTCCTGGTCCTCGCCCGTCCGCACGCCGCTGCCGAAGCCGATGGCGGGCTTCGCCATGTCGGCGGCACCGGCATTGGTGGTCATGATCAGGATGACGTTGCGGAAATCCACGATCTTGCCGTTATGGTCGGTCAGCTTGCCATGGTCCATCACCTGCAACAGGATGTTGTACAGGTCCGGATGCGCCTTCTCGATCTCGTCCAGCAGCAGCACGCAGTGCGGATGCTGGTCGATGGCGTCGGTCAGCATGCCGCCCTGGTCGAACCCGACATAGCCCGGCGGTGCGCCGATCAGGCGGCTGACCGTATGGCGCTCCATATATTCGGACATGTCGAACCGGACCAGTTCGATGCCCAGGGTACGGGAAAGCTGCTTGGCCACCTCCGTCTTGCCGACACCCGTGGGGCCGGAGAACAGGTAGTTGCCGATGGGCTTTTCCGGCTCACGCAGGCCGGCTCGCGCCAGCTTGATGGCCGACACCAGCGCCTCGATCGCCTGATTCTGACCGAAGACCATGGTCTTCAGGTCCCGTTCCAGGTTCAGCAGCACTTCCTTGTCGTCGCGGCTGACCGACTTGGGCGGGATACGGGCGATCTTGGCCACCACCGCCTCCACATCCTTCTGGGAGATGGTCTTCTTGCGCTTGGCCTCGGGCAGCAGGGCCTGGGCGGCCCCCACCTCGTCGATCACGTCGATGGCCTTGTCCGGCAGCTTGCGGTCGCCGATATAGCGCGCCGACAATTCAACGGCGGTGCGGATGGCATCCTTCGTGTAGCGGACCTTGTGGTGGCTCTCATAATAGGTCTTGATCCCTTCCAGGATCTTGACCGCATCCTCGATCGACGGCTCGTTGACATCAATCTTCTGGAACCGCCGGACCAGGGCACGATCCTTCTCGAAATAGGACCGGTATTCCTTGTAGGTCGTGCTGCCGATGCAGCGCAGGGCGCCCGAGGCCAGCGCCGGCTTCAGCAGGTTGGACGCATCCATGGCACCGCCGCTGGTGGCGCCCGCACCGATCACCGTATGGATCTCGTCGATGAACAGGATGGAGCCGTCCAGCGCCTCCAGTTCGGAGACCACGGCCTTCAGCCGCTCCTCGAAATCGCCGCGATAGCGCGTGCCGGCCAGCAGCGACCCCATGTCCAGCGAATAGATCGTGGCCTTCTTCAGGATCTCCGGCACCTCGCCATGGACGATACGGCGTGCCAGCCCCTCGGCGATGGCGGTCTTGCCGACGCCGGGATCACCGACATAAAGCGGGTTGTTCTTCGACCGGCGGCACAGAATCTGGATGGTGCGCTCCACCTCCTGTTCCCGCCCGATCAACGGATCGATCTTGCCCGACAGCGCCTTCTTGTTCAGGTTGACGCAGTAGGCCTCCAGCGCCTCGGTGCCTTTCTTCACGACCTTCTCCGCCTGGGCGTCATCGTCCGCACCGGACACGCGCTTGGGCTCGGCGCGGCCGGGGGCCTTGGCGATACCGTGGGAGATGTAGTTGACCGCATCGAAGCGCGTCATCTCCTGCTCCTGCAGGAAATAGACGGCGTGGCTCTCCCGTTCGGAGAACAGCGCGACCAGAACATTGGCGCCTGTCACCTCCTCCCGGCCAGAGCTTTGGACGTGGATGGCGGCGCGCTGCAAAACGCGCTGGAAGCCGGCCGTGGGCTTGGCATCGTCGGTCCGGGTGGTGACGAGGTTCGCCAGCTCACCGTCCAGATACTCGACCAGTTCCGTCTTCAGCTTGGCCACATCGACGCTACAGGCCCGCAGCACGGCCAGCGCGTCCTGATCCTCCGTCAGGGCCAGCAGCAGATGTTCCAGCGTCGCATATTCGTGACGCCGTTCATTGGCGTTGGCCAGGGCCCGGTGGAGCGTCTGTTCCAGATTACGCGACAGCATGATGCGCTAATCCTTTTCCAGGGTACACTGTAACGGGTGCTGATGCTGGCGGGCGAAATCCATCACCTGGGACACTTTCGTCTCCGCCACCTCATAGGTGAACACACCACAAACGCCGACGCCACGCCGGTGGACATGCAGCATGATACGGGTCGCTTCATCACGGTTCTTGTTGAAGAAGCGTTCCAGCACATGCACGACGAACTCCATGGGGGTGTAGTCGTCGTTCAGCATGAGCACCTTGTACATGGAGGGCTTCTTGGTCTTGGGCGCCGCCTTGACGACCACGCCCGTCACCGTCCCTCCGTTCCCGTGCTTCTCATCCTCAGACATGGCGGTTAACGATCAATTGATGGGTCCCCCTGACGCGCCCTTCGATCATATGAAATGAATCGGTCCCGTTGGAAGGGCGTATCTGCATTGCCACCCGCGCTACACCCAGAATTTTGGGCCCGCCTTGAAAAGCGGCAGGCGCAAACCCATGACGCCGGCTGCCGGTACCCGCATCCGCCATGTCGCCTTGAATTTCACCATCGCACCTCTCGCCCGGCCCGGCACCGGCTGCTATAAGGCCCGCTGCCCGCGACATGAACGGACCAGAGCCTTGACCGACACCATCCCGTACTTCGACGCCATCCTGCTGGGCCTGCTGGAAGGGCTGACGGAATTCATCCCCGTGTCGTCCACCGGGCACCTGATCCTGCTGGGCGAGATGCTGGGCTTCAAGGGACAGGCGGAGGATGTTTTCAAGGTCGTGATCCAGCTCGGCGCGATCCTGGCCATCCTGCTGGTCTATTTCAACAAGCTGTGGGACGTGCTGAAGGGGCTGTTCGAGCGGCGGACCGAAAGCTATCGCTTCACCGCCGCCATCCTGCTGGCCTTCCTGCCCGCAGCCGTCATCGGCGTGTTCGCCCATTCCTACATCAAGAGCGTGCTGTTCAACCCGACGGTCGTGTCGGTGGCACTGATCGTCGGCGGGGTCATCATCCTGCTGGCGGAAAAGCTGCGACCGCCGCCGCGCCACTTCACGGTGGAGGCTTTCCCGGCGCGCCTGTCGCTCTCCATCGGTTTCGTGCAATGCCTGGCCATGATCCCCGGCGTGTCACGGTCCGGTGCGACAATCATCGGCGCCCTGCTGATGGGTGTGGAGCGCAAGGCGGCGGCAGAGTTCAGCTTTTTCGTGGCCATCCCCACCATGCTGGGCGCCGCCGTCTACGACCTCTACAAGAACCGGGAGGTGCTGGAGGTCGGCAATGTCGGCATGATCGCCGTGGGCTTCGTGATGGCCTTCCTGTCGGCGCTGGTCGTCGTGCGCTGGCTGGTCGATTTCGTGGGTCGGCACGGTTTCACGCCGTTCGCCTGGTATCGCATCGTCATCGGTTCCATCATGCTGGGCTGGCTGACCCTGTTCGCGGGCTGATCCGATGCAAGACCGTTCCACCCTGTCCTTGAAGCCCAAGCCCGCCGCGGCGGCGGCCGGGTCCGGCAAGGCGCGGCGCAAGCCGTTCCGCATCGCCGGCCTGCCGGCGGTGGCCGCCCTGTTCGACCGTGATCCCGACAGGGCGGAAAAGCTCTATTTCGATGAGAGGCTGAAGGAGGCCGCCGGCCCTTTCTGCGCCCGGCTGGCCGCGGGCCGCAAGCCCTACCGGCTGGTTCCCGCAGCGGAACTGGAGAAGATCGCCGGATCGGCCATGCATGGCGGCATCGTGGCCGAGGCCGCACCCCGGCCGGTGCTGCCCTTCAGCCTGGACCTGGCGCGGGGCTGGGCGGCCACGGGCCTGCCGCTGCTGATCCTGGATGGGGTGTCCAATCCGCACAATCTGGGCGCCATCCTGCGCACGGCGGCCTTTTTCGGGATCGACCGGGTCCTGATCTCCGACCACCCGTCCCAGGCCCTGCCGTCGGAGGCCGCCTATCGCGTGGCGGAAGGCGGCTTCGAGCATGTGAATCTTCATCGGACCGCTGATTTCCCGGCCACGCTGAAGGCCCTGGGTGGTCTCTACCGCACCATCGGCACCGCGCTGGGGCCTTTCCCGTCCCTGTCGGACCTGACCCGCCGGGCAGAGGGAAAGCCCGTGGCCGTCGTGATGGGGAACGAGGAACATGGCATGCCGCCGGCCAGCCAGGCGGCCTGCACCGAACTGGTCACCATCGCCGGCAGCGGCCGGGTGCAATCGCTGAACGTGTCGGCGACCACGGCCATCCTGGCCTTTCTGATGACCCGGGGCGCATAGGGACGGGCCGGCGAGGAGGCAGCCGGCCCGCGTGGCCGGCGGCCGTCACGGCTGCGGGCCCAGCGGCAGGGAGATGTGGCAGCGCAGGCCGGTTTCCGACCAGTCCATGTCGATCTTGCCACCCAACTGGTGGCGCAGCACCTGACCCAGCAGGGTGGACCCGAAGCCCTGGCGGGTCGGGGGGGCCGTGACGGGGGGGCCGCCCTTTTCCTCCCAGTGAAGGTCCAGCGTGCTGCGACGGACCGACCAGTCAACGGTGACGGTGCCGCCCGGCATGGACAGCGCGCCATGCTTGGCCGCGTTGGTGGCCAGTTCGTGGAAGACCAGGCCCAGCGACTGGACCATGTCGGCCCCCAGCCGCACCCTGGGTCCCCGCAGGGCCAGGCGGGCCCTGTCGGTCAGGAAGGCCTGGACCTCGTCCTCCACCAGCTTTTCCAGGTCCGCCCCCGACCAGGCGGCCTGGGCCAGCAGGCTGTGCGAGCGGGCCAGGGAGGAGATGCGCCCCTCCACCGCGCTGGTGAAGGCCTCGATACTGTCGGCGCGGCTCAACCGCACGACGGCCTGGGCCACGGCCAGGGCATTCTTGGCCCGGTGATCGACCTCGCGCATCAACAGGCGCTGGCGGTCCTCCGCCTCGTACCGGCCCGTGACGTCCAGCACCGTGGCGGTGCAGCCGATGATGCGCGCGCCCTCGTCCCGGATGGGCACGGCGTTGACGGACAGGACCTGGCGCGCCCCGGTCTTGGGATCGCGCAGGGCATATTCGCAATCCCGCACCACCTCTCCCGCCAGGGCACGGGCCGTGGGATAATCCACGCTGGCCATGGGCCGGCCGTCCAGCGTCGTCGCATGCCACAGGGCCGCATCATGGCGCACGCCGATGATGGCGCTGCGCGACAGGCCCAGGATGCGCTCGGCCGCGGCGTTGCAATCGGTGTACCGGCCGTCGGCCCCCACCTCCATGATCGCCACGGGCGTGGCGTTGAACAGGCGGCTCAACCGCTCCTCGCTGCGGCGCAGATCCTCCAGCGCCATGTCCAGATGGGCCGTGCGTTCCCGCACGCGCGCTTCCAGTGCCGCATTAGAGGAGCGCAACAGCCCCTGGGCCTGTTCGGCCTGCCGGGTCTGGCGCAGCGCGACCAGGGCCAGCGGCAGCAGCAGCAGGGCTGCAACCAGCGCGAAGCTGAAATGCCCCAGCGCCGTCCAAAGCCAGTCCGATTCGAGCCCGGCGGTGGAGATGCCATAGACCACGCGGGCCGGCACCCGGTCGACATCGGCAACCGCATACAGCCTTTCCTTGCCGTCGAACGGCGAGATGGCCGTCATCAGCCCGGTGGCGGGGTCGCGCTTGCCCACCAGATCAGCGACATTGCCGATGCCCACCTCACCGGATGTCACCGACGGGTGGCGGGCCAGCACCTCGCCATCCTCACGCACCAGCATCACTTCCACATCGGGGCGAAAGGCGATGCTGGCATAGAACGCCTCGAAATAGGCCGGACGCAGCGACACCTGCGCAACACCCAGGAAATTGCCGTCACGCCCTTCCAGCCGGCTGGACAGGGCGAAGAACACCTCCGGATTCAGGCGGCCGGACAGGCGCGCGCTCAGATGGGGTTCCGAACGGCCGTCACGGTGCGGCAGGAAATAATCGCGGTCGGCGACATTCATGTCCGGAACGGGCCAGCGCATCGTCGTGATGCGCACCCGCCCCTCGGCATCGACCAGCCAGTAGGATTGCACCTCCGGCGCTTCCGACGCCAGGTCGCGCAGCCATTCATGCACGCGCGGCGTGGCCGCCACCTCATCCCAGCCCTCGTTCAGGACCAGCCATTCCGCATTGCGCAGGATGAGGGTGTGGGCGCCCATCATGCGGGCCGCATGTTCAGCCAACTGGTCGGCACTGGACCTGATGTCGGCCACGGCCTTGTCCATCAGCCGGGCGCGGCCCAGCACGATCTCCACCCCGAACAGGCCCAAGGCCACCAGCAGCGCCGTCAGCGCCAGCCAGACGACGGCGCGCGACGGGCTTGCCGGCCGCATCGACCCCTCCTCATGCGAACCGGCCGCTATATTGGCATTATCCTGCAAGCTGTAATTCCCGATGATCGTTGCAAAGCAGATAACGCTGTTATCGGGTCCAGTTGAAGATGTTTCATCGTCTAACAGGGGCGTAGACCGAATAGCATAGGAGGCCCTTTTCCGCCGGGCCCGCCCGCGCAAAGCGTCATTGTTTCAGAGGTGCCCACGGTCTATGGTGCGCCGCCTTTCTTCGCTGTCCGGAACCTTTGATCATGACCAGCGCCCCGATCCAGGTCGCCCCGGCCACCGGCCGCATCGACCGCCGCTTCGCCGCCCTGAAGGCAGCCGGCCGGGCCGGCCTCGTCACCTTCGTGACGGCCGGCGACCCCGATCATGAAACCGGCCTCGCCCTGCTGAAGGGCCTGCCGGCGGCCGGTGCCGACATCATCGAACTGGGCATGCCCTTCACCGATCCGATGGCCGACGGGCCGGCCATCGAGGCCGCGGGCCTGCGCGCCCTGGCTGCCGGCGCACGCATGACCCGCACGCTGGACATGGTGCGTGCCTTCCGCCAGGGCGACGACGACACGCCCATCGTGCTGATGGGCTATTACAATCCCATCTATTCCTATGGCGTGGACCGGTTCCTGACCGATGCGCGGGGCGCCGGGGTCGACGGGCTGATCGTGGTCGACCTGCCGCCGGAGGAAGATGCGGAACTGTGCGTTCCCGCCCTGCGCGCCGGGGTCAATTTCATCCGGCTGACGACGCCGACCACGGATGATGCCCGCCTGCCGGCCGTCCTGGCCAACACCTCGGGCTTCGTCTATTACGTGTCGGTCACCGGCATCACAGGGGCGGGCAGCGCCACAGCGACGGCCATCGACGAGGCCGTCACCCGCCTGCGCCGCCATACCGACCTGCCGCTGGCCGTCGGCTTCGGCATTTCCACGCCCGAACAGGCCGCGGCGGTGGCCCGTGTGGCCGATGCCGCGGTCGTGGGCAGCGCCATCGTGCGCCGGGTGGAAGCGGGCCTGGACGCCGATGGCAAGCCCACTGCCGGGCTGGTCCCCGACGTTCTGGACTTCGTGGCCACCCTGGCCAGCGGTGTGCGCGCGGCGCGTGGCTGATCCGGCTTGACCTTTGCCGGTTGCAGCGCCTTATTGACGGACATGGGTGGTTCGGATTACCGAAGCGTCCAGGAACTGTTTGAGGACCGCGAAGCCATCGCCACGGCAGGTTTGCCGCAACAAAGCCGACCATGCCCGCGACCATGGCCGAGTGCAGCGGGACCCCGTCCCCGCCTCGGCAGAGTATAGCGGGACCCCGTCCCGCCTTGAAGGTACCCCATGAACTGGCTGACCAATTTCGTCAAACCGAAGATCCAGGCCCTCGTTTCCAAGAAAGAGGTTCCGGACAATCTCTGGCACAAGTGCCCATCGTGCGAGGCGATGCTGTTCCACCGTGACCTGGAGGAACAGCTTCACGTCTGCCAGCATTGCGGCCACCACATGCGCCTGACCCCCGTGCGGCGGCTGAACATGCTGCTGGACCCCGGTTACCAGACGATCGAACTGCCCAAGGTCGTGGTCGACCCGCTGAAGTTCCGCGACCAGAAGCGCTATACCGACCGCCTGAAGGAAGCGCAGGCCAAGTCCGGCCGCCAGGACGCCATCGTCGTGGCCCATGGCAAGATCAACGGCCAGGGCGCCGTCGTCGCCGCCTTTGATTTCGGCTTCATGGGCGGATCGATGGGCATGGCCGTGGGCGAGGGGCTGTTGGCCGCGGCCCGTCTGGCCGTGCTTCAGCAGGTGCCCCTGATCGCCGTGCCGGCATCGGGCGGTGCGCGCATGCAGGAAGCCATCCTGTCGCTGATGCAGATGCCGCGCACCGTCATCGCGGTGGAAATGGTGAAGGAAGCCGGCCTGCCCTATATCGTCATCCTGACCGACCCGACCACGGGCGGCGTGACGGCCAGCTTCGCCATGCTGGGCGATATCCATATCGCCGAGCCCGGCGCCCAGATCGGCTTTGCCGGCGCGCGCGTCATCGAAAGCACGATCCGCGAGACGCTGCCGGAAGGGTTCCAGCGGTCTGAATACCTGCTGGATCACGGCATGGTCGACATGGTGGTGCATCGCAAGGAGTTGCGCGGCACCCTGGCCCGCATCATCGACCTGCTGCGCCGCACCGGCCCCGGCGCGGACATCGTCAAGATTTCGCGCGGCGGGCGCGACCGGTCGGGCTCACGCAAGGGTCCGTCGGTCAGTGCCATCCAGGGTGGCGCCGGCTTCCAATGATCAAGGCCGCGCCGCTGGTGCCGGCCTCCCCCCGTCTGGAGGCGGCACTGGACCGGATGCGGCAACTGCATCCGGTCGTGATCGATCTATCCCTGGGCCGGATCGAACGGCTGCTGCACCGGCTGGGCAATCCGGAGCGGCATCTGCCACCCACCGTCCATGTGGCCGGCACCAACGGCAAGGGCAGCACCGTCGCCTTCCTGCGCGCCATGGCGGAGGCGGCAGGCCATCGGGTGCATGTCTACACCTCCCCCCATCTGGTGCGCTTCAACGAGCGCATCCGCCTGGCCGGCGACCTGATCGGCGACGACGCGCTGGCCGATATCCTGGAAGAGGTGGAACGCGCCAATGACGGGGACGCCATCACCTTCTTCGAGGTGACGACGGCCGCGGCCTTCCTGGCCTTCGCCCGCCAGCCGGCCGACCTGCTGCTGCTGGAGGTGGGGCTGGGCGGACGGCTGGATGCCACCAATGTCATTGCCAGCCCGGCCGTCAGCCTGCTGACGCGCATCTCCCTGGACCATACCCAGTTCCTGGGCCCCACCCTGGCCGAGATCGCAGCGGAGAAGGCCGGCATCGTGAAGCCCGGCCGGCCGGTCGTGGCGGGCCCCCAGGCCGACCCGGTGGCCGCGCAGGTCTTCACCGACCGGGCGGCGGCCGTCGGCGCGCCGCTGTCGCTGCACGGGCGGGACTGGCATGTGACGGCCACGGCGGACGGTTTCCGCTTCACCGATGCCGCCCGGCGTCTCGACCTGCCCCCGCCGGGGCTGGCGGGGGCGCATCAGATCCACAATGCCGGACTGGCCATCGCCGCCACGGCCCATCTGCCGCTGGCCATCGGCGACGCGGCGATCCGCACGGGTCTGGCCCGCGTCGAATGGCCCGCCCGCCTGCAGCGCCTGCGGCGGGGTCCGTTGGTGGAACACCTGCCGGCCGGGTGGGAGCTTTACCTGGATGGCGGGCACAATGACAGCGCGGGCGAGGTGCTGGCGGCCCAGTTGGCCCGCTGGACGGCCGACGGCCGGCCGCTCGACCTCGTGTTCGGCATGCTGGGCAGCAAACGGCCGCTGGATTTCCTGGCTCCCCTGGCGGCGCATGTGCGCCGGCTGCGGGCCGTGTCCATCCCCGGCGAGCCCAATAGCGTCAGCGCCGGCGACGCCGCCGGCTTCGCCCGGCAGGCCGGGATGGAGGCGGGCGACGATGCCGATGTCACAGCCGCCCTGCGTGCGCTGGCACAGGCCGCGGCCGGCGCCCCCCCCGCCCGGGTGCTGATCTGCGGCTCGCTTTATCTGGCAGGCACGGTCCTGGCCACCAACGGCTGACACTATTTTTCGGTGATCAGAACCTATTGGTTCTGATCACCGCTCTCAATCGCCGGCGCCCACATCCGTGGGCGTGCGCCGGCGCCCACATCCGTTGGCTTGTGTTTTCGAAATGTCAGTAAGATGTGTGATCGCCGGCCGGGGCATGCCCCGGCCGGCGATCCGTCCGGAAGACCGCTCCGTGGAAAGGTAGATCATACACCGTAGCCAAGCATGGTTCTCCGGTCGGCCCCTTCATTGACCCGAACAGTTGCTTGGGGTTGCAGCCCCGTACGTGCAAGGCAGGGAGTATGAAGATGGCACAACAGGACTCTATCATCGCCCTGGACGTCAGCAAGGCCCGTCTGGACGGGTTGGATGCCGAGACAGGAGAGGCTTTCCAAGTCGAGAATGCCGAGGCTGGTTACAGTCTCCTTCGGCGACGGTGTGGCAAGCGCGCCGTGCAGGTCGTCCTGGAAGCCAGTGGTGGCTATGAGCGGCCGGTCATGGAGGCTTTATCGAAAGCCGGCATTCCCGTCCGCCTCGTCGATCCTCGCAAGGTCCGGCATTTTGCCAGGGCGCATGGACGCTGGGCCAAGAATGACCGGCTGGATGCCCGGATGATCGCCGCCTATGCCCAGGCGATCCCCGGAGCCGCCTACCAACCCGATCCGGAACGGGAGGTCCTGGCGGAACTGGCCACCTACCGGCGCCAGTTGCTCGACGAGCAGACCATGGTCAGGAACCAGGCCCAGACCCTGGCGGATCCGGAACTGCGCCGCTTGGCCAAGCGGCGCCTGGATGCCATCGCCCTGCTGATCCTGCGCCTCGACAAGCGCATTGCCGAGCAGATCGCGGCATCCAAAACCTTGAAGGTCAACGACAACCTGCTCCAGTCCATTCCTGCTGTCGGGCCGGTGCTGGCGGCCACCCTGCTGGCCCATATGCCGGAGTTGGGCACACTGACACGACATCAGGTCGCCGCCCTGGCCGGCGTTGCCCCGATGGATAACCAGAGCGGCAAACGCGATGGCCCGCGCAGCATCTACGGTGGAAGGCCCGTTGTCCGAACCGTCCTTTACATGGCTGCCGTCGTCGCCAGTCGGCGAAATCCACCCTTGGCCGCCTTCTATAAAAAACTCATCGCCGCTGGAAAGAAGCCAAAGGTTGCCCTCGTTGCCATCATGCGAAAGATCGTCGTCCTCGCCAATGCCATCATCCGCGATCAGAGAACTTACGCCGCATGAAAACAGTTGCTTGGCTGCGCCGCACGAGCGGCACGCCGGCGGGCCCCAACGGAAAAGGGCCGGTCCCATCGGCGGGCCGGCCCCTTCCCTGATCCTGTCCTGATCCGGCCCGAAGGCCCGGAAGGTCACAGGTTCTGTTCGATCCAGGACTTCAACTGCGACTTGGGCAGGGCGCCGATCTTGGTCGCCGTCACCTGACCATCCTTGAAGATCATCAAGGTGGGGATGCCGCGCACGCCGAAACGGCTGGGGGCATTGGGATTGTCATCGATGTTCAGCTTGGCGATGGACAGCTTGCCGTCCAGTTCCTGGGCCAGTTCGGCCAGGCTGGGGGCCAGCATCTTGCAGGGGCCGCACCATTCGGCCCAGAAATCCAGCAGAATCGGACCGCTGCCCTTCAGGACATCGGTTTCAAAGCTGGCGTCGGTGACATTGATGATTTCAGCCATATTTCCCTCGGCGGGTTTTGTTAAGGGGCGCGGTCAGCCCGTCGGACCGCCTCTCAACAGCAAATGTAGGCACCCGCCGGAGTGCCGGTCAAGCCGCCGTGGACCGCAGGCCTGTGCTGCGATCCCGCATGCTTGAAAGCATCCGCTGCCGCACTGCGGAATTGTGTCCAACTACCTAAAATGCGACATATATCGGGAACAGGCCGCGACAGACGGCCCGGAGAGGCGAGACAGGGTCGGCCGGAACATGACGGATCAGAGTGACGTCAACCGCAAGATGCGGGCCATGCTGGAGGATTTCGCGCCGGCCACCTTCGAGGAGCGGGGCGTGACGGTCCCCTTCACCACACCGCTGCTGAGCCAGGCCCGCCTGCGCCGCGACGACATGGACCGGTTCGAGTTCCTGCTGCCCAACTTCACGGCCGGCAAAGGCACCTATGTGCTGCCCTGGAAGGGGCTGCCCAGCGTCATGACGCTGACCCTGCATGACCGGCTGCTGTTCGAGGAGATCGAGAAGCTCGAACTGCATTCCCCCGAACAGATCCGTGCCTGCGCGCTGACCGTCCAGGCATCGGGCATCTGCGGGCCGGACGCGGCCACCCGGGCCGCGCAATTGCGTGACCAGGATGGGCAATATCTGGTGCTGACCCAGTTCATCCTGGTGACCGAATTGCTGAAGCTGGTGGGGATCAGTGCCGCAGACCTGCTGCGCCCCGGCATGACGACGGATGACAGCAAGCGCGTGGCCCGCCAGGCCCTGGCCCGCGTCGCCGCCATGGTCGATATCCAGCCCGACGACATGACGGCCCGCGTCGACCAGTTGGGCGAGGCGGTGGCCCCCGTCGGCCTGCCGCAGGCCCCCAAGGCCGGCCGGCTGCGCGGCCTGGCGGAGCGGCTGGGCGGCTTCGCACAAAGCACGCAGCATTTCGCCGATACCGACCCGTCCGACGTGGCCATGCTGGGCGCCTATGTCGCCACGGTCGCCAACCACACGCTGACCCTGGCCCGCCAGCGCATCGCCAAGCTGGACAATGCCTGCCGCGATGCGCGCCAGATCGTGAATGACGCGCCGAAACTGCTGACCGCCATCAGGGAATATGTCGGGCGCATCTCGTGGCTGCTGGACGGATGGGATTTCCTGATCGCCATGTGGGAGGCGGTGAAGGACGGGCCGCCCGCCGCCCGCCAGACGGCGATCAGCGACATATCCCGGCTGCTGCCCCTGATCCCGAAGGAGGAGGTGAGCCATGCAACCGAGCAGTTGGACCTGGACGCCATCGCGCGGCTCCAGCGCCGCTGGGTGCGGGTCAACCAGGATTGGCGGACGGGGGTCCTGGATATGGATGCCGTCATGCGGCTTGAATCGTTGAAAGCGGCGATGGGCTGAGGGAGGATGGCATGAACGACAGCAAGACCCCCGCCCCCGAGACACCCGCCACCCCGGTCAGGGGCAGTGACTGGGCGGTGCTGGCCGCCGATGCTTCGCGCCTGCCCGACCGCAAGCTCCTGCAGATTTACCGGCTGCTGGAGCAGGTGGGCGACAAGCCGGAGGTGTCCGGTGCCTTCGAGGCCATGCGGCCGCGTCTGGTGACGCTGCGCCCGCCCCGGCGGCCGGCCCTGTCACGGCTGTTCTTTCTGCCTGTGGAGGATCTGCTGGATGATGCAGGGCAATATAGCCGGCGCCTGAACCGCATCTGCCGGACCACGCTGGGCCCCTGCTGGCAGGCCGTCAAGGACCGCATCCCGGCCGCGTTGCTGCAAAGCGCGCAGCGCGAAGCCGCTGCCGCGGATCTGCGAGACGGGGTGGCCGTCGCGTCCATCTGCGCGCCTCTTTGGGAAGCCGGCGTGACGGCCCTGGCGGCCATCACCGCCGAATGCCAGACCAACCTGAAATACAAGATCGGCCTGTTCGGCCGCGACGACGACGTGCAGCGCCAGTTGGAAACGATCCGGCAGGTGCTGGTCGTGGCGGAACGGATCGAAAAGCTGAAGGCCGCCCTGCCGGCGCGCCCCATCCTGGATCTGGCCGAGTTGCACCTGGACATCATCCGGGCCAATCTGATGGAACTGGGACGGGAGGATGCAGCGCTGACCCAGCCGCTGCTGCTGGTGCTGGCCTCGCGCATGCAACGCCCCGGCGAGCTGTTGCGCATGCTGGGGGAGGTGCGCCTGGGCGGCACGGTGGCGGAGAAGGAGAACCTGACGCGGGAGATGTCAGGCTATGTCGTCGGCAACCTGCTGCGCCAGACGGCCGAGTTCGACCGGGAAAACCCACTGGTCTCCGGCGATCCGGCCAGCCTGGCCGCGGCGGCGGAGCGGCTGACCGACGGCCTCAATTCCGTCAACGACACGGTGCAGAGCCTGCGCGACAAGGACATCACCAACAAGATGAAGAACGCCCGCGCCGAGGTGGGGCAATTCGTGCTGAAGAATATCTGCGCGGATGTCGACCAGGGCCTGCACGCCGCCCTGTTCGGCCGGGATGGCGGCCTGCCCGACGATGCCACCATGAAGAAGGCCGAACAGTTCGCCATGGCGCTGCGCCGTTCATCCAAACTGGCGGGCGCGCTCGGGATCCAGCGGGAGGTCAGCGCCAAGATCAGCGAAACGCGCCAGCAGGTGGTCAGCACGACCCAGGCCAGCCTGCGCGCGGCCCCGCGCAACCGCGACGGCACGTTGGGTGCCGACGGCCAGCGGACCATGTTCAACAGCCTGCGCATCGTGGAGATCCTGTCCGGATCGGACGAGGCGGAACGGCTTTGCCGCGAATGGCGCACGCAGTTCCGCTGAGCCGGCCGGTGCGCAGCGGGGGGGACAGGGATATCCGCATCTGTTACCGTCGGCGTCCAGACTGGAAACGGGGGAACGGGTGATGGCCGCCAATGTCCGCATCGAGACCGACAGTTTCGGCCCCATCGAGGTGCCGGCCGATCGGTATTGGGGCGCGCAGACCCAGCGGTCGCTGCTGAATTTCAAGATCGGCGGGGAAAGGATGCCGCCGGCCCTGATCCGGGGCCTTGGCATCGTGAAGAAGGCCGCCGCCAAGGCCAATGTGGCGCTGGGAACGCTGGATGCGCGCCTGGGCAGCGCCATCGTCGGTGCCGCCGACGAAGTGATCGACGGCACGCTGATCGACCATTTCCCCCTGGTCGTCTGGCAGACCGGATCGGGCACCCAGACCAACATGAACGCCAACGAGGTCATCGCCAACCGCGCCATCGAGATGCTGGGCGGGGAGATCGGGTCCAAGAAGCCCATCCATCCCAACGACCATGTCAATCGCGGCCAAAGCTCCAACGACAGCTTTCCGTCGGCCATGCATATCGCAGCGGCGGAGCGCATCCATCATGATCTTGTGCCGGCCCTGGAACAGTTGCACGCCGCCCTGTCCGCCAAGGCCGATGAATTCGCCCCCATCGTGAAGATCGGGCGCACGCACCTGCAGGATGCCACCCCCATGACGCTGGGGCAGGAATTCGGCGGCTATGCCCAGCAGGTGGCCTATGGAATCGGGCGGGCGAAGGCCGTGATGCCGGCCCTGCTGCGCCTGGCGCAGGGCGGCACGGCCGTTGGGACGGGCCTGAACAGCGCCCCCGGCTTCGATCAGGCCTTCGCGGCGGAGGTCGCCGCCATCACCGACCTGCCCTTCGTCGCCGCCCCCAACAAGTTCGAGGCACTGGCCGCCCATGACAGCATCGTGGAAGCGTCGGGCGCGCTGAACACGGTGGC
Source organism: Niveispirillum fermenti (assembly GCF_052474395.1). Lineage (NCBI taxonomy): Bacteria > Pseudomonadati > Pseudomonadota > Alphaproteobacteria > Rhodospirillales > Azospirillaceae > Niveispirillum > Niveispirillum fermenti. The sequence continues at coordinate 1,484,772 of NZ_CP156681.1, read as the reverse complement.
CGTTTCGCTGATGAAGATCGCCAACGACATACGCCTGCTGGGCAGCGGCCCGCGCAGCGGCATCGGAGAGATCAGCCTGCCGGAGAACGAACCCGGCAGTTCCATCATGCCGGGCAAGGTCAACCCGACCCAGTCGGAGGCCATGACCATGGTCTGCACCCAGGTGATGGGTAACCATGTTACCATCACCCATGCCGGTGCGACGGGCCATTTCGAACTGAATGTCTTCAAGCCCGTGCTGATCTACAATCTTCTGCAGTCCATCCGTCTGATCGCCGACGCCAGCCGCAGCTTTGCAGAGAACTGCGTGGCCGGCATCACCGCCAACGAGGATCGCATCCGCCGGCTGATGGAGGAAAGCCTGATGCTGGTCACGGCACTGAACCCCCATATCGGCTATGACAATGCCGCCAGGATCGCCAAGAAGGCGCACCAGGAAGGCACAACCCTGCTGGAAGCCGGGCTGGCGCTGAATTTGCTAAGCGAGGAGCAGTTCCGCGCCTGGGTGCGGCCCGCCGATATGGTGCATCCGGGATAGGTCGGGCTTCCGGAGGGGGCGGCATCGCCACCCCCTCCCGGATTTCGTGTGCCTGCTATCGCTTGTTGCCCATGACGATATCGCCCAGCGGCCCCAGCATACTGCCTTCGCCCTTGCTGGCGCCCGGCATGGCGGCCGACAGCATGCGGCCGGCCAGGCGGGAGAAGGGCAGCGACTGTATCCAGACCCGGCCCGGTCCGCGCAGCGTGGCGAAGAACAGCCCCTCTCCACCGAACAGCACTGATTTCACGCCGCCGACCTGCACCAGGTCGAAATCCACGTCGGGCGTGAAGGCGGCAACGCAGCCCGTATCGATGTGCAGCACCTCGCCGGGCGCCAGTTCGCGTTCCATGATGGAACCGCCGACATGGGCGAAGACCCAGCCGTCACCCGTCAGCTTCTGCATGATGAAGCCTTCGCCGCCGAACAGGCCCGTCAGGATGCGGCGCTGGAAATGGATGCCGATCGACACGCCCTTGGCCGCCGCCAGGAAACTGTCCTTCTGGCAGATCAGCGTACCGCCCAGATCGGCCAGGTTCAGCGGCAGGATGGTGCCCGGATAGGGGGCGGAAAAAGCGACATGCGCCTTGCCGCGGCCGGTATGGGTGAAGACGGTCGTGAACAGGCTTTCGCCCGTGATCACCCGCTTGCCGGCGCCGATCAGCTTGTCCAGGAAGCCGCCGGTATTGTTGCCGTCGCCGAAGATGGTGTTCATCTGGACGCTGGCATCCTTGTAGACCATGGCCCCCGCCTCGGCGATGGCGCTTTCGCCGGGGTCCAGTTCCACCTCCACGAACTGCATCTCCTGCCCGTGGATCTTGAAATCGATATCGTCGGCGCGGGCCCGGCTGCGGGCGCCGGGCGGCGGCGGCATGCCGGGCGCACCGGCCCAGGGGTTGGGCTGTGACGACAATTCGCCCACGGCGCGCACGGGCAGCCATTCGGCCATGCCGTTGCGCCAGCAGAAGGCATCCGGATGCACGCGCACAAAATCCAGCGCCGCCTGCCCGTCCAGCGGGCCGACCCGCTGGTCGCCATCATGGAAAAACCACTGCGTCATGAATACCCCCTTTTTCCCCGCGATCCGCACCGCCCCGGAATGGTCCGGGGCGCGGCATCGGCTCCCTTCAGCATATCGTGCCCGGCCCTGAAAAGAAAAAGGCCGGCTGCGCGTGGCAAGCCGGCCAATTTCCGATGATCGGCGGGGTCCATTGGCACCCCGCGCCGCGTGGCCGGCATGGAGCGGCGGACGCCGCGTGGCCAACGTGTAGCGGCGGACGCCGCGTGGCCAGCGTGGGGCGGCGGACGCCGCGGCTCAATCCTGAGCTTCGTCCTCGTCCCCGGACAGGGCCGCAGGCTCCATATCCTCGTCGATGGCGTCCATGTCAGCCGTCTCCGGCTCCGGACGGCCGCGGCGGGCCTTTTCCAGGGCGGCATCCAGTTCCCGCTGGCTGCCCAGGCCCAGCAGCACCGGGTTGCGCGCCTTGATGTTGGCCGAGTTCCAATGGGTCTTGTCGCGCACGGCGGCGATGGTCGGCTTGGTGGTGCCGATCAGCTTGCAGATCTGCGCGTCCGACAATTCCGGATGGGCCTTCAGCAGATAGGCGATGGCATCGGGCTTGTCGCCGCGCTTGGTGACCGGCGTGTAGCGCGGGCCCTTGGCGCGGGCGACCGGCTGCGGCAGGTCCTGCACGCGCAGTTTCAGCTTCAGGTTGGGATTGGCCTCGACGCGGGCGATCTCCGCCGCGGTCAGTTCGCCGCCGGCGACCGGGTCGCGGCCGACCATGCCCACCGCCACCTCGCCATCGGCGATGGCCTGCACCTCAAGCTCGTGCATGCCGCAGAATTCCGCGATCTGCTCGAAGCTGAGACTGGTGTTCTCGACCAGCCAGACGGCGGTGGCCTTCGGCATCAGGGGCAGTGCCATGCTTCCTCCTCAAACGCTTTACCGGCGCTGGCCGGTCAAAACGATCCGTTTCAAAACGATCCGCTAACGCAAAAACCGCCCGTCGCGCGCGGGCGGGGCCCCGCGCAGCCAACCGGACGGACAAGTCAACTACCCTTCTCCTATAGCGTTCCGCCACGGGACAAGCCACGGGATTTTTCAGCCCGGCGGTTGATTTGAAATGCCGGGACGCGGCAAGGGCGGTTTTTCGGGGATGTCGCGTCGGCCGGCATTCACACCGCCACGTCGGCCTTGATGGGGGGGTGCGGATCGTACCCTTCCACCGCGAAATCCCCGATCCGGTAACCATCGATGCTGTCCGCCCGGCGGGCCAGCATCAGGCGCGGCAGGGGCCGGGGGTTGCGGGTCAATTGTTCCCGCGCGGCATCCAGATGGTTCAGGTACAGATGAACATCGCCGCCCATCCACACGAACTCGCCCAGCCGCAGCCCGGCCTGCTGCGCCAGCATGGCCTGCAGGGCGACCGCCCCGGTCAGGTTGAAGGGCAGGCCCAGCAGCACGTCGCAACTGCGCTGGTACATCAACCCGTTCAGGCGGCCGTCGCTGGTCACATGGTACTGATAGACCATGTGGCAGGGCGGCAGGGCCATGCCGCCCAGTTCCGGCACGTTCCAGGCATGGAACAGCAGGCGCCGGCTGGACGGATTCTCCCGCAATCCCTGCACCAGGGCGGCGATCTGGTCATGCTCTCGCCCGTCGGGTCCCAGCCAACGGCGCCATTGCTTGCCATAGACAGGCCCCAGTTCACCCCAGCGGGCGGCGAAGGCATCATCCTCGACGATGCGCTGCTCGAACGCGGCCTGGCTGATATCCTCCCCCGTCTCACGGCGGTAGGCGGCCAGCGGCCAGTCGGTCCAGATCGTGACCTTTTCCTTCAGCAGCGGCTGGATATTGGTGCCGCCGGTCAGGAACCACAGCATTTCCTTGACCGCCATCTTCCAATAGACGCGCTTGGTGGTCAGGATGGGCACGGTGCCGTCCGACAGGTCGAACCGCATCATCGACCCGAACAGCGACAGGGTCCCCACGCCCGTCCGGTCCACGCGGCGGTCGCCGCGGGCCAGGATGTCACCCATCAGGTCCAGATATTGCTGCTCGGGATGGCGCATCGACCGTCGGCTCCGCTTGGGACCAGCTTGCTGTGATGGTTGGTATTAGCGGGCCGGGCGGCTATTGTCACCCATCGACCGCCTGGAGACCTGCCTTGTTCCTTTCCGTGATCGCCGCCGTCGCCCGCAACGGGGTCATCGGCCATGAAGGCCGCATGCCCTGGAAGCTGCCCAACGATCTTCGCTTCTTCAAGCAGGTGACCATGGGCAAGCCCATGATCATGGGCCGCAAGACCTGGGACAGTTTCGGAGGCAGGCCCCTGCCCGGCCGGCCGCACATCGTGGTCACCGGCAACCGGGATTTCCGGGCGGAAGGCGCCATCATCGTCCATGACCTGGAAACCGCCATCACAACGGGCAAGCGTCTGGCAGAGGAAGCGGACGGCGACGAGGTGATGGTGATCGGCGGCGCGCAGATCTATGCCGCGGCATTGCCGCTGGCCGACCGTGTCTTCCTGACGGAGATCGCGGCCAGCCCGGCGGGCGACACCTTCTTCCCCGAATTCGACCGTACCGCCTTCCTGGGAGAGGAACTGGGCATACAGATGGCCAAGGGGCCGGACGAGCCCGCCTTCCGCGTCATGCTGTTCCATCGGCGCTGAGAGGGCGGGAAACCTGCCGCCCCCCCAACCCCAGCGCGAATGCTGACGGCGGGAGGCGGGGCGCCCCGCTGATCTCCCCCCATGCACGAATATAGGGCGATACCGCCGGCCGGGACCCTTGACCGGCGGTTCGTTTCGGGGCAATGTCTCCATCGGAGACTTTGCTGATGCTGAAAATCATCCTTCCCCTGTTGTTCAAGGTGAGGCCCAAGATGGTCCATGACATGATCCGCCAGCAGATGGCGGGCTCCCTGCCCTTTGTGCGCCATTGCGGCATCGATCTGGTCAGCCTGGGCGATGGCACCGCGGAGGCGCGGGTGACGGACCGGGCAGAGGTGAAGAACCATCTGGGCACGCCGCATGCCGGCGTGATCTTCACCCTGGCCGAAACGGCCAGCGGCGGCGCCATGGCCGGGGCCATGGCACCCGTGCTGATGAATATCCGCCCCGTGGCGGCACAGGCCACGATCCAGTATCTGACCCTGGCCAGGGGCGACCTGCGCGCCGTGGCCCGCACGGGCCGGGCGGGTGCCGACCTGCGGGCGGAACTGGCGGCGGAGGGGAAGGTGCGCTTCCCCGTGGAGGTGGAGATTACCGACGCGGCCGGGCAGCCCGTGTCGAAGATGGTGGTTGAATGGTACGTCAGCCCCAAGCGCCCGTGACCGGGGAAGCACCCCGCCGCGACAATTTCCACCATGGTGATGTGCGTGCCGCCGCCCTGGCGGCCGCCCTGGCGATGGTGGTCGCGGATGGGCCGGACGCCCTTTCCTTCCGGGCCGTGGCGGCCGCCATCGGCGTCAACCACCGGGCGCTTTACCGCCATTTCGCCGACAAGCATGAACTGACCCTGGCCGTCGCGGCCCAGGGTTTCGACGCCCTTGCCACCGTGATCCGGGCCGGATTCGATACCGGGGACGGCCAGCCCCGACCCGGCCCGCTGTACCGTGCCTATGTGGATTTCGCACTGGCACAGCCGGCGCTGTATGCCCTGATGTATGGCATTGCGGGACAGAATTACCTGTCACACCCGGCACTGGCCCCGTCGGTGGCCAAGGTGACGGCCCTGGCGGCCGATGCCTTCCGCCATGCCGGGGACCCGCCCGGCTTCTCCCTTGCGCTGCGCGACCGGGTGATGCGTGCCTGGGGGGAGGTGCATGGCCTGTGCGACCTGTGGCGGCGCGGGGCCCTGCGCGCCCGGGATGCGGAGGCGGCGAAGGCCTATATCCTTGCTTTGCTGGCGCAATGATGCGGCGGCCACCTCTGCGCCCCGCGATAGCCGGCCGCGCGTCATTGGCACTTCCCCCTGCGGCGCGGCCGGATATCTTCCTGGTCCCATGCAGCTTACGACCATCCCCCACGAGACCCTGCCCGAGGCGCTGGCGGTGCTGGCCGGCCGGCTTGCCCCCCGCAGCCGCACGGCGCGGGTGCTGGCCCGCATCGCGGCCACACGCGACCTGATCGCCCTGGGCGTGGACACCCAGGCCCACCGCGACGCCGCGGTCGATCTGGCGCGCGCCTTCGGCATCGGGGTGATCGATGAAGCGCCGCAGGATGCCTTCTCCTATGATGGCACCTGCATCCGCACCCGGTCGGAAGCCTATGTTCTGATCCACGAGGTGGCGCATTGGCTGATCGCCCCGCCCGAACGGCGCCGGCTGGTCGATTTCGGCCTGGGTGCCGGCCCGGAATCAGGCCGGGTGGCAGAGGCGGATCAGGCCATTGCCGTCGGGAAGGAAGAGCAGATCCGCGAGGAGGCACTGGCCTCCCTGCTGGGCATCCTGTGGGAGGCGGAACTGGCCCAGCCGGCCATCCTGGCCTTCCTGGAACAGAACTGGCTGGAAGGCTGGGAGCGCCCGGCCTGTGCGGAGAATCTGGCGGAGAATGTGGAAGCGCTGTTCGCCGCGGGATTGATCGATGCCGATGGGCGCCCGATCCCGCCGGAATCTTTCACGGCACCCGGACGGGCCGCAGCTTGATTTCTTTGTTCGCCCGGCCCTTGCGGTCGGGCCGTTGATGCGTTTCCCTGTTGGTCAAAACCATTTGCCCCAGGGGGGAACCCATGTCCGCGACGCCCGCTTCGGCGCCTGCCATCCTGTCCATGATCGGCAATACCCCGATCGTCCGCATCACTCGCTTCGATACCGGCCCGTGCGAGTTGTATCTGAAGCTGGAGAACCAGAATCCCGGCGGGTCCATCAAGGACCGTATCGCGCTGCGCATGATCGAGGCGGCGGAGGCGGCCGGCCACCTGTCCCCCGGCGGCACCGTCATCGAGGCGACGGCCGGCAATACCGGCCTGGGCCTGGCCCTGGTCTGCGCCGCGAAAGGCTATCGCCTGATCCTGGTCATCCCCGACAAGATGGCGACGGAAAAGATCAATAATCTGCGTGCCCTGGGTGCTGAAATCCACATCACCCGGTCGGATGTGGGCAAGGGCCATCCCGCCTATTACCAGGACATCGCGGAACGTCTGTCGACGGAAATCCCCGGCAGCTTCTATGTCAACCAGTTCGCCAACCCCGCCAACCCGCGCACGCATGAGGAATGGACGGGTCCGGAGATGCTGCGCCAGATGGATGGCGACATCGACGCGGTGGTGGCGGGCATCGGGTCGGGCGGCACCTTCACGGGGCTGGGCGCCTTCTTCGCCAAGGCCAGCCCCAAGACGCAGATGGTCATCGCCGACCCCGTCGGGTCCATCATCGCCGATCTGGTGAACAAGGGCACGCACGAGGAACCCGGCTCCTGGGTCGTGGAAGGCGTGGGCGAGGATTTCGTGCCGCCGGTCTGCGACCTGCAATATGCCAGGGCCGCCTTCTATGTTTCCGACACGGAAAGCCTGAACGCCGCGCGCGACCTGCTGCGCCTGGAAGGCATCCTGGCCGGATCGTCCAGCGGCACCCTTTTCGCCGCCGCGCTGAAATATTGCCGCGCCCAGACGCAGCCCAAGCGCGTCGTCACCCTGGTCTGCGACACGGGCAACAAGTACCTGTCGAAGATGTTCAACGACGCCTGGATGGAAGATCACGGCTTCCTGCCGCGCGACCGGCACAACGACCTGCGCGACCTGATGACCCGGCGCCACGACAAGGGACAGGTGGTGACCGTCGGGCCGGAGGATACGCTGCTGACGGCCTACAAGCGCATGCGGATTTCCGACGTGTCGCAATTACCCGTCATGGAAGGCGACCGGGTGATCGGCATCCTGGATGAAAGCGACCTGCTGTTGCATGTCGAGAAGGACCCGGCCCGCTTCCGCGACAAGGTCTATACCGCCATGGTCAACCGGCTGGAGACCCTTCCCGTCACGGCGACCATGGCCGATCTGAAGGCCCTGTTCGATCGCAACATGGTGGCCATCATCCAGGACGGGCCGACCTTCCTGGGCCTGCTGACCCGGACGGATGTCCTGAACCATCTGCGCCGGCAGTTGGGCTGAACCGCCGTTGGGGGCTCCGGGGGACAGCGGTGCGCTCCCCCGGACTATTTCCATGAAATCAGTGGATAATGCGCGGGGCGTGGGCCTGCCCTGCGGTTGACGCTGGCCGCTTGGCCGCGGGGCCGGGGCCGGCTATCTGTTGGACCTCTGACATTCCCGGAACCGACAGCGCCCCATGTCCGACGCCCTGCCCCGCACCCGGCTCTATATCGACCAGCCCCTGTCCGCAGGGGCGGCGGTGGCGCTGGATGCCGGCCGCGCCCACTATCTGCGCGCCGTGCTGCGGCTGGGGCCGGGCGATGCCGTGCTGGCCTTCAATGGCCGCGACGGGGAATATCTGGCCGGTATCGGGGCGCTGGGCAAATCGGCCGGCACATTGCGGGCCGACCGGCAGACCCGTGCGCCCGACACCGGCGCCCCACCCCCGCCCCGGCTGCTTTTCGCGCCGCTGAAGGGCGGGCGCAGCGAATATGTGGTGGAAAAGGCCGTAGAACTGGGGGCGGGCCGCCTGACCCCCGTCTTCACGCGGCGCGGTGATGTTTCCCGCGTCAACCTGGACCGGATGCGCGCCAATGCCGTGGAAGCGGCAGAACAATGCGAGCGGCTGGACATCCCCGACATTGATGACGGGATCGACCTGCACCGGCTGCTGGCCTGCTGGGACCCTTCCATCCCCCTGCTCGTCGCCGCCGAAAGCGGGGCGGCACAGCCGCTGGTGACCGCCGTCACAGCGGCCGCGGGACAGGCCGTCGCATTCCTGGTGGGTCCGGAGGGGGGATTCGACCAGCAAGAACTTGACGCCCTGCGCCGCCTGCCCTTTGTGGTGGGTGTGGGGCTGGGACCGCGCGTGCTGCGCGCCGACACCGCCGCCTTCGCCGTCCTGTCCGTGTGGCAGGCGGTGGCAGGCGACTGGCGATGTCGGCAGGCCGATATGCGCCCGCCCCATCGTGCCTGATCGCCATCGCCCCGCCGTCCCGTCAACGCGCCCGACGCTTCCCCAAGGAACCTACCGAAATGTCCGCACCCCCGACTTCGCGCGGCGAGCCGATCACCGACCGCCGCCAACTGGTGGCGTATCTGGAACAGGGCATGAAGCCGGCCGTCGACTGGCGCATCGGCACGGAACATGAGAAGTTCGTGTTCAGGGGTCCCGACCATGCGCCCGTTCCCTATGCGGGTCCCGGCGGCATCGGGGAAATCCTGGGGGAATTCCACCGCCGCTTCGGCTGGGAGCCCGTGCGCGAGGGCGACAACATCATCGCCCTGACCCAGGGCATGGCCAATATCAGCCTGGAGCCCGGCGGGCAGTTCGAGCTGTCGGGCGCGCCGTTGACCACCATTCACCAGACCTGCGGGGAGGTGGGGTCGCATCTGGCGCAGGTGCGCGCCATCGGCCAGGATCTGGGCTTCGGCATGCTGGGCATGGGCTTCAACCCGAAATGGCCGCGCGCCGACATCCCCTGGATGCCCAAGGGCCGATACAAGATCATGCGCGAATACATGCCCAAGGTCGGTTCCCTGGGGCTGGACATGATGACCCGGACCTGCACGGTCCAGGTCAATCTGGACTTCGCGTCGGAAGCCGACATGGTGAAGAAGTTCCGCGTGTCGCTGGCCCTGCAGCCCATCGCCACGGCCCTGTTCGCGGCCAGCCCCTTCATGGAGGGCAAGCCCAACGGCTATCAGAGCTATCGTTCCCATATCTGGACCGACACGGATGCCGACCGCACGGGCGACCTGCCCTTCGTGTTCGAGGATGGATTCGGGTTCGAGCGTTATGTCGACTATGCGCTCGATGTGCCGATGTATTTCGTCTATCGCGACGGACGCTATCTGGACGCCTCCGGCCTGTCGTTCCGCGATTACCTGGATGGGCGGCTGTCGATCCTGCCGGGGGAAAAGCCGTTGATGACCGACTGGTCGGACCATATGACGACCATGTTCCCGGAAGTGCGGCTGAAGAAATATCTGGAGATGCGGGGCGCCGATGCCGGCCCCTGGGGCCGGCTGTGCGCCCTGCCGGCTTTGTGGGTGGGCCTGCTGTATGACACCACGGCGCTGGATGCCGCCTGGGACATCGTGAAGGGCTGGACGCGGGAGGACCGCGCCACGCTGCGCCGCGACGTGCCGCGGCTGGGTCTGGCCACCCCCTTCCAGGGCGGGACGGTGCAGGATGTGGCACGCCGCGTCGTGGCCATCGCACGCGAGGGGCTGCGCAACCGGGCGCGTCTGGCCGGCATGGGCGACGACGAGACGCATTTCCTGGAACCGCTGGTCGCCATCGCGCAATCGGGCCGGTCGCTGGCGACGGAGATGCTGGAGAAATATCACGGCCCCTGGGCCGGATCGGTCGATCCCGCCTATCAGGAATATGCCTACTGATAGGTATCTGCATTGATCAGAACCTATGGTGCTGATCAATGCAACCATGCGCCGGGCGCCGCCCCGATGCCTGGGCTTTGGCCACGCGGCACGGACCGCGCGACGGCGGTCGCCGCCCTGCCATCGGTCAAACATTTTGGCCGATGGCGCAAGGGCATGGGCACCATGCTGGCCGGGCCTGATCCCCATGCGACCGCCCGGCATCACTCCACGCCGAAAAGCCCCAGTTGCCAGCGCATCTCGGCTTCTGTCATCGGATAATCGATGCCGTGGCGGGCGTTCAGCAGCTTGGTCGGCGGCAGGCCGGATTTCAGTTGCAAAAGCCGGGCGCAGCGCATGGACAGACCCGCCCGCCAGGCCAGCGCCGTGATGGCGCGGGCGCTCTGCGTATCGATGATCCGCTGCACCAGGTCCGGCGGCAGATCGGCGCGCAGGGCCAGCGCCTCGCGCACGAAGGGCTTGTCGCCCCAGGACAGGGCATCCCAGACGGCATTCTCATCCAGCTTGCCTTCGGCCTTCAGGCGGGCCGCCTTGGCGTCGGGCGCCTCCCGCTTCACATAATCACGCGCCCAGTCCAGCCGGCGGCGGGTCACCTCCACCACCTCCTGCCGGTCCAGCTTGTCGAACCCCTGGCCGGCCAGTTCGCCGCGGATGCTGTCCTCCACGATCCCCGCCAGCTTGCCCAGCAGGGATGGCGGCAACAGCGGCTTGGCCGCCGCCCGGCCGCTGTCGAACACGGCGAGCGGCTTTGCCACCAGCCGCGTCATGGTCCCGTCGCCGATGGCTGCACCGGGATTGGCCAGAAGGCTGGCCGTGGCCACGGGATCGCCGGATGCCGCCACGGCGTCGGCCACAGGGGACGACACATGATCGCGGCGGGCGATGGCCTCCAGCACCCAGGGAACGGGCTGGGCCGCGATGATGGCCAGCAACTCTTCATCCGGCAGGTTCACGCAGCCGCGCAGGATGGGCTCCGCCACATCGCGGGCCACGTCGCGGGCCAGTTGCCCCACCAGGGCCGGCGGGGCAACGGCCACATCGCGCAGGGCGCCGGCCAGGGCCGCACGCACCCGCACCACCTGATCGGCGGCCAGCATGGTCAGCGCATGCTGGGCCAGATCGCGGATGGCAGCATGTTCGGGTCCCGTCAGGTGGGGCAGGACCCGGGCCAGCTTGCGCGACAGCAGCACCCGAACGTCGGTGTCACTGTCCCGCGCCAGCCGCGGCGCCGCCTGTACCGGTGTTTCCGCGCGATAGGCGACGGCCCGCCGGACCAGCGGATCATCATCATCGGCCAGATAATAGAGCAGTTCCGGCGGCGTGCCGGGCTGCAAAGCCAGATCGGCCCGCGTGGCCGCATCGGGGCTGGCCGCCAATGCCTTGGCCCGTTCATAGGCGATGACCGGCCGTTCCGGATCGGGCCGGTCGGTCATGGCGGAGATGGGGGCTGAACAGGGACAACAGGCAGCATGGCGCCACGATCCCCCATCCGCCGGCACCTTTCAACCCGGATCAGCTATCACCTGTACCGACGATGCGTGCCACGGTGCCATCGGCCCGCATCGCGGCCAGCGCGGCATCGAACCGGGCCGGAATGGACGGGTCCAGCTTCGCGGCGACACTGAAGACGACATAGGCCTCCGGTCCGCTGACGGGCATGGGATGCGCCTCCACCTTGTCCACCAGGTCCAGGCGGCCGGCCCGGTCCATGGCGACGCGGTAACCGTCCAGGAAGCCGTCGATCCGGTCGCGCATCAGCATGGCCATGGCGCTTTCCCCGTTCTGGACGGCGACCAGATTGCCGGCCAGCGCGCCGTCATTGACCAGATCCTCGAACTCCTGGCTGTAGCGGCTGCCCTGTACGATACCCAGGCGGAAGGACGTGCCGGCCAGATCCCGCAGGCTGGCCAGGGGAAAGCGCGCCGCCTCGCCCCGGCGGACGACCAGCACGTTGCGGCCATGGCGCAGCGGTGCGGAATAGAGGCCGATGGCCTCCCTCTCCGCCGTCCGCGCGACACCGGCCACGGCATCCACTTTGCCTTCCTGCAACAGCACCATGGCCCGCTGGCGCGGAGCCTGTTCCCATTCCACGCGGCAATCCATGCGCCGCGCCACTTCGGCCACCAGTTCGACATCGATGCCGGCCGGCCTCCCATCCTTCAGCGACTGGAACGGCGGCAAATCGGCCAGGGCGAACCGCAGATGGCAGCCGGGCACAGCAGATGCCCCCGCGCCCGCCGACAGGACGGGCAACACCAGCAAGACCGCAAGGGCGGCCGGAAGAACACGGATGCGCAATTTCATGACGCGCATGAATGCACATAATTTCGTTAAAAATGTAACGACCAATTTGGCAAATCTCGCATGAACCATTCCGCTGCCGAACCGGTCGCCGCCGCCGCGCCGCACATGCGGCGTCGCCCAAGCCCACGGATGTGGGCGCCGACGCACGCCCAAGCCCACGGATGTGGGCGCCGGCGCACGCCCACGGATGTGGGCGCCGGCGATTGAGATGCCGGTGATCGGTTGCGATCACCGGGACTTGGCATAAGGCATTGGCGATGCGCCCGCCGGCCCGGCAAGGCTGGGTCAATGCCGCTGCACTTGTCCATCCCGGTCCCGGCCGTTACCACCTTGTGCGGAAGCCCTTGACCTTATTCGTGAAAGCGCCATGACCGACGGCCCCCTCTCCGTCTATCGCGCCCGCCGGGGCACCGGCACGCTGAAAGCCGATCCGGCCCAGGAACTGGCCGCCGAAAAGCTGGAAAGCCTGTGGCGCGCCCTGAAGGGATACCGTCCTTCCACGGGGCAGACGGGCTGGCGCGCGCGCTTCGGGCTGACCCGCCGGCCGGACCCGGCGCCGCAGGGCCTGTACATCTATGGCGATGTCGGCCGGGGCAAGTCCATGCTGATGGATCTGTTCTTTGAAACGGCGCCTGTGGCGGAGAAGGTCCGCGTGCATTTCCATGCCTTCATGCTGAACGTGCATGAGCGGATGCACGCCATCCGCCAGGAGGGCCGCGCCAAGGCCGGGGACGAGGTGGTGGAGGTGGCCCGCGAGATCGCGGCGCGCGGCTGGCTGCTGTGCTTTGACGAATTTCACGTCACCGACATCACCAACGCCATGATCCTGGGCCGCCTTTTCACGGCCCTGTTCGACCTGGGCGTCGTGGTCGTGGCCACCAGCAACTGGCCGCCGGAGGATCTTTACAAGGACGGCCTGAACCGCCAGCTTTTCCTGCCCTTCATCGCCCTGCTGAAGGAAAAGCTGGACGTGCTGCACCTGGCATCCGAACGGGATTACCGGCTGGCGCGGCTGATGGGCGCCAAGGTCTACCATTATCCGTTGACGGCCGGCACGACAGAGGCCATGCGGCGTACCTTTGCCGACCTGACCGACGGGCAGGACCCGCAGGCCACGCATCTGACAGTTCAGGGCCGCACCGTGGAAGTGCCGCGCAGTGCCAAGGGCGCGGCCTGGTTCACCTTCGACGAATTATGCGCCCGCCCGCTGGGAGCCGGCGATTACCTGGCCATCGCCACACATTTCCACACGGTGCTGATCGACATGGTGCCGCGCCTGGCGGAAGCGCAGCGCAACGAGGCCAAGCGCTTCATGACCCTGATCGATGCGCTGTATGAGCACAAGGTCAACACCATCATCGCGGCCGAGGTGGCCCCCGAGCGCATTTATGCCGAGGGGACACATGCGTTCGAGTTCCAGCGCACCGTCAGCCGCATGATGGAAATGCAGGCTGAGGATTACCTGGCCCGCCCGCACCTGACCTGACCGGGCCCGAAGGGAGCGACGCCGTGACCGAAGTGCGCAAACGCTCCGTGATGATCGCCGGCCATCCGACCAGCGTGACGCTGGAGGAACCGTTCTGGGAGGCCTTGAAGGAACTGGCCGCCGCGGAGGGCATCGCCGTGAACCTGCTGATCGAACGGGTGGACGCAACGCGCACGGGCAACCTGTCCAGCGCGCTGCGCGTGCATGTGCTGGCCGCATTCAGAAAGACCGCCGCGCCAGACCCCGGCCCTATCGCTTGAAGAAGGCCTGCGCCGCGGTCTGGACATCCTGCTTGTCCTTGATCGCGGTGCGGACACGCACGATCTCCGCTTCCAGGGCGGCGATATAGTCGTTCAGGTCACCGATGGACAGGCCCGCCAAGTCGACGGGTTTGGACGGCTTCCTGGCGGGAAGCAGTTCATCCAGGTCGAAAGCCATCGTCGTTCCCCCTGTCCCGGTGCCTTTGCCTTGCTGCCATTGTGCGGTATCAGACCATGGATCGCAATCATCCGCCAAAGCCAGGAGAACCCCATGACCCTGCCCCAGACCATGCGCGCCGTGGAAATCCGGGAGCCCGGCGGACCGGAAGTGCTGGTCCCCGCCACCCGCCCCCTGCCCGTGCCGGCCGCCGGCGAGGTGCTGATCAAGGTGGCGTTCGCCGGGGTCAACCGCCCTGATGTGATCCAGCGCCTGGGCCAGTATCCGCCGCCGCCGGGCGCCAGCGACCTGCCGGGGCTGGAGGTGGCGGGCACCATCGCGGCGGTGGGGCCGGAAACGACGGGCTGGCAGATCGGCGACACGGTCTGCGCCCTGCTGGGCGGCGGCGGCTATGCCGAATATGCCACGGCGCCGGCCGGGCAGTGCCTGCCCCTGCCCGACGGGCTGGACATGGTGCAGGCCGCCGCCCTGCCCGAAACGGTCTTCACCGTCTGGACCAACCTGTTCGAACGGGCGGGGCTGGTGTCGGGCGAGAGCGTGCTGGTCCATGGCGGAACCAGCGGGATCGGCACCATCGCCATCCAGCTTGCCAAGGCGATGGGTGCCACCGTCTTCGCCACGGCCGGCGGGCCGGAGAAGGTGGCCGCCTGCACGACGCTGGGCGCGGATCATGCCATCGACTATCGCAGCCAGGATTTCGTCGCCCTGGTGAAGGACGCGACGCAGGGGCGCGGCGTCGACGTGGTGCTGGACATGGTGGGCGGCGACTATCTGCCCCGCAATATCGATTGCCTGGCCATGGATGGCCGCCATGTCACCATCGCCTTCCTGCGCGGCCCCAAGGTGGCGCTGAACCTGACCCCCATCATGCTGAAACGCCTGACCCTGACCGGCTCCACCCTGCGCGCCCGGACGACGGTGCAGAAGGTGGCACTGGCCACGGCCGTGCGGACCCATGTCTGGCCCCTGGTCACGGCCGGCAAGGTCCGCCCCGTCATCGCCGCCACCTTCGCACTGGAACAGGCCGCCGACGCCCACAGGCTGATGGAAAGCTCCACCCATATCGGCAAGATCATGCTGCGGATCTGACGGCGTACCCATCTGCATCGATCAGGACCTGTCGTTCTGATCGATGCGGCCCTGAAGGCGCCGGGCGAGAACCCGGCCGGGCTCAAGATCCCCCTTTAATCCGGCGGGCGGACCGACTATATAGGTCTTGTCGGGTTCGCCCGACTATGGAGATAAACGCGGTGTGGAATAGACGTTGCGGACCCGGGGGCGGTACCCGGCGCCTCCACCATTCACCGTCGGCCGGCCCCTGATCGGGCCAAGGGCCGCCGGTTCATGGGGGCGAAACAGGATCGACGCGCGTAATAAAGGCACAGTCTTCTCTCGGCATGATACCGCCGTTATCGGGTCAAACCTCATAGATGCCAACGATAACTCGGCGTCTGACCTTCGCATGGCTGCCTAATTCCCCCTAAAGGGCGTTAGTCAGTTTGCTTAAGTCGCAGCCCGGGGGGAGCTGGGCAACAGAATCCCCCCACCTTCCATCTTTGCAGATGCATCTGCACATATGCATGTGTGTCTGCACATGCGCATGCCCCCGTCGTGCCCGTGCTTTACCGCATGGCTGTGCAGGCCATACCCGCCTTTTGCGCCCGAGGCTTGATTATCCGCCCGTAATAGGCTTGTCTGGTTCCGTGGGGGACGGCAATCTGCCGTCGCGTTCGTTACCAGGGGTTCAGGTTACAGATGTCGCAGGAAATGCTCCGCTATGACCGCATGGTCGAAGCCGCCAAGCGTGGCGTGGTCAGACAGGCCCTGCGCGAGGTGCTGAGCCGTGGCGGGCAGTTGCCGGGTGAGCATCATTTCTACGTCACCTTCCGCACCGATGCCGAAGGGGTGGAACTGCCGGACTATCTCCGCGCCAAGTACCCGACGGAGATGACCATCGTCCTGCAGTATCAGTTCTACGACCTGATGGTGGAGAATGACCGGTTCGGCGTGACGTTGAGCTTCGGCGGGGTGCTGCGCCGTCTGGTGATTCCGCTGTCCACCATCATCACCTTCGCCGATCCGTCGGTGAACTTCGTCCTGCAGTTCCAGCCGGACGACGCACCCGACGTTCTGGTGGAAGAGGAGACGGAGGCGGAACCCCCTGTCGCCACCGACGAGCCCCCTGCCGACGATGACCAGTCCGATCAGCCCAAGCCCACGGGCACGGTCGTGGCACTGGATGCTTTCCGCAAGAAGTAACGGCCGGCCGGGCTTGCCCGCACCGCCCCGGAGCATCGACTTCACGACGACCGGTAGAACGAAACCGCCATCCGGACCGGCTGGCGGCCGCTGGGAAATTGCGCTGCCGGCCCCTTTCCGCACGGTCGTGCGTTTCGTCTTGACGTGGCTGGCGGCTTCGGGCGTCCTGATGCCAACCAAAGCCGAGCCCGGAGGGATAACGCCATGACCGACCATGTATTGGTGAGCGACGCCGATGCGGTCCGCACCATCACGCTGAACCGCGCCGACAAGCGCAATGCGTTGACGGCCGCCATGTATGCCACCATGGCCGAGGCCGTGCGCACTGCGCCGGATGCCGGCATGCGCGTCATCCTGTTCGAAGGTGCGGGCGGCTTCTTCACGGGCGGCAACGATATCGGCGACTTCCTGGCCAACCCGCCATCCAGCGAGGATGCGCCCGTCTTCCGTTTCCTGGCCCAACTGGCGACGACGCCGCTGGCCCTGGTGGCTGCGGTGGAAGGCATGGCGGTGGGCATCGGCACCACGATGCTGCTGCATTGCGATCTCGTCTATGCCGCCCCGGATGCGCGGCTGCATGTGCCCTTCGTCGATCTGGGGCTGGTGCCGGAGGCGGCCAGTTCGCTGCTCATGCCACGCACGATGGGGCATGCCCAGGCGGCCCGCATGCTGATGCTGGGCGAGCCGATCGGCGCGGAGGAGGCGCTGGCCACCGGCATCCTGTCCGGCATCGTGCCCACGGCCGATCTGTCTGCGCACGCTCGGGCCAAGGCCGCGGCCCTGGCAGCCAAGCCGGCCGGCGCGCTGCGCCAGACCAAGGCGCTGATGCGGCCCGATCAGGCGCTGATCCTGGACACGATGCGCAAGGAGGCCGGCATTTTCGGTGCCTGCCTGCGGTCGCCGGAGGCCATGGCGGCGTTCCAGTCCTTCATGACGCGCGGCAAGCGCTGATCCGTTCGGGGTAGTGGCGGCGGGGACGGCAATGCGATAGAGCTATGCCGCCCCTGCAACAAACCGGTCCGTCCGTGCCCCGATGATGCGCCGCCTTCTCGCCCTGAGCACCGCCCTGCTGGCCCTGTCCGGCAGTGCCGCCGCCCAATCCGCCCTATTCGGGATGGAGACGACGAACGACACGGCCCCCCTGTGGGAAGCCAGCCTGCTGGCGGCCGGCGGTTACATCGCCCACTACCCGGCCGCATCGGAGGGCCAGTTCAAGGCCCTGCCCATTCCCTTCCTGATCTATCGCGGCGACCATCTGCGCATCGGCGATGATGGCTTCATCCGCGCCCGCCAGGAAATGGCGGGGGGGCGGCTGGAACTGGATATCGGGCTGGACGGGTCCTTCGATGTCGACAGCAAGGACAACAAGGCCCGCAGCGGCATGCCGGACCTGGACCTGCTGATCGAGGCGGGACCGAAGCTGACCTGGCACTTCCTGCCTGGGGATGCCAGCCGGCAGATCGACCTGGGCGTCGAACTGCGCGCCGTCATCGCCACGCGCTTCATCGGCTTCGATTACGAGGGGATCACCCTGAACCCCGAATTGAGCTGGTTCGAGCGGTCGCTGGGCGGCACGAAGATGCGGGGCTATGCCTCCATCGGTCCCATTTTTGGCTTCGACGGCGTGAATGATTATTTCTATCAGGTGGACCCGGTCTATGCGACGCCGGATCGCCCCGCCTACCGCGCACAGAACGGCTATATCGGCACCAAGACGACGCTGGGCCTGGCCTATCCGGTCACCGAACGGCTGCTGGTGTTCGGCGCGGCCCAGGTCGGCTATTACGGTGGCAGCGCGAACGAGGACAGCCCCCTGTTCCGCGAGAAGACCAATGTCAGCGTTGGCGCCGGCCTGCGCTGGTCCTTCTGGCAGTCCGAAGCACGGGTGCCCGTGATCAGGTAGTTGTACGGCTTTCCTTCGCCTGGAAAGCCACGCCGCCAGCCGGTCAGCCCGGCACGAAGACCAATGCGGCCAGCGGCGGCACGGTAATTTCAGCGGAGCAGGGCTGGCCGTCCCAGGGCAGGGACTGTGCCATCACGCTGCCGCCATTGCCGATGCCGCTGCCGCCATAGGCCGCGGCATCGCTGTTCAGCACCTCCTGCCAGCGCCCCGGACGGGGCAGGCCGACGCGGTAGCGTTCGCGCGGGACAGGCGTGAAGTTCAAGACCGTGACGGCCACGGCATCCCCGGCCATGCCATGCCGGCTGTAGGCCAGCAGGCTTTCATCCGCGGCCCCGCCCTTGATCCAACGGAACCCCTCCGCCTCGCAATCGCGCTCGTGCAGGGCGGGGATGTCCCGGTAGATCCGGTTCAGGTCGCGGACAAGGTCGCGCACGCCGCGATGCCAGTGGCCGCCGAACGGATCGTCCAGCAGATGCCAGTCCAACTGGCTGTCATGGTTCCATTCTCGGGCCTGCGCGAACTCCCCGCCCATGAACAGCAGCTTCTTGCCCGGATGGGTCCACATGAAGCTGAAATAGGCGCGCAGGTTGGCGAATCGCTGCCAGTCGTCGCCGGGCATGCGGGCCAGCAGCGAACCCTTGCCATGCACAACCTCGTCATGGCTGAGCGGCAGGATGAAATTCTCCGAAAAGGCGTAGAGCAGGCCGAAGGTCAGGTCGTGATGATGGTGGCGGCGGTGGATGGGGTCGCGCTGCATGTATTTCAGCGTGTCATGCATCCAGCCCATGTTCCATTTATACCCGAAACCCAGGCCGCCGGCATGGGCGGGCTGCGATACGCCGGGCCAGGCGGTCGATTCTTCCGCAATGGTGATGGCCCCGCCGCCCTGCCCCTCATCGGTGCCATAGACCAGGGCGTTCATGGCGCGCATGAAATCGATGGCTTCCAGGTTTTCCCGCCCGCCATGGCGGTTGGGCACCCATTCCCCTTCCTTGCGGCTGTAATCCAGGTACAGCATGGATGCCACGGCATCCACCCGCAGCCCGTCCACGTGATAATGACGCAACCAGAACAGGGCGTTGGCGGTCAGGAAATTCGTCACCTCGTTCCGGCCGAAATTGTAGATGGCCGTGTTCCAGTCCGGGTGATAGCCCTGGCGCGGGTCGGCATGCTCGTAAAGGTGGGAACCGTCGAACCGGTAGAGCCCATGGGCGTCGGTGGGGAAATGGCCCGGCACCCAATCGATGATCAGACCGATATCCGCCTGATGGCAGGCATCCACGAAGGCCTGGAAATCGGCCGGCGTGCCGAACCGCGCGGTGGGCGCGAACAGGCCGAGGGCCTGATATCCCCACGACCCGTCAAACGGATGCTCATGCACGGGCATCACCTCGATATGGGTGAAGCCCATGTCGCGCACATAGGGCACCAGCAGCGCCGCCAGGTCGCGCCAGTTCAGATAGGAACCGCCATCCGGGCGCCGCCACGAACCGGGATGCACCTCGTAGATCGAAAGCGGAGCATTGCGGGCATTGCGGGCGGCCCGGGCCGACAGCCATTGCCCGTCCCGCCATTCATGCCGGTCGATCCGCGTCACGATGGACGCGGTGGCGGGCCGGAATTCGGCAGCCTGCGCATAGGGGTCCGCCTTCAGCGGCAGCAGATGGCCCGCCGCGTCCAGCAATTCATATTTGTAATGCGCCCCCTCCGCCACGCCGGGAACGAACAGTTCCCAGATGCCGGCGCCCAGGCGCAGGCGCATCGGATGGATGCGGCCATCCCAGCCGTTGAAATCCCCCACCACCGAAACGCGCCGCGCATTGGGCGCCCAGACGGCGAAGCGCACGCCGGACACACCATCGATCACATCCAGATGCGCGCCCAGCTTCTCATAGGCGCGCCAATGCCGCCCCTCCCCCAGCAGGTGCTGGTCCATTTCCCCCAGCAGGGGCGGGAACCGGTAGGGGTCGTCGATCTCCCACACGGCGTCGCCACGGTGCAACCGCAGCCGATAGCCGGTCGCCTGTTCCAGCGTCAGCGTGCCGTCGAACAGGCCAGCCGGGTCGATGCGGGCCAGTTCCAGCCGGACGGCCCCGTCGGGGCCGATCACGGTCACGCGGTCCGCGTCGGGGCGCAACACCCGCAGCGCGACCCGGTCCGACCCGTCATGGAACCGGTGCGGTCCCAGCACCGCGAAGATGTCACCATGGCTGGCACCGGTGATGGCGGCGATCTCGGCGGCGGAAAGGGCAAGGGACATTGGCGGGCCTGGACAGGGAAGGGGTCGGTCTGTTTACCATATTTCCGGGGCAAGGGAGATGGGATCGACAACCGCCGCCACCCGCTCCCGTCCCGCCCGTCAGCCCCGCTGGGTCAGCCGGCGCTCGCGGATCGGCCGCTTGGACCGGGCAAGGCTTTCCGCCAGGTTCACGCCCTTGCGCAGGGCGACAGCCACCTGCAGCACGTCCAGCATGGCCAGATGCGCCAGACGGCTGACCATGGGCGTGTACATGCTGGTATCCTCCACCACATCCACCAGCAGCGACACGGTGGCCTTCTCCGCCAGCGGGGACCCGCCGCTGGTCAGGGCCACGACCTTGGCCCCGCTGTCCAGCGCCAGATCGACCGACCGCAGCAATTCCCGCGTGCGGCCGGTATGGGAGATGACCAGGGCCGCCGCGTTCGGCCCCAACAGGGTGGCCGACATGGCCTGCACATGGAAGTCGGTATAGGCGACGCAGGGGATGCCCAGCCGGAAGAACTTGTTCTGCGCATCCATGGCCACCACGCCCGATGCGCCGAAGCCGTAGAATTCCATGCGCTGCGCCGCGGTCAGGATGCTGACCGCCTGTTCCAGCGCCTCGGGATTGGTGTGGTTGCGCACACGGGTCAGGGACGCGATGGACCGGTTCAGCACCTTGGCCGCCACATCAACCACGGGATCATCGGGCCGCACCTCCTCATGCACATAAGGGGTGCCCGTGGCCAGGTCCTGGGCCAGGCGCAGCTTGAAATCCTGGAAACCGGCACAGCCGATGGACCGGCAGAAGCGCACGACGGTGGGCTGGCTGACCTGCGCCTCGCGCGCCACCTCCGCCACAGAGGCGTTGACCACCGAATGCGGGCGCTTCAGCACCACTTCGGCGATCTTCTGTTCCGACCGCCGGAGACCGGCCTGCATGCCGCGGATACGTTCAAGCACGGTCGCGCTCCCCAAACCTTCAAATCCGAAAGGGCCGCGGGCGATGCGGCGATGTAAGGGAATTACACGAAATCCATCGGGATTTGGCAAGGCCGGCATATCGGCGGTAATGGCGGGGCACGGTTGTTTCCCCCGCTTTGATCATTGCGCGTGCAAAATGCCTTTCAGAGGGCATGGAACGTAGTAAAGTTACGCCGCAGCGCAGCGTGGCGGGACGAAACATGCGCACCTTAGCCGGAATCGCTATACTTGCACGTAATGCCCGCTTGCCCCGGACTGTAATTCTGCTACATTCACAGGCAGAGGGCCGCGCGGGGTTCCGCGCGGTCGCGGCCGGAGAACGGCTGGAAAGACGAAGAAACGGGCGGGCCGGGTGCCATGGCTGATGTGATGCAGGTGAACCCCTTCGATTACGTGGTGTTCGGCGGTACGGGCGATCTCGCCCTGCGCAAGCTGATGCCCGCGCTCTACTATCGGGAGCGCGACCATCAGTTGACGGACGACAGCCGCATCGTGGGCGTGTCGCGCACCGACCAGGGCACCGCGCAGTTCCGCCAGCAGATTGCCGCGGCGCTGGAACAGTTCGTGCCGGCCGACGATATCGACCCCGCCGTGCTGGACCGGTTCCTGGGCCGCATCGCCTATGTGGCGCTGGATGCGACCAAGCCGGACGGCCACT
Organism: Niveispirillum fermenti; assembly: GCF_052474395.1. Classification (NCBI taxonomy): domain Bacteria; kingdom Pseudomonadati; phylum Pseudomonadota; class Alphaproteobacteria; order Rhodospirillales; family Azospirillaceae; genus Niveispirillum; species Niveispirillum fermenti. The sequence continues at coordinate 1,462,465 of NZ_CP156681.1, read as the reverse complement.
GGCCGCAACTGGCCGAGGCGTTGAAGGACGGGGGCGAGAAGGCCCGCGTCTTCTATCTGGCCACCTCCCCGGCGCTGTTCGGCGCCATCTGCCGCAACATCCGCCAAGCCGGCCTGATCTGTCCGAAGACGCGCGTCGTGCTGGAAAAGCCGATCGGCAAGGACCGGGCATCGGCCAACGCCGTAAATGACGAGGTCGGCGCCATCTTCAAGGAAGAGCAGATCTTCCGCATCGACCATTACCTGGGCAAGGAGTCGGTGCAGAACCTGATGGTCCTGCGTTTCGGCAACGCCCTGTTCGAGCCGTTGTGGAATGCCGGCTATATCGACCATGTGCAGATCACCGTGGCCGAGAAGGTGGGCGTGGAGGGGCGGGCCGAGTATTACGACAAGGCCGGCGCACTGCGCGACATGGTGCAGAACCATTTCCTCCAGTTGCTGTGCCTGGTGGCCATGGAGCCGCCTTCGTCGCTGACGGAGGACATGATCCGCAACGAGAAGATCAAGGTGCTCCGCGCCCTGCGCCCCATCACGGTGCAGGATGTGAAGGCCAAGACCGTGCGCGGCCAGTACCGGCCCGGCGCGATCGAGGGCAAGTCCGTCCCCGGATATCCCGACGAACTGGGCAGCAGCTCGAACACTGAAACCTTCGTCGCCATCAAGGCGGAAATCGACAATTGGCGGTGGGGCGGGGTGCCGTTCTATCTGCGCACCGGCAAGCGCATGGCGACCCGCTATTCGGAAATCGTCGTGCAGTTCAAGGCCGTACCCCATTCGGTGTTCGATCGTGGTGCCGGCGAACTGACCGCCAACCGGCTGGTCATCCGCCTGCAGCCCGACGAGGGCGTGAACCTGTCCATCATGACCAAGGTGCCGGGCCCCGGCGGGTTGCGCCTGCGTTCCGTGCCGTTGAACCTTTCCTATGCCGAAACGTTCAAGGATCGTTATCCCGATGCCTATGAACGGCTGCTGATGGATACGGTGCGGGGCAACCCGTCCCTGTTCATGCGCCGGGACGAGGTGGATGCCGCCTGGGCCTGGATCGACACGATCCTGAAGGGCTGGAAGGATGCCGACCAGGCGACCGAACCCTATCCGGCCGGAAGCTGGGGGCCGCTGTCGGCCGCCCTGCTGCTGGCCCGCGACGATCGGCGGTGGAACGATGCCGAATATCAATGAGTTCAAGGCATTCGCCGACAAGCCGGTATTGGTGGCGGCGCTGGCCGACCATGTCGCCGCGACGATCGTGGCAGCCGTCGCCGATCATGGCTGGGCCTCGCTGGTCCTGTCCGGCGGCTCCACGCCGGCCGACCTGTTCGTGCGGCTGGATCGCATCGACCTGCCTTGGGACAAGGTCTATCTGACCCTGTCGGATGAGCGCTGGGTCGATCTGGACGATCCGGCCAGCAACGAGGCGATGGTCCGCCGCACCCTGGCCACGGCCGTGGCCGGGGGGGCAACCGTCGTCGGGCTGAAAAGCGTCGGTACCACGCCGGCCGACGGCCTGCCCCGCACCAGCAGCCGGCTGGCCACCATGCCACGCCCCTACGACCTTGTGCTGCTGGGCATGGGGGAGGACAGCCACACGGCCAGCTTCTTCCCCGGTGCCGCCGGCCTGGAAGAGGCGTTGACCGGGTCGCTGGGCCTGGCGGTGGCGGCCGTGGCCCCGGTCGGGGGCGTGCCGGCCCGCATCACCCTGACCCGGCCGGAATTGCTGCGCACACAGCAGGTGATCCTGCTGATAACGGGGCCCCGCAAGAAGGAGGTCCTGGAAATGGCGCTGCAACCCGGCCCCATGGAGGCGGCCCCCGTCCGCGCCGTCCTGCACCAGGAACAGGTTCCCGTTTCCATCTGGTGGGCGCCGTAACCCCCGTCCATGACCGGGCGCCCCTGAAGGAGGAAGTTCGAGATGACACAGGACGCCATCCGCCGCGTCACGGACAGGATCGTCGGGCGCAGCGTCGCTACCCGATCCAGATATCTGGAGCAAACCCGCGCCGCCGCCGGCAAGGGTCCGCGCCGCGGCACGCTGGCCTGTGGCAACCTGGCCCATGGCTTCGCCGCCTGTGCGCCCGATGACAAGGCCAAGCTGAAATCCGGGATGGAGCCGAACATCGCCATCGTGTCGTCCTACAACGACATGCTGTCGGCGCATCAGCCGCTGGAGCGCTATCCGGCCCTGATCAAGGACGCCGTGCGCAAGGTGGGGGCCGTGGCGCAGTTCGCGGGCGGCGTGCCCGCCATGTGCGACGGCGTCACCCAGGGGCAGCCCGGCATGGAACTGTCCCTGTTCTCCCGCGATGTCATCGCCATGTCGACCGCTATCGCGCTGTCGCACAACATGTTCGATGCGGGCCTGTATCTGGGTGTGTGCGACAAGATCGTGCCGGGCCTGTTCATCGGCGCGCTGTCCTTCGGCCATCTGCCGGCGGTCTTCGTGCCGGCCGGCCCCATGACGTCCGGCCTGTCCAACCCGGAAAAGGCCAAGGTCCGCCAGCTCTATGCCGAAGGCAAGCTGGGGCGCGACGCCCTGCTGGAAGCGGAGTCGCAGAGCTATCACGGGCCGGGCACCTGCACTTTCTACGGCACCGCCAATTCCAACCAGATGATGATGGAGATCATGGGCCTGCACCTGCCCGGCTCCAGCTTCATCAACCCCAACACGCCGCTGCGCGACGCGCTGACGGTGGCCGCCGCCGAACGGGCGGCGAGGATCACGGCGCTGGGTGACGAATATACCCCCATCTGCGACGTGATCGACGAGAAGGCCATCGTCAACGCCGTCATCGGCCTGATGGCGACGGGCGGGTCCACCAACCATGCCATGCATCTGGTCGCCATGGCCGCCGCTGCCGGCATCCTGATCGACTGGCAGGATTTCAGCGACCTGTCGTCCGCCGTCCCGCTGCTGGCCCGCGTCTATCCCAACGGCGTGGCCGATGTGAACCATTTCCACGCGGCCGGCGGCATGCAGTTCGTCATCTCCGAACTGCTGGACAACGGCCTGCTGCATGGCGATGTGAAGACGGTGGCCGGTGATGGGCTGGATGCCTATCGCCAGGACGCCTTCCTGGACAATCACGGGGTCGCCACCTGGCGCCTGGGCGTCCGGCAGAGCGCCGACACCAAGGTGCTGCGCCCCGTCGCCGACCCGTTCGACAGCACGGGCGGCATGCGGCTTCTGTCCGGCAATCTGGGCCGCGGCGTCATCAAGGTGTCGGCCGTGAAGCCCGAACACCGGATGATCGAGGCGCCTGCCGCCGTGTTCGACAGCCAGGACGACCTGCAGGCCGCCTTCAAGGCCGGCGCGCTGAACCGTGATGTGGTGGCCGTGGTTCGGTTCCAGGGGCCGCGCGCCAATGGCATGCCGGAACTGCACAAGCTGACCCCCGGCCTGGGCGTGCTGCAGGACAAGGGGTTCAAGGTGGCCCTGGTCACCGACGGCCGCATGTCGGGGGCCAGCGGCAAGGTGCCGGCCGCCATCCACATCACCCCCGAATGCCTGGGCGGCGGCCCGCTGGCCAAGGTGCGCGACGGCGACATCATCCGTCTGGACGCCGAAACCGGGGAATTGAACGTGCTGGTCGATGCCGCCGAATTCGCCGCCCGCACCGTGACCATGCCCGACCTGTCGGGCAATGAATGGGGCATGGGCCGCAACCTGTTCGGCGCCTTCCGCGCCGCTGCCACCGGCGCGGAGCAGGGAGCCTCCTGCTTCGCCGCACCCGCAACCACCGCCTGACCGGACCTGACCCCGATGCGCATGGATATCGACCACATTGCCAGCCTTGCCCCGGTGATCCCGGTCATCATCATCGACCGGCTGGAGGATGCCGAGCCGCTGGCCAAGGCCCTGGTGGCCGGCGGCCTTCCCGTGCTGGAGGTGACGCTGCGCTCGCCCGCGGCCCTGGATGCCATGGCCATCATGGCCAAGGTGCCGGGCGCGGTCGTCGGGGCCGGCACCGTGATCGACAAGGCGCAGGTGAAGGATGTGGCCGACGCGGGCGCCAGGTTCATCGTCAGCCCCGGCGCCTATCCCGACCTGGTGGATGCGGTGCTGGACAGCACCATCCCCTATCTGCCCGGCGTCGCCACCCCGGCAGAGATGATGTATCTGCTGTCGCGCGGCATCCATCACCAGAAACTGTTCCCCGCCACGGTGGTGGGCGGCATCGACATGCTGAAGGCCGTGGCCTCGCCCCTGTCGAAGATCCGCTTCTGCCCGACCGGTGGCATCACCGCCTCCACAGCCCCCGATTTCCTGGCCCTGCCCAATGTCATGTGCGTGGGCGGGTCCTGGGTGACGCCGGCCAGGCTGGTGAAGGATGGCAACTGGGCGGCGATCACCGAACTGGCCCGCCAGGCCGCGGCCCTGCGTCCGGCGGGATGACTTTTCACACGCCCGGTACCGCGCCCCAGCGGGGCCGTACCGGCCATCAGGGTCCTCTACGACCGCCGTTGTCCGGTCATTTCACGGCGGTCGACCTTGTGGGCGGTCGGGGTCATCCCCGGCCGCCCTCCTTTTTTTGCAGGGTCCGCCCATTTACGCGCCAGTGCCGCCCTTTTGGGCAAGGTTCATGCCGCCACCATCCCGGTCCGGCCGTCCAAGTGCCTGATCCTGAAGGCCGGGCAACCGGCACCACACTTGGCACGCGATTCGCAATCCGGTTACCCGCACATGCGGCGGAGATATTGGGCTCTCCACCGGCTGGCGACAGGCGGGCAGCATGGTGTGGAATTGGGTCCGTGGTGGGGCCCGACCCGGGTGGCGGCGTCGGCTGGCAGGTTTCCTGCCACCGGCGCCGTTTTTTTCGGCCCGGGTGCCGATCACCGGCAATACGGCTCTAATACTATTTTGCGGTGACCAGAACCTATTGGTTCTGGTCACCGCCCTCAATTGCCGGCGCCAACATTCGTTGGCTTGGCTGCACCGCACGAGCGGCGCGGCGGCCGTCGCCGCCGGACCAACTTGCGATGAGTTCTACTCATCGCAAGTTGGTATAAGCAGATTTTCCGAACGCCGCCCACAGATGGGCGGGCTCGGAAAATCTGCAAACCATGGAGTCGGCAGGTTCCTCCAGGCCAGGCCAGGCCATGTGTGGCCCGATCTGGAGGAACCTGCTTAGGCGGCCGGCGACCGATACAGCACGTGCCGGCACAGCGGATGGTCCGTCGCCAGCGACGGATGGTCGAAATCGCCATCAGCGTCACGGATCAGACCGATCCGCTCCATCACGGCCCGGCTGGCATGGTTGCCGACAGCGGTGATGGCCACGATATCGGACAGGCCTGCCTGCCGCCGGCCGAAATCAAGCGCCGCGCGGGCCCCCTCCGTCGCCAGGCCGCGCCCCTGCCATGCCGCGCCCAGACGCCAGCCGATATCGATGGCGGGGGTGAAATGCGCGTCGAACCGTGTGGGCTGCAACCCGATCATGCCGACCAGACCGCCCCCGTCCCGCAGGCACGCCGCCCAATAGCAGAAGCCCAGCCGCTGCTGATACTCCTGCTGCCGCGCGATGGCAGCAGCCGTCATGTCGCGTGTGATGGGCCCACCCAGCCAGCGACTGACGGCGGGATCGGCATTGATGGCGGCCAGGGCCTCCAGGTCCCCGTCCCGCCAGGGGCGAAGGATCAGACGGTCGGTTTCGATCATCCCCACCGGCCTCAATCCACCATGCGGACCTGCGGCAGGCCGATGCCGGCCGCCACCCGTTCCCGCAGCACGTCGCGGCGGAACCGGTGCAGCTCGGCCGGCCGCCCGCCCGTTCGGGCCTCCTGCGTGCCGGTAGCCTCCACCAGCCCGCCGGCCAGCACCAGTCGGCGGAAATTCTGCTTGTGCAACTGCACGCCCGACAGGGCCTCCACGGTGCGCTGCAGGCGGAACAGGGTGAATTGCGGCGGCAGCAGATCGAAGACCAGCGGCCGGTATTTCAGCTTGCCCCGCAGGCGGCCCAGCGCCACCGCCAGGATGCGCCGGTTGTCCTGCGCCATGGGCGACCCCATGCGGGCGGCCAGACCGGGTTCATCCAGATGGCCATTGTCCAGGACCAGCCCCAGGCGCTGGCGGATGGCACGGTCGCGCCGCGCCTCCTCCACCAGCCCGGCGCTGTATAGAAGCTCGTAGCGCTCCAGCACGCGCTCGGTGTCCCACAATTCCTCCTCCGCGAAGGTGGTGGAGACACGCTCGGCCCGGGCCGCGGCGATGGCGGTGTCCGGCGCGGCGGCGATCCAGCGCGACAGGGCGGGCGCAATGGTCCGGGTCAGGATGTCCGGCTTGCCATCGCGCCAATCCTCCCAGGGGAAGTAATCGTACCAGTCGTGCCATTCCGCGGCCCCGCTGCCCGACAGCGGCGCCTCGCGCGCCAGCGCCATATAGCCCACGGAAACTACACGCGGCCCCCCTTCCAGCTCGCGCGGGTCACGGTACTTGTCCCCGAAGGTATAGAGCTGCTCGACATAGCGTAGCGGCAGGCCGGTCTGTGCCTCCACCCAGCGGCGCAGGCCCTGTTCCAGCGTGCGGTCGCGCTCGGCCGCGAACGGGCCGAAGGGCAGCGCGTCCAGCCCTTCGGTGGCATCGCGCTGTTCGGGGGTGGCCAGATTGTGCGTCATGCGCCGCACCACCAGCACACGCGGCACCTCGTCCGTCACCGCGACGATGACGGCGGTCAGACCCAGGACGGTCGAGTCGGCCATGGGCACGGGTGCCTTTCCCCCTCTCCTGCGGTGCCGCGCTTGGCAGCGGATTCGAAAACAAAGCCGCAGTCGCTTGTAAAGCAATGGAATGCCGTATACCAGCCCATCGGCGGCATTTGCGTTTCGGTTCTCCGAACATCACCGCCAAGGCCTTTCTGCGGACACATAAATGGCGCAAGGTGCCCCGGCAAACCGTGCCGGGGCCGATCCATGGGCTCCGACAAGATACGGTGCCATAGTGGGAGATCAGTCATGGCGTTCAAGCTCGAACAGCGTAAGTCCGAGCTGTTGGAGCAGGTGGTCGCGAGGTTGCGTTCCCGCCTGTCGAAGGAAAAGGCCGGTCTGGCCGAGGCGTTTGTCAGGGCTTTCTACCGCAACGTGTCGCCCGACGACATGCTGCGGTCCACGGCCGATGAACTGTACGGTGCGGCGATTGCCATCATGCAGTTCGCCTGCATCCGGCGGCCCGGCGAAGCGCTGGTGCGGGTCGTGAACCCGCGCATGGACAGCGATGGCTGGCATGCCCACCACACGGTGGTGGAGATCGTCAACGACGACATGCCCTTCCTGGTCGACAGCGTGTCGGCGGAAATGAACCGCCGCGGCCTGACCGTACATCTGGTCGTCCACCCTGTCATACGCGCCACCCGCGATGCCAATGGCCGCCTGACAGCCATCTACACCGCCGAGGACGCACCCGCCGCGGCATTGCTGGAATCGGTGATGCATATCGAGGTGGACCAACGCACCGATCCGGCCGAGATCGAGGCCATCCGGGCCGGGGTCGCCACCGTGCTGGCCGATGTGCGCGCCGCCGTGGCCGATTTCCAGGCCATGCGCGCGCGCCTGGCCGACACGCTGGCCGCAAGCGAGCAATCCCCCCTGCCCCTTTCCTCCGAAGAAGTGAAGGAGGGCCTGTCCTTCCTGCGCTGGATGGACGAGGACCATTTCATCTTCCTGGGCGTGCGCGAATACCGGCTGGGCCGCGACAAGGATGAGGAGACGCTGGACATCCTGGGCGGTGAGGGGCTGGGCCTGCTGCGCGACGACGATGTCAGCGTCTTCGACGGGCTGCGCCATTTCTCCGCCCTGCCGCCGGAGGTCCGGGCCTTCGTGCGCCAGCCGCGCTTCATGATGGTGACCAAGTCCAACAAGGACAGCACGGTCCATCGCCGCGCGCCGCTGGACGCCATCATGGTCAAGCTGTTCAACACCAGCGGGGAGGAGATCGGCGAGCGCCTGTTCGTCGGCCTGTTCACCAGCACCGCCTATAACCGTTCGGCCCGCGACATCCCGTTCCTGCGCCAGAAGGTGAACCGCGTGCTGGCCCGTTCCGGCTTCGATCCGAGGGGCCATGACGGCAAGGCGCTGGTCCATATCCTGGAGACCTACCCGCGGGAGGAACTGTTCCAGATCGGTGATGACGAATTGAGCGACATCGCCAATGGCGTCCTGCATCTCCAGGAACGCCAGCGCATCGCCCTGTTCGTGCGCAAGGACCCGTTTGAACGTTTCGTTTCCGCATTGATCTATGTTCCCCGCGAACGTTACGATACCGATCTGCGCCGGCGCCTGCAGGCTCTGATCGAAAGGGCCTATGACGGCACCAGCACCCAGGTGAATGTCGCCCTGGCGGAAAGCGTGCTGGCACGGGTCCACCTGATCATCCAGACCACACCCGGCAAGCTGCCCGACGTGGATGTGGTCGAGCTTGAAAACCAGTTGATCGAAACGGCCCGCGGCTGGCGCGACCGGCTGACCCAGGCGCTGGTGGAGGAAAGGGGCGAGGCCACCGGCCTGGCGCTGGCCCGCAAATATGCCGGCAGCCTGCCCGCCTCCTACCAGGAAGCCTATACCCCCGATGACGCCGTGGTGGACATCGCGCGGGTGGAGCAGATCCTGTCCAGGGGCGGCATCGCGATGAACCTGTACCGGCCGGTGGAAGCCGACGCCGATCAGTTGTTCTTCAAGGTCTATCAGGCAGGCACGCCCGTGGAACTGTCCAAGGTGCTGCCCATGCTGGAGCATCTGGGCCTGCGCATCCTGGCCGAGGGCGGGCCGTTCGAGGTGGAGCTGGCCGGCGACACGCCCAACATCTTCATGCAGGATTTCGACATGCGCACAGCCGACGGCAGTGCCGTCGAACTGGACCGTGTGAAGGCCGCGTTCGAGGAGGCGTTCCTGCGCGTCTGGACGGGCCAGGCGCAATCCGACGGTTTCAACCGCCTGGTGCTGCTGGCCGGCATGGACTGGCGGGAGGTCACGGCCCTGCGCGCCTATGCCAAGTATTTGAAACAGGCCAAGTTCGACTTCAGCCAGGAATATATCGAAAACACGCTGGCGGCCCATGCCGGCATCGCCCGGCTGTTGCTGGACCTGTTCCGCATGAGCCATGATCCGGCACTGCTGACCCGGCTGGGCCGTGACGAGGTGGACACCCGGCGCAAGGGCCTGATCCTGGAGATCGACCACGCGCTGGACGATGTGTCGAACCTGGACGAGGATCGCATCCTGCGCCGGATGCTGAACATCATCCGCGCCACGCTGCGCACCAATTTCTTCCAGAAGGCCGGCGACGGCAAACCGAAATCCTATATCAGCTTCAAGCTGGACAGCGGTTCCATCGATGACCTGCCGCTTCCCCGCCCCTGGCGGGAAATCTGGGTCTACAGCCCGCGGGTGGAAGCGATCCACCTGCGCGGCGGCAAGGTGGCGCGCGGCGGCATCCGCTGGTCCGACCGGCGGGAGGATTTCCGTACCGAGATCCTGGGCCTGATCAAGGCACAGATCGTCAAGAACGCGGTCATCGTGCCCGTGGGCAGCAAGGGCGGCTTCGTCGTGAAGAACCCGCCGCCGGCCAGCGCCGGGCGCGACGTGCTGATGGCCGAAGTGGTCGAATGCTACAAGACCATGATGCGCGGCCTGCTGGACATCACCGACAACCTGCGCAACGGCGCGGTCGTGCCGCCGCATGACGTGGTGCGGCTGGACAGCGACGATCCTTATCTGGTGGTCGCCGCCGACAAGGGTACGGCCACCTTCTCCGACATCGCCAATTCCGTATCCCGCGAATATGGCTTCTGGCTGGACGATGCCTTCGCCTCGGGCGGGTCGGCCGGCTATGACCACAAGGGCATGGGCATCACGGCCCGCGGCGCCTGGGAGGCGGTGAAGCGGCATTTCCGCGAACGGGGCAAGGACATCCAGAACGAGGAATTCACAGTGGTCGGCGTGGGCGACATGTCGGGCGACGTGTTCGGCAACGGCATGCTGCTGTCCCGCCATATCCGCCTGGTCGCCGCCTTCGACCATCGCCACATCTTCATCGATCCCACCCCCGATGCCGCGACCGGCTGGGCGGAGCGCAAGCGGCTGTTCGACCTGCCGCGTTCCTCCTGGGCCGATTACGACACGACGAAATTGTCGCCGGGCGGCAGCATTTTCGACCGCAATGCCAAGTCGCTGCCGCTGTCGGCGGAGATCCGGGCCGCCCTGGACATCCAGGCCGAGCGCGTGACCCCGGCCGAACTGATGCGTGCCGTGCTGAAAGCCAAGGCGGAGCTGCTGTGGCTGGGCGGCATCGGCACCTATGTCAAATGCAGCGAGGAGACCAACGCCGACGCCGGCGACAAGGCCAATGACCCCATCCGCATCAATGGCCGCGAGCTGCGCGTCCAGGTCGTGGGCGAAGGGGCCAACCTGGGCTTCACCCAGCGCGGCCGCATCGAGGCGGCGCTGACCGGCATCGCGATCAACACCGATGCCATCGACAATTCGGCCGGCGTCGACACCTCCGACCACGAGGTGAACATCAAGATCCTGCTGCGCGACGTGATGGACAAGGGTGGCATGACGCGCGAACAGCGCGACGTGCTGCTGGCGGGCATGACGGACGATGTGGCCGCCCTGGTCCTGGCCGACAATTACAAGCAGACCCAGGCCCTGACCATCGCCCAGGCCGTGGCCGTGGAGACGCTGGAGGACCAGGCCCGCTTCGCGCGGTGGATGGAGAAGGGCGGCAAACTGTCCCGCGCGATCGAGTTCCTGCCCGATGACGAGGAGGTGGCCGCCCGCGCCAATGCCCGGCGCGGTCTGACCCGGCCGGAAATGGCCGTGCTGCTGGCCTATGCCAAGATCGACCTGTACGATCGGCTGCTGGCCTCCGACCTGCCCGACGACCCGGTGCTGGAACGCGACCTGATGCGTTATTTCCCCGACGCGCTGCGCGAAAGGTTCGGCGACGCCATCTGCCGCCACCAGTTGCGGCGGGAAATCATCTGCAGCTCCGTCACCAATGGCATGGTGAACCGCGTCGGCCCCACCTTCACCTGGGAAATGGTGGAACAGACGGGCCGCAGCGAGGGCGATGTCGCCCGCGCCTATCTGATCGTCCGCGACGCCTTCGGCCTGCGCGGATTGTGGGAAGCCGTGGAGGGGCTGGACACCAAGGTGCCGGCATCGGCGCAGACCGCCATGATGCTGTTCACGGGCCGGCTGATGCGCCGGGCCGTGCCCTGGGTGCTGGCCCACGGCGCCTATCCGCTGGACATCGCCGCGGAATGCGAGCGCCTGTCCCCCGTGGTCGGCGAACTGACGGGGCACCTGCCCGACGTGCTGTCGCCGACGGCCCTGAAATGGCTGGCGGAAACGGCGGGCAACTGGTCCAAGGACGGCGTGCCGGGCGACCTTACGCGCCGCGTCGCGGCCCTGCCCCTGCTGGCGGCCGCGACCGATATCGCGGAAATCGCGGTGGAGGTGGGCAGCGATGCCGCCGATGTCGCCAGCCTTTATTTCGATCTGGGCGACCGCCTGGGCCTGGAATATCTGCGCGAGCGCACGGCGGAGGTGAAGACGGAGAACCACTGGCAACGCCAGGCGGTCGCCGCCGCACTGGACGATCTGTTCAACCTGCAGGCCCGGCTGACGGCCCGTGTGCTGGCCCAGCCGCAGGACCAGGGCGACCGGTTTGAAAGCTGGGCCGGCCAGCGGCAGGGGCCGCTGGACCGCATCCAGTCGCTGCTGGCCGAACTGCGCACGGTGGCGCATCTGGACATCGCCATGCTGGCCGTGGCCGGACGACAGTTGCGCGGGCTGCTGGCGGGCTGATACCCGGCGGCGTTCAGGAAAGGGGCGGCCCGGCGACGGGTTGCCCCTTTTTCCTTTTCGGGGCGGGGCGCGTGGCGACGAAGGTCGCCGTGCAACACAGGATGCCGCCCACCACGACCGGCACCCAGGGGTTGGTCGCCGTCAGGAACACGATCAGCCAGGACAGGGACATGACGGCCACGGCCGCGATCTTGGCCCGGGTCGGGATGGCGCCCTGTTCGCGCCAGTCGCGCAACGGCGGGCCGAAGCGCGGATGATCCAGCAGCTTTTGCGCCTTTTCCGGATGGGACCGGAAATAGGCCCACAAGGCCACCAGCAGGAAGGGCGTCGTCGGCAATACCGGCAGCACCGCGCCAGCCATGGCCAGCGCCACGCAGACATAGCCAAGCGCCATGTAAAGGGGCCGCCAGCGGCTTTTTTCCTTCGGCTCGTTCATCCCGCCCGCCGCCAATCGCAAATCATTCGCAACATTTTGGCCTGGAAGGCGGATGGATGGCAAGGCTCCCCTGGCATCGGTGGCAGGTTATCGCACCGGGAGATAACCCGGCCGGGATGGCCGCACGCTATTGACGCCCGGCGGGGCTGCGTGATGATAGGGGGGCAACCATGCACCAAGAACCGCCAACACCAGGGCACATCCCCCATGTTCAACATCGCCACCGTGGATTTCCAGGCCCCCGACGCCGCCGGGCAGTTCACCCGTTCCATGCATGAGACGGGCTTCGCCGTGCTGCGCAACCATCCGATCGACACCGCCCTGATCGGGGAACTGTACAAGGTCTGGGCCGGCTTCTTCGCCGGTGACGACAAGTTCGACTACCGGTTCGATCCGGAAATCCAGGACGGCTATTTCCCCTTCAAATCGGAAAACGCCAAGGACAGCGCCGTCAAGGACCTGAAGGAATTCTACCATGTCTATCCGAACCGCCGGCTGCCGCCGCCAGTGAAGGGGGCGACGGACCGCATGTATGCCGACCTGCGGACCCTGGGCGACACCCTGCTGGGCTGGATACAGGCCAATGTGCCGGCCGCGGTGCGTGACGCCTTCTTCGAGCCGCTGCCCGGCATGATGCAGGGCTCCACCAGCACGCTTTTCCGCATCCTGCACTATCCGCCCATCGGCGAGGGGTATGAGCCGGGGGCCGTGCGCGCCGCCGCGCACGAGGATATCAACCTGATCACCCTGCTGGTCACGGGCAGCGAACCGGGGCTGCAGGCGCAGGACACGGCGGGCAACTGGCATGACGTGCCATGCGATGCCGGGATGATCGCCGTGAATGGCGGCGACATGCTGAAACTGGCGTCCAACAACTACATCCCGGCCACGCCCCACCGCGTCGTGAACCCGCCGCCCGAGCATAATGTGTCGCGCTATTCCATGCCCATGTTCCTGCACCCGCGGCCCGATGTCCGCCTGTCGGCCGACCTGACGGCGGGTGCGTTCCTGGATCAGCGCCTGCGGGAGATCGGGTTGAAGAAGTAATACCAACCCGCCGATGAAGTGACTCTCGTTGTGATATGGGAGATTCCCCTGACAGCGTGGCTGTGATTCCCTTATCGCGCATTTTGAGCGTTGGGGGTGGCGATGTCAGGGGCAATCAAGATTATCCGTGAAGGTTCGGATGCGGCGACGCTACGTCGGGAGGCGGTGGGGAGCCGGGATGCGAATGTGGCCCGCCGCCTTTTGGCGCTTGCCCTGATTGCGGAAGGCAAGACGCGGGAGGAAGCGGCTGCGGCTGCCGGCATGGATCGCCAGACGTTACGGGATTGGGTGCACCGCTATAACGCGGAGGGGATAGCCGGCCTGGCGGATCGTCGATCAAAGGGCCGGCCTGGGATTTTGTCCGCAGAACAACTGGAAGAGCTTGCCAGTTGGGTGCGCCAGGGCCCCGACCCGGAGAAGGATGGCATCGTTCGCTGGCGTTTGAGTGATCTGGCGATACGGATTTCTGATCGCTTTCACGTGGCAATCGCCGAAGGAGGGGTGGGCAAGATCCTGCACCGCCTGGGCTTCAGCCACATCTCAGCCCGACCGCGTCACCCGGGTCAGGACACGCAAGCCCTTGAGACGCATAAAAAAACTTCACCGCGCTGGTCGCCGATGTGATCCCGGAGCACGCAAGCGGCAAGCCGCTGGAATTGTGGTGGCAGGACGAGGCCCGCGTCGGGCAACAGGGAACGCTCACCTACGTCTGGGCCGACAAGGGCAGCCGGCCCCGCCAGTTAAAGGACACCCGCTATAGCTGGGCCTATATCTTCGGCGCTGTCTGCCCGGCACGCGATGTCGGTGCCGCCCTGGTCCTGCCCCGTGCCAACGCAGAAGCAATGAACAAGCATCTGGCTGAAATCGCCACTCAGGTCCAGCCGGGAAGCCACGCCGTTCTCATTCTCGACGGGGCCGGATGGCACCAGACAGGCGGAAGACTGAAGGTCCCCGATACTATCAGCATCCTTCATCTGCCACCCTATTGCCCCGAACTCAATCCCGTCGAAAATATCTGGCAGTACCTGCGCCAGAATTTCCTCGGAAACAGAATATTCAATGATTACAACGATATCGTTGATGCCTGCTGCAACGCATGGAACAGCCTCATCGCACAAACAGGGAAAATTCGACAAATCGCTTCAAGGCAATGGGCAACGGTCAATCATTAGGGAGATTGGTATAATACTATTTTGTGGTGATCAGAACCTATAGGTTCTGATCACCACCCTCAATCGCCGGCGCCCACATTCGTGGGCATGCGCCGGCGCCAACATTCGTTGGCTTGGCTCCGCCGCACGAGCGGTGCGGCGGCGGTCGCCGCCGCACCAACTAGCGATGAGTTCTACTCATCGCTAGTTGGCATAAGCCCTGTCAGCCCGTATGGAATTCCGGCAGGGCTTCCACGGGGAAATTCACCGACCGCGCGATGAAGCATTTCTCATGCGCGGTATGGTGCAGGTGGCGGGCCTTTTCCACATCGCTGCCGGGCGCCAGGGTCACGCGCGGGCGCAGCAGGACGCGCGTGAACTGCCCCTCCCCGCCCGGCAGTTCGCTCATCCAGCCTTCCGCCCGATCCTCATAGGCCGTGACGACGATACCGGCCCCCGCACACAGGCCCAGATACCAGAGCTTGTGACAGGCCGACAGCGAGGCGACCAGCAGATCCTCCGGGTTCCAGCAGGCCGCGTCGCCGCGGAAGCCAGGATCGGAAGAACCCTGGATGGCGGGCTTGGCCCCCGCCTCGATCCGGTGGGCACGGCTATAGGCGCGATAGCCGCTGGTCCCCGTCCCCTGATTGCCGGTCCAGGTGACGGTGACGGCGTAGTGATGTTCCTTGCCGGACATGCAGGACCCCTTCCCCTTGGTTCAGGGCGCGCCCGTCCGCAGGATGGCGGTGGTGGCGCCGCGCCGGCATGGTAACGCCCGCCGGCCCCGGCGTGCGGGGGCAATTGTGCAGGCCAGGACGGTGCCGGCCGCATCAGGGGCGGAAACGGTGCCCGCGCGCCGCCACCTCGGTCCGCATGTCGGGCAACGGCTTGTTGCGGGCCAGGATATCCGCATAGGCGGGACCGGCCAGCACCCGTTCATAGGCCGCTTCGAACATCCGCCGTTCCAGCGACGCGGCGAAGGGGCGGGAAAAGCCCATGTAGGAACGCTGGGCGGAGAGCGGCTGACCCGCCGGCAGCAGGCGGCTGCCCGGGCGCTCGGCCTGGAACCGGGCCACGGCCCGGGCATGGGCCGCCACCGCATCCAGCCGCCCCATCAGAAGCAGGTTCAACGCCAGGTCAACGGTCCGCACGATCTCCAGCACCGTGCCCGGCCGGCGTTCCAGGTCGCCCCCCACAGCCCAGCCCAGCGGGACGCCGATCAGCCGTGGTTCCTGTGATGGCAGGGGGGCGTCGCCCGGCGGCACCGACCGGAACAGCCACATCTGATCGACATAGAAATATTCCTGGCTGAACACCAGCCAGGTCGACCGTTCCGGCGTGTAATAGGGGCCGATCAGGATATCGGCCGCCGCCATCTCCACTTCCTTCTGGGCGCGCGGCCAGGGATATTGCTGGAACCGGCACTGAAGGCCGGCATCCCCGCAGGCCGCACGGGCCAGTTCGGCCCCGATCCCCCGCTCGCATGCCGGCCCGTCCGACACGAAGGGCAAGGGGCCGCACACGATTTCGACGGCAGGCCCTTCGGTCACAGGCTGCGGGCCGGCCCCATCCGGCGCCCCGGCAACGGTGGCCGGCTGCAACAGGATCGCCGCCAGCAGGACGGCCGGAAGGAACCGCCATGGGCGGCCGGGGACACGCATCAACGACACCTGCCATGAAGGGTGGTGGGAAATGGCGGGGCCCGCAGATGGCCGGACAGGTCCGAAGCCCGGCCGACGGATTGCAAGCCTATGAAGTTCCCGGCCGGCGGTCAACAACCCAGCCGCGCATCACCACCCCTCTTGCGGGGCCGCCCGTCCCCGGCGCAGGCCCGGCCTTCCACCGCAACGCTTGAGTGGCAGGGGCTTTGGCCCTAGACAATCCGGCAACTGCCAGGGGATCGAACGACATGACCGCGCCCGCACAGCCAGGCCCGCAGCGCCTGACCATCCATCGCCCGGACGATTGGCACCTGCATCTGCGCACCGGCGCCATGCTGCGCGCCGTGCTGCCGCATTCCGCAGCACAGCTTGGCCGTGCCATCGTCATGCCCAACCTGGTGCCCCCCGTCGTCACCGCCGCCCAGGCCGATGCCTATCGGGCGGAGATCATGGATGCCCTGCCGGCCGGCAGCGGCTTCCGGCCGCTGATGACGGCGTACCTGACCGACGGCACCGATCCCGATGACCTGGAAGCCGGGCACAAGGCCGGGATATTCACCGCCGTGAAGATGTATCCGGCCCATGCCACCACCAATTCCGCCCATGGGGTCACCGACCTGGACAAGGTGGCGCCGGCACTGGACCGCATGGCCAGGGTCGGCCTGCCGTTGCTGGTGCATGGCGAGGTGACGGACCAGAAGATCGACATTTTCGACCGCGAGGCGGTGTTCATCGATAGTGTCCTGCCCCGGATCATGGACCGGCACCCCGACCTGAAGATCGTACTGGAACATATCACCACGGCCGAAGGTGTGGCGGTGGTGCGCAGGCACGGACCAGCCGGCCGGCTGGCTGCCACCATCACGGCGCATCACCTGATGATCAACCGGTCCAGCATCTTCGCGGGCGGCATCCGCCCGCATCTCTACTGCCTGCCCATTGCCAAGCGGGAAACCCACCGGCTCGCCCTGCGCGAGGCGGCGACCTCGGGGGAACCCTGGTTCTTCCTGGGCACCGACAGCGCGCCGCACCCGGTCGGCGCCAAGGAAACGGCCTGCGGCTGTGCCGGCATCTATACCGCCGCCACCGCCATCGAACTCTATGCCCAGGTCTTCGACGAGGAAGGGTCGCTGGACCGGCTGGAGGCTTTCGCCAGCCTGAACGGCCCCGCCTTCTATGGGCTGGCCCCCAACGCAGACACCATCACGCTGGAGAGAAGCGGCCTGACCGTGCCCGACATCCTGGATGTCGACGGCCGCAACGCCGTGCTGCCCTTCCGTTCGGGCGAGCGTCTGGACTGGCGCCTCGTCTAATAGCCGTGCCCGTCGGCGCGGATACCGGGGTCAAGATCTCCCGGCCCCGGTTCAACCCGCCCCCACCCGTCCGCAGGAACATGCCATGATCGACGCCGCCACCGCCGCCACCCAGACAGCCCGCATCCTGATCGAGACCAAGTCGGTCCTGTTCAACGCGGAAAAGCCGTTCATCTTCACGTCCGGCCGCGCCAGCCCCGTCTATATCGATTGCCGCAAGCTGATCAGCTTTCCGCGCGCCCGGCGCTTCCTGATCAATGCGGCCAAGGATCAGCTTTGCCGCGAGGCGGGGTTCGAGGCGTTCGACGCCGTGGCGGGCGGCGAGACGGCCGGCATCCCCTATGCCGCCTTCATCTCCGACGCCATGGACCTGCCCATGCTCTATGTGCGCAAGAAGCCCAAGGGCTTTGGCCGCAACGCCCAGATCGAAGGGCAGCTGCTGGAGGGCCAGCGTGTGCTTCTGGTGGAGGATCTGGCCAGCGAGGGCGGATCGAAGATCAATTTTGTCAAGGCGCTGCGCGATGCCGGCGCCATCGTGGAGCATATCTGGGTCGTGTTCCATTACGGCATCTTCCCGCAGTCCGAACAGACCATGGCCGACATGGGCGTGAAGCTGCACGCCCTGGCCACCTGGTGGGATGTGCTGCGCGTGGCCCGCGAGGGCAATTACTTCGACAGTCACACCCTGTCGGAGGTGGAAAAGTTCCTGCACGCGCCGGAGGCCTGGTCGGCCGGCAATGGCGGCACGGAAAAGGCCTGATCCGGGTCCGGCAGGGGCAGCGTCAGCGGTCCAGCGTGTCCAGGGCGATATTGGCGGTCAGCACCCCGATGGGCCGGCCCGTCCACGGGTCGGTCAGCGTGATGCTGGCCGCGATGACGTAATCATCGGCCAATTCGTCGTAAGCGGGGGGTTCCACCAGTATCGCCCCCGGCCCGGCCGGCAGGGTTTCCATGAATTTCGGCTCATCGGACTGGTCATAATCGCTGGTCAGCCGGGTGGCGGCGATCAGCAGGCCGCGATCATCCATCAAGGCCAGGTCGGCCAGCAGACCGGCCAGCGGCAACCGCAGCAGAACCAGTTGCCGTGAGAGCGGCCCGCCCAGCACCTGATCCAGAAGGGGGCCCACACCCCTTTTGGCCTGCAGGCGCCACTGGTTGTCGCGCTCGGCGATCAGGGCCGGCGGCCAATCATCATTGCCGGCACTGGCGCTGCGTACCCCGTCCAGCAGGATGGGGTCGGCCAGCAGCACGGCCGCCAGATCCCGCAACAGCCCCTCGATCCGGGGCCGCTGGTCCGACAGGCTGACAGGATCGCCCGGGGCCTGGGCGGAGCCGCGGTGGCAGGCCACCGCCAAGGTCAGGACCGACATCGCCACCAGACCGATGAAGCGCATCTCCGCTCCTTTGCCGACGTACACCTGGCCTTCGCCGACGTGACCGTCGCAAGGCATTATACAGCGGCCAAAATCCTGACCGATGGTCAAGGTTTTCGGCACCTCAAGCGCCCGCGACCACATCCGCGGGCGCCGGCGCCCGCCAAGTGGCGTGTGACGGCAGTCGCCGCCGTACCAGCTTGCGATGAGTTCCACTCACCGGGATCTGGCATTAACCATGATCATAGCAGCATCGACCGGCTGCCACCGCAACGAAAAGGCCCCCATCCGGGTGGATAGGGGCCTGTTCGGAAAGGTTCAGCAATGATGCGGATGGATCAGGCGCTGCGCACCTGGGCCAGGAACCGATCCACGGTCTGACCCAGCATGCCGGACTGCCGGGCCATGTTCCGGGCCGCGGCCAGCATGTCCGTGGCCGACGAACCGGTCTGGTGCGCCACCTGTTCCAGGCTTTCGATGTTGCGGGTCACTTCCATCGTGCCCATGGAGGCCTGCTGCACGTTGCGGGCGATCTCCTTGGTGGCGGCGTCCTGTTCCTCCACCGCGCCGGCGACCATCTCGGAGATGTCGTTGATCTCCGCGATGGTGCGGCTGATGGTGACGATGGCGTCGACCGCCTCCTTGGTGGCGTCCTGCATCGTGGTGATCTGGCTGGCGATCTCCTCGGTGGCCTTGGCCGTCTGGTTGGCCAGGCTCTTGACCTCCGAAGCCACGACCGCGAAGCCCTTGCCGGCTTCACCGGCGCGGGCCGCCTCGATGGTCGCGTTCAGGGCCAGCAGGTTGGTCTGGCTGGCAATGTCGGAGATCAGCTTCACCACGTCGCCGATGGACTGGGCGCGCTGGGCCAGCGACTGGACGGTGCCGTTGGTCTTCTCGGCTGTCTTGGCGGCATCGCGGGCGATGCGGGCGGAGGTGTTGACCTGGTTGGAAATCTCGGCCAGCGAACCGGCCAGTTCCTCCGTGGCGCTGGCCACCGACTGCACATTGGCGCTGGCCTGCTGCGTGGCGGCGGCGACGGCACTGGTCTGGGCGCGGCTTTCCTCCGCCGAGGCGGACAGGCCCTCGGCCGTGGACTGCACTTGGCTGGAAGCGCCCGACAGTTCGGCCACGACACCCTTGACGGAGCTTTCGAAGTCGGACGCCAGCTTCTCCATGGCGGCCTTCTTCTCCACAGCGGCCTGACGCTCGGCCTCCTCCTGGCGGCGGCGCAGGTTGTCCACCTCAAGGGCATTGTCCTTGAAGACCTGCACCGACTGCGCCATGGCGCCGATCTCGTCACCGCGATGGATGCCGGGGACCTGAACGCTCAGGTCGCCGCCGGCCAGCTTCGACATCGCGCCCTGCATCTCCTTCAGCGGGCTGCCCACGATCTTGTGCAGCATCAGGACCAGGATGCCGATCAACACGGCCAGCACGATGATGGCGATGATCGAATTGCCCATGGCGGCCGACGAGATCGCCGACTGCACATTGGACCGGCTCCAGGCCACGGTCAGGGTGCCCACCTGGTCACGGTTGGCACCGGCCCGCACGGGGGCCTGCGCCACCAGGAAATTCCCCATGTCCAGAACCTTCAGTTCCGGCACCGCGTTGGGCAGTTTGGCCGAGGAGAAATCGAACCCGGGCACGCCGTCCGGCAGCGGCTTGTCCTTGGTCGGATACTCGATCAGCACGTCGCCATCGGCGTCCACGACCTTCACAGCCGACAGGCTGGTGCCGGGGGCATTGGCCAGATCGGCATAGGCATCGGCGATGGCATCGGCATTCTTGAACCGGACGGCAGCCGACATCTGGGCGGCCAGCATCTCGGTCACCTGGCTTTCCGAGCGCTTCGACAGTTCCAGCATGGCGCTGCTCATCGACGCGGCGCTGAGCCCGATCACCGCCCCGAGGCCGATGATGACCGGCACGGCAATGGAAAAGGCAATCTTGCGGCTGATGGACCAGTTGCCGAAAAGCGTGCCACGCCCCCCGGCCGCCCCCTTGGCGGGAGCCCCGGCCCCGGCCGGTCGCATAGTCCGATTGATGTTGCTCATCTGGCTGAACCTCTCCTGTCCTTAACTCCGCAAGCATAACCAGATACTTCGTCCGGGCTACCGCATGGGCGAAAACCAATTCATTCCCATTGTGCATTGCGGAACCCGGCGAAAGACCTCTCAAAACTTACCGCTTCCAGGCAAACGTCCGTTTGTATTGCATTTTATTAAAACGCCCACCCGGCCCGTCCGGTGGGGATTGCCCCTTGCCCAGCCGGCATACTTTCGCATAGGTATAACCGAGCTTGTAACGAAATTGTAGGCGTATCTACGACCGAAGTCGCAAGCGATCAGAAGCTGATCCGACCGAACGGGGGCGTCAACCCTTTCAACTGGGGAATGCCCGCGGATGGTTAAGGGAATGTTTATAGAATAGTGAGAAGTAAGCCCGGGGAGGGGCGCCGGCGGATTGTCATCGTCCGCTGCAAAAGCCAAAAACGAAGTCGGAAACTTGCTTGCAATCAGGCGGCAACGAAAAGATAGGGGCTTAGATGATGAACAAACTCATGGTGCCTGTGTCGGCTGTGGCGCTCCTGGTCCTGGCGGGAGCCGCGCAGGCGGAATGCGTGCTGAACGACCCGCCGGTGCTGCCGGACGGCGCCACGGCGCAGGAAGCGGAGATGGTCGCGGCACAGCAGGCCGTGAAGGCCTATGTCGCGGAAACGCAGGAATTCCTTTCCTGCCTGGAATTCGAAGGCCGTGGCCGGTCGGGTGGCGACTGGACACGCCGCTACAACGACGCTTCCAGCCGGATGGAGCGCCTCGCCGCTGAATTCAACAAGCAACTGCGCGCCTTCAAATCGAAGTGATCGGGACATCAGGGCCGGACGTCGACCGACGTCCCGCCTCGCCTCAAGGTGGCGGAGATGCGGCGGCCTCCCCCTCCAGGGGTGCCAGGGGTTCCACCGTGACCTTCGGAACGGCAGGCGGCTTGACGATGGGGGGCATGTCGATCTTGCCGTTCAGGTCCCTTGCCCGGCGGACGCTGAGCCCGTTCACCGACCGGAACTCCGCCGGCGGGGTGATGAGGGCCTTTGACACCAGGTTGGGCAGGGCCAATTCGTCCCAGTCCGCCGCAGCCGGCCCCAGCCGCAGGATCACCAGTTCCCGCCCCCTGGACACATAAAGCCGGGCCCCGTCCTCCCCCGACCAGAAGATCGTGTCACCATCGGTGAAGGGTTTCCTGGCACCGTTGCCATTCTTCGCCTCGAACGGCCAGGCCATCCGGGTGCGCAGCCCGTCATGGCGCGAATGGGGGATGGGCCGTTGCATCTGGTCCAGCCAGGGGGCCGGCACCAGGGCCGTATTCCCCGCCATCCCGCCTTCCAGCAACAGCAGGCCGGGGCGCAGCCAGTCCCGCGCCGTGGCCCGCACGCAGCATTGCAGATAGGCCGCCCCGTCCCCCGAACCTGCCGCCAGCAGGCCCGGCCGTGCCCCAAGGGGCCGCCACAGCCGCTCCGACAGATAATCGGCCACGGGCACGCCGGCCGCGCGGGCCAGCACGATGCCCAGCACCTGCATTTCCACGCCGTGCGGTTCGAACCGGCTTCCCGGTTCCGCCACCAGGCGGGCCGACAGGGTCCAGGCGATGGCATCGGGGCCCGGCGGCGCCTCCGGCGCGTCCAGGCCGCTGGTGCCTTCCAGCAACTGGCGCAGGGTCACGCGGCCGCGGTCGTCACCGGCCCATTCCGGCAGCCAGGCGGCGATGCCGGTTTCCAGCCCCGGCACCACGCCGTCGCGCTGGGCAAGGCCGGTCAGCAGCGTCATAAGGCCCGGCACCAGGCCCGTACCGTCCAGCATGTCGCCAGCCTGGACGCCGGGGGCATAGATCTCAAGCTGCAGGGCGCCGGCGTGCCAGACCAGCAATGCCTTGCTGTTGCTGGCCGTCGCAAAATCGCGGATGGATTTCAGCCCGTCGGCGGAAAAGGCCTGATCGGGATCCCCCATGGGCAGGACAGTGCCCGAGCCGGAGGGCAGCGGCAGGTCGACCAGGGGCCCGACCGCTTTCTCCGGCAGCAGGATGCCGGCCGGATCATCCGTCCCCGGCCCCGTGTCCCGAGCGCCCAGCCACAGGACGGCGGCCAGGGCCGTGGTGGCGAACAGGGCGGCGGCGATCAGGTAGGGGCGGCGCATGGGGCCTCCGTCGGCTGTGCCCCGTCAGGAGCCGTGGCGATACAGAGGATAGTCCCGCGCCTGCACCACCTCCCAGACCCCGTCGGGCTGCCGGCAGAAGAAGCCGGTGGCGTGCTGGTACATCTCCTCCAGGATGACGACGGAATGGAACTCCCGGCACGGGCGGTTCTGTCCGTCATAACCGTCGCGCAGCACCTTCACGGAACCGCGCTTGCCCGTCAGCGGGTTGGCCCAGCCCACGGGAACATCAACGGGCTTGCCGCCCAATTCACGCAGCGCGCCCTGGAAGCCGGCAAGATCGCTGTCCTCCATCACGATGCTGGTCGGCTTGGGCGGCGGGGCCGGCGCCTCCACCACGGGCGCCGGGGGGGCCGGCGGCGGCTTCGTCTGACATCCGGCCAGTATCAGCATCAGGCAAATCGTTCCCAGGTGCCGCTTCATGTTCCAACCCGCTGTAGGATCCGTCCTCGAGATGGCTCTCTAGTGCCAAACCCCGGGGGACCTAGGCAAGGGCGAACCCGCGCCCCGCTGATCATTTGGCCCGGCAAAATGGCGGAAGCGTGGCGGCGGGCGGGCCGGCACATGGCGTTCCCGGCCAGTGCCGGCTTGGGACGGGATGCCATACCGGCCGGTGACGGCCGGTGACGGGATGCCATACCGGCCGGTGACGGCCGGTGACGGGATGCAATGCGCCCCCGTCATTTGCATTCCGGGCCGGGATCGCCCATAACCGGGACCAGATCGGAACCTTCCAGCGAAGCATCATCCCATGGGATTCAATTGCGGTATCGTCGGCCTGCCCAATGTCGGCAAGTCCACCCTGTTCAACGCGCTGACCAGCACGGCGGCGGCCGAGGCCGCGAACTATCCCTTCTGCACCATCGAGCCGAATGTCGGCCGGGTCGGCGTGCCCGATCCGCGGCTGGACAAGCTGGCGGAGATCGCCAAGTCGCAGAAGATCATCCCCACCCAGCTTGAGTTCGTGGACATTGCCGGCCTGGTGCGTGGAGCGTCCAAGGGCGAGGGGCTGGGCAACCAGTTTCTGGCCAATATCCGCGAGGTCGATGCCATCGTCCATGTGCTGCGCTGCTTCGAGGATGGGGACATCACCCATGTCGAAGGCTCCATCGACCCCGTCCGGGACGCCGAGACGGTGGAGACGGAGCTCATGCTGGCCGACATGGAAAGCCTGGAGAAGCGCCTGCCGCCGCTCCAGAAGAAGGCCAAGGGCGGGGACAAGGAGGCCAAGGCCCTGTCCGACCTGATGGAGCGCGTGCTGGCCGTCCTGCGCGACGGCAAGCCCGCCCGCACCGTCGAGGTGGCCAACGAGGAGCGCGACGCCTTCAAGCAGATGGCGCTGCTGACCGGCAAGCCCGTCCTTTATGTCTGCAACGTGGAGGAAGAGAAGGCCGGCACGGGCAATGCGCTTTCCGAGCGGGTGGCCGCGATGGCCGCCGGCCAGGGCGCGGGCAGCGTCGTCATCTCCGCCGCGATCGAAGCCGAACTGTCCCAGCTTTCGGCCGAAGACAAGCTGGATTACCTCCAGTCCCTGGGTCTGGAGGAGCCGGGACTGAACCGGCTGATCCGCGCCGGCTATTCCCTGCTGGGCCTGCTGACCTTCTTCACGGTCGGCCCGAAGGAGGCACGCGCCTGGACCGTGCGCAAGGGCGCCAAGGCACCGGAAGCCGCCGGCGTCATCCATACCGATTTCGAGCGCGGCTTCATCAAGGCCGAGACCATCGACTACAACAGCTATGTCACGCTGGGGGGCGAGGTCGGGTGCAAGGAAGCCGGCAAGATGCGCATGGAAGGCAAGGAATATCTCGTGCAGGACGGCGACATCTTCCATTTCCGCTTCAACGTCTGATCTCCCTCCTTCCGGCCTTCCCTTGCGCATGGAGGGTTATACGTATCTGCATTGATCAAGACCCTGTGGTCCTGATCAATGCGGCCCTCATGCATCGGGCGCCGCCATCCGGCCACTTGGCTCACGCTGGCTCACGCGCATGGGCGCGCGGGCGCTCAGCGCGCCAACCGGGGCGCCAACCGGGTTGCGATGAGCTCCACTCACCGCAACTGGGTATTACCTCTCCAGAGTCAGCCCGGAAAGGCGGCATTCACATGCGAATGCCGCCTGTCGCCGTTCGGGTTGTGTCAAGAAGGCCGCAATCACCGGAATAATGCGCGCGCGGGCCCTGCTTCCCTAACGTCACCCCCTTTCACTGTCCGTGGGCTTTGGATACCGTTGGTGCGTGCAGAAACGGGCGCACATGAACGCAGCCCGGACTGTGGGAGGAATGATTTGATGACCAACCGTCTTCTCGGCGGCACCGCTGTGGCCGCCATCCTGTCCCTGTCCGCCTTTGCCGGCGCCACGACCGTTGCCCAGGCGCAACTGGCCGATGTCAATTCCATGATCGTCTTCGGCGACAGCCTGAGCGACACGGACAACCTGAAGAACCTGGACCCTGCCAGCCGGCCGGGCGCGCCTTATGTGAACGGCCGGTTCTCCAACGGTCCCGTCTGGGCCGAGACGCTTTCCGCCACGCGGGGCTGGACCCTGGACGGCCGTGCCTATGGCGGTGCGCGGGCCACCCGCAACACCCCCATCGACCTGACGGCGCAGGTGAGCGCCTATCTGGCCGGCGGGCGCACCATTTCCGCCAACAGCATGGTTGGCATCTGGATCGGCGGCAATGACTACATCGCCGTGCTGACCCAGCCGCAATCGAACCCGACCGCCGCCGCGCAGGCCGCCATCGCCGCCACGGCGGGCGCCATCACGACGCAGGCCGGCCGCCTCTACAGCGCCGGCGCGCGTCAGTTCGTGCTGGTCAACCTGCCGCCGCTGGGCTCCATCCCGCTGACCAGCGGCCTGTCGGCCAGCGACAAGGCCGCCGCCAATACGGTGGCCGACCTGCATGCCGAAGCCATCCGCGCCGCCGCCGGGGCCCTGCGCCAGCAGGGGGCCACGGTGACCGTGGTCGATGCCAAGGCCCTGTTCCAGGACATGCTGGCCAACCCGTCCACCTATGGCTTCAACAATATCACCGTTCCCTGCTATGCCCCGCTGGGGCCGGGGGGCTCGCTGGTGCCCACGGGTGCCTGCGCCACGGCGGCGGGGGCCGCGGGCTCCGTCTTCTTCGACGCGCTGCACCCGACCACGGCCGCCCATAATGTGGTGGCACAGTTCGCAGACGGCACCCTGTCCAGTGCGTTCGAGGCACCGGCCGCCCTGGCCACCAGCACGGAAGCCGCCCAGCGCCTGATGGATCTGGCCAATGACGGGCTGTCGGCCCGAATGGCCGGTGCCCGCACGGGTCAGGCCTCCGTCAATGTCGTCGGCGCGCAGGCCGGACAGGATGGCCGGTTCGGCCTTTTCAGCTTCGGCAGCTATCTGACCGGTGACCGCAAGCCCGTGCGCGGCCAGCTCGGCTATGATTATGACGGCTTCAATGCCGGCCTGGGCATCGACTATCAGGTCGACCAGCATGTCATCGCCGGCGTGGCCGTCAGCTATGGCAAGATCAACCTGGATACGGACGGCAATTATTCCAGCCTGGACGCCAAGGCCGTCAACCTGACCACCTATGTCACGGCCGCCATGGACGCGATGTGGGTCGATGCGGCCCTGTCCTACAGCTTCGATGATTACAAGTCCGACCGCATCACGCGGTTCAGCCCCTATCCCACCGCCCACAGCGACTTCAAGGGCAATACCTATGCCGTATCCGGCACGGTCGGCTATACGCCCGTGGCCGGCAGCTTCGCCATGGGTCCCGTTGTCGGCCTGCGCTACGCCAAGACTCGGGTGGAAGGGTTCAGCGAGACCGGCGGCGGCCCGCTGGCCCTGCGCTGGGATGATTTCGATGCCGAGAGCCTGGTGGGCAGCATCGGCGGCCAGATCAGCGGCGTGGGCACCAGCTTCATCCCGCAGGTCCGGCTGGCTTACGAATATGAAATGAAGGGCGACACGCGGGCCATCACGGGCCACTTCGCCAATGGTGAACTGGTCGGCACCGATCCGGGTGCCGGCAAGCGCGGGCATCTGGCCATCGGGGCCGGACTGGTCCATGAGACGGCGGACAATGTCGCGGTCTCGCTGGGCTATGTCGGGCGCTTCGCGGCCGGTGGCGACCGCAGGGACCATGCGCTGTCGGCGCATCTCAAGATCGGCTTCTGAGGGACAGGCGACAGGCTCAGATAGCCAGGGGCCGCGGCGGGCAACCGTCGCGGCCCTTTTTTCATGGCCGGTTCCCGCCCTGCCGTTTCCTTCCCTGCGGTGCTGATCACGGTTCGGGAAGGGTGGGGGCTCGGGGAGGGTGGGCAACGGACAAAGCTCAAAAAAAACCCTGGCGACGGCAGTGCCGGATCGCCAGGGCCAATCCCCCCAACCCGATAACCGTCGGCACCCCACCTGCCGACGATCCGGGACCAGGATCGAGGATCAGTGCGCCGCGTAGGTCCGCTTGGACGCGCGACGCACCTCCGCCTCATATAGTTTCGGGAAAATCTT
Organism: Niveispirillum fermenti; assembly: GCF_052474395.1. Classification (NCBI taxonomy): domain Bacteria; kingdom Pseudomonadati; phylum Pseudomonadota; class Alphaproteobacteria; order Rhodospirillales; family Azospirillaceae; genus Niveispirillum; species Niveispirillum fermenti. The sequence goes on along the minus strand of NZ_CP156681.1, from coordinate 1,434,980 downwards.
GTAGAGCAGCGCCGCCACGGCCGGCAGCAGCACGATGGCGCCGATCATGTTGGCCAGGAAGATGAAGGTCAGCAGCACGCCCATATCGGCCTGGAACTTCAGGTCGGAGAAAATCCAGGTCGCCGTGGCCACGGCCAGCGTCAGGCCCGTGAACAGCACCGAACTGCCGGTCTCCTGCAAGGTGCGGTAATAGGCCTCCGCGAAATTCAGCCCGTGCTTCAGATAGCTTTGCAGGCGATTGAAGATATAGAGCCCGTAATCCACGCCGATGCCAACGCCCAGCGCTGCCGCCGGCAGGGTGGAAATCTTCAGCCCGATACCAAGCCATGTCATCATCGCGTTGCACAGGATCGACACGACGATCAGCGGCAGCACCGCAGCCAGCGAGCCGACGACCGACCGGAAAGTGATCAGGCAGAACGTGATGACAGTGACATAGACCAGCAGCAGCATCGGCTTTTCCGCCGACATCACGGCCTGGTTGGTGGCGGCCATCACGCCGACATTGCCGGTGGCCAGGTTGAACGCCACCGTCTCCGACGGGTTGTCCTTCTTGTACTGTTCGACGGCATCAACGATGCGCTGGATGGTGCCGGCCATGTGATCCTTGGTGAAGATCATGACGGGCATGACGGAACAGTTGGAATTCAGCAGCCCGGTGGATGTCTCGATGGGCGTCACGGACCGCACCAGCACCTGGGAATTGCGGGGCAGCACGCGCCAATTCAGGTTGCCCTCGTTCCAGCCCGCATTCACCACCTTCATGGCCGTGGCCATGGACATGGCGGACTGCACCCCCTCCACATTGGAGATGGCCCAGGTGAAATCGTCGATCTGCTTGATGATGTCGTAATCGATGCAACCATCATCCTTGGTTTCCGCGATGACCTGGATGACGTCCACACCGATGGCGAATCGATCGACGATCAGTTGCGCATCCTGATTGTAACGGCTGTCGGGCCAAAGTTCGGGCACGCCCGCCTCGGTATCGCCCACCGTCATATGCCGCTGTTCCCAAGCGGAGAAGCCGAAAATGGCCAGGCCGATCAGCACCATGATCGAAGCGCCCTTGGGCCGCGCGAAGGCGGCGAGCCAGCCCCAGACACGGTCGAACCGGTCCACCTGCCCCGCCACACGCGACTGATACTTCGTCCCCAGCGGCAGATAGGACAGAACCACGGGCAGCACCCACAGATGGGTGATGATGATGATGATCATGCCCACCGACGCCGCGACGGCCAGTTCCTGGATCATGCGGATCTGGATGATCGCGATGGTCAGGAAGGCCAGGGCATCGGTGAACAGGGCCGAGGCGCCGGGCACCAGAAGCCGTTCGAAGCTGGTCCGCGCCGCCGTATAGGCGTCCGCCCCCTTGCCCATTTCCTGCGAGATGGTGCCGACATTCTGCACGCCGTGCGAAATGGCGATGGCGAACACCAGGAAGGGAACCAGGATGGACAGAGGGTCGATGCCATATCCCAATATGACCAGCAGCCCGAACTGCCAGATCACGGTGCAGAGCGAGATGCCCAGCATGGCAAAGGTCAGCATCCAGCTTTTGCCATAGCCGTAAACCAGAACGGCCGTGATGACGAAGGCGATGCCGAAGAACATCACCACGCTCGCGGCGCCATCTGCGATGTCGCCCATGGCCTTGGCAAAGCCGATGATATGGACCTGGATCCGGTCATCCTCGTACTTCTGGCGGATATCCTCCAGTTGCTTGGCGACCGCCATGTAATCCAGCTTCTCGCCTGTGCGCGGGTCGGTTTCCACCAACTGCACACTGACCAGGGCCGCCGTGAAATCCTCCGCCACCAGACGCCCGACCTGTCCCGATTTCAGGACATTCTCACGCACGATGGGCAGCCATTCCGGCGTCGGCTGGAACTCGGCGGGAATGACGTTGCCGCCCGCGAACCCGTCCTCCACGATCTCGATGAAACGGACATTGGGCGTGAAGATGCTGGTCACGCTGGCCCGGTCAACGCCGGGAACGAAAAACACCTCGTCCGTGACCTGTTTCAGCCGGGCCATGAATTCCGGCGTGTAGATATCCCCTTCCTTCACCGACAGGGCCACCAGCACGCGGTTGGCGCCCCCGAATTCCTTCATGTGCTTGGTGAAGGTCTGCATATAGGGATGATCGAGCGGCAGGGTCTTCTCGAACCCGGCATCGACGCGCAGCTTGGCGCCCTGCCAGCCCATGAAGGCGGTCAGGATCGCGAACACGACCAGTACCAGAAGCCGGTACCGGAAGGTCCATTTTTCAAGCCGGAACAGGAAGGACGGGGATTGGGACATATCGCTTCGCCTTGGGCATCAAGGGATCGGGTCGGGCGGGATCAGGGATTGGCCGTGAGCGGGCCCGCTTCCCCAAGCAGGATGACCTGGCCACCGGCGGCCTGAATGACATCCGCCAGACCGACACGGTCGGGGCGCTGGATGCCGGAGAAGGTGCGGCCGCCATCCTTGCTGGTCAGCACAGTGCCCTGGGCGCCCACCAGCACGACCGAACCATCGGCCAGCACGGCGCCACCCATCAGGCCCGCCGTGGTGCCGCTGTCGATGGCGGTCCAGGTCTGGCCGGCATCATCGGTGCGCAGGATGTTGCCCTGCAGGCCGTAAACGAGAAAGCTCTGCGGTCCCAACGCCAGCGCATCGAAGAAGGAACCATCATAGGGTGCCGCCAGCGGGGTCCAGGTGGCGCCGGCATCCGTGCTGACCAGCGTCGTTCCCGCCTCCCCTGCAATCAGCCGGCTTTCGGGGGTCGGCGCGACGATGGCATTGAAATGGAAATCACTGTCGCTGATCATCCGGCTTTCCCAGGTGGCACCGCCATCGGCCGTCTCCAGGTACAGGCCATAGGCACCGACGGCGATCCCGTGCCGGCCATCGGCACTGAACAGCACATCCATCAGCGGCTGCTCCAGCTCGGGCTCGGCATACTGGACCTGCCAGGTCTCGCCAGCATCGGCGGTGTGCAGGATGACGGCATCGTGCCCGACGGCCCAGCCCTGCCGATCGTCGGCAAAGGCAACACCGGTCAGGGCGGCATTGGCCGGCACCGCGACCTGTCGCCATGACGCACCATTGTCATCGGACAGCAGGATGTGCCCGCGCTCGCCCACGGCAACCAGCCGGTCCCCCGCCCTGGCAGCCCCCAGGATCAGCGAATGCACCGCCAGCGGCGCCATGACGGCCGGCCGCAGGGCCGGTATCCTGGCCTCCTGCGCGGCGGCGGGCAGGAGGCCGGCAGCCAGCAGGCAAAGGCCGCCGGCCAGAAGCCGGGTGACAAGGGGGACACACACCATTTCGCTCACCGAACCTTGCTGGACAGGGTTACCCATGGATGCTCACAGAAGCATCGAAAGGATTCCAGACTTAAAAACCGGAAATTGCCGGCGCCCAACGCTTCATGACCGTGACGATGACGGCGCGTTGCAGCAGGCCGTCGGGCGACGGCTAAAATCAAAGAGACGGCAAAGGGCCGACCGGTTTCACGACCGGCCGGCCCCCTATCCGAGCCTTGATCAGCGCACGCCGGCCCGGCGCAGGCTGTCGGGCGAGAAGTCGGCGTCCGTCAGGCTGGCATCGAACTTGTACGGCGGCTCCTGATTGTCCAGGCCGATCAGCGTGTAGCGGCCGGACTGCAGGTCATAGAGCGTGTCCAGCGTCGACCAGAAGACATTCGCGGAATAATACTGGACCGGGTGGGTTTCACCCACGCGCCACATCTCGCCACGGGCATCCAGATGGTCGGCAACCAGGATCTGCCAGCTATCCTCGTCGATATAGAAGCGGCGCTTGGCATAGATGTGGCTGGTGCCCTGCCGCAGGGTCGCTTCCACCACCCAGACGCGGTGCAACTCGTACCGGGCCAGGTCCTGGTTGATATGGCCGGGCTTGATGATGTCGTCATACCGGGTGTCGGCCGAATGCAGCTTGTAGGAATTGTACGGTACGTACATTTCCTGACGGCCGACCAGCTTCCATTCATACCGGTCCGGCGCACCGGAATAGACGTCGAAATTGTCGGTGGTGCGCAAACCGTCCGACGCCGTGCCGGGATTGTCATAGGCAACGTTGGGCGCGCGGCGCACCCGACGCTGGCCGGGATTATAGGTCCAGGCCGACCGCGGCTCCTTCACCTGGTTGATGGTCTCATGCACCAGCAGGATTTCGCCGGCCAGACGGGCCGGGCTGACCACCTCCTGCAGGAAATAGAGCGAAGTGTTGTTCCGGGTGCCGCCGGGCGCCTGGTATAGATACTTCACCTTCTCTTCCAGCATGATCAGCGTGTAGCTGCCATTGACCTGGGGATTGGCCTGGCCCACGCGGCGCACCGTCGCCGCCTCGCCGCGATAACGCAGCAGGTGGTTCCAGACGGCTTCCACGCCTTCCTTCGGCACGGGGAAGGGAACGCCTTCCTTGGCACCTTCCACGCCGTTGCCGCCATCGGCCAGCTTGGCCCGGCTGGCATTGGCGATGGTCTCGTCATAGATGCGCTGGGGCAGGGCTGCCGTGCGGCGCGTCTGATAGACGTTCATCTTGTAGTCGGGATAGCGCTTCAGAAGGGCCTTCAGACCTTCCGGCAGCTTATCCTCATACTGCGCCATGTTGGCACCGGTGATGGTGAACAGCACCTTGTCCTGCGGGAACGGATCGACCTCGATCGTTCCCTGCTTCCAGTTGGCGGGCGGCGTGGTCAGACCGCCGGTCCATTCGGGGATGGAGCCATCGGCGTTGCCGGCCTTGATGGCCCCCATCGGGGTCAGGGTCTTGCCCAGATCGGCGGCGCTCTGCGCCAGGGCGGGAAGGCTGAAGGCCAGGGCGACGACGCCACCCAGCAGTACGGATTTCATGCGGAACATGCGTTTCCTCCTCGATCGCTCAGGTCAGTGGCTTGGCGTCAGAACGAGTATTTGACGCTGGCCGCGACAAAGTCGCGATCGTTGATCAGGTTGAATTTCCCCGCCCCGAAGAAGTTGGAATAGGAAAGGTCGACGGTGATCGTCTCGCGCACCACGGCGCGCAGGCCCACGCTGATGGCCTTGCGATCCTCCACGAAATTGCCCAGCGGCGTCGGCGTCGTGCCGTTCACGTCATGCTGCCAGGAGATGCTGGGGAACAGGTTGATGCCCGGCATGGCGTTCAGATAGTCGAAGCGAACAGCCGCGCGGTAGCCCCACGAGAAGGCATCGGCGAAACCGTCGGTCGCCAGATCGGCCATGCCGCCGCGGCCCACGAAGGCCGGGTTGCCGCCAACGACCGTGCCGGGCCCTTCCAGGCGCAGCTCGCTCTTCTTGGGCATGTCGGAAATCCAGGTGCCCCCCACCTCGGCCACCAGCACCCACTGGTCGGCGCCGAAGGCGCGCTCGAACGCCTTTGTGGCCGTCATCTGGGCCTGGGTCACATCGAACAGTTCCCAGCCCTTGATATGCTGGCCAAAGAACCGGTTGGCCAGATCGGCCGTGATCTGGGCGGCGTTGGTCCCCTGGATACCGCCCATCTTCTGGACGATCTGGTTGGTGTTGAACAGGGCCGCGGCCTGAACCGCCCCGGTATTGGCACCCACGACCCCACCCGCCGTGGCGCCTGCCGTCTCGAACGCGGCGCGCGTGCCACCCGGCGAACCCGGAGAGGCGGCGATGCCGGCGCTGATGGCGCCCGCCACAGCCGGGCTGGCCGCCTGGATCTGTTCGAAGGTCAGACCCGTGAAAGGCGCCAGGGCCGGATTGCTCGCCACGGCGGTGGCCACCGCGGCGTTGAAGGCGGCACTGCCCTGGGCCCGCCCGGTGGCGGCACCGGTCGCCTGCCCCTGGGAGATGGCGCCCAGGATGGACGGCGCGGCCAGCGTGGCCTGCAGCAACTCCACGTCATCGAGCTGCAGCGGCTGGTCCTTGCGGAAGCTGACCTCGCCCTGCAGGGAGATGCCGAACGGGATGGTGGTGTTGAAGCTGGCGCCGAACAGCTTGATATCCTCCGGATATTCGGCACGGTAGCCGGATGCCCGGGTGAAGTTCGACGGATCGGCCTGGAAGGACTGGAAGGAGCCGACCACGGCACTCAGCACGGGCAGGCGCGAATGGTAGTTGATGTGGTAGAAGCCGAACTCGGTATTGTTCAGTTCCTCGGAGAAGATGCGCAGCGCCACGCCATACTGGCCGCTGTCACTGGGTCGGTCATCCTTCAGACGCGGCACGACGGTGCCGAACGGGGTCAGCGACTGCACGCCGCGCCACGGGTTCAACAGCGGATTCGGGTAAAGGTCGACCGGAAACACGTTGCCACCGGCAATCGCACCCTGGTTGGGGCTGTCGGTGAACAGGTAATTGCCGAAGCCGATGAAGATGTTCCGGCCGCCCGGTGAAGCCGCATCATTGGTGGAGAAGAAGGAGCCCGCGGCCTCCGGCTCGGTCTTGTCCCACTTGAACTGATAGAACGCCTCCAGCGAGACATTCTGGTTAAACGAGAAGTTGATATCCGCCAGGGGCACCGGCAGGAAGCCTTCGCGCAGTTCCGACCCCGGCACGCGCAGGGCCGAGACATCGATCGGGTTGACCGTGTTGATGCCGTTCTGGATGAAGGTGCTTTCACCCCAGCTCAGCACCTGGTTGCCCAGACGGATATCGATGCTGCTGCCGCTGTCGCCCACGGCGAAATTGCCATAGACGAAGGCATCCAGCAGGCGGACGTCGCGGCCCACACGCTCAACGGTGTCCGACGACAGATCGAAACGCCCGGTTCGCCCGGCGGCGCTGCTGGACTTCTTGGCGTTGATCACATCGTAGAAATAGGTGCCGCGGACGAAGGCACCGAGATTGCCATAGCTCAGCTTCAGTTCGTGCGTGGCGCGGGCCGCCAGCGAAACCAGGCCCTTGTCATAGTTCAGGTTGCCGTTGTCGCCATTGATCGAATGGGCGCGACCGCCATTGGCCACGCCGATCAGGTCGGGGTCGGCCCCCTGCACGCGGAACAGCGCGCCCATGGTCAGCGTCGTATCGAAGCTGCCGCGCAGATCGCCACGGTTGAAGCTGACCGCCTGGGCGGTGCCAACCATCATTATCGGGGCCAGGATGGCCGCGGCACTGACACCGGACAGAATCCGGCGATCCAAGCGCACCTGCGGCGTCGATTTCCGTGCCATGCGTTTCCTCCTCGCATCCCATTCTTATCATTCCCCGGCGTGGGGCCGGTGGCCGACCCCATCCAAGGGCCGGGGGAATTACGCGCTTTTCTGTCGTAAAGGTGGCTATGTAGGCACGTCAAGGCTTCTATGCGCGATCACCTGGGGCGCGCGTCGTTTGGCGCCCGCTTTGGCAAAAAAGACACAATTTTTGTCCAGTTTCCAATGGTTTGGACAAAATTGGGGCAGGCCGGTGAAACGCTTGTTTCGTAGGCAGCCCTCACGCCATACGGGAAATTTTGCACTTGCGAGAGACGAAAATGCCTCTCAACCCCTTGTGACGCCTACGTCACCCGACCGGCTCCAGCACACCATTGGGTTGTAGAAAACGCGCCTCCAGGTCGCCCGGCGGCAGAGGACGGGAGAAGAAGTAGCCCTGCATCTCGTCGCAATGATGCAGGCGCAGGAATTCGAGCTGCTCCTGCGTCTCAATTCCCTCCGCCACGACCTTCAGGCCCAGTTGCCGGCCCATGGCGATGATCGTGGCGGCGATGGCGCCCGTATCGGCGTTGATCGGCGCCTCGCTGACGAAGGAGCGGTCCACCTTCAGCGTCGTGATGGGCAGCCGGCGCAGATAGGAGAGCGAGGAATAGCCCGTTCCGAAATCATCGATGGCGATTCGGATGCCACGATTGCGGATCTCGTTCAGCGTATCGGCGATATAGGCCAGGTTGGACATCATGGCCGTCTCGGTGATCTCGATCTCCAGCAGCTCGGGCGGCACGCCATATTCCTGGCACAGCGCGAAGACGCGCTCGGCGAACATGGGCGTGGCGATCTGGCGGACGGAGACATTCACGGCCACAGGCACAGGCGCGAATCCGCGCGCCTGCCAGTCATGGATCTGTGCCAGGGCGGCCCGCATGACCCATTCCCCAAGCGGAACGATCAGACCCGTTTCTTCCGCTACCGGAATGAACTTGGTGGGCGGGATCATGCCGATCTCCGGATGCTGCCAGCGGATCAGGGCCTCCACACCCACGGCATGCATGCTGCCCATGGCGATCTTGGGCTGGTAATGCAGGAAGAACTGGCCCTGCTCCAGCGCCTCGCGCAGGGAATGTTCCAGGGAAAGGCGGGCCACCGCCGCCTCGTTCATCTCCGGCGTGAAGAAACGATAGCCGTTGCCCCCGGCCGCCTTGGCATTGTGCATGGCCGTGTCGGCGTCGCGCATCAGGGCATGGAAATCCTGCCCGTCGCCGGGGAACAGCGCGATGCCGATGGAGGTGGTGACGAAAAGCTGCTGCCCATCGATCCCGAAGGGACGCGACAGGCTGACCAGGATGGTTTCCGCCACGCGGGCCGCCATCTGCGGGTCGGGCAGGTCCTCCGCCACGATCAGGAATTCGTCGGCGCCCAGGCGGCCCACCGTGTCGGCCGCCCGCACACAGCTTCCCAGCCGCTGGGCCAGCGCCCGCAGCAGCTTGTCGCCGGCCTGGTGGCCCAGGCTGTCATTGACCAGCTTGAACCGGTCCACGTCCAGCAGCAGCACGGCAACCGCCGTGCCCTTGCGCCCGGCATGGGCCAGTGCATGCTGCAGGCGGTCCTGCACCAGCGTGCGGTTGGGCAGGCCCGTCAGCGGATCATGGGTGCTGACATACATGAGCTGTTCTTCGAACCGCTTGCGGTCCGACACGTCGGTCATGGTGCCCGTGAAGCGTAGCGGCCGCCCGCCCTCATCCCGGATGGCCTGGCCCCTGGCCTCGATCCAGACCCAGGACCCGTCACGGTGGCGCAGACGGTAGAGCGACAGGTAATCACCCACCTCCCCGTTCAGGTAGCGCTCGATCTGGTTCTGCGCCATGTCCTTGTCGTCGGGATGCAGCAGCCCGTCGAACAGCTTGTTGGCATACATCGCGTCGACCGCGTCATAGCCCAGCATCTCGATGAATTCAGGCGACCACCAGTAGGTGCCCTTCGTATAGGAATTGTCGAACACGCCCGAGCGCGTGGCCCGCACGGCCAGCTTCAGCCGCTCCTCGCTCTCGCGCAGGGCCTGCTCGGCGCGCTTGCGCTGGGTGATGTCCTGCACGACGCAGATGGCCGTGCGCCGGTCGCCCGTGCGCATCTGGCTGACACCGAAGGCCATGGCGAACACCTCGCCATTGCGGCGGCGGCCCTGGATCTCGGCCCGGTTGTCGGGACGCTGCTCCTCCTCCGACCGGCGCAGGCAGGCCATCAGGGCCACGGCCACCCGGGTCCAGTCCCGTTCCTCGATCAGCGTCACGAAGGGCTGGCCCGTCGCCTCTCCGTCGGCATAGCCGAACAGCACCTGGGCGGCGGCATTCATTGTCTCGATCCGCAGATCCTCATCCAGCGTGATGATGCCGTCGGCGACATTGTCCATGATGCCGGACAGGCGCGTTTCACGCTCGCGCAGCGCCTGCTCGGCGCGCACACGCTCCACCAGCGACCGGTCGAACTGGATCAGCACCTCGTTGGTGGTCTTGGCCAGCAGACCCAGTTCATCATCCTCGTGCCGCCGCGGCACGGACAGGAGCTTATCGGCGGGACGCTGCGGATTGATTTCGGCAATGGCCGATGACATGCGCAGAAAGGGCTTGGTGAGGGTGGAATAGAACATCACCACCAGGATCAGGGCCAGCGCCACGGTCCAGATGATGCCGGTGGACAACACGACCCCCGACCGGCGGAAGAATTCCTGGGCAATCAGGAACCGGTCGATGGAGACGCGCAGCTCGCCCACATTCTGGTTGTGCCGCTCGATCACCAGCGGGATGGAATAGGTCTTTTCCACGGGCAACAGCATCTCGGCCAGCCATTTGAGCTGTCCTTCGGCCTGCGGGCGTTCGCGGGCGGCAAGCTGGTTGCCGAAATCCTCCAGTATCACGGCGCGGTAGATGGGCTTGTATTCGAACAGGCCCGTCACGACACGGTCGGCCAGCGCCTGATCGAATGAGTAGGCCGACTCCGCCGCCGCCTCGCGCATGATGGACAGGACCTGACGGACAAGCTGGTCGGACTGACGTTCCATGTCCAGCAGGTCGATGGTGATCTGGGCGGTGGACAGGACCATGCCCAGAACCAGTGTGACCAGTGCCGTGTTGCGCGCCTGCTTGAAGGACAGCCGCTTGCGCAAGGGCACGCGCGCCACGGCGGAAGCCGGCTCGCCCCCGCTCTCCGGCGGGATGTCAGCCTCGGCCTGCTCGGGCGATAACGTCGCTTTCATCCACACCTGCGCCCCTTGTCCGCCGCCGCCCTTCGGCATCCCGCCCCGGAAAACGCCCATCAACGCCTTCCGCCCCGGTCGCACCCGCCCAAAGCGACTTATCCGAACGATAGTCTGCCTTTTCGTCGGTGGATATGACAATCCCTTAAAACCGGGTGAAAGTGCGGGCATATGGCTTAAACTGGCCATGCAGACAGGGAGGTTGAGGCACCTTGGCAACAGGCTGGCGGGAAAATTGGCGGGAGCGCGGGGCCGATCTGGCCGACGGGTTCGGCCAGATGGCGGCGCGGCTGGCAGGCAGCACCCTGCGCCTGGGCGTCACGGGTCTGCGCCGGTCCGGCAAGACCGTCTTCCTGACCTCCCTTCTGGACAATCTTTTGCTGCAGGGCCGGCTGCCGTTCCTGGATGCCGTGGCGCAGGGGCGCTTCATCGGCGCCCGGCTGCTGCCGCAATCCCCCGACAGCAGGATACCGCGGTTCGATTATGAGGGTCACCGCGCGGCGCTGACGGGGCCGGAGCCCGCCTGGCCTTCCCCGACCAGCGCGCTTTCGGAAATCCGCATCGCGCTGCGATACCGCCCCGACGGGCTGGTCAGGCGGCGGCTGTCCGGCGTGGCCACCCTGAACCTGGAGATTCTGGACTATCCCGGCGAATGGCTGCTGGACCTGCCGATGCTGGGCCAGGATTTCGCGGTCTGGTCGGCCATGACGCTGGATTTATGCCGGACGCAGCCCCGCCGGGGGCTGGCCGGCCCGTGGCTGGCGGCCCTTGAGGCAACCGACCCGGCCGGCCCGGGCGACGAATCGGCGGCACGGCATCTGGCCGGGCTCTACACGGATTTCCTGCTGGCCGCGCGCACGCATGATGTCGGCCTTTCGCTGCTACAACCCGGCCGCTTCCTGGAGCCGGGCGACATGGCGGGGGCCCCCGTCCTGACCTTCTGCCCCCTGCCCGGTGCCGCGCCCCATGCCGCCGGCAGCCTGGGTGCGCTGATGGCGGCCCGGTTCGAGGGGTACAAGGAAAAGGTGGTGCGCCGGTTCTTCCGCGACCATTTCGCCCGCATCGACCGCCAGATCGTGCTGGTCGACCTTCTGTCCGCGCTGAATGCCGGGGCCCCTGGCATTGCCGACCTTCAACGGTCGCTGACGACGACGCTGGAAAGTTTCCGCCATGGCCGCACGGGCTGGCTGGACTGGCTGGGCGGCGCGCGGGTGGACAAGGTGCTGTTCGCCGCCACCAAGGCCGATCACGTGGCCGCCCCGCAGCATGAGGCGCTGGCCGGCCTGCTGGACGAGTTGCTGGCCGAACGGCGGCGGCAGATGCAGTTCGACGGCGCCGCCATGGGCACGCTGGCCCTGGCATCGGTCAAATGCACCGACAGCGTCATTACCCGCCATCAGGGCCGTGACCTGGCCTGCGTGCAGGGCATCCTGCGCGGGCGGAAGGACGAAACCGTGATCTTCCCCGGCGAATTGCCCGCCAGCCTGCTGGGTATCGGCGACGATGTCGCCGACCGGTTCGGCTTCGCGGAATTCCGGCCCCGTCCCGGACTTGGGCGCGACGGGCGCGGCCTGCCCAACATCCGCCTGGACCAGGCGCTGCAATTCCTGATCGGGGACCGGCTGGCATGACCGACACGCGCGAACGCATCTGGATCCCGCCCATGGAGTTCGACCCCGCCGAGGCCAAGCCCCTGAGCCCGGCGGAGGAACAGGCATTGACCGCCACCGGGCCGCAGCCCGTGCCGGCCCCGCGGCGCGGCCGGGGACTGGTCAAGGCCCTGTTCCTGTCGCTGGCCGCCCTGTTCGCCGCGGCCATCGGTTTCGACACCGCCGACCTGATCACCCGGGCCTTCGCCCTGTCGCCCGTGCTGGGCTGGGGCCTGTCGGGGCTGGCCGGCATCGCGCTGGGCGCCCTGGGCCTGATGACGGGACGGGAGATCAGGGCCTATCGCCGGCTGGCCAGGGTGGACGGCCTGCGAAGCCGCGCCCTCGCCGCCACCACAGGGGCAGAGATGCGCAAGGTGATGGAGGAGATCTGCGCCCTTTATGCCAGTCGTGACAGCCTGTCCGCCGCGACCAACCGCCTGTCATCCAGCGTCACGGACGCCCATGATGGGCGGGAGGTGCTGGCCCTGACCGACCGTATCCTGCTGGCGCCGCTGGACAAGGCCGCCAACCGGCTGGTTATGCAGGCGGCACGCGACACCATGGTGGCCACCACTTTGTCGCCATCCGCCCTGCTGGACACCGCCCTTGTCCTGTGGCGCAACATGAAGCTGGTGCGGGAAATCGCGGGGCTCTACGCCGCGCGGCCGGGCCTGTTCGGATCGGCACGGCTGGTGCGCCAGATGGCCACGCATATCGGCACGGCCGGGTTGGCGGAAGCCTCCGACGGGCTGGTGGTCGAGGCACTGGGCGGCGGGCTGGCCGGCATCCTGTCGGCGAAGCTGGGCCAGGGCGTGCTGAACGGGGTGCTGACGGCCCGTATCGGGCTGGCGGCCATGGAACTCTGCCGGCCGCTGCCCTGGCTGCCGGGGGGCAAGCCCTCGCTGGCCGCCATCGCCCGGGAACTGTCCCTGGCCAGACCACCGGCGGGCCCACCCCCGGCCTGACGGGTCAAGTGGCGCGTCAGGCGGCGGCGCTCTGCGGTTTGACGCCACCGGCCCGCAGGAAATCCAGGCAGGCGTTGCGACGGACGCGATAGGCACCGGGCGTCATGCCGACGGCCCGGCCGAATATGCCCGTCAGATGCGCCTGGGAGGAGAAACCAGCCGCCGCCGCGATTTCCGCCAGCGGCATCTCCGTTTCCAGCAACAGGCGCTTGGCCGCGTTCACACGGCGCGACAGCACATAGCGGTGCGGCGCCTCCCCCGCCGCAGCCTTGAAACGGCGGGCGAAATGGCTGGGGCTGAGCCCCACCACGGCGGCCAGCGTGGCCAGCGACAGATCGTCATCCAGGTTCTGTTCGATGAACAGCACGACACGGCGATGCAGCAGGGGCGGCAAGGCGTTGCCGGCCACGTCCAGACCCGCATCCAGCGGCCGGGCCAGAACCGCTTCCACCGGTTCCGTCTCGGTGGCGACGCAGGCGGCGATCTGCTGGGCGTGATGGTCGGACATCTGCACGGGCATGGCGCTTCCCCTGTCAGGCCCGCCGGGAAGGCGGATCCCTACAACATGGATCGCCACGATCCGGCACCGGATCGGCCACCCCCGAACCTGCGGGATAGAGGGGCCGATGGAGATAGGGGTTGCGTGGCGTGATGGAATGGAGCGGCCGGCAAAAGGCGCATGACCCTTGCCGGCCTTGAGGTCATGATTAACCCGTCAGGCCTCCACCATCTGTGCGCACCATCACTCCGGCCCGGAAAATGCCGGGAAACGGCCATTGATATCGATAACCCGACCGGACCGGCCCCCGCGGGCCTTCAGGTATCAACCCGCGAAGCGGTTCAGGTTGTCGCGCAGCGCCTGGATATTGTCGCGCAGACGGATCACCTCTTCCGTGCTCATGCCGATGGCATCGGTCAACTGGTTGAAGAAATCGGCCGTCTGGTCCTTCAATGCCCGGCCGCTGCCGGTCAGGCGGATCAGCACCTGGCGTTCGTCGGCGGGGTTGCGCTCCCGCGTGACGTGACCCGCCGCCTCCAGCCGCTTCAGCAGCGGGGTCAGCGTGCTGCTTTCCAGGAAAAGCTGCTCACCGATCCGGCCCACGGTCTGGCCATCCTGCTCCCACAGCAGGACCATGACGAGATATTGCGGATAGGTCAGGCCGATACGGTCCAGCAACGGCTTGTACACCCGCGTGAAGGCATGGCTGGTGGAATAGAGCGAGAAGCAGATGAAGTCGCCCAGCTTCAGGGATGGCGGCGTGGACATGGGTCGCACCTGTCGATCATGCGGGTGAACGGACCCCGGCATTATATATCGCGCACGATTGAATCGCAGAGGGAAATGACGCATGGCCGCCATGGCCCGACCGGCGTCCGACCCGATCGCCCCCTACTCCCCCGCCATCTCCACCAGGGGCAGGCGGGGCACCTGCTCCAGCGGCAGCAGTTCGGGCAGGTCGTCACCACCGGCCGTGGCCTTCAGGTCCTTGAAGCGCCGCGCGGTGACCATGACACGGCTTTCCAGGGACGCGACGGCGGCATTATAGCTGTTCACCGCGCCGCCCAGCCCCTTGCCCACGCGGGCCATGTGATCGGCCATGGTGCCCAGCCTTTCATGCAGTTCCCGGCCCAACTGGCTGATCACCTGGGCATTGCGGGCCAGCGCCTCCTGCCGCCAGCCGTATGAGACGGCGCGCAGCAGCGCGATCAGCGTCGTGGGCGTGGCGGGGATGACAGACTGGTCGATCCCCGCCTCGATCAGGCCGGGGTCCTGTTCCAGCGCGGCGGAGAAGAAATTCTCCCCCGGCAGGAACAGGACCACGAATTCCGGTGCGGGGTCGAACTGTGCCCAGTACCGTTTTTCGCCCAGCGCCTTCATATGGTCGCGGATATGCCGGGCATGGCGGCCCATATGCACGGCGCGCCCGTCGTCATCGGGGGCGTGGGTGGCATCCAGGAAAGCCTCCAGCGGGGCCTTGGCATCCACCACGATGCTTTTGCCGCCCGGCAGGCGCACGATCAGATCCGGACGCAGGCGGTTGCCGTCAGCAGTGCTGACACTGGCCTGCTCATGGAAATCGCAATGATCCAGCATGCCCGCCATCTCCACCACGCGGCGAAGCTGTATCTCCCCCCAGCGGCCGCGCGTGGACGGGCTGCGCAGCGCCTTGACCAGGTTGCCCGTCTCCGCCCGCAGCATGCCCTGCCCTTCCATCAGGTGGGCGATCTGGGTCTTCAGTTCGGTATAGGCGCCGATGCGCGCCTGTTCGATGCCGTTCACGGCCTCCCCGAACCGGACCAGATGGTCGCGGATGGGGGTGACCAGCGCGTCGATGGCTGCGCCGCGTTTTTCCAGGTCCCCCTTCGCGGTCTCCCCGAACCTGTCGAACTGAGCCTGGGCCAGGGTCAGGAAGTCGCGGTTGTTGGCCGACAGCGCCTCCGCCGACAGTGCCTTGAAGGCGTCGGCCAGACGGGTCTGGGCCTGATCCAGCAGGGACAGCTTGTCGGCATGGGCGCGCCGTTCGTGATCCAGGGCGGTCCGCGCTTCGGCCAGGGCGGCCTGCAATTCCGCCTGCTCCTCCCGCGCGACGGCGAGAACCTCCTCCAGCCGGGGCACGCGGGCCGCCTGCGCCTCTGCCGCGGCCCGGCGGGTGGCTTCCCCCTGGGCCTGCCGGCGCAGATCGGCCAGCAGCCCGTCGCGCTGGGCCAGTTCGCCCCGCAATTCCCCGATATGGTGGCGGTCCCGCTCCCGCTCCGCCAGCAGGGCCAGGCGTTCAGCCCGCAGACCCGCGCCTGCCTGCCGCAGCCACAGGCCCACGATCAGCGCGGCAAGGGCGCCACCGGCAAGCAGGGACAGGGGATCAAGCGGCAGGGCGGCCAAGGCGGCATTCCGTTCCGGTTCGTTGCCGGACCGATCCTAACGGCATCGCGACGCAAGAACAAGTCATGAACGCGACGATGCGCGGATGACCCGCCGCTGATCCCGCGCGACCCGCGCTGATGCCGCCCGCCGCACCGGTGGCGGCTTACGACCTTGGTAGATGCGGCGGAAATGCACAGTGGCCCATCGCTCCCGAAACTTCATTTCGCAACTGCACTCGGTTAGGATCGCGCCGATTTTCATTCCTACCGTTGCCAAGAAGGCCGTGCCATGGACATCAGCAAGATCCCCGTCGGCAAGAACCCGCCCTGGGACATCAACGTCGTCATCGAGATCCCGCAGGGCGGCCAGCCCGTGAAGTACGAGCTGGATAAGGACAGCGGCGCGCTGTACGTCGACCGGTTCCTGCACACCGCCATGTTCTATCCGGCCAATTACGGCTTCGTGCCGCACACGCTGGCGCTGGATGGCGACCCGATGGATGTGATGGTCGTGGGCACCACCCCCGTGGTTCCCGGCGTCGTGCTGCGCTCCCGCCCCATCGGCGTGCTGATCATGGAAGATGATGCGGGCATGGACGAGAAGATCCTGGCCGTGCCGGTGGACAAGCTGCACCCGTTTTACAGCAACATCACCAGCTATCGTCAGCTTCCCCAGATCCTGGTCGAGCAGATCGCCCACTTCTTCGAGCATTACAAGGATCTGGAGCATGGCAAGTGGGTCCGGATCGTCCGCTGGGACGAAGCCGACGTCGCGGCCAAGCTGATCCAGGAAAGCTTCGACCGCGCGCAGAAGGAAGGCTGATCCCGGCAGGGGAGCGGCGGCATCTTGAAAAACGCCCTCCCCTGAAGCGATGGCGCATCACCATCGGATCGGTGCGCAAAGGCCGGGCGATCTGCCCGGCCTTTTCCTTTTATGGATGCAAAGCATGCATTCGTTCCGGGCTGTCCTGTTTCCCATTGCCTCCATACCGGCAACAATGCCTCATGAAGGCGGGACAGAAGATCAGGGGGAATGACATGAGCCTGGAACGAAGCCGTTCGGATGACAGCAACCTGCGCCTGGTGGTTGTCATCGCCTATATTCTCTATGTGATAGGATTCGCCCTGATCGGGCTGATCATGGCCTATGTGAAGCGTCCGGATTCGCATCACACCCCTTGGCATTCGCACTTCACCTTCATCATCCGTACTTTCTGGATCGGCTTGTTCCTTGCGGTCGTCGGGGCGGTCACGACGCTGATCGGCATCGGTTATCTGATTCTGCTTGCCGTAACCATATGGGCGCTGGTGCGCTGCGTCGTCGGCCTGCTGCGCGCCATCGACGGCAAACCCATCAACAATCCCGGCACCTGGATGGTCTGATACCAACCGCGACGGGCGATTGACCCATGTCATCGCCCGTCCATGGTCGTTGTTTATGGTGGCGGCCGTTCCTGGCATCCTGTCGGGGACGGCTTGTTTTTTTTCCGACCGGAAGGAACGCCCATGACCATCCGCAACCTGAACAGCCTGTTCAAGCCCGCGTCCGTCGCCCTGGTCGGGGCCAGCCGGCGGGACCGTTCGGTCGGCAAGGTCATCGCGCGCAACCTGTTCAATGCCGGGTTCGACGGGCCGATCATGCCGGTCAACCCGCGGGAGAAATCGATCGAGGGGGTTCTGGCCTATCCCACGGTGGCCGACCTGCCCGTCACGCCGGAACTGGCCGTCATCGCCACGCCGCCCGCCACCGTCCCCGGCCTGATCGCCGAACTGGGCGCGCGCGGCACCAGGGCCGCCGTGGTCATCACGGCCGGCTTCGCAGAGATGGGTGAGGAAGGGCGGCGCCTGCAGCAGGCCGTGCTGGACGCCGCCCGGCCGCACCTGCTGCGCGTCATCGGACCCAACTGCCTGGGCATCATGGTGCCGGGCCGGGGGGTGAATGCCAGCTTCTGCCATGTGCCGCCCCTGAAGGGCGATATCGCCCTGGTGGCCCAGTCCGGCGCCGTCGTCACCAGCATCGTGGACTGGGCCACGCCACGCGGCATCGGTTTTTCCCACCTGGTTTCGCTCGGTTCCATGTCGGACGTGGATTTCGGGGACATGCTGGATTATCTGGCGCAGGATGCCAGCGTGCGGGCCATCCTGCTGTATGTCGAAGCCATCACGCACGCCCGGAAATTCATGTCCGCCGCCCGCGCGGCGGCCCGCGCCAAGCCGGTGATCGTCATCAAGGCCGGCCGCAGCGAGGAGGGGTCGCGCGCCGCCAGTTCGCACACGGGCGCGCTGGCCGGGGCCGATGCCGTCTATGACGCGGCCTTCCGTCGGGCCGGCATGCTGCGCGTGGGTGAACTGGATGAATTGTTCGCCGCGGTGGAGACGCTGGCCACCAGCGTGCAGATCGGCGGCGACCGGCTGGCCATCGTCACCAATGGCGGCGGCGTCGGGGTGCTGGCCACCGACACGCTGATCGCCGGCGGCGGGCGGCTGGCGCCCCTGTCGCCGGAGACGGTGGAGGCGCTGTCCCGCGTCCTGCCGCCGACCTGGAGCCATGGCAACCCCGTGGACATCATCGGCGATGCCGACGGCCGGCGCTATGCCGATGCGCTGAAGATCGTCATGGCCGACCGCAACATCGACGCCGTGCTGGTGCTGAATTGTCCGACGGCCGTGGCCGACGGGCGCGATGCGGCGCAGGCCGTGGCCGACATCGTGCGCGACCAGAACAACCGGGCCGGCGGCGGGCGCAAGGTGCCCGTGCTGGCAAGCTGGCTGGGCGAACAACAGGCGGCCCCGTCGCGCAAGCTTCTGGATCTGGCCCGCATCCCGCACTATCAGACGCCCAACCAGGCAGTGCGCGCCTTCCTGCATCTGGTGCAGTACCGGCGCAACCAGGACCTGCTGATGGAAACCCCCGCCAGCGTGCCGGAACAGTTCGATGTGGATATGGGCGCGGTGCGCCCCATCATCGACAAGGCGCTGGGCGACGGGCGCGGCTGGCTGTCGGAGTTCGAGGCGAAGGAGGTGCTGCGCGCCTATGGCATCCCCTGCGTCCAGACCGTGACGGCCGCCACCCCGGCAGAGGCGGAACGGGCAGCGAAGCGGCTGGGCGGACGCATCGCGCTGAAGATCCTGTCACCCGACATCACGCACAAGTCCGACCAGGGCGGGGTGTCGCTGAACCTGCTGCCGACCCAGGTCTGGGCCGCGGCGGAAGCCATGCTGGAGCGCATCCGCACCGCCAACCCCACCGCCCGCATCGAAGGGTTCACCGTGCAGGAGATGGCGCACCGGCCCGGCGCCCAGGAACTGATCCTGGGCATGGTGGACGATGTGCTGTTCGGCCCCGTCATCCTGTTCGGGGCGGGCGGCGTCGCGGTGGAGGTGCTGGACGACAAGGCCCTGGCCCTGCCGCCGCTGAACCTGAACCTGGCCCGCGAGGCCATGGCCCGCACGCGCGTCCACAAGCTGCTGCAGGGCTATCGCCACATGGCGCGGGCCGACCTGGACGGCGTGGCCCTGGCCATGAACAAGGTCAGCCAACTGATCATCGACTTTCCCGAGATCGCGGAGCTGGACATCAATCCCCTGTTCGCGGACGAGGCGGGGGTGCTGGCCCTGGATGCCCGCATCAAGGTGAAGCCCGCCACCGACCAGACACGCCGCCGTCTGGCCATCCGCGCCTATCCCAAGGGGCTGGAACATACGATCACGCTGCGGTCGGGCCGGGAATTCCTGGTGCGCCCCATCCGGCCGGAGGACGAGCCCGCCATCCACGACATGGTCGCCGCCACCAGCGTGGAGGATATGCGCCTGCGCTTCTTCGCCCCCATGCGGCGCCTGTCGCACCAGATGGGCGCGCGCCTGACCCAGATCGACTATGACCGGGAGATGGCACTGGTCGCCATCCCGCTGGACGTCATGGACGCGGCCAAGCCCGGCCCCATCTATGGCGTGGTGCGCATCACGGCCGACCCCAACAACGAACGGGCCGAATATGCCGTGCTGGTGCGGTCGGACATGAAGGGCAAGGGGCTGGGGTCGCGGCTGATGCGCGAGATCCTGGCCTATGCCGAAAGCCGCGGCATCCAGGAAGTGTTCGGCGAGGTGCTGCGCGAGAATGCCGGCATGCTGGGCCTGTGCCGTGAGCTGGGCTTCACCAGCCACGACAATCCCGACGATCACGGTATCGTGGAGGTCAGCTACCGTTTCGCGACGAAGACGGGGACCTGACCCCCACAGGGTATTAGCCGAAAAGGGGGGTGCCATGGTGCTATCCCGCCACGCGGCGGGATGGTATCAGGGGCATGATCCGGTTCACCCAGCAGGTCCCCTACCCCCGATGAATGCCAAGTCCTTCCTTGTCACCGGCGGCGCCGGCTATGTCGGCAGCCACGCGGTCGATGCCCTGCTGCGGGCCGGCCACCATGTCACCGTCATCGATGACCTGAGCCAGGGACACCGGGGGGCCGTCCCGGCGGTGGCCGAACTGCTGGTGGGCGATGCCGGGGACCGCGCGCTGCTGGCACGCGTGCTGGCGGCCCGGCCGTTCCACGCCGTCATGCATTTCGCGGCCCGGTCGCTGGTCGGCGAGAGCATGCAGAAGCCGCATCTCTATCTGCGCGACAATGTGCAGACGGCCCACAACCTGATCGAGGAGACCGTGGCGGCCGGTGTGCGCCGCTTCGTCCTGTCCTCCACCGCCAATATCTTCGCGTCCCCACCCGATGGCGCCGCATTGGGGGAAGAGGCGCCGATCGCGCCCGGCAGCCCCTATGGCGAGGGCAAGCACATGGTGGAGCGACTGCTGCACTGGGCCGACCGCTGCCATGGGCTGCGATCGGCGGCGCTGCGCTATTTCAACGCCGCCGGCGCCCATCCCGACGGGCATATCGGGGAAGACCACCACCCGGAGACCCATCTGATCCCCATCGTGCTGGAGGTGGCGCTGGGCAAGCGCAGCCATCTGGACATCTATGGCGATGATTATCCCACCCCGGACGGCACCTGCATCCGCGACTATGTGCATGTGTGCGACATCGCCGACGCGCATCTGCGGGTGCTGGATGTGCTGGACGACAGGTCCGTCCGCTACAATGTCGGGTCGGGCAGCGGCTACAGCGTGCGGCAGGTGGTGGAAGCGGCGGAAAAGGTGATCGGCCGCCCAATTCCCGTGCGCATGGCCCCGCGGCGGCCGGGTGATCCGGCCGTGCTGGTGGCCGACGGCAACCGGCTGCGGGCGGAAACGGGCTGGTCCCCCGCCCTGCCGGGGCTGGAGGACATCATCGCCACGGCCTGGGCCTGGCGGTCGCGCCACCCGGACGGCTTTGGCGGCTGACCACCCATGCCGCGGCCGAACGGTCCTTGCCATCGGCGGGCAGGCACGGATAACAGTACCGCCGCGGGGGCCGCGCTGTCTTGAAAGGGAATGAGATGGATTTCGACGGTTTCGACCTGATTGTCGTGGGAAGCGGCTTCTTCGGCACGACCATCGCCGAGCGCGCTGCCCGCGAACTCGGCCTGAAGGTCGCCGTGCTGGACAAGCGCACGCATTTCGGCGGCAATTCCTGGTCGGAGGTGAATGCCGAGACCGGGATCGAGGTTCATCCCTACGGCACCCACATCTTCCACACCAATTCCGAAGAGGTCTGGACCTATCTGAACCGCTTCACGGAATTCACCGATTACCGGCACCGCGTCTTCACGGTGCATGGCGGCCGGGTGTTTTCCATGCCGATCAACCTCGGCACCATCTGTTCCTTCTTCGGCCGCCACTTCACACCGGACGAAGCCCGCGCCCTGGTCGACCGGGAAATGGGGGCCGAAGGCATCGGAGAGCCCGCGAACCTGGAGGAGAAGGCCGTCAAGTCCATCGGCCGCCCGCTTTATGAGGCGTTCATCCGCGGCTATACGATGAAGCAGTGGCAGACCGACCCCAAGCTGCTGCCGGCCGCCATTATCGGCCGCCTGCCTGTGCGCTTCACCTTCGAGGACCGCTATTTCTCCGACCGGTTCGAGGGCATGCCGCGCCAGGGCTATGGCGCCATCTTCCGCAACATGCTGTCCAACCCGAATATCCGCCTGTTCCTGGGCACCGATTATTTCGACGTGCGGGACAAGGTGCCGGCCGGGGCGCTGGTCGTCTATACCGGCGCCATCGACCGCTATTACGACTACCGGTTCGGGGAACTGGGCTGGCGCACCGTCGACCTGGAATGGGAGGTCGCGCGCACGCCGGACTTCCAGGGCACCTCGGTCATGAACTATGCCGATACCGATGTGCCCTTCACGCGCATCCACGAATTCCGGCACCTGCATCCGGAACGGCCGTTCGATGGTGACAAGACCATCATCGCGCGGGAATTCTCCCGTTTCGCGCGCAATGGCGACGAGCCCTATTATCCCATCGCCACGCCGCAGGACCGCGACCTTTACGACCGCTATGTCGGCCTGACCGCGGCCGAGCCGGACGTGATCTTCGGCGGGCGGCTGGGCACCTATCGTTACATGGATATGCATCAAGCCATCGGTGCGGCGCTGAAATGCTTCGACCAGCAGGTCGCCCCCCGCTTTTCGGCCGGCAAGCCGCTTTCCGCCTGACCCGGTTCCCAGCAAAGACAAGGCCCGCACCCCATGACCGCCGCTTCGCCGTTGCGCGTGAACATCGTCCTGCCCCCGCTGCACAGCGAGCGGTTTTCCGGCGGGACGCTCTGCATCCTGGAACATGCGCACCAGTTGCACCGGCGGGGCCACACGGTCACCGTCGTGCCGACCCGGCCGTCGCAGTACCCCGCCTGGTTCGGCAAGGAGTTCGGCACGCTGCTGCACTGGCCGCAGACCAGCGCGGCGTCGGCGCTGAAATCGCTGGCCTGCACAACAGTGAAATGGGGCCTGAACCGGACCGAAGGGGGCAAGGAAGCCATCCGCCAGGATTTCGTGGGCCTGGTCCGGTCCCTGCCCCAGCTCTGGACGCCCGAGTTCGAACAGGCGGTGCAGCACCATATGCTGCGCCGCCTGATCCCCGACGCCGACATCACCATCGCCACGCAATACAGCACGGCCCTGCCCGTCTATCTGTTCGGCCGTGGCAAGCTGGGCTATTTCCTCCAGCATCACGAAGTCATCTTCGCCAACGACACGCCCGACCCCGAACAGACCTTCAAGATCGCCGACATGTCCTATCGGCTGGGCATGCGGATGATGGCCAATTCGCCCTGGCTGCGCGAACGGGTGCGGACCACGACGGCGGGGGCGCCCGACGTGCTGCTGTCGCCCAATGCCATCGACCCGTCCATCTTCAACGGCCAGCCCAAGCCGCTGGCCGGGCCCGGCGACCGGCATGTCACGCTGATCAGCTATGGCGGGCGCCATGTCGAATGGAAGGGGTTCCGCGAGATGGCGGAGGCCACGGCCATCGCCCGGCGCGAACTGCCCGACTATAAGATCGACTGGCATGTCTATGGCGGGGCCAGCCTGCCGCCCGACAATGCCATCGCGCCTTACAAGGACCTGGGCTTCCTGCAGCCCCGCGCCCTGGCCGATGCCTATCGCGCCGCCGATATCCTGCTGTCGGCCTCCTGGTATGAAAGCTTCCCCCTGTTCCCGGCGGAAGCCATGGCCTGCGGCCTACCCGTGGTGACAACTCAGCCCGGAACCGAGCAATATGCCATCCCCGATGTGACGGCCGAGGTGGTGGAGGCGCGGTCGCCCCGGTCGGTGGCCGACGGGCTGATCCGCCTGATCCGCGACCCCGCCCATCGCCAGCGCATCGCGACGGCCGGCTGGGAAATGTCGAAGGGCCTGACCTGGGATGCGGCGGGCGACGCCATGGAAGCCAATATACGCGCCATCGTGGCGGGTGACGGCGCGCCCGAATGATCGACGGCCGCATTCTTCGCAACATTTCCTACATGGGCATGGCCAATGTTGCGAATATCCTGATTCCGCTGCTTGTCCTGCCCTTCCTGACCCGCGCGCTGGAACCGGCCGCTTTCGGCCATTACGCCTGGGCCGTATCCACCGGCACGCTGCTGGGCCTGATCTGCGATTTCGGCTTCAACTGGACCGGCGTGCGGGAAGTGGCGATCCATCGCGACGACCGCCGCGCCACGGCCGCCATCGTCCTGGAATGCTATACGATCCGGGCCCTGATGATGGCCGGGGCGACGATGCTGATCCTGCTGGCCTGGCTTTTCCTGCCGCACGGGGGCGGGGTGACGGCCATGCTGCCCTATGTGCCGCTGGTGGCCGCCGCCAACCTGCTGACCCCGGCCTGGATGTTCCAGGGGCTGGAACGGTTCGGCACCTTCGTGTTTTCCGCCCTGCTGGGCCGGGTGCTGAGCGTGCTGGCCGTCGTGCTGCTGGTCAGGCATCCCGACGACCTGCACCTGGCTGTCCTGCTGACGGCATCGGGGGGGCTGCTGCCTGGCCTGGTGTCCATGCGCTTCATCGCCGGGCATTTCGCAGGCGTCCTGCGCCGGCCGACCAGCGCCCAGGTCGTGGCCCGGTTCCGGGCCTGCTGGCAGGTCTTCACCACCGACCTGGTGATCCAGCTTTATACCGCGGCGCAGACCTTCCTGGTCGGCCTGTTCGGCGGGCCGGCCGTGACGGCGCAGTTCAACATCGCCGACCGCTGCCTGAACGCCGGCAAGATGTTCCTGTCGGCCATCACCCAGGCGGCGATGCCGCGGGTGGCCCATCTGGCACGCAATGACCGTCGGGCCGGCCTGCGCCTGATCGGCCGCATCATGCTGCTGTGCGGGGCAGTCGGGTCTGTCGGCAGCCTGATCATGCTGTTCGGCGCGGACTGGCTGGTCGCCCTGGTCTTCGGCCCCGCCTATGCCGAGGCGGCGCTGGTGCTGCGCATCCTGTCGCCCGTGCCCATCCTGATCGGCATCGGATCCTGCTTCTCCTCCCTCTACATGTTCAATTTCGGAGAGGGGCATTTGTGGGGCCGCATGCTGAAGGCGGCGGCGGGGATCAGCCTCGCCCTGTTCCTGGGTCTGGTCCTGCTGGCGGGCGTCCAGGCCCATATCGCCGCGGCCCTGGCCATCCTGGCCGCGGAAAGCTTTGTCTTCTGCGTTTCCGGCTATCGCTTCGCGCTGGCGCTGCGCCGCGGCTGACACCCCCCGTGCCCCCCTGCCATCCGGACAGGCCCCCCGGTCGCCGCAAAGGCACTGGACGTGTGGGGTGACGACTGAAATATTATCCTATAGTGCATAATTAATCCCGATCAGGGAAAAACGAAAGAGCGGGAAATGGCATCCAAACGAATGGCCATGCTGGCGCTGGCCGTGCGCTTGACCTTCTGCGCGGTCCTGGCGGCCCCGGGCGCGCGGGCCGGTGAGGATGATGCGGCCCTGCGCCCCGACCAGGCCGCCGTCGTCGATATCTTCCGGACATAGGTCGAGACCGATACAAGCCATGTCACGGGCAGTTGCACCCTGGCGGCCGAACGCATGCTGGACCGGCTGCGCCGGGCGGGGCATGGGCCGTCGCGGCGCCAAGGCCGGAGGCACCGCCGGTGACGATGGCGGCGATGTCGTTACCCAGTTCCATTTGCTGATCCTTCCTCCCCAGACGGCCCCCGATCCGGGCCGCCATTCGTCGTTCAGTTGCGGTCGGCGATCACGCCGGCCTGTTTCAGGGCGTCCAGTTCCGGGCCGTCCAGACCCAGCCAGTCGGCCAGCGCGTCGCGCGTGTGTTCGCCCAGGCGCGGCGGCGGCCGGTCGAAACGGGCCGGCGTGGCCGACAGCCTGGACGGATAGGCCACGGACGGCACATCCACCCCGTCGGCGCGCTGGAAATGGTGGACAGTACCGCGGGCCTGCACGAACGGGTCCTGGAACACCTGTCCGATATCGTTGACCGGCCCGGCCGGCACGCCCCGGGCGGGGAACTGTGCCATCAGGTCGGCGACCTTGTGCCGGGCGATGATCTCCTGCAGCATCGGTTCCAGTGCCGCGCGGTTCACGACACGCCGGGCATTGGTGTCGAAGCGCGGATCGATGGCCAGTTCCGGCACGCCCAGCACGGCGCACAGCGCCGCATACTGGCCGTTATTGCCCACAGCCACCACGATGGGACCGTCGGCGGCATCGAACACGCGATAGGGCACGACGGTCGGATGCGCGTTGCCCAGCCGGCCGGGCGCCTTGCCCCCCACCAGATAGGACAGCGCCTGGTTTGCCAGCATGGTGATCTGCGTATCCAGCAGGGAACAATCGATATGCTGCCCCTCGCCCGTCCGCTCGGCATGGCGCAGCGCCATCATGATGGAAACGGCGGCATACAGGCCCGTCGACACGTCGGCCAGGGCCACGCCCGGCTTGATGGGCGGGCCGTCCTTCTCACCCGTGATGCTCATCATGCCGCCCATGGCCTGGGCCACGAAATCATAGCCCGGCCGGTCGGCATAGGGACCCGTCTGCCCGAACCCCGTGATGGAGCAATAGACCAGCCGCGGGTTGATCGCCGACAGGCTGGCATAGTCCAGCCCGTACTTGCCCAAGCCGCCGACCTTGAAATTCTCCACCAGGATGTCGGCCCCGGCCGCGAGCCGCCGGATCAGCGCCTGCCCCTCCGCCGTGGCGAGGTTGACAGCCAGCGACCGCTTGTTGCGGTTGCAGGACAGGTAATAGGCGCTTTCCCCCGCCCCGTCCCAGCCCGGCTCCGCCGGCAGGTCGGGCGGCCCCCAGGACCGTGTGTCGTCGCCGACCCCCGGCGCCTCCACCTTGATCACGTCGGCCCCGAAATCGGCCAGGATCTGGGTACACCAGGGACCGGCCAGCACGCGGGACAGGTCCAGTACCTTCACCCCCGCCAGTGCCGCCGCGGATCGGCCGTTCTCGGTCATTCTCTACCCTCGTCCAAGCATGTTCCGTTCCCCCCACCATACCCCCATCCCACCGGTGATCGGCAACGGCCGGCGGGATGGGGGCATGGTGGGGGCGGCATCGTCACGCGCGCTCGAAGACGGCCGCCAGCCCCTGGCCGCCGCCGATGCACAGGGTCTCCAGTCCGAAGCGCCCGCCGCGGCGCTGCAGCTCGCGCGTCAGGTTGGCCAGGATGCGGCCGCCCGTGGCGCCGATCGGATGGCAGCCTGCAGATGGTCGCCGCCGACATTGTCGAAATAGACGTCGATGCCATCCGGCGCCTCGCGCGCCAGGGCCTTGGTCAGGCTGGGCTCGGCCTTGCAGTCGATCACGCCGTCCAGTTTCAGCGTATCGCGCAGGAACGCCGCCTTGCGGGCACTGCCGGCAGCACCGATCACGCGGTTGCCCTTCAGCCGGGCGATCTGGCAGACGACGGAGCCGACCCCGCCGGACACGAATACCGTGTCACCATCGCGCATCTGGGCGATATGCAGCAGCCCGGTATAGGCCTTCAGCCCCGTCATGCCGGCAAAGCCCGGATAGGCCTGTTCGGGCAGGATCGAGCAATCCCGCTTCTTCAGGGCAGATGCCGCCATCCGTGCCGCGCAACCCGCCCGAGGGACGGTCATATGGCGCCAAACCACGGACCCTTATCGCTTGCCTTCGACCTTAATGCAGGCCGTGGTCATTTGCACGTCAAAAATTGCATCATAGGTTACTATGTTGAGGGCATCGCACCTGTGTTAACAGCGCATGCAACCCGGCCCGCGCAGGTGCGCAAGCCAGCCGGAGCGCGCTGTACGGCGGTTGCCATGCACGCCGCAGCCCTCAGACAAACTTTTACAGACGTGCAATGTTGTCATATAGATGAAGCGGCCCCCGCAGGGGGACCAAGGCAGCGGTGAACCAGCTTGAGGAGTGTGAGCCCCGTGTCGCGGATCGAACCGGAGAAGGCCCTGGTCTATTCCAGCCCCGCCATCCATGCCCGCCGCCGCCGCATCCTGGAGGAGACGCGCAAGCTGATCGCCGAGCGCGGGCTGGCCGGCTTCAGCATGGACGAGATCTGCAAACGCGCCGATGTGTCCAAGCGCACCCTCTACAATGCGTTCCAGACCAAGGAACGCATGATCGCCATGGCGATCCACGAGTATTTCGAGCGCTACATCTCCCGCCTGCCCTATTCCAGCCCGGCCGGCACCCTGCAGCGCAATGTGGAGCGCATAGTCTTCGTGGTCCAGCGCAACCGGCAGATCCGCAATTACATCAGCGCGATCATGTCGATCTATTTCAGCCTGGATGCCGACAGCGACATCTGGAACACCATGCATTCCGTGGCCGTCACCCCGAACCTGCAATGGATCGAGGCGCTGAAGGCCAGGCGACAGCTTCAGCCCTGGATCGACGCCCAGCGCTTGGCCGACGATGTCGTGCGGTTCGAATACACCATCATCTATGATTGGTGCCGCGGCCATATCGCCGATGATATCGTGATCCCGCACCTGCTGACCACATGCCTGACATTGATGTCGGGCGCCACGCGGGGCACGGCACGGCGGGAGATCGAAGCCGTGCTGGCCGATATCCAGGAAGGCCGCCTGCCCCTGTCCATCGAACCCGCCACGCCCGGCCTTCCGCCCGCCGATCCGGGGGAGCGGGAGGCCTTCGCCGCGAGGCGCGCCGCGGCGCATGCAGCCGGCCAGGACTGATCCGTCACGCCTTCTCCCTCTTCGGCCACAGGGTTCCGTTCCATGCAGTTCGACATGCGCAGCCTGCCGCCGGCAGCACGTTACAAGATCATGAACTCCACCGTCACGCCACGCCCCATCGCCTGGATCACCACCCTGTCGCGCGATGGCGTGCGCAACGCCGCCCCCTACAGCTTCTTCAACGCCGTGGGCGACGATCCGCCGCTGCTGGTGCTGGGGCTGCTGAAGCACCCCGTCACGGGGCTGATGAAGGACACGGCCCGCAACATCATGGAGACGGGGGAATATGTCGTGAACCTGGTCTGCGAGGCCGATGCAGAACGCATGAACCAGTGCAGCATCGACGCGCCGGCAGCGGTGGACGAGATCGACTATGCGGGCGTGGACACGGTCGCGTCCGAGCTGGTCAAGCCCCCGCGCATCGCCACCAGCCCCGTCAGCTTTGAATGCCGCAAGCATTCCGCCATCGATATCGGCCGGCAGACTATCGTGCTGGGCGAAATCCTGATGGCGCATATCCATGATCGGTTCGTGCTGGACGCGCAGAAGCAGTATCTCGACACGCCGGCCATGAAACTGATCGGCCGCACCCATGGCAGCGGCTGGTACGTGCGCAACAGCGACCAGTTCAAGCTGGACCGGCCCGTCTACGATCCATCCCGCCGGGACTGATCCCGGACGGGACGGCGCAAGGCCAAGAACGGATGCCGCCCGGCAAGGTGCGGTCCACCAGGAGGAAGCCCCGGCGCGGCGACAGGTCCGCCCCGGGGGTGACAGGGATCAGAACCGGGCGCGCACGCCGAAGGTGTAGGCGCGGCCGACCGTGTCATAGAGCGAGATGATGGTCGGCAGGTTCAGACCCGGAATGGTGCCGGGGATCAGCGGCGGATCGCGGTCGAGCAGGTTGTTCACGGTCAGGAACAGCTCCGTCTCCGCCCCCCCATCGCCTGGGTGCGATAGGTGACGGTGACGTCGGATGCGATGTTCCAGGACATCCTGAAGCTGGACGCAGCGACC
This sequence comes from Niveispirillum fermenti, assembly GCF_052474395.1. NCBI lineage: Bacteria > Pseudomonadati > Pseudomonadota > Alphaproteobacteria > Rhodospirillales > Azospirillaceae > Niveispirillum > Niveispirillum fermenti. Next base: position 1,405,531 of record NZ_CP156681.1, on the reverse strand, counting down.
CAGGCCCGCCAGAGCTATCCGGACGGGCTGGCCTTCGATGAACAGGATAATCTGTGGATCACCCTGCCATTTGCCAACAAGCTGGTGCTGCTGACGCCTGCCGGGCGGCTGGTGGAAATGCTGCATGATCCGGCCGGGACCGTGATGTCCCGCCCGACCAACCTGGCCTGGGGCGGGGCGGCGGGATCTGCACATCGTTTCCCGCGGAACGGGCAGCATCCTGCGCGTCCGTGCTGCCATGGCCGGACTGGCCCTGGCGCATCAGGCAGGGTGACACGGTACCAGGGCGCATGTTCCCATTGCGACAGGATCGCGGCCCGGTACACTGGGGCCGCCGGACGCTGTCCGGTTTCCATGCGACAAGGAAACGATCCATGCGCCCATACCTTCTTCTTTCCGCCGGCCTTCTGGCATTGCCGCTGCTGACGGCCGCACCGGCCATGGCGCAGGTGACCGCCCCCACCGTATCGATCACGGATATCGGGTCGCTGCCCCAGCCGCTGCCCCTGCCCTATGACGAGCAGGCGGACGCCGATGCCGACGTGACCCGGGCGTTCGAGCGGGCAAAAGCCAGCGGCAAGCGCGTGATGCTGAATTTCGGCGGGGACTGGTGCCCCGATTGCCGCATCCTGGCCGGCATCATGGAACTGCCGGAGGTCAAGGGCTTTCTGGATACCCATTACGAGCTGGTGAAGATCGACGTCGGCCGTTTCTCCCGCAACCTGCACATCCCGCCCCGCTATGGGGTGGAGAAGCTGCGGGGCGTGCCCAGCGTCCTGATCGTCACGGCGGAGGGGGATCTGGTGAACGCCACCGACAGCGCGGAACTGGCCAAGGCCCGCAGCATGACCCCGCAATCCATCGCCGACTGGCTGGCCCGCTACGCGGCCCCCGCCGGCCGGGGGTGATGCCCCGTGGCACGTCGCCAAGCCCACGGGGATGCGGGCGCTGGCGATCGGTCCCGGTGAGCGGTGGCGATCACCGGGAAACGGTATGAGGCCCGTTGCACACGGATGACCGGCACGTCTGACCGGCGGCGTATCGGCATTCTCCCGATGCGCCCTGTTGCCAGGCGCCCGGATGCGGAGTATGGCCAAGGGCATGAACGATACAGACACGATGTTCCTGTTCGACCGGCCGCTGGTGCGTCGGCACCGCGACCGCGCCGCCGCCGAGATCGGGCGGTTCGACTTCCTGCTGCGGGAGGTGGCCGGCCGGCTGGCCGAACGGCTCGACATGATCAAGCGCACGTTTCCGCGCGTGCTGAACCTGGGCTGCCATGGGGGCGAGGTTGAAGCCGCGTTCGGCGGGTGCAACGGCATCCGCCAGATGGTCCATGCCGACCTGTCGCCGGCCATGGCACGGATGGCAGCCGCCGGCACCGGCAGCCCGGCCGTGGCCGCCGACGAGGAGGCCCTGCCCTTCGCGCCCGGCAGTTTCGACATGGTGGTGTCGAACCTGTCGCTGCATTGGGTGAACGACCTGCCCGGTGCCATGATCCAGGCCCGCCGCGCCCTTCGCCCGGATGGGCTGTTCATCGCCGCCATGCTGGGGGGTGACAGCCTGTTCGAACTGCGCCGTGCCCTGATGGAGGCCGAGATGGAGGTGACGGGCGGCATGTCGGCCCGGATCAGCCCCATGGCCGGCCTGCGCGATGCCGCCGGCCTGTTGCAGCGGGCCGGCTTCGCCCTGCCCGTGGCCGATATGGACACGCTGACCGTAGCCTACCCCGATCCGTTCCGCCTGATGCGCGACCTACGCGGCATGGGGGAAACCAATGCGGGACTGTCCCGGTTGAAGCGGCCGACCCGGCGCGCGGTGATCATCCGCGCCGCCGAACGCTACATGGAGCTGTTCAGGGAAGCCGATGGCACCGTGCCCGCGACGTTCGAGATCGTATTCCTGGCCGGCTGGTCACCCGATGCCTCGGTGCAACAACAGCCGGCGAAGCGCGGCAGCGCCAGCCACCGTCTGGCCGACGCCCTGAACAGCATCGAGCAGACGGTGGAGATGAAGCCCCGCCATTGATGCCCCGCCATTGATGCCCCGCCATTGATGCCCAGCCGGCGACGACGGCCTTCGGCCTGACGCGGCGCCCGGCGGGGAGCCGGATCAGGGGATGCCGGATCAGGGGATAATGGTGACCGGTTCCCCATTGGCCGGGTCGGCCCGGGTGACATCGACCTGCCCATTGACAGGAATGGTCAGCGCATAGGTGCTGCCCCCGGTCAGATAGGCGAAGCAGGCCAGCCGCAGATCGGTGGTGCCATCCGCCTGGGGCTGGCGGCTCAGGGGACAGGACTGGCCGCCGATCGCGATATCGCCAGGGCCGGCTGCCAGCCCAGCCGGCAGGGTGACATCAATGCGATGGACGCCTTCCTGCCCGACGGTGAAGGCGCAGTGACCGGGGCGGGTGGCCGGACAAGAGCCGTCGCCCCCATGGGCCAGGGACGCCAGGGCGGGCGCCGCAACGGACAGGAACAGGGCGCCAGCGGCGACCAGCCGGTGGCCCCGGCCGCGTGCCATGATCGGCATGAAAAACCTCGTTATTCTTTTTCCGAAATGCGCCCCTTACGGCAGCAATAGGCGTTCCCAGGCAAAATATCAACCATTGAGGCGTAGAGTATGTGTCTTACCCCTTTCGGGCGGCGGGCACGCCACGGGGGTGCGGGCGAAAGGAAAGGGGTGACGGAACCGGTAGGGCATGTTTAAAGGGCAGTGGCTTGAACAGCATCGGGGCGGCCAGTCCATGTCCAACGAAGAAGATATCGTCGAACGTCTGCGCCGCCGCGCCGCCCGCGCCCGCGACCGCTATCCGGAGGAATTGGTCGACCCGGCCACCCTCGTCGGCGGCCTGATCCGGGATTACGAGGCCGCCGCGGACGAGATTCAGCGCATGCGGGACGCCTTGCGCGACCTTTCCCGCCAGGCCCTGAGAGCCATGCTGGGCTGACCCTCCCCCTCCAGACGATATGGCCATTTTCCTTCAGTAAGCATTTGCACCCGGGAAAATGATGCGCTATGTTCCGCGCCGCTTGGGGGGTGGTCAGACACTTACCAGCCGGCATGGACCCGTAGCTCAGCTGGATAGAGCGCTGCCCTCCGAAGGCAGAGGCCGATGGTTCGAATCCATTCGGGTCCGCCACTTTTCTTCAATGAAATCAATAGATTGACAATGATGGCGGGGCGTTGATCCCTCAATCATCGCTCAACTCATCGCTCAGTTACGTCCGGGAACATCTGCACCCCGGGCTGACCGCCATGGCGGGAATGATGCAGAATCTCCGCCATTTTCATTTCCGTCCCCGGCCGCCTTTGCCCAAAAGGTCTCGAACCCTGTCATGCCGCCCATCGTGATGGGCGTACACGCGTTCCGCCGTTTCCATGGTCACATCGACCCAGCCGCAAGCATCGAAGAGGGAAACGCCTGACTGGGCCAAATAGGAGATGCAGGTGTGGCGAAGGGTGTGGGGTGTGACCACATCGGGATTGAGGCCTGCTGCCTTTGCTGCCGATGCGAATGATCTCTTCAGGTCTTTGACATGACGGTTATGGGGACCATACTCGAAAACGTGAGTTTTCGTCCGTCGGCGTGTGTAGTGCAGGAACCGAAGCAGCCGATCCGGAACCTCCAGCCTGCCCCTTTTCTTGGCCGTTTCAGCACGGCCAACGGGCCGGAAATCGATCACGCCCTTGTCAAGATCGACCCAGCCGCCCTGAAGGTTCGGTGCCCATTGCAGGGAGAGGATCGCCTCCTTGCGCCGCCCCGTATAAAAAGCGACGAGGATGAACAGGGACAAATGTCGGCCTGACCGCCGGTCCTTTCGGGCTGCACGGATCAGCCTGGCGACCTCCTGGCGTGACAAGTACGTTTCCCTAGGCATGGAGGCAGGCGGTAGCCAGACCGCAGGAACCGATAGCAGATGCCCCTCGCGATGGCAGTATCCCAGAGCCGCGGCGAGGGTCGCGAGTTCACGTCGTACCGTTGCTGGTGATACCGGCACCGTCCGGTAGCGCGGCGGGTCGGTATCTGGAATACGCTCCCGCTTCTTCCGACTGACGAGGTACTGGCGGCAAAGTTCGCCCTTGATGTCGGAAACAAGGACATCTGCCCAGAATGGGGTCATGGATTGGATAGCCCAGCCAATCCGTTGCGGGGCGGCTGTTGTATTCGCATGCTGGTCCATATAGATGGACAGGACCTGACCGCATGTCATGACCTCTGCGCGCCGGTTCGCCACGTCCGGTTTTGAATTCTCGGCTGCGATGGCAACGGCCTGCTGCTCAAGGATGAATTCGGCCAAAGCTCTTTCAGCCCCAACCCTGTCCTCCACCGGGCAACCGGTGGAGATGTCCCGCTTCCCCCTGGCGGGATCCTGGTATCGGATATACCAGCGGTAAGTTGCCGATCCTTTCGTGCACAGAGGCACCAGTCGCGGCCCCATGGTGGCTTGGCGGGGTTTCTTCATGGCCATCTTGTTTCATCTTTGACCGAAGGCCCTTTATCCTCGCTTCGTTTGGGCTGCCGCAGCTTGCCGCGAAATGCCGTCACGGCACCAACTCCTTCGCGATGGGCATGGCCGCGACAAGTTCTTCCAGTTCGGGACCCGACATGCTGCCACGCTCGACCAGGATGGAGGCCACCCTGTCGATAACAGGCAGGCGCGGTCGAAGTAGTGCCAACGCCCGTTCATATTCCTCCGCCAGCATACGGCCGACCTGTTCTGCCAAGGTGGGGTGCGCCGACAAGAACGAGTGGGTGTTTTCGGGGATGGCGTTGCCCAGCCAAAGCAGTCGGTCACCGAATCCATGGCCCGCCAACATGGCGGCTGCCAGGGTGGTGGCGCGCGCAAGATCGCTGTGCGCGGGACCGCCGGACCCGAAACCTGGGGCTCCCAGGCGGACCTCTTCCGCCGCGCGACCCGCCAGCAGGATGCGGATATGGGCATGGGCATCGGCCTCGGTGTCGAACTGGCCCAGTTCGAACCGAACGCCGGCATGTTCGCCCTGAACCTTGACGATCTGGATCTTGCCCGGCAGCTCGACCGCGGCGGCGATTGCATGACCAGCCTCATGCACCGCGACCCTGAAATGCAGATCGGGGGAAACGGTTTCAGGACGAGGGATATGAGCCAGCAGGTCGTCAGGGGTCATCGGCCGCCCGGCGCGACGGGGCTCACGCTTGGCGTCACGAGCCCAAAGCTCGGCTTCAGCACCGGATGCCGTCATGCCTGACACAAAGGGCAGAAGGTCAACACCGGGGAGATGATCGGGACCGAGATGCTGTCGCAGGATTCCGGCCAGCGCTTGGTCATCAGGCAAGGATACCATGATCACCCTGTCGAGCCGACCGGGCCTGATCAACGCCGGGTCGACCGACAGGCTGTTGGCTGCCGCCAGCAGCACAACCCCTTCCCGCGCGAGGGTGCCGTCGGTCGCCTCAAGAAGGGCATTGACGACTTGGTGACTATAGTCCCTCTGATTGCTCCGCAGGGATTGCCGGTCCTGGAAGGCGTCAATCTCATCGATGAACAGGATGGAGGGGGCTTGCGCTCGTGCATGTTCAAACGTGCTACGCATTGCCGCCAGCATCAAGCCAAGGTGCCCGGCCGCCTGCCATTCGCTATGCGATCCGGTTACAAGCGGCAGCCCGGCTGTTCCCGCCAAGATACGCGCGAACGACGTCTTGCCCGTGCCAGTAGGGCCGACCAACAGGCACCCCCTGTCAACTTCCTTCCAGGGCAAGCGTCCGGCCAGGTACTCCTTGAGATCTTGGACCAGGTTAAGGCCCCACGCCTTCGCGTCATCCATTCCGTAAAGATCGACCAGCTTGGGACCGTGAACCGGTCCGGGATTGTCGGCGGCTCCAACTCCTGAGAGGATGGGGCTACGATGAGCAAGACAACGAACAAATTTTCGGCTGAGGTCCGCGAGCGGGCTGTTCGGCTGGTGCTGGACCACGAGAAGGATCATCCGTCGCGATGGGCGGCAGTTTCATCCGTGGCATCCAAGATCGGGTGTTCGGCGCACACGCTGAATGAATGGGTCAAGAGAGCCGAGGTAGAAAGCGGCAGCCGTGCTGGCATTCCGCTGGATGTGCTGGAGAAGTTGAAGGCGCAGGAGCGGGAGATCCGTGAGCTGCGCCAGGCGAATGAGATCCTGCGCAAGGCATCGGCATATTTCGCGATGGCGGAGCTCGACCGCCGACAGAAATGATGCTGGGCTTCATCGATGCCCACCGCCAGGAATACGGGGTCGAGCCGATTTGCGAGGTTTTGCCAATCGCCCCGTCAACTGTGCGTCGGCATGCGGCCCGCGCCGCTGATCGGGCCAAACTGCCGGCGCGGGCACAGCGCGATATCGGCTTGAAGGCCGCTATCCGCCGGGTGTTCGAAGAGAATTTCCAGGTCTATGGGGTGCGCAAGGTGTGGCGGCAGTTGCAGCGCGAGGGCATCCAGGTGGCGCGCTGCACGGTCGCGCGGCTGATGCGGGAGATGGGCCTGCGCGGTGCCATCCGTGGAAAGCCGGTGAAAACCACCATTGCCGACAAGGCCTTACCCTGTCCGCTGGATCGGGTGAACCGGCAATTCCGGGCGGACAGGCCCGATCAACTGTGGCTTTCTGATTTCACGTATGTGTCCACCTGGAGCGGGTTCGTCTATGTGGCTTTCATCATCGACGCCTTTGCCCGGCGGATCGTCGGCTGGCGAGTGTCCCGGACGGCCGACGCCGGTTTTGTCCTGGATGCCCTGGAGCAGGCCCTGCACCAGCGCCGACCGAAGGGGAAATCCGGACTGGTTCACCATTCGGACCGGGGCAGCCAATATTTGTCCATCCGATACACCGAGCGGCTGGGGCTGGCCGGCATCGAACCGTCGGTCGGCAGCGTCGGCGATTCATACGACAATGCCTTGGCCGAAACCGTCAACGGCCTCTACAAGGCGGAGGTCATTCACAGGCGAGGACCGTGGAAATCCTTTGAAGCCGTGGAATACGCAACCCTCGAATGGGTCGACTGGTTCAACAACCGACGCCTGCTCGAGCCTATCGGAAATATCCCGCCCGCAGAGGCCGAACAACGCTATCATGACGCCGTGAGCATTCAGCAAATGGCAGCATGACTCACGAACTTTTGCCGCCGACAATCCCGGCGCGGTTCACAGACGCCTCGCTGCGGGCTCGTAATCTCGCGCCCAACGACCCGCCAGCCTGCTTGGACTTCTTAGAGAATTGTAAAATATAATACGCACAAATCCGAACATTTTAGTAAAAATAGGCTTGATATTTTAAATATAAAAGATATTGACCAAATCTGATTATGATAAAAATTGAATTACATCACATATTATCTGAATGTTATGGCTGACGTTACCATTTCATGTTCGCGAAGAGAACTTGTCGTCTACTGATTTGGCCTGCTCGACTAAGATCGAGCCGTCCATAAACGCCTCCATAGCGGCCATACGGGGCAGCAGCTGTTGCGTAGATGGTGAATTGACTACGCATATATTACCGGATAAATTGTCATACCATCGGTTTAGGCGAGCCCCCGCATCCACCGATAAGCCGTTGATCCTCAAAAGGGATCAACGGCTTTTGTCGTTTCTGCCCCAACCTGCCACAAACCCCGCAAGTAATACCAACCCGCCGAGGAAATGACTCTCGTTGAGATCGAAGGGATTCCCTTTATCACTCGGCTGTGATTCCCTGGTAGCGCATTTTTAGCGTTGCGGGGGGTAGCCATGTCTGCAGCCATCAAGATTACCCGAGCGGGCTCGGACGCGGCGACGCTGCGTCGTGAGGCAGTAGGGAGCCGGGATGCGAACGTGGCCCGGCGTCTTTTGGCGCTGGCGCTTATTGCGGAGGGCAAGACGCGGGAGGAAGCGGCTGCGGCTGCCGGCATGGATCGCCAGACGTTACGGGATTGGGTGCATCGCTATAACGCGGAGGGGATAGCCGGCCTGGTGGATCGTCGATCAAAGGGTCGGCCTGGGATTTTGTCCGCAGAACAACTGGAAGAGCTTGCCAGTTGGGTGCGCCAGGGCCCCGATCCGGAGAAGGATGGCATCGTTCGCTGGCGTTTGAGCGATCTGGCGATACGGATTTCTGATCGCTTTCACGTGGCAATCGCCGAAGGAGGTGTGGGCAAGATCCTGCATCGGCTGGGCTTCAGCCACATCTCAGCCCGGCCGCGTCACCCGGCCCAGGACACGCAAGCCCTTGAGATGCATAAAAAAACTTCGCCGCGCTGGTCGCCGCGGTAATCCCAGACCACGCAAGCGGCAAGCCTCTGGAATTATGGTGGCAGGATGAGGCCCGCGTCGGGCAACAGGGAACGCTAACCTACGCCTGGGCCGACAAGGGCAGCCGGCCCCGCCAGTTGAAGGACACCCGCTATACCTGGGCCTATATCTTCGGTGCTGTCTGCCCCGCACGCGATGTCGGTGCAGCCCTCGTCATGCCCCGCGCCAACGCAGAGGCCATGAATAAGCATCTGGCCGAAATCGCCTCCCAAATCCAGCCAGGAAGCCATGCCGTTCTCATTCTCGACGGCGCCGGGTGGCACCAGACAGGCGGAAGACTGAAGGTCCCCGATACCATCAGCATCCTTCATCTGCCACCCTATTGCCCCGAACTCAATCCCGTCGAAAAAAGAGCTGGTCCCCGGTGAGCGGACAGTTTTTGTTCGGCGTTAAGCTTGGTCCTGATCAGTTCACGCCGCCAAACACGTTCTGTCCGCCCTTTGCCTGTATGCCTCGTCGGGTGTTTGTCCCCCGAGCGCGGAATGCGGGCGCCGGTTATTGTAGTAATCGATCCAGCGTCCGATCCCGTCCCTGGCCTCGCTGCCGGTCTCGAAAGCGTGGAGATAGACGCATTCGTATTTCGGTGACCGCCAGAGCCGTTCGATGAACACACCGCCAGAGCCGTTCGATGAACACATTGTCCATCCAGCGGCCTCTTCCATCCATGGAAACCTTGATACCGGCATCGGTCAAGATGCTGGTGAATCTCGGGCTGGTGAATTGGCCGCCCTGGTCGGTGTTGAAGATTTCCGGCTTGCCGTGGTTTGCCATGGCGTCCTGCAGGGCCTCCAGGCAGAAATCGATGTCCATGCTGTTGGATAGCTTCCAGGCCAGCACCCTACGCGATGCCCAGTCCATTACGGCGATCAGGTACAGGAAGCCCCGCCGCATGGGAATGTAGGTGATGTCCGTACACCAGACATGGTCCGGCCGGTCAATGGTCAGATCCCGCAGCAGATAGGGCCAGATCTTGTGCTCGGGATGGGGAACGCTGGTCTTTGGCCGTTGGTAGATGGCTGCCAACCCCATCCGGCCCATCAGCCGGCGCACCCGTTTGCGGTTGACGACATGACCCTGGCGCCGCAGATGGTGGGTCATCTGTCGGCTCCCGTACCAGAGCGTCTCCAGGAACTGGGCATCAATCACTCGCATCAGCGCTAGGTTCTCAGCACTCTCGCCCCGTACCGGCCCGTAATAATGCGACCGGCTGATCGACAGCAGCGCGCATTGCCGGACAACCGACAAGCCGGGATGTGACCGATCCACCATCTCCCGCCTCCGACCGGCGCTCATCGACCGGAGGCCTTGCGCAAAAAATCCCGCTCCACCACCAACTGACCGATCTTGGCGTGCAGCCGGTCGATCTCGGCGGCATCAACAACTGGACTGGCCTCGGCCTTCCCGGAAAACGACGCCGCCATCCCCTCGATCGCCTGTTTGCGCCAAGCGTTGATCATCGTCTGGTGAACACCGTGCTTCGACACAAGCTGCGCCATCGTCAACTCGCCCCGGATCGCCTCCAGCGCCACCTTCGCCTTGAAATCCGCTGAATATCGCTTCCTCTGTCCCGCCATGTCGCTCGTCCTTCAATAAGGCCGAACCAAGCTTAGCAAACTGTCCGCTCACAGGGGACCAGCTCTCAGAAGACCGGTCCCGCCAGGATGCCGCCGACGGCCAGCAGTACGATGGCTGGGACCTGGAAGCGCCAGGCCAGCCATTGCGCCCCGATCCCCAGCGCCATCACCAGGGCCGCCATTCCAACCAGGTCCTGCATGTCTCACCCCATCAAGATTTCAGCGCGCGGATGTTCGACCCTGACTTTCTTTTCCGTCAGCAGCGCAAAGCCCAAGGCCAACGGACCCAGCCGGCCAAGATACATGGCCAGGATCAGCACCAGATGCCCCGCCGCGCCGGCCATGGCAGTGGCGCCGCCTGTCAGGCCGACGGTGGCATAGGCGCTGAGAATTTCAAAACCCGCCGATACCAAACCAAGACCGGGCACGGCCAGCAGCAGCGCAAAGGTCAGCATGGCCGTCGCGAACAGGCTGATCAAGGCCACGCTTAGCGCCTGCTGGACCGCCTGGGGTGGCACCGAGCGCCGGGGCCGACGCTCACCGTCTGGCGGCGGCGGATATGCGCGACGGTAACCGCAAAGAGGACGACCGCCGTCGATACCTTGATGCCCCCGGCGGTGGAGGCGGGGCCGCCGCCAATGAACATCAGCAGCAGGGCGACCAGCAGCGCAGGCGCGGTCAGGGCCGTCAGGTCGAACGTGTTGAGCCCGGCCGTCCGTGTCGATACGGCTAGGTGTCTATCGTCGAAACAAGTGGGACATCTGGGTGGTTTGTGAGCGGAGGTTCTGGCTCGTTGCGCGCTGATGTTGAGTGGCCCGGCTTCCGGATGAGCCGTGACGCCGGGCCTGGATTGTTCGGTTTTTCTTCAGGCTGCGGTAGCTGCCAGATGGCCATCGGGACGGACCAGCAGGCGGCTTAGGCCTGCGTACCTGTCGCCGGTGATCCCCGTTGCCTCCACCTGGCGGGCGGTTTCCACCTCCATGGCGCCTGACGCACCGGGCATCCGGATATCCAGCCAACTTCCCTTCTGGAGCAGCGAATAGAGCGTGACGACCGTCCCGTCCACCAACTGCAACTCGGAATCCGGTAGCCGTTCGCCGCTGAGCGGCGAAGTGTCCGCCACCGGCCAGATAGGGGCGGGATAGGCGATGTCGAAGGCGCAGATCTGGTCGGACAGTAGGCGGTTGACCTGCGGCAGCTTCAGAAGATCGTTGAGAACCTGGCGCAGGGCCAGATCGCGGCCTTTGAAGGCCACCATTACCGCCGTCTGGGCCAGCGTATTGTCCAGCAGCGCCTGGCCCACCGGCTGGCGTTCGGTATGATAGCTGTCCAGCAGGCTGTCGGGTGCGTCGCCCTTGATCACCATGGCCAGCTTCCAGCCCAGGTTGAAGGCGTCCTGCACGCCGACATTCAGGCCCTGGCCACCGGCAGGCAGGTGGATATGGCAGGCATCGCCTGCCAACAGCACGCGGTCCTGACGGTAGCTGGCGGCCAGGCGTGTTTCGTCCCCGAAGCGCGACAGCCAGAAGGGATCGCGCATGCCGAAATCGGTACCGGCGATTTTCAGCGCGGCCTGCCGCACCTCCTCCTCGGTCACGGGTTCCGACAGGGGCACGGCCAGCCGGTCGCCATCGACAACGGCGAAACGGTGATGCTTACCGTCGCCCAGGGGCACGACCAGGAACCGGCCCCTGTCATTGGCGAAGGAATTGGCCTTGGGCGGGTCGTCCAGCACCATGTCGGCCAGGAACATGGTGGAGGTGACCTCGGTACCGTTGAACGGGATGCCCGACAGGGTGCGGATCGTGCTGCGCGCGCCGTCGGCCCCGATCAGGAACAGGGCATGGCCGGTGAAGGTGCCGTCCGATCCCTCGGCCGTGACGGTGACACCATGGGCATCCTGGGTGAAACCGGTGACGCGACAGCCACGGCGCAGGTCCACGCCCAGTTCCAGGGCGCGCTCCTCCAGCAATTCCTCGGTCACCGTCTGCGGAATGAACAGGGTGTAGGGGCAATCCGTGTCCAGGGTGGTGAAGTCCAGCCTTGTATCCAGCACGCCGTAATGGCCCGTGGGCAGGGGGATGCCGCGCTTCAGCGCCCGATCCAGCAGTCCGCGCATCGAAAATATTTCCAGCGTGCGGGGGTGCAGCGTCAGGGCGCGCGACTGCGCCACCCGTTCCGTCCGCCGTTCCAGCACCGTCACTTTGATGCCGGCCAGTGCCAGTTCGCAGGCGGCCATCAGGCCGGTCGGGCCCCCGCCGGTGATGATGACCTGGGTCGAGAAATTCATGATTGGCTCCATTAATCTAACGTTGTTAGGCGAGACCTTACACTGTTAGAGAGAGATGATGTCAACGGGGAAATGCGATGCGTCTTGATCGGGAACAGATTGTCGCTGCGGCACTCAGGCTGCTGGACGAGGTGGGGGTGGACGGCCTGACCATGCGGGTGTTGGCCGATGCGCTGAAAATTCAGGCCCCGTCGCTCTACTGGCATTTCAAGAACAAGCAGAGCCTGCTGGAGGCGATGGCCGATGCACTGATCGCCCCGGTCGCGCGTGCTGTGCCGCCGGGAAGCTGGGCGGAGCAGGTGTCGTTCATCGCCTGGGAATTGCGCGCGGCACTGCGGTCCCGGCGCGACGGGGCGCGGGTCTTCGCCGGCACCTTCTCCATCAATGACAATGTCATCCGCACCGCCGACCATCTGATCGGTGTGCTGATGGCGGCCGGCCTTCCCCGGCAGAAGGCCGCCTGGGGGGCACTGACCGTCACCTATTTCGTGCTGGGCTTCACCATCGAGGAACAGGGCGCGTATGAGCCGGGTGGCAGTGAGGGGGTGGCCCTGGCCGCCCGGCGTGAGGAATTCACGCGCTTCATCGGCGACCGCTACCCCCATGTCGCCGCCTGCATCCCCGATATCTTCGACGGCGACCAGGATGCCAGGTTCCGTCTGGGACTGGAGATGCAGGTGGCGGGGCTGAAGGTGCTCAGTAGCGCCAGTTGACCTCCAGCCCATAGGTGCGCGGCGCCCCGGCGAAGGCGATGGCATAGCCCAGGCTGTCCAGCAACGAAGCGCCATTCTGGATATAGGCGCGGTCGGTCAGGTTCTTGCCATAGGCCGCCACCTCCAGCCGGTCATCCTGGAAGCGCAGCGCTGCGCGCGCATTCAGCAGGCCATAGCCGCCCTGGGCGATGGCGCGCGTATTCTGCGGGTCGTGCCAGGTGCGGGACTTGGCGCTGTAATTGACATCCAGATGGGCCGAGGCGGTCTCGGATACCGGTCCTTCCCAGGCCAGGCCGACCAGTCCGCTATATTTGGGAGTATAGACAAACTTGCGGTCCGACACGTCGCCCAGCACCGCGTCCTGATATTCATCATAGGCGGCATCGGTCAGCGCACCGCTGCCATACAGGGTGAAGCCAGCCCCAGGCTGCCAGCGCGCCTCCAGTTCCAGACCCTGCACATGCGCCTTGCCGGCATTGGCGGTGGGCTGGAAGATCGTGCCGTTCTGGATGGCGAAGACCTGCAGCTGGATATCCTTGTAGTCGGTATAGAAGGCGGCGAGGTTGAGGGTCAGGCGCCGGTCGAGCCATTGGGTCTTCACCCCGGCCTCATAGGCCCAGACCTTTTCCGGGTTGTAGGGCTGGAGCGTGCCGATCGTGTCGGGGTCATAGTTGAAGCCGCCGCTCTTGAACCCCTTGGACAGGCTGGCATAGGTGAAGAATTCCGGCGTCCATTCGTAATCCAGCCCGATCTTGGGCGACAGATCGTCGAAGGTGCGGGCATTGTCAGAAGGGCCAAAGGTGGTGGCACCCGTGGCGATGGAGCGGTTCCAGACGAAGATCGACTTGCGCTCCGACGTGTAGCGCAGGCCAACTGACCCGGACAGTTTCTCGGTCAGGTCGTAGCTGGCATTCAGGAAGGCGGCATAGCTCTTGGTGGTGACGTCAAGCTGCTGGTTGCGGGTCTGGTCCAGGCCCAGCGGCACGAAGGCCGGCACCAGATTGGCGACCGTCAGCAGGCCCACATCCTCCTGATAATAGAACACGCCGCCTTGCCAGTTCAGCCGTCCTTCCAGAGCCTCTCCCGATAGCTGGAATTCCTGGCTGACCTGCCACTGGTCCATGCGGTCGGCGAAATTGCCGATGGAAAGCGGTGAGGCATCGGCCTCCGACATGCGGTCGCGCTTGATCTCGCGATAGGCGGTGATGGATTTGACGTTCAGCTCATCGTCACCGTAGGAGGCGCGCAGGAAGGCGCCCCACACATCCTCGTTGGGGGTGAAGGGGGCCAGCACCGCCTCCTGCCCGGCATCGAAGGCACCGTTCCAGATATCGCCCTGCACGCTCTTGGCATAGGTGCCGATATCGCCGATCAGTGCCTGGATGACAGGGGTGATCTCGGTTTCCGAGGTGGCGCTGACGAAGCCGTAATAGGGGGCCGACCGGTCGCGCGATCCGTCCAGGGAGAACAGGATGTCGATATCTTCCGAGGGGTTGTAGCGCAGCATGGTCCGGCCCGACAGAACGTCCTGGTCGTTGGCGCGCGTGCCGGTCAAATTGTTGCGCATGAAGCCGTCATTGCGGCTGCGATCCACGGAAAGGCGCCAGAACAAGGCATCCTCGACCAGCGGCAGGCTGACCGATGCCTTGGCCGCCAGGCTGTCGTAATTGCCATAGGACAGGCTGGCGGCATATTCGGCATCGGGGCCGGGCAGCTTGGAATTGATCTTCAGCGCACCGCCGATGGTGTTCTTGCCATAGAGCGTGCCTTGCGGCCCGCGCAACACCTCGACCGAGGCGACATCGCTGATATTGACCAGCCCACCCTGCAGGCGGCCCAGATAGACATCATCGACATACTGCGCCACGCCGGGATCGGCCGTGGGGCTTTCATCCGCCTGGCCGACGCCGCGGATGAAGATGAAGCCGATGCTGGAACTGTTGCGGCCTGTGGCGATCTGCAGGTTGGGCGCCAGCCGACCGACATCGGCGACATTGGATACGGCCTGTTCCCGTAGGGACTCCTCACTCAATGCCGTCACAGCGACCGGTGTGGTCTGCAGCGGCTCCAGCCGCCGGCGGGCGGATACGATGATTTCCTCGATCATCGGTCCGTCGCCGGCGGGGGCCGTCTCCGCGTGAACATTCTGTGCCATCGTCAGGGCGAGCAGCCCCGCACCGGCGCGCAGCAGCGCCGGCCTTGTCCATTTCCCGATCATGAAACCCTCGCTGTTCACGGCCGCAGGGCGGCCCTTTTGTTTATTGGGCATATTGTTGCCCTAACAACATTAGGGACAACTCGATGCGGCTTGTCAACGGCCAAGGTGGAAAGAAAATGCCCGGCCGCCTTGCGGGCGGGCCGGGCAAGGACATGCATCGCGAACAGATGGATCAGGGAGCTTTGGTGTGGTCGGCCATGCGGTCGTGCACCGGTGCCAGGATCGGCCCCCAGGGGACGAGATCGCCTGTTACGCGGATACGCCCCTGTGCCTGCTGTTCTGCCCGCAATGCCGCCAGTTCCGGCCCGGCATGCAGGCTGGCAGCGCGCCAGGCATCCATCCAGTCGCAGATGATCTCGGTCGCCACCTGCTCCCCCGGGGCGGTGCCATAGCGGATGCGGGCACCTCCATCCGCCACATCCAGCCGCAGGCACGGCTCGCCCATCGCCGGCCAGGGGGCGTCGGGTGGCAGATTGTGGAACCGCTCGATCAGGGACAGATGCAATGCGGACCCGCCGGGATGGGCATTCAGGGCCGTCTGTAGGGCCGCCTCCGCCAGGGCCAGCCAGGCGGGGCTCATGAAGATCAGGCGGGTCATGTCCGCTCCTTCAGCCGGGCCACGGCCTCGATTTCCACCAGGGCGCCATCGATGACCAGGCCGGCAATGGTTGTGGATCGGGCGGGTGCCCAATCGCCGAACCAGCCGGCATAGGCCTTGTTGAAGCCGGCGAAATCAGATCTGGCGGTCAACCAGACGGTGGTCTTCACGATATCGGCCGGCCCCAACCCGTGTTTGGCCAGGATGGCGGCCAGATTGTCCAGGCACTGGCTGGTCTGCGCCTCGATGCCGGCGGGCAGGGCGCCATTGCCGTCGAAGGCCAGTGCGCCTGACAGGAACAGCAGGGACCCTGCCGCAACGGCGGGGGAAAGATGCGGTTTCATGGATGGCTTCCTTAAAGGTCGAGCACCAGCGTGCCGCCGGAACAGCCGGACACGCAGGGCATGAGATGGTCGGCGCGTTCGGCCGGCTTCATGATCAGATCGCGATGGACGGGCGCCCCGGCCAGCCACCGGGTCTTGCAGACGGCACAGACCCCCGCCTCGCAGGAGGAGGGCACCTCCACCCCGGCGCCTCTCAGCGCCTCCAGCATGGTCTGGTCGGGTTGCACGGGAATGATCTGACCGGATCGGGACAGTTCCAGCGTATAGGCTGTGCCGCCGGCGGTGCGGTGCTTGCCGCCAAACTGTTCGATATGCACCGTCTCCGGATCGCGATCCTTGGTCGCCTCCAGGACGGCGGCGACAAGGCCGCCAGGGCCGCAGCAATAGACATGCTCCCCCGCCACGGGCCGTGCCAGCAAGCCGGTCACATCCAGCGGGTTGGCCGGCACGGTGCGGTCATGATGGAACCGGACCACGCCGCGCGCCGCCAGGGGCGCCAGATACCGGTGGAAGGCTGTCTCCTCCGGCGTGCGCGCGCAATAATGCAGCTCGAAATTCGCACCCTGCCGGTTCAGGGTGTGCAGCATGGACAGGAAGGGCGTGATGCCGATGCCACCGGCAATCAGCACATGGTGCTTTGCATCCGGGTCCAGCGGGAAATGGTTGCGGGGCAGGGAGACTGGCAGCACCGATCCCACCCGCAACTGCGCCTGCAGGGCCAGCGACCCGCCGCGTCCCTGCGGTTCGGCCTGCACGGCGATATGATAGCGGTTGCGGATGGCCGGATTACCGCACAGCGAATATTGCCGGACCATGCCGTTTTCCAGCCGCACATCGATATGGGCGCCGGGCGTGAAGGGTGGCAGTTCCCAATCATCGGGATCGGCCAGTTCGTAATGGATGACGCGGTCCGTCTCCCGTTCCATCGACCGGACCACGGTGGTGACATGGTGGTGAAGCTTCAGGATGCTCACGGCGGGGCCACCTCGTCACCCAAGCGGATCGGGCCGCCCGTGATGATCTTCGCGTGCAGGCCGCTGCGGTTGAGCATCAGGTTGAAGATTTCCAGCCCGGTGATCTGCTCGATATGCCGGCAGGGGGTGGCCAGGCGCGTGCCTTCCAGCAGGGTGCCGCCGATGCGGAAGCGTGCCCCCACCAGATGGTTCAGCGGCACGCCGCGCGTGGTGATGTTGCGCCGGTGGTCGGCTTCGCTCAGCGCCACCTTATGGTCGCGGGCCAGTGCCTCCAGCGTCTCCACTTCGAACAAGGTGACCTGCCGGCCCTCTTCCGGCCGGTCGGAATAGAAGCCGTTGCCGGTGGCGTAGCGGTCGCCCTCCACGCCGATGCCGGCCAGCAGGACCAACTGGTCCTGGCCGCGCATGGGCAGGAAGGAACGCGGTGCCAGATGCAGGGCGTGAACGGTGCCGGACCACATGGGGCGGCCTCCTCTCTCTGTCTGGAATATTGGACAACAAGTTGTCCAAAAGACATTATACAGGGTGAAATCTTTGTCCAGTGGAATCGCCCTGCTCAGTGTTATGGACAAATGGTTGTTTATCCGGCAGGAAGAATGTCGCCCCGGATGCAGTGACGGGGGCTGACGGGAGAGGGAATGACACGCGCCGTTAAGAAGCGTGCCGCCGCGGCGGCGCCGGTCGATGCCAACATCATCGCCAGTTCCATCCACGCCACGCGCCGCCGCAAGGGCATGACACTGGCCGAACTGGCCGAACGCACGGACATGGACAAGGGCTACCTGTCGCGGGTGGAGCATGGGCAGAAATCACCGTCGGTCGGCACGTTGTTGAAGATCGCGGAAGCGCTGGGCGTGCCGGTGGGCCACCTGTTCGGGGAGAATACCGACGACAACGCCGTCACTGTCATCCGCAGCACCGACCATGTCGATATCGCCGATGACAGCGCGGAAGGGCCGGGTGCCCTGCTGCCGGCCAGCGGCAAGCGCCGCCTCAGCGTTTTCATGATCGAGCCGGGCAGCGACCGCCTGTCCCAGCAGGCCGACCATCCGGGGGACGAGTTCCTTTACGTGCTGGAAGGCAGCCTGGAGATCATCTTCCCGGACCGGGTGGTGCAACTGGATACGGGCGACGCCATCCATTTCGACGGGCATTTGCGCCATCAGTTGCGGCGGATGGGCGAAGGGCCGGTGCGTGCTCTCGTGGCGGTGGCGCAGGACCTTGCCCTGCGCGGCGGGGACGACGAATAAGGGTCAATCCGGTAGCGAGACGACCGCATCCACCTCCACCAGCCATTCCGGCAGGCCCAGGGCCTGGACACCCAGCAGCATGCTGGCCGTGACGGGCCAGGCATCGCCGAAGATGTCGCGCCCGGCCCCGAAGATGGGGGCGATCAGGCCGGGATGGTGGCCAACGACATTGATCGTCATCTTGACGATCCGTTCCGGCCTCACCGAAAGCGCATCCAGGGCCGCGGCGATATTGGCGAAACATTGCCTTGCCTGTGCCGCGTGGCTGTCGCCCCCCACCAGATTGCCATCCACGTCCAATGCCACCTGTCCCGCGATGAAGGCCAGCCGGCCGGCTGGCGCGATGGCGATCTGGGCGTAAAGCCCCATGACGGGCGGGGCCAGCGTGGCGGGGTTCAGCTTCTGGGTCATTGATCCTCTCCGGGGCGCAGCAGGCGGGTCATGGCATCGGCGACAAGGTCGGGATGGGTGGTGATGCCCATATGGCCGACCGCCAGCTCGGCCACCGACCAGCCCGCTCGGGCGGCCTGCGCCGCCAGGGGGGCGGTCGGCGGGAAATCCACGAAGCGCAGATAATGGCGGCGGCAGGTGAGACCGTCCGCCCCATACCGTGCCGGCTCCGCATGGGTCAGCAGCGGCATGGGACGCAGGTTGGTCACGGCCGGGTCCGCAGGATCAAGGCCCAGGAAGTCCGGCGGCGGTGGTGGCACCATCCCGTCCGTTGCCATGGCGGTGAAGGCGGCCCGCAATTCCGGCATCTGGTCGAACAGTGACAGCCCTGCCGCCGCGATGGGGCCATCCATGACGATCAGGTCGGTGACCCGCTCCGGACGGCTGCCCGCCACTTCCGCCGCCACCAGTCCACCGTAGGAATGGCCGGCCAGAATGACGGGGCCGGGTTCGGTGAAATCCAGCACGGACAGGATGTCGGCGACATGGGCGGACAGTCCGGTTTCGGCCCCGCCCAGATGCTGACGCTCGCCCAGGCCCGTCAGGGTTGGCGCGGCGACCCGCCAGCCGTGCGTACGCAGTGGCCCGGCCAGTGGCCGCCAGCACCAGCCACCCAGCCAGGAACCATGGATCAGCAGGATAAGCGGAGCGGGCATGGAACCATCCTGAGGCAACTGGTTGTCAGCAGCGTCACGCGGGGTGACAGGCCACAAGCGTCTATCTGGAGCCATTCTTAACGCAGAACACATTTGTGCTCAACAAACTTGTTGCACAAAAGACAACTTGTTGCCCAAATGAGTGGGGGGCGGGAAAGCCGTTCCGACAAGAAAAGGGAGCTTCAAACATGTCTTGGATGAATGAACGGTGCAGGCCCTCACGGCTGGCGCTGACGCTGATGCTCGCCCTGTCGGCGGGCGGTGCGGCCCATGCCCAATCGGGCGAGGTGCTGGAAGAGATCATTGTCACGGCGGAAAAGCGTTCCGGCGTGGCCGACCGTATCGGCATGTCCATCGCCGCCTTTGGGGGAGAGGCGCTGGAGACGATGCGGGTGACGGACACCAAGGATCTGGTGCAGATGGTGCCCGGCTTCACCGCGGCGGATTCTGTGGCCGGTACGCCGATCTATACGCTGCGCGGCATTGGCTTCAACACGCCCAACCTGTCCGCGACCTCGCCCGTGGGTGTCTATCTGAACGACACGGCCCTGGCCTATCCGTTCATGACGCAGCAGATGGCTTTCGATCTGGCGCGGGTCGAGGTGCTGAAGGGGCCGCAGGGCACGCTCTATGGACGCAACACCACGGGTGGCCTGATCAAATATGTCACCGCCAATCCGGGCGACAGCTATGAGGGGGCGCTGACTGCCGGGTACGGCAATTACCAGAGCTTCACGATGCAGGGCCATGTCTCTGCCCCGCTATCGGAGACCCTGGGCTTGCGCCTGGCCTTTACGGCGGAGAACAGTGACAAGGGCTGGCAGAAAAGCGTCACCCGTGACGAGCGGCTGGGTGAGAAGGATCGGCTGGCCGGCCGCGCCACCCTGCAATGGAAGCCGGAAGGCGGGCTGGTGGCCACGCTGCGCTCCAGCTTCTGGCGCGACAGGTCCGACACCCAGGCGCCCCAGGCCATCTATTACCTGCCGGAGAACCCGGCCGGTGCCCTGGATGCGGCGCTGATCACGCCGTCGCTGCTGCTGGACGCGAAGAACAGTCAGGCCGACTGGGTGCCGGCCGACCATCCCGGTTCGCGCAGCTTTTCGGGACAGCGCCCACCCTATCGCATGAATGCCGATTTCCAGGGCCATGCGCTGGACCTGGAATATGCGTTCGACAATGGGCTGCTGCTGAACAGTTCGACCGCTTACAACCGTGTCACCCGTGATGACATGATCGACGCCAATGGCGCGCCGGTCGAAACGTTGAGCTATCAGCCGCGCGGTCATGTCAATTCCTTCTCCCAGGAACTGCGCCTGTCGGGTGAGGCGGAGCGGCTGAGTTGGACGCTTGGCAGCTACTACGCCCATGACGACATCTTCGAGGGCATGACGGCCTGGCTGGACGATTTCTCCACCGTCGGCGTGCTGCGCGCCGTGGGTGCCACGGTCCCCAACGCCTATCTGCCGGGCCAGATCGCGGAGGGGCTGCGCGTCGATGAGGCGGTGGCCGATATGAAGACCGACAGCTATTCGCTCTTCGGCAGCGGGCAGTACGAGCTGACCGAGGCCCTGAAGCTGACCCTGGGTGCCCGCTACAATGTCGACCGTACGGCTTTCGACGGCTGCACCCGCGATGTGGGCAATAACACCGCACCCATCTGGAATACGGTGGTGGCCGGTGTCCTGGCGGGTGTGCCGGCCAATATCCAGCCTGGCGGCTGCATCACCTTCAACGAGACGATGACGGCGCTGGCCGATACAGTCCATGACAGGCTGCGGGAGGACAATCTCTCCTGGCGCGCGGGCCTGGACTGGACCCTGTCGGATGATACGCTGCTCTATGGCACGATCAGCCGTGGCTACAAGTCCGGCGGCTTCCCCGTCATCGCCGCCAATACCAGCCGGCAGCTGCTGCCGGTTCGGCAGGAGGAGGTGACATCCTATGAGATGGGAACCAAGCTGCGCCTGCTGGATGGGGTCCTGCGCACCAATCTGGCCGCCTATTACAGCGATTATCGCGACAAGCAGGTGTTCGGCGTTCTTACCGACCCGCTGTTCCGCACACTGGAGCGGGTGCTGAACGTGCCCAAGTCGGAGATCTGGGGGCTGGAGGCCGACGTGAGCTGGCGGCTGGCGGCCGGCCTGACGGCACGGGCCGCAGCGTCCTGGATGCAGACCAAGGTGCTGGACTATGAAGGTTTCGACCAGTTCGGCAATGCGGTCGATTTCCGGGGCAGCGCGTTTCCCTATTCACCGGAATGGCAGGTCAATGCCGGCCTGGACCATGTCACGGACCTGTCGGCCGACCTGTCGCTGCGCAGTACGCTCTCCCTCAGCTACCAATCGCGCTCCCACGGGGATTTCCAGGACCTGCCCTATTACAGTGTGAAATCCCGCGCCCTGATCGATGGCGGGCTGACCCTGATGGGACCGGGCGAACGTTGGACGGCCGGCATATGGGTCCGCAACCTGTTCAACGAGGAATACTGGACCAGCGTCAATTACGGTCGCGACATGTTCAGCCGCACCGCCGGCATGCCGCGCACCTATGGCGTCAATCTGGGCTGGAAGTTCGTGTGACCCATGCGAATGGATCATAAGTTTATAGTGATAGACATTTACGAAGCCTTGCTTTGTAAATGTCTATAAACCTGAACCTTGAGGCACAGTTTGAAGCTATGCTATTTTACTAAGTATGACTAGGCAAAGCATAGGAAAGCTGAACTTGCTGGAGCGGACGCTCCCTGATGGGCTGCTGGTGGACGCAGCCTGGATGGAGCGGCACGGCTATTCGACCAGCCTCCGCAGCCAGTATGTCGCAGCCGGCTGGCTGGTACAGCCGGTTCGTGGCACCTACAAGCGGCCGCTTGGCAAGCTGACCTGGGAAAGAGCCGTCATCTCATTGCAATCGCTGATGAAGCATCCATTGATCGTGGGTGGCCGGACCGCGCTTGAACTGCAAGGGTTTGGTCACTACGTCTCCACCAGCGGACCGGCGAGCATCCACCTCTATGGTGACGAACCCCCACCCGGCTGGCTTGCGAAACTGCCTTTCAGGGAGCGCTTCATCTTCCACAAGGCCCAGACCCTGTTCAGTGCAACGACGGCCGCGGAAGGTCCGTTCAGCTTGGCAGGTGGCGACGATGGCGATGACCATGAACGAACCGGGGACCATGTTCGCCCGCTGTCCATGAACGCGCAATGGCCTCTGCTGGTTTCCACACCTGAACGGGCCTTTCTGGAATTGCTGGATGAACTGCCGAAGCGCCAGACATTCCACAATGTCGATGTGATCGCGGAAGGGCTGCGCACGCTCAGCCCGACCCGTCTCCAGAGGCTGCTGGAAGATTGCCGTAGCGTAAAGGCCAAGCGGCTGTTCTTCTGGTTTGCCGAACGGCACGGCCATCGCTGGGTCAACCGGATCGACCGGGACCGCGTGTCGCTCGGCAGCGGCAAGCGCATGCTGGTCAAGGGTGGCCGGCTTGATCCGAAGTACCTGATCACCGTGCCGGAGGATCTTGGTGCCCCTGTCTGATCGCTACCGGGCGCAGGTCGCACTCCTGATCGCCGTAATGCCGTTCGTTGCGGCGGAAGAGGATTTCGCGCTGAAGGGCGGCACGGCGATCAACCTGTTCGTCCGCGACATGCCTCGCCTGTCGGTCGACATCGACCTGACCTATTTGCCGGTGGCTGGGCGTCCGGAATCCCTGTCTGCGATCGATGCCGGCATGAAGCGGATTGCCGCTGCCATCCGCAAGGGACTGCGCGGTGTGCGTGTCACCGAAGTCCTGAACGCGCGCGAGCCGGTCGTCACGAAGCTGACCGTGCAGTGAACCGGTCCGGGATTGTCGGCGGCTCCAACTCCTGAGAGGATGGGGCTACGATGAGCAAGACAACGAACAAATTTTCGGCTGAGGTCCGCGAGCGGGCTGTTCGGCTGGTGCTGGACCACGAGAAGGATCATCCGTCGCGATGGGCGGCAGTTTCATCCGTGGCATCCAAGATCGGGTGTTCGGCGCACACGCTGAATGAATGGGTCAAGAGAGCCGAGGTAGAAAGCGGCAGCCGTGCTGGCATTCCGCTGGATGTGCTGGAGAAGTTGAAGGCGCAGGAGCGGGAGATCCGTGAGCTGCGCCAGGCGAATGAGATCCTGCGCAAGGCATCGGCATATTTCGCGATGGCGGAGCTCGACCGCCGACAGAAATGATGCTGGGCTTCATCGATGCCCACCGCCAGGAATACGGGGTCGAGCCGATTTGCGAGGTTTTGCCAATCGCCCCGTCAACTGTGCGTCGGCATGCGGCCCGCGCCGCTGATCGGGCCAAACTGCCGGCGCGGGCACAGCGCGATATCGGCTTGAAGGCCGCTATCCGCCGGGTGTTCGAAGAGAATTTCCAGGTCTATGGGGTGCGCAAGGTGTGGCGGCAGTTGCAGCGCGAGGGCATCCAGGTGGCGCGCTGCACGGTCGCGCGGCTGATGCGGGAGATGGGCCTGCGCGGTGCCATCCGTGGAAAGCCGGTGAAAACCACCATTGCCGACAAGGCCTTACCCTGTCCGCTGGATCGGGTGAACCGGCAATTCCGGGCGGACAGGCCCGATCAACTGTGGCTTTCTGATTTCACGTATGTGTCCACCTGGAGCGGGTTCGTCTATGTGGCTTTCATCATCGACGCCTTTGCCCGGCGGATCGTCGGCTGGCGAGTGTCCCGGACGGCCGACGCCGGTTTTGTCCTGGATGCCCTGGAGCAGGCCCTGCACCAGCGCCGACCGAAGGGGAAATCCGGACTGGTTCACCATTCGGACCGGGGCAGCCAATATTTGTCCATCCGATACACCGAGCGGCTGGGGCTGGCCGGCATCGAACCGTCGGTCGGCAGCGTCGGCGATTCATACGACAATGCCTTGGCCGAAACCGTCAACGGCCTCTACAAGGCGGAGGTCATTCACAGGCGAGGACCGTGGAAATCCTTTGAAGCCGTGGAATACGCAACCCTCGAATGGGTCGACTGGTTCAACAACCGACGCCTGCTCGAGCCTATCGGAAATATCCCGCCCGCAGAGGCCGAACAACGCTATCATGACGCCGTGAGCATTCAGCAAATGGCAGCATGACTCACGAACTTTTGCCGCCGACAATCCCGGCGCGGTTCAGATGCCCAGATCAAGGTCGAGGTGACGCCCGTCCTGCGTGGCTGCGTCTTCGCACCGGAGCTGCGCTCTGTGTCGGCTGCGGTGGAGGAGGCGTTCGGCTTTGCCGAAATGCAGGTCGTCTCGTTTGCCGATCTTTATGCCGGAAAGATCGTGGCGGCACTCGACCGGCAACATCCGCGGGATCTGTTCGACATCAGGGACCTGCTGGCCAACGAGGGCATCAATGACGAACTGCGCCGCGCCTTCATCGTCTATCTGGTCAGCCATGACCGCTTGATATTTGAACTGGTGGCACCCCGTCGCAAAGACCTGACGCAGGAGTTCGCGCAGGGTTTCAAGGGCATGACGACGGAGCCCGTCGTTCTTGAGGACCTGGCGGCGGCGCGGGAAGCGTTGATTGCCACGATAATCGGCGGGATGCCGGCCGCGCATCGAGACTTCCTGTTGCGGTTCAAGCGCGGTGAGCCGGACTGGCGTCTCGTCGGACTTCCCGAAGCGGCGAACCTGCCAGCCGTGCGGTGGAAACAGCTGAACCTGGACAAACTTGCCAAGACTGTCCGGGCACGTCTTGTCGATCAACTGGGTGCAGCACTGTCATCCTGACCATGATATGCCGTAGCGCCTGCCGGAGATGCAGAAGCAGCTATGAAGGACGAAAGGGGAGGGGCGCCCTGCCTCTACGGGGCCGATTTCGCGCTCGCCCAGGATCCCAAGGGCTGGACCGTATATTTGTGATTGCGCTGCCGTTTTGTGCTGATCGTCGCCTGCTTGGCGATAAAGTCCGAGACCTTCTCCATGGCATTCTTGACGGGGTCGGCCGCCAGATGGGCATAGCGGGCTGTGGTCTGCACCTGGGTATGTCCGAGCAGCTTGCCGATCATCGGCAGCCCTTCGCCCAGGAACAGGGCGCCGCTGGCGAACGAGTGCCGCAGGTCATGGATGCGGACATCATCCAGCCCGGCCTTCTTGCGAATGCGGCGCCAGGGCGGCTGCAGATCGGTCAGCCGGGCACCTTCCTTCGTGCCGGTGACGACCCAGGGATTGTCCTTCAGCCGGGGGATCGACCGCAGGACGGCGGCCACGGCTTCTCCGAAATGGACGACCTTGGCGCCTGTCTTGGAATCCGGCAGCCGCAACACCCGCGCCTGGCAATCCACATAGGACCATTTCAAGGTCATGATCTCGCCCAGACGGCAGCCTGTCAGCATCAGCAACCGGACGGCGGCGACCACGGCCGGAGGTTCCGAGCCGTCCGCCTCAACCTCGGCCAATGTCCGGCCCAGGGAGGCGTACTCGTCGGCACCCAGGAACCGTTCGCGCTTCTCTTCACGATACTTCTTCACATGCAGGCACGGATTGCTGCCGTCCGGCCGCAATCCCCAGACCTCGGCAAGATTGAACATCTTCGACAACACCCCCAGGGTCCGGTTGGCCTGGTAGGGAATATGCTGCAGGGATTGGTGCAGTTCGGCGATGTCCCGGCGCTCGATATCCAGGACCTTGCGGGTACCGATCTCGGGATTGATGAACAGCTCGACGGAGCGCCTGTATTCATACTGGGTGGAGGGCTTGCAGCGGACGGCGACATGTTCCTTGAGGAAACGCTCGCCGAGCCCTTTGACCGTAGGCGATTTGCGAGCCACGTCCAACTCCTTGACAGGGTCGTTGCCAGCTTTCGCCTGTGAGATGATTTCGTGTGCCTTGATCCGGGCCTTCTCGGCGGTGATGGGGCCATGCGTGCCGATCGTTACTTTCCGTAGTCGGCCTTTGACCCGCGTCATGGCCACATAGACCTTGCGGCCCGATGGCCAGACCCGCACGCCGAAGCCGCGAAGCTCATCATCCCAATGGATGGTTTCGACGGCTTCCGGCTCCAACTGTTCGACCACGCGCTTTGTCAGTTTCGCCACCATCAGCCTCCGTGCCTGCCAAAAACTGTGGTCATGCCACCGGTCCGCAGGTAACATATAGGTAACAGGAGAGAGTGAAATCAGGGTAACTGAAGCGTACTTGAGAGGCAATGGATCATTGTGATTAGTATTTATAAACAATATATTATGGGGAGTGGGCTTGTTTGGTCGTATTTGATCGCACGAGTACTTTTCAAACTCATAACCTGAAGGCCGCAGGTTCAAATCCTGCCCCCGCATCCAATGATGTTACAATACCTGTCCAGTCAAGCCTGGGCGGGTTGTG
This sequence comes from Niveispirillum fermenti, assembly GCF_052474395.1. NCBI lineage: Bacteria > Pseudomonadati > Pseudomonadota > Alphaproteobacteria > Rhodospirillales > Azospirillaceae > Niveispirillum > Niveispirillum fermenti. The sequence goes on along the minus strand of NZ_CP156681.1, from coordinate 1,378,815 downwards.
GTAGGCTCGCTGCAAGCTTGCCACGAACTTTTCATGCACGTCCTCGCCATGGTGGTCGGCGAGGACGTGCGGGAGAAATTCGCCTGTCGGTCCTGCGAGGCGGTAAGCTAAGGCACCGGCCGCCTCCCAACCGATCCAAGGCAGCCACTGGTTGATTATGGGTGTATGTGCGGGATGACTGGCCGTTCGGCAGCAGCAATTCGTCCGCCGCCCTGTACCACTATGCCCACACCCGCGCCGGTGAGCATCTGCATCGGCACCTGGCCGACCGCGCCATTCCGGAACGCGCCAATATCCGGTATGAGGTACGCGTCCGGTGTGAACCGCCTTGCGGTGTGTGCGGGATAGCTGGGAGTCTTTGCGTAAGCGCGATAGCGCGGACGCAAACGAGTGGCAAACGTGATGGCTTATCAGCGGCTGGAGGTTTTGACGGGTACGGAGCGGCGTCGAAAGTGGTCGGACGCGGAGAAGGTCCGGCTGGTGGAGGCGGCGTTCAGGCCGGGGATCGTGGTCAAGGATGTTGCCCGGCGGTTCGGGGTCCATGAGAGCCTGCTGTACCGGTGGCGCCGGCAATTGGGCGTATCGGTTTCGACGGTCGACAGCCCGGTTCCGGCGTTTGCGCCGGTCCAGCTTGCCGCTGTGAATGAGCCGATGGCCATGCCGGTCGCGGAGACGGCGCTGCCGACCCCCAGCCCGTCCGCAACATCGGTCGCTGAGATCTCCGTGCTTCTGCCCGGCGGGGTCGAGGTGCGGCTGCGGGGGTCGGTGGATCTGGCGCTGGCCAGGGCGGTGATCCGGGCGGCCGGAGGGGCGGGATGATCCCGATCCCGCCGGGGGTGCATGTGTGGCTGGCGACGGGGCGGACGGACATGCGCAAGGGGTTCGACAGCCTTGCCCGTCAGGTGCAGGAGGTTCTGGGACGCGATCCCCATGGCGGTCACCTGTTCGTCTTTCGTGGCCGCCGCGGTGACCTGGTGAAGGTCATCTGGCATGACGGCCAAGGCGCCTGCCTGTTCACCAAGCGCCTGGAGCGCGGCCGGTTCATCTGGCCGTCGGTGGTGGACGGGGCGGTGACGCTGAGCCCGGCCCAGTTGGGCTATCTGCTGGAGGGGATCGACTGGCGGCTGCCGCAACACACGGCCCGGCCCGAACGGGCGGGCTGAAAAGCTGCAGACAAGACGGCGTGGGCATGATTCAATGACCCCATGTCCAGCCCCAATCCTCTCGCCCAAGCTGCCGACAATCTGCCCGCCGATCTGGCGGCAGCCCATGCGTTGATCCTGGCGTTGCAGGGGGAGTTGGCGACGGCGCGCCAACAGGCCGGTGAACGGGCGATCGAGATTGAACGGCTGCGTCTAGCCCTGGCCAAGGCCCGGCGGGAGCTTTACGGCCAATCCTCCGAGCGGGGCAGGCTGCTGGTGGAGCAGTTGGAACTGCAACTGGAGGAGTTGGAGGAGACCAGCGCCGAGAACGAGGTGGCCGGCGAACTCAGCACGCCCGCCCCCACCCTTGCCGTCACACCGCGCAAGCCGGCGCGGCGACCACTGCCGGAGGCGCTGCCACGGGAGCGTATCGTCCATCCGGGACCCTGTGTCTGCGACCGCTGCGGCGGCGATGCCTTACGCAAGATCGGCGAGGATGTGCTGGAAAGCCTGGAATGCGAACCCCGCCGCTGGAAGGTGGTGCAGCATGTGCGGGAGAAGTTCGCCTGCCGGTCCTGCGAGGCGGTAAGCCAGACGCCGGCGCCCTCCCATCCGATCCGGCGTGGCCGGGCCGGGCCGAACCTGCTGGCCATGGTGCTGGCCGGGAAATATGCCCAGCATCTGCCGCTGCACCGGCAGAGTGCCGCCTATGCCCGGGAAGGGGTCGACCTGGACGTTTCCACTCTGGCCGACTGGGTCGGCGCGGCGGCAGCAACCCTGGCCCCGCTGGTGGCGGCGATACGCTCCCACGTTCTGGCGGCTGATCGTCTCCATGGCGATGACACGCCGGTGCCGGTTCTGGCCAAGGGCAAAGCCGCCACCGGCCGACTATGGGTCTATGTGCGGGACGATCAGCCGTTCGGTGGCAGCGATCCGCCCGCCGCCCTCTACCATTATGCCCGCACCCGTGCCGGCGAACATCCGCAGCGCCACTTGGCCGGCTGGGCCGGAATATTCCAGGCCGACGCCTACAGCGGCTATGCCGGCCTCTACGATCCCGCCCGCAAGCCCGGTCCCCTCCAGGAGACCGGATGCTGGAGCCATGTCCGCCGTCGGTTCTTTGACCTGGCCAAGGATGGCAAGTCGCCCCTGGCAGCCGAGGCCGTGAAGCGCATCGACGCGTTGTTCGCCATCGAGCGGACCATCAACGGCCGCGCCATCGCGGAACGTGCCGAAACCCGCCAGGAGAAAAGCCGTCCCCTGATCGACGATCTGGAGCGATGGCTGCGCCACGCCTGTGCCCGCCTGTCGCCCAAGTCGGATCCTGCCAAGGCCATGGACTATGCCTTGAAACGTTGGCAAGCGATGACCCGGTTCCTGGAGGACGGGCGCATCTGCCTGTCGAACAATGCCGCCGAACGCGCCTTGCGTGGCATCGCCGTCGGACGCCGGAATTGGACCTTCTGCGGTTCCGATGCCGGCGGCGACAGGGCCGCCGCCATCTACACCCTCATCGAGACCGCAAAGCTCAACAACGTCGATCCCCAAGCCTGGCTCGCCGACACCCTCGCCCGCATCCATGATCATCCCGCAAAGGCCATCGCCGACCTCTTGCCATGGAACTGGAAGGCAAAGGCCTGAATGGGTCTACGCCGGATGCTTACGGTATGAGAAAAGCCGCCCCCTGATCGACGATCTGGAGCAACGGCAGCGTCACGCACGAGCCAGTCTGTCGCCCATGTCGGATCCTGCCAAGGCCATGGACTCCGCCATGAACAGTTGGTGCGCCATAACCCGGTTCTTGGAGGACGGACGCATATGCCTGTCGAACAACGCCGCCGAACGCGCCCTGCGCGGCATCGCCGTCGGGCGCCGGAATTGGACAATCTGCGACTCTGATGCCGATGACGATAGGGCCACCGCCATCTACACCCTCATCGAGACGGCAAACCTCAATGACTTCGATCCCCAAGCCTGGCTCGCCGACACCCTCACCCACAGCCACGATCATCCCTCAAAGGCCATCGCCGACCTCCTGCCATGGAATTGGAAAATTGGGTCTACGCCGGATGCTTACGCTTTAGGAGCCAGCCGCTAGGCACTTTCAGGTTTGCAACAATGCAATGCAGTTATGCATTTAGCGCTATTCGATCAGGACTGATCACCATGACTGGACCGGAGCATTTGCCTAAGTAGGTGCAAAGGTTCCGGGTGTCATGAAATGCTTTATACCCTTGAAGAAGCAGCGTTGATGATTCGCCCTGACGGGCTGGTGTCGGCCAGATCCCTGCGTGCAGAGGTGGCAGCGGGTCGGTTGCGACCTACCCGTATTGCCGGCAGGATATTCGTCACGCATGATGATCTGACCGCTTTTCTTCAAACAGCCCGACAGCCTGATAATCATGCCCGGAAGAACACTGGGCAGGATTGGCCGCCTTGCCATTCATCCGTGACGAAGCTGAGCGCTGTCGCCAATGCGTTGACGAAGCGTAAGGCGCAGTGATCCAAGGATGGCTCACCGGACCAATCACCCGCGTAAGGGCGTGATGGGACCGCGGCTCGTACCGATATGTACGACCGGGTCGACGGCGCATCGTTGGTACATCCGTTTCCAGGATCCAGTGAAAGGGAAGCGCGATATCTCCACCGGCTGCACGATGGAGGATAAGGCGGGGGCCGAGTTGGCCCTGGCCAAGTTCATCCTCCAGCGGGCCGCGACCGCGGTGGAGAACGAGATGGCGGCCGTCAGGGGGAAGCGATCAGACGCGGTGACCTGTGGTCAGGTACTGACCATCTACGCAGAGCAACATGCGACAACCACTGCCGACCCGCAGAGGATCGGATGGGCAATCCAGGCATTGTTGCCGTTCTGGGCTGATATCCTGGTATCTGAGGTGCGCGGGGAGACATGTCGCAGATATCTTGAGACCCGCAAGAAACGGGAGCGTATCCCGGAGTCCCATCCTGCCCGCTATCGGTCGGTGGCTGTATCCCCAGCAACGGTCAGGCGCGAGTTGTCCACACTTGCCGCTGCCTTGGCTTACTGTCAGCGGGAAGGCCATCTGCTCGAAGCGCCGACCGTCTGGCGTCCACCCGCATCTGCCCCACGGGAGGCCTATCTTTCGCGTCAAGAGGTAGCACGTCTGATCCGGGCGGCGCGGAAAGATGCGAGGTCGGGCCGGCACCTCGCGCTCTTCATTCTCCTCGCCTACTACACGGGACGCCGGAAAGAGGCGATCCTGACGCTGCAATGGGCACCAAATTCCGAAGGCGGACATGTCGATCTCGAAAAGGGCGTGATCGATTTCCGTCCCACGGGTCGGGTAGAAACGGCAAAGCGCCGTGGGCGACTGGAGATTCCCGATCGGCTTCTCCGGTTTTTGCGCCATGCCCGCCGGCGAACCCGCACGCATCTGTTCGAGTACGGACCTCATAACCGGCCCATCCGCGACGTTAAACGGTCGTTCGCCTCAGCAGCAAGGGCGGCCGGCTTGGCCCCCGAAATCGTCACCCCCCACATACTCCGGCACACCTGTATCAGTCATCTGGCGCAAGCTGGCGTGCCGCTGTTCGACGCTTGTCAATGGGTCGATGTCACCATGGAGACGGCCGAGAGGGTCTATGCCCACAACGATGGACGGCATGACAGAGTGCGGAACGCTCTGGGACAGGGTGGGCGGATGAGGCGCCCCCATTAATTACCCCCCAGCCTTTAGGGTAATGATATGAGATTTGCGTAATTCTGTAGCCAAAGGATTGTGCCGTCATGTGCGCTGCTGCCACTGGTGTGGGTCGCGGCGGTCATGGAAACAGGCGACGATCTCCACCTCGCCTGGGAGGATGCGGAAAACCAGACCATAGGGGAAGCGGCGAAATCCGACGCGGCGGATGTCCCGACGGACACAGGGAAACTGGTGAGGATTGTCGCGCAGGCGCTCCAGCAGACGCTCAAACTCGTCAAGGAAGCGGGCGGCCAGACCCTCGCGGATGCCGCCGTACCACGCCACCGCGTCGTCCAGTTCGGCCTCGGCGGCAGACGTCAGACGGACGCGCATCACGCGTGGCGACGGCGAAGATCGGCCAGCGCCTCGAAAGCGTCGCGGCCCTCGCCCGGCTCCGCATCCAACATGGCCAGCCGCCGGTCCAACTCAGCGGCCTGGGCGTTGGTGAGCGGTACCGCGTCATGGTCGATGCTGTCGCAGAGGTCTGCAATCAGGTCGAGCCGCTGCTCGGTGGTAAGATGGCTGAAATCCAGTGTCGACATGCTTAGCACTCCAACTCGTCCTACGTTCGTACCGTGGCTCGCCACCGCGGCAGAGGTCATAATTTGGGCCCACGCGGTCGGTTCCGCAATGTCCATATCAGCCAGCCGGTATTCGGCACGACAGCGTTTGTCGGTGGGGTGATGTCGTTGCTGGAGGACGAGAGGTGTTGGACGCGATCTTCAGGGGTAGGGCCGGTAGGCCCTGCAATGGATGTATCATCGCTCAATCATCGCTCAAACCCCCGTCACAAGACGCCAAAATCAGCGCAGTTCGCTAAGCTGAACCCCTCAGAAACCTTGATGATTGGGCATTTTTGCGCCAAACGCCTCGGCGCTCCGAAGGCAGAGGCCGATGGTTCGAATCCATTCGGGTCCGCCAATTTTCTCCCAAAAGTCAAACCGATGGAAAATTGTTGGCGATATGTGCCTAGCGCGGTGCCCGCCAGCACCGCTCTCGTTTGGCGCCTGTGACGGGGGTGCCCCTGTGGGACAGGCAACGCCCGGGCCTGTCCCGTCGATAAAACCGACCTTCTGGCATGAACCGGGTCAGCCGTGCAGGCCGGGCGCTTCCTGCCCCGTGCTGGCCACATATTCCGTATAGCCGCCGCCATATTGATGGATGCCGTCCGGCGTCAGTTCCAGCACCCGGTTGGAAAGTGCCGCCAGGAAGTGCCGGTCGTGCGACACGAACAGCATGGTCCCCTCATAGGCGGCCAATGCGGTGATCAGCATTTGCTTGGTGTCGAGGTCGAGATGGTTGGTCGGCTCATCCAGCACCAGGAAATTCGGCGGGTTATACAGCATGATCGCCATGACCAGCCGCGCCTTTTCCCCGCCGGACAGGACACGGCAGCGTTTTTCCACATCATCGCCGGAAAAGCCGAAACAGCCGGCCAGCGCCCGCAGCGACCCCTGGCCAGCCTGCGGGAAGGCGCTCTCCAGCGCCTCGAACACGGTCTGTTCGCCGTCCAGCAATTCCATCGCGTGCTGGGAGAAATAGCCCATCTTCACGCTGGCGCCGACATTGACGGTGCCGGTGTCGGGCTGTGCGGCACCCGCCACCAGCTTCAGCAGCGTCGACTTGCCGGCACCATTGACACCCATGACGCACCAGCGCTCCTTCCGGCGTATGGTGAAATCAAAGCCCTGATAGATGGTCCGGCTGCCATAGCCCTTGTACACATTGCGCAGCACCGCGACATCCTCGCCCGAGCGCGGGGCCGGCGGGAAGTCGAACATGACGGTCTGGCGGCGCTTCGGCGGTTCGACCCGGTCGATCTTGTCCAGTTTCTTGACGCGGCTTTGCACTTGGGCGGCGTGCGAGGCCCTTGCCTTGAACCGCTCGATGAACTTGATCTCCTTGGCCAGCATGGCCTGCTGGCGTTCAAACTGCGCCTGCTGCTGCCGCTCGTTCAGCGCCCGCTGCTGTTCATAGAAGGCATAGTCACCGGAATAGCTGGTCAGCGATCCGCCATCGATCTCGATGATCTTGTTGACGATCCGGTTCATGAATTCCCGGTCGTGAGAGGTCATCAGCAAGGCACCGTCATAGCCCTTCAGGAACCCTTCCAGCCAGATCAGGCTTTCAATGTCCAGATGGTTGCTGGGCTCGTCCAGCAGCATGGCGTCGGGCTTCATCAGCAGGATGCGGCCCAGCGCCACGCGCATCTTCCAGCCACCCGACAGCGCACCGACATCCTTGTCCATCATTTCCTGGCTGAAGCTGAGGCCGGCCAGCACCTCCCGCGCCCGGCCCTCCAGCTCATAGCCGCCCAGCTCATCGAAGCGCGCCTGCACCTCGCCATAACGCTCGATGATCGCATCCATGCGGTCGGCCTGGCCGGGATCGGCCATGGCCTCTTCCAGGCTCGCCAACTCCTTGGCGACCGTGCTGACCGGTCCGGCACCGTCCATCACCTCCTGCACCGCGCTGCGGCCGGACATCTCGCCGACATCCTGGCTGAAATAACCGATGGAAACCTGTTTCTCCACCGACACCTGGCCCGTGTCCGGCGGCTCCTCGCCCGTGATCATCCGGAACAAGGTGGTCTTGCCGGCCCCGTTGGGCCCGACCAGCCCCACCTTCTCCCCCCGGTTCAGCGCCGCGGAGGATTCCAGGAAAAGGATGCGGTGACCATTGTGTTTGCTGATATTCTCAAGGCGAATCATGACAGGCGGCCGGGTTCCAGGGGCGTGGGGGTTGGCCCCCTTATGCCACAAGATGCGGGATGCGACAGTGCCCTGATCCACCCCGATCCCGACAAGAGGCGCAGTCCAGCCCAGCGTGCCCGCCCTGAAGCGGGGCCGGACATGTCGCCCCGCCGGCCGCACGGAAGATGAGAAAGAAGGCCAGAACCCTGTCAGGCCGGTTGGTCGGGACAGGGCTGGGGACCGCCAACAGGGAACCGGCCAACAGGGGCCGGCCAACAGGGGCTGAACCGCGCCGGGATTGTCGGCGGCAAAAGTTCGTGAGTCATGCTGCCATTTGCTGAATGCTCACGGCGTCATGATAGCGTTGTTCGGCCTCTGCGGGCGGGATATTTCCGATAGGCTCGAGCAGGCGTCGGTTGTTGAACCAGTCGACCCATTCGAGGGTTGCGTATTCCACGGCTTCAAAGGATTTCCACGGTCCTCGCCTGTGAATGACCTCCGCCTTGTAGAGGCCGTTGACGGTTTCGGCCAAGGCATTGTCGTATGAATCGCCGACGCTGCCGACCGACGGTTCGATGCCGGCCAGCCCCAGCCGCTCGGTGTATCGGATGGACAAATATTGGCTGCCCCGGTCCGAATGGTGAACCAGTCCGGATTTCCCCTTCGGTCGGCGCTGGTGCAGGGCCTGCTCCAGGGCATCCAGGACAAAACCGGCGTCGGCCGTCCGGGACACTCGCCAGCCGACGATCCGCCGGGCAAAGGCGTCGATGATGAAAGCCACATAGACGAACCCGCTCCAGGTGGACACATACGTGAAATCAGAAAGCCACAGTTGATCGGGCCTGTCCGCCCGGAATTGCCGGTTCACCCGATCCAGCGGACAGGGTAAGGCCTTGTCGGCAATGGTGGTTTTCACCGGCTTTCCACGGATGGCACCGCGCAGGCCCATCTCCCGCATCAGCCGCGCGACCGTGCAGCGCGCCACCTGGATGCCCTCGCGCTGCAACTGCCGCCACACCTTGCGCACCCCATAGACCTGGAAATTCTCTTCGAACACCCGGCGGATAGCGGCCTTCAAGCCGATATCGCGCTGTGCCCGCGCCGGCAGTTTGGCCCGATCAGCGGCGCGGGCCGCATGCCGACGCACAGTTGACGGGGCGATTGGCAAAACCTCGCAAATCGGCTCGACCCCGTATTCCTGGCGGTGGGCATCGATGAAGCCCAGCATCATTTCTGTCGGCGGTCGAGCTCCGCCATCGCGAAATATGCCGATGCCTTGCGCAGGATCTCATTCGCCTGGCGCAGCTCACGGATCTCCCGCTCCTGCGCCTTCAACTTCTCCAGCACATCCAGCGGAATGCCAGCACGGCTGCCGCTTTCTACCTCGGCTCTCTTGACCCATTCATTCAGCGTGTGCGCCGAACACCCGATCTTGGATGCCACGGATGAAACTGCCGCCCATCGCGACGGATGATCCTTCTCGTGGTCCAGCACCAGCCGAACAGCCCGCTCGCGGACCTCAGCCGAAAATTTGTTCGTTGTCTTGCTCATCGTAGCCCCATCCTCTCAGGAGTTGGAGCCGCCGACAATCCCGGACCGGTTCAGGCCGGTCAGCATGGCGTGGGTTCAAAATGGCGTGGGTTCAGACGCTGAGGTCCAGCTTGTCACCCCGGCCACGCGGCGGGGGACCGTTCGTCCGGCTGTTGACGGCCGCCGCCTCATTGTCGAACGCATGGCCGACGAAGGTGCCATCCGTATTCTCGCGGGAGCGATCGCCCTGGGCCACGGCACTGGCGGCACGGCGCGTCTGTGTTTCCGTCGGCTTGGCCAGCTTCTGCGCCGCAACGGCAGCCGTCGCCATGGCCGCATTATTCTGCGGTGATGGCGATGGGGCCGCCTGCGCTGTCGGCAGCGGCGGAAGATGCGGCGGAATGATCATGATGTATCAGGCCGCCTGTTACGCGGCGGAGTCAAGCACCAAGAGGGGCTAATCCTAAAGCCGGCGCGTGGGCGACGGGATGGGGGCTTTGTGGCAAGGGGCGGTTTGATGGACAGGAGACAACTTTGCACCTCAATCTTATCATCCACACATAAATGTCGCTTTTCCTTTGTGGGCTGTACAAACAGAGGCTCACTACGGTCACTTTCTAGGCGCTACACCTCCGCGACGGCCCAGGCCAAAGCCCACGCGATAAAGATCCGGCATATCAATTCGGCCATCTTTCCGGGTGACAAGAATGCCGAGGCGTTCCAGATCCTTGCGAACCCCCTCCCAGCTTTCAGTATGCTGGGGGGGGAGTTGATCTGATGGGATCGTGCTTGCCCCCCCGGGAAATTTCCCGGCCCAGGCGTTAGAAATCGTTTCGAAATCGCAGGGAACATTAATTCCGCTAAGGGGTTCCATGACCCCTGGAACCCATGGATCGTCTTCTGCAACTTGGATTACGCGAATTTGTGATGCCTTTTGAATGCCGCGCTTAATGCTTTCGTAGTGAAGGGCCAATGGGTAGTCAGCGTAGCGCTGAGCGCTATCGTCAGCAGCACCTAGAATGGCCGCCAGAAATGAGCGCGGTGATGTCCAGCCATGACCATCGGCCAGATGACCGACGCTCCAAACATAGGGAACACCGCGGCGCGCATCCTTGCCCATCTTGTCCCCGGCCAGCGCTTCGAACAAGCGCCGCTGATAGGGCGAGTCCGACGTCAATACGGATGGCAATGACCAGTGACTTCCATGGTTGGTCAATAAATCTGAAGGCGGCAGAACGGACGTCACCACAGAGCGTAGGCATATTCCATGTTGATCGGGCGCATTGATGAGCCGTTGCCAGAGCATGGCGTGCAAATCATGCCGATCCCAGGTCAGTTGTACGCCTGTCGAGGTGATTTTTGATGCATCGGGGAAGGCAGTAACTGTGCGTTCCATCTGATCGGGGCGCAGGAATATTTTCGCGCGCAGGCGCGAAAGATCACGTAACCATAGTGCAACCCGCAGCAGATCGCGGACGATGAGGTTCATCGTTCCCCAATCATGGCTGGTTCGGTCCAGAGCGTCAAAGAGGATGAGCCCGAACTGACCATTGGAAGCCAGTTTCTCATTAGCAGCCTCAATGATCTGGGCGAAGGGCTCCGGGTTGTCTCTCACCCATTCCACAGTTGCCTTCCATGTTTCGACAGGGACCTGTCGGCCAGCGACCTGTGCCAGCCACCTCAGAACGACAGCCCGCCAGACGGTGTATGGTTCACATCCCTGGCCAAGCAGGGCCTTGAAAGTCTCAACATCAGGGTACGACCTGAGGTCCGACCTTGCCGCGTAACCGACGTAGATGGTGGTATTGACCAGCTCCGGCACCGCGGCGCCGATTTGTCTGCGCAGGGCATCGTCGCTCAACGCGGCCGTCCAGAACGACTTGCCAACCCCGCGCGCGCCGATCACCAGCACGGCCTCGCGCGCCAATGCCTTGCGGTGGGCCAAGGGGATGTGAAGTGTACCCGGCTTGGGCGTATCTCCCGTATTGTCCAACTCAAATGGGGCCGCTTGGATGGCCAGCCGTATCGCCTGCGCGTTCGTCATGCGGCACTCCCTTTGCCGACAGCCCGATCCAGGAAACCCAGCAAACTTCCGAAGACCGAATTCACTTCCCCGGGATCCACCTGAACCATTCGGTGCTGCAGGCTCAACATACCGTACCAGCCACGGTTCCAACGAATGGCCAGGGGGGAGTGGGGGGCGTTATCGTCGTCTTCTTCGAAGTTCCAATCGCTGACTGCCCCCGGCTCCACTTGGTCATAGGTATCCTCGAACAAGGCATAGGAATCGGCGCGCAGCGCCGTCAGATACTCAAGCCGGCGTTCATCATCTGGAACCAGGCCGGCAACCAGTTGCAGGCGATCGCGGATTTGGGTGATAACGCTGCGCTGCTGCCAGTGCGAGAACAGTGCGCGGTATCCCGTCCAGGTCTGTTGGCCCTGGATGGCAAACATCAACACCGTGTGCGCTCCCAGGTCCGTCACACAGGCCGCCGCCACCTCATCGATGCCCGCGCGGGAATCGATGAGGATGACGTCCGGTTGATGAGTATTTTCCAATCGGTTGACCAGCCGGTCCAGGCGCTTTGACCAGGATTCCAGTGTCCCCCGGCTATCGCGTTTCGGCATCCAGGCTCGCCCCAGCTTGGAAACATATTCCCCCGGTTCCTTCCCATGCGCCGGCACGATAACAATCTGACCGGGGGTGGGCAGATCGCTGGTAGCATAGATACCGGTCAGCAACGTGTCCCCATTATCGACCAAATCTTCAACCAACCAGTCGGTGATACCGAATTCGGGTTGCCGATCGGTCGGGAGCAAAGCACTGGACAGGCCCGGTGATTCCAGGTCCAGGTCCAGCACCAGCACCCGTTTGCCCTGCATGGCCAATGACCATGCGCTGGCCGCAAGGGCTGTTGAACGGCCGACCCCACCCTTGATGGAAAAGAACACGATGCGTGGTGCGCCGGTGGATACGTCCTCTATCAACTCCCACCGGCTTTCCGTCGCCAGACGGTCAACGAACCAAACCTTATCCCCGTCGCCAATCGGGAACGCCGATGTCCCGTGGCAGGCCTCATCGCGCGAGGCTTCATAAAGAATCCCCGTCCCTGCCGCATGGGCGTGCGGTTTGATCCGCCCCGCCAAATCGCTATACAGGACCTCAAGTTGTTCCCGAAGGCCAGCAGCCGAGGCCGTGCTGTCCGGCGCGATCAGGCGGACACGTCCATTAAGGTCGCGGTTCACCAATAACCAATCCAGTTGGGCAACCACGCCTTGATGTGCCCGCAACACCTCCACCGTGATGGGCAGGATTTGGTCGAAAGTGGTCATATCAACCCCTCCCGACTGGCCTTCTTAATCAGTTCACAAACGATCTGTGCAGCCGCTTGATGGGGCTGCACCCGTGCCGCATCGAAATTTCCTTGGTGAGCATAACGTTGGTTTACAGCCCAATCACCAAAGGGGTTGGAAGCGGGTAATGGGTATCCTGTGCCTTTATGGTGTCCGCTGCGGTAGGTTTCATACCTCGCCCAGATGACGTCGACGTGCTTCCGATCCTTATTCACATCCGTCGGATCGCCGGTGAGGGTGTCTACTGCCATGCCGAACGCCACCATCAGCCGTTTCAGGCCGCATTCCGACGCTATCCCATAGAGGTGATCAGCATTGGCCAAGCGGCCGGATTGGAAAAGGCGCTCCGCATCATCGAGGTGCCGTTGGTGTGCATCCAGGAAGTCAGCTTGCACTTATTTTGCTCCCCCAAGTCCCCCGGCAACCTATCGCCCAGGAAGTCCGCCATTTAGTCACGGATTTGGTTGATCGCCGTTAGCGGAAAAGTATCTTTAGCACCTCGTGATGGCGGATGTTAACCACCTCTGTGGTCAGCTTTATCATTCGCCATGCTTACTTACGACCTTCCCGTATTGGGCCGGGATCAGCCCAGGCGCAGCAGGACCGAAAGGCCGCGGTCGCCGCCCAGCATGAGATCATGATCCAGGCTGCGGGCGATATGGTCCGTGAGGGCCAGCCCCAATCCCAGGCCGCGGCGGGCCGGCCCGTCGGCCCGGTCCAGCCGGCCGCCCGGCTCCAGCATGCGCGACCGCTGATCGGCGGGGATGCCCGGTCCGTCGTCGGCGACCAACAGGGCGGGGCCGCCGGCCCGGCGCACGCCGATCACCACCTTCCCGCCCCGCCTTCCATGATGGATGGCATTTTCGACCACGGCCCGCAGCAGGCGGTCCAGCATCACGGGATCGGTCTGGACCGTCACGCTGCTGCGAACCAGCCGCAGGCGGATGCCCGCGGCCTCGGCCTGCGGGGCCAGTTCGCCCACGACGCGGTCCAGCAGCGGCCCCAGGGGAACCTGTTCCCGCCGGACACGGGCCGTGCCGGCGGCCAGGGAGGCCAGGGTCAGCACGGCATCCATCTGGGCGGCCCCGATCTCCAGCGCTTCCTCCAGCCGGCCGGCCAGTTCCACCTGCCCCGGATCACTTAATCGGCCCTGCAAGAGATGCAGGAAAAGACGCATGGCCTGAAATGGCTGCCGCAGGTCATGACCCACGGAAGACAAAAGGCGCACTGGGTCGATCGAAGGGGAAAGGGTCATGGAAAGCCTGATTCTGGAGATAAAACGACAGGTATAATGGCACGTTTTCTTCAAACCTGTGCAAGACCCTGTCGTTTGTCACAGGCATCCGGCTTGATATTTGCCTTGCGATTTCCAGCATGGTTTCCCCGCCGGCCACAAGCGGGGTTGAGACCACGTCCCGGCGATCGCAACCGATCACCGGCCCCGCTTGACGGCGCTGCCCGCCGGCAGCCTGGCGATGCGGCATGTGCCGCGCGGCGGCGGTCCCGGGCGTGACAGCTTCCCCGTCAAGGGCGCCGCTCAAGGGAAAGCCGCTCAAGGGAAAGCTGCTAAAGATGCCCGGCGACCCAGTCCGTCACAGCCGTCAGGGCCGCCGGGTCGGCAGGACCCGTGAAGCCTGGATCGCCGCGCTTCATATTGTGGCTCAATCCGTCCAGCACGATCACGGCGCTGCCATCCGTGCGCCCCGACAGGGTGCGGCGCAGCGCGGCGGCATCCTGTTCCGGCGATACCTGCATATCCCGGCTGCCGAACAGGGCCAGCAGGGGCATCCGCGCGCGGCCGGCCGCCGCCGCCGGATCGAATGTCAGCAGCCCATGCAGGAAATTGCCCAGATAGGCGGGATAGAGCGCCTGGAGCCCCGGCGGCACCTTGTCCACGGGCACCTGCCCCGTGGCAACGATCTCCTGCCGGATGGCCCGGTCGGCGTCCAGGAATTGCTGCTGCACGGCCGGCGGCGCCCCCTGCCGGATCAGCAGGCGCGTCAACTGCTCGGCCAGCAGGTCGCCCAGCGGCCGGCCGGGACCGGCCAGCATCACCGCCGCGCGGGGCGCCACCTTGCCGGCATCGGCCGCCGCCAGCAGCAGCAGGGCGCCTTCGCTGTGGCCCAGGATGCCGGTGCGGGCCGGATCGATCCCCGCTTCGCCCCCCAGCGCGGCATAGGACGCGGCCAGATCACCAATGGCCGCATCCCAGGTGTAGAAGGCGGCCAGACCGGCCGCATCCTCCGGCATCTGGGCCGCGTTGGCATGCATGCCGCGCTTGTCCAGCCGCAAGCTGGCGATACCCTTCCCGGCCAGCGCCGCCGCCACCTGCTTCAACAGGTCGGCCTGCATGCCTTTCTGGCTGCCGTCCCGGTCCGTGGGGCCGCTGCCCTGCACCAGCAACAGGGCCGGAAACCCACCGGCCGGGGCCGGCCCGTCGGGCAGCAGCAGCGTGCCGGAAAGCCGCACGTTCCCCGCCGCGGCAACAGTGACGGCGCGTTCCCCGGCCCAGGCCGGCGATGCCGTCAGAAGACAGGCGGACAGAACGGCGAACATGGCCCGGCGCATCATCATGCCGTCTTCTCCTGCACAAGAGGGCCGGCGAAGGGCGCCTCCAGCCCCGCCGTCACATAATCGACGACGCGGACGGCCACCGCCTCCAGATCATCCAGCTGGCAAAGGCCGCCGGACAGCGATTCCAGCCGCTTCATGTCGGTATAAAGGGAATGCAGCACCCCCATGGCGAAATGCAGCCGCCAATAGACCTCCTGCTGCGGCAGGTGCGGCAGGGCGCGGGCCAGCGACAGGGCAAAACGCTGAAGATGCCCCACATCCTTGTCCAGAATCTCCCGCGCCTCCGCCGGGCCATCCCCCCGGGCGAAGGCCACGAACTGGTTGTAGAGCGCCAGGCGGGTGGAGGTGAAGGAATAACGGATGGCCGGCAGGACCAGGGCCGACACGATCTCGCGCAGCGGCGGCGTGCCGCCCCCGGCCTTTTCCTCCGCCTCGCGCAGCATGCGCGCGCGCTCACGGTTCAGGGCCAGGGCGCCACGCCGGAAAACCGCGATCAGCAACGCATCCTTGGACCCGAAATGATAGTTCACGGCGGCCAGATTGACACCGGCCGCCTGCGTCAGCTCACGCAAGGAGACGCTGGCATAGCTTTTCTCGGCAAACAGCCGTTCGGCGGAATCCAGGATCACTTCCTTCGTATCCTGCCGCGCGGCGATACCCGCGGCGTCCGCTTCGGCCTGTTCGGCAACAACCCTCATCCGCTCCATCCCCCCAGGCGCCCGCCGCCATCCGCCATCGGACCGGGACGCTGTTCTTCCGCTGAAGGCCCCCCGCACCGGCCGGCCCGGGGCTGTGCCCCTGCCGCGCGCGGGTCTCAAACGACTGTTCACAGACTATCCGCAGCGGCGGCCCGCGCCAACATCTCTGTTTTGCGGCAAATCCGCTGGCATGACGTAACGGAAGGTCGCGGGGAGGACACAGGTTGACTTAAACATCCGTTTGAAACTACCATCGGCGTATGACAATGGCCCGGCCGGCTTTTTTGCCGGCACCGGCCCCCAGGGGGAAGACACCAGAGATGACCCAGCCCGTCCGCTATGATCGCCAGGGCGCGATCGGCATCGTCACCATCGACAGCCCGCCCGTGAATGCCCTGTCGCAGGCGGTGCGCCAGGGGGTGATCGATTGCGTGGGCCAGGGCTATGCCGATCCGGCCGTCACCGCGCTGGTCATCGTCGGCGCCGGCCGCACCTTCATCGCCGGGGCCGACATCACGGAATTCATCAAGGGCGGCATGGCCGATCCCGACCTGAACGATGTCAATGCGCTGATCGAGAACGGGCCCAAGCCTGTCATCGCCGCACTGCACGGCACGGCACTGGGCGGCGGGCTGGAGGTGGCATTGTCCTGCCATTATCGCGTCGCCGTGCCCAAGGCACAGGTCGGCCTGCCGGAAGTGAAGCTGGGCATCCTGCCCGGCGGCGGCGGCACACAGCGCCTGTCGCGGCTGGTCGGCGCGAAGACCGCGATCGAGATGATCACCACGGGCACCTTCCTGCCGGCCGCCAAGGCGCTGGCGCTGGGTATCATCGACCATGTGGGCGAGGGGGCCGACCCGCTTTCCGTGGCCCTGGATTTCGCCACCCGCCTGCCGGCGGGCCCGCACACGCGCACCCGTGACCGGGAAGAGAAGCTGGCCGCCGACCGGGGCACGGATGTGTTCGACACGGCCCGCGCCGCCCTGGCGAAATCGGCCCGCGGCCAGTTCGCGCCGCAACGCTGCGTCGATGCCGTGGAGGCCGCCTTCACCCTGCCCTTCGATGAAGGGCTGAAGCGCGAGCGCGAACTGTTCACCGAATGCATGGCGCATGATCAGGCCAAGGCCCTGATCCATGTCTTCTTCGCCGAACGCGCCGTGACCAAGATCCCCGACCTGCCCGCCGATGTGACCCCGCGCAAGCTGGAACAGGTGGCCGTGCTGGGCAGCGGCACCATGGGCGGCGGCATCGCCATGTGCTTTGCCAATGCCGGCATCCCCGTGCGCCTGCTGGACCTGGACCGGGCCGCACTGGACCGCGGCATCGCCGTCATCGCCAAGAATTATGCCGGCACCGTCGCCAAGGGCCGCCTGTCGCAGGCGGACATGGACAAGCGCCTGTCGCTGATCCAGCCCACCACCGACTATGCCGATCTGGCCGACGCCGACCTGATCGTGGAAGCGGTGTTCGAGGATATGGACGTGAAGGCCAAGGTCTTCCGCCGCCTGGACGAGGTGGCGAAGCCGGGCGCCATCCTGGCGTCCAACACCTCCACCCTGGACCTGGATGCCATCGCCGCCAACACGTCCCGGCCGGCCGATGTCATCGGCATGCATTTCTTCAGCCCGGCCAATGTCATGAAGCTGCTGGAGGTGGTGCGCGGCCGTCACACGGCCCCCGACGTGATCGCCACGGCCATGGGCGTGGGCCGGAAGATCGGCAAGGTGTCCGTGCTGGTCGGCAATTGCGACGGCTTCGTCGGCAACCGCATGGTGCAATATTACGCGACGGAGGCCCAGCGCCTGGTGATCGAAGGCGCCTCGGTCGAGCAGGTGGACAAGGCCGCCCTGGAATTCGGGCTGGCCATGGGGCCGTTCGCCATGGGTGATCTGGCCGGCCTGGACGTGATGGGTTTCATCCGTGCCCGCCGCGTGGCCGCCGGCCTGATCTACGGCACGCCGCTTTCCGACCGGATCGACCCATCCCGCAAGGGACAGAAGAACGGCCGGGGCTGGTATCGCTATGAGCCCGGCAGCCGCACGCCCCTGCCCGACCCGGAAATCACGGCCGTGGTCGATGCCTATCGCGCCGAAAGGGGCATCACCCCGCGCGAGATCGGCAACGAGGAGATCGCCCGGCGCCTGATCTACACCCTGGTGAACGAGGGCGCACGCATCCTGGACGAAGGGATGGCGATGCGGTCCGGGGATATCGACATCGTCTATATCTACGGCTACGGCTTCCCCGCCTGGCGCGGCGGCCCCATGAAGTTCGCGGAACTGTCCGGCCTGGACAAGGTCCTGGCCGATATCAGCCGCTATCATGCGGATGCCGTGGCGGCCGGCGATGCCGACGGCGCCTATTGGGAACCGGCTCCCCTGCTGAAGCGGCTGGTGGCGGAAGGGCGGAACAGCTTCGGCTGAACCGCCCCGCCCCCTCACTTCCGCCTGTGCGGGGGTTGAGAGGAAGAGGGCTTCCACCGCAGACCGGACACGTTCAGTTCAGCACCGCCTGGCCAGGAAGGGCGCGGACCGCCCGCCACCCGGGCGGTCGCAGCCAGACAGGAACCCACGCCATGACCGCCATCTTCGAGATGTCCCCGCGCGCCAGCGCCCTGCATGAACGGCTGACGGCCTTCATGGAGGCGCATGTCTATCCCAACGAAAAGGCCCTGTCCGCGCAGGTGGCGGAGGGGGAAACGCGATGGAAGCCGTTGCCGCTGCTGGATGAATTGAAGCAGAAGGCGCGCGAGGCCGGCCTGTGGAACCTGTTCCTGCCGGAATCGGACAAGGGCGCCGGCCTGACCAACCTGGAATATGCCCCGCTGTGCGAGATCATGGGCCGCAGCCACTGGGCCCCGGAAATCTTCAACTGTTCCGCCCCCGACACGGGCAATATGGAGGTGCTGGTCCGCTACGCCTCTCCCGCGCATCAGGAGCGCTGGCTGAAGCCGCTGCTGGCGGGGGAGATACGGTCAGCCTTCGCCATGACGGAACCGGATGTCGCCTCGTCCGACGCCACGAACATCGCCACCCGCATCATGCGCGACGGTGACGATTATGTGATCAATGGCCGCAAATGGTGGATCAGCGGGGCCAGTGACACGCGCTGCAAGATCATGATCGTCATGGGCAAGACCGACCCGGACAATCCCGACCGCCACCGCCAGCAATCCATGATCCTGGTCCCCACCGACACGCCGGGCGTGACCGTGAAACGGCCCCTGCCCGTCTTCGGCTATGATGACGCGCCGCACGGCCATTCCGAGGTGCTGTTCGAGAATGTGCGCGTGCCGGCAGAGAACATCCTGCTGGGCGAGGGCCGCGGGTTCGAAATCGCGCAAGGCCGCCTGGGGCCGGGCCGCATCCATCATTGCATGCGCCTGATCGGCGCGTCGGAGCGAGCCCTGGAACTGATGTGCAAGCGCCTGTCGACGCGCGTCGCCTTCGGCAAGCCCATCGCGGCGCAGAGCATCTGGCTGGAGCGCATCGCCGACGCCCGCGTCGCCATCGACCAGGCCCGCCTGCTGACGCTGAAGGCCGCGCACATGATGGACACGGTGGGCAACAAGGGCGCCAAGGCCGAGATCGCCATGATCAAGGTGGTGGCCCCCAATGTGGCCTGCCAGGTGATCGACATGGCCATCCAGGCGCATGGCGGCGGCGGGGTGTCGGACGATTTCCCCCTGGCCTGGGCCTATGCCAGTGCCCGCACCCTGCGCCTGGCCGACGGACCGGACGAGGTGCATCGCAACCAGTTGGGCAAGATGGAACTGGGCAAGTACCGGGGCTGAGGCCAGCCCCGGTCACCTTCCGTCACAACAGGTCGCGCAGGATGGGGATCAGGGGCAGATCGGCCGGGGGCATGGGATAATCTCCCATGCGCACCGGCTTGACCCAGGCCAGTTGCTGGCCTTCCAGCGGGGTGGGCGTGCCCTTCCAGACGCGCACGGCGTATAGCGGCATCAGCAGGTGGAACGTCTCATAGGTGTGGCTGGCGAAGGCGATGGGGGCCAGGCAGCTCTCCGCCGTATCGATCCCCAATTCCTCCTTCAGTTCCCGCACAAGGGCCGCTTCCGGCGTCTCGCCCGCGTCCACCTTGCCGCCGGGAAACTCCCAGAGCCCGGCCATGGACTTGCCGGGCGGGCGCTGGGCCAGCAGCACGCGCCCGTCGGCATCCACCAGCGCCACCGCCGCGACCAGCACGGTGCGGACCGGTCCCCTGGCGACCGGGTCCTGCCAGCAGGGCGTGTCGTCCCCGCTCACGACCGGTAACTGCCGTTGATGTCGATATAGCCGTGGGTCAGGTCGCAGGTCCAGACCGTGGCACTGCCGTCACCCAGGCCGATATCGACCTCGATCAGGATTTCCCCGCCCTTCATGTGGGCGGCCACGGGCGCCTCGTCATAGCCCGGCACCTCCATCCCGCTGGCGCAGATCTGCACGCCGCCGACGGAGATGACCAGCAGGTCGCGGTCGGCACGCTCGCCCGACCGGCCCACGGCGGCGACGATGCGGCCCCAGTTGGCATCCTCCCCGGCCACGGCCGTCTTGACCAGCGGGGAATTGGCGACGGTCAGCGCGATGCGCTTGGCGGCGGCATCGCTGTCGGCGCCCGTCACACGGATTTCCACGAACTTGGTCGCCCCCTCGCCATCGCGCACGATCTGCTTGGCCAGGTCCAGGCAGACCGCGTCCAGCGCCGTGGCGAAGGCGGCCAGCCGCGCGTCATCCGCGCTGTCGATGGCCGCATGCGCCGCCTTGCGGGTCGCGCACAGCACCAGCGTGTCGGATGTGGAGGTGTCGCCATCCACGGTGATGGCATTGAAGCTGCGATCCGTCGCGGCCGACAGGGCCGCCTGCAAAGGCGCCGGTGCGATGTTGGCGTCGGTGAAGACATAGGCCAGCATCGTCGCCATGTCGGGCGCGATCATGCCGCTGCCCTTGGCGAAGCCGGCCACGGTCACGGTCACGCCATCGATGGTGGCGGTGGCCGAGGCGCCCTTGGGGAAAGTGTCCGTGGTCATGATGGCGCGGGCCGCCACCTCCCAGGCGTCGCCTGCCGCCGGCACCAGTGCGGCGAAGGCGTCGGGCAGCGACTTTGCGACCAGATCGGCCGGCATGGGCTGGCCGATGACGCCGGTCGATGCCGGAAACACCTCCGTCGGCTTGCAGCCGGCAAGTGCAACCGCGGCATCGATCGTGGCATCCACGAACGCTTCGCCCGCCTTGCCCGTGAAGGCGTTGGAATTGCCGGCATTGACGACCAGGGCCCGCACCGAACCGCCCGCCAGGTGGGCGCGGCAGCGATGCACGGGCGCCGATGCCGTCAGCGACCGGGTCAGCACGGCCGCCACGCTGGACCCCTCGTCCAGCAGCGCCACCATGACGTCGTTGCGCGGCGTCTTGTACCGGATGCCGGCGCGGTGACCGGCCAGTCGCACGCCCGCGACGGGCGGCAGCGACGGAAAGGCGGCGGGGGCGAGCGGAGAGATGGCGGTCGCCATGGGTGCGGGCTCCGAAGGAAAGTGGTTTTGCGCATCAAGCCGATGCCGGTGCGCCCGGTCAAGTGTGGGTTCCGTGACGGTGTGTCAAGGCAGCAATGGTTCCAGCAGGTCCGGCACCCGGTCCCTTTCCACCGCTTCCAGCCAGCAATCAGCCAGCCGGTCGGTTTCGGCCACAGCCGCGCGCCAGTATTTCTGCCGGGCGGCCGTTCCCATGCGCTTGAAGTCGCCGCGATCGGGGATCTTGCCGAAGGGCAGCGCCCCGGCGAATGCCGCCGACGGGCACAGGACAAGCATGCGCGACAGGCTGTCCGCCCGTGCCCGGCGCCAGGGCAGCGCCTTGTCGAACCAGCCGGGCACGACACGGTGGGAGAAATGCGGATAGAGTACCAAGCCCGGCGGCGTGAATGCCATGTCCAGATGGTAATCCATGATCCCGCCATCCAGGTAGAGGCCGGGCCGCGCCCCGTCGGGGTCCACCACCCCTTCGAACACGAAGGGCACCGCGCTGGAGGCCAGCAGGGCGGGGATCAGGTTCGTGGATGTGAGGGCCACGGCCTGGGTCGGGAACCCGGCAGACAGGTCGAAGGGCGGCGGGTCGCGCCGGTCGTGCAGGACCGTGCGCTCGAAGAACAGGGGCAGGGCCTGCCGGCTGGCCAGATTGGCCAGACCCGCCGCCCCGAGGCCCAGGCCCAGCCGCACCTTCCCCGCCCGCGGCCCGATGGGCCCGCGCCCGCGCACAGCCAGGATGGACTGGCGCATGAAAGGATGGTCCAGCAGATGTTCCACCCCGCCGGCGCCGAAGATCACATCCAGGAAATCACGGCAATGGGCCGTCAGTTCAGCCACGGTCACCGGCCCTTCGACGGCATAATCCAGATAGCAGGCCTCGAACCGCCGGCAGGCCTCCACGGGATCGGGCTGAGCCAGGCAGGCGAAGCGCCAGGTCCCGATGGAACTGCCGATCATGTGCAGGGGACGGGTGCGGCTGCGGAACCAGCGGCCGAACAGGGCCTGGTCCAGCCGGGTCAGCGCCAGCCATTTGGCCCCGCCGCTGGCCCCCGCCACCACATCCACCATATCCTCGTGCAGCCCGTCACGGCGGATGCGGGCCATGGCCTCCGGCCCGGCCAGGAAACGCAGGGGCTGTGACGTCATGGGATGCCGGTCCGGTCCTCAAATCTTCTCGCAATGCAAAATAGGCAGCCGCGGGGCGGCTGGCAACGCCGGGAAGGCATCGCATCGGCGAAAAGAGACGGAGCGGCGTCACATCGTGGTCTTGGTGTCCAGCGCATAGCCGGCGGAACGGACCGTGCGGATCACGTCCTGTTCCTCCGTCTCGTTCAGCGCCTTGCGCAGGCGGCGGATATGAACGTCCACGGTGCGCAGTTCGACATAGACATCATGCCCCCAGACGATATCCAGCAACTGTTCGCGTGAGAAGACGCGGCCGGGATGCTGCATGAAATGGCGCAGCAGGGCGAATTCCTTCGGTCCCAGATGGATATCCCGTTCACCACGGCGCACGCGGTGGGCCGCCAGATCCATGGAGATGTCGGAGAAGCGCAGCAGTTCCTCCGCCAGGGCCGGCGAGGCGCGGCGCAGCACGGCGCGGATGCGGGCCACCAGCTCGGTGGGGCTGAAGGGCTTGGACAGGTAATCATCGGCCCCGCTGTTCAGGCCGCGGACCTTGTCCGCCTCCTCGCCGCGGGCCGTCAGCATGATCACAGGGATATCGCGGGTCTTTGAATTGCGGCGCAACTGCCGGCAGACCTCAAGCCCGCTCATCAGCGGCAGCATCCAGTCCAGCAGGATCAGGTGCGGGCTGCGCTCGTCGGCCTGCAACAGGGCCTCTTCCCCGTCACCGGCGGTGATGACCCGGAAACCTTCGCGTTCCAGGTTGTAGGACAGCAGGGTGACCAGGTCGGCTTCGTCTTCGACAACCAGGATCAGCGGCTTCAAGGCGGCGTTCATCGGGTTCCCTGGAGGCTAGTCGGTCACGGAAGGGCTGCGGCGGCGCCTCAGCCCTCTTCCGGCTCGATGATGGTGAAGCTGGACTTGTCGCTCTTGGGCCGCTCCGCCGTCAGCGGCTGGCCCTTGACCAGGAAATGCACGGTCTCGGCGATGTTGGTGGCATGGTCGCCGGCACGCTCCAGGTTTTTGGCGATGAACAGCAGGTGCGTGCAGGGCGTGATGTTGCGCGGGTCTTCCATCATGTAGGTCAGGACCTCGCGGAACAGGCTGGTATAGAGATCGTCCAGTTCCTCGTCCCGGTGCCAGGCGGCCACGGCCTTTTCGACATCGCGGTCGATATAGGCGTCCAGCACGTCCTTCAGCATCTCCTGCACCAGCCGGCCCATGCGCGGAATGGTGCCGGCGGGGCGCATCACGGGCAACTGGGCCAGGGCGACGGACCGCTTGGCGATGTTGGCGGCATAGTCGCCCGTGCGTTCAAGATCGGCGGAAATCTTCAGGGCCGCCAGCACCTCGCGCAGGTCGACGCCGACCGGCGCACGCAGCGCCAGCATGCGGATGGCGTCATGCTCGATCTGACGTTCAAAGGCATCCAGCCGGGCATCGCCCTGCATGACGCGCGACGCGCCATCCACGTCGCGGCGGCCGACGGCCTGCACGGCCGCCTCCACCTGCGCTTCCACCACACCGCCCATCTGGGCGATCTGGTTGGACAGGCGCTGCAATTCCGCCTCGAAGGACTTGACGGTATGTTCGGTCGGCGACATGGACACGGGTCCTTAAAATGTGTGGGCTGACGAACGGTTCACATCGAACGGGCCCCCGCGAAAGCGGGGACGCACACAGCAATGAAGGAGAGCGGACAAGGCCGGCTCAGCCGTACCGGCCGGTGATGTAGCCCTGCGTGCGCTCGTCACGCGGATTGGTGAAAATCTCCTCGGTGTCGCCGACCTCCACCAGGTCACCCAGGTGGAAGAAGGCCGTGCGCTGGGACACGCGGGCGGCCTGCTGCATGTTGTGGGTGACGATGGCAATGGTGAAGCTCTCGCGCAGCTCGTCGATCAGTTCCTCGATATGCGCGGTGGCGATCGGGTCCAGGGCCGAGCAGGGCTCGTCCATCAGGATGACTTCGGGGCTGACGGCCACGGCGCGGGCGATGCAAAGGCGCTGCTGCTGGCCGCCGGACAGGCCGGTGCCGGGCTCGTGCAGGCGGTCCTTCACCTCGTTCCACAGGCCGGCGCGCTTCAGCGAGGTTTCGACGATGGCGTCGAACTCATCCTTGCGCGTGGCTAGGCCATGCAACTTCGGCCCGTAGATGATGTTCTCATAGATCGATTTCGGGAACGGATTCGGCTTCTGGAACACCATGCCGATCCGGGCGCGCAGTTGCACCACGTCCAGCCGGGGGTCGTAGATGTCGTGGCCGTCCAGCGTGATGAGGCCTTCCACGCGGCAGATGTCGATCGTGTCGTTCATGCGGTTGATGGTCCGCAGGAAGGTCGACTTGCCGCAGCCCGAGGGACCGATCAGGGCCAGCACCTCGTTCTGGTAGATATCGACATTGACGCCGTGCAGCGCGCGCTTGGCACCGTAATAGACCTTCACGTCGCGGGCCGAGACCTTCACCGGCTGGGTGGTCGTCGCGGCTTGCTCGGGCTTGTTCAGGGTCATGCTGTCCATGGTTACCACCGCCGTTCGAATTTCTTGCGCAGCCAGATCGCCGCGCCGTTCATCATGATGAGGAAGGTCAGCAGCACCAGGATGGCGGCCGAGGTCAGTTCGACGAAGCCGCGTTCCGGCTTGTCTGCCCAGATGAATATCTGGACGGGCAGGACGGACGAGCTGTCCAGCAGGCTGGTCGGAGCCGAGGTGACGAAGGCGTTCATGCCGATCATCAGCAGCGGCGCCGTTTCGCCCACGGCATGGGCCATGCCGATGATGGTGCCCGTCATGATGCCCGGCATGGCCAGCGGCAGCACATGATGCAGCACGGTCTGCAGGCGGGAGGCGCCCATGCCCAGTGCGGCTTCCCGGATCGACGGCGGCACGGCCTTCAGCGCGGCACGGCTGGCGATGATGATGGTGGGCAGCACCAGCAGGCCCAGCACCAGGCCGCCGACCAGCGGCGCCGACCGCGGCATGCCGAAGAAGTTGAGGAACACCGCCAGGCCCAGCAGGCCGAACACGATGGAGGGCACGGCCGCCAGATTGTTGATGTTCACCTCGATCAGGTCGGTCAACCTGTTCTTGGG
Source organism: Niveispirillum fermenti (assembly GCF_052474395.1). Taxonomy (NCBI): domain Bacteria; kingdom Pseudomonadati; phylum Pseudomonadota; class Alphaproteobacteria; order Rhodospirillales; family Azospirillaceae; genus Niveispirillum; species Niveispirillum fermenti. Next base: position 1,353,373 of record NZ_CP156681.1, on the reverse strand, counting down.
CGCGAACTCCTCCAGATAGACGGCGGCCGCCACCCCGATGGGCAGGGAGATGGCCAGCGTCACCAGCATGGTCAGCAGCGTCCCCACGGCCGCGCCGAACAGGCCGGCCAGTTCGGGATAATTGCTGTCGCTGGAGGTGAAGAAGGTCGTGTTGAAGGCCATGCGCACGTCGCCGCGCTCATCCAGCGCATCGAACCAGCCCAGTTGCCGGTCGCCGATCCGGCGCTGTGATTCCGGCAGGCTGCGGTCGATGCTGCCCTTGACGATCTGGTTGATGCCGTCCGACGCGGGCAGCCACATCTCGATCGTCTGGCCGACCAGGGACGGGTCCTTGTCCAGCAGCCGGCCTACCCAGACGCCGGCCACCGGGCTGACCAGCCCGCGCAGGTCGCGCCGTTCCAGACGGGCCGTGACCTCCGGAAATTCCTTGTACAGCGCATCGCTCACCAGATCCTGGAAGGCGCCGCGGTCCCACTGGGCCGGGTTGCCGGTGCCGCGCGGGTCGATGGTGCCCGCATCCATCGTGATGGCCAGCTTCACCTCCGTCTGGAAGAAGGCCGAGGTGCCTTCCTTCAGCAGGGTGAACAGCAGGATGAACAGCATCACGCAGGCGAACAGGATCGCCAGGATGCCATAGATACGGAAACGCCGTTCGGCCGCGTAGCGCGCCTTCAGGCGCCGGGTGGCAGCTTCGCCGGTGTGGAAGGACACGGGAGCGGCTGTCTGCATCGGCTCTGCGATCTCAGTCATATTTTTCCCGGTATTTCTGGACGATGCGGAGGGCGATCACGTTCAGCGCCAGGGTCACCAGGAACAGGACCAGACCCAGGGCGAAGACCGACAGCGTCTTGGCGCTGTCGAATTCCTGGTCACCGACCAGGATGGATTTGATCTGCACGGTCACGGTCGTGACGCTGGCCAGCGGGTTCAGCGTCAGGTTGGCCTGAAGGCCGGCCGCCATCACCACGATCATCGTTTCGCCGATGGCCCGGCTGACGGCCAGCAGCATGGCGCCCACGATGCCCGGCAGGGCCGCCGGCAGCACCACCTGCTTGATCGTTTCCGACCGCGTGGCGCCCAGGCCCAGCGATCCGTCACGCAGCGATTGCGGCACCGCCGTGATAACGTCGTCGGCCAGGGAGGAAACGAAGGGCACGATCATTACGCCCATCACCACGCCGGCCGCCAGCGCGCTCTGCGAGGAAATGGGGATGCCCATCGCCGCACCGACATCCCGGATGAAGGGGGCCACCGTCAGGATGGCGAAGAAGCCATAGACCACGGTCGGCACGCCGGCCAGGATCTCCAGCACCGGCTTGACCAGCGACCGCACGCGCTTGGGCGCATATTCGGACAGATAGATGGCCGACATCAGACCGACCGGCGCCGCCACGATCATGGCAATGGTGGCGATCAGCAGGGTGCCGGTGAACAGCGGCACGGCACCGAAGGCGCCAGAGGAGCCGACCTGGTCGGCGCGGATGGCGGTCTGTGGCGACCAGTGCAGGCCGAACAGGAATTCCGTCACCGGCACCTTGGTGAAGAAGCGCACGCTTTCGAACAGCAGCGACATCACGATGCCCACCGTCGTGAAGACGGCGATGACCGAGCACAGGATCAGCAGCCAGGTGACGATCCGCTCGACATTGTTGCGGGCCCGCAATTCCGGGCTGATCCGGCTCCAGGTATAGGCCAGCGCCCCGCCGGCCAGCGCCACCACGAAACCGAACAGGGTCCAGTCGGCCAGCGTGCGAAGCTGGTTCAGATGGGCCGCAGCGGGCGCCAGGGCATCGATGACGGCGGCATTGACATATTGCGGCTGCCCGGCCGCCAGATTGTTGATGTTGATCAACAGAAGCTGGCGATGTGTCTGGGTCAGGGCCTGCGCCTCGTCGGCGATGTTGGCCAGCAGCGTGTCAAGCTCGGCCGGGGCCAGCATGACGCGGGCCCAGGCTTCCACCTGGTCGGGCGTCAGGCCGTCCAGGACCAGCCATTCCATCACGGGGCTGCGCAGCGCCAGCCAGGCCAGCACCAGCACCAGGGCCGGCAGGCCGGCCCACAGCGCGACATAGGAGCCGTAATAGACGGGAACGGAATGCAGCGTGGCGACACGGCCGCCGGCAACGGCGACAGCCCGGCTCCGGCCAAGCCAGAACCCGGCCAGCGACAGAAACAACAGGACGCCTACGGTCAAGGTGACTGACATGGGTTCGATCCGCCGCTGTCAGGGGAAACCGGTTGCAAGATGAACCGGCGGCATCGGTCATGACACCGCCGGTTCCGCCATCTGCTTATACAAGGTGCGCGGCCGGGAGTCCGATCCCCCGAACGGTCGGCCCCGCACCTGATGGCTTTTCTTTTTAAGAGGCCGGACGGGCCATCGGGGTCAGCTTCTGCGCGGAGGCCTCAGAGGCCTTGCGCTTGTCGGCGGGCAGGGGCACCAGGCCCTTGTCGGCCAGATAGCCCTCATCGCCCATGGCGCGTTCCGAACCGTATTCGGCCAGGAATTCCTTCAGGCCGGGGATCACGCCGAAATGCTGGTTCTTGAAATAGACGAACAGCGGACGGGAGATCGGGTACTGGCTGGAGGCGATGGTCTCGTAAGAGGGCGCCACGCCATCGATCGTCAGGCCGTGCAGCTTGTCCTGGTTTTCTTCCAGGTAGCTGTAGCCGAAGATGCCGAAGGCGCGCGGATTGGCGACCAGGCGCTGTACGATCACGTTGTCGTTCTCGCCGGCTTCGATATAGGCGCCATCCTCGCGGACGGTCTTGCAGACGGCGTCGTGACGGGCCTTGTCCAGGGCCTTGATGGCCGGGAACTCCTTGCAGCCCGGCTCCATCACCAGTTCGACCCAGGCGTCGCGCGTGCCGGAGGTCGGGGGCGGGCCCAGCACCTCGATCGGGGTGGCCGGCAGGGAAGCGTCAACATCCTTCCAGGTCTTGTGCGGGTTTGGCACGATCTGGCCGTTGACTTCCACTTCCTTGGCCAGCGCGGCGAAAAGCTGCGCACGGGTCAAATCGAACGACTGGCCCGCCTTGGACTGCACGAAGCCGATGCCGTCATAGCCGATGACCAGTTCGGTGATCTGCTCCACGCCGTTCTTCTGGCAGCTGTCATACTCGCTGGCCTTCATGGCGCGCGAGGCGCCCGTGGCGTCCGGGAAATCGGCGCCGACGCCGGAGCAGAACAGCTTCATGCCGCCGCCGGTGCCCGTGGATTCCAGGATCGGGGCGGCGAACTTCGTGGTCTGGCCGAACCGCTCGACAACCGTGGAAGTGAAGGGGAACACGGTGGAAGACCCGACGATGCGGATCTGGTCGCGGGCAGCGGCGGCGCCGGCCAGGCCGACGATAGACACGGCGCCGAGCACGGCGGCGAGGACAAGCTTCTTGGTGGTCACGACAAGGGCCTCCGGTTTCTGGGCGGCACACCGACGGCGCATCGCTTGATGCCTGCCATCGTCAATGTGTCCATGTCCCTGCTGGGTGCCGGGACCATAGCCGCGCTGCGAGAAGCAATTACTACATCTCTGTTACGCTTTCATGACACCGGCCCGGATCGCCGGCCGGATGCCCGGCGCGGCATGGCGGGCAGCATTGCGCCCGCAGCATTGTGCCCATGGCACGGGTCAGAAGGGGCCCATGGCACGGGTCAGAAGGGGCCGCGGCAGGGGTCAGCCGGCGTCCCGCCGTTCTGCCGCCGCGGCTCCCGCGGCGGGCAGCACGACGGTGAAGGTGCTGCCCTTGCCCACCTCGCTGTCGATGACCAGGCGGCCGCGATGGCGGTTGACGATATGCTTCACGATGGCCAGGCCCAGGCCCGTGCCGCCCAGCGCGCGCGACCGGGCGGGGTCCACGCGGTAGAATTGTTCCGTCAGGCGCGGCAGATGGGTGCGGGCGATACCGTCGCCCCGGTCGGCGACGGCCACGGTCACGGCCGGCCCACGCACCGTGCCCGCCCGGCCCGATGGCCGGGCCGACAGGGTGACCGTCACCTCCGTCTGTTCCTTGCCGTACTTGATGGCATTGTCGATCAGGTTCTGAAACACCTGGGCAAGCTGATCCTCGTCCCCCACCACGGCCGGCAGGCTGTCCGGCTGGTCAAGGCGCAGCTTCACCTTGCGCGACGCCGCCCGCAGTTCCAGCGTGGCCGCCACGTTGCGGACAATCTTGCCCACGTCCACCTCGGCCGTAGGCGGGGAATGCTCGTCCATCTCGATCCGCGACAGGGACAGAAGATCGTTCACCAGCCGGGACATGCGGTTGGACTGCTCGAACATGATGCCCAGGAACCGCTCATGCGCGGCCCGGTCATCCTTTGCCGGACCGCGCAACGTCTCGATGAAGCCGATCAAGGCTGCCAGGGGCGTGCGCAATTCATGGCTGGCATTGGCCACGAAATCGGCCCGCATCTGCTCGGACCGTTTCAGCACGGTGATGTCGTGCAGGCTCAACAGCACCAGCAGGCCCCCGTCCTGCCCCGGCGGGCGGAAGGGCTTCACACGGGCCTGCAGCGTGCGTTCCACCGGTACGGGCAGCAGAACCTCCACGGTGCGCGACGCGCCGCCGGCCAGCACGGCGTCGGCGGCCTCCAGCAGGCTGGGCGTGCGCACCGTGCTGGCCAGGTCGCGGGCCAGGATGCGGTCGCCGAACAGGTCGCGGGCGGCCTTGTTGGCGCGCTGCACCTCCCGCCCGGCACCCAGCAGGATCACGGGATCGTGCAACTGGTCGATCACCGCCTCCACCAGGACAGCGCGCGCCCTGTCACGGCTTTCGCGGTCCAGCCGGTCCTGATGGGCACGGGCCAGGGCGGCAGCGATCGTCTTGGCCGCGGTGCTGGCCATCGCCGGGGGAGACAGGGGGGCCGGCGTCTCCGCCAGCCGGTCGGCATAATCGGTCAGCCGCCTTGTGTCGGTCTGGATCATGCGCAGCACGGCAGCGGCCACGGCGATATTCACCAGCAGGACGGGCAGCGCCACAATGGCATCGACATGGCCGGCCAGCAGCAGCGACAGCAATATCGCCGCCGTCGGCCCGACCAGCGCCACACCAATGATCACGAACCGGACCGGCCGGCCCCCTTCCCACCGCATCTGTTCCCGCCCGTCCTATCTTCGTCTTGCCCGCCACGCGGGCGGGATCGCTGGAGATAACATTGCCGCAGGGCCAGGGTAACAGCATCACGGAAACTTAATAATGGGCGGAAGATACACCTCCCGCAGGCCCGGCTTGACCAGCTCCCCGGAAAGCCCCCCTTCCCGCCGTCGCGCAAAGGGGGGCCGCCGCCTACCGCGTCAGGCTGTCATGGGCCGCCATGACGGCCGCCGTGGTCAGTTCGCTGACCGTGGCGCCCATCTGAACGACCTGGACGGGCTTGTCCATACCGATCAGCAGGGGGCCGATCAGGTTGCCGCCGCCGAACTTGTGCAGCAGCTTGGCCCCGATATTGGCGGCATGCAGGGCCGGCATGATCAGCACATTGGCCGGACCCGACAGGCGTGCGAACGGATAGAGACGCTTCATCAGCTCGTAATCCAGCGCTGTGTCGGCCGACATCTCGCCATCATACTCGAAATCCACCTTGCGCTTGTCCATCAGGGCCACGGCCTCGCGCACATGGGCGGCGCGGTCGCGCAGCGGCTGGCCGAAATTGCTGAAGGACAGGAAGGCCACCCGCGGCTCGTGCCCCATCAGGCGGGCCATGCGCGCCGACTGGATGGCGATATCGGCCAACTGCTCGGGGGTCGGCCGCTCATGGACGGTTGTGTCGGAGATGAAGACGGTCTGCTTGCGGGTGGCCAGCACCGACAGGCCGAACACGATATGGTCGGGCTGCGGGTCGATGACGCGCTCGATATCCTCGAAGCTGACGGCGAAGGAACGGGTCAGGCCCGTCACCATGGCATCGGCATCACCCGTGGCCACCATGCAGGCGGCAAACACGTTGCGGTTCTGGTTCACCCAGCGCTGGCAGTCGCGGTGCAGGCTGCCGCGCCTTTGCAGGCGCTTGTACAGGAAATCGGTATAGCGCTCGATGCTGGGCGCGCCGAACTTGGCGTTCTGGATGTCCAGCGGCTCGATCCCCGCCAGGCCCAGGCTGGCCAGCTTCTCCTTGACCACATTCTCCCGCCCGATCAGGACGGGATGGCCGAAGCCGGCGGCGCGATAGGCGATGGCGGCGCGGATGGCCCGCTCCTCCTCCCCCTCGGCAAAGACCACACGGCGCGGGCTGCTGCGCAGCTTGTCGGCGATGAGCTGCAGGCTGTCCGCCGTGGGATCCAGGCGCAGGCGGAGCGAGCGGCGGTATTCGTCCATGTCGACGATGGGCTTGCGCGCCACGCCCGTGTCCATGGCGGCCTGCGCCACGGCGGCGGGAATGGTGGAGATCAGGCGCGGGTCGAAGGGCACCGGGATGATGTATTCCGGGCCATAGCGCAGGCGCCGGCCGGAATAGGCGGCGTCCACCTCGTCCGGCACATCCTCGCGCGCCAGTTCGGCCAGCGCCCTGGCGGCGGCGATCTTCATCTGATCGTTGATGGTGCTGGCCCGCACATCCAGCGCGCCGCGGAAGATATAGGGGAAGCCCAGGACGTTGTTGACCTGGTTGGGATAGTCCGACCGGCCCGTGGCGACGATGGCGTCGTCACGCACCTGGCGCACCTCTTCCGGCGTGATCTCCGGATCGGGGTTGGCCAGCGCGAAGATGATGGGGTTCTTCGCCATGGACTTGACCATGGCCGGCGTCATGGCGCCCTTGGCCGACAGGCCCACGAACACGTCCGAGCCGTCCACCGCCTCGGCCAGGGTGCGGGCGTCGGTCACGACGGCATGGGCGGATTTCCACTGGTTCATGCCCTCCGCCCGGCCCTTCCAGACCACGCCCTTGGTATCGCACAGCGTGATATTGCCATGGGGGATGCCCATGGACTTGAACAGTTCGGCGCAGGCGATGGCGGCGGCCCCGGCGCCGTTGATGACCAGCCGGGTCTCCTTGATGTCGCGGCCGGTCATCTCCAGCGCGTTGAACAGGCCGGCGGCGGCGATGATGGCCGTGCCGTGCTGGTCGTCATGGAAGACGGGAATGTCCATCAATTCGCGCAGGCGCTGCTCGATGATGAAACAGTCCGGCGCCTTGATGTCCTCCAGGTTGATGCCGCCGAAGCTGGGGCCCAGATAGCGCACGGAATTGATGAACTCCTCCACATCGCGGGTATCGACCTCCAGGTCGATGCCATCCACGTCGGCGAAGCGCTTGAACAGGACGGCCTTGCCCTCCATCACCGGCTTGGACGCCAATGCGCCCAGGTCTCCCAGCCCCAGCACGGCCGTGCCGTTGGAGATGACGGCCACGATATTGCCCTTGGCCGTATAATCATAGGCCGTGGACGGATCGGCATGGATGCGCAGACAGGGGATGGCCACGCCCGGGGAATAGGCCAGCGACAGGTCGCGCTGGGTCGCCATGGGCTTGGTGGGGGTCACTTCCAACTTGCCAGGGCGCCCGCTGCTGTGCAGGAGAAGCGCCTCTTCCTCAGTAATACGCTTGTCGATACCGGCCATCCCACTTTTTCCTTCTTTGCCCGGCCCGGTATTCGGTCCGGACGGGTTTCCTGCTGTCGGGGCACATCGTAACGACCGAAAGCTACCCATGCCAGACCGTTGGCATTGCGAAAATGACGCGGCTGGTGCCGGCCACCGCCATCCGGTCACGATTGCCCCCGGCCGACGCACACCGGCCCTTGCCCTGATCGCAAAGCTTCCGTTAGCTGTATTTCTTCGGACAATCCATCCGGTCGGCGAACCGGAATGACAATGAAAAAGGAAACGGGCATGGCAGTCTTGGAGCGTGAGGAAAAGGTGGGTGGCATCCTGGGGGCCATCGAACGGGTCGGCAACCGGTTGCCGGACCCGGCAACCCTGTTCCTGATAGCCATCATCATTCTGATCCTGCTGTCGGCCATCCTGTCGGCCATGGGGGTTTCGGCCGTCCATCCCGGCACGGGCCAGGAACTGGCGGCCACAAACCTGCTGACCGGGGCCAATATCAGCCGGTTCCTGATCGAGCTGCCGCGGATCTTCGCGGACTTCCCGCCACTGGCCATCGTGCTGCTCTGCGTGATGGGGGTGGGCGTGGCGGAGAAGACGGGCCTGATCGCCGTGTCGCTGGGCTCCCTGGTCCGTGCCATGCCGAAAAGCCTGCTGACCCTGACCGTGGTCTTCGCCGGCGTGCAATCCAGCCTGGCCACCGACGCCGGCTATGTGGTTCTGATACCGCTGGCGGGGCTGTTGTTCCACAGTTCCGGGCGCCATCCCATCGCCGGCATCGCGGCCGGCTTTGCCGGCGTGTCGGGCGGCTTCTCCTCCAACCTGCTGGTCACCTCGCTGGACCCGCTGCTGAGCGGGATCAGCCAGGCCGCCGCCCGCCTGATCGATCCCGGCTATGAGGTGCTGGCGACCTCCAACTACTATCTGATGTTCGCGCTGGTGCCCCTGTTCACCATCATCGGCGCCCTGGTCACCGACAAGCTGATCGAGCCGCGGCTGATGCGCACCTCCCCCGTGCAGGCCGGCAAGATGGAGCCGGAGGCCGACCCCACGCCCGAGCAGCGGGCCAATGAACGGCGCGGCCTGCGCTTCGCCGGCCTGACCCTGCTGGGCATCGCCGCCCTGTTCGGGGCCGCCGTGGTGCCGGAAGGCGCCATGCTGCGCGATGCCAATGGCACGGTGGAACCGTTCCTGCGCGGCATCGTGGCCATCATCTTCATCAGCTTCCTGTCGATCGGCCTGGCCTATGGCATCGGTGCCCGGGTCATCCGGTCGGACCGCGACGTGGTCAGGATGATGAGCCAGAGCATGTCCGAGATGGGCGGCTATATCGTGCTGGCCTTCTGCTGCGCCGTCTTCATCGCGCTGTTCGCCTGGTCCAACCTGGGCGCCATCCTGGCCGTCAACGGTGCCGCCTTCCTCCAGGCTGCCGGGTTCACCGGCCTGCCGCTGCTGCTGGCCATCATCACCGTATCGGCCTTCATCAATGTGCTGATCGGCAGCGCGTCGGCCAAATGGGCCATCCTGGGGCCCGTGATGGTGCCCATGCTGATGTTGCTGGGGGTCACGCCGGAAGCCACGCAGGCGGCCTATCGTATCGGTGACAGCTTTACGAACCCGATCACGCCGCTGCTGCCCTATTTCCCGCTGATCCTGATCATGTGCAAGCGCTATGTGCCGGATTTCGGGATCGGGTCGCTGATCGCCACCATGCTGCCGCTGGCTGTCTGGATGGGTATGGGCGCCCTGCTGCTTTTCAGCGGCTGGTACCTGCTGGACCTGCCGCTGGGACCGGGCAGCGTTATACACATGCCCGTGGCACCATGACGGCACCGGCGCCCGACAGTTGGGTCACCCCCTGCCCGCCTGATCAGGGCGGGGGGCTGTGGGTGGCGCCGGGCGGGTTCCATATCGACCCGACCCGGCCTGTCGGGCGGGCCGTCATCACCCACGGCCATTCAGACCACGCACGGCCGGGACACGCCCATGTCCTGGCCACGCCCGGCACGCTGGCCATCATGCAAGCCCGCCTGGGCGAAGGCGCCGGCCTGCACCGCCAGCCGCTGGCCTATCGCCAGCCCATCCGCATCGGCGAGGTGACGGTGACGCTGGTCCCCGCCGGCCATGTCCTTGGATCGGCCCAGGTGGTGCTGGACTGGCGCGGCAGCCGCGTCGTCATCTCGGGCGATTACAAGCGCCGGCCCGACCCGACCTGCGAACCGTTCGAGCCCGTGCCCTGCGATGCCTTCGTCACGGAGGCGACCTTCGGCCTTCCCGTCTTCCGCCACCCGCCCGTGGAGGGGGAGATTGCCAAGGTCCTGCACGCCCTGTCGCTGTTCCCGGAACGCACCATCGTCATCGGCTGCTATGCGCTGGGCAAGTGCCAGCGGCTGATCACCGAGCTGCGGCGGGCCGGCTATGACCATCCGCTCTATCTGCACGGTGCGCACCTGCCCTTGTGCGAGCTTTACCGCGGGCAGGGGGTGGAGCTGGGGGAATTGCGGCCGGCCACGGCCACGGACGGGGCCGCCATGCGCGGCGGCATCGTGCTGGCCCCGCCATCAGCCATGGCCGACAAATGGCTGCGCCGGCTGGTCGATCCGCTGCCGGCCTATGCCTCCGGCTGGATGCGCGTGCGGGCGCGGGCCCGCCAGCACGGTGTCGAACTGCCCCTGATCGTGTCCGACCACGCCGATTGGGACGAACTGTGCCAGACGGTCCGCGATGTGGCGCCGGGCGAATTGTGGGTGACCCATGGCAGCGAGGAAGCGCTGGTCCATTGGGCCGGCACCCAGGGCGTGAAGGCCCGGCCGCTTCATCTGGTCGGATTCGGGGAGGAGGAGTGATGCAGCGCTTCGCCGCCCTGCTGGACGCGCTGGCCTACACCCCTTCCCGCAACGGCAAGCAGCACCTGATCGCCGATTATCTGGATACCACCCCCGACCCCGACCGCGGCTATGGCCTGGCGGCGCTGACGGGCGATCTTTCCTTCCGGGCGGCCAAGCCGGCCATGATCCGCGAACTGGTGACCCGCCGTGTCGATCCGGCGCTGTTCGGCTGGTCCTATGATTTCGTGGGCGACTTGGCGGAAACCGCGGCCCTGATCTGGCCGGCGCCGCACGGCCCGAACCGCCCGCCGCCGGGGCTGGCCGAGGTGGTGGAGACACTGTCCACCGCCGGGCGCGCCGGCGTGCCGGACCTGCTGGCCGGCTGGCTGGACGTGCTGGACGCCACGGGGCGATGGGCGCTGCTGAAACTGATCACCGGGGGGCTGCGCGTCGGCGTGTCGGGCCGGCTGGCGCGCACGGCCCTGGTGGAATGGGCGGCGGCCCGCGGCAACGCGATCGGACTGGAAATGGTGGAGGAACTGTGGCACGGGCTGGACCCGCCCTTCACCCCGCTGTTCGACTGGCTGGCGGGCCGGGCGGACAAGCCCGACCTGGACCGGACCGGCGGCTTCCGCCCCATGATGCTGGCCCACCCGCTGGAAGAGGCGGACATCCGGTCCCTGGACCCGGCCGCGTACCGCGCGGAATGGAAATGGGACGGTATCCGCGTCCAGCTTGTGGCGCGCGGGGCGCCGGAACAGGCCCGCATCTACAGCCGCACGGGTGATGAGATCGCGCAGGCCTTTCCCGATGTGGCGGCCCATATGGGCTTCGATGCCGTGCTGGACGGGGAATTGCTGATCCGCCGCGACGGTCGCATCGCGCCCTTCAACGACCTGCAGCAACGGCTGAACCGCAAGCGGGTGACGCCGGCCCTGCTGCGCGCCCATCCGGCCTGGGTCCGCCTTTACGATATCCTGTTCGAAGCAGGAGAGGATCTGCGCGCCCTGCCCTTCGATGCCCGCCGCGCCCGGCTGGAACAATGGCATGCCAGGGTGCGGCCGGCGGGAATGGACCTTTCCCCCCTTGTCCCGTTCGACCATTGGGACCATCTGTCGGAACTGCGCCTGTCGGCCCGCGATGCGGGCGTAGAGGACGGGGCCATCGAAGGGCTGATGCTGAAACGGTCCGACAGTGCCTATGTCGGGGGCCGGCCCAAGGGTCCGTGGTTCAAATGGAAGCGTGGACCGTTGACGGCGGATTGCGTGCTGATGTACGCCCAGAGAGGGCATGGCAAGCGATCCAGCTTCTACAGCGATTATACGTTCGGTGCCTGGCGGGGGGAGCCGGGGGCCGGCGGTGAACTGGTGCCGGTCGGCAAGGCCTATTTCGGCTTCACCGACGCGGAACTGGTCGAGATTGACCGCTGGGTGCGCAACCATACCACCAACCGCTTCGGTCCCGTGCGGGAGGTGTCACCCGGTCTGGTGTTCGAGGTGGCGTTCGACAGCGTCCATCGGTCCACCCGGCACAAGAGCGGTATCGCCATGCGCTTCCCCCGCATTGCAAGACTGCGCTGGGACAAGCCGGCGGCCGAAGCCGACCGGCTGGCGTATCTGGAAAGGATGGTGGCGGAATGAAGCAGCACCGGATCTACTCGGCAGACCCCGTTTCCGACGAAACGGCGCGCAGGCTGCGCATGGGGCGCAACAAGGTGCGGCTGGCAGGGCTGGTGGCGGCCGGGTTCGGCGCGCTGGCCGTGCCCATGTGGATCGTCGCCGCCACCTTCGGCTATTTCAAGCTGGACCAGGATTTCGGCCCCACCGTCTTCCCCCGCCTGATGTCGGAGCAGGAGGCGCAGACCATCCAGCAGCAGCGGATCGAGGAGAACCGCGCCGCCGCCGGCCAGCCCTCCCCCACTGACTGATACCAATCTCCCTTGATCGTGACCGATCAAGGGAGATTTAGTGTTCCCTCAATTGCCGGGCGGCGGCATCCGCCGCCTTGGCTCACGGCGCATGAGCGCCGGGCTGGCAGTCGCCAGCCTCCAACCTCCCTAAAGGTCAACCTTTAGGGAGGTTGGTATGATACCCCGGCCTTGGGCCGGGGCCGGGCCTTACTTTTTCAGGAACGCGCTGTCGAAATCCGGGGCCGCGATGTCCAGGTAGCGCAGGCGCTTCATCTCCCGCCGGCCGCGCGTCACCGTGTCCAGGATCAACCCGCAGGTCATGGACAGGAAGGACAGCAGGCCCAGCCCCGTGGCCAGCACGGCCGTGGGGAAGCGCGGGACCAGCCCGGTCTGGTAGTAGGTGATGAACAGCGGCACGGCGATGATGATCGACAGCAGCGCCAGCACCAGCGCCACCAGGCCGAAGGATTGCAGCGGCCTTTCCTCCTTGATCAGCTTGCCGATCATCCACAGGATGCGGAACCCGTCGCGGAAGGTGGACAGTTTCGACACCGATCCCGGCGCCCTGTCCTTGTAGGGCGTTTCAACCTCGCCCAGCGGCATGTTCATTTCCAGCGCGTGGACCACCAGTTCGGTTTCGATCTCGAACCCGCCGGCCAGCACGGGGAAGCTTTTCACGAAGCGGCGGGAAAACACGCGATAACCCGACAGAAGATCGTCGGTGCGCTTGCCGAAGACCATGGTGACCAGCGTGGTCAGCATGACGTTCCCGAGCCGATGGCCGGCGCGATAATTCTCCCAGTCGGTGACACGGGCGCCGTTGACCATATCCAGCTTCTCGTCCAGCAGCCGGGCGACCAGGGCCGGCGCACTGGGGGCGTGATAGGTATCGTCGCCATCGACCATCACATAGATGTCGGCCTCGATATCCGCGAACATGCGGCGCACGACATGGCCCTTGCCCTGCAACGGTTCCCGCCGCACCACGGCCCCCGCGGCCCGCGCGATCTCCGACGTGCGGTCCTTGGAATTGTTGTCATAGACATAGATCGTGGCGGTGGGCAGGGCGGCCTTGAAGTCGCGCACGACGGCTTCGATGGACGCTTCCTCATTATAACAGGGCACCAGCACGGCAATGCGCGGTGCGGCCTGGATCACGCTTTCAGGATTGGACATGGGATGCAGGGTCCGATTGGACGAAGGATGGAAACACGAGAGATAACACGGATCAGAGGGGAAAGCTGCGGCGCAAACGCGGCGATTTCATGTTCTTAAGGGTGGGGCAGGCCGCATCATCCACCCATCAAGGCACCGCTTCCGGTGCCGGCTCCGGCTGTGGCGCGGATGATCTGCGCAGCCGGCACAGCATCATCGGTTCATCCAGGTTGGACGTCACCAGCCGGCAATCCCCCATATCGGCGACCAGCCCATAGGCCGGCAGGATGTGATCGGCCGTCCAGACCTCCCAATGCGCGACCAGCCAGAAGAAATCGCCGTCATGTGCATCGATCCGCTGGCGCATGCGGCGGTTCAGCAGGATGTCGCCATGGTCGGGATGGATGAAATAGCTGTGGACGCGCAGGAACGGCACCTGCGGCGGAAAACCATAGGCCAGGAAGCTTGTCGGGGCATAGCCGGTCTGGATCACGATGGTATTGTCGGGATCCGGCAGGGCCGGCACGTTCACCTCCACGAACCGGTCGGCAAACGGCATGCGGGCCCAGGTGCCTGGCCGGGCCGTCACGCTGACCAGCACCAGCAGGGCCAGCACCAGCGCCCCCCTGGCCCGGGCCGGCAGCGGCCAGAGGCCGATGGCCGCCACCATGACCAGCGGCGCCAGCATTTCCAGCGGGATCAGGTAGCGGTAGATGGAGAACAGCTTCAGCCAGGCCAGATAGGTCAGCGCACCCGCAACGATAACGTACAGCGCCGGTCGCACGGGCACACCGGCGGCCGGGCGACGGCCCATGAGGCGCCCGGCCGCCAGCAGCAGCGGCGTGGCCAGCAGCACGACATACATGACCGGCACCCGCAGGTCGGTGAACAGGATTTCGCCCACCTTCCTGGGGTCCGTCACCCAGCTATAGGGAAAGACGAGATTGTTCCAGACGCCGTGCGGCAGGAACTTGTCATCGCGATAGGGCTCCGGCACCCCCCAGGGGGAGCGGAAGACATCGTTGAAATAGGGGAAAAGCGGGTTCTGGTAGGTTGACCAGAGGTGCCACATCCAATGGCCGGAGAACAGGGCCATGCCCGCGATAACCCCGATGCCGAAGAAGAAGGCCAGGAACATCCGCCGCCAGAACCCGCCGGCCACGGCCAGAAAGGCGAAGCACAGGCCGATGGCATAGGGCAGGGTCGGCTGTTTCAGCCCCACGGCGCCCCCCACCATCAGGCCCGCGACGAACACGACGGGAAAGGCCCGGCGGCCCGGCCCGTCCCAGACATCACCGGCCCGCGCCACCACCAGCCAGGCGCTGCCCAGCACGAAAAGGCTGATGACATTGTCATAGAAGGTGGTGCCCAGCAGGCCCATCTGCCCGCCACCCAGGAAACAGGCCAGGGCAAGCGCCACGGCGGCCAGGGCGCGCGACCGCGGGTTCAGCCCGGCCAGCAGGACCCAGCCCAGCCCCGTCAGCGGCACCAGATTCAGCCCCTGAACGAAGGACAGCACAAACGACACACCGCGCGCCGGCAGCACCTGCGCCAGCCAATAGATCGGCAGGTCCAGCGTGGGGTTGTAATAGGTGGCGACCTGGGCCGGTGCCACGTCCAGCACAAGCTCGCGCCCCGTCAGGAAGGCATAGGCATTGTACCAATGGTAATTGCGCAGATCCCAGTTCCCGTCCTGGCCCAGCGTCAGCGAATAGAAGGCGATCAGCAGCGGCAGGACGACCAGCAGCGGCACGATGATGGCGCTGGGCCGCGACAGGAAGGGCGGGCGGAGGGGCATGGGCGGGGCCGGACATCGGTTGAACCTTCCCGGTGATAAGCCGGCATCCGGGCGCAATCAAGGCGAAGCGACGCGACAGCGCCGGCCGGCGAAGATGAACGGCGGCTGAATACGGGCTTCAGGCGCCGTTCAGACAGGGGCGGGCAGGATGGGCCATCGGCTGCGGCCTTCCTTGACCGCGCCCGACCCGTCTGAACCATTCAGGAGAGAGACCCCATGTCGCGCAAGTCCGCTGCCGCCAGCCCGTTCGAGGGCGGCTACCGCTTCACCCAGATCAACGGCGCCATCACGGGCGTTCAGGAAATGGAGAAGGGCCGCTGGAAGAACGAGAAGATCGACCGCAATGAAAGCTGGTCGACGACGGAGAACGGCATCATCAAGACCGAGACGGACCGCGACGGCAGCGAGGTGACGCTTTATGTCGATACCAATGGCGATGGGGTCTATTTCGAGGCCTATAGCTGGAAGCGCCCCGTGGCTGGCGCCCAGGACGACCTTTACCGGTTCGGCTTCGCCGCCGATGGCCGCGTGACCTCCATCCAGGAATGGGATGATGGCCGGTGGGAGGTGGAACGCCCCGACCGCAACGAAACCTATGTCCTGCAGGACGGGCTGGTCATCAGGACGGAGATGGAAAAGGGCCGTGTCGAATGGACCGTCTTCGCCGACAGCAATGGTGACGGCACCTGGACCGAACTGGCCGATGGCAAGGGCGCACTGGACCTGATCGGGGTGAAGTCGCTGCTGGCCGGCCTGACGGCCGAAGGCCTGGTCTACTGACCCTGCCCCCCCAGGGTGGCGCCAACCGGGCGGTTCCCCCGCGGGACCGCCCGCGCTACCATCCGCCGACCCTGCCCCGTTCCCCCCCGCCCCCTTTCCCGCCCTTCCCCTTTCCCGCAGCCGCCGAGCGAGACCCCCCGCCCCCATGCGACGCCTGTTTCTGCTGCTTCCCCTTTGCCTGGCGCTTGCCGCAGCCGGCACCGTCCATGTCCGGGCCGTCGGCGACGAACCGGCCTGGACCGACGAGGGGGATGATGACGATGATGACGATATCGACGACCATGATCTGGCGCGGGCGGCGCTGGAGCGGGGGGAGATCATGTCCCTGCGCGACATCATGGAAATGGCGGAAAGGGGCTATCCGGGACGGTTGCTGGAGGTGGAACTGGAGATCAAGCGCGGCCGGTTTGTCTATGATATCGAGCTTCTGTCCCCCGATGGCCGGCTGATCGAACTGCTGTACGATGCCCGGACGGGCGAATTGCTGCGGGTGAAGGGGGCCGGCCGGAAGGACGGCCGGCCCGCGGGGGGCGGTTGATGCGTATCCTTGTGGCTGAAGACGATGCCAATCTGCGCGGCCAGCTTATCACCGCGCTGAACGCGGCCGGCTATGTCGCCGATGCCGCGCCGGATGGGCCGGAGGCGGCCTTCCTGGGCGAAACGGAACCCTATGACGCCGTGATTCTGGATCTGGGCCTGCCGGGGCGTGACGGGCTGTCCGTGCTGCGCGGCTGGCGCGCGCAGGCGCGGACCATGCCGGTCCTGATCCTGACGGCGCGCGGCACCTGGCAGGAAAAGGTGGAAGGCATGGATGCCGGGGCCGATGATTATCTGGCCAAGCCCTTCCGCATGGAGGAACTGCTGGCCCGGCTGCGCGCCCTGATCCGCCGCGCCGGCGGCCAGGCCTCCCCTGCCCTTGCCTGTGGCCCCGTGGCGCTGGACACCCGCACGGGGCGGGTGACCGTGGCGGACATGCCGGTGACGCTGACGGCGCATGAACATCGCGTCCTGTCCTATCTGATGCACCATCAGGGCCGGGTCATCTCGCGCACTGAACTGACCGAACATGTCTATGCCCAGGATTTCGACCGCGACAGCAACACGATCGAGGTGTTCATCGGCCGGCTGCGGCGCAAGCTGGGCGTGCCCGTGATCCAGACGGAACGGGGCCTGGGCTACCGCATGGATGCGGGCTGATGCGGCGCGGGTCCCTGGGCCTGCGACTGCTGGTGCTGGCGGCCATCTGGGTGCTGCTGGCCGTGGCCGGTGCCGGCATCCTTCTGACCGACATCTTCCGCCATCATGCGGAAGCCGAACTGGCCCGCCATGTCGAACAGCATGTGGACGAATTGACGGCGACGCTGACCCGCAGCACCGGCAACCGCGTGATTTCCAGCCGTGACCTGTCCGATCCGCGTTTCCAGCGTCCCCTGTCGGGCACCTACTGGCAGGTTTCCGATACGCTGGGTGTCGTGCTGCGCTCCCGTTCCCTGTGGGATCAGACCTTGCGGCTGGAGGGCAGCGTGCCCGACGATGGCGGCCTGCACCGCCGCACGGCGACCGGCCCCGACGGGGAGGAACTGCTGGTCTGGTCGCGGCGCGTGCGCCTGCCGGAGATGGCCGGCCCCGTTGAGGTCTCCGTCGCCGTCATGGCCGCCGACCTGAAGGCGGCAACGCGGCGATTCGCGGGCGTGCTGGCCCTGTCGCTGGGCGTGCTGGCCCTGGGCCTGCTGGCGGCGGCAATGGCCCAGGTGCGGCTGGGACTGGTGCCGCTGGACCGGCTGCGGAAGGCGCTGGCCGACCTGCGGGCCGGCCGGTCGACCCGCCTGGTGGGGGCCTTCCCGTCGGAGGTGCAGCCACTGGCCGACGACCTGAACCAGTTGCTGTCCGACAATGCGGAAATGGTGGAGCGGGCCCGCACCCAGGCGGGCAATCTGGCCCACGCGCTGAGAACGCCGCTGACCATCATCACCAACAGCGCCGCCGGCCTGTCCGATCCGGCCGAAGCCCGGCTGATCGCGGCGGAGGCCGACCGCATGCGCCGGCAGATCGACCGCCACCTGACCCGGGCCCGTGCCGCCGCCATGGCCAAGGGGGCAGGGCTGCGCACACCGGTGGCCGCCACGCTGCGCCCCCTGGCCCGCACCATCACCCGCCTGCATCCGGACAAGAATATTCAGGTCACGGTGGACGGGGATGACGGGCTGCTGTTCCGAGGCGAGGCGCAGGACCTGCAGGAAATGGCCGGCAACCTGCTGGATAATGCCGCAAAATGGGGGCGGCGGACGGTCACCGTGACCATAACCGCCGTCGGCACCGCCACCGGGCCGGGGATGGTGCGAATCGGGATCGCCGATGACGGGCCGGGCATCCCGCCGGCCGCGCGGGATGCCGTGCTGGCCCGCGGTGTCCGACTGGACGAGGCGACGCCGGGCAGCGGCCTCGGCCTGGCCATCGTGGATGATCTGGCCCGGCTCTATGGCGGGTCGCTGGCGCTGGAGACGGCGGCAGCCGGCGGGCTTCTGGCCGTGCTGACCCTGCCGGGGGCGTGAAGTCAGCCCAGCGCCGCCGGCTCTGCCATCCGCGTCAGAAACGCCCGCAATTCCGGAATACCCAGCCCGGTTTCCGCCGAGGTGGCCAGCACCTCTGGATGGGCGGCACCATGGGTCTTCAGCGCCTGGGCCACCTGTGCGCGGATCTTGTCCATCCCGCCGGGCTTCAGCGTGTCGGCCTTGGTCAGCACGATCTGATAGCCGACCGCCGTCTGGTCCATCATCTTCATCATGTCCACGTCATGCGGCTTCAGCCCGTGGCGGGCATCGACCAGCACCAGCGCGCGCTTCAGCGTCACACGCCCGCGCAGATAGGCGCGGATGAAATCCGTCCAGGCGGCCGAAC
This sequence comes from Niveispirillum fermenti, assembly GCF_052474395.1. Taxonomy (NCBI): domain Bacteria; kingdom Pseudomonadati; phylum Pseudomonadota; class Alphaproteobacteria; order Rhodospirillales; family Azospirillaceae; genus Niveispirillum; species Niveispirillum fermenti. The sequence continues at coordinate 1,334,460 of NZ_CP156681.1, read as the reverse complement.
GCTCCTTGGACACCTGGGCATAGCCGTAGCCCGGCATGTCCACCAGCACCAGCCGCTGGCCCAGGGAGAAGAAATTGAGCTGCTGGGTGCGGCCCGGCGTCTGCGAGGTACGCGCCAGTGTCTTGCGCCCCGTCAGGGCGTTGACCAGGGATGATTTGCCCACGTTCGACCGTCCGGCGAAACAGATCTCCGGCAGGATGGCCTCCGGCAGGGTCGTGGCGGCCTCCGCCCCCCAGAAGAAGTCGCATTCCCTGGCGAACAGCAGGCGCCCGGCCTCGATCTCCGCCTCGGTCAGATCACCGAGCAGGGACGGGGTGATAGTCAGCGGCTTCGCCATGATGCGGGTCCTTGCACTGGGGCGGGGCTGCCGGCAGGCGCCCCTTAAACAAATCAACCCTCCCCGGTGGGGGAGGGTGCGATCCGCGCGCCCTTCCGGCGCGGGTGAAAGCAGGAAGGCGGGGAAAAGCGCGCCGAACGGCGCCCTTCCCCCCGCCCCGGCCTTACGTGGCCTTCACGCCCATGCGGCGCATGATGAACCATTGCTGCGCGATGGACAGCAGATTGGACCAGGTCCAGTAGATCACCAGGCCGGCCGGGAAGGATGCCATCATGTAGGTGAAGATGAAGGGCAGCAGCATGAACACCTTCTGCTGCACCGGGTCCGGGTTGGACGGGTTCAGCTTCTGCTGCAGCCACATGGTGATGCCCATCAGCAGCGGCCAGACACCGACATGCAGGAAGCTGGGCGGGTCCCACGGGATCAGGCCGAACAGGTTGAACATCGTCGTCGGATCAATGGCCGACAGGTCGGTGATCCAGCCGAAGAAGGGCGCATGACGCATTTCGATGGTGACGTACAGCACCTTGTACAGCGCGAAGAAGACCGGGATCTGCAGCAGGATGGGCAGGCAACCCGCCAGCGGGTTGGCCTTTTCCTCCTTGTACAGCTTCATCATGGCCATGGAGAGCTGTTCGCGGTTGTCGCCGTGCTTCTTCTTCAGTTCTTCCATCTTCGGCTGAAGCTTCTTCATCTTGGCGAAGGCTTCATACTGCTTGTTGGCGATCGGGAAGAAGGCCAGACGCAGGAAGACGGTGAAGATCAGGATCGCGACGCCGAAATTGCCGACCAGCCCACCCAGGAAATCCAGGGCATGGAAGAAGGGAATGGTCAGGAAGTAGAACCAGCCCCAGTCCACGGCGTAATCCAGGCTGTCGATGCCCAGTTTCTCGTTATAGCTATCCAGCAGGCTGACGATCTTGGCGCCGGCAAACAGGCGATGGGTCGTTTCCGCCGTGCCGCCGGCCGCCACGCTGATGGCCGGGGCCTTGTAATCGACCTGATAGACGTCGCCCGCACCGCCCTGGTGCAGGACGCGCATGTCCGTCGTCTGCGACTGGTCGGGGATCAGGCCGACCAGCCAGTATTTGTCGGTGATGCCGATCCAGCCGCCTGTGGAGGACAGGTTGACGGTGGCGCCATCCTCCTTCAGGTCCTTGTACTTGTATTCCTTCAGGGTGCCGTTGACGATGGCCAGCGGTCCCTCATGCAGGACGAACATGCCCTCGGTCTTCGGGGTGCCGCGGCGCTGCACGAAGCCATAGGGGCTGAGCGCCACATCCGCCCCCGTCTCGTTGCGCACCCGCTGCGTCACCGTGAACATGTAGTCGGCATCGACCGTGATGGTGCGCTCGAACACCAGGCCGGCGCCATTGTCCCAGGTCAGGACCAGCGGCGCATCGGGCGTCAGCCGGTCGGCGCTGGCCGTCCAGACCGTGTCGGCCTTGGGCAGGTCCAACGCCGTGCCGGCATGGGCCGGCACCCAGCCGAATTCCGCGAAATAGGGATCGACGGCGCCGACCGGCGACAGCAGCACGACCTCCGCGCTGTCCTTGTCCGGCGTGACCTTGTACTTGGCCAGCGTCAGATCATCGATGCGGCCGCCGCGCAGGTTGATCGACCCGTGCAGGCTGGGCGTGGCGATGGTGACGCGGCCGGCCTCGGCCAACACGTCGGCCCGCGGCCGCGGTGCAGCCGGGCCGCCAATGGCCCCCACGCCCGGCGTGCTGCCCGGCACGGTGCTGCTGGGCAGCTGCTCGGCCTGCAGGGCCTGCTGGCGCTGGAATTCCGCCTGTGCCGCCATCTGGCGGGGGCGCTCGTAGAAGAAATGGAACCCGAACAGGATCGCGATGGAAATCACGATGGTCAGGATGAGGTTCTTCTGATCCGTCATGGGTGCTTGGTCCAGGTTCCGCTCGAAGTCATGGGCCAATCCGGTGCGTCGGCCGGGTTTGTGCCCGGTTGTTCACACGAAAACGGCAGGCAATCAATGCCCGCCGCAACATTTTCCGTCATCCACGTGTCTTGGATGCGCCGGGGGCACCGGGTCATACCCCGATCCGCCCCAGGGATGACAGCGCGCCAAGCGCCGCAGGGTCAGCCATCCGCCACGGATCGCGCCGTGCATGGACAGCGCCTCCAGCGCGTAATGGGAACAGCTCGGGTAGAAACGGCAGCGCGGCGGCCCCATCAGGGGCCGCACGACCCAGCGATAGCAAAGCACAAAAGCCCGGAGCAGCCAGGCCGCCGGGCTCATGCCGTGCCATCCGCGGGGCGGGCCGATTCGGCCGCCGCCCTCTCTTCCCGCCAGACCCGCAGCTTCTTCAGCGCCTGCTTCAGATCGGCCTTCAGCGCGGCATAGGGGCGCCGCACCGTCTCCGACCGCGCCACCAGCACGAAATCATGGCCGGGGGCGGCGTTAGGGGCCAGCACCTCGGCCAGGGCCGCGCGCAAACGACGACGGGCGCGGTTGCGTTCAACCGCGCCACCCACCTTCTTGCTCGCTGTCAGACCGATCCGCACCGGCGGTTCGCCGGGGTTCGGGTGCTGCCGGTCATCATGGGCACGGGCCTGAAGGATCAGACCCGGCGTGGCCCATTTGCGGCGGGCGCCCGCGACGGCCAGGAACTGGGGCCGCCTGGTCAGGCGCCCCACCTTGGCTTTGGCCGGGGGCGCCATGCCGGTCACCCTCAGGCGCTCAGACGCTTGCGGCCCTGGGCGCGGCGGGAATTGATGATCTTGCGGCCCGACACGGTGGCCATGCGGGCGCGGAAGCCGTGACGGCGGGCGCGCACGATCTTGGAGGGCTGGAAGGGACGCTTCACGGTACTTACTCCGCTCTTGGAAAACTGAATGCGAAAACGAAGCGCGTTCTATAGTGGCGAAGGGGCATGGAGTCAACCGGGCACGGGGGCCGGTGCTGCAACCCTGGCACGCGGGCCGGGCGCTCGGGCGAACGCGCGGGACGGCCGGCGGGGGCGTCGATGGCCGCCGCCGGCCGCCCGTCCTCAATAACCCGGGGGCCGTTTGGTCGTCGCCACCTTCTTGGGCAATGTCATCTCCGCCTTCTGGCGGGCATAGGCGATGGCGATGCGGGCCCCGATGCGGGCATTGTTCAAAAGCAGGGCACGGTTGGCCGCCAGGCTGGCGCCGCCCGTCAGTTCCTCCATCCGGCTCAGCAGGAACGGGGTCAGCGCCTTGCCCCGCACGCCCTGCGCCTCGGCCTCGCCCACGGCCTGGGCGATGGCGGCCTCGACCGCCTCGGCATCCAGCGCCGCCTCGGGCGGGATGGGGACGCCGATGACGACCCCGCCCCCCAGGCCCAACTGCCATTTGGTGCGCAGCACGCGCGCCACCTCTTCGGCCGAGTCGCAGCGGCCATCGACCGGCAGCGGCAGGGATGCCGTATAGAAGGCCGGAAACCGGTCCGTGCCGAACCCGATCACGGGCACGCCCTTGGTTTCCAGATATTCCAGCGTGCGCGGCAGGTCCAGGATGGCCTTGGCCCCCGCGCAGATGACGGCCACGTCGGTGTCAGCCAGTTCTTCCAGGTCGGCGGAGATGTCCAGCGTGGTTTCCACCCCGCGATGCACGCCGCCGATGCCGCCCGTGGCGAAAACGGCGATGCCGGCCAGGGCGGCACCGATCATGGTCGCCGCCACCGTCGTGGCGCCTTCGGCCCCTTGGGCCAGCGCCAGCGCCAGATCCCGGCGGCTGACCTTGCGCACGCCGCTCTGCGCCAGCCGCTCGATATCGTCGGCATCCAGACCGACGCGAATACGGCCATCCAGCACGGCGATGGTGGCCGGCACCGCGCCCTCCGCACGGATCGCGGCCTCCAGGGCGTTCGCCGTCTCCACATTCTCCGGATAGGGCAGGCCATGGCTGATGACGGTCGATTCCAGGGCCACGACCGGTCCGCCCGCCTTCAGCGCCGCCGCCACTTCCGGATGGATGGAAAGAAAGTCCTGCATCGTATCGGCCCCGTCACCTCTGGTCGCGGCGGAGAATGCAACGCCGCCGCGCCCCGCGCAACGCAAGCCCTCACCAGGGCCGCCATGCGCCCGGCAGGGTTCTTATGCCAGATGCCGGTGAGAGCAACTCACCGGCATCTGTTCCGGCGGCAACCGCCGCCCCGCCGCACATGCGGCGTCGCCAAGCCCACGGATGTGGGCGCCGGTGCCAAGCCCACGGATGTGGGCGCCGGTGATTGAGACCGGTGATCGGGTGCGATCACCGGGACTTATTAGGATGGCGCCCCTCGTCGCAGTGGTCACAAGCGAACGAGCGTGCTAAAAATTCCCGGAATATCAATCAGCCGCCCTGAAGGCGCCCGACCGGAGGAACGACCGAAGATGCCCATCCCCAGCCTGTTCCAGGGAAAGCTGTCACTGCCCGTCATCGCCTCGCCGATGTTCATCGTCAGCTATCCCGATCTGGTGCTGGCCCAGTGCAAGGCCGGGATCGTCGGCACCTTCCCCAGCCTGAACGCGCGGCAGCCGGAATTGCTGGATGAATGGCTGGGCCGCATCACGGCCGAACTGGCCGGCTTCGGCGCCGACCATCCGGGCGCGGCCGTGGCCCCCTTCGGCGTGAACCTGATCGTCCACCGGTCCAACAGCCGCCTGCAGGGCGATGTCGAACTGATGGTCAAGCACAAGGTGCCCCTGATCATCACCTCGGTCGGCGCGCCGGTGGGCATCGTGGAGGCCGTGCATTCCTATGGCGGGCTGGTCTTCCATGACGTGACCAACATCCGCCACGCCCGCAAGGCGCTGGAAGCGGGCGTGGACGGGCTGATCCTGGTGGCGGCCGGGGCCGGCGGGCATGCCGGCACCACCTCGCCCTTCGCGCTGCTGGCCGAGGTGCGCGCCTTCTTCGACGGTCCCATCGTGCTGGCCGGCGCCATTTCGACGGGTACGGAGATTCGCGCGGCGGAGGTGCTGGGCGCCGATTTCGCCTATATCGGCACCCGCTTCATCGCCACGGCAGAGGGCAATGCCCCGCCGGAATACAAGCAGATGCTGATCGACCATGCCGCCGCCGACATCGTCTATACGCCCATGTTCAGCGGCATCCCCGGCAACTACCTCGCGCCCAGCGTCGCCGCCGCCGGCCTGGACCCGGCCGCCATCACGGGCGGCAAGGCCGACCCCAACCTGACGATCGAGGATTGGTCGAAGAAGAAGGCCTGGAAGGACATCTGGTCGGCCGGCCAGGGCATCGGTTCCATCCACGACGCCCCCACCGTCGCCGACCTGGTGGACCGTATGAAGGCCGAATACCGCGCGGCCGCGGCCAGGCCCGCCCCCTTCGCCTGATGAAGGCCAGACCGGACATGCCGGCCGGCCCCTGGCCGCCGGCACCGAAGCGCAGGAGCCCGCATGGCGGATGACATCCCCGGAAACGCCGGTAGCCCCGAACCGGGGACCGGCAGGCCACGCAGGCGGCAGCCGCGCCCCGCGGCGTCAAAATCGGCCCCACCCACGGCACCAGCGGACGCGGCCGGGGGCGTGGTCCTGCTTTCGGGCGGCAACCCGCAAATCGCCAAAGGGTATGGCGATGAACCCGTCCAGCGCTATATCGCCGCCCTGCCCGGCTGGAAGGCCGGGGTGGGGCGGCGGCTGGACAGCCTGATCGGACAGACGGTCCCCGATGTGACCAAGGCGGTCAAGTGGAACTCCCCCCTTTACGGGGTGGAGGGGGCGGGCTGGTTCCTGGCGCTCCACAGCTTCACGAAATACATCAAGGTGACGTTCTTCCGCGGGACCTCGCTGGACCCCGTGCCGCCCGGCACCTCCAAGCACCCGGAAACCCGCTATCTCGACATCCGCGAGGGGCAGTTGGACGAGGCACAGTTCGTCGAATGGGTGCGTCAGGCCAGCCGGCTGCCGGGCGAGAAACTGTGACATCGCCGCCCGGCGGGATCAGGACGAGGCCTGGTCGCCGGTATCGCCATACCCGTCCAGCACCACCGGGTCGCCGCCCAATCCGCGCAGCAGCACGGTGACGGCCGTGACGGCCGCTTCCAGCGCCGCCTCATCCGTGGCGCGCAGGACCAGCGCGGTGGACACCTTGCCCTGGCGAAAGGCCGGGTAGGACCCGATATCGACGCCGGCATGTTCCACCGCCAGCCCGCGCAGGCCGTCGGCGAAGGTGCCTTCCGGCACGCCGGAAAGGACGGATCTGGTCCTCACCACGGGGCCACCCACCAGCCGGTCCCCGATGCCCGTCAGCATGGCCTGCATGATGATGGGCACGCCAGCCAGCACGAAGACATTGCCGATCTGGAAGCCCGGCGCGGTCGACACGGGATTATCGATCAGCACGGCACCGTCCGGGGTGTTCGCCATGCGCATCCGCGCCTCGTTCAGCATGCCGGTGCCGGCATAATGCGCCTCCAGCCGGCGCGCAGCCTCCGGATGGCGGATCAGGGGCAGGCCGAAAGCCGTGGCAACGCATTCCGCGGTGATGTCGTCATGCGTCGGGCCGATGCCACCGGTCGTGAAGACATAGGTGTAGCGGGCACGCAAGGCATTGACGGCGGCCACGATCTCCGCCTCCTCGTCCGGCACGACGCGCGCCTCGCGGAACCGGATGCCCAGCCCGCCCAGATATTTGGCAAGGAAGGCCAGATTGGCATCCTGGGTACGGCCGGACAATATCTCGTTGCCGATGATCAGCAGGGCCGCCGTGGGCGCGTCGGTCATTTTCCTGGAACTCCGGTTCTGGGGACGGCAGGGATTATAGCGCCACGTGATCAGCCAAGCACCAGATCGTCGCGATGCACCATCTCGTCGCGTCCGCGATAGCCCAGGACGGCCTCGATCTCCGCACTGCGCCGGCCGGCGATGGCGCGGGCGTCGCCGGCGGCATAGGCCGACAGGCCGCGCCCCATCGTGTGCCCGTCCGGCCCCCGGAGCAGCACCAGATCGCCACGCTCGAAATCACCCTCCACACCGCGCACGCCGGCCGGCAGCAGGCTGCCGCCCTTCAGCAGGGCGGCCACGGCACCGGCATCCAGCACCAGCGTGCCCAGCGGCTTCAGCGCCCCGGCGATCCAGCGCTTGCGGGCCGTGCGGGGCTCGGCCTGCGGCACGAACCAGGTGGCCAGTGCGCCCCCCTGCCCGGCAGGCGTCAGCAGCGCCGACAAGGGGTTGGTACGCTGGCCCATGGCGATGGCCATGCGGCAACCGGCCGCGAGCGCGATGCGCCCGGCCACGATCTTGGTCACCATGCCGCCGCTGCTGTATCCCGGCGGCGGCTCGCCGGCCATGCCCACGATTTCCGGCGTGATCTCGCGCACCAGGGGGATGTGCCTGGCGTCCGGGTCCTTGCGCGGGTCGGCGGTGTACAGCCCATCGATGTCCGACAGCAGGACCAGCGTGTCGGCGCTGATCATCTGGGCCACGCGCGCGGCCAGCCGGTCATTGTCGCCGAAGCGGATTTCGGCCGTGGCCACCGTGTCATTCTCGTTGATGACGGGCACGGCACCCAGCTTCAGCAGGGTTTCGATGGTGGCGCGGCCGTTCAGGTGGCGGCGGCGGTCTTCCGTATCATCCAGGGTCAGCAGCACCTGCGCCACCGTGATGCCGTGGCGGGCCAGCGTCTCCTGATAGGCATGGGCCAGGCGGATCTGGCCCGTGGCGGCGGCGGCCTGTTTTTCCTCCAGCCGCAGCGGCCGGCCGACCAGACCCAGGTGCTCACGCCCGCAGGCCACGGCGCCGGAGGTGACGATCACCACCTCCACGCCGCGCGCGCGCAGCGCCGCGACATCGTCGGCCACCGAATCCAGCCATTCGCGCCGGATGCGGTGCGTGGCGGCATCCACCATCAGCGCCGACCCGATCTTGATGATCAGCCGCCGCGCCGAACCCAGATCCTGCGAAACCGCCGCAACCGCACCCATGGCAACCATCCTGGCAAGAGAGGTGCTGCCTTATGCTTTTCGGCAAGCCGGGCGGTCAATGCATGAAGGAATATTGCCGGTATGCTCGGGTGGCGGGCTTGGCGGAATGTTACAAGGCCGCCATCAGCCGGCCGGCCGCGGCCACCGTTCCCGCCAGACGGGATAAAGGGTGACGATATGGTCGATCAGGACCGGCAGCACGGAAAGAACATTGTCCATCCCGCCGGGATGCCTGTACCCGTGGCCGGTCCTCGCTATCGTCTGGCACCGGAATCCATGACCGATCACCGGGTTCACCTGCATGGCGAGCTCGTCCACGCAGCGCCTTCCGTCGGGATGCATCCTGAGCGGGCTGTAACAAAGCTCGAACTTGGGACGGTCGGCACCAATATTGACACGGAACAGGGGCTTGCGCTGCCTGTCCGGCGCATCGACGGTGAAGTTGATGCGCTTGCCCTGCGCCGGGTCCGTCACCGCCGGCTGACCGAACCAGGTGACCGGCATGTCCGGTCGGGCCCGCAATTCATCCAGGCGCGCCCGGATCACGGTCCGTTCGGCGTCGGTATAATCCCCCTTCGACGGGGATGGCAGACGCACCGGCAAGGGCTGCCAGCCGCGCAGGATCTCCGCCGCCGCCGGCATCATCCGGCGCCAGGACCGGCTGAATTCGTGATGGAAGTCGATGGCCTCGCGAAATGCGCCGAATGAAGCGGCCTCCTGTTCCCAATCCGACCATGTATAGTTGCCCGGATCATGGAGCATGCTGCCATCCTGCATGCGGAACACCTGGATGGCCTCCCGATCGACGCCGGACAGGTGATCGGGCATGTAGCGCAGGAAGGGCCGCAGCTGCGCGGTCGCCTCCAGACCCGGTTTCGCGCCGATACCGGGATGTCCCCTGCGGTTCAGCCGCCGGTCCTCCGCCCGGATCAAAAGACAGCGCGGCGTCAGCATGGCCGCGGTGAAGGCTCCGTCGAAGAATGCCGCGGGGTCGGCCAGGAAGGCATCGCCCCTGACCAGGGCGGTGACGGGCAGCACATGCTCATCAACCTGACCGCGATCATCATATGGCAGGGACAGCAGCCATTCCTCGTCCCGAAGGGACATCAGCCGCCCCTGGGATATGAATAGGGGCGGCAGCATCAAGCTGACCGCGCGCACGATCTCCTGTATCCGCTGTGCGGGGTTGCCCACCCGCCCTGCGGGGGCGGTGAAGACGGCGAACGCCGCCTCGGCCGCCTGCATCATGGCTGCCCACATCGCACCGGGAACCGGGCTGCGGGCACGCTCCAGCTTCGTGCCTGCATCCGGCAGTTCCCGGCGGACAATGTCCCTGACGACATCGGACGTGAAGGCGGGCGGCATGCGATCCGGTTCTCCCAACGCAGGTGTCAACCGTGTCAGGCTGCCTGCCCACGGGCCTGCAGCGCCGCTTCGGCCTGGGCCAGCAGGTCGGCCAGGATATCGGCCACGGGCTGCTCGCGGGTCACCATCCCCACCGACTGCCCGGCCATCAGCGACCCGTTTTCCACATCGCCGTCGATCACGGCGCGACGCAGCGCGCCGGCCCAGTAATGCTCGATCTCAAGCTGGGCCTGCTTCTGGTCCAGCTCACCCGCGTCGAACCGGGCGATCACCTCGCGCTGCTTTTCCATGAAGCGCTTGGTGCCCTCGTTCTGCAGGGCGCGGACGGGGATCACGGGGAAACGGCTGTCCAGCGCCACCGACGCGATGGCCTCGCGCGCGCTGCCGCGGATGAAGGCCTGCTTGAATTTCGGATGCGCGCGGCATTCGGTGGCACAGACGAAACGGGTGCCAAGCTGCACGCCCGCAGCCCCCATCTCCAGATAGGACAGGATCGCTTCGCCCCGGCCGATGCCGCCGGCCACGAAGACGGGCACGTCACGGATTTCCGGCAGGATCTCCTGCGCCAGGACGGAGGTGGAGACGGGGCCGATATGGCCGCCGGCCTCGCTGCCTTCGATCACGATGGCATCGGCCCCGCTGCGGACCAGCTTCCTGGCGATGACCAGCGCCGGGGCGAAGCACATGACCTTGGCCCCGCCATCCCTGGCCGCCTTGATCGCGCCGCCGGGCGGCAGGCCGCCGGCCAGCACGATATGGCCCACCTTCTCCTCCAGGCAGACCTGGATAAGCTGGTCGAGCTGGGGGTGCAGCGTGATCAGGTTGACGCCGAAGGGCTTTTCCGTCAGCGCCTGCGTCGCCTGGATTTCCGCCCGCAGCAGGTCGGGCGGCATGGCGCCCGACGCGATGACCCCGAAACCACCGGCATTGGAGATGGCCGCAACCAGATTGCGATCCGACACCCAGGTCATGGCCCCGCCCATGATGGCAAGGTCGGTGCCCAGATAGTCCCGGCCCCGCGACCAGAGCTGATCGAGGCGTTGGCGTGCGGTCATGGCGGCGGGTCCCCAGAAGTCGAAATCATTCGGTCGGCTTCACTACCGTTCGTGGCGACCGGCGGTCAAGGGGAAGCAGGCGAGAACGGGCCGCAGGCCGGTCCCGAAGCGCAAAGGGCCCGTCCACGACCCGCCAGGGGGGGATCGTGGCCGGGCCCCTTCAGGAAGGAAGGGCGTCACCGGGGCCGGTCAGGCCTTGTCCAGCCCATAGGCCGTGTGCAGGGAGCGCAGGGCCAGTTCGGTATATTCCTCGGCGATCAGCACGGAGACCTTGATCTCGCTGGTGGAGATGACCTGGATGTTGATGCCGCGGTCGGCCAGCGCCTTGAACATGCGCTGGGCCACACCGGCATGGGAGCGCATGCCCACGCCGATCACCGACACTTTCACCACATTGGCATCGGCCGCCAGCCGGCGATAATTCAGGTCGGCCTGGGCCTTCTCCAGCACCTGGACCGCGCGGTCCAGGTCGGCCTTGCCGACCGTGAAGGTCATGTCGGTGGTGCGGCCATCCTCGGACACGTTCTGCACGATCATGTCGACATTGATGGCGGCATCCGTCAGGGGGCCGAAGATGGCGGCGGCGACGCCCGGCCGGTCCTCGACGCCCAGCAGGGTGATCTTCGCCTCGTCCCGGCTATAGGCGATGCCGCTGACCAGTTCCTGTTCCACGATTTCATCCTCGTCCACAACCAGGGTGCCGGGAAGATCGGAGCCCGGCGCCTGTTCAAAGGTTGACAATACCTGCACGCGCACATGGTGCTTCATGGCCATTTCGACCGACCGGGTCTGCAGGACCTTGGCGCCCAGCGACGCCATTTCCAGCATCTCCTCATATGTGATGCGGTGCAGCTTGCGCGCCGTCTTCACGATGCGGGGGTCGGTCGTATAGACGCCGTCGACATCCGTATAGATGTCGCAGCGGTCTGCATTCAAGGCGGCGGCCAGCGCCACGGCGGAGGTATCGGACCCGCCGCGACCCAGCGTGGCGATGCGGCCCTTCTCCGTCACGCCCTGGAAGCCGGCGACGACGCCGACCACGCCCTTGGACATGTTGTCCGACAGGGAGGTCGTGTCGATCCGCTCGATCCGGGACTTGCCGTGCGTCTCGTCGGCGATCAACGGGATCTGCCAGCCCTGCCAGGAACGGGCGGGGATGCCGATCTCCTGCAACGCGATGGCAAGCAGCCCCGACGTCACCTGCTCGCCCGAGGCGACGACGGCGTCATATTCGGCCTGGTCGTGGACCTTGGCGATCTGGCGGCAATAATCGACGAGCTGGTTCGTCACGCCCGACATGGCGGAGACGACGACCGCGACCTCGTGCCCGGCATCGACCTCCTGTTTCACCTTTTTGGCGACATTCTTGATCCGCTCGATATCGCCGACCGAGGTGCCACCGAATTTCAGGACTAGCCGCGCCATAACGCCATTCCATCAAGGGTCAGGGTAATTTTCGTAAAAGCTCCGGTGCCGGAGCGGGCTATCCATAACCCCGCCGGCCCGGACCACGCAAGCCGCGCCACCCCCCGCCGGCCGCACTGCACCCATGAGAATGGCGCCAATCATATCCCCGCTGCGCTCAAATGTGCCCCGCCCCATTGTCCGCGCGACAGGACGGCCCACCTTTGCTATGCCAGTCACGCCCTTTTCCGCGAGGAGAGCCATGACCGCCGCGACCGCCACCGACAGCCCGCCGGGCCGCACGACCGTCGATCCCGCCGAGATCGAGCGTTTCAGCCGCATCGCAGCCGAATGGTGGGACCCCGCCGGCAAGTTCCGGCCGTTGCACAAGTTCAACCCCGTGCGCCTGGCCTGGCTGCGCGACGTGATCTGCAAGGCCCATGGCCGCGACCCGCACGCCCCCCGGCCGCTGCAGGGGCTGCGCATCATCGATGTGGGATGTGGCGGCGGGCTGCTGTCGGAACCGCTGGCCCGTCTGGGGGCCAGCGTGACGGGCATCGATGCGGCCGAGAAGAATGTGAAGACGGCGGCGGCGCATGCCGCCGAGACCGGTGTGGATGTCGATTACCGCGCCGCCACGGCGGAGGATCTGGTGCAGGCCGGCGAACAGTTCGACGTGGTGCTGGCCATGGAGATCGTGGAGCATGTCGCCGATGTCGACCTGTTCCTGGGGGCGGTTTCCGCCCTGGCCCGGCCCGGCGGCCTGGTCTTCATGGCGACCCTGAACCGCACGGCCAAGGGCTGGCTGCTAGGTATCGTGGCCGCGGAATACATCCTGCGCTGGCTGCCGCGCGGCACGCATGACTGGAAGCGTTTCCTGAAGCCATCGGAACTGACCGGCGCCCTGCGCCGCACGGGCGTGGAGGTCCGGGAACTGACGGGCGTGGCCTACAACCCCATTTCCGACCGGTTCAGCCTGGCACCGCGCGACCTGGATGTTAATTATATGCTGTGGGGCGTGCGGGGCTGAACACCCCCCACCCCCACCCCAACCCCCTGGCCCCACCCCCTGGGGTATCAGATTTCAGCCTCCGATTTCAGCCTCCAGCGCGTCGAACGCATCGTTCAGCATGTCGACAAAGGAACGCCGGCCCCCTTCCCGGCCGAAGGTCTCCGTTGCCAGGCGTATCGCGCCCATTGCGAGCATGGCGACCAGCCGGAGCCCGGTTTCCCGGCCCGGCGCCGGCCAGCGTTCGCGCAACGCCGTGAACAGGGCCATTTCCTGCTGGACGTAGCTGGCCTGCTTGCGCGCCTGCACGGCCTCGCTTGAGCGCATCAGCCGGTCGATGGCGATCATGTCATCGGTGGGAATGAGCGCGCAGACCTTCACCGTGGCCTCGCGTATCGCCTCGATGGGCCGCTTGCCGGGCGCCACCTCCCGCAGTGCGGCGACAATCATCTCCCCCGCCCCGCTTTGCAGGGAGAGCAGGATTTCGTCCTTCGATTTGAAATAATGGAAGAAGGTTCGGCGGGAAATTCCAGCCGCAGCCGCGATCTCATCCAGCGTGGCGACGTCATAGCCCTTTTCGATGAACAGACGGATCCCGGCATCGGTGATGCGCTGACGGGTCTGGCGCCGCTTGCGTTGCCGCAGCCCCTCACGGGGAGAATCCGTTCCAGCATCCACTTTCATCAGGCCAGCCTCTTGAATTTGCACTGAGTGCAATTATTATTTTACACCAAGTGCAAATTTTGGAGAAGGCAGGATCATGCCAGGCTGGACCAATGCGGATATTCCCGCCCAGACAGGCCGCTCGGCCGTCGTGACGGGCACGGGCGGGCTGGGGTTCCAGACTGCCCGTGCCCTGGCGAAAGCCGGGTGCGGGGTGGTCGTCGCGGGCCGCAACCCCGACAAGGGGGCGGCGGCCATCGCAGCAATCCGACGCGAGTTGCCGGACGCGGCCGTCCGGTTCGAACGGCTGGACCTTGCCAGCCTTGCATCCGTGCAGGATTTCGCCGCGCGGCTGTGTGGACGTCAGGACAGTCTCGACCTGCTGATCAACAATGCCGGCGTGATGGTGCCACCAAAGCGGCAGCAGACGGAGGATGGCTTCGAACAGCAATTCGGCACCAATCATCTCGGCCATTTCGCGCTTACCGGTCATCTCATGCCTCTGTTGCGCAGGGCAAGGGATGCGCGGGTGATCACACTGTCCAGCATTGCGGCCCGCAAGGGCCGCATCGATTTCGATGATCTGGACGCACAGCGCCACTACAGACCGATGCCGGTATACAGCCAGTCGAAACTGGCCTGCCTGATGTTTTCCCTGGAACTGCAGCGGCGGTCCGTGGCGGCAGGGTGGAACATCGCCAGCATCGCCGCCCATCCGGGGATTTCGCGCACCGACCTTTTGCACAATGCGCCCGGCCGCTGGAGCGGTGTCGGCATGATGCGATCCCTGCTCTGGTTCATGTTCCAGCCGGCGGCGCAGGGGGCCCTGCCGGCCCTGTTCGCCGCCACATCGCCGCAGGCAGAAGGCGGCGGCTATTACGGCCCCGACAGGATGAACGAGACCAGGGGCTTCCCCACCCTGGCGATGATCCCGCCACAAGCCCTGGACCCGGTCGCTTCAGCCCGCCTGTGGGAGGTTTCCCGGCAGATGACCGGGGCAACCTTCTGAGACACCGGCGCCCCGCTTCAGCGGCAGCCCGCACGGCGCAGCATGTCATCGACGAGAATGGGGGTGGCGGCCGACCCGTCCCGTTTATCCGTGTCCGTGCGCGACAACCGCGTCGCTGAAAATCCCCAACGGTCGGGCGCAGGCAATAAGGTCGGGCGAAAGCTGCGCGACCCTTGCGATCATCAGGCCCCGTGCTCTCCCCGAACGCATCCACCTGCACGATGCGCAGGGGTCATCCCTGCCGGTGCAGGGGCAACCTGGCCCTGCGCCTGGTCGATACCGGGGCGGAGGGTTCATCCCTGCCGGTGCAGGGGCAACGCCGCATCGAGGCGCTGCGCCGCGCCACGCTGGGGTTCATCCCTGCCGGTGCAGGGGCAACCCGGTGATTGTCGGCAGTGGGTCCATGGGGTCGGGTTCATCCCTGCCGGTGCAGGGGCAACTTCCGTCAGCGCCGCACGGCGCCAGCGGACCAGGGTTCATCCCTGCCGGTGCAGGGGCAACGGATCTTCCACTGCCGCCCCGCCCCATTCGACGGGTTCATCCCTGCCGGTGCAGGGGCAACAGGCGGCGCGCGATGTCGCCCTTGGCCGCTGGGGGTTCATCCCTGCCGGTGCAGGGGCAACTGGCAGCGGCCGGGCACAGTGCGCGGGGGCAGGGGTTCATCCCTGCCGGTGCAGGGGCAACAGGCCAGGGCATTCAGCCCGCAGGCGGGACACGGGTTCATCCCTGCCGGTGCAGGGGCAACGCATGGCCCGCGTGCTGGAAAGGCTGGCTCAGGGGTTCATCCCTGCCGGTGCAGGGGCAACTTGGTCAGCGTGAAGCCGGTGCCCCCGTGCGGGGGTTCATCCCTGCCGGTGCAGGGGCAACCCGGCGCCGGCGAGTTCGCGGTGCTGGTCCTGGGGTTCATCCCTGCCGGTGCAGGGGCAACCCGCATAGTTCAGCGATGGGATCGGCGTGGACAGGTTCATCCCTGCCGGTGCAGGGGCAACTGCGTCGTCCGGCGCCACGGCTCGCTGAAATAGGGTTCATCCCTGCCGGTGCAGGGGCAACGTTTCCGACAACCGCGTCTCGCTGTCCGTGCAGGGTTCATCCCTGCCGGTGCAGGGGCAACCAGGCGGCGTCCGGGGCCGTCAGGCGGGGAAAGGGTTCATCCCTGCCGGTGCAGGGGCAACGGGGCTTCGGCCAGCACGGCCAGCCGGCGGACGGGTTCATCCCTGCCGGTGCAGGGGCAACGATGTCCAGTTCACCGTCCGGCCAGAAAGTCGGGGTTCATCCCTGCCGGTGCAGGGGCAACGCAGGGCCATGCTGCGGCGGTAATCATCCAGGGGGTTCATCCCTGCCGGTGCAGGGGCAACCCCCATACCTATCACTGGCGCTGGGGGGCGGAGGGTTCATCCCTGCCGGTGCAGGGGCAATGCCTGTTGCGCCGCGCCCGTGTCATTACCCTGGGGTTCATCCCTGCCGGTGCAGGGGCAACTGAAAATCGTTCCGGAATTCGACGTGGGAATTGGGTTCATCCCTGCCGGTGCAGGGGCAACGGACGATTGCGCGCAACTTGGGCGTTGGCAACGGGTTCATCCCTGCCGGTGCAGGGGCAACAACTGGGCGACCTGCGGCGGCAACTGCGGCAGGGGTTCATCCCTGCCGGTGCAGGGGCAACCAATTGCAGGGCGCGTTGAATTTCCAGAACAAGGGTTCATCCCTGCCGGTGCAGGGGCAACACCCTTGGCTTCTCCGACGAACTACAGGCGGGGGGTTCATCCCTGCCGGTGCAGGGGCAACCTCAGACCCACCAGCGGGAACCGCGCTTTGCAGGGTTCATCCCTGCCGGTGCAGGGGCAACCCATCTTGCCCCACTTCCTCCGCGGCCAGCAGGGGTTCATCCCTGCCGGTGCAGGGGCAACACGGATATGGCCAATGGCGCACGTTGGTCTATGGGTTCATCCCTGCCGGTGCAGGGGCAACGGGCGTGCCGGTCGTGCCAATATCCACGGTCGGGGTTCATCCCTGCCGGTGCAGGGGCAACGTTCGCATCACCAGTGCCGGCGACGATGACGGGGGTTCATCCCTGCCGGTGCAGGGGCAACGCGGGGCGGCGATGATCCGGCGGGCGACGGAGGGGTTCATCCCTGCCGGTGCAGGGGCAACGGTAGACTGCTTTGTCGAGGATTGCGACACCGGGGTTCATCCCTGCCGGTGCAGGGGCAACCCAGAGAAACAGCAACTCAATGCCCGAGACACGGGTTCATCCCTGCCGGTGCAGGGGCAACGCTCTGACGATATCATCGTCTCTGGCTACCGGGGGTTCATCCCTGCCGGTGCAGGGGCAACTGTTCGACCCGCTCCCGCGTCGCCCCTGTTTCGGGTTCATCCCTGCCGGTGCAGGGGCAACTTGAACAGGGTCGCGGCACTGAAGCGGCGCTGCGGTTCATCCCTGCCGGTGCAGGGGCAACCGGGAGCCAGGGGTGGCTATGCGTGGACGCTGGGGTTCATCCCTGCCGGTGCAGGGGCAACGATGACATCGCCGCCTTGGAGAAGGCGGGCATGGGTTCATCCCTGCCGGTGCAGGGGCAACGCTGATCTGGACCGGCTGGCGCAAGAGGTGTTGGGTTCATCCCTGCCGGTGCAGGGGCAACCAGCACACCCACGGGCCGGGCACGTCGCGCAAGGGTTCATCCCTGCCGGTGCAGGGGCAACTGCGCCTCTATCAGCCGCTGGGCATAGCCCGTGGGTTCATCCCTGCCGGTGCAGGGGCAACTCACGCCTGCGCCCGACGGCATCTATCGGACGGGGTTCATCCCTGCCGGTGCAGGGGCAACCATGGCGGGCTTTTTCATGGAGAATGCATCATGGGTTCATCCCTGCCGGTGCAGGGGCAACCTTGCTTCCAAGTTTTTGACCCAAAACGGCTTTCGTCTCAATCACTTTCCGTCATCTTCACCATTTCCATCAACGCATAATGCCCATCATAGTCGACAATGTCTCGTTTCGGGGCGCCCAAGCAGCGGAAGTCGATTTCCATCGGTTTCGACTTGTCCCGGTAAATCATGACGGCCTGTCCCTGCGGGTCCGACTGCCACCAGTTTTCCAGGATCCGCCAAATGCGGTCGCGTGAGCCTGCATCCAGGTCCATCGTCACATAGACGCCCGGATGCACGTTCAGCATGGTGGACCGCAGGAAGCCGTGGAAACGGTCGGCGGTGGCCGACAGGCAGATGACGATCATCAGGCCAGAAGCTCCTTGATATCCGTGATCACGGTATCGATGAAGTCCTTGTCGCGGACATGGCGCGACACCGCGCGCCGGCACAGCCGGTCCAGTGTCTCGCCCGGGCGGTCACGCTGCTGCCGCACGCAGGAAAACGCGATAGGCACCGTCACCGTCGTGCGGTAGAGGTCGCAGAGGTCCAGCACCCAGCTTTTGGCGCTGTCCTCATGCAGGAATCCCAGCGGTGGCAGGGTGCCGGTGGCCTGGACGGCGATGGCGACACAGGCTTCAACCGCCGTCACCGCATGGTTGATGGCCTGATTGGGGGCGTCGTCCCCCTCGGGATTGGCGCGATCGAAATGGCGGCCGCGCCAGATGATGCCGGCCTGGCCGGCGATGATCTCATAGGAACGCTTGATGCGCGCCGCCTCCATCCCGCGCAGGCTGTCCAGCGACGTGGTGCGCGGCGTCTCGCCGAAGCGTTTGGCATACATGCGCTTGGCCACCATCATGCGGGTGGTTTCCGACGCCCACCATGTCGCCTGCTGCCGGGCCAGCGTGCTGTCGCGCGCGAACAAGGGCGGGGCGGTGTACAGCCTTGTGCCGTCGGTACCGACGAAAGCCAGGCAGGTACCGTGGCCGGAACAATGGCGCACGGCGTCATGGGTGATGGAACTGCCGGGACCCAGCAGGATGGCGTTCAGCCGCTGATAGGGCAGTTCCAGCGTCTCGCCCTTCTCGGTGAAATGCAGGATCAGGCTGCCATTGTCGATCGACAGCGCGCAGCGCTCCACATAGATCAGGCCATTGCGGGATTTCTGCGGTATCCGCGCCTCATCCAGGCCCAGCCGTCCCTTCAGCATTCGCCTTGGCTCCTCTCGACATGACAGCCCGTGCCGCCGCCCGGTGCCGGTTCCGGGCGGCGGGTTGGTGCAACCTTTTCACTTGTCCATGACCCGGCCCCTCGTGCTTTACGGCGCGGGGGCGATCTGCATCAGGCCATTGCCGAAGGCGCGGCCATTGCCCAACCCGTCGGCCAGTGCCCTGCGCAGGGCCGCCGGGTCCGTCACGCTCAGCACCCCCTCGAACGTAACGGCGCCAAAGCTGATCTGCCTGCGTGCCTTTGTGGTGGGCGTGCGCGACCATTCATACTCGCGCAGTTCCACCATCCCCTCGGCAAAGCTGAAGCCGCAGCGCGCCCCCTGCCGCGCCAGCCAGTCCAGGCAGGCGGCCTGGGCGGCTTCCTCCAGCCGTTCGTCGGTGCGTTCATCGGCGGGGATCCGGCGCCAGGCGGCGACCACCACATCCTCGCGCTTGCCCCGCTTGGCACCGGGCTGCGGCTGCCAATGGCTGGCCACGGCGCGCAGGCGGAAGCGCAGGCGTTGCCCGGCCACAAGCTGCGGGTCGAAGGGGCGCACCTTTTCGATCCGCCACACCCCGCCCAGCCCGTCCACGGGCGGACGCCGCGACCGGATGATGGCGGTGAAGGGCTTTTCCTTCTCCACATGGAACAGGAACAGGCCAGGGCGGCGCGCCTCGGGCGTGTCGGCGAACAGGGTCCAGATCATCTTGTGCGCGAACTGGCCGCCCTGGCGTGCCTTGGGGTCCAGAATGGCATGCAGGGCCTGCGGGTTGCGCGGTGCCAGCACCACCCGGCTTTCATAAAGGGGACCGGGATCGGCATCGAGCGGCGGGGCGGGGCTGTCAGGCATGGGCTTCCTCCCCGCTTTCCACCGGGACGGGCCAGTTCATGCGGATTTCCTGCCGGTCATGGAAGCGCTGATAGATGCGCCCGCCCGGCAGGGGCAGCGGGTCGGGCTGGTCCCGGCGGCTGATCCGGCGCTGGATGATGCCGTCGGCCGGCTGCGGTGCGCCGGGATAGCCCTCCTCCACGGCCAGCATCTCCGGCTCCCGGCGGGCGGCCTTCAGGGTCAGAAGGGGGGCCAGCGCGCCTTCCTTCAGATCGGGATGCCGCTCCCACGGCCAGCCATAGTCCGTCAGCGCCGCCACCGGTCCCGAAGCGGTGACCAGTGCCGGGTCGGGCGGCAGACCCAACATGCAGGATTTCCGCCCGGCATAGAGCACCCAGCGCGGGGAACCTAGTGCCGCCGCCAGACCGGCCAGATCGGCGCCTGCCCCGGTGGCGGCCACGGCCACGCTCCACAGGCCGCAATGCCAATATTCGCGTTTGGACAGCATGGCGCCGCTATCGTCGCGGCCCTCCAGCGCGGGGCGCAGTTCCTCGAACCGCGACCAGCGCTCCCGCCCTTCGGGCCGGCGGGCGCGGCTGATCGTGTGGTAATCGGGCCGTGGGTCATGGCGCGGGCGGATGCCGGTGCGCACCGCCACCCGGAGTGCGGCCGCCAGTGGCCCCAGTGCCGCCCGCTCCACCCCCATTGCTGCGCCCAGCAGCCCGACAATGGCCGATTTCGGCGGGTCCAGCTCCGTCGCCTTCCAGGCCGTGGTGGCCGAGGATGGCGATGCCGCCCCCCAGGCGCCATAAGGCGCCATCAGGGTGAAGCAGAGCTGCGGAAAGGCCGGCACCGTCATGTGCGGGGCCCCAGCACGAAGTTGCGCAGTTCCGCCATTGTCCACACCTCGTTCACGGCCGGCTGATTGGCGCGGGCGGGCGGATAGGCGTTGAAGATGCAGATATCGTTGCCCAGACCATAGGCCTCGGCCAGCTTCTGCTGGAAATCGGCCAGCCGTCCGATGGACGCCTTCATGATGTCGCTGTCCTGATCCGTCGTCACCGGGTCCAGGAAGGCCAGCCCCAGGTTCAGCGACGGGTCGCCCCCGCGCGTGACCAGCACATAGGAGGCGCCGACATCGCTGGCGTGGCTGTTGCGCTTTCCCTTGGGCTGGGACAGAACCAGGCCGGTCAGGAAAGCATCGATGGCCTGATCGGCCAGCAGTTTCGCTTCCGCCAGCGTGCGCCCCCTGGTCAGGTTCTCACGCAGGTGTCCCCGGTCCAGCACCGCATGCTGGTAATAGACACCGCCGCCGAAGAAGGCATAGCTGGTGATGGCGGCCCCAGTGCCCTTCAGTTCGTTCAGTTCCTCTCCGGCGGAGAAGTAATCCGGCTCCTCCCGGAAGGCGTGGGTGGTGAAGGCATGGCCGACCGCACAGGCCGCCTCAATATTGAAGCCGGGATCGGCGGCGACCATGCGGCCGAACAGGGCCGTGTCCAGGTCGTGATCGTCGGTGGTCAGCAGCTTGTCCTTGGCCACTTGCCGCACCCAGGTCTCCAGGTGCCCGGCGAAGCCGTCACGGTCCTCTTGCCAGGCCTGGATCAGCCGCGCCATGGCCTCGTCGATGCGGGCGAATTCGCGGGTGCTGATGACCAGGCCCTGTTCGGTGCCCAGGGCCTTTTCCACGGCCGCCCGATCGATGATGGCATCCTCGGCCGGGGCCGCCGCCTTGCCCTTCTTTCCGCCTTTGCCTCCACCGCCCAGCAGCTTTTCGGCCTCGGCCAGGGTTGGAGCATTACCGCCGGCCCCTGTGGCATGGTTGACGGCCAGTGCCGCCCAGACCGCATGCACATCATCGATGCCGGCCGCGGTCAGTTGGCGATAGCAGCGAATGCCCGCCTCGCGCGTGCGTTTTGCACGCTGGGCCTCGGGGAAATGCGGGGCGAAGCGCAGGGCGCGCTTTTTGGCCTGGCTGGAGATGCGGCCGCGCAGCGTGCCGCCCAACTGGCAGCTTTTCGGCCGCCCATCCTCGTCCCGGTTCACATTGTGCGGGGGAAAGGTGGTCAGCATATGGAACTGCAGCAGGTCCGCGCGCGGCAGGGACGTGTCAGGCATTGTCGATCTCCGAAACGGGCAGGGAGCGATAATAGGAGAGGAAAATCGCGCGCCGGACGTCGGCGCGCAGCGACGGCGTGTGCCAGGCGCCGACCACGTCGGCCACGTCCTGGACCGGCGCCCTGTCATCCAGCAAGCCCAGCGTGCTGCGGAGCAGGCGCAGGAACTGGTCGGGATCGTCGGCCGACAGCAGCAGGCGCAGCCGCTCCTTTGAGACACGGCGCTTGCCGGACGGTGCCATCACGGCCAGTGCCCGGCCCAGGGTCACGCCCCAGCTCACCGGCTTGTCCGGCATCCCGTCGGCATCCTCCCCCTCGGCTGGGCTTTCGGTCCGGTCCTGGCGGATCGTGGCCAGCGCCATGGCGATGCGGGCGGCGGTCAGCGGTCGGTTCCATCGGCCGAGCCGGGGTTGAAGCGCATGATAGGCGGTGACGCCAAAGACCTCCTCCACCTGCTGCGCCCGGCGCAGTGCCGCCCGCTCACCCTTCATTCCCGGCACCTGCAGCCAGGCATGCCAGCGCTCGGTGGCGGTGCTTTCGTCTTCCGGCTTCTGCGCCGTGGGATCGGGGCTCATGCGTGTGCCTCCCCTTTCAGGATAGTGTTCAGCCGCCGGACCAGGCGGGTGCGGAACGCGGCCAGCTTGTCGTCGATCGGCCCCAGCCCATCGATGGGAAAGCCGGCATCGAACAGGGCCAGGGCGCGGCGGCGGGCCAAGGCCAGGAAATCATCGCGCAGCCTGTCGGCCTGCGCGTAACAGTCCGGCCCCGCTTCCCGCACAACCTGGGCCAGTTGCCCCGGCAGGTTCAGGGCCGCGGCGTCCAGGTCGGCCAGCAGCGCGTCGCCCAGATTGTCAGCCAATGCGGCCGGCCCCTCCCGGCGGCCCAGGCGGACGGCTTCCCGCGCCATCCAGCGCAGCGCCCCGGCCATGGCCGACGCTTTCTCCAACACCGTCGTCACCTCGCCGCACAGCCAGTCCAACTGTGCATCGGGCAGCAGCCAGAGGGGCAGTTCCCGCTGGCTCATCCCGCCCACAGCCTTGCCATAGTTGAACTGGGCAAAGGCGCGGACGCGCAGGCTGCCCCGACCCAGGGCCGTGTCCACCCCGTCCACCGCCGGCAGCAGAGTGGAGCGTTCGACATTGGCGATCTGTTGCAGCACGGCCGGCAAATGGCGGCGCTGGGCGCCAGCCTTCTCCGTCTTGCGCTCCCGCGGCGGGGCCAGCGCGGTTTCCAGCCAGTCGTCGAAGCGCAGGGGGCCGGATGCGCGTGCGAACCGCGCCTCCTCCTCCGGCTTGCCCACGATCTCCTTGCGGGAAACGTTGGGATAGCGCCAACCGCGCGGCGCATATTGCAGCCCCTTGGGCCAGCGGTCATAGGATTGATAGACCGGCCCCTCCAGCCCCGTCAGGTCGCATCGGCCCTGTACCGGCGGCGACAACAGATAGCGGCGCGGCATGGGGATATGGGCCGGGTGCAGGCGCGGCCGGTCCAGCGCCTTGGCCGCCCCCTCATCGCGCCGACCCAGCGGCAGATGCGGCAATTCCGGGTCCAGCCAGGGGAAGGCCGATGCATCCAGGGGCGCCGGCCGCCCGGCACCCGGACCCTCATACCCGTCCATGCCGGGATACAGCACGTTCAGCCACAAGGTACGCCACAGCGTGTCGCCCACCATCTGATACTTGATGCTGTCCGCCCCGTGCGGCAGCCCGAAATAGCCACCGCCGCCGGGCGGGAACAGCACCATGTGGCCATACAGCACGGGCAGCATGGCCCCGGCCCCGATAGCCTTTACTCCGCCGCGCCGCACGAAGAAATCCGCATCCTGCTTCACCGCCTCGCCCGTGGGCAGGTCGGGCAGCAGGGCGGCGATGGGCTGGCTGCCCGCTTCCTCACCCTCATCCTCGTCGGCATTTTTTGCGGGGCGTTTGGCCCCCTTGCCCGCTGTGGCGGCGGACAGGCTGTGCGGGGAAGGACGGGCCTGAAGGCAGGGCGTGTCGGGATGATCCAGCCGGAAGACGCTTTGGTAGGGCGCCAGTGCTGCGGCCAGTTCCGCCGGCGTCGGGGGTGTGGCCAGCCGGTGCAGCCACTCCGCCTTGTCGCGCGGCGGGAAGGCGGCCTGCAGGATGTCCCGCATCAAAAGCTCGAACCCACGGTCGGCCAGGGGATGGCCGAACTGGACGGCGATAATGGGGTCGTCAGTGTGATCGGCCGTCAGTTCCAGAGGCGTAGCGGTACCGGGGCCGGAATGTCGGCGCAGAATGGGTATTCTTGTATTAAACCAACAGATATGATCCCCTTTCACGCGGTCCTCCGCCTGAGATTGTTTTTTAATTTAGAATTTTATCTACACTATGCAATTCATGATTTCGATCAACCCAGTTCGATACCAAAGGTGAACTTGGTCATGGATCGATGGGCCAAGGCCGGCAAGGACAGCCACCACCCGCTCCCGTACCATTGCCTGGATGTGGCAGCGGTGCTGGATGTCGGGCTGGCGCGGCGGCCGGCGTTGCTGGATTTCATCGCCGCCGGCCTGTCGATGAGCCTGGCCGATACGCGGGCCATGCTGCTGGTGCTGCTGGCCCTGCATGATATCGGCAAGGTCTCGGCGGCTTTTCAGGTGAAGCGGCCGGACATCCTGCGCCGTCTGGGTCGTGTCCCGCCGTCACGAAAGCCGGCCAACTGGCCCCATGATGCCGTCGGGCAGATGATCCTGCTGGACAGGCTGGGGCCGTCGGGTCTGGCGGCGCTGGGCCTGCCGCTGGCGGACATGCCCCGCGACGGACTGGACCTGCTCTGTGCCATCGCCACGGGCCATCATGGCAGCCCGCCGTCGCGCGGCTTCGATCCGCGCCGTCTGGAACGTGAGGGGGTGCTGGCCCCCGACGATCTCGACGCTGCCAAGGAACTGGTCGCCGCCATGGCGGCGCTGTTCGGCTGGACGCAAGGCACGCCCGATCCGGTGGGGCTGGACCGGCTGTCCCCCTTGTTGAACGGCCTGTTCACACTCTGCGACTGGTTGGGGTCGTCGGAACGCTTTGCCTATCGCGAGGGCGCGATGGATCTGGCCGATTATTACCGGCTCCACGCCCTGCCCGGCGCCGCGGATGTGCTGGACGAGGTGCAGCCGGCCCTGTTCCGGCAGTTGACGCCGCGCCCACCCTTGTCCTTCGCGCAGATGTTCGCCGCCCTGGGCCAGGGCGGATCGGCGCCCGCGCCCACGCCGTTGCAGGCATTGGTCGACCGGCTGTTCACGGCCCGGGCCCTGCCCGACGGGCCGCTGCTGGTGCTGGTGGAGGATCTGCCCGGATCGGGCAAGACGGAGGCCGGGGACCTGATCACCCAGCGGCTGACGGCACTGGGCCGGACGGATGGCACCTATGTCGGCCTGCCCACCATGGCCACGGCCGACGCCGCCTATGACCGCAAGTTCGCGGTCGATGGTGCCGTCCCCTTCGCGGCACAGTTGCTGACCGGCACGCCGCAGGTGGTGCTGGCCCATAGCCGCCGCCATCGCCACCGTACCTTCCGCTTTGCCGCCACCCGCGCCGGATTGGAGGAGGGAGAAGGGGTGGCATCGGCCTGGTTCGCCCGCTCCTCCCGCCGGGCATTGCTGGCGGAACTGGGGGTAGGGACCGTCGATCAGGCGCTGGCTGGCGCCCTGCGCGCGCGTCACGCCACGCTGCGGCTGGCCGGCCTGTGGCGCAAGCTGCTGCTGGTGGACGAGGTGCATGCCTATGACCATTACATGCAGCCCCTGCTGGAGGCGCTGCTGCGCTGGCATGGGCGGATGGGAGACCCGGCCGTCCTGATGTCGGCCACGCTGCCCACCCGCATCCGCAACGCCCTGATCCGCGCCTATGCCGAAGGTGCCGGCTGGGCCGACATCGCCGCCATGACGGAACGCACCCGGCCCGGTGCCTATCCGCTGCTGACCCTGGTCAGCCAGCAGGGCATCGCCCAACACCCGCTGGACCCCGTGCCGGGGCCGGGTACACGCCCGGTACGTTTCGAAGGCGTGGAGGATGAGGCGTCCGTGGACGCGGCCATCCAGGACTGGCAGCGCCAGGGCCGGTCGGTCATCTGGTTCCGCAACAATGTCGGCGATGCCGTGACAGCCTGGAAGCGCCATGCGGAGGCGGCAAGGGCGGAGGGGCTGGCACCCCCCATGCTTTACCATGCCCGGTTCCTGCCGGCGGATCGCGCCGCGGCAGAGGTGGCGCTGATGCGCTTCTTCGGCAAACAGGCGGTTCCGGATGAACGGCGCGGCCGCCTGTTGGTCACCACCCAGGCTGCGGAGCAGAGCCTGGACCTGGACGCCGACGAGATGGTCATTGACCTGGCCCCCGCCGACGCCGTGATCCAACGCCTGGGCCGCCGCCGCCGCCATGCCCGCACGATCGATGGCGCTTTGGCCGGTGATGGGGTGGATCAGCGCCCCGACAGCCCGGTCCTGCTGCACACGCCCCCCGTCTCGGCCCCTTCAAAACATTGGTATGCCCGCAAGTTTCCGCGCGCCGCCTACATCTATCCCGACGATGCGCGCCTCTGGCTGACGGCGCACCATCTCCTGGCCCCATCGACGATTCCCGGAAATCCGCCCGGTAGCGATCATATCGTCCCGGCTCGCGATCTGCGCCCGCTTCTGGAAGCGGTTTATGCCGAACCACCGGCCGCCCCGCCGTGCCTGATGGCCAGCCATGAGACGGCTGACGGCAAGGCTGCGGCGGAACGGCAGCAGGGCCGGCAGGCGCGGCTGTCGTTCCGTGCCGACCTGCT
This sequence comes from Niveispirillum fermenti, assembly GCF_052474395.1. Taxonomy (NCBI): domain Bacteria; kingdom Pseudomonadati; phylum Pseudomonadota; class Alphaproteobacteria; order Rhodospirillales; family Azospirillaceae; genus Niveispirillum; species Niveispirillum fermenti. The sequence continues at coordinate 1,307,917 of NZ_CP156681.1, read as the reverse complement.
GACGGAATGGCACGCCCATGCCGGGGTCGCCGATGATCCGGCAGGAGAGCCGCGGACACGCCTTATCGACAGCCATATGGTCGGCCTGGCCGGTATCGTCGACGGACGGCCGCAATGGCTGTCCCTCCTGCTGCACCCGGATTTGCCAGAGGGCTGGGACCCGGTGGAGGAGTCCGAATGCCGCTCGCCCCGGCCCTTGATTTGTCCGCCCGAAGAGGAAGGGCTGGCAGGCGCCCTCAAGTCCACCCTGCCCGAGGCGGGGCGAAGACGCTGGGAGGCGCTGTCCGTGATCCTGTTGAGGCCCGCATCGGCTGACCACTGGTGTGGAGAGGCGGTGACCGGCGACGAGATTGGGAGCAAGCGGCGCCGATATACCGTCATCTATAACGTAGGTGAGGGACTGACGCTGACGACACAGGGTCAGCCCTGAGCCTCCTCCTGCTTGCGGGACGGCGGAAGCTTCGGGCATAGGAAGATAATTTCTGCAACAGGTGCCATTGTGCATGCTTTGCTAGCCCGGATTATGCACCGGGTGCGTCCTGCTGGTTGGCGGGTGCAGCATAAGCCATTGATTGGGTTTAGGATTCAGTCGCCAAACACAAATCCGCCCGATCCATGGTGATGGGCACGCACGATGATCGCATCGATCATCAGCCATTCAACGTCTGTATCCGCAGCCAGGAACCGAAGTATCCCGCCCCGGTCATCGCGCTCGACCCGGCGTAGTAGCACCGCTTCACAGCGGGCCACATCGGGTCATGCCCGGGGGATATCAACGCGCATAACCCGAGAACCTGCGGCCGCCTATCCCGACCATCCGAAGCTCAACCGCACTGTCCTGGGGCGGGGCGGGGTCGTCTGCGGGCCACCGGAGAGGGTGAATGGGTTGCCATAGGCGAACTGGTTGGCGGCTGTATCCAACATGTTGCCCACCGACAGCCCCACCGACAAGCTGTCGGCGATATCAAATACCAGTCGCCCATTCAGCAGATCGACCGGCCCTTGGCTGATGCCCTTGGTAAAGGTCAGGTGGGTGCGACCAGCGTGGCTGTAATCCAATGCCGCCAGCAGGTCGACCCCGTCGATCAGGGGGCCCCGCCATGAAAGGCTGGCACCGCCACTGATATGGGCCGCACCCGGCAGTCCGCCTTCAGGTACGGCAGGAAACCCCGGATGGAGCTTGGTCAATTCCGGATCGCTCAGCGTCAAGGTGGCCTCCAGGCGCCAAGGTCCCAGATGCAGGCGGGGGCTGACCTCCAGCCCTGTGTTGCTGCCGTCGCCAGCATTCGTCGTGAAAGTCAATCCATCCGCCCGCAATTGATCGGTCTGTACATTACGCCAGCGAGCATGGAACAGCGCCGCATCCAGGTTGAACCTGGCCCTGCCACAATGACAGCTTCATACCTAACTCGTAATTCCAAAGCTCGTCCGTAGCGAAGCGCGCGGTGCGGTAGTCGCCGACACCGGAACCTCCAGACTCTTCAATATCGATGCCGCCGGGCCGGTACCCTTCCGCCATCTGCGCATAAAGCGTGATGACACCTTCAGGTTGCCAGGCCAGCGCAACCTTCGGCATGGCATCCGTTTCGCGCGCATAGCCTTCGGTTTCCGCCTGGTCGGTGACGGGAGCGGTAGCCGCCGCATCCACCTCCTGGGCGATGTGGAAGACACGGCCGCCCACCGTCAGGGTCCAGTCAGGGCGGAACCGCCAGGAAACCTCCCCGAACAAAGCCCCTTCCCTCACCTCGTCATCACGATTCCGTCGCCACAGAGCCAGGCCGGCATCATCAACGGGAAACAGGGTCCGTTCGGAACGGGACACCTGTCGCGACACATAGAGCCCGGCCAGCCAGTCGATGCTATCACGGCCTTCCGTGTCCACAGGCCCGGCGGCACCGGTCAGGCGGGTCTCGTGCGTCCATAATCGGGACAGAAGCCCTTCCTGAAACAGTGCTGGCCGGGCAGGCAAGCCGGCAAGGCCCGGTACGGCGCTGCTGGCATCATAGAACGTATCCAATTCGTGCCGCACGAAGGCCGTTGTGCTGTGCAGGTCTGCGAAGGGCAGATGCCCCGACAGGTTCAAATGGCCCTCGTGGAAATCGCTGTCATGCGGTTCGGACAGCTGGTCGGAACGGGTACCTGCGGTTCGATGCTGGACGGGTGGCCGGCCTGACCCGCTGCCGGCCAGCCGTGGTGGCCATAACCCATCATTTCGCCCCCGAGCGGCAGCGGGTGGAGGGGATGATCCGCGACACCTATGCCAGCACCTACGGCGGCCATATCGCCGTGACACACCCCATGCTGATGAGCCTGCGCGATACCGAGGATCGCATCCTGGCCGGCGTCGGATTCCGACCGGCGGGTGAGGCGCCGCTGTTCCTCGAAACCTATCTCGACCGGCCAGTGGAGGCGATGATCCTTGGCACTGTGGCCCGATCCCGCATCGTGGAGATCGGCAATCTTGCAGCGGTGGAACCGGGCGCCTCCTATCTGCTGTTCATGGCGCTCGCCGCCTATCTGCACGGGTGCGGGTTCGAGAAGGCGGTGGTCACAGCCACCCGATCCTTGCGTCGCCTGTTCCGCAGGATCGGGTTCGACGCGATGGAACTGTGCCAGGCCAGACCCGAACGGATGGGCCCCGCCGCCGCAGATTGGGGCAGCTATTACGCCGCAGATCCGCGCGTCGTGTGTGGCGACGTCGCCTTCGGCGCCGTCTGCCTGGACCGATTCCTGACCGGTGAAGGTCATCGGGAATTGCCAACCCGCCCCACCTTTCCCCGTCTGCATCCCGCCATCGCGGCGGCGGAGGTGACAAGATGAGCCGTATTCTCTCCGCCATTCGCATGCAGGATCCGCAGCGGCCCGCCATCAATGACTGGACCTATGGGGCCCTTGCCGGTGCGGTGGACCACCTCGCTGCTGAACTGCGCGAACGGATCGGCACCGACTCCCGCCCTGTGGCCGTGGAAGTGACGAACTCCGCCGCGTGGGCCGTGCTGGATCTGGCGCTGCTGATGCTGGGCCAGATCAGCCTGCCCCTGCCCAGCTTCTTCACACAGGTTCAGCGGCGTCACGCCCTGACCGATGCCGGCGCCGGCTGGCTGGTGACGGATCGGGCGGAAACAGGAGGCGAGCTTCTGCGTATCGGGATGCAGATCCTGTATCTGCACCGTCTGGACCATGCCCCCGTGCCGTTGCCGGCCGAGACGGCCAAGATCACCTACACATCGGGAACCACCGGCGCATCCAAGGGCGTCTGCCTGTCGGCCTGTGGCTTGGAACAGGTTGCATGTTCGCTGGTAACCGTGATCGGAGCGGAGCGCGCCGGCAGGCATCTCGCCATCCTGCCGTTGCCGGTTCTGCTGGAGAATGTGGCCGGACTTTACGGCACCCAGCTGGCGGGGGGCCATTACTTGGTAGAGGCCCCGACCTTGCTGGGCGTGGACCAGCCGTTCCAGCCGGATTTCATCAGGCTCCTGTCGGCATTGTCGGCGTTGCGGGCCAGCAGCATCATCCTGGTCCCTGAACTGTTGCGCGGCCTGATGGGGCGGAAGCCGTGGCCAAGGCATTGAACTTGCCGAAGAGCTGCTTCACCTACCTCAACAGCCACGGGGCGCTGGACATCCAGCATATGGAATTCTTCCGCGACCTGATGAACCGGGTGGAGGATGTTCGCGACCGGCAAGCGATCATCGCCATGGCAAACCGCATTTTCGGCCTTTTCGCCGGTCTGTTCCTGGCCATCACCCACAATCGGCCGACCGCGACCGCCGGCACGGAGGTGCGCCATGTCGCTTGAGCGAGGGCTGGAGGGACGCACGGTCCTGGTCACCGGCGGGGCCGGTGGCATCGGATCGGCCCTGGTCGGCTTGCTGCGCCACAGAGGGGCGCAGGTCACAACCCTGGGCGCGGCGAGGCGCCGGGCCGGCACATCCGGGCCGATCTGTCGACGCAGGCCGGCATCGCCCTGTTCCCCAGGCTGATCGACCGCGCCCTGTCCGGCAACGATACCAAGGCCGCCAGCCTGTTCACGCCAAACACCCCTTTCATTCAGGAGGAACCCAATGCGCATTGAAAAGAAACTGGCCGCAGCCAGCCTGGCCCTGCTGTTCACGATGCCGGCATTGGCATCCGCAGATTCGGTCATGGATGCCCGCATCGCGGACCTGCAGACCGGCTGGGCCCACGCGAAATATGAGGTGAAGGGCGAGGAAGCGCAGCAGCGGGCCATGGAGGCCCTGGCCGTCACCGCCAGATCTTTGACGACCACCTATCCTGGCAAAGCCGAGCCCTTGGTTTGGGAAGCAATCATCCTGTCCACCGAAGCCGGCCTCAAGGGCGGCATGGGCGCGCTTTCACTGGTGAAAGAGGCGAGGGCCAAACTGGAGGCTGCCGAACAGATCGACCCCGCAGCACTGGACGGTTCCGTCAGCACCTCCCTGGGCAGCCTCTATTATCAGGTGCCGGGCTTCCCCATCGGCTTCGGCAATGACAAGAAGGCCAGGATCTATCTTGAAAAAGCCCTGGCTCAGAATCCAGACGGTCTCGATCCCAATTATTTCTACGGTGACTTCCTTTTCCGCCAGGGGGAATACGCTAAAGCACGCGACGTCCTGACCCATGCCCTGGCCGCCACGCCGCGCCCGGGCCGCGAAATTGCCGACGCCGGGCGACGGGAAGAGGTGAGCAGCGTGCTGGTCCAGGTGGAAGCCAAACTTGCCCGACGGTAAGCGGGCCGGCCCTAGAGGATAGCACATAATACTATTTTGCGGTGATCAGAACCTGTTGGTTCTGGTCACCGCCCTCAATTGCCGGCGCCAACATTCGTTGGCTTGGCTGCGCCGCACGAGCGGCGCGGCGGCAGTCGCCGCCGGACCAACTTGCGATGAGTTCTACTCATCGCAAGTTGGTATAAAAACTCGACATGCGGGTTTTCAGGATGATGCGATAAAGCGATTTAAAAATGCGTTCCCTCATAGGCGGTACAAGGTGCCGAAACGGCGCATGGAATTCATTCGCCGGCAGCCTTGCCCTTGATAAAATCGGCGCGGGTGAAGTTCATGAATTTTCCGACCGAAACCCGCCGCGCCATCATACAACCGTCAATTCCCATTACAGTGAACTGTTCGGGTTTGCGCAAGCCCGGATGGCCCAACAGACTGCGGATGGCCGCCAGACTGGCCGGTGGGTGCCAGATCGGCCAAGCCAGCGAAAAACCCTGGCGATCCCAGTGACCTCCAGGGATCGCGGCACGTACCCGCCCGGCCCGGACCTCCGGTGCCAAGGTCAGAACAGCCAGCCCGATGGCCGCCAGACGGTTTGCCCCATGCTGCGTGCCAGCCTTATAGGCAGAATCAGTCGGGTTGCCGGCCATCAGCGCATAACGCACATCCTCTTCTGGATCCCAGCGGAAGGAGAAGGTCGGATCAGTTCGATGCCAGGGGCTAAACAAGGCTTCGGCCAGACAATCCTCGGCGGTCAAGGTGACGGCGCTGCGCCCCCGGCCGCGCGGTGGCGGGGCGGGTTGCGCCGGCACGCTGGCCAGCCGGTCCAGAAAATGCTGGTGCCCCTGGCCAAACAGCAGGCAGAGCGGCGTTGGGTCGATCAGCGGCTCCGCTGTTGCCCCCTTCGCCTCCTTCACAGCAGCGTCGGACAGCAAAGCTGACAGCAAGAACACTCGCGCAGCATCATCGGTGGCGCTTTTCAGCAAAGCGCGCGCTTCGCCTTCGCTGTAGTTCAGGTCTTTGCGCCCATCGAAATGATGAGCCTTGGCCAGCAGCGCCACACCGTCTGCCGCCCGTGCCACCACCTCCCCCGTGGTCTGGGCTTTCGCCAAATGCAGCACCGGGCGCAGGGGTGGTTCATCCAGGCTCCAGGACAGGCGCGGTCGCAGCCGGTCTCCATCCCCGTCAACCGCTTCCAGCGCCCGTAGAAGGCCCAGCAAAGCCAGGAAGGCCAGCAGATTATCGGGTTCCAGCCCCGTCAGCCGGTGGGCGCTGGTGGCCTGTGTCGTCCCGTTTTCCACTATGCCACCCCTTTCTTGGCCGCAAACTCGGACGCCCGGTGATCGGCCAGACGGAGGATCGCTTCCATATGGGCCAGACCCCAGGGGCCGTAACGCTGCTTCAACCGGTCGAACAGACCGTGCCAGTCCACACCGTCATGATCGAAATCCAGCGCCTCCGGTCCGGCTGCCGTCGGCGCCGTGTCCCACAGCGCTGGAACCGGCAGCAGATCGGTCCGTGGTCGCGGATCGACATGGGCAAAGAACGGCCGACCGAAACCATGATGGGTACCGATCAGCCAAAGGATGAGGTCGGGATCGCCCCCCTCGCTCCGCCGTTCCGCCAGAAGGTGGGAACAGGCTGCCAGCCGCACCGACAGCACCTCGTGCCGCCATCCCTGTGGCAGCCCCGCCTTCTCCTTGGCGTCTGGCGGCAGCTTGCGGGCAGATTTGGCCAGCACATGGTCAGGATCCGCCCCCAGCGGATCGCCGGCGGCCAGCCATTCCTGAAAACGCGGATCGCACTTGCCAGCATCATGGAGGTATCCCGCCAGCCGCAGATCCTGGACCCGCGCTGGTGCCAGCCCGGCGCGCTTGGCGAAATCCGCTGCAAAGCCAGCCACATCCTCGCTATGGGTTTGCAGCAGCAGCGGAAAGCCCGAAAGCGAGCCTGCCAGATCATCCTCGGTGACGGCAGTTGCCCCGGCGGTATCCGGTGCCGTCATTACGCCTGCGGGGGCCAACAGCACCAGGCCCAAGGGCCGCCCCGCCGTATCCCTGCCATAGACATCCCAGATCGGATCAAGTTTCCGGCCGCCCAGCCTGTCATGCAGCCACCTCACATCGTCAGCCCCATCATAAGGGGCCAGGGTCGCACAAAGCCGCTTCGGGTCGCGTTCCCCTTCCAGGGCCGCCAGCGCGGCCAACAGGTCTTCCCCATCCTTGTCAGGCGGGATCAGTCCGGGCGCCACCCGAACCGCAAAGCGCCGCCCGGCAAAATCATGCGCAGCCTTGCGGGCGACATCCCTCACAGGGTCTTGATTGCCGGGGTCCCACCCATATTGATTGTCCAGGCCGCCATAGGCGGCGGGCACGATGACTGTATCACCGGGGCAAATCTCACGGGCTGCGATCCAGCGGGATGCTTCATCTTCGCCGCCGCGCCAGCGGAAGACGCGGCGGTCCTTCTGCCCCTCCTCATCTTCTGGTGCTGGTGCCGGAATGTCGGCCAGGGCATCGGTGCTCTGCCCCTGCAGCCAGCGGCGCACTGTCCAGACCGGCAGTAACACGGCCTCTCCCGCGCGTGGCGGCACCAGGGTAAGCAGACGGCACATCTGCGCATCATTCGGGAAGCCCGGCGTCACATCGCCACGCCAGACAAGGGTAACACCGTCCGGTTGATGTTTCGGCCCATGCAGGAACAGTGATGTTTCCGGGGTTGGTGACGGAACCGGCCAAGTCTGGCTGAACAGGTCGAGAAGGGCTGGCATCAACACTGGCGCATCGGGCTGGGATGACAGGGCCGGCGCAGGCGGCGGGACATCCCGCAAGGTCGCCGCCATCGTGTGAATACCAAAATCGACTGATGGCAAAGCGGTCAGCCAATCCCAGGTTGGACGCAGGGCCCCGCCATAGACCGGGTCATCATAGCGGGCGGACAGCTCCTGCTTGGTAGCCAGGATCACGCCTTGGGCCGGGATCGGTCGGCCGCCACGGTTGAGCCGGCCGAAACGCTGGCGCAGCGCGTCCAGCGGCGCCAGTTCCGTGACCAGCCCGTCCAGATCAATATCGACGCCGGCTTCGATACATTGCGTGGCGACGATCAGCAGGGGTGCCGTCGCATCGCGCTCCCGCCCCGTCCTGACCCGATCCAGCATGCGCACCAGATCTTCACGGTCGACACTGCGGGATGGGCCGATCAGCAGCAGGCGATCCGCCGCCACCCCTTCCAGCGCCTTGAAGACGCGGCGGGCGCGGTCCACGCGGTTGACGACAACGCCCAGGGCCGGCTGGGCGATGCCGTCCGCGCACAAGGCGTCCAGCATCCGCTGTGCCTGCACGGCCATCGCTTCGGCCCGCTGCGTCTCCGTCAGCGCATCCTTGCCCCCCTCCAGACGGGCCGGCTTGGCGGCAGTCAGCCGCTTTGCCAGTTCCCGGTTAGCCCAATCATCCTCGTTCAAACCGAAGGGTGCCACCGCCCCGTCAGCCCGGGGCGTTGCGGACAGAACGGACAGGGCCCAGGGTGTGTGATGGTTAAGACGATGACGATATTGTCCGACCCAACCAAGGGTTTGCCGAAACGGTTCGGCCAGATGCGCTTCGTCCAGCAGAATCAAGCAATCCGCACCCAACAGGCCGGCATGGATCGGCTTGGCACGATCCGTCACGCCATAGCCGCGAAACAGCAGGCGGGAACCGACCTGATCGACCGTCGAACAAAGGATGGTCGGCTGGGCTGGTGTGCGGGCCCAATCATCCTCCCGTGGGATGCCGCCGCGCAGACGCCGCGCCAGCAGCGGAGGAGCATCGCCGGACAACAGGCGTAGCCGGTCGGCAACGCTGGCGGTGACCGGGCCGGCAGGGGCCGCAAGGGCATCGGCCAGACGCTTGGCCCGTTCAAAGGCATCATCCACCACGAGACGCCGGTCAACAACGAAGGCAATGCGCACCGGCGCCTGTCGCCCCGCCGGCTTCCCCGCCTCCAGCGCCAGATGGAACAGGGCGATATCCAGACAGGCCGTCTTGCCGCTGCCGGTGGGCAGGCCCAGACAATCGGGCCAGCAGCCACTGGCTGCCAGTTCGGTCAGCAATCTTTGTTGCCAGGGAAAGGGCGGATGGCCGTTCACTTCCGCAAAGAAGGCGGTGAAATCGTCTGACGCCAGCGCGCTCATTACCGCCGCTCCTTCTTCTCATCCAGCGGACAGCACAGGCCCAGCCCGGCAAAGCGCCCAGCCCCCAGGATGACCGGCCCGCTCACCTCTTCGGGGAAACGCAGCACGGCATGGGTCAATTGGCGGTGGGCCAGGGCACCCGGCAGATGCCAACGCGGCACGGTGGCGGACGCTCCCGGTGCCGGCACCGAATAAGCGCCCTCAACAGCGGAATGCCGGTCGGGCACCACGATATCCGGTGCCGGCAGGCCGACATGATGACAGGCGGCCATGATCTGGCCGATGATTTCCTGCTGTCGCTCTTCGCCCTTGTGCTTCAAATGCCGGTTAAGCACGATCGGCGTCACCGTGGCAAAGGTCCGTGACGGCCTTGTATATTCCTGCGGGTCCAGCGACCGACGCAGCCCATCCGCCTCTCCGGCCAGGGCGAGATCAAGACCGAAACGGTGCAAGCGAAGCAGGCGTTTCCCTTCCTCCCGCAGTTCAGTCACTTTGCGCAACGCGCTGCGGAAATCCACGTCAGCGACCAGGTTGCTGCCGCGTGGCGGGATGATCGCATAGCCCAGCACATGCCCGTCGGCATGGAGATATCCCGTGAAAGAAAGCGGCACGATGGCGATGTGCGGACCAGCCAAGGGAGCGCCGTCGGACTGATGGCCGCTGACGATGCCAGGAATTTGATCACCCAAGCCGATCTGCCTGTACCCGCTCATCAGCGTATCGCGGATGGCCTTGGCCACCAGCGCCGCCGCCCTGATATCCGGCATGGTGCCATCGATATGGTCCAGGATCAGCCAGCGCTCGGCGAACGGGCTGGCGGCAACCGGCTTGGGCATCGCCGGGGGCGGCAATACGTCAAAGCCCCGCAGCGGCCGCTGACCGCTTTCAAAACGCTGCCGTAGTTCATTGAAACGACCCGGATAGACCCGCCGTCCGGGCCAACCAGCGTTCTCCGGCACATTGTCAGCCGGTACGTGGCGGAAATGACAGCGGGTCAGACTGGCGGAATGACCGATATAGGCGGTGTCGCCGGCCACCCCCTGCAAGGCCCGCATCGTCGCCGCATCGGGGCAGGCATCGGGCCAGAACAGACGCAGGGTGGGATCATGCGGCCGGGCAGCCGGGAAGCGGCGCGGCTGGCGGGCGCGGAAGGCCGGCATCACCTTGCGGTCGCCAGACTTGCCGGTCTGCGCGTCGTTGGGCGGCACGAAGCTGACAGGGGCATGGCGAACCGCATGGTCCGATGCCAGCAGGCGCGGCACCGGCTGCGCTTCCAGCCATCGCAGCGCCGCGGCCTCCTCCGCCCGCTCCCCCCGTGCCGCCCAGGCGGCAACCAGAGCAGAGAAGATGCGGTCGGGCTGCGGCGGCCAGTCTGGCTGGTCGCTGGCCGGCCCCTGGGCGGAGAAGGCGATACCGGTCAGATGCTCGATCTCCAGAACCAGGGTCATCACGCATCCCCGTTTTCGTCGCCCTCTTCCCCGCCCTCGCCGGCCAGCGCCAGTTCCTGGCTGCGCCGGACGATCTCCACCAGCTTCGGCTGCGGCGTCAGGCGGATGGGACCGGCGGGGAAAGTGAAGCCGGCCTGGGTGGCCGCCACCAATGCCTGTGCGAAAAGCGCACGGGCCCCCGCCCGGTCCAGAGCGATATCGGCAACCGCCCCATCGGGCTTGACCAGTTGCAGCGGCGCCCGACCGTCACAGACCAGATCGCAGCGCGACCGCAGGGCATAACCCTGCACATCCTGTTCCGCCACGGCCAGCAGGCCCAACGCCGCCAGCAGCCCCCGCCCCGCCGCATCGCGGGTGGGCGAGCCGAAACGCAACCGGCGCAGGGCCGCGAAGCTCAACACCATCATATGTTCGGCATAGTCGCAGGTGATGCCCAGCGGCATGACCGACGGGGCAATATTGCCATGGTTGATCTCCGACGGGCGCACCTGCTTGGCCCCCTTGCCGGCCCTGGACTTGTCGGTGTCCCACCCGGCGGCCCCCTTGAACACCTCCACCTTGCGCAGCACACCCAGGGGATCGATGCGGCTGCCAGTACGCCGACCGGCGGTCCGCACTTCCAGTTCACCCGTGCGCTTGTCGGCCACGAATTCTTCCACTGAAACGCCGATGGCGCTGATTTCCGACACCAGACAGCGGGCGAACTTGGCGCCGATGCCGCCGCCATCGCCGGTGGAATGCCAGGCACCGAACAGCAGGGCGGTGGGGGAGGCTTCCAGCACCGCCGTCGCGTCGCCGATCTTGGCCTTGGCCAGCGCCTCGCCCAGCGGGCTTTTCATGAAGGGCTGCCCCTCCAACAGACTATCACGCAGGATGGCGTCATAGACGCGGTGCGGCGCGTCCAGCGAGGTGATCTGGGTCAGCCCGGCCAGCCCTTCCCCGCTGAAATCCACCAGCAGATGCGGGATGCGCACCCCGTCGCGCACGGCGTCCAGCAGTGCCTCTTCCAGCCGGTTGGCCTGGGACTGCACACTGTCCACCAGCACGCAATCGACATCCTTGCCGTCGATCCGCCGCACTTCATGGACGTGGCGCGGTGGGGCATTGCGGCCTTCGCCAGGATATGTCGGCGGGAAAATCTTGTCCCCGCGACCGCCAACCGGCTGCAGAACCTGCCGCCGCCGCAGCGCCGCATTACCGGCAACCATTTGGGAAAGCGAGGGAAAGTCCATGTCCAACTGCTCCTTCTGGGCGGATCTTCAGAGGCGTGTAGGGAAATGAAACACAATTCATTGCCGGATGAAATTTATGCTTCATCCCGCTTTCAGAGAACAAGGCATCTGTTTATAACTCGCTGATGGTATATCGGCGATGTGCCTGAATTGGTCACATCGCCGAGATGATGGCATGAACAAGCGACGGGTCGGGACTCGCCCGACCCGTCGCTTCAGCATCATTGTGACTTTGCGCGGGGATTCGGCCGACGGGCCGGCATGTCCGGCAACACGCCGAGAATTTCAGCAGCGCGCTGGCGGCTATCAGGGAACTTCAGTTGGTGTAGAATCTCCCACACCTTCCGGGAGTTACAGCCGAAGCATCCGGCAATTTCGTGTAGATACCGCCCCGCATGATACATCAACCATGCCTGGGTAGCATTTTCCTGGGTTAGTTCAGCGCGATGGGACATTTTGGGGTGACGCATGTGGCTCTCCACATTTGGGTGATGCCCCCCTTGACGCGCGCCCGAACATGAAACATCATGCCAAGTGCAGTGCACTGCGCCCAGGGAAGCCTGGGATATAGTTGGCGGGGGTCGTGACCCCCCGCCAACTACCTTACCCAGCTACATCGAGAGAATACGCCTGTCAAGATTTTTTTGAAGATCCGTATCACATAATTCCAAGCAATCTATCCTCATACTAAAGGAACGTTTGCATCACCTGCCAAGACACGCTATACCTCAGACGTCACGGGGCTCTGGATGATCCGTCTCAAGCCGGCATTCTTCCTCGGTCGTCAGACCGAGGCTACATTGAAGCAGTCTCAGGGTTGAGTGTTTCGTAGCAATCCAAAGACGTGAGCCCCGTGACACCTACCTGATGGCTATGCCCTTTTTTTCCGACCAGCAATAATCGGGGCAACGCCCATGACAGAAGCGGTCACCCACCAGTCGGGCTCTTCCCGTCCAGATGACCGCTTCTGTCACCGATCGCCACCATCCTGCTGTCACCTGTGGCGTACTGGTTGGGGGATGGCATGTCGAAACAATGGGCGGACAGCACCGGCGCGGAGTTGGAGGACGCCATCTGCCGTCTGACATCCCAACTGGAACGGATCGACCATAACATCCAGGCTTTGAAGCGGGATCGACAACTTGTGGCGGATGAGTTGAACCGCACCCGTCAGGCGCTGGCCAAACGACGGGTGGCGCGACCGGAACCCACGGTCAGCGCCCATGCGCTGCTGCGCTATCTGGAACGGGTTTTGGAGATCGACCTGAAGACCATGGAATCCGCCCTGCTCACCCCCACCGTGCGCCAGGCCATGCAGGCCGGTGCCACAAGGGTGACCATCAATGGCGTTGATTTCGTCATCAAGGACAATGTGATTGTTACTGTTTTGAATTGAAATACATTATGCCTCTACACTATCTAATTTGAATTTGCGGCCACTATCCCACCCCAGCGCGAGGCACCTTCCCGGTCATGCGGCATGAAAAGGCTCATCTCCTGTTCCGGCTCGCCCTGGAAATGCAGGGCACCCGTGAGGGATTATCGCTGGAAGAAATCGGGGAACGGTGTGGGGTGGGGCGGCGCACCGCCATGCGTCTGCGCGACGCCCTGCTCCAGACCTTTCCGCAGATGGAGGAAACCCAGGGCGCAGACCGATGCAAACGCTGGCATCTGCCCAAGGGCACCTTGAACGGCCTCGCCGGCATCAATGCCGACGAGTTGGCGGCGTTGGACATCGCCATGCGGCTGATGGTGGAACAGAACCGTCCGGCAGAGGCGGAAACGCTGCGCACCCTGTCTGGCAAGTTGAAGGCGGTGATGCGCCCGGACGCCGTCCGGCGGATTGAACCCGACCTGGAGGCAACGCTGGAGGCGGAGGGACTGGCCATGCGACCGGGGCCCCGTCCCCGCATCGACCCGGCCCTGGTGGGGGAACTGCGAACCGCCATCAAGGCCTGCCGCAAGGTCACCATCCGCTATTACAACCGCAACACCGGCAAGACCAAGGACCGGCTGGTGCATCCCTATGGTTTCCTGCATGGCCACCGGCATTATCTGGTCGCCTGGCATGAAAACCCCAAGGCCAATGATTTCGCCCTGTTCAGCCTGCCCGGTATCCGGGAGGTGCGCCTGGAAACGGCGTCCTTCGCCCGCGACGCCGGATTCGACCTGCAGGCCTTTGCCGCCCGTTCCTTCGGGCTATTCCAGGAGAAGCCGTTCGACGTGGTCTGGCGCTTCGCCCCGGAAGCGGCGACCGTGGCTGCCGATTTCGTCTTCCATCCGTCCCAATCGCTGGAATGGCAGAAGGATGGCAGCCTGATCGTGCGTTTCCGTGCCGGCAGCAATCTGGAGATGGCTTGGCATCTTTATAGTTGGGGCGACAAGGTGGAAGTGCTGGAACCGCCGGCGCTTGCAGCTCTGGTCAATCCCGGCAGGCGCGGATGGACGGCGCTGCCGTGAGCGATCAACCAGCCCCCCCATCAGAACCATATTGGCGGCGACGGCTGACCATCGCCTGCCAAAGGCTGGCCGCTGGCCAACCAGAACAGGTCACCTGCCTGCTGCCAATGCAGGGCCTAACCGAATTTCCCGAACAAGCCATCCTTTTCCTGCATTTCCTGATGCGCCAGGCATTGGCGGAAGCTCGCGCCAATACGGCCAGCCCCCCGGGCGCGGTTGAATTGATCGACGCGATCCTGGCCTTCGCCCGTGACACGGTACGCCCGCTCAGCCTGGATGAGATGGCAGAAGCCAACAGCTTCTTCCGTCGATGTTACGAAATGCAGCCAGGTTGGAGGCGGACTTGGATTCATTCCAGCCACCGGACCGGTACCGACAAGCCGCTTCTGATGGCGGAGAGTTTCCTGGCTGCTCTTTATCCGAGGTCAACCGATCAACACTCCCAAAGCCCCCTTCCATGGAAACCAACAATAAACATTGGGGTCGATTGTTATTATCTTTATCGGGTCTGCGTATATTACGTAATGAGAAGAGACAGTTATCGATACCACCTCGATCAACACAGCGTGCCTAGGCTGGGCAACATACTTGATTGGTGGATGCCGCACTTTCCCGATGCACGGCCAACAAAGCGATATGGGCCGCTGTTGGTTTGACAAGCTCGCTACCTCTCCTTCCAGTGACCAGATCGAAGCGAGGATAATGGTGGAAGACGGTACGGAATCCATTTTGCCCGACCCGGCACCAACCCCACGCGCGGTACAGCTTTCGCTGGCCCTTCCCGCCCCGGCTGCGGGGATTGATGATGTGCTGGTGCCCGCGCGGATGATCAATGAATGGGTTTATTGTCCCCGCCTTGCCTATCTGGAATGGGTGGAGGGGGAATGGGCCGACAGTGGCGATACGGAGGAGGGGCGGCGCGTGCATGCCCTCGTCGATGCCGCCCGTCCTTCCCTGCCCGCACCGGAAGACGTGACAGAGGATAGCCGCCCGTTCACCACCCGGTCGGTGGAGCTGGCATCCGAACGGCTGGGTCTGGTCGCCAAGCTCGACCTGCTGGAGAGCGATGACGGCATCGTTACCCCGGTCGATTATAAGAAAGGCAAGCGCCCGCATGTGGAGACCGGCGCCTATGACCCAGAACGGGTACAGCTTTGCGCGCAGGCCCTGATCCTGGAGGATAATGGCTATCGCGTCGGCGATGGTTTCCTGTGGTTCGCTGGCAGCCGGGAACGGGTGCCGGTGCGGTTCGATGCGGAGTTACGGGCACAGACAGCGGCGGCCGCCGCCTCCCTGCGGCTGGCGGCGTCCACCCGGCGCATCCCGCCGCCGCTGGAAAACTCCAGGAAATGCAACCGCTGTTCGCTACTGCCCATCTGTCTGCCGGATGAGGTGAACCTGTTCCGCACGGGCGGCGTGCCGCGCACGCCCCCGCCATCGGTTGACGGTGCCCTGCCGCTTTATGTGCAGCAGCCGGGCGCGCGCATCGGCAAGGAAGGCGAGGTGCTGGTGATCAAGGCCCCTGCGGCACGGCCCGCCGACAAGGAACGTGACGAGGGCTTTCGGGACAAGGAGGAAGAGGTGCGGGTCGCCATTGGTGAGGTATCGGAGCTTGTGCTGGCCGGCCCTGTCAACCTGTCCACCCCGGCGCTGCACGCCCTGATGAAGGCCGAGGTGCCGGTGGCCTGGATGAGCAGCGGCTTCTGGTACATGGGCACTACGGGCGGGCGCGGGCCGCGCAGTGCCGGGGCACGGATGGCCC
The DNA here is from genome assembly GCF_052474395.1 of Niveispirillum fermenti. Classification (NCBI taxonomy): domain Bacteria; kingdom Pseudomonadati; phylum Pseudomonadota; class Alphaproteobacteria; order Rhodospirillales; family Azospirillaceae; genus Niveispirillum; species Niveispirillum fermenti. The sequence continues at coordinate 1,292,120 of NZ_CP156681.1, read as the reverse complement.
AATACCGATTGCGCGAGGATGAGGCGCGCCGACTGGCCTTTGCCCGCACCCTGGTCGATGCCAAGCTGAAGAACCAGCGCACCCTGCTGCGCCGCAATTGGCGCGGGGGTGAGGCGGAGCGGGAACCCGTGCTGGAGCGGTTGCGCCATCTGTCGGCGAAACTGCCGCAGGTGCGTGATATGGCCGAGCTGCTGGGAACCGAGGGCGAGGGAGCGGCAATCTATTTCCGCGCCTGGCCCAAACTGCTGAACGAGAAAGCAGCATCCCTGCCAGAATTCGGGTTTGAACGGCGGTCGCGCCGTCCCCCGGCGGACCCGATCAATGCCTGCCTGTCCTTGTGCTATGCCTTGTTGACCCGCGCCATTTCTACGGCACTGGAGGTGGCGGGGCTGGACCCCTGGGTGGGCTTCTATCACACCGAACGACCGGGCCGCCCTTCACTGGCGCTGGATATGATGGAACCTCTGCGCCCCATCCTGGCTGACAGCGCCGTGCTGACCGTATTGAACCAGGGGGAACTGGGCCCGCGTGACTTTGTCACCCTCGGTCCCGGCTGTAACCTCACGCCCGACGGTCGGCGCACCCTGATCCGCGCGTTCGAGCGGCGATTGGACCAGGAGGCAACGCACCCCGCCTTTGGCTATCAGATTTCCATGCGCCGCATGCTGCATGTGCAGGCCCGCCTGCTGGCAAGGTATCTGCGCAGCGAGGTGCCGACCTATCCGCATTACGTGCCCCGCTGACCCGGCCACAGGAAAGGCTGCCGCCATGTCCCGCCACCATGAACGGCTCTATATCGTCACCTATGACATTGCCGATCCCAAACGCTGGCGGCAGATTTTCAAGGTGATGGAGGCCTATGGCGACTGGCTGCAACTGTCCGTCTTTCAATGCCGCCTGACCGCCCGCCGCCGCGCGGCTCTAGCCATGCGCCTTGACCGTGAGATCAAGGCATCGGAGGATCACATTCTGATCCTCGACATCGGCCCCGCCGACGACGTGGATCTGCGGGTCGAAAGCCTGGGCAAAAGCTTCAAGGCAATCGAACGGCAAGCCAGGGTGATTTGAGGGGCTCTGCCGGTCGCAGGCGCGAGCGGCTCTGTACCCGCCAAAACCTGGGACCCGCTCGCAAGGGCCTAAGTGCTTGGGATTGCAATGGTTCTTGGACATTGTGCATATTTGTCAAGGCGGGTTTGGCACCCCAAAGCCCCGCCCGCACAGACCCGCTCGCAAACCCGGCCATTTCTTGTTATCTTACAACCGGTTCCAGAGCGGGATCCTTCCCCGGCTGAAAGGCCGGGGCCTCATTGAAGCGCTTGTACATCCGTCCGGTAAGCAATTTTCCGAAAAGCCTTCCCCGGCTGAAAGGCCGGGGCCTCATTGAAGCACGTAGCGTTCGATTACGCCAGAAAGGCCATCGTTGAAGCAACCTTCCCCGGCTGAAAGGCCGGGGCCTCATTGAAGCGCGTGTCCGATGAGGTGACTATGAGTAATTTACCCACCCTTCCCCGGCTGAAAGGCCGGGGCCTCATTGAAGCGTCAGCGTGGTCAGCGTGGTCAGCGTGGTCAGCGTGGCCTTCCCCGGCTGAAAGGCCGGGGCCTCATTGAAGCGTATTCGCAATCGGCCCCGCAGGCGTCGGTAAAACTCCTTCCCCGGCTGAAAGGCCGGGGCCTCATTGAAGCTGGCCTTTCGCGTGTTGACTTGATGTGGTCGAACACGGCCCTTCCCCGGCTGAAAGGCCGGGGCCTCATTGAAGCGCAGGCGTGATTGCCCGTGTCGTGTCCGTTCCAGTCTGGGCCTTCCCCGGCTGAAAGGCCGGGGCCTCATTGAAGCGGCAAAACTGCAAAAGGCACTCTTGACGCTGATGACGCCTTCCCCGGCTGAAAGGCCGGGGCCTCATTGAAGCGGCCTTCGAAGCTGTAGGTATTTACCCACCCCCCCCGCCTTCCCCGGCTGAAAGGCCGGGGCCTCATTGAAGCAGGATGGGCGCCGGACGCCTTTCGCGCAGCAGGTGCGACCTTCCCCGGCTGAAAGGCCGGGGCCTCATTGAAGCTTCGATCAAGAGGCCGCGAGAGCGCTCCGGATATTTAACCTTCCCCGGCTGAAAGGCCGGGGCCTCATTGAAGCTGGCGAACCGGCCGTGGTGGTGGAAGTGGGGCTGCGCGACCCTTCCCCGGCTGAAAGGCCGGGGCCTCATTGAAGCTGGCCCGCGCGATGGGGGCGGAGAACGTTGATTTCCATCCCTTCCCCGGCTGAAAGGCCGGGGCCTCATTGAAGCCACATTCATACGCCATGAAGAGCGACATCCCCTTTCCCACCTTCCCCGGCTGAAAGGCCGGGGCCTCATTGAAGCAACTCGAGTGCATGTGGCGCGAATATGGCTGCGCCACCTTCCCCGGCTGAAAGGCCGGGGCCTCATTGAAGCGCCGTAGGTGCCGCAGAATGACCACGCGCCGCTGGACCTTCCCCGGCTGAAAGGCCGGGGCCTCATTGAAGCCAGCGGTCGCGTGCCGAAATTACCGGAAGGCCCCATGCCTTCCCCGGCTGAAAGGCCGGGGCCTCATTGAAGCTCCAATCCGTAACGTCACCGTGACCGCTGTCACGATCCCTTCCCCGGCTGAAAGGCCGGGGCCTCATTGAAGCTCATTTAGCAGGGACGCTGGTCAGGGCAGGGGGGGGCTACCTTCCCCGGCTGAAAGGCCGGGGCCTCATTGAAGCATCGCTGACGCGGGATGGGGAGAACTGGTGCGCATGCTCCTTCCCCGGCTGAAAGGCCGGGGCCTCATTGAAGCATGATCGCCTGCTTGTCGCTGTCGGTGCCGGCCTGCGTGCCTTCCCCGGCTGAAAGGCCGGGGCCTCATTGAAGCGCGCAATCTGGCAAACTCGTTACGAGCGGCTTGCTTGCCTTCCCCGGCTGAAAGGCCGGGGCCTCATTGAAGCGAGTAAGACTGAAATGCTGATGAAGGCGCTTTCTGATCCTTCCCCGGCTGAAAGGCCGGGGCCTCATTGAAGCGAGTAAGACTGAAATGCTGATGAAGGCGCTTTCTGATCCTTCCCCGGCTGAAAGGCCGGGGCCTCATTGAAGCTTTCGCCGGCGATTTCCAGGCGCTCCACCCGACCATCCCTTCCCCGGCTGAAAGGCCGGGGCCTCATTGAAGCACCGGGGCAACGAGTCGCACCCGTCCTATGGTGACAGGTCCTTCCCCGGCTGAAAGGCCGGGGCCTCATTGAAGCGGCACGGTGGAGTTGACCACCGCATTCGAGAGCCTGCCTTCCCCGGCTGAAAGGCCGGGGCCTCATTGAAGCAATCCGACGCCGCTCTGCTGGCTGTGTCCGAACGGGAACCTTCCCCGGCTGAAAGGCCGGGGCCTCATTGAAGCGATCTTCTCCATCTGGCGCAGTCGCCGCGCCAATTCCTGCCTTCCCCGGCTGAAAGGCCGGGGCCTCATTGAAGCGACCCGGCTCATGCCGCCATCCTCACATTCCACCGGGCCTTCCCCGGCTGAAAGGCCGGGGCCTCATTGAAGCAGGTTTGGCGATGTCTGGTCATATTCGATCCCGCTGGCCCTTCCCCGGCTGAAAGGCCGGGGCCTCATTGAAGCGAGAGATTGCGCGGCGTGATGGCGGCGGCGGGACAGCCTTCCCCGGCTGAAAGGCCGGGGCCTCATTGAAGCCGCGCGTCGGTCGACGAACGGCTGACCCAGGTACTGGACGCGGCCCCTTCCCCGGCTGAAAGGCCGGGGCCTCATTGAAGCAATGACCACATCTGAGATATTCGGTATTATGGCGCAAACGCCACCAGCCTGCGGCGGGGTGAGCCATGAATAGTCTCATCGTGGCTGCCACTGGCCTCTTGCTCATACTGCTTTCTCAGAGTTTGATTCAAAAGTAATCTGAACTGTATCAATGCCTTGCGATCCGTCGGATGAATATTTGCACGGATGCGATGAAGCACCATGCGGTTGCAGATGCGATTGTCTGCTCGAAGTCTTTGGCGAGCCGTCTGTTTCGGTTGAGCCATGCCAGGGTGCGTTCTACGACCCAGCGTCGCGGCAAGACTTCGAAGCCTTGGGCTGTGTCGGATCGCTTGATGATGTCAATGGTCCATTTTCTGAACCGGTCCGGGATTGTCGGCGGCTCCAACTCCTGAGAGGATGGGGCTACGATGAGCAAGACAACGAACAAATTTTCGGCTGAGGTCCGCGAGCGGGCTGTTCGGCTGGTGCTGGACCACGAGAAGGATCATCCGTCGCGATGGGCGGCAGTTTCATCCGTGGCATCCAAGATCGGGTGTTCGGCGCACACGCTGAATGAATGGGTCAAGAGAGCCGAGGTAGAAAGCGGCAGCCGTGCTGGCATTCCGCTGGATGTGCTGGAGAAGTTGAAGGCGCAGGAGCGGGAGATCCGTGAGCTGCGCCAGGCGAATGAGATCCTGCGCAAGGCATCGGCATATTTCGCGATGGCGGAGCTCGACCGCCGACAGAAATGATGCTGGGCTTCATCGATGCCCACCGCCAGGAATACGGGGTCGAGCCGATTTGCGAGGTTTTGCCAATCGCCCCGTCAACTGTGCGTCGGCATGCGGCCCGCGCCGCTGATCGGGCCAAACTGCCGGCGCGGGCACAGCGCGATATCGGCTTGAAGGCCGCTATCCGCCGGGTGTTCGAAGAGAATTTCCAGGTCTATGGGGTGCGCAAGGTGTGGCGGCAGTTGCAGCGCGAGGGCATCCAGGTGGCGCGCTGCACGGTCGCGCGGCTGATGCGGGAGATGGGCCTGCGCGGTGCCATCCGTGGAAAGCCGGTGAAAACCACCATTGCCGACAAGGCCTTACCCTGTCCGCTGGATCGGGTGAACCGGCAATTCCGGGCGGACAGGCCCGATCAACTGTGGCTTTCTGATTTCACGTATGTGTCCACCTGGAGCGGGTTCGTCTATGTGGCTTTCATCATCGACGCCTTTGCCCGGCGGATCGTCGGCTGGCGAGTGTCCCGGACGGCCGACGCCGGTTTTGTCCTGGATGCCCTGGAGCAGGCCCTGCACCAGCGCCGACCGAAGGGGAAATCCGGACTGGTTCACCATTCGGACCGGGGCAGCCAATATTTGTCCATCCGATACACCGAGCGGCTGGGGCTGGCCGGCATCGAACCGTCGGTCGGCAGCGTCGGCGATTCATACGACAATGCCTTGGCCGAAACCGTCAACGGCCTCTACAAGGCGGAGGTCATTCACAGGCGAGGACCGTGGAAATCCTTTGAAGCCGTGGAATACGCAACCCTCGAATGGGTCGACTGGTTCAACAACCGACGCCTGCTCGAGCCTATCGGAAATATCCCGCCCGCAGAGGCCGAACAACGCTATCATGACGCCGTGAGCATTCAGCAAATGGCAGCATGACTCACGAACTTTTGCCGCCGACAATCCCGGCGCGGTTCAGTTGACCGCGTGTTGAAGCATTGCGGCGCCGGCCGCTATGTCTTCAGGGTCCAGCAGCTTGCCCGTCTCAGCATCCTCAACTTGGCAGCCCTTAGCCGCCAGTTTTGCGCATGTCTCAAACCAAACAACAGCCGAGCCGAACCTCCAAATCGGACCTCGCTACGTCCGCTTCCAGTAGGTTCAACCGTCCCCGTGAACGACCCATTGGCGGCGCTATGCGGCCGTTGTGGTCGGCGCAAAGGGGCCGGAAGGGGACGGGCGGGGTTCGGTGACGGGAGAACCGAAAACAGCCGTTCGCTTCGAACTCGCCCCTGTTAGTAGCTCGGGCGTCTTGAAGCTGAACTAGCGTGACAGGTGCATCGTCGTGGATTTTTTCGAGTATATGGATTATTGCTGCAACGGAAGGGCATTTGGTTGCGCCACGCATCCGTGAGGAGATGTTTCGAGGGTGAGCAAGTCGGAAAGCAATTTAGCATTGACAGCTTTGCCCACGCCTTCACCGTGGCCAGGGGCTAACGCTCGCTTGCTCGGCGTCGGCGCCGGATTGCCCGTGTCGAAGTTGGATCGATTAGCTGCCTTCGACGACAAAGAATTTGAGCGTCTCGTGCTTGAATGGGGCAATGACTACCTCAAAACCAAAATGCCGGGTGTATTCGAAGTACAACTCCGAGGCGGTGCGGGGGACAAGGGCCGTGATATCGTGGTCTGGTTCGATCCGCCTGGCTCGCCGGGGCGCCGGTGGCATCTATATCAATGCAAGCACTACGCCACCGCGCTGGGCACGGGGACGGCCTTCGAAGAGATTGGCAAGGTCCTGTACTACACCCATATTGGGAACTACACGTCCCCAGAAGAATACTGGTTTGTCACTCATAAGGGCGTGACCTCACCGCTTCAGGACCTGCTCGACGATCCCTCCGCGATGCGGGCCGAAATCTTGAAAAACTGGGCCACCCACTGCCGGACCAAAATCACGTCGACGACAGCCATCGAGCTGACGCCGGACCTGAGAGCCCATATCGAGTCTTTTGAATTCGGCATTTTTCGAGCCAAGCAGCCGCTCGACCTGATTGCTGAGCACGAGATGACCCGCTATCACCTCATGGTTTTCGGTGCCCCTTTGATTCTTCGACCGCCGCCGAAGGCTCCACCTTCCACCGTCGCCCCCCAGGAAACTGGCTATGTCGCTCAGATGCTGGGTGCCATCGGCCACAGGCTTGGTGTGAAAGTGACAAACACGGCCTCGTTCGCACACGTGCCCTATCTCGTGCGCTTATTTGAGCGCTCACGCCTCACGTTCTATTCCGCTGAGGGCCTAAAGGAACTCGCCCGTGACCAAATGGCCGACATGGCATACTTCGACACACTGCTAGATGAGTTCTGCGATGGCCTCTATCATCATTACACTGATCCTGACCGCGTTGGTCTCGATCGCATCATCGATACGGTCAAAGCGTCTCAGGCGCTGCAGTTGAGCGCTCACGTCCTGACGCCACATGTCGTGCCCAATGATCGGGAAGGCATGTGTCATCAGATGGCAAATGACAAACGTGTCGATTGGTGCGCGCCATGATCGACCACCGCCCCTCCTACCCTCGGCCTTTCAACACACCGCTCGAATGCGGCCTGCGTATCCTTTTTATTTTGGATGCACAGCGCGACCGGCCCGCCGACTTGCAGCGCCTCGTTTCATACGACTATCTCCTTGTTCATTCAGGCGACGTGCCGGGAGGACCATCCAGCCTCCATCCGGCCGTGCCTTTTCGTGGAAGCGAATTATTGGTGAAACGCGACCTAGTCAATGCAGGCCTGAACCAGATGCACTCGCGAGAACTTCTAAAAAAATCGTTCGATGCGTCCGGCATACTCTACTACCCAACGCAGCTTACAAGCGCTTTCCTGGCCCTGCTGCACACAGCTTACGCTCAGGCATTACGCGAACGCGCCGAATGGGTTGTCCGGAACTTCGGAGACTTCGCGGATTCTGACCTCAACGCTTTTATGTCGCAGAACATTGGGCGTTGGGGTGGAGAATTCGACCGTCTCACTGCGCTTAGGGAGCTCGAGCTCTAACATGCTTCAGGTTCGCAAAATCCTGCTGCGCGGCAAGGGCGTTCTCGATGCCGAGATCGACTTCACGACTGGAGGCAATATCGTCGCGGGTGATTCAGATACCGGCAAGAGCTATCTATTACGATGCCTAGATTACATCTTTGGCGCTGATGAGATGGCGAAGCGCATTCCGGAAGCCGAACCCTATTCCACACTGTTCGTGCAATTCGAGAACAGTTCTGGTGAAATCCTCACAATCGAGCGCCATCTGTCGGGCGGGGACTTGGCAGCCCACTACTGCTTGATCGAGGACATCAAGCAAAGTGGCAAGGTTCTCAGCGCGAAGCGGTCCGGCAAAAGTCGGGCATTTGACGTCACCGAGGCGCTCCTCGCCTTCGCCGGCATTTCGGAAGCCGTGTTGCGCAAGAACGATCGCGGCAGTGTCCAGCGCCTCACGCTGCGGCTCCTCATGCCGACCGTGCTGGTCGATGAGATCAGTATTATCGACGAGGTCTCGCCTGTTCTCGGTAAGGCAGGCTTTGACGAAACTGCTCGCAAACGCATGTTCGCCTACATGCTCACCGGTAAGGATGACGACGGCATAATTGAGGGCGAGAAGGCGGAGATCGCCAGAGCGCGTCTAACGGCCCAGATCGGCGTCATAAGCAATCTGCTGGAGCCGATAGAAAAACGTTTGAGCCAGCAGCCGGCGTCCGACGAGGACACAATTGATAAGGTCGACACGGCAATCGCCCGTTTGTCTGCTTCGTTGGCTGAAATCTCTGGAGAACGTGCTGAACTACAAGCAGAACGGCTGAAGGCGACACAAACGCTCCAGCGCGCGCAGTCGCAGACCGTTGCCTCTGATGAGCTGCTTACGCGCTATCGTTTGCTCGACGCTCGATATGGCTCCGACCTCAATAGGCTCGATTTCGTGAGCGAGGGAGCTCACTTCTTCGAAGGCCTGCAAGCGGTCGTCTGTCCGTTGTGCGAACAGCCGATGACCGACGAGCATGCTCATGCGGCACTGTCAATCTTGGGTGTCATGGAGTCGGCTCGCGCCGAGGCCGCCAAGATACTGGGGCAGAAGAAGGACCTCGCTGCCGCCATCCAGACCTTGGAAGCCATCAAAGCGAAGCACGAGAAAGAGGGTGCCTCGGCAAGCGCCACGCTTGAGCGGACAGACAGAAGGATCGCGGAGGTTATAGCGCCAGCCGTGAGAACTACCACCGCACGTTTAGAAACGTTAGTAGCACGTCGCATAGAATTGGAGGGACGTCGCGCAGATGAGGAACAGGCGCAGACGTTGCGAACGTTGCGATCAGATCTTGAGGGTACCGGCAGTAGCAAAACCCCGAAACGCGAATGGGAGTCGCTTCCGTCCACCGCGCTTCGCGATCTGTGCATCCAGATCGAGGCAGTCCTCAAGGAATGGCAATGGAAAGGTGAAGGCCGCGTCGAGTTCGACAAGGATGCCTTCGATATTGTGGTCGACGGTCAGGCTCGCCAGTCCCATGGTAAGGGGGTGCGTGCCGTTCTTCATTCTGCCTTCGTCATTGGTTTGCTGCGGTATTGCAAGAAGGCCGGCCGACCTCACCTTGGCATGGTCATGATTGACTCCCCGTTGACCAGCTATAAGAAGAACATCCCCGGTAGGGCTGCCAGTACTTCTAAGGATGGGCCGGTAGACGAGGGCATCGAGGCGGCATTCTGGAAATCTCTGACTTCGGTTGATCCAGCTTTGCAGATCATTATCGTCGAGAACAAGGAACCACCGAAAGCGGTTGCGGATGCGGATGCGGTGAAATATCACTGGTTTGCTGGAGAGTTTGCCCAGCTTGGCGACCGCAGGGCATTTATCCCCGACCGGTAACGAGTTTGCTGAATTTTGTAACAAGAGATTTTGCATTGAAGACTGAAATCGCAGTCATATTGGATTTTGAGCTCTGTCGGCATCCCGGTCCCTCAGTCAATGTAGATCGCCAACTCACCCGGCGTGCCATTCGGGAACGCCGCCTTCAGGTGATCAAGGAAGGCCGAGACACGGGCGCTGAGCAGCCGTCGGGATGGATAGAGAGCCCACAGCTCGATCTCCGGCCCGGCAACGTCACCCCAATGCACCAGGCGGCCTGCATCCAAGTCCCTGGTCACCAGCGAAACGGGCAGGCGCGCAGCCCCGATGCCTGCCCGGACCGCATCGCGGACCATGACCAGCGACGACAGTCTCATTACAGGGTCAACCGCGAGCCTGGACACTCCCTCTGCGGTCATGACCTCCCATGTCTCCGCTCCATCACCAGCGCCGCGCACGACGGCCCGAACGGTGGATCCGTCCTGCGGCAACGCCAAGCCGGGGTTGGCCACGACCACTAGGCGATCGCGGAGGAAGACCTTGCCGACCAGGGTCTCGTCCGGGTCAGGATTCACCCGGATCGCCAGATCGTAGCCCTCCTCCACCAGGTCGACCTGGCGGTCGTCCGTCGTCACCTCCAGCCGGACCTCGGGGAATTTGCACGCGAAGCCGGCGGCCAGCCTGCCCATGACGGTCTGGGAGAACAGCAGCGGGGCGCTAACCCGCAGGCGCCCGCATGGAGCCTCACCGCCCGACGCGATCGCCGCCGCCGCCTCATCGAGCTCGGTGAGCAGGATGCCCGTCCGCTCGAACAGCGCCCGGCCCTCCTCCGTCAGCTTCAGCGTGCGCCCTCCACGCTCGAACAGGCGCAGGCCCAGGCCCGCCTCCAGGTCGGCGACCCGGCGCGACAGCGTGGCCTTGGGGCGGCCCGCCGCACGGGCGGCGCGGCCGAACCCGCCATGCCGGGCGACGAGGTTGAAGTCGGCAAGCGCAAGCAGGTCCATCTGTTCCACCAATGAGACGATCTGTTCAGATATAGCGGCTATTGGCCTTCGTGTGGATCGGTCATTTCTCCATTCATCCAATCACCCCAACCCGGAGATACTCACATGACCATCCTCGTTACCGGCGCCACCGGCCGTGTCGGCCGCCATGTCGTCCAGCAACTCCTGAATCGCGGCGCCGACGTACGCGTCCTGGTCCGCGATCCCGCCAAGGCCGACTTTCCGGCCGGCGTGGAAATTGCCAAGGGCGACATGCTGGACATCGACGCGCTGCGCAGCGCCTTCAAGGGCGTCAGCACGCTGTTCCTGCTCAATGCCGTGGCGGGCGACGAATTCACCCAGGCGCTGGTCGCCTTGAACATCGCCCGCGAGTGCGGCATCGACCGCGTCGTCTACCTGTCGGTGATCCACGCCGACCGCTTCGTGAATGTGCCGCATTTCGCGGTGAAGTCCGCTGCAGAGCGTATGATCGAGCAGATGGGCTTCAGCGCCACGGTCTTGCGCCCGGCCTACTTCATCGACAACGACCTGATGGTCAAGGACGTCATCCTGAACCACGGTGTCTATCCGATGCCGATCGGCGTCAAGGGCGTGGCCATGGTCGACATCCGCGACATCGCCGAGGTCGCCGCGATCGAACTGGTCCGCCGCGCGCAGTCCCCTGGCAAATTGCCGAACGAGACCATCAACCTGGTTGGCCCCGACACCCTGACCGGCGCGGACCTGGCCGCGATCTGGTCGGACGCCCTGGGCTGCCCGGTCGTCTATGGCGGCGATGACCCGAGCGGGTTCGAACAGAACCTGGCAGGGTTCATGCCCCGGTGGATGGCCTATGAGATGCGCCTGATGGCCGAACGCTATGTCAGCGACGGCATGATCCCCGAGACCGGTGACGTCGAACGCCTGACCAGACTGCTGGGCCGTCCACTGCACACCTACACGGATTTCGCGCGCGGGGTCGCCGTCGACACCGAGCGGAGTTGATCCGGCCAGCGCTGTTCCGCTGAAAGGGGAAGACGAGGCGAAGCGCAACGGGGTTTAGCCGTTCTCAGGCTCGGGCAGGTCCGCGTACCACCACCACGGTGCTGAGGGCCGCCCGATTTCCCTCGCCACCACCTTTGGTTCTCAGGGCGCGTAAGCGCCAGCACATGGAGGGCGCCTCCATATGCCAGCAGCAGACCAGCACATGGAGGGCGCCTCCATATGCCAGCAGCAGACCCGTGCTGCCGGAATTCCATCCTCCTCTGCGCTATATGACCATCTATATGGTCAGGAGCATGAAATGGACACGGTAAACCTCGCGGACGCCAAGGCCCACCTGAACGAACTCGTGGACCGCGTCGAGGCGGGGGCCTCCATCGACATCACCCGGCGCGGCAAGCCGGTCGCGCATCTGACGGCCGCGGCCAAGCCGCGCAAGCCGGTAGACGCCGGCGACCTGGTCCGGTCGATGCGGGACGGCGACCGCTACTGATGCTCTACCTCGACACCTCGCTGATCGTCGCGGCCCTTTCAAACGAAGCCATGACGCCCCGCATCCAGGGGTGGCTCGCGGACCAGGACCCGGCGCTGCTCGTCATCAGCGACTGGACCGGCACCGAGATGTCCTCAGCCCTGTCCATCAAGCTGCGGACCGGGCAGATCGACTTGGCACAGCGCGCAACGGCGCTGGCCATGTTCAATCGGCTCGTCGCGGAGAGCTTCCCCGAGCTGTCCGTTTCAGAAATCATGAAGACCTGGAGTTTTCCGCCACCTGGATAATCTTTCCCCTCCGTTACATCAGCTTTCTAAACGTGTTTTAACATCAAAAACTGGGCTGTATTATCTTCGAATAATGGAGTTTTATGTAGAATCAAAAAAAGAGACGACGAATTACCATCCATAAAATGCTCCATCTCATTGAAATATTTATATATATTTCGATAAGACAGACAATAAGTGAATCAGCATTAAAACGGCGCAAACAATTGAAATATCAAAATATTATACGATAACACAGATATCGCATAAGCAGCCGGTGGATCCAGCCGCTTGTCCGCGACCGAAGGACTTTATCCATCCAACTCGTGTGTTTTATGTACAGCCAGGGAGCCGATCACCCACACACCTTAAAACGTGTTTATGTACTGATATACAATGATATTCATCGTTTTGAGGTCGATACAATCATGTGTGGATTTTTACGAGAATTTTAATAATTTCGAACAGATGACAACACAATGGTCCCGATGCCGGCACCTAGCCATCAGGCGTTCTCGGCAGACCGGCCTCACCACAAGAGGCCCGTATAATTCTTAGTAATATCATACACGTAAGCCGCTTTTAGGCGGGCCCACGTCAGCGTTTTATGTATTCGATGGTCAATGCTGAGACCGACCCGACTTGGAATCGGGCGTAGAATGAACAACTAAGGTCCCTCCCGGCTCCGACCAACCAACCTTTACCTTCCTTCCTTTCAACCCCATCTTCGGGCGAACAAAAAGAATTCGAGCGGCTCCGCTCTTATAACCGAGTGCGTGAGCAATAATATTTCGAGAAAATCCAATGCGTCCAAGATCGCATGCGAAAGCATGTCGAAATGATGTAGGACATATTGCCTTCTTTAATCCAATATCCGTACCAATATTACTAACTGCGCGGGCGAGTTCTGATGTACGCCACAATTCTACTCCACCAAGGTCAATTCGCGAATGATCATCTTTCAGTTTCACGGCAAGACCATAGAAGGGATCCTCCACAGCGATGCTAATGTCTCGTGCTAATTCTTTACCCTTCTTCGAATAGTCGAAGAGAAATTTGATTGCGCCTGTCGAATATTCAACACAAACACCGCGCCGAACGTCATCTGGAGAGCATCCGGTGAGAAACAGAACGGAAGCAGCAGCCCAATATCTTCCGTTACCCTTAAAAAGATACTGGTATATCCTATCTCTTTCACTCGCACTCAACAATTGACGTGGACTGATGTTAGAATTACTTTTATTTATGGTAAATTTTATCACAAGCAAGGCCTCAAACCATTTGAGGAGCCTATCTAATTTATCAAGAATAGTGGAGAAGTTTTCAACATCTTGTCCACTTGCAATTGAAAATTGACGATCGCGCAAATCATTTGCAATTCCCCAAAACAATTGCAAAACCATGTGCAGGATAGCCGAACGAATAGACCGCAGGCTTCCATTGGATTTGACATCATCGCTCATCACCTTTAACAATACATTATCCACAGATGATCCATAATACTCTGAAGGACGGAAGTCATCTAGATTCATAATTTTTGGAATAACATTATTTATTATCGATTGATATTGGGCAATCGTCCTTTTAGTGAGATTTTCTTTGTGTTTCCATTTTTCTTGGAGCAGGGAAAATCGCCCCACTATAATGGCGTACCGTCTCATTGCCTCATTGATGTCGCCCGCCAACGCATCGGTATCCATGTTCCCCTCTCCAAGCAGTTCACATACGCCGCATATGGATGGAACCTAGGAACATGGACAGCCCTGAATTTGGTCTGCTGTTCACTGATCGCCGGCGCTCAAGGCGTGCCACCCAACGACATATCGTGAGAAGCAGCCACTTCACCACCAAGGTGGTCGGCATTGAAATTTCCACCCTGGGCAACCCACCAAGACGATGGATCGGCGGGCGGGTGAAGCAAGCTACCAGCACCACGTCCGCCTATTCCACCCTGACCGTCCCCGGCGCGTTACACCCTCGCCACCAAGGCTGTCATTGAACCACCACCCACCCGTCGCCACCCTTGCTGAACCGCATCTCCGTTGTCCCGTCCAGGTTCATCATCGGTCCGCTGCACTTAATCGTCACGGTGCAGTTATATATGGAACTGCCGTCCGTCTTGCCGCAGCTCACCTTCTCGAACTTCTCCAATACGGCTTTGAAGCCGGCAACGCCTCGTTCCGCTGCCATTTTGTTCGCCTTGTCGAACTGCGCCTGCAGTGCATCGCGCATCTCACCTTCGCTTGGTTCGCCACCGCACGCAGCCAAGGCCAGCAGCGGGACCAATGCCAGAACTCGACCGTACTTCATCATATTTTTCATGTCGTCACCTTCTCTTTGATGTCGGTTCTAAGTAGAAACCATCCATGCGGACGCTCTGGCCGACACCAGTCATCCGCTTACAATCGGCCGAAGTTTTCCGGCTCGCCCTGAAGTGGAACTAAGCGGTGCCGAGAGGGCCGGCCCCCCTTCGCTCATCCTGCTTGTATGGAGGCCAAGTACTGCCGGCACGCCTCGTTTACATTCCGTACCCGCCTACCGAAAACCCAGGCCATCACCGCGCCGGTCAACGCCATGGGCAGGCCAATCACGGCACCCAGAACGGTGAGGCTGAGCAGGATGCCAAGCGCCAGTGCCCAGTAGCCGGCTCGCTTCATTTTGGTCGCGGCCTCGGACATCTGTACACGCAGGGCCTCAATCCGAGCCGCGTCGGTGCCGGCTTCCAGCACGAGCGCAGACCGGATGGCCTCGATACTGCCAAGGGCGACAGCCGTCGCGGCGGAATCCTTCATGTTGTTCTCCTCTGGATGGCGCCGACGGGACGCTGCATCCCGCCGGCAGTCTGTTTGTTGAAAGGGAATGGCGAAGACCAGCGTTTGTCGGTCAGCCGAAATAGGTCCAATCGATGTCGAGGTCGCCGGTCGCGATGAGGAGTCGCCCTTCGACCTGGCCGCGCTCAAGATAATGGGCCAGCGGGTTCACTTCGGCGGTTTTCAGGTCCTGGTATTGGTCCAGGTAGGCGGACACGTCGAAATAGGCCGAGGGATCGCGCCCTTCTCTCCAGCCGAAGCTCATGAAGTGCGTCCAGGGATCGACACCCGCCGCCTTGATGTCCGGGTTGTGGCCCAGGTAGTAGGCGGCGTCGAACAACGGGTTTGCCACCCTCCCCTCGGCCTTGCCGAAAGTGAGGAAGTGTTCGTAGCCAGTGGCGAACGTGCCGGCCTTCACGGCGGCGGCGATGTCCGGGTTGACCGCCAGATAGAAGGTCTCATCGTAGAAAGGGTTCGCCGCCAAATCGATGGCGGCGCGTCCTTCAGCCTGGCCCCACTTCGTCCAATGGTCCATGCCGCTGGTGAGCACCCCGGCCGCAACGGCCGATGCCACGTCGGGATTGCGGGACAGGTAGAAGCCCTCGTCGAAGGTCCCGATGCGGTTGAAGCTCACAGGCACGTTCAGGAGCAACTTGTTGCCGGTGAACGCGAGGAACTCCACGCCGGTGTAGACGTCGGCGATGCCCTGCCCCGTCACAACCGTGCCGGCGGCGTTGGTGGAAATGGTGAAGGCCGAACGAGTGCCGCCGACCCCGGCCACGTCGATCCCCGCGCCGCCATCGACGACATTGCTTCCGGAACCGGCCACCACCCAGTCATTGCCGGTACCCAGGAACAGGTGGTCGTCGCCGGCCCCGCCCCAGATGCTGTCGTTGCCCGCCCCGCCCGAGATCTCGTTGGCCACCGAATTGCCGTTGATCCGGTCGTTGCCCGACCCAACCTTGACGTTCTCGATGGTCCCGACGATGCCCAGGTTGTTCTCGCCGGTATAGAGCTGCGCGGCGTTCTGGGCGCTCTGGTAAATGGTGGCGGTGTTGACCAGCTTTTCGGCGACGGTCACCCGCAGGTTGATGCTCGACAGGCTGTTCGGGGTCAGGTCGATGGACGAACGCATGGTCGAGGCGGACAGGTCGATCGTGTCGGTGCCGCCCGCGTCATAAAGTGTCGTGCGGAAAGCCGTATCCTGGGCCCAGGTGTAGGTGTTGTTGCCGGCGTTGGTCGCGGTGTTGGCGCCGTAGAGATGCTGGATGGCCAGCACGTCAAGGATCTTCAGGTTGCTGTCGTCGATCTGCAATGCGGTGCCGGCGGCGTTCCAGCCGTAGGTGTTCTTGCCCACGTCGGCGTAAGACATGATGCTCAATGTCTTGACCTGATAGTCGGCGGCCAGCGAGATGTCGTTGCCGAAGGTATGGGAAAGCCCCATCCCATGTCCGATTTCGTGCAGGACGACATGGGCGATGGCGTTGTACTCGGCCGTGGTCACCGTGCCGTCGGCCTGCATGCGGTTCAGCCAGGTATTGTCGATGCGGATATCGCCGGCGTAGGGGGTGTAGGTAATGGATGACACCTTGCCGGCGGCGTCCTGGGTGTAGGAAACGGAACCGGGGTAGCCCCCCAGGCCGACGGCGGGGGCTTCGGCTTCGGAGAAGGTATCCGTGCCGAAGGACAGGGTCTTGCCGGTATTCGTGGTCGTCTCGGTGAAGGTGACGTTGGCCACGGCGGCCCATTTCGCCAGCTGCTCGACGACGATCTGCTTCTCGACGGCGTTCATCGGCCGGAAGCCGCTGATACCGACGAAGCCGCCGACGCCGGCGGCCTGGGCAAAGTTATAGTTGAGCGCAACGCCCGTGCCGACGCCGACGGTCGAGTTCAGCGCCTCCAGATAGGTTAAGCCTTTGCCAGCTGATGCGTCGAAGTTCCAGCGAGCGGCGCCGGCTGCGAAGTTGCCGGCACTGTCGAGGTCGCTGCGATAGGCCAGCAGGGCCCGCAGGTCGACGGTGGACAGGTCGTAGGCGGAAACGCCGGGGATTGTCGTCGTCAGGGCGGTCGCGGCCTGGGGTTCATCGTCGGACTTGACCCGCCCGGCGCAGCAGGGGCAGCCGACGGCATGGAGTTCCAACGGCACGATGTACGTGTCGGGCATCTTGTCTCCTCGTGTTGACAAGCGCACCCGTCCCGTTCCGGCTGGCGCCGGGCGGCTGAGAACGCGAGCACGAGGTCACGCGCCCCAACGGTTTTCCCGTGAGGGTCTTGTATGCCGAAGGGCCACCCGACAGAGCGGGATAACCTCGTGTTCGCGCAGGATGCGCACCATCGTCGGGTTCTCAGGCCTTCAGACAGCGGAGCTATTATGCCATGGCCGAGTTCAATTATGGAACAGGTTTCCACATGGGGCAGGCAAGCTACCAGAGCCCAGAGGTCGCGCTCGCCATACACGCAGAAATGCCTGATCGGTCAATATACGGGCATTTACCGCCCAGCTGACGGTGAACGCCAGCAAGCCATAGTGCGCTGAATATGTTCCAGAGCTTGCAAGGCATCACAGCGTCACGGCCCACACCATCTGGAACTGCGCATGTGACCGAAGGTTCCGATCATCATCCCTATTTGATGCGATCGCAGAGTTCCCGAAGCTTCTCTGCGATAGATGCGGGAATCGGCACTTCGCCGTTCTCATACCGGGAAATTTGTCGAAGTCGTTTGCCTAGATCTAAAGCCAGATCTTCCTGCGTACGCCCTAACTGGCGGCGGAGTTCACGGAACTCCTCCTTCGGCATCGCACCATCGACCTTCAAAGACAGTATCTCATGGGCCCTGCGCACACGCGTTTCGACAGCCTCGCTAAGACCTTGTTCTAAAAGGACTTCCTTAAGCAGCTGGCTCGCCTCTGAAATGCCATCCCAGTTCGGCCGCGCCATCTGCTTTTCCCCGTCGAATTCTAGAACGCCGCACCATATCCAAATTTCGCACAATCACAACAGCGAAGCCTTGACAAGAAAAATGACGCGTCTTATTTATGGCGTGTCATCAACACACCGAGGTTTCGATCATGCTTTTCCACCAACCACCTGTAGCTCTACCCAGACCGGTGACCGACCTCATGGCGCGGACGATCAAGCGCCTCCGCCATCTGCCTGTGCACCCGGATCCCATCGTACCGTCGAAATATCTGCGCCCATATGGGGTCATCATGTCTGCGGTACGCAGCGACGGGCAGCTCTTGGAGACGGCAGTGAGCGAAGCCCTGAAGGCATCGCCGCGCCTGATCGTCCTTCGCACGCCAGCCATTTACATTCCGGCGGAGGTTGACCAGTTCGTCAACAGTGCGGCGGGTAAGGCGGCGATCCTGCAATCCGATCTGCATTACGAGCACGGTAAAGGCCGCAAGGTCACTCCCGACATCGTCGTTGTGGATCAGGATCGGGAAGCCATCGACATCCTCGAGTTAAAACGCGGTATGGCCAAAACCGACGCTGGAAAGACCCGCCAAACCGAGCGAGACCTGCGTTGTCAGAGGCTCGTGGCAAAGAGCTTCGCCAAGGAGACGCTGAATATCGACGTCACGACGACGACCGCCTGCGTATGCGCCATTCACGGATTTTCGGCGGTGTCCCCAGACCTCCAGGTCAGCCTGGGCGAACTGGAGGTACGGTACGGCGTCGATCTGCAGAGCGTCGTCGAACGTACCTACAAGGAATTCGGTCGCCAGCTGAGCGAATTGCTGTCCGAACAAGCACTTGAAGATGATCTGCCGAATCTTATGGCGAGCTTCGAACTCATCGAGCCTGCTTCCGTCTCCGTATACTGATCGTCCCCAGTTTCATCTCATCCTGTCGTGAACCCTTTACCGAGTTCTGCATCACATCGCTGGCCGCCGTGATCGTCCTGAAAACCCAGAAAGGGAAGGGATTTGATCACCCTGAGCGCCGCCTTGCGTCACATCCAGGAACTCGGTCGCCTGCACCTACTGTTGTGCACGCCTTCTGATCCGTGACCTTCACCCTCACGGCCCCCTTCTCCGCATAGAGCAGTTGCCGCCGCCTCTGGGAGCCGGCCACTGCCTTCGCCATGCCTGCATCATCAGGCGTGCGCCCCTATGCCCATCCGCACCGCCCGCCGACCATCCGTCGACGGGAACACCCACCCTTTGCCTGTTAAGAGGCCAACCATGACCGATGCCGCCACCGATGTGCCGCTCACCCTGGCCGTCGCCGCCAAACGATACAACGCTCAGGTCGCCGCTTCCCTCGAGATGGAGCAGGCCCCACGCCCTTCTCCGACGGTTACGACCGGTGACTGCGCCACCGCATGGGCGATGCTCGATCGCTGCCTCGCCGCATCACCACAGATCGCCGATGCGCTGGACAAGGGCGGCTGCCTCGTCGTCGTCGAAGTGCCTGGACCGGACTGGATTCGCCCTGTTCGCGAAACGTTGAAGCTCTACCTTTCCGGCCCCACGGAAATGGATGATGCGCAGTTCAAGACAATGATGGAGACCTTGGCTCTCCCTGATGATGAAGAAACTCCGTTTTCGGAAGAACCCGAGGAACCTGTTCGACCTGAGTGGGCATGGTTCAGCGAGTTAGGGGAAAAGGACAGGCACTGGGCTCCGCACGACATTGACTCCATGACCACGGCATTGGGCAATGGCAAGGGCGTCATCATGCTGGCCTCCCGGCTGGATCGCATGCCGGCATCCGTCAGACATGCCGCGGATCACCATCTGACCCTTCCGACGCTGGACGGCGCCGCAATGACGGTGGCCGCACACGTGCTGACGGGTCACCATCCCTCCATCACCATCGACGATCGCCTCTGCGGCTACCTCAACCCCGATATCCTCCGGTTGTCACGGCGGCTGGGAGAAGACGGCGATGCCTGGATTCAGCGTCTCCGGTCTTTCGCGAACCTGGCATCGCAAGCCATCCCGTATGCTGGTCCCAAGCTGGCCGACCTGCACGGAATGGATGATGCAAAGAAGTGGGGTCTCAACCTGCTCGAAGATCTCAAGGAATACAGGGCGGGACGCTTGCCCTGGCAGGACGTCGATCGTGGTTGTTTGCTGGTCGGGCCCACTGGCACGGGCAAGACCTCCTTCGCCCGGATTCTGGCTGGCACCACTGGGCTGCCGCTGGTCACCGGATCGCATTCAGAATGGCAGGCCGCAGGGCATCTCGGCCACATGCTGGCGGCGATGCGCAGCACGTTCAACCGAGCGCGGATTGAAGCGCCCTGCATCCTGTTCCTCGATGAGGTCGATGCGTTCCCGGATCGGCAATCCCTGCGGAACAACCAAAGGGACTATAGTCTCCAGGTCGTCAACGCCCTGCTCGAGGCGACCGACGGAACCCTTGCCAGGGAAGGGGTCGTGCTGCTGGCGGCAGCCAACAGCCTTGCGGTCGACCCGGCCCTGGTAAGGCCTGGGCGGCTCGATCGGGTGATCATGGTGTCCCTGCCCGACGATCAAGCATTGGCCGGAATCTTGCGCCAGCACCTCGGTCCTGACCATCTCCCCGGTGTTGACCTCCTTCCCTATGTGGCGGGCATGGTCGCATCCGGTGCCGAAGCCGAACTGTGGGCGCGTGATGCCAAGCGTAAGGCCCGTCGCGCCGGGCGGCCGATGACGCCCGAGGACTTGGTGGCGGATATCCCACGGCCTGAAGCCGTGTCCCCCGATCTGCATTTCAGGGTCGCTGTTCATGAGGCTGGTCATGCAATCGCCGCCGCCATCGAGATGCCGGGCAAGGTCCAGATCGTCAAGGTTCAGGGCGACCATGCCGGTGTTCGGTTCGAACTGGGCCAGTTCGACACTGCGGCCCACGCCCGTTCTCATATCCGCATTCTGTTGGCGGGGCGTGCGGCAGAGGAGTTGTGCTTGGGAGCCGCAGGTTTCGGGTCGGGTGGCCCGGTGAACAGCGATCTCGCGCGGGCCACCAGCCTTGCAGCCTCCATGTTGGCGGGCCACGGGTTTGGTGACCGACTGCTGTGGCTTGGCAACGCCGCGCCTGAGAATGCCGCTTCGTTCCTGTCTGCTCACCCCTCCTTGGCCGACCAAGTCAGCCGCATGCTGACCGAGGAGCATGAACGGGTGATGGCGCTTCTTCGACCGCGCCAGCAGGCCATCGACAAGGTGGCCTGCATCCTGCTCGAGCGTGGCAGCATGTCGGGTCACGAACTGGAAGTGCTTGTCGCGGCCATCCCCACCAGCACTGAGCTGGCACTTTGACCCAGGGCTATCCATGGGGGGCTCGTTCGCCCCCATGGATGGATACCTTCACCATATCATTGGTGATGACAGGAACGGGGCTTCCATATGGGTCGGTGGCCGGCTACCGCCAAGTGGCGACGTTCGGATGGAGGTTCCGGGCCCCTGACGCACCTTATTCAAATAGGGACGGCATAGATGGTTGGATCTCGGCACCACGCCAAGCCCCAACCAGACATGCGCATGACGCATATGTAAGCCGCGTTTCTTGATGGTCAGATGAAGGGTGGGCCAAGTCTGGGTGCTGGAGCATATCGCCGGGGAATGGGACGCGCTGTGCGTCCTTCACGGCCCAGAGTGCTAAGCACATGATCCATCTCCGCCTTGTCATTCCGCCCGCCAACGATGGCAACACAAAGCCGCTCAATGCCCATGCCGATACGCTTGATCCTGCGGTACTCGTGGTGGCCGCTGCTCTCGGTCGCAAGATCGCTCGGGACCTGATCGCCGCGACGACCGCGAACGACAAGCGCCCCCACCCTGACGAAGCGTGATAGCCTTCTGTTCAGGAAGGTTGCTCCCCCATCCCCGTAAAGTCGGTGACTCATGAGCCTCCGCACCGCTATTTATGCCCGCTATTCGTCCGACCAGCAGAGCGCCTCCTCTATTCAGGACCAGTTCCGCATCTGCCGCGAACAAGCCGCCCGCGATGGCTGGCAAGTGATCGGCACCTATCAGGACGCCGCCATCAGCGGCGCTTCCCTGACCTTGCGCCCCGGCATCCAGGCACTGGTCCAGGACGCACAAGCCCGCAAGATCGACATCGTTCTGGCCGAGGCCCTGGACCGCTTAAGCCGGGACCAGGCCGATACCGCCATCCTGCATCGGCAGCTCCAGTTCGCCGGCGTCAAGATCATCACCCTTGCGGAAGGCGAGATCAGCGAGTTACACGTGGGCTTGAAGGGCACCATGAATGCCTTGTTCCTCAAGGACCTCGCGGCC